>JAQUYL010000015.1 GCA_028691845.1 Opitutaceae bacterium
CATGCGCACCTTGATCACGTTCCTGGCCGACCCGGCCTTGGAGGTGTCACCACAGCCGCTGAGGGCGAACGCCGTGCCCAAAAGGGCGGCAGCAAAGAATAAAGTCGGTTTGTTCATGAGAAATTTTCCGGATTTTGTATTATTCAGTAACGTGACTTGCCTTTCAGGACTTCGCCGGGTTCCCGGCGTCCGCCCCTTTCTTTTTATTATGCGCCACTATAAGCAATCCGACTCCGCCCACCACGTTGAGCAACACGAGGGGGAGCAAGGCCACCGGGAAGCTGCCCGTGGATGATTTGATAATGCCGAGGAGATAAATCGCGCCAAAGGTGGCCACATGCGCCAGCGTATTGATTGCCGCGATGCCGGTCGGCGCCACTTCGGATGACATCAAATCGGCCGCCAAGGCCCAGAAGGGTCCCTTGATGGCATAGATGCCGACCAACGCGACACAGAGAATGACCATCGTAAGGACGAGGGAATCGGTCACCAGCGTCAGGCCGAGAGCTAGCGCACAAAGCAAGAGAGGCAGCGACGTGCTCAGCAACCGCTCGCCGGTCTTGTCCGAAAACCGACCCCATAGCAGCATGGATCCGAGCCCCAACCCAAAGGGTATTGCATTCAGCACACCGGTTTGCATGTCCGACAGGCCAAATGATTTGATGATCTGGGGTTGCCACAGGGAAAGTGAATTGCTCACTGCAGACGACGCGGCGTAAGCGATGGAGAGAATGAGAACCGGTCCGTTGATGAGCACCTTCCAAACCGGGATGTGACTGACCTTGTGGACCTTGGCCCGCTCCTCCGCCAGACATCCCGTCAGCCAGGAAACTTGTTCGGGGCGAAGCCATTTTGCCTGCGTCGGGTTGTCCGGAAGGATATAAAAGGCGAGTACCCCGAGTAATACGATGGGCAATCCCTCCAGGATGAACATCCACTGCCAGCCGTGGAGCCCCCATAGGCCTTCCAATCCAAGCAGGGCTGCGGAAACCGGCGAACCCAACAAACTCGAAACCGGGATCGCCGCCATGAAGATGGCGATAATGCGCGCCCGATAGGAGCGGGGAAACCAATAGGTCAGGTAGAGAATGGCGCCCGGGAAGAAGCCCGCCTCGGCAACGCCCAGGAGGAAACGCGCCACATAAAAGGAATTGGGCCCTGTGATAAAGGCCATCGCAAGGCTGGTCAGGCTCAAGGCAATGATCGTCAGGGTGAGCCAAAGCCGCGCGCCAAACCTGACCATTGCCATATTGCAGGGAATGCCGAACGCCGTGTATGAAACGAAGAACAGGCTGGCTCCCAAGCCAAATGCGGCCGGAGACAAGCCGAGATCCTTGTTCATCTGCAATGCGGCCACCCCGGCGTTTACGCGGCTGATGAAGGCGAAGAAATAACAGACCATCAAAAATGGCACGATCCGGATCACGATCTGTCGGATCGTCTCCTTCTCCACTCCTCCCCCCCCGGAAGAGCTTCCCGGGTTCCCGGAGGGAGGGGTGCCGTTTGACGATGCTGACTTGTTTATATCATTTGTCATAAAAAACGATTTTCTCTCTTTTAGATTGTCCGACCAGAGACCGCACGACGCTCACTCCAGTTTGGCCAGTTGTTCGCGTGCCAATTCCGCGGTCAGTGGGAGATATTGGGCGTCCTCCGCGACGCATTCCTGGCCCTCCCGACTAAGAATAAATTTGAGGAATTCCTTCAAACGCGGCGCCAGAGGCTTTCCCGGCGGGCGGTTGAGGTAGACATACAGGTAATTGAGCAGCGGGTAGGTCTGATTTTGAAACGTTTCCTTGGTTGGCAGGACATAAGGTCCCTCTGGCCCTCTGGCCAGGGCCAGCGCCTTGACCCCGGGATTTTTTTGGACAGCCCTCATGATGATAAAGCCTATTCCGTAAGGATCTTTCGCCACCTCGGCGACAATAGTGTCGTCGGCGCTCGCCGCATCGTTCACCGCTCCTCCGCGTGGGATTTCCTTTAGCGCTGAATTCCATTTATCGCCTCCCTGGAATACGAATTCCTGAACTAGGAGCGACCACTGCGAAAGCGTAAGATCGAGTCCGTAGAGACGGATCGGCTTATCCGCCCATTCCCCGGTCAGTCCCAACTGGCCCCATGTGCGGATGTTTTTCTCCGGTCCACGCGCCAGCGACTTGTCCCAGTCCACTCCTCCCCTCCAGCCGCCGGTGCGCTGGCTGCCGAAAATTCCATCCAACTGCGCCAGGGTGAGCCTGGAAATCGGATTATTCTTGTTCACGAAAAAAGCCGGACTGGGGGTGGAGCCCCCGATATCATAAGTGCCGCTCGCGATGATGATCTCCAGTGGATCATAGCCGAAGTACTCCCGGAAGGCCCGGATATCCATCGGCCAGGCCTTGTGGCCGACCTGCCCCACGTCGGCGGTGCCGGCGCATAGTCCGCTGAACGTCACCGGCGAAGAGAGAAAATTATTCCGGAAACGGATGTTGTGATGGTGCTGCCGGTAGGCCTTGCGGAACCTCTCCTCAAATAGGGTCAGGAGGTTGGTCGCGGTCTGGCTGCCGTGAAAACGGATCACCCCCTGTGTTTCCTCCTCAGGCTGGTAGGAGGGCAGCGCACTCAGATCCCACGGGTGATACGTTGTCTTGTAGAGCTTGGAGTGGATGCTCCTGGGCTGCGCCGTACCGGGGTCGGAACTTTGTGCCCGCGCAAAATTTGCCGCAAAGATGGCCGTACAGCCAGCGAGCAGTGCCAGTCGGACGACAGGGCCGATTCGCCTCTTTGAGGCGCCAAGTCGATTGGCCGTGGTTTGGGAAGGTGAAAACGTGACCGCATTCATGGGGATCGTCTTAATTTGTCGGGAGGTTTTGTCTCAAGCCGTGGAGCGCCTTTACTGCAGCTTCGCCAATTGTGCGCGCACGACGTCCTCTGTCAGCGGCAAGTAGTCGCCCTCGCGCACGACGTCCTGCTGCCCCTGGCGGCTTAGGATGTAACGCAGGAATTCCTTAACCTTGGGATCAATCCGAGGATCGGCGGGATCGCCGTTTGGCTGGTCGACCGTAAAATAAATGTAGGCGTGGCGGGCCAAAGGATAGGTCTGGTCGGCAACCGTGGCCCGGGTGGGCTCCACGTAGGGTCCCCCATCCTGCTTCGCCAAGGCCAGCGGCTTCACCTGTGAGTTGCGGTAGCACATGCCAGCGTAGGCGATGCCCAGGGGATCCTTGGCCAAAACCTCCAGCATCTCCCGCGGATCGACGTATTCGCGGTAGTCGTCGGTCCACAGATCGGAACCGCCCAAAACCCGGGTCTGGAAGAAGGTGATGGCTCCGGCGCCACGGGATGGCGACCCGTAAGGGTGGATGGGCTTATTCGCCCAATCTCCCGTCAGTCCGAGCTGTCCCCAAGTGCGAATGTTGCCCTCCGGACCACGTGCCTCCTCGGGATGCCATGTCAACCAATGCCAGCCACCGGTGCGCTGCACGCCGAAGATGCCGTCGAGTTGCTTCATCGTCAGCTTGGCGAGCGGATTGTCCTTGTGCACGAATATCACCAGGGCCGGTGCCTTGCGCGGCGTGTCGAAGCTCGTGGTCGCCACAGTCACTTCCACCGGATAGATCATCGAGCGGCGGAGGGTGCCGAATAGCTGATTCGGATAAATCTGCCGGCCCACCACCGCCATATCGGCAACCCATTCCTGCAGGCCGAACATCGCCGAATTGTTCCCCTTTAGAACATCCGCATACCGGATTTCGGGGTGGTATTTCTGGAATCCCTCCTGCCACAGCTTCATCAGGGTGCCCATGTTATTGTCGCCCCAAGCTCGCAGGATCCCCGCGACCTTTTGCTCCGGCCTGTAATCGGGCAACCCCAATACTTTCTCAGAGGGGTCCGTCTTGGCTATCGCGTTTCCCGTGTCTTGGCGGGTGCAGCCTGCGGCCAGAATGGCTGCAGCCAGCAGAGCCAAGGCCGGTCGGACCCGGCGCCGAGTCAGGCGGGCCGCCAGGTGGTTTACTGTGACGATTGCGCAGGGCATTTTCATTGTAGGGTTTTCAATGCTTCATATACCATGGTGTCGGTCAGCGGCAGGAATTTCCCGTCATCGACGATCGCTTGCTGGCCTTCGCGGCTGAGGGCGTAGGTAAGAAATTCCTTCAGCTTTGGGTCGATCGACTCGCCGGGCTTGCGGCCGACAAACCAATAGGTCGTCTGAATCAGCGGGTAGCTGCGGTTCTGGACATTTTCTATGGTGAAGGGCACGTAATGTGAACCGGTTTTGACTGCCAGGGCTACGCATTTGGCTTCAGGCCCGGCTTCCTGTTTGCTGCCGAAGGCAATACCATAGCGACTGTGCCGGAATGCTTCGTGGGTGAAATAGCGCAGCCGCTCATTCCACTTGTCGCTGCCCTTGATGACATTGTCGGAAAAGGCAATGCTCGACTCCGAACGCAAATCCGGCCCGAAAGCGATGATTGGCTGGTTGGCCCATTCGCCGGTGAGCCCGAGCTGCCCCCAAGTGCGAATGTTGCCCTCGGGACCGCGGGCGAATTCCGGATACCACGCGGTGCCCACCCAGCCGCCCGAACGAGGCGCACCGAAAATTCCGTCGAGCTGCGCGAGGGTGAGACCGTTGATCGGATTGTCCTTGTGCACGAAAACACCCAAGGCATTCGCCCATCCAGTACGATCGTAGGAGCCGGTCGCCATCGCAATAGGCAGGGCATCGGCATTGAAGAGCCGCTGATACGCCAGATATTCGCTGAAGCGCCAATAGGCTCCGGCGCCCACATCCGCCTTGCCGGTGATCATTCCCGTCGACGCCGCATACTGGGATGGAAGGGTCCATTCAAAAGTCGCCTTCGGATGGTATTTGCGGAATCCCTTTTCCCAGTTCTGCGCCAGGTTGCCGTCGGCGAGCTGGTTGAACCCCCAGACGCGGATTAGTCCGGACACCTGTTGTTTCGGCGTATATGCTGGAATGCCGCTCAATTCGAAGCGATTCGAGTAATGGGCCTTGGTATCCTTGCTGCGGCTCGCCTTAGGCGTGCGTTTTGGCTCCGCCTCCAAAGCCGCCAGCCCTTCGCGGACACCCTGGGCCGTTAGGGGAATAAACTTGCCGTCCCGGGCCACATCCTCCTGCCCCTCGCGACTCAGGACGTAACGGACATATTCCAGGATCTTAGGGTCGAGTTTGGTGCCGGGCACGTGGTTGACGTTTAGGTACTCCTCGCTGGCATACGGGTATTCGCGGGTGAACACGTTCTCCATGTTGAGTTCCACGAAGGGGCCATTCTCATCCTTGGAGAGTAGGAGCAGTTTGATGTTGGGATTGAGGTTCTGAATGCCGCTGTAGGCGATGCCTTAGGGATCATGGGACAGATCCTGCATCAGCAAACCCGCGCCGATGGCCAGGGTGCCGTCCGGTCGGGCGATATTTGCATACATGCGCAGCTCTTCGTTCCACTTGTCGCTGCCGCCAAGGTATTTGTCGGAAAAGCCGACCGACTGGTGATAGCGCAGATTAACCCCGTAGGTGTGGATGGTTTTGTCTGCCCATTCGCCAGTGAGTCCCATCTGCCCCCAAGTGCGGATGTTTTTGTCCGGACCGCGCGCAACTTCGGTGTTCCACTGGCCCCTCACCCAGCCGCCATCGCGCTCAGCGCCGAAAATGCCGTCGACCTGCCGGGGTGTAATCTTGGACAGGGGATTAGATTTGTGGACGAAAAAACCGAGGGCGTTGGCCCAGCCCGCCACATTAAACGAGCCAGTGACCATGCGGATCTGTTTCAACTCGTAGCCGAAGATGCCTTCCCATTCGCGGCGTTGCCAGAGCCACGTCTTGGTGTTGGCCCCGATGTCCGCCACGCCGGCAATCAAACCGGGAATCGCCACAAGCGCGGTGGGAGTCTGGTATTCAAAGGTAACGCGGGGATGGAATTTTTTGAAGCCGTCCTCCCAATACTGGGCGAGATTGGAGTCGGTGATGTAGTTCAGGCCCCACATCCGGATATGCCCGGAGACTTGCTTTCCGGGAACATAACGGGGCAGAGCGCTCAGATCGAACTTGTAGTCGTAGTAGACTTTCTTGCCCTTGCTGGTGACGGATACGGCACGCGCCGCCTGCTCAACCAGCGGATTGCGGACAGGAGGCTCCTGGGCCGGCACCAGTCCTGCCCCGAGCAGAAAGGAGGCAAGGCCGATCACCGACGGGAGAAACTGGCGCTTCTGATTGGATCTCATAATCCTTCTGTGTTTCCTATGTTGTGCGAATACTGTTTCCGCCGGGATCGTCAATGCTATCCGGCACAAGCCCAGTCCGCAGCCCCCTCAGCGGGGGAATCGTGATACTGGCGCCCATGGCCGGGGGAGCTGATGTTTACTCCAATTTTTTTCGCTGTTCCTGCACCATACTGCCGATTAGCGGAAGAAACTTCCCGTCGCGCTGAACCTCGTTTTGTCCTTCGCGACTCAGGATATAGTGGAGGAACTCCTTGACTTTCGGATCCACCGGCTGTCCGGGCTTGCGGTTGATATACATGTAGGACTCGCCGTGAAGCGGATAAGTCCGGTCGCGGGAAGTCTCCAGCGTTGGCTGGACGTAGGGCCCGCCTTCCTTCGAGGCAATCGCGAGCGTTTTCAGCCCAGCGCTCCCGCTGGCGGCCACCAGATCGGCGAAGGCGATGCCATAGGGATCGGTGCTCAGGTCGGACAGCATCGCGCGAGTGGACTGCGCCTGCGATCCATCAGGCAGGACATCATGCGCATACTCGCGGAGCCTTTCATTCCACTTCGCGCCGCCCTTGAACACGCGGTGTTCAATGCGGGCTTGCTGATGGTATTTCAAGGGCCGGCCGTAAACATTGATCGGCTGATTGGCCCACTCTCCGGTCAGACCCAACTGTCCCCACGTGCGGATATTCTTTTCCGGACCGCGCGCATTTTCCGTCTGCCACGTGGTGCCCTCAAAGCCGCCCATGCGCTCGGCGCCATAGATGCCATCCAGCTGCGGGAAGGAGAGTTGCGTGATCGGATTGCGCGTGTTCACGAAGATGCCGACCGTGGGAGCCCAACCGGGCACATTGTAGGAGCCGGTGACGAAGGTAATCTCGGTCGGGTGGTAGCTAAAGATCCGCTGGAACGCCAGGAGTTCATCAAAGGTGATTTTTCGACTGGCGCCGATATCAGCCAGGCCAAAATACAGCCCGGGAATCGCCACCAGTGCAGTCGGCGTGTAATATTCAATCCTTGATCCGGGATGGTACTGGCGGAACCCCTCGTCCCAATATTTGCCCAGTTTGCCATCCGTTAAATAATTCAGCCCATAGACCCGGACTGTGCCGATGATGGTCTGCTCGGGTTTGTACGACGGCAGATCGTCCAGGTTCCATCGCTTTGTGTAATGGACGGCGTTGCCACGATCGTGAACACGACCTACCCGGCCTTTCTGGATTGCTATGGCCTCGCTCTCCTTGGCCGAGCCCTGCGCGGGCGACACGGAAGGCGAAAGAATCAACAATCCCATCACAGCAAGCAAAGCTGGCAATGGTCTTGACGGGGCAGGCCGACGCCTGTTGGCAAACAGATGATTAGTGGACTTCATTTTGAATGAGGAATTAAACATTGTAATTATATGAACAGGCCTGGCTTTCGTAGCCGGCAATAATACGGCTATCGGATAACCTAGCCCATCCGGGCCCCGCCGTGAGCGGCTGCAGTCGAATGACCGACGGGAATCCCCTGTTGTTCATTCGGCGGCCCTTAATTGAGCTTCGCCCGTTGCTCCATGACCACGGCGGCCGGCAGAGGGAAATAGACCCCGTGCTTGCGGACGATCTCCTGCCCTTGCGCGCTGAGCACGTATTCCACGAAATCCTTCACCTTGGGCGAGAGCGGACGGCCCGGCTCCTTGTCCAGATAGATGTACACGCTGCGGGTCAGGGGATAGCTCCGGTCGGTCAGCGTCGCCTTGCTCGGATACACATACGGCCCGCCTTCGTTCCTCGCCAGCTTCAGAATCTTGATGCCCGTGATCTGCGGCACCTGCTTCCACTGCGGCATGCCCGCCCAGCCGATGGCATACTTGTCCTTCTCGAGGTACGCCAGCATGGCCAGCACGCCCGCCGACTCGTTGCCCGGGGTCAGGATTCTGGTTCCGTTTTCCACGCACTGCCGGTAATTCTCATTCCACTTGTCGCCTCCCTTGAAGACTTCGAGCTCGAAAAAGTGGTTCATGCCACCGGCAGCGTAACCGTAGGTCTGGATCTTTTTGTCCGCCCACTCCCCCGTCAGGCCTAGCTGCCCCCATGTGCGGATGTTCTCCTGCGCGCTGCGCGCAACCTCGGTCCGAAACTCCATCCTGTTATAGCCACCGGTGCGCTCCGCGCCGAAGATCCCGTCGAGTTGCTTCATGGTCAGCTGGTTCAGCGGATTCTCCTTGTTCACAAAAATCATCAGTGCCCAGCTCGAGCCGGAGACGTCATATCCGCCGCTGGCTATCGTGATCTCGGTGGGGTAATAGGCCCGATTCTCGCAGAACCCCAGGTAGTCGTTCAGCTCCAGTTCCCGGCCAAAAACGGCAATCTCGGCAATGCCATGCTGCAACACGCCAATCGCGGCGTCACTGCCGCCGGGGTTGTCCGCGATCTTGAGGTTCGGGTTATACTTCAGGTAGTCCTCCTCCCACATTTTCACCAGGCCCTTGAGCCCGGCGCCGAAGACCCGCAGGATGCCATCAAACTCGGGGGCGGGCTTTTGGTAGACGGGCAACTGCTCACTGGGCGCCTGCGCGCTGGCCAGACCGGCTCCCGCGGCGAAAACAGCCAGCGCCAGGGCTTGCCGGCACGTGCGTTCAAAACGTGAAAAGAAAGCCGGACTCCTTTGCCCGGTTGCTTGGTGATGATCAATTTGTGACATTGTGGTGGGGCTTATTTTATTGTTCTTTGGTGAAATTATTGGCTCGTCCGATCCCGACACGGCGTGTGATGGCATAACCCCAGGGTGCGCCATAGTTTCAGGGCGATTTGGCGCGGTCTCAGGGGCAATGCAGACATAAAGTCTTTGAGTCGGTAGCGATCGGCTTGTCAGGGGAAGCCGTACGCAAAACGTGGTGCAGGGGGTGGGCAACCCCACCGACTAGTTTAAAAATACTACCTGCATTCCAGGCAAATGTCTCGTCCCCGTCGCCATTTCTGATCAGGTTGAAGACGCCAATGGCTTTGTTTTCTACAACGCGGGTGCGAGTCATCCTTATTCTTGCCGTCGTTGCTGTCGCTGCCATGGCGCGGCAGGCAACGCCGCCGGGCTTGGCGGTGGTTAAATTGTTTAATCCATCGCCTGCTTTCATTGCAGGCGAACCGTATGCATTTGTCCGCAGCAAGGAAGGCGCACTTTTTGTGGCATCAAGCTGCCTGTCGATGTTTGATGGCGCGAGTTGGCAGCAAATTCCGGTCCCAGGAGCCAAGCGGGTACTTGCGCTTGCAGCGGGAACTGCGCCGGAACGGATTTGGGTGGGGGCGGATGGGGCAATCGGATACCTTGAAAGGGACGCCAGAAACCAATGGCTGTTCGTTTCCCTCCTGCCTCAATTAAAGCAAGAGGGCGTCCCTGACTTGCTCGAAATACACCATGTGCATCCGACTGCCGATGGTGCTATTTTTGTATCCCGTTCCAGGGTTCTGCATTGGGATGGCAGTCGATTCCGAAGCTGGGATTTGCCGGCGCCGGCACGACTCTACGCCTTCTCTTCGGATGGCGACCTGTTCATCTATCGCCAGGGAACCGGGCTCCTGCGAATGGAAGAAACGGGGCCCAATCTGTTCCTGTCTCAGAATTTACTGCCTGTTCACGATAATCCGCTAATAGGATACTTCACGTTGGGAATCGGAAACGAATTCGCCGTATTTCAGCGAGGAGTGTGGCGGCGCACAGAGAATGAATGGATTCGTCTGGACGACGTTTCCAACATCCTGGCGGATGCGCGGGCAACCCACGCAACCCGGATTGACCGGACTACGGCTGCAATCGCGACTTTCAGCAGCGGGGTCATTCTCCTGGCTGAAGACGGAGCCCTCCTGCGGATCGTCGACGGGAACAGCGGACTGTTAAGCGATACCGCCTCAAGTATTTGGGCCGACACTGAAGAAAACCTCTGGATCGGCTTGGCCACCGGCATCGCTTGTCTGCGTAATACCTTGACCGAGTCTCTATTCGATCACCGGACAGGGCTGGGTGACGGAATTCAAAAGGCATTTCTTCATGAAAATCGTCCGGTATTCCTCACAACTCGCAGTCTTTACACGCTCCAGGACGGAAGACCCTCAGTGGTTCCACCCCTTCAGAAAATCGAATGGACCCTGCCAGAAGTGTGGGATGGGACAAGTATCGGGAATGAGATCTGGGTGGCTGCCACTGGCGGCCTCTGGCGCATATCCAATGAAAACACGCTATTGGTGTACGAGACACCTAACCAGGTTCCGCTGCTCACGAAGGCACAGGCGCTTCCGCAAGGTCTGGTTTTTTTTGACAACGCCACCTGTCGCCTTATGCAGCCGCTAGCCTCCGGGGCGAGCACTCGCGAACTTTATCGTGAGTTGGACAGCATTCCTGTCTCAGTGGTCGAGGAAGATGATGGATCGGCCCTCTGGGTTTCGACTGAAACAGGCAACGTTTCCCGATTGCTTTGGAGCAAAGAGGATGGGCGGCCCAACCTTCGGCTTGGACGCCGCTATTCACTCGGCCCGGCGACGTCTTCATCCAAACAGTCACGACTCACTTCGCTCTCCGGAACGATTGTCGCCTTTGCCGGAGACAACATCCTGACTTATTCTGACGCGAGTGAACAATTTGCGCCACTTGCCGGTTTCGAATACTTTAGAGGAGTCGCCGCAGCTTCGTTGGAGCATTCGGATCACGGGTTTTGGCTGGTGCAAAACAGGGGACTTGGGACGAACGGCCCGGCCGCCGTAATCCGGGTCCAACACAAGCCCGACGGCAAGGGTATGGATTGGGCGCCGATCGACATTCCCGGTCTAGACCATATCGGATCGTCCACCAACCTGAGCCTGACCAATGACAATGGCGGCGAGACCCTTTGGATCGCCGGGGCCTACGGGATGCTGCGGCACGAATTCGGGAAATCGCGGATCGGCTCCCAACAAACACCCAGCCTGGGGTTGCATAAAATACGGATCACCGCGAATCGAGAGCCGGTTTCTGCGCTAGAACACGGCGCTCGGTTTTCGCCCGGCGTGAACGAGCTTCGCTTCATTTTCCCGGCCGCCGGCGCTGTGAGGGGGGAAACGATCTTTTATGAGACCAAACTCGAAGGTGTGGAGACCGAATGGTCGCAGCCGAAGAACCTCCCTGAGCGGGAATTTACGGGCCTGTCTGCGGGATCCTACGTCTTCATGGCTCGAGCCATTGATCGTTTCGGGCGCCGTGGCCCAATCGTCCGCTATTCCTTCGTCCTTGAAGCGCCATGGTACCGCACCGCTCCAACCATGGTCGGACTGGTGCTTGGCGCAGCGCTCGTCTTGTATGCCGGTGTCCGGTGGCGGCTGCGGCAGCTCCAGCGCCAGGCAGAGCGGCTCAACCGTCTCGTCGGCGAGCGCACGCAGGAGTTGCTTCTTTCCAACACAGCCAAGTCGGAGTTTCTCGAAAACATCAGCCACGAGATTCGCAATCCGCTCAATGGCATCGTCGGGATGATCGATCTGGTGACCCAGCAGAACCCTGAATGGAATTCGAACGAACATTTGCGATCCCTCAAGGAGTGCAGTGCGAGCTTGGTCCGTGTGTTTAACGACGTGCTTAATTTTTCCAAGCTAGAGTACGGCTATGTCACGGTCGACCAGCATCCCTTTTCGCTGACGACCCTGATCGAATCGGTGCGGGCGACATTTCTGGACCAGGTCACCAGGCAAGGCGGCAAGCTCAGTGTCAGGATACCGGCCAGCTTTCCTGACTCCTTCAATGGCGACGAAGCGAAGATCCGGACCGTTCTCAACAACTTCGTCGGCAACGCCGTCAAATACGCCCCCGGAACGGCAATCGAAATCACAGTGTCAGGAACCGAATCCGGCGAAGATAAACTGAACCTGCTCATCGAGGTGGCAGACGGCGGCCCCGGGGTCCCTCCCGAGGAGCAGGAGGTGATTTTTCAGAAGTTCGTCCGCGGCAGCCGGGCGCGGGCGACGAAAGTGACCGGGTCTGGCATCGGGCTGGCGACCTGTCGTATTTTGGCCAACCTGATGGGTGGAGGCGTCGGAATCGAGAGCGAACAGGGGAAGGGCGCGATCTTTTTTCTAAAACTTCCGGTGGGGATAGCACAAAAGCCTGCCCCCACCCTGCCGGCCGCGGTTCTGCCGGAGCCCGGACAACGTCGGGCGCTCATAATCGAGGATCAACATTTCAACCAGGTTGCGCTCGCTGCTGTCGTCCGCCGACTTGGCTATGAGGTCGAATGCGTCTTCAACGCCAGCGAAGCCGCGGCCGTTCTGGCGCAGCATGCCTTCGAACTCATATTCCTTGACCTGAAGCTGCCAGGAACGAAAGGGACGGAAATCGCCCGTTTCATCCGCTCCTCGCCCTCCGGCCGCGAGGTGGTGCTTATCGGAGTCAGCGCCAGTGACAGCCGGGAGGCGGCCCAACGCTGCCTGGCGTCGGGGATGGACGCGTTTCTCCTCAAGCCGGTGAGCGACGACCTCGTTAGCGCCACAGTCCACGCCGTGCTGGCACGACGATCTTCCGGTACGGAACCCGGAGCTGCTCTCAATTTCTCAACTCTTGAACTCGTCGCGCGCAGCGCACCCGGTGGCATGGCCGAAGCCGTCCGCCTATATCTCACCGCCCTGGATGGCGAGATCGACGCACTCGAACAGGCCGTACGGACGGGCAAGAAGGAGGACATCGCGGCACAGGCACATCGAATATGTTCCCATGCCGCTGTTGTGAGCGCAGAAGAAATGGGCCGAACGGCGAAGGAACTGGAAACAGCGGCTGGGGCGGGTCAAATCGAGCAGTCCGCAAAGGCCCTGGAGAAAATCAGGAAACTGGCAGCCGATCTCTCCCAACGCCTTAAGGAACGGAACCAAGCGGTCGATCCGGAATCCGGGTGAAGCCCTTTTCGATGGCATACCGCACGAGCTGCGGCGTACTGTGAATCCTTAGCTTCGTCATGATGCTGACCCGGTGATTCCTCGCCGTGTTGGCGCTAATCGCGAGTCGGGCCGCGATCTCCTCGTTGGTTAACCCCTCTCCAATCAATCGCAGCATCTCTTGTTCGCGATCGGACAGGATCTTATCGAAAGCAGCGGGATCGGCCCGGAGTGACAAGCGGAGTCGTTCTACCGAAGGAGAGATGAAACGCCGGCCAGCGAACACGGCCTTGATCACATCGCCCAGGATGCCCACCGGTTGCTCATTCTTGTCCACAACAGCATGCACCGGTAACTTGAGCACTCGGGAGAGAGTGAATTCATCGATCCGAGAGGAGAGAATTATCACCTTGGCGTCGGGAACGATGGCGAAAATATCCTTGAACAGGCTCAATCCGTCGCAATCCGGCAGCACCAAATCCAGCATAATCAAATCCGGCTGACTGTTCCGACACTCAGCCAGAGCCGTCTTCCCGTTGACGGCCGTCCTAATCATGGCAGACGGCGCCGCATGGGTGCAGGCCATGGCCAGGAATTCGCGGAACATCGTCTGATCCTCGACGATAAGGATTTTCGTGGGACCGGTCATGCGACTGATAAATTTCTCTCAATGTGAAACCGATCATGAAACAGGTCTAGCTTGGATTTGCCGCCGTAACGATTGCGCCATTGGGCAATTCCATCCCAGATGGAGCCCTCATCGACTGGGAGAGGCTTGCGGTCTGGCGTTGCAGGCGCGTTCCATGGAATGTTCCGCAAGCATGTGCTGTCTCACCAACTGCAGCCCATGCTGCCAGCGCTCGCTGCGCCTGGTTCCAGATTGGGGGACTACGCCCCGCAGACGTAGGGCACGGTCAGCGCCCCATCGGGAAGGACGGCTATGGGAGTATTCTGACCCAACTTGGCCAATTCCTCATCGATCGCCACACGGATATTTTTGACTGGCCGGAGATGCGCTTTACGCACGTCGGAATCGGGCAATTCGCTCAATAGGCTCACGCGGGCTTTCCTGAGAATGAGGGCAAAGAGCTGAACCTGCCATTGATCGAACTCATGATAGCCCGGCGTGCAGATGGTCTCGAGCATGGCCGCGGCTGAGTGATGCTCGAAGATCATTCGCTTGAAGTTACCATGCTCGGGAAATCCGTCGCCACACCGCGACGCGCAGAGAATAAGCCCGCCCGGTTTCACGATCTGCGCGGCAGCCGACATCCCCTTCACAGTCTGGTAGAGATTTCGATCCAGCGGAGCCCCGCTGTTGGTGGTCACGACGACGGCGTAGTCGTGCGGACACTCGATCATCACTGATGTTTTTACGAAGGCACAACCCGCCCGGTGCGCCGCCATGACTTCCCCGCAAAAGAAACGGGTGATTTCTTTGCGCCGGTTCAGAGACACATTGACCAGAAAATCCACTGGCACGAGTGATCCTCCCGCGCGCACGTTTCTTTGCGTGGCATTGTCCTCCAAGCGTCCCCATGTGCTCGTGGGATCCGCGACCGTCATCGCCGAGTGGTGGTGCATGATCGCATCAATGCCGGCAACACCAGGGAACACCGCCTTGTAGCCGCCGGAGAAACCGGCCATAAAATGCGGCTCGATGAAGCCCACGAGGATTCGCCGATCGGCTTCCACGTAATGCCGGCAAAACTGCACACCGTAGCCAGACGCAGATCGTCCGACGTGGACCAAGGTGGAGGGGTCGTGGGCGTCATGGTTGATGATTCGATAGTTTTGCGCCACCTCGCGTCCGACCATGCGCTCAATCTCCGTTGACGTATTCGCGCGATGAGATCCGGTCCCAATCAGGATCGTGATTTGCTCCCGCGGCACGTGCGCCAACTCGTCGAAAATCCACGGCAGCAGCCGATCGCTTGGCAGGGGACAGGTATTGTCGGGGATGACCACGGTGAGTCGCTCGGATGCCTTGACCAATTCCCTCAATGGGCGCGTGTCGTAGGGAGCACGTACGGCCTTGAGGAAGGCCGAGTGCTCGTCGCCCAAACCTTCGATCAGTCTGGGTTCGATTACTGAGGCCTGCAGCCCGGAGAGATCGAGGGCCAGGCCAGTGTCCCCGTATAAAAGCTGAGTCTTCATTTGAATACTGATTTGTTTAAACTGATCTCAGAAAATGAACAGCGGATCTGGACCCACCATGCCTCGCCCTTTCGGCATGTGTGATGGGTTAGGCCGATCCATGCACAAGGGAACCGTCACTCCGATCATGGCCGTTTCCCCCTCTTGGATTCGTTCGGCAAATGCTGGCAAAATATCAATTTCCTGAGCCTGGCCATTTTCTGGCAATTTTATCCCGAGCCGCTAAATGAGCATCCGTTTTCGCTCCCATCGCCTTTGGATCAAACAGGTAAGTCGGTGCAAGGATGTCGCCCTCATAAGGGAACAGGCGCCGGTGCATTTTCATGGGCAATCCTCTCCCCTCGTAACATTGATTGCTGGGTCACTGCTTCCGCCGACCGCAGAAACATCTGCTCTTTTTTACCGCCAGCGGGACGCAAATCCCATTTTTCTGCCGGCCTCCTGATAGTGGTTGCCGGCTTTTGCGGTTCATCTCTTCAATGAAAACTTGCCGGGGGGGATCGTCTGGGACTAATCACGTTATTGCGGTAATCAGTCCCCCCACAATCAATTCTCAGCTTTTCAGCCATGCAGCCAAAAAAAGTCGCCATTCTCACCGCCGGCGGTCTCGCGCCCTGTCTCAGTGCCGCCATCGGAGATCTTGTCCAACGCTACACGGAGGTCCTTCCTTCGACCGAGATCATTTGTTACCGGTCGGGGTACAAGGGGCTGCTGCTGGGTGACTCCATCAAGGTCACCCCAGAGCTCCGGACGCAGGCTGGACTGCTGCATAAATTCGGCGGTAGCCCCATCGGCAACAGTCGCGTGAAACTCACCAACATTTCCGATTGCGTGAAGCGCGGCCTCGTCAAGGAGGGACAGGATCCCCGCCGAGTCGCTGCCGACCAGCTCGTGCGCGACGGCATCGATGTGCTGCATACCATCGGCGGAGACGACACGAGCACGGCAGCGGCCGATCTCGCCGCATTTTTGCGGACCAACAACTACCGGCTGACGGTCGTCGGCCTGCCCAAGACCATCGACAACGACATCATTCCCGTCCGCCAGAGCCTCGGGGCCTGGACGGCAGCAGAGCAGGGCGCGCTCTTCTTCCGCAATATCGTGACTGAGCTCGGCTCCAGTCCGCGCATGCTCATCATCCACGAAGTCATGGGCCGGCACTGCGGCTGGCTGGCCGCTGCGACGGCGCAGGATTACATGAAGATCGTCGACGCCGGTTCCTACGCCCCCGGTTTCGGCCTGATCAAGGAACGCTACGCGGTGCACGGTCTCTATCTTCCCGAACTCAAATTCGACATTGCGGCCGAGGCGGACCGTCTCCGCCGGATTTTTGACCAGCTCGGCAACATCAACCTGTTCATCAGCGAGGGGGCGTGTGTGCCCGAGATCGTCGCCGAACTCGAGAAGCGTGGCGAAAAGGTCCAGCGGGATCCCTTTGGTCATGTCAAACTTGACACGATCAATCCCGGTAAGTGGTTTGGGGACCGATTCTCCAAGCTGCTGGGCGCCGAAAAGGTGATGGTGCAGAAAAGCGGCTATTTCGCCCGTTCCGCCTCGGCCAATGCGCGGGACCTCCAACTCATCAAGAAGTGTGCCGACAAAGCCGTGGCTTGCGCCCTTACGGACACGTCCGGCCTGGTCGGGCAGGATGAGGAGCGCGGTGATGAGCTGCGCGCCGTGGAGTTCCCTCGGGTCAAGGGAGGCAAGGCATTCGATGTCGGCACCCCCTGGTTCCGAGAGATGATGGCCCGCCTGGGCCAGCCGGTGGTTCCTGCATCCGGCTGCCACGGATAGCGGTCCGATTGCAGCCTCATTTTCCTAACCGCGCGGGAATATTCCTGCGCGGTCGCGCTTGCCATACGGCGAATACGGGCAAGTCTGGAGAACAATGGTTGAGCGCATCCGAAACGCCTACCAATCTCTGAGCGAGCACCCCTTCGTCAACGGAGTGCTGCCGCATCTGCTTACAGTTGCCGGGTTCCTGCTTGCCCTGTTTGTCATCGCCCGCCTCATGAGCGAGCGCAAGCAGCCCGGCAATACTGTCGCCTGGCTGCTCCTTATCGCCTTTATCCCTTATGTCGGCGTGCCGCTCTATCTCCTGCTGGGCGGCCGGAAAATCAAGCGCCTCGCGGCACGCAAAACCCGCCTATGCCCCCGTTTGTCCGACACCGTGGCGTCGTCCGCCGCCATGGGCCCCACCGCCCGCATCGTCAACCGGGATGGCGTCTGTCCGCCCGTCGGAGGCAACCGGGTCCGCTTCCTCACAACGGGAGAAGATGCTTATCATGAGCTTGAGCGTCGGATCAAGGAAGCCCGACACACCATTCATCTGACCACGTTCCTGCTGGCCCGGGATGAAGTCGGCCGCCGCCTGGTCTCTCTGTTGGCAAAGCGCGCCTGCGAAGGCGTGAAGGTCCGCCTTCTGCTCGACGCCCTCGGCTGCTTCCGCAGTAGCCGCGGTTTTGTTGATCCGATACGCAAAGCTGGAGGCGAAGTTTACCGTTTCATGCCGATGCTGCCGCTGCAGCCCCGTCGGTCCGCCAATCTGCGCAATCATCGAAAAATTGCTGTCGTCGATCATCAGCTTGCAATTCTTGGCGGCCACAATCTCGCCAAGGAATACATGGGCCCCACTCCGCTGCGCCGCCGCTGGCGTGATTTTGGCGCCGTGATCGAAGGCCCGGCCGTTAACCTTCTGAATGAGATTTTTCTCGCCGACTGGGCCTTTGCCAGCGAGCAGTCCATCGACGTATTGCACAAGCGATTGCCTCCCCTCAGCGTCCCGGCGGCCGGCATGAGTGAACTACAAGTGGTCGCCAGCGGCCCCGACGTCGAAGGCGATCCGCTCTACGAAGGCATCTTGTCGGCCATCCAGGAGGCCGGACAACGCGTTTGGATTGTCACACCCTATTTCATTCCTGACGAGGTCTTGTTCCGCACGCTTCTGCTCAAGGTGCGCTCGGGGGTGGAAGTGCGCATTGTGGTGCCTGCGCGTTCCAACCACCCCGTCACCGACTTCGCCAGGCGCCACTACCTTCGCGAACTCGCAGCCGCAGGCGCGCAGATCCTCTTCTACACTCCGACCATGAACCATGCGAAGCTCATCCTCGTGGATGAGCGCATCGGCCTCATCGGTTCGGCCAACCTGGATCTCCGCAGTCTCTTCGTGAATTTCGAGGTCGGCGTATTCATCTATTCGCCCTCCGACTGCGCCGCACTGGCCAACTGGGTGCGCGAGGTTTTCTCCCGCTGCAAACCCATGCCGCTGACGCGCATGAAGCGCCGCCGTTTCTTCACCACCCTGGGTGAGGACATCAGCCGGCTGCTCGCGCCGCTGCTCTAGGCAAGGCCGGCGCTCCCACCGCCTCACCCGCACTGGTCTAACCAGGATCGTGTGATGGATCCCGTGTCACATAATCTTCGGGTTAGTCTTCCCCTTTTTATCCAGCACGAAGTCTATGTGCGATGCACCGCCATCAACGGATTTCCCCTTCTTTCCAAGATCTGACGGTGGCTGGAAAGACTGGGATAACGTGAAACTCGGAAACATCGTGTCTCACAACTCGCGCCTGTCGCCTTGCTCTAAACCGCACGCTGCTCGATGAAGCGCTTGATCGCGTCCGGTTCGGCCGGCAAACGGTGTTTCACGACCGGTTTCGCCTTCAAGGCCTCCAGCACCGGATGCGTGCTTTCCCGGCCGATGGCGGCACGGATAGCGTCGGGGAATTTGGCGGGATGAGCGGTGGACAGGATCACGTTCACCCGGGCCGGATTCAAATCCGCGAACGCGCAGGCTGTATGGGGATCGACGACATACCCGTGGCGTTCGAATACCCGGCGGATGATGTCGGTGATTTCGCCGTCGGCGGCCCGCGAAGAGCTGAAGGTCGACCGGTCAAAACTCTCAAATCGATAGGCGCCGGTGGCCTTGATCTGTGCCATAACCGCGCGCACTTTCGCAGCCTCCTTGCCGACGGAGTAATACAGGAAGCGTTCAAAGTTCGACGCCACCTGGATGTCCATTGAGGGCGCCAGGCTCGGTTGTACGGCTCCCACGCGGTATTCGCCCGTCGTGAACAAACGGTGGAGAATGTCGTTCTGGTTGGTGGAAACCTTGAATCCTCGCACCGGCACGCCCATATGCGCGAGCAGCCAACCAGCGAACACATTGCCGAAATTGCCGGTCGGCACGACAAATTCCACATCCGGGCGCTCGCTCGGCGG
This sequence comes from Opitutaceae bacterium, assembly GCA_028691845.1. GTDB lineage: Bacteria > Verrucomicrobiota > Verrucomicrobiia > Opitutales > Opitutaceae > JAQUYL01. Next base: position 19,455 of record JAQUYL010000015.1, read on the forward strand.
CAGACGGAGCCATGCGTAAAGATAGTATACACATTGGGCCAGCACGCGCGCCAGATTGATGGAATTGACAGCGGACAACCCGTACCGGCCGCTGAACTCGCGATCGCCGAACACCTCTTTCAGTGCGTTCTGGGCGTCATCAAAGGTCCCATCCACCGCCAGCGCGTAAACATTGCTGGATCCGGTGCAGGTCATCTGCCGTTCCTGCAACGGCGAGACTCGGCCGTCGGGATAGAGAATGAAGATGGCCGTGCGGGGCTTGCCGAGCAGGCCATAAATCGCCGCCGCGCCGGTGTCGCCGGAGGTCGCCCCGAGCACGTTGATGCTCTGCTGCGTGAGCTGGCACTGATTCTCATAGAGATTGCCGAGCAGTTGCAGGGCAAAGTCCTTAAAGGCCAGCGTCGGCCCGTGGAAGAGCTCCAGCACGTAAGTTTGCGCATCCAGAGCCCGTAGAGGGGCAATGTCCGGATGATTAAAATGAGCGTAGGACCGGTGCACTGTCCGGTTCAGCAGATCGGCCGGAACATCAGTGGCAAACAGACCCAAAAATTCCGCGCATAAATCGGCATAGCCCAGTTTCTGCCAGGAGGGAAGCCGTGGAGTGATATCCGGCAGGCTTTCGGGCAGATACAGACCGCCATCGGGAGCCAGTCCGATAGCGACGGCCTGGGAAAAGGTGACCGGTTCGGTCTGGCCGCGGGTGGAGACGTAACGCATGGCCACAGCCCATCGGGGCTACATCTTGTCCAGCGCGAAGGCCGTGTGCGCCGCACGGGTGGCCTCCTCACCGCGTTTCTCGTCGATGATCACGGAAATTTTAATTTCCGAGGTGCTGATCATCTCGATATTGATTTTGTGGCTCGCCAGCGCCTGGAACAGATGGGCCGCCACACCAGCATGTGTTTTCATCCCCACGCCCACGACCGACAGCTTGGCGACGTTCTCCCACACGGTAACCTCACCGCCGCCGAGTTCGGCCAGCACCGGCTTCAGCGCATGTTCGGCCTTCCGGGCCTCATCGCGCCCGACGGTGAAGGTCAGGTTGGCCACGCCGCCGCGACCCACGTTCTGCACGATCATGTCAACGTTCACATTCGCGTCGGCCAGCGTCTTGAAGATTTTCGCCGCTGATCCCGGCTTATCGACGAGGTTGTTGACCACGACCTTGGCCTGGTTCTTGTCCAGCGCGACCCCGCGCACGACGACTTTTTCCATGTAGGCGACTTCTTCTTTCACAATGGTTCCTGGGTTTTGGTTGAAACTGCTGCGCACTTCGAACACGACGCCGTATTTCTTGGCAAACTCGACCGAACGCGATTGCATGACCTTCGAGCCAAGGCTGGCCAGCTCGAGCATCTCGTCATAGCTGATTTCCGCAAGCTTGCGGGCATCCTTCACCAAACGCGGATCGGCTGTATAAACACCGTCCACATCGGTATAGATTTCGCAGAGATCGGCCTTGATCGCCGCGGCGATGGCGATGGCGGTGAGATCGGAACCGCCGCGCCCGAGCGTGGTGATATGACCGTCATCGTTGATGCCCTGAAAACCTGCGACGATGACGACTTTGCCCGCATTCAAATCCTGCTGCAGGGGACGTGCGTTGATCTTCTTGATCTTGGCCTTGGTGTGCATCTTGTCGGTAAAAATGCCGGCCTGACCTCCGGTGTAGGAAACCGCCGGCACGCCCAAGGCATGCAGCGCCATGGCCGTGAGCGCGATAGTCTCCTGCTCGCCAACGGCGAGTAGCATGTCCATCTCGCGATCGTCGGGGAACGGCATGATGGTCTTGGCGCGGGCGATGAGCTCGTTGGTCACGCCGGAACGGGCCGAAACGACCACGGCCAGCCTGTGCCCCTCGTCGCACCGGGCCTTGATGCGGGCGGCCACATTCTTGATGCGATCGACATCGCCGACCGAGGTGCCGCCATATTTTTGAACAATAAGTGCCATATTGGAACGGGAGGTTTTCAGTTCGCAAAGTCCGCAATGCGCAGGAGCAGCGGTTCATCCAGCACGCAGCCCAACCGTTGCAGCGCGCTAACTGTGCCGCGCAGGGCGTGCTCGTTGCTGCGGTGCGTTGTCAGAATCAGCGAGGCCGCCCGCGGATGCGGGCTTGGGTGCTGCAGCACGCTCTCAATGCTGACGCCGTGCCGTGCCGTCACCGTGGCTACCCGGGCTAGCACGCCCGGCTGGTCGCGCACCTCGAGGCGCAGATAAAAGGGGCACTGCATCCGGGCGAGCGGGCTAAGCTTGAGGCCGTTGCGGCGGGGCAATTCGTCCGGAGTCGGCATTGATTTCCCGCACCGCAGCAGGGTCACGGCGTCGGCAATGTCGCTGATTACGGCGCTGGCGGTTGCATCCTGCCCCGCACCGCGGCCGATGTAGAGCGTGGTGCCGACCACGTCACCCGTGACCGAAATGCCGTTGTAGACGCCGTTCACATTGGCGATCACATTGCGCCGCGGAACCAGCGTCGGGCATACGCGCACCGCCACCTCGTTGGTGTCGAAGTCGCGCGTGATGATGGCGAGAAGCTTGATCCGGTAGCCCAGCGCGGCGGCATTGGCGATGTCGGTGGGGGTGATTTTTGTAATCCCCTCGATGAGCATCTGCCCGGTTTTCACCCAACGGCCGTGCGCGAGGTAGGCCAGGATGGAGGCCTTGTGCGCCGTGTCCCACCCCTCCACGTCGAGCGATTCGTTCGCCTCCGCATAACCGAGGCGCTTGGCGTCGGCCAGCACCTCGGCGTAGGGCCGCTGTTCTTCCTCCATCCGCGTGAGGATGTAGTTGCAGGTGCCGTTGAGGATGCCGTAGATGAGAGGAAACCGATTGGCCACCAGACCCTCGCGCAGCGCCTTGACGATGGGAACGCCGCCCGCCACCGACGCCTCAAAGAAGACATGCCCGCCGCCGCGGCGCGCAGCGGCGAAGATCTCCGGTCCATACGCGCACAGCAGCGCCTTGTTGGCAGTGACGACGATCTTGCCTGCCGCCAAGGCGGTCAGCACCACCTCGCGCGCCACCGTCGTGCCGCCGATAAGCTCGCACACGATCTGCAACGCAGGATCGCGGGCCACGTCGAGCGCATCGGACACGAGCCGGGAGGCCGGGATTCCCGCGCTGCGCGCCTTGCGCAGGTCGCGCTCGGCCACGCGCTGCACGACCAGGCGTGCGCCCAGCCGCCGCTCCAGCTCGGCGCGGGTGCGCGCAAGATGCTTCCACACGCCGGTGCCAACCGTGCCAAGGCCACACAGGCCGATACTGACGACTGCGGTCTTCTTCATTGGGTTTCAGTCTCCTAAGATTTTCTGACGAATTTATGTTCCGTGCCGTCCAGCAGACGCCGGATGTTGGCACGGTGACGGACGATCACGAACACCCCGATGGCGGTCGCAACAATATTCAGCGGCAGCGGATTCCGCAGCGCCCAGCTCGCAGCCGGTACCGCCACGGCCGCCAGGATGGACGCCAGCGATACATAGCGCGAGATGAGGAAGGTCAGGAACCATACTGCCGCCCCCGCCAGACAGGCCATGGGCATGAGCACCACCAGGCCGCCGGCCGCCGTAGCCACGCCCTTGCCGCCGCGAAATCTCGTGAAGCAGGAGAAACTATGGCCGAGCAACGCCGCGACCAGCCCGACCAGCCCGGGCAGCAGGCCGTCTCCCCCCGTCGGGCCGAACAATGCCGGCACCAGCGGCCAGCCCGTCGCGACCGCGCCTTTCAAAAAATCGAGCGCAAAGACGGCGTAGCCCGGCTTCGCGCCCAGAACGCGCTTGACATTGGTCGCGCCCGGATTGCCGCTCCCGGCCTCGAAAATATCCACGCCGTAAGCCCTGGCGACGAGGTAGCCAAAGGGAATCGCTCCGAGAAGATAACCTCCGACTGAGGCGGCAATGACCGGACCGTATATCATCAGAGATTCACCAAGACCGCACGCCTGATGGCGGGATGGGTATGAACCTCCTTCAGCACGCGTTCATCCGGAGTGCTGTCGAGATTGATTACCGTGAGCGCTGTGCCGCCCTCCGTATTGCGGCTGAGCGACATCGCCGCAATGTTTACGTTCTCGCGTCCCATGAGGGTGCCGACCCAGCCCAGGATCCCGGGCTTATCCGTGTTCTCATACACCAGCAGGGAGCCGGACGGGAAAACCTCTACGTCGCAATCGTTGATGGCCACCAGCCGTGGCGTATTGCTCTTGCCCAGCAGCGTGCCCGCCGCCGACACACACGCACCCTCGGCGGTGAAAGCCTCGACCTGGATCAGTTCCGTATAGTCGGCATCAAGATTTGATTTCACCACCTCGACTTGCACTCCCAAGCGCTCCATGTGCACCGGAGCGTTGATGAAATTCAGGCTCTCGCTGCTGATGCGGCGGAGGAACCCCCGCTGGACCGAGCGGGTGACGGGATCGGCGTCGCGCTCGGCCACCTTGCCCCAATACGTGATGCGCAGCCGTTCGACGCGCCCCGTGGATAGTTGCTGTACCAGGCTCCCGAGCTTGGTGCCAAGTTCGAGATGCGGTCCGATCGCCTTGAGCGTAGCGGCATCGAGGGACGGCATGTTGACGGCATTGCGAATCACTCCACCGTTGAGCACGTCTGCGATCTGCTCGGCAATCTCGACGCCCACGGCGTCCTGCGCCTCGGCGGTGGAGGCGCCTAAATGCGGAGTCAAAGTGACGTTGGGCAGCTTGCGCAGCTCGCTAGTGTCGGGCAGCGGCTCTTTCTCGAACACATCGAGGCCGGCGGCGGCGACGTGGCCCGACTTGAGCGCGGCAATCAACGCCTCTTCCTTGATGATGCCGCCGCGGGCGCAATTGAAAAGACGGACCCCCTTCTTGCACTTGGCGAGTGCAGCCTCATCAAGCATGTATTTGGTCGTGTCGGTCAGCGGCATGTGGACCGTGATGTAATCGGAACCGGCGAGCAGCTCGTCGAGCGTGACGGCCTCGATTTGCATGGCCTTGGCGCGGTTCGGTGCAAGGTAGGGATCGTAGGCGAGCACGCGCATGCCAAAGGCCTGCGCCCGTTTGGCCACCTCGGATCCGATGCGGCCAAGGCCGATAACACCGATCGTCTTCCGGAAAAGCTCGATGCCCGCGAAGGTCTTGCGGTCCCACTTGCCTGTGCGCATTGAGGCGGCGGCTTGCGGCACCGGCCGGGCTCCGCACAGGATGTGCGTGAACGTCAGTTCGGCCGTCGCAATCGTGTTGCCCGACGGCGTGTTCATGACGATGACCCCGCGTTCCGTGGCGGCATCTACATCGACGTTGTCCACCCCCACCCCCGCGCGACCAACCACTTTGAGCAGGGGAGCCGCGGCAATGACTGCCGCCGTGATCTTGGTTTCGGAACGAACGGCGATGGCGTGAACATCCTTGACGAGTTCGAGCACCTTGTCCGGAGAAGAGTTATATGCCTCGACAACTTCCATGCCCGGCTGCTGGCGCAGAAAGGCAACTCCCTTGGGTGAGATTTTGTCGGCAACTAGTATTTTCATAGGCATAGAAATAGCGACTGAAAGGCCCAGATCGGCAAAACGCAACCATGAGATGCAGGGGCGTTATGACAGATGACCCGCCCCTGACACCGGGTATCAGGCGAGCATCCGCCGTCGCTCGCGTCTGGATCGAGCAATTGGATGGACGGGATGGGGTTGAGACAACTACTGATAGTTACTTAACAAAGTGACAAGCGGCGGATTGGCTGCTCTCCTGCGGCATGGGAATGCCGAAAGGACAGAAGATGGACGCGGAGGCGCTGGCGGCGCGCCGCTTGGAAGCGCGCCGGCTGCTGGACGAGGGCATGGCGCAGGCGGAGGTGGCCCGGCGGTTGAAGACGACGCGGCAGTCTGTGAGCCGGTGGGCGCGACAGCCACGCAAGGCGCTGGCGCAGGTGCGTCGGCAGGGACGCAAGGCGCAGCTCGACGAGGCGGCCCGGACGAAGCTGCGGAGCGCGATCCTGGCCGGCCCGCAGGCGGCGGGCTTCGCCGGTGAGTTGTGGACCGTGCCGCGGATACGCCAGTTGATCGCCCAGCGCCTTGGTGCGCACTTCAGCACCGTGCATGTGTGGCGCCTGCTGGGACAGCTGGGCTTGAGGCCGCAACGGCCTGTCGGCCGGGTCCGGGAACGCAACTAGGCGTAGATCGTCGAATGGGAAAACAAGACCTGGCCGCTCCTTAAAAAGCCCGCCGGGAAGTCCGCACCCTCGTCTTCCTCGACAAGAGAGGTTTGAGCCAACGGCCGCACCCCGGCGCTGGCCTTCAGCTTCAACTGGAAAAGCATCTCGGCGAACGCCGGACTGACCCTGCAAAACTTTTACTTCCGCCTGCATGCTTGGTTGATCAAGAGCCCGCAGGTGATCGCGTTCCTCCAGGCGCTGCATCGTCAACTCCCCGGCATGTTCCCACTGCTGTGGAACGGGGCCCACGATCCACCCCAGCAAGCCCGTCGCCGCCAACCTCGCCGCCCATGCCGACTGACTGCAAGTCGAACGACTGCCGGCCTACGCTCCGGAACTTAATCTCGTCGAGTATCTGTGGGACTGATGGAAACAACACGAACTGGCCAACTTCTGTCCCAAGGACATCTCGGACCTCAGCCACGCCGCCAGCCAGGCGTTTAAGCGCATCCGCCGTCGCCAACGACGCCCAAAACTCATCTCCGCCTTTTTCGCCCAAGCCGAATTATCTTAAACCCATCGTAACTTCTTTAGGTAAGTATCAATTATTGTAAAATGTCAGAGTCGCTCAGGAATTGTAGGCCCATGCCTGAATATCATGTTTGCTCCATCCGACAATATCGCGTGGGTCTAGCAAACCACCCGTCGCCGATATAAACATGATCACCAGCCCCTCCCTTCCACACCGTTCCTGTAACTGCTGGATTTGGCCGGGCCTGCTGTTGATTGGCACCGTACTGGCGGGCTGCTCGGACGGGGCAAAATCCAACGATCGTTCGGCCCGCAGCATTGGCCCCGCCCCGGTGGTGGTCGCCAAGGTCCAGCGCAAGGTGGTGCCGCTGGCGCTTGACGCCATCGGCGCCGTCGAGCCGATCCGCACCGCCGCGGTGCGTTCGCAGGTGTCAGGGATATTGCTCCGGCTCGCCTTTCGGGAGGGACAGGATGTCCAGCAGGGCGATTTGCTGTTCGAAATCGACCCCCGCCCTCTGGAGAATTCGCTGCGCTCCGCCGAAGCCGAGCTGCAGAAGACCCGCGTGCAGCTCGAGACCGCCCACGCCGCCGTGGTCCGCTACCGGGGACTCAACGAACAGGGCATGGTGTCAAAGGAGCAGTTCGAGTCGATTCAGGACAACGAGCGCAGCCTGCAGGCCGCAGTCCACGCCAGTGAGGCTGCTGTCGAGAACGACCGGCTGCAGCTGGCGTATTGCTCGATTCAAGCGCCGATTTCGGGACGCACCGGCAGTCTGGGCGTGCATGAGGGCGATCTGGTCGGCGCCAGCGACCCTGCCGGCGCGCTCGTGGTCATCAACCAGCTGAGCCCCATCTATGTGACCTTTTCCGTGCCGCAACAAAACCTGGCCGCCCTCAACCGGCGCCGCGCGGCAGACGGCATCCCGGTCTTGGCGTCGCCCCCCGGCGGCAACAAGCAACCCGAGCAGGGCGAGCTGACCTTCATCGACAATATGATCGATTCCGCCACCGGCACGCTGAAACTCAAGGCCACCTTTCCCAACCTCAACCACCGGCTGTGGCCGGGTCAGTTTACCAACGTCCGGCTGATACTGTCGGCCCCGGAGGTGCTCGTCGTGCCGCAGGCGGCGGTGCAGACGGACCAGAACAACCAGCATGTCTTTGTCGTCAGGCCGGACCGGACCGCCGAATTCCGCGCCGTGGTCGTCAAGCGGACTTTCGAGGGGGAAGCGGTTGTGTCCTCGGGGCTCACCGAGGGAGAGACCGTCGTGGTCGATGGCCAATTGCGCGTGGTCGCCGGCGGCAAGGTCGAGATCAAGCAACCCCCACCCCCCCCGGCGCCGGCACCGAGCGCGGCGAAATCGCGATGAACCTGCCGGAGCTATTCATCCGCCGGCCGGTCATGGCCACGCTCGTGACCGTCGCACTGACCCTTTTTGGCGTCATGGCCTATTTTTCGCTGCCGGTCAGCGACCTGCCGAACATCGATTACCCGACGCTGGTGGTCACGGCCAGCCTCCCCGGCGCGACGCCCGAGGCGATGGCGTCGTCGGTGGCCACTCCGCTCGAGCAGCAGTTGTCCACGATTGCCGGCATCGACTCGATGACGTCGACCAATTCGCTCGGCGTCACTACGATAACCGTGCAGTTCAACCTTGAACGTTCCCTCGATGGCGCCGCCATGGACGTGCAGTCGGCCATCGCCGCCGCCCAGCGCCGTCTGCCGGCCGACATGCCGACGCCCCCCTCTCTCCGCAAGGTCAACCCGGCCGACGTGCCGGTGCTCTTTTTCGCCCTGACCTCCGACACCCTGCCGCTCTCCGTGGTCAACGAATACGCCGAGACGATGCTGGCGCAGCGCATTTCCATGGTAGACGGAGTGTCTGAGGTGCAGGTATACGGCTCGCAGAAATATGCGGTGCGCGTGCAACTCAGCCCGCAGGCCCTCGCTTCCCGCGGCATCGGCATGGACGAGGTGAAATCCGCCCTCGCCGACGGCAACGTCAACCTCCCCACCGGCACCCTCAACGGCAGTCAGCAGACCGTCACAGTGCGGGCGACGGGACAGCTTGAGACGGCCGAGGCCTACCGCCAACTCGTCGTCGCCTATCGCAACGGCGCTCCCGTCCGGCTCGGCGATCTCGGACGCGTGATTGACAGCGTGCAGAACAACAAGGTGGGCAGTTGGTTCGCCGGCACGCCGAGCATCATCCTCGCCGTTCAACGCCAACCCGGCTCCAACGTCATCAAGGTCGTCGACGGCGTGAAAGCTCTCTTCCCTTCCTTCCGGGCGCAACTGCCGGCGTCGGTCAAACTCAGGGTGTATTACGACCGCAGCGAGGCGATCCGAGACTCCGTGCACGACGTGAAGTTCACCCTGTTGCTGGCCATGATGTTGGTGGTGATGGTCATCTTCCTCTTCCTGCGCTCGGTGCCCGGCACGCTCATCTCGAGCGTGGCCATGCCCATCGCGGTGCTCGGCACTTTCATCGCAATGTTTTTCTGCGGCTTCAGCGTCGACAACCTGTCGCTGCTCGCCCTGACGCTCTCGGTCGGCTTCGTCGTAGACGATGCCATCGTCATGCTGGAGAACATCGTCCGGCACATCGAAAACGGCGAACCGGTGATGAATGCGGCGCTCAAGGGCTCGCGCGAGATTGGCTTCACCATCATCTCCATGACGCTCTCGCTCGTGGCGGTGTTTATTCCTGTTCTGTTCATGGGCGGCATCCTCGGCCGGCTCCTGCACGAATTTGCCATCACGATCAGCGCAGCCATCCTCGCCTCCGGCTTTATCTCGCTGACGTTCACCCCGATGCTCTGCAGCCGTTTTCTGAAACCGCGGGGACAAGTCCGGCACGGCCGCCTCTATGCGGCGACGGAACGCATCCTGCAAGGGGCCCTCCGTCTCTACGAGCGCACGCTGCGGCTGTCGCTGCGGCACCGCCGCGCCACCGTCACGGTGGCCGGCCTGATGGTCGTGCTGACCGCCGTCCTCCTTGTGGTCATCCCCAAGGGGTTCATCCCCGCCGACGACACCGGCCGCCTCAATCTCAACTATGAGGCGGCGCAGGATGTGTCCTTTGAAGCCATGACGCGGTACCAGAGAGAGATTACCGCCATCCTGGCGAAGAATCCGTACATCGATGTCTTTTCCTCCTCCATCGGGTTCGGCGGCGGCATCACCACGGGGAATGCCGGCCGCTTTGTCATCCGCCTCGTCGACCGCTCCAAACGGCCGTCCGCCGATCAGATCGTGCAGATGCTGCGGAACGACCTGGCGGTCATTCCCGGCATCCGGGCGTTCCCGCAGGTTTACCAGTCGGTCCGGTTCGGTGGCATCCAGACCGCCGGGCTTTATCAGTTCAGCCTCTACAGCGCGGACATGGACGAGCTCTACCGCGTCGCGCCAGTCTTCGCCAGCAAGCTGCGCGCACTGCCCGGCATCACGGATGTCACCTCCGACCTCTACATCACCGGCTCGCAGCTGCTCGTCCAGATCGACCGCGACAAGGCATCGGCCTTGGGCGTCACGGCCCAGCAGATCGAGGACACCCTCTACAACGCCTTCGGTTCGCGGCAGGTTTCCACCATCTACAAGCCCACCAACCAGTACTTTGTCATCCTTGAGGTCGATCCCGCCTTCCAGCGCGATTCGCGGGCGTTGGCCGCGATCCATGTGCGGAACAATGTCGGCAAACTCATCCCGCTCGATGCCGTCGCGAACATCGGGCCGGCTTCCGGCCCGCTCAATGTCACGCACCTCGGTCAGCTTCCGGCGGTCACCCTCTCGTTCAATCTCGCGCCCGGTGTCTCGCTGAGCCAGATTACAGATAAAGTCGAGAACCTGGCCCAGTCGGAACTACCGGCCACGATCAACACGACCTTCCAGGGGGCCGCGGCCATCTTCGCCAATTCGCTGCAGGGGCTCGGCCTGCTCCTGCTCGTCTCCGTGCTGGTTATCTACCTCGTGCTCGGCATCCTCTACGAGGATTTCGTCCATCCGATCACGATCCTCTCCGGTCTGCCTGCCGCCAGCTTCGGCGCGCTCATCACCCTCCTGCTCTTCCGCCAGGAACTAAATCTCTATGGTTACGTCGGACTGATCATGCTGGTTGGTATCGTCAAAAAGAACGCCATCATGATGATCGATTTTGCCCTCGCCGCCCGCCGCCAGCACAACCGGCCGGCGGAGGAAGCCATTTTCGAAGCCTGCATGGTGCGTTTCCGCCCGATCATGATGACCTCGCTTGCCGCTCTCGCCGGCACGTTGCCGATCGCCCTCGGACTGGGCGCTGGCGGCGAGTCCCGCCGCCCTCTCGGCCTCGCCGTGGTCGGCGGCCTAATGGTCTCGCAATTGCTCACCCTCTACATCACCCCCGTCTTCTACATCTATCTGGACCGGCTGACCCGCCGACCGGCGCCCGCACCTGTCCCCGTCCTCGCCGGCAAAACTACCGAGCCCCTGTCAGCACGTCCATAAAGCCCGCACCGGCCAAGTCGGAATGATCGCGGCGACGCCCTCCTTATCCCTGCCGCTTTCTTCGCGCGTTGCCCCACAGGCCGTTTGTGTCTTCATTGTCCCTCGTGGCTACTGTCCCTCCCACTCCTGTCTCCTCCGCTGCCGAACGCCTCGAACGCCAGATCCAATTCCTTGTCGAGGTCGACAAACTCAAGGAGGTCTTCCGCCAGACCGTTCTCACCCAAAGCCGCCGCGCCGAGAACGATGCCGAACATTCCTGGCATTTCGCCCTCATGGTCCTCGTCCTGGCCGAACACGCCAACGAACCGCGGCTTGACGTCCTTCGCGTGCTCAAGATGGCGCTGATCCACGACCTCGTGGAAATCGATGCTGGAGACACCTTCGCCTACGATACCAAGAACATGGCCGGACAGCACGCGCGCGAAGCCCGCGCCGCCGATCGCATCTTCGGCCTGTTGCCGCCCGATCAGGCGCAGGAGTTCCGCGCACTCTGGGACGAGTTCGAGGCCCGCCAGACACCCGAGGCGAAGTTCGCCGCCACCTGCGACCGCTTTCATCCCATGCTGCTCAATTGCCGCACCGAGGGTCACGCCTGGCGCCAACACGGCATTACGCAAGACCGCGTCCTCGCCCGCAACCAGCACGCCGCCGAGGGCTCACGCGCCATCTGGGAATACGCCGTCAGAATGATCGGCGCCGCCGTCGCCCAGGGGCACCTCGCGCCCGCCCCCTCCGCAAAGGAAAATTAATCGCCGCCGTCTTACGGAATCGCTTGATTGGGTGCGACAGGCCGTCGCCTCTCATGAACAAGCGCACGAGTTGGCTGCTCGCCGAGATCGACCGCTGGACGGCAGAACAAATCATTTCTCCCGAGCAGGCCACCAAACTGCGTCGCCGCTATGCCGAACCGGTCAGCGCCGTGGGGCTTGTTGGTCTTTGCTACTGTCGGCGCGATCGTCATCGACCTCGGCGTCATCCTGCACTTTGCCTACAATTGGGAGGGAATCCCGAACTATGGCAAACTTGCCATCGTATTCGCCACGCTCATTGAAGCGCATCTGAGCGGCATCAGACTGCTCGGCTGCGGAGGCTGGCAGCCGAAGCTGGGCGAGGCGTTGGTCGTGATGGGCACCATATTTTACGGCGTGGACATCTGGCTGGTGGCGCAAATTTACAATATCGACGAACACTACCCCGACGGTTTCTATTTCTGGGCGCTCGGCGCACTGGCGATGGCGTGGCCCATCCGCTCAACGGCAAACGGACTGCTTGCTGTGGGGTGGCGCTCGCCATGAATCCCTGGCCCGTGCTGGCACCCTGTCACCGCGTAGTGGCAGCACGGGGGAAATGACCGGCTTCTCCGCTCCAGGTGGCGTCCGCACCAAAATCTGCCTCCTTGCATTCGAAGGGGCAGAGTTGCTTGCGAAGTAGGCGCAGCGGTCGTCAGCCAGGGCAGCATTGTGCCGGGGGGGCACATCGCCGGGCCGTGTTCGGGATTGTTTCTTTGTTCGCTCTGTCTAGTCTGTGGATACCCCCCTTTTCACGATGCCAGCCAAAATGCGCGCCATTTTGAAACCGGTCGCCGGTCCGGGTCTCATCATGACAGAGGTGCCGGTGCCGGTTCCCGGAGTCAACGACGTGCTCATCAAAATCAAGAAAACGGCCATCTGCGGCACCGACGTCCACATCAACAACTGGGATGCCTGGGCCCAGCGCACAATCAAGCCCCCGCTGGTCATCGGCCACGAATACGTCGGCACCGTGGAGGGGATGGGCGAAGCGGTGACTGGTTTTGCCAAGGGGCAGATCGTCACCGGCGAGGGGCATATCGTGTGCGGCCATTGCCGCAACTGCCTCGCTGGCCGCCGCCACCTGTGCCAAAATACCATAGGGGTTGGCGTCAATCGCGACGGGGCTTTCGCCGACTACGTGATCATTCCCGCCAGTAATGTATGGAAAGTGCCCGCCGGAATGTCTCTCGATGTCGTGGCGTGTTTCGATCCGCTCGGCAACGCCGTCCACACCACTCTGGAATTCAACCTGGTGGGCGAAGACGTATTGATCACGGGAGCCGGCCCCATCGGCTGCATGGCCATCGCCGTGGCCAGGATGGCAGGCGCGCGCCGAGTCGTGATCACCGACATCAACGATGATCGGCTTGAACTGGCCCGCCGGCTCGGCCCCACGCGCACGGTAAATGTCACCAAGGAACGCCTGGAAGACGTCTGGCACGGCCTCGGCATGACGGAGGGTTTCGATGTCGGCCTCGAAATGTCAGGCAGTCCGGCCGCCCTCCGACAGATGATCGACAGCATGGTACACGGCGGACGCATCGCCCTGCTCGGCATCCTTTCCAGCGAGGCCGCCATCGACTGGAACGAGGTCGTGTTCAAAATGCTGACGATCCAGGGCATCTATGGTCGCGAGATGTACGAGACGTGGTACAAGATGACCGCGCTCGTGCAGGGCGGTCTCGACATCACTCCCATCATCACGCATCGCTTTCCCATAGCGCAGTTCCAGCAGGGCTTCGATCTCATGAATACCGGCAAATCGGGCAAGATCGTCCTGGATTGGGAAAGTTGATTTCTCCCCATGCCTCCCTCCTATCTGGCCCATCTCAGGCAAACTCTGGCTGGAATCGAATCCGCCGGTCTCTCCAAGCGCGAGCGGCTCATCAGCACGCCGCAGTCGTCACATATCGCGGTCAGCGGGGGGGAGCCGGTGCTGAATCTATGCGCCAACAATTACCTTGGACTGGCCAGCCATCCCGAGGTGATTCAAGCCGCCCATGCCGCCCTCGACCGCTGGGGCTACGGCCTCGCATCCGTCCGTTTCATCTGCGGCACGCAGGAAGTCCACCGGGAACTCGAGACCACTCTGTCGCGTTTTCTCGGCACCGATGACACGATTCTTTATTCGTCCTGTTTCGATGCCAACGGCGGCCTGTTTGAGACGCTGCTGAACGCCGAGGATGCCGTCATCAGCGATGAGCTGAACCACGCCTCTATCATCGACGGCATTCGTCTCTGCAAGGCGCAGCGCTACCGCTACAGGAACAATGATCTTGTTGATCTCGAAGCCCGGCTCCAAGAGGCCGACGCCAGCTGCGCGAGGTTCAAGCTCATCGCCACCGATGGGGTGTTTTCTATGGACGGGTTCATCGCCAATCTCCGTGGCATCTGCGAACTCGCCGACCGCTACGGCGCCCTCGTGATGGTCGACGACAGCCATGCCGTGGGCTTCCTGGGCCGGACCGGCCGCGGCACCCCCGAACACTGTGAGGTGATGGGACGGCTGGACCTCATCACAGGCACACTCGGCAAGGCACTCGGCGGCGCCAGCGGTGGCTATGCGAGCGGCCGCAAGGAAATCATCGAACTGCTGCGCCAGCGCTCCCGGCCCTATCTTTTTTCCAACACCCTAGCCCCCGCCATCGCTGCCGCCACGATCAAGTCCCTGGAGATTTTGACCCGATCAACGGAGCTGCGTGACAAGCTAGAGGCCAGCACCCGGTTCTTTCGCGATGGCCTGACGCAGGCGGGCCTGGCCATCAAGCCCGGCATCCATCCCATAGTGCCGGTGATGATCGGTGATGCAGCGCTCGCCCAAAAGGTCGCCGCCCGCATGTTGGAGAAGGGCGTTTACGTGATTGGATTCTTCTACCCCGTGGTTCCTCAGGGCACGGCCCGAATCCGCGTACAGGTTTCGGCTGTGCACAGTCGTGACGATCTCACCTTTGCGATTGAGAAATTTGCCGAAGTGAAGAGAGAATTCAACCTGTGACCGCCCTGGGATGGCGGGCATCGTTCCGACTGCCAGGCCACCCCGAAACACACACGAACATTATCATTCTATGCCTGCCCTGACTTCCATCCAGCTGCGCAATCTCACCACCGCCGCCCGTAAAGCAGCCGGGAAAGCATACGCGCCTTACTCCAAGTTTCGCGTGGGGGCGGCAGTGCTGACCGGCACCGGAAGGATCTTTGTCGGGTGCAACGTAGAGAACGCTTCCTATGGTCTTTGCAACTGCGCCGAACGCACCGCCATTTTCAACGCCGTGGCAGCCGGTCAGAAGGTCTTGCGCGCCATCGTCGTCTATACTCCCACCTCCACTCCCACCCCGCCTTGCGGCGCATGCCGGCAGGTTATTTCCGAATTCGGTCCCGATGCGCGCATCATCTGCACCTGCGATAGCCCGAAGGTCATCGATGCTTCACTGGGCGAACTGCTGCCGCATGCGTTCGGCACCGAGGATATGCAGTAGCTTGGTGGAGACCCTCTGCGCCGCCGGCAGCCTGACTACAATTGGGAGGCGAAGTCACGCAGGGCCCGCCAGTATGGCTCTCCCGCCTGGCCGGCCAGGCCGCTATGGGTCCCGCCCTCGACGAACAGTCTGAATTTTAAGCCGGGCGCCGCCGCATAAAGCTGCTCACCATTCCAGAACGGAACCACCTCGTCCGCCGTCCCGTGGATGATCATCACCGGACAGCGGACTTGCGGCAGTTTCTTGAGGTTTTCGAATTTGTCCCCCGGGAATAGCGGCACTCGGGTCATCACCCGATACGCGCTGACAAAACAACTCTGCAAGACAAGGCCCGCCACCGGTTCGTACTTCGCCAGCTCCACCGCAGGTCCGCCGCCCAGCGAATAGCCAAACAAAATGATGCGCCCGGGCGGAATGCCTTGTTGCTTCAGCCATTCATAGGCCTGTTTTGCATCCGCGTACGTACTGGCCTCGCTGGGCGTGCCGTCGCTCTGCCCGTAGCCGCGATATTCCATCGCCAGAATGGCGAATCCGGCCTGCCGGTAGGACGTGATGTATTCCGATACGGCGCCCAGGTCCTCGCCATTGCCATGAAACCAGAGCAACGTAAATTTTGCCGCTGGGTTGGGCCAATAACGGCAGACGACACGCGTGCCATCTGCCGCCGTGAACCGGACCAGGTCGGACGTGAGCGCATAACTGGCCGGAGGGCGCGGGAAAAGCACGGCCATGGAAAAGAAGTGTGCCGCGATCGCAGCCACAGCGTAAACGGCCACAAGCACCAACGCGATGCGCAAGAGGCCGGCCATCATGGCTCCGGTTAACCGTGGGCAAGGAAATCGCGCACGGCCGCCACAATCTGCTCGCGTGGCACGTCGTGTTCCTGACGCGCGGTCAAATCCCGCACCTTTACCACGCCCCGCGCCAGCTCGTCGCCGCCATAGATCAACGCGATCCTTGCGCCTGACTCGTTTGCCGCCTTGAACTGCTTGCCGAACGCGAGGTCCTTGAACGCATAGTCGACCCGCCAGCCCGCGGCGCGCAGGGCCCGGATATCAGCGAAGGCCGCCGTGCGCTCCGCCTTGCCGCCAATGACCGCATAGACATCGGCGAACTTCACCAAGGCCGGCATTAGGCCTCGCTGTTCCAGCAGCAACCCGGTGGTGACATCGCCGATGGCAAAGCCGACAGCGGGCAGATCCGGTCCGCCCAGTTTCTTCACGAGATCGTTGTAGCGGCCGCCCCCGGCAAGCGCTCGCAAGTCACCCTTGCGATCGAAGGCCTCAAATACAAACCCGGTATAGTACGCGAGCCCGCGCACCACGCCCAGATCGACTTCAACGAACGGGGCCAGCCCCATGGCCGCCAAGCCGTCGAGCACCTGACGCCAGTCGTTCAGCCGCTTGGCGAGTTTGTCAGAACCGAACGGCGCGAGCGCGGCCTCCATCTGGACCAGGCTCTTCACTTGCAGAAACTCAAGAATCTTCGCCTTCAACGCCGGTGCCAGCTCGCCGTGCTGGGTAGTGTAACCCTCAAAGGCATCATCTCCGATTTTCTCGAATTTATCGATGGCACTGAGCAAACTGCGTGCTTGAATCTCGGTGAATCCGAGTGCTTCGAGATAAAAAAACCACAGGTCGCGGTCGCTGAGCCGTATGGAGAAGTCCTCCGCGGTCAGCCCGAATCCTGCGAGGCACTGCACCAACAACGCGATGAGTTCGATCTCGGCTTCCGGGCCGGACTCGCCAAAAACATCGGCATTAAACTGGAAGAAGGCCCTTTCGCGGCCCCGCTGCGCCCGCTCGTAGCGGTAGAATTCTGCAATGCTGAACCATTTGATTGGACGCTTCAGGCTGCCCGCCCTAGCGCCCACCATGCGGCACACTGTGGGGGTCATTTCCGGCCGCAAGGCCACTTCGCGGTCCCCTTTGTCAGTGAAGCTGAAGAGCTGTGCTTCAACCTCCTCGCCAGATTTGGCACGGTAGAGATCGAGCGGCTCCAAGACCGGCGCATCATACTCCTGAAAGCCGTAGGCGTAGGCCGCTTTTCTCCAGAGTCGGAAGATATGGTGACGTCGAGCAAATGCTTCGGGATAAAATTCCCGAAACCCAGGCAACGACTGAAACGATGGCATCGGCAGTGTTTAAGCCGGAGGAGTGGCCGGAGGTGGAGGTGGCGGAACCTCTCCCCCGCCACCGCTGCTGCGCAGTTTGTCGAGACTCAACTTCTTGATTTTCTGCTTCAGTATCTTGCCTGATTTGAACTTAACGACCGCACGTTCTGGAATCACGACCTCGGTCTCGGGCTTGTTTGGATTACGGCCGACGCGCGCTTTGCGCACCTGCACTTCGAGCACGCCAAAGTTACGCAACTCAACATTCCGGCCTTCGGCCAGTGCATCCATAATAATGTCGAGAGTCATTTGAACCGTATCCTGGATTTCTTTCTGCGGAAATCCCGTCTTTTCGTAGATTTGCAGCACAATCTCGCGTTTGGTGAGGTTGGTTGACATGGCGCTATAGAACTAGGGGGTTGAATCGGTTAGCAAGTCACAAATATTTATCCAACCCCGGCTTGCGTCAATGGCAAAGCCACATATTCGAAATAAATCAAAGATGCCTAATCCAACCGCCGTCAGATCAATGTTCGGCCAAATTGCCGCCCGCTATGATCTGGCCAACCATATCTTGAGCGGCGGGGCTGATTTCAGCTGGCGTCTGGATCTGGTGCGGGCGGTGCGGGATGCCGCTCCTGGAAACGTTCTGGATCTGGCCACAGGCAGCGGGGATGTGGCCTTCGCTTTGCGACAGGGACTGCCGAGAACGGTCAAGATCACCGGCATGGACTTCTGCCAGCCGATGCTGGCCCAGGCCGAGTTAAAAAAAAAACGCCACCCTTTCTACGCGGATCTCGATTTTAGATTCGGCGATGGGCTCGCCCTGCCCCTGCCCGATTCCTCCTGTGACGCCATTACCATCGCGTTCGGTCTGCGCAACATGGCGGACCGTCACCGTGCGCTTACCGAGATGCATCGCGTGTTAACGAAGCCGCAAGGACGGTTGTTTGTGCTAGAGTTTTCACAGCCCTATCCTTGGTTCCGGCCAGTCTATTACGCTTACCTAAAACTCCTCCTTCCCCCGATCGCAGGAATGGTTACGGGCGACCGCCAGGCCTACGAATACCTCGGCGGTTCGATTGGCGATTTTCCCGATCGCCTCACTCTCACGACCGAGATACTCAAGGCGGGCTTCTCCACGGTTACGGCCACCCCGCTTACCTTCGGCATCGTAGCCCTGCACGAAGCACGGGTCTGAGGATGCGGCAGCTCGGTTTCCGTGAAACGACTTCCCTCCTTTGTCGGCCGCCCGGCGCGTCGGGTTTTCAAATTCTCAGATATTAGTCATCGGGTCCGTCGATTGAGATCGATGCTTGATTCATTCCGGTCGGCTTGACTCGCCGGACCCAATGAGTCGCGCACCCCCTTCGGCTTTGAAACCCTTCAGTGCCCGGCTTCGTTGAATCGAACAACCTGACGCATGGCCTGCCAGAGCAGCCACGCGGCTTAACGAAAGGAAGCCGTACCATTGCGGATCGCCAGGTTGTGTCTGGCTGGCCGGTCCCGCCCGAGTGAGCAGAGGCGTCGTGATCGTGATGGCTTCCTTCGGCCGCAAAGCCTCCGTTGTCGGATAACACGGTCCGCCGGCGTGTGAGTCCTGCCGCCAAGCGCGTACAAATACCGCAGTGCGCACTTGCCACCGTCCGACGGTTGTCTTTCCTTTCGAAAATGGCTTCCCTGAAGCACATTTTCAACGAACTGCACTACGAACTCACCCGGAAGATTGCCGAGGGGGGGATGGGGTTGGTCTACGAGGCAGTGCAGCACGGAGCGGGCAGTTTCCGCAAGGTGGTGGCGATCAAACTCATTCGTGAAGAATATTCCACAATCGAGGAATTCCAGAAGAACTTTATTGGCGAGGCGCGGCTCGTCGCCGATCTGATCCACGCCAACATCGTTCAGACCTATCATCTGGGCCAGATTGGCGAGCAGTATTTCATGACGATGGAATACGTTAACGGCGTGAATCTGGAGCAGTTTCTCGATCGCCACATCCAGCTTGGACGCCCAGTGCCGGTCGATCTCGCCGCGTTCATCATCTCCCGCGTCTGCCGCGGCCTCAGCTATGCCCATTCCAAGGCTGACGCCGACGGCAATCCGCTGGGCATTGTCCACCGCGACGTCAATCCGAAGAACGTCATGCTGGCCTACGAAGGCGACGTGAAACTGACCGACTTCGGTATCGCGAAGGCTCTCAATCTGATGTACAACGAGGAAGGCAAGGTCATCCCGGGCAAGGATGAATACCTTTCGCCCGAAGGGGCCAGCTACGGGGTCACGGATGCTCGGTCAGACCTCTTTTCCCTCGGCATCGTGCTGACTGAACTGCTCCTTGCCAAAAACATCTTCCGTTGCGTTAACCGCCTCGAATCTCGTCGCAGCATCCTGGACCTTCCCATGCCCGACTTCCGCACCCTGCGCCCGGACATCGACGATCGTCTCGCGGCCATCATCCAGAAGGCCCTGCAGCGCGATCGCTGCCAGCGTTACCAGAATGCCTTGGATATGATGACCGATCTCGAGCTCTATCTCTACAGCGATCGCTACGGTCCGACGCACGAGAAACTCGCGATCTATCTTCGCCAGCTGTTTTCCGCCGATCCCACCTCTCACACCAAACTCCCTCCGCTGGCGCCCCACCCCAAGTTCCCCTCCTTCGGCGGCCAGCACTACCCGCCATGACCATATGAGCGGTCTGGGGTTCCAGCAGCATATCGCCCAACGGCAGACCCAGCAGCTCGTGCTAGCGCCGCAGCTGCGGCATTCGCTAAAGATTCTGCAAGTAGCCGCACTTGATCTGCGCGCCACCATTCAGGAGGAATTGCAGAATAATCCCACTCTCGAAGAGCTGCCCATGGAGGGCGTCAACCTTGAAAAGTCCAGCGCGGACACCGCCCGCGAAACAACCGATGCGGGCGGCGATCCCGCGACTGACCCCCGCACTGAGATGGACTTTGCGAAGGACAAGGACCTGGAAATCCTCGGCAAGCTCAACGACGACTGGCACGATCAACTGGCCGATACCGGCAGGGCGCGCCAAACGAGTCCCGAGGAGGAGGAACACCGCCAGCATTTCATCGACTCGATCACCAGTGTGACTTCTCTGCAGGAGCACCTCATGCAGCAGGTGGAAATGGCCGATTGTCCGGCACCGGTTTGCGAGGCCATGCGCTTTCTGGTCGGCAGCCTCGACGACCGCGGCTTTCTCACTTCCACTCTGCCCGACATTGCACTGCTGGCCGGTCTCCCGCTTGCGACAGTGCAGGAGGCCGCGCGCCTGCTCCAAACCTTCGATCCGCCCGGCATCGGCGCGGAAAATCTCGCGGACTGCCTGCTGATCCAGCTGCGCCAGCAAGGACGCGAACACTCGGTGGCCGCGCGCATCATCCGCGATCACTTCGAGTTTCTGATCCGCCGACGCATCCCTGAACTGGCACGCAAAACCGCTCTCCCCGTCGAGGTCATCCAGGAGGCCGTGGAGGAAATCGGCCGCCTCTCTCCCGCCCCCGGCCGGCGTTTTGCCGACGACACCAATCGCATCGTGGTGCCGGACGTCACGGTGGAAAAGGACCGCGGCGAATGGAAGATCGCGCTTAACTACGACTACATTCCCCGCCTCCGCCTCAGCAACACCTATAAAGAACTTATCGCCAAGGGCACGCTCAACAAGGAGGAACGCGACTACCTTCACGAAAAAATCCGCTCCGGGAAATTCATCATCAACGCCATCGAGCAGCGCCAGCGCACCATCGAGCGCATCACGCAGGAAATCCTTAAACACCAGCAGGAGTTTTTTGAGGAGGGGGTGTCCAAGCTGAAGCCTTTGACCATGACGCAAATCGCCGACATCATCGGCGTGCATGAAACCACCGTCAGCCGGGCCATAGCCAACAAGTACATCCAAACGCCCCACGGCGTCTTCGAGATGAAGTATTTTTTCACCTCCGGTTACCATTCCGAAAGCGGCACTGCCGTAGCCAACACCAGCGTTAAGGAAATGATCGCCGACTTCGTCGCCGGCGAAGATCCCGCGCAGCCACTCAGCGATCAGGAGATCGTCGGTTTGCTCCAGGGGAAAGGCCTTCAAATCGCCCGGCGCACCGTCGCCAAATATCGTGAAGAACTAGGGTTGCTGCCCAGCAACCTGCGCCGCCGTTACGATTAGACGGGGGCGAATGGAGTATTTCTCCCGAACCGAGTTCTGGCGGCGCACTGCGCCTACTCCAGAGGGGGCATCCCGGCTGAGTGCAGCAGTTCCTGCCCCCTCGGCAGGAATCAACTGGTCTTTCCCGCCCCCGCCTGGTCATGAAGCGCGGAAGCTTCCTGAACCGTTTTGATCAATTCTGGGAGGGACACCGGCTTCAGCAGGTAGCGGAAAAGAGCCGCCTCATTAACACTGCGCAGCAGCATCTCCGGCTTCATGTAACCCGTCACAAGAATCCGCTGCATATCCGGGTACTCCTCCCGTGCGTTGACCAGAAAGGTGAGGCCGTTCCCCCCGGGCATCAGGTGATCCGCCACGACAACCTTGAATGACTTCTTTGCCAACAGGAGGCTGGCTTCCTTCGCCGAAGTCGCGGTCTCCACTTCAAAATGCGGGGCCAAGGCCTCGGCAAACAACTCCAGCAGCGGTTTCTCGTCGTCGACGACTAGCACTGCTCCCTTTGGCCGCGTCAGCGATTGGTAATTTGTCAGCAAACTCATTCCAGCCGTACACTGCGATCGGCACGCCCCTTGGCAAACCCAAACCTTTGCTGGAACATGTTCTTTTAGTTTGCCTGTGAGGGGGTTGCTTTGTTCTTCTTGCTGAAGCCAGGCATGGACCATTACGACTTTCACGCAGCTGCCCGTGAGGGCACGTTCCCGCTGATCCCAGTGGGCCTGATCACGGTGGAGAATGTGACTAGGCCCAACAATTCGGGGAACACCCCGCTGCATACCGCCGCGAAATATGGTACGCTTGATCAGCTGCCCCCGGCGCTGCTGTCGAGCCATAACCTGCTGATCAAAAACGACGCGGGCTACACCCCGCTGCACCATTCCGCCCGGGGAGGGCATCTCAATCAAATCCCCCGCGCACTGCTCACCCGCGATAATCTGCTGATCCGGTCCAACAGCGGCTATACGCCGTTTCATCTCTGCGCCGCCGCCGGCGCGCTCGGCCAAATCCCCGCCGAGTTGCTCAACATGGAAATTATCCTGCATCGGACGGACGTCGGAAACAACCTGTTGCATGAGGCCGCCGAGGCCGGGACGCTTGATCGTATTCCCCCTAATTTTTTCACCGAGGAAACGCTCACCGCCGTCAACATCAGCGGGGAGACTGTATTCCATGTCGCGGCATTTAACGGCCATCTTAACCAGATCCCCGCAGAGTTCCTCACCGCCCGGCACCTGCTCGCTCAAACGAGCAATCACGACACCTGCCTGCATGCCGCCGCCATTTCAGGCCATCTCGACCAAGTCCCCGTTGAGTTGCTGACCCACGAGAATCTCGTCAAGTCCAGCAAGAGCGGCTACACGCCCATTCATGCCGCCGCCGAATCCGGATACCTACACCAGATTCCGGCCGATCGCCTGACCATCGATCTGCTTATCGTCCGCAATGAATTTGGCGACACCCCGATGCATGCGGCCGCCGTCGAGGGGCATCTCAATCAGATTCCCGCTGAATTCATCAACCGCGCTACGCTCACCATCCGCAACTACACTGGCGGCACTCCGCAGGGTGCCGCCATTCGCCACGGCCACGTCGATCAGCTGCCCGCCGAATTTCGTCCCAGGCAACCGTCGGTCTGGCGGAATTTCCTCTATAAGATCGGTGCCAGTCGTCCGCCCCTCGGCTGACGCCTTCTTGCCCCTTGCCTCAGTGGCTTCACACTGCCACCCGACGATTTGCTATGCCCATAGTCATGAATACCGCCATCACCAGCCTCACCGCCCGCGAGATCCTCGACTCCCGGGGCAACCCCACCATTGAAGTCGACGTCAAACTCGCTTCCGGTCATCTCGGGCGCGCCGCGGTGCCTTCCGGCGCCTCCACCGGTGAGCATGAGGCCCTGGAATTACGCGATGGAGATAAAAAACGCTATTTGGGCAAAGGCGTGCAGGACGCCGTCGCCAATGTCAAAAACAGGATCGCCCCGGTGCTCATCGGCCACGATGCCACCGACCAGGTAGGCATTGATCGCGTCATGCTCAATCTCGACGGCACCAGAGCCAAATCCAACCTCGGCGCCAACTCCATTCTCGGCGTCTCACTGGCCACGGCCCACGCCGCCGCCGCCGCCCTCGGCCAGCCCCTCTACAAGTACCTTGGCGGCCCCAATGCCAAGGTACTCCCGGTCCCCATGATGAACATCATGAACGGCGGCGCCCATTCCGACGCCCCCATAGATTTCCAGGAATTTATGATCATGCCCACCGGCGCCAGTTCCTTCCGCGAGGCGCTGCGCATGGGCGCGGAGGTGTTCCACACGCTCAAAAAGGTTCTTAAGGACAGAAAACTTTCTACCGCAGTCGGCGACGAAGGAGGTTTCGCGCCCAACCTTGCCTCGACTGAGGCCGCACTCGATGTCATCGCCCTCGCCGTCAAGGGTGCTGGCTATAAGCTTGGCCGGGACATCAACCTGGCCCTCGATGTCGCCGCCTCCGAGTTTTACCGGAACGACAAGAAGCGATACGTTTTCAAAAAAACCGACGGTCGCGCGCTTAGCGGTGACCAGATGGTGGCTTTCTACAAGGAGCTCATATCGAAATACCCCATCATCTCCATCGAGGACGGTTGCGCCGAAAATGACTGGGCTACCTGGAAGAAACTCACCGATGCCATAGGGCGCAATATCCAGCTAGTCGGCGACGATCTGTTTGTCACCAGCACCGAGTTTCTCAAGCGCGGCATCGACACCGGCACCGCCAACTCGATTCTCGTCAAGGTCAACCAGATCGGCTCTCTCACCGAGACTCTTGATGCGATCGCGATGGCCAAGGAGGCCGGGTACACAGCCGTCATCTCCCATCGCTCCGGGGAAACCGAGGACGTCACTATCGCTGACATCGCCGTGGCCACAAACGTCGGCCAGATCAAAACTGGCTCCCTCTGCCGCACGGATCGTGTCTGCAAATACAATCAGCTTCTTCGCATCGAGGAAGAACTTGGCAAGGACGCGATCTACGGCGGAAAAATCTGAGTTCCTGCGCCGGCGCCAGACCCCAGTCAGGCCCCGCCGGACCGCTTTGTCGATTCCGGGCGATCGTGCGGTCCGGGCCGTTTATCTGCTCCCCGTCCTGATTCTCCGGATGTTTAAATTCCTCGCATGAAATTCCAGCGCGGAACGGATGTGCAGATCCCAGTAATCCCAATCGTGCCCGCCGGGATGCTCCCGGTAGACATGTGGAACACCAAGCCGCCTGAGCTGGGCATGAAACTCGCGGTTGTCGGCCAGCAAGTCGTCCGTCCGTCCACAATCAATCCGCAGCTTCGGCAGCTGGCGCTTCCTCTTCGCCCGCTCCGCCAGGGCGATCAAGTCGTGCGCAGTTCCGCCTGGCTTGCTGCCAAAGACGCGCCGCAATTCCGCGATGAAATGCGCCGGCATGTCCGCCAGCACGGTGCCGGTTTGTTTTGCCTCCGGACTGAAATCGATACTCGACCGCAGAAGCGCTCCCGAGTGACTGTGGGCCGAGCAAAAGCGCGCAGGATATCCCAACGCAATGCGGAGAGCGCCATAGCCGCCCATTGACAGGCCTCCGATGGCGCGGGCCCCGCGAGCCGCCTTCGCGCGAAAATGCTTTTCCACGAATGAGGGCAACTCCTCGCCCATGTGCCTCGCGTAAGCCGGCCCCACCTGGTTGTCCGTGTAGAAGCCCCGGTAACCGTCGGGGAGCACGACCGTCAGCGGCAGATCACGCAGATACCATTCCAACCGTGAATGCCGCAGCCAGGCCGTGGAATCCCCATTGAGGCCATGCAGCAGGTAAAGCACAGGATACGGCGGCCGGCCGACGCGCGGCAGCAGCACCTGTGTCGTGGTCTGTTTGTCTAGAATTTCGCTCCGCCAATGAATTGTCGCCCAAGGCATGGTTTCAGGCTGCGTTGCAGATTTGTTGAAATGAAGCCGATAATTCCTGCGCTTGCTCTTTATTCACTTCCGCCCGCAATCGGCGGCAGGTTCGTTATTCAACGCGTAAAATATACCCGCGCAAGTATTCGCTCTCAGGCATGGTCACCAGCACCGGGTGATCCGGCGGCTGATGACAGAACTCCAGCACTTGCACCTTGCGCTTGGAATCGGTGGCCGCCGACGCGATCATTTCGCGGAAATCCACGTCCCGCACATGATGGGAACAGCAGTAGGTTGCCAACACGCCGCCGGATGTCAGTGCCTTCAGGGCGCGCAGGTTGATTTCCTTGTAGCCGCGCAGGGCCCCGTCCAAAGCCCCTCGCGATTTCGCAAACGGCGGCGGGTCGAGCACGATCAGGTCCCACGCCGCGTCGCGATGCGCCGCGAAAAAATCAAAGACATTGGCCACCACAAATTCCGCCTTCAGCCCGCTGCGCTGCGCGTTTTTCCGCGCCAGTCCGATCGCCGCCTCGGCGCTGTCAATTCCCAGCACGCTGACCGCCCCGGCCCGCATACAATGCAGTGCGAACGGCCCCTGGTTGCAGAACGCATCCAACACTCTCCGCCCTCCCGCATATTTTGCGACCGCACTGTGCTGCAAACGCTGATCAAGATAGAAACCTGTCTTTTGGCCCTGCTGCAGGTCCAGCCAGTAGTCGATGCCATCGATCGTCATCCAGCGCGGTTCCCACGGCCGTCCTGAACATGTTTTAACCTCCAGTGGCAGACCTTCCAGCCGGCGCACCGGCGCGTCGTTGCGCACGATGATCTCGTCCGGATGCATCCATTCGTCGAGCAGTGCCATGATGTTCTGCTGCCGCTTTTCCATTGCCAGTGTCTGCACCTGCAGCACGAGCACATCGCCGAACTGGTCCACCACCATGCCCGGCAGATCGTCAGACTCCGACCAGACCAGCCGGCGAAAAGCGCTCATCCCCTCCCTCCGGGCCGCCGCCCGCATCAGGGCGCCGCGCAGGTAGGCGTCGTCCAAAACCACCCGCTCCCGGCTCAGCCGCCGCCAGATGATCTGTGACCTGCTGTTGTAAATGCCGGTGCCAAGAAACCGGCCGGTGCGATCCCGGCATTCAGTTATTTCCCCGTCAAAAACGGCCGGAAGGAGCGATACAACTTCATTCGCAAAAACCCACGGGTGTCCTCGTAGCACGCGCGCTGCCGCATTCGGTTTAAGTTTCAGACTGTCCGTCATGTATACCGCTATCATCCGGTGAAACCGGCCGCGTAGAAGCCCAAAATCAACCCGCCGGCGCCGAACCCGACCCTGCGGAGCCTCATCCTAGCGCGCATGTGAGTGTTTTTGCGACGCTGCGAATTGGCCTCTGGATCAAGGCTTTGCCCAGATCAACGGTTGCCTGTTTATTAGCGCTTTCCATTTGCGCCATTCTTGTGCTTCCATCGATGTTTTTCATCAATGACTCCCAGCCATCAAATCGCCCGCCGCCGTACGTTCGCGATCATCTCGCATCCCGACGCGGGCAAGACCACGCTTACGGAAAAATTCCTGCTCTATGGGAACGCCGTGCAGCTGGCCGGGACGGTCAAGGACCGGAAAAATCAGCGGTCCACCCGGTCCGACTGGATGGAACTGGAGCGCCAGCGCGGCATCTCGGTGAGCTCCACAGTTCTGCAATTCGAATATGCAGGCTATGCCGTCAACCTTCTCGACACGCCTGGCCACAAGGATTTTTCGGAGGACACCTACCGTGTGCTCACAGCGGTCGACGCAGCGGTGATGGTCATCGATGCCGGCAAGGGCATTGAACCACAGACCCGCAAGCTCTTCGAGATCTGCCGGCGCCGTGGCGTGCCCATCTTCACCTTCATGAACAAGTGCGACCGCCCCACCCAGAATCCGCTCGCCCTTATCGATGAACTGGAAGGCGCACTCGGTCTCCACCCCTACGCCGTCACTTGGCCGCTGGGCAACGGCCCGTCGTTTCGCGGCGTCTACGACCGGCTGAACCGGCAGGTCCACCTTTTCGAGCGCGTTCCCGGAGGCGCCTACCATGCACCAGTCGCGGTAACGAGCCTGGATGACCCGGTGGTCCGTGCTAAGCTTGATGATCATGCTTTCCATGAAGCCACCGAGCAGCTGGCCATGCTCGACGCCGCCGGCGCGCCTTATGACCTGGCCGCGATTCAGGCTGAAAAAACCACCCCCATCTATTTCGGCAGTGCGATCAACAATTTCGGCGTGCAGCTCATGCTGGATGGATTCCTCCGCGATTCCGTGCCACCGCGGTCGCGGCGTTCCGGAGCCAGCGTGCCACCCGTGATGGCCGCACAGGCCCGGAACGATGACGGCACCCCGATCCCGCCCGACCACCCGAAGTTTTCCGGTTTCATCTTCAAAATCCAGGCCAACATGGATCCCCGGCACCGTGACCGACTCGCGTTTCTGCGTGTCTGTTCGGGTCGTTTCGAGCGCGACATGTACGTCACTCACCAACGGACCGGCCGAAAATTTCGCCTGTCGTCCTCCCAAAAGCTTTTCGGCCAGGAACGCGAAACCGTCAATGAAGCCTGGCCTGGCGATATCGTTGGCTTGGTCGGCTACGACGCATTTGGAATCGGGGACACGCTCACGGAGGACAGCGCCATCGTCTACAACGAGATCCCGCGTTTCCCCCCCGAAGTCTTCGCGTTAATCAGCAATCCCACTCCGGCCGATGCGAAGAAATACCGCGCCGGAGTTGAGCAACTCCTGCAGGAGGGCATCGTCCAGTCTTTTTCGCTGCGCAATCAGCCGCCCGGTTCGACTCTGTTGGCTGCAGTAGGCCCGCTGCAATTCGAGGTCGTGCAGTGGCGTCTCAAGGCCGAATATAATGCCGAATCACGTCTGGAACTGACTCAGTGGCAGCGCGTAAAGTGGCTATCCCCCCACCCGAGTCTGGCGCGTCCGAATTCTCTCATCCTCGCCACCGGTGTGGCGCTCGGCGCCGATACGCATGGCCGTCCCGTCGTCTTTTTCCCCAACGACTGGACGCAAAATTATTTCCTGGATAAGAATCCCGGATTGAAACTGCACGATCTGCCGCCGGAGCCGGCCTGAAACCGGCCGTCAGCTCCAACTTACAAGCGACTTCGTTCAAGCCGCAGAGATGGCCTTGGAATTGATCACTGGTTGCGCACCTTGATGAACTCCGACCAGCGGGAATGAAAAAACGGTCAGCCCCTTGCGGGAGATCAGTCTCAAATTGGAGCCGTGGGCGCGAAGACACATTCTGGCGATGTAGAGGCCCAGCCCGCAGGAACCGGGTTTACGCGCAGATCTCCCATTGACCGCCTTATGGCGAAGATCAAAAAGATAGCGTAAATAATCCTCCGATATACCCGGACCGCCGTTGGCCACCGACAATATCCATGTCGCACCCCGCACGGGTGCCAACCGTACCCTGACCCACGTGCCTTGGGAATACAAAGCCGCATTGCTCACCAGATTGAACATGGCATGTCTGATGAGCGTCGGGGAAAACGTGCACCACATGACATCCGGCAGTCGAATGATAAACTGCGGTATCTCCCTCCATACACTTGGTTCGCGCAGCAGGCTCCGCACAAACGCAGCAAGATCTCCCCGCTTGAAATCCTTGACGCCCTCCCTGTTCAGATACAGCAGCCGCATGCCGCTGAGCAGGTCCGTGACCTGCGCCATGCTGGCGCGCAATCGCCGGTAGCTTTCCTGCCGTTCCTGTTCGTTCCTCGACAAGCCGGCCAGATCCACCGCCATCGTCAATCCGCACATGGCATTGGCGAGATCGTGTTGCAGCAATCCCGGAAGAAGGGCCCTCTCCTCCGAGATCCGACGTTCTTCCTCCAGTGCTAGAAAAAGGGTTTCTTCAAGAGAGGGCATATTCCACCTGTGGCGCAAAGCGGTAGACCCCGGGAAGTCCCGTCCGCAATGCCTCCAATGCCTCTGCCGCTGCGGTCCAGGCCTCTTGTCGCACTGCCAGCATCAATTCGATGCCGTCTCGCGGAGAAATAACACACTCACTGATGGTGGAACGCAGGACGTCCAGCGCCGACTTCTTGTCTTTGCGGGTGACACAATCTTGGATCTGCCAAAGGGTCGATCCGATGGGGGGAATTGCCGGCGATAACTCTGTGGTGGGTGAAGCAATCATGGCGTCTACCAGAAGAAAAAGGAGCATT
Source organism: Opitutaceae bacterium (assembly GCA_028691845.1). GTDB lineage: Bacteria > Verrucomicrobiota > Verrucomicrobiia > Opitutales > Opitutaceae > JAQUYL01. The sequence continues at coordinate 49,270 of JAQUYL010000015.1, forward strand.
GCGGATCCAAAAAATCCCGCGAAGGCATCTCCGGCACAACCCGCCAGACCGTGGTATATTTTGACCATGGTCCGATAATTTCACCGTCAAACAACACCGACCATGCCGCCTGACGGCGCGGTTTCCGATCAAATACCCTGCGGAGGAACTCCCCGTGTCCTTCCTCCCCCGCGAAATAAAGACAGCGGCGTTCAAATGCATTGGGAACCTCAAGCGCGGCATTACGCAACTTGTAGAAACTGACCACAAACTCATTGCGGGCGAGCTCTACCGCGGCCCGCGCCACAGCTGTGCGAAAACTGGAACCGGCGGAATAGCCGTAGCTCACATGTCCGGCGGCAGAACGGCGGAAGAGAATTGCCACCTCGCCTATGCCCGCATTGTGCTCCAGACGCACCGCCGTCATTCCAAACAGGGCGTCGCCGACGACCGAGGCATTGAGGTGTCCCGACCACCACGACACCAGTGCCCAGCGTTCCAAGGCCTCGAAATAGGCCCTTTTTCTGGCCTGGTACTTGAAGAAACCGGGAAACGCCGCCATCCCGTTGGTCGAATAATCGACATCAAAGCGGTACTTCACGCGTTCCGGCCCCTGCGAAGCCGAGTAAAAAGCCCACCGTTCCAACGCCTCGGAAATCGCCATATGGCGCGCGACTTGCGGTGAGTCGCTGGAGCCCGTGCCATCGGCGTTCCCATACACGCTGGCCGTTTGCTTTGACGTCACCAAGCCGGACGCTAGAAACGCGTTCGCTTGATAGGTCTGCTTGCCCATCACCTCGACCGAACCCGAGGAGATGCGCTCGATCGGCCCCCCTTCACTAGAAAAAATATCGCGATAATTTATCGGAGCTAGACTAAGCATACGCAGATGTGTTCAAGATGATCAGGCAACTTGGGAACCAATTGCGCAGTCCTGTCCCCGCCCGCTGTTTCTATTGCAGAATTCCACAGGGGAGGCCTGGGTTCTCATCGAATACAGGGCCGTGCGCATCGATGGAGGATTTCATCGATTGATCCGCGGGATAGCGGATGGTATCGAATTTATCCGCGGCGCGGGTTGCCCCAACGGCAAGGAACATGGTAGAGACCAAGGCGAATAGGAGTGATGTGAGTTTTTTCATGACGTTGTCAGCATACATGAAGCGGGAAACTGTTGCCACTTCGTCGCTTACCTTTCTCAAGGTACGTCGGTACCGGATAAAGGGTATGCGGCTAATTCTGCTGACGTTCGGACTCTTCTTAATCCACGGCCTCAACGCCATGCCACTCGAGGAAAGCCCGATCCGCTTCGACTTCACTGCCGCGCAACTCAACAGCGAACCGAATATCTGGCAGATCACTCAGACAACCGAAGGACAGGTAATCATTGGGGGGCGGCAGCTTGGATTCTACGAAGGAAACCAATGGGAATTTCTGCCCCAGCCGCAAACGCAAGCCATCCGCGCATTGCTGCCGGTCGGCAATACGCTGTGGGTCGCGTCCGCCAATGAAATCGGCAGGCTGACGCTGCCGTTGACCAACCGCAGCGTTTATCAGCCTCTCCTGGTTCCCGGGCTCAATCATGTCGGTGAAATCTGGCATCTCGCCATGGCGGACGGCGAACTCGTGGCCACCACCAAGGATAAAGTTTGGTTCATTGATCCGGAGACGGGACAGGCACATCACTCTGTGCTCCCCACCGAGCAGCGCCTCTTTCTGCTCACCCACGGCGACAAACTGATCGTGGCGCCTCTGGGCAAGGCTCTCTGGGAGGTCCGTCGCGAGCAGGTCATCCCGATGGCGAATCCGCTTCCCAACAAGTCGGATGCGCAGTGGATTTGGTGCAACGACGATTTTGTTCTGACGACCCGTGCGCTTTACCGGAAAACCACTGGCGGCTATCAAGTCATCACTGGAGTCGAGGATCTTTCCAGCGCCATCATCACTTCAGCCACCCAGTGGGGCGACCGCATCGCTGTCTCCACCGCCACCCGAGGGCTGGCGATCATGAATCCTCAGACCGGACAGGTGGATTTCGTGACCCGGGCCTCCGGGTTACCGACCCTAGTTACGCTTAAAACCTATGTGGACGCTTCCGACCGGCTTTGGGTCGGCACCAACCAAGGCATCAGCCTGTTCGAACCTTTCACGACTGGCCATCGCCTGGCCGTAACAGATCCACCCGTAGGTGCGCTACGGCAAAATGGTCTCATTGTGAGCTACGAGAGCCATCTGGACTACTACCGCAGCGGTGGAAGCGTGACCTCCCATCCGCCGGCGTGGTTCCTCGGCACGACGGCGCACGGTCCCGCCATGGGCTTCTGGGGCAGGACCAGGATTGGATCCGAGGAGTTTCAGACTCCCGGCAACAGGGTCAGCGCAATCGCTGAACTGCCCAATGAACGCTACCTTGCTGTTGTGAGCGTCCATCTCTACGAAATCGACTACCGCGCTAGCACCGTCCGGCTTATCGAGGATGCCCCTGGTAATTTCACCGACGTCACGTGCATTGGTAGCACCATCTGGGGGGGCTCTCTCTCAGGCGAACTTTACAAAGCCGACACAACTTCGCCGATCAGGTTTTCGCCAGTCGCAAAACTATCCGACTCCACTCCGACCCTCCTCGCCCGCCTTGGCGGCACTCTCATTGTCTTCACCAATAACAGCGTCCTCTACTATGACGATTCCCTGAAACCGGTCGGCCATACCCAAGGAATCAAGAACCCCAGGCTGGCTGAAGCCACCGACTGCACCTGGCTCGCCGGTGAACAGGATGGGCAGCTCAGGCTTGGACGCCTGCGCAAGACAGGTCATACTGTCAGTTGGGAAACCGTCGAAGCCAAGGGGCTCGCCGCGCTTGACAAGGTCAGCCATCTTTCGGCAAGCGATGATCTGCTGACGATCTGCAGCGGCTCGGCCATTCTCGAACTGAGCACGGCCGAACTCAGACCTGAATACCGGCTGACACCGCCAACGCTTCGCTTTGTTTTTCCGGGTTCACAAGCTGAAACCGGTCTCGACGCTCTGCCGACTGAATTACCCGCCGGCCAAAGCACCGTGACCTTCACTGCAAGCCAGGCGTTCGACGAATTTGGGGAGAAACCGGCCTACGAACGGCGGCTGCTTCCGACCGACACAAACTGGACCCGGACCAGCACGTCCGAAACCGTGCGCTATTCTTCCCTGTCGCCCCGAACCTACACCTTGGAGAGAAGAGCCACCCATCTCGGCCAGATCGGACCTGTGAAGTCCTACCGCTTTACGCTGCCGCCCCCATGGTACTATACAAACCCGGCCATCGCCGCCTATGCTTCCCTAGCGATCCTGATCGGCATCGGTCTGACCACCTTGCGCACGCGGCAAATCCAGCGGCGGAACATCGAACTGGAGGCACTGATCCAGGAACGCACCCGTGAACTGGCCAAGGCCAGCGCCGCCAAATCAGAGTTTGTCGCGTCGATGTCGCACGAGATCCGTAATCCAATGAACGGCGTCATCGGGCTGATCGGCATGCTCAAGGAGATGGATCCCCCACCAAAACAGCGGCATACACTGAAACTGCTGCAAAATTGCGCCGAACAACTGCGCTGCACGGTCGACGACATTCTCGACTTTTCCAAGATTGAGGCCGGGGACGTCAGCCTGCAAATCACTGACTTTGACCTGGCGGAAACCATTGAAGCCGCAGCTATCACGGTCGATCCCGCTCGGACCAGGATTCGACTCCTCTCCCCCATCCCGCCTGATATTCGAGTCCGGGGCGACTGCGGGAAAGTCCGGCAGATTCTCGCCAATTTCCTCGGCAATGCCCTCAAATACGGAATCCCGTCCGAGGCACGCATCAACACCATTCTCACTCCTCGGGATGAGCAGCTAACCGTTACGGTGGGCGTGACCAGTTCCGGCCCTACCATCGAAAAGGACACCCTCGATAAGCTCTTTGAAAGCTTCACGCGCGGAGACGACGCCAAGCAACGCAACATCCGGGGCACCGGCTTGGGCTTGGCCATCTGTCGACGCTATGCGCTGGCCATGGGCGGCAATGTCGGTGCGGTGAGCGCGAATGGCGAGACCACGTTTTATTTCACCGCGAGTTTCGCCTGCCTGGGCGCGGCGGTGTTCGCGAAGGCACCTGCGTCCACGCGGGCTCTTCCGGCACGGGCTCTGGCAATCGAGGACGAGGATTACAACCGCATCGTCCTCGGGAATATCCTTGAGAAAATGAACTACACGGTCGACTGGGCCACCACTGGAGTCGAAGCGATCCGCTTGGCCTGCGAAAATGGGTACGACGTCATTCTCACCGACTATCGCCTGCCGGACACCAACGGGGTCGCCCTCACCCGGGAGCTCCTGCGCCTTTGCCCGGAGCCCAAACCCGCCGTCTTTGCCGTCACGGCCTACTCGACCAAGGAGCGCCGCGAGGAATGCCTGGGTGCAGGCATGGCCGGATTCATCAGCAAGCCCATCACCATTGAAAAACTTCGTGGTGCCCTGAACGCCTGGGGCGAGACGCACCTCGGCAAGATCTCGCTTGAAGTCACCCAGCTGCCGCCGATGCCCGCCGCGGCTGCCGATCCGCTGCAAGCCATTCGCCAAGCATGGAGCGCCGTCAAATCCACCGCGCAAACCGACCGGAAGTCAGCCGCCTATCTCGCTCATAAACTCAACAATCTTTGCCGCGCTAATAATTTCCCGGACCTCGGCGACCAGCTCGAACTGCTGGAGGGGGTCCTCGAACGCGGCGAAGCAATCGAAAGGTTCGTTCAAGTCATCGAGAATCTCCTCTATCCGCCTACAAATGATCGACCGTTGTGAACCCGGTCTTGAGGGCGTAGGCTTGGAGTTCCTGCGCGGTGTGCAAGTTCAGTTTCGTCATGACGTTGCGCCGATGGGTTTTTACTGTGTCAACGCTGAGTCCCAGGGCTGAGGCGAGCTCGGCATCGGCGTACCCCGTGCCAAGATGCCGCAGGAGTTCCTGCTCCCGCGGCGAAAGCAGTTTCGCAAAACTGTCCGGCGCTTTTGCCATCTCCCGCCGTTTGATCTCATAGCGCGGACTGTAAAACGATCCCCCGGCAGCTACCACCTGGATGGCCGTTAGCAACATCTGCGGTTCATCGTCCTTGTGCACGAAGCCCTGCGCAAAACTGCGGTTCACGCGATGAACGATATAATCATCGCAGGACGAGGAAAGCAGCAGCACCGGAATGGCTACATTGGATTTGTTCAATTCCTCGACAAATTCAATCCCGTCGCCGTCAGGCAGCCGAATGTCCAGAAGCAGGAGATCGACCATGGTCAGACCATCGAGCAATTTTCTCACTTCCGCCAGCGATCCGGCCTCCAGCACCACTTCGCCCTTGCAGTCTTCAACAAGAAGCCGGCGCAAAAGCGCTCGAAACATGATCTGGTCTTCGACGATCGCAAATTTCATTGAAATCAATGTATCAAAAAACCTCAGGAAGGGATGGTTTTTATATAATCAAAGGCAAACCTCTGACACAGATAAGGGACGTCGGCAAGCAACACATCGAACCGTGAAACGGCCACCTCGGGCGTCCATTTGCCGTGGATCGTTCGGGTAAGGAGGCACTGGGGAAAATCGCTCCTGTCTCACCATCGGCAACCGCTGCACCTTGTGCGTCTTCGCCGATCCTTCGGGACTCAACTACTTATGGAGTTTGCCGTTTGTTGACTGTTCTGGTCGGCCTGCGGCAATTCCCCCGTGAACGGCCCCTGCCCTGCGCTGTTCCAGCCAGCGCTTCACCTCGGCCAACGAACGGGTATTGAGAATGCTATTCTTCGTCAGCCAGCCCTTGCGCGCGGTCCCGACGCCCAGACGAAAATGGGCCAGCCCGGCAGCCGTATGGGCGTCTGGATTGATGCAGCAGATCAGCCCCTTTTCTGCCGCCTTGCGCCAATGCCTCCAGTCCATGTCGAGCCGCCATGGGTTTGCATTGAGTTCCATCACAACACCGTTGGCGATCGCCGCATCAATCACCCGATCCACATCGACGTCGCAACCTTCGCGTTCGAGCAACAGGCGCCCCGTGAGATGTCCTAGCATGGTGGCGGCCGGATGTTCGATGCCCCGCACGATACGCCGGGTCATGTCTTCCCGGTTCTGCTGGAGGGCGGAATGTACTGAAATCACTACGTAATCGAGTTCCGCCAAAAGCTCGTCGCCGTAATCGAGCCGGCCATCCGGCCGGATGTCACATTCCGTGCCGGCAAAGAGATACGTGTTGAATTTCTGTGCTAGATTCAATGCCCGGATTTCGGCGATCTGTTCGTGCAGCCGTTTTTCGTCCAAGCCCTGCGCTTGCACGCTGGCCGCGGAATGATCGGCAATGCCGAGATACTCCCATCCGAACGCCTCTGCCGCGGCTGCCATTTCCGCAAGCGTGTTATGCCCATCAGACCAGGTGGTGTGATTGTGAAATACTCCGCGGATGTCCGCCTCCTCGACCAGCCGGGGCAGCGCCGATTTCTCCGCCAGTTCGATCTCCCCCAATCCTTCGCGTAATTCGGGCGGGATGTAAGCCAACCCAAGTTGCGCGAAAAGCCCCGCCTCGTCCCGGATGGCCCGCGTTTGTTCGTGGGCGCGCCGGCCTCCCTCCTCCTGCCGCATAGCGACCGCCTGCTCCACCGGCGAAAGCCCCCATTCGCTCATGCTCCATCCCCGCGCAAGGGCTCGCTGCCGCATCTGCACATTGTGGTCCTTGGAACCCGTGAGATGATGCAGGGTGAAAGGGAACTGGGCCGGCGACACCAGCCGCAGATCCGCCTGCAATCCCGACTGCAGCCGCACGCTCGCTTTGGTTTCGCCCTGAGCCGTGATCTCCTGGACAACCGGGCGCGTAACAAACCATTCGACCACGGGGCGGGGCTCCAACGTCGCCACTAGAAAATCGAGATCGCCCACGGTTTCCATGCGGCGGCGGAAACTGCCGCAAACCTCGGCCTGTTCCACCTGCGGCAATCCGCGCAAGCCCGCGAGGAGAGGCTCGGCCTCCTCCCATGCCGAGAGCCACAGATGCCGCCGCGCGTAGGCCTCACGGTGGTGAATCGCAGCAAGAATCTTCTCCTGGGATTTTTCCCCGAAACCGGCAAGTTCCGCCACACGGCCATCTGTGCATGCCTTGACCAAGTCGGCCACCGAGGTGACGCCAAGCTGGCCGTGCAGTGCCCGAATCTTCTTCGGTCCCAGTCCGGAGATTTGCAGCAATTCGCGCAGGCTTTCCGGAATCGAGCCGCGCAGTTTTTCATAAAAATCCAGCTTCCCGCTGCGATGCAGCTCACCGATCTTCCCGGCCAGCGCCTCCCCGATGCCTTTGATTTCCTCGAGCGTGCCAGCGTCGATGCGCCGTGTGAGTTCCTCCTCACTCAACGATTCCACAACCCGGGCCCCGGCCTGATAGGCGCGAATCTTGAAAGGATTGTCACCCTTCAGTTCGAGCAGCATCGCAATATCGTTCAACACGGCCGCGATCTCAGTTTTGTTCAAGTCAGGAAATCCTCCCTCCGTTCGGATTATCGGCCAGTCGAATGGCTTCCTCGACCAAGCGGGTTAGTTCCGCGCGGCTGATCTTGCCCTGCGGCGAGGCCGGCCAGGAGTCCAGCGGGACCAATCGCTTGGGGCGTTTGGCCGGCGCCAGTCGCTGTTCCAGAAAACGCGCCAGCTGTTTCAGATCGGGCTCGGTGGCGGCCCGATACGCCACCACCACTTTCTGCCCCCACTCGGTGTCCGGAAGGCCCAGAACGGCCACTTCTTCAAACGCTCCGCTCGCCCGCAGCACCGCCTCCACCTCCTCGGGCTGCACTTTCTCGCCGCCGGAAATGATAACGGCGTCACGCCTTCCCCGAACGTGCAAATGGCCGTTTGCGTCCAACCGTCCAATATCATCCGTTACTAGTTCGCGGCACGCCTTCCCTTCTGGATAATAACCACGGAAAACCGATTCGCCCTCGATCCGGATCCGCCCCTCACCATCGATCGAAATTCTGGCATGGGGCAAAGGCCGACCGCTGCTCCTGGCCCCTGCCAGAAATTCCGCAGCAGTCACGGCCGCGACCATCGCAGCCGTCTCCGTCATGCCGTATGTTGGTGCGAGCGGCAGATTGGCCATGGCCGCCTGCTCGAGCAACTCCCCCCATGCCGGCCCGCCCCCCACAAACACCGCGCTGAATCCACGCAACCATTCCTGCGCTCGGCCGGATTTTATCAACCGGCCCAGTTGGGTCGGCACCAGCGACAAAAACCAGTCCCCCGGAGGCAGCGCGGGGAAATTCCCCCCTTCCATCTCCGGCCAGGACCAGGGAATGAAGGTGCCGCCTGTGAGCGCCGCCCTCATCCACCCCATCAACCCACTCACGTGGTGCAACGGCAGCACTCCCACAGTATTGACCTGCTTCACGGCAAAATGCCGGCAAAATCCGTCGACGGCCGCCGCTAATGTCTTCTCGTCGTGCCGGGCAAACCGGAGTATCCCGCTGGATCCGCCGGTAGGCACACCCAGCCAGCCCAGTCGGTCCGCCGCCCCTGTCCCCACCTTCACTGACGTTTGCAGCAAAGCGGCTATCTGCCGGCGTTCATCTTCGCCCCACCTCGGATCCGCCAGCAACACCGTGCCGTCGCCGGCCGCAGCCTCGACCAACTCGATCATGAAGCGGGCCGGTTCCCTCGCTTCGATCACGGTCATCTCGCACCGCCGCTCCCGAATATTTCCAGGTGATGCCCCCAGCCGGCGTGCTAGTTCAAGGCGTTCCATACTCCCTCCGGATTTGCACTAACCAACCATGCTTCATCCAGGAATGGGCCAAGGGGAGGACCGTCAAACACGCGCTGTCCGAAGATTTCTCCCCTGCCCGCACCGAGGGCGCGCTTGGTCAGCCGACCTCTGAGTGCCTCGGCCAGCACGGCGCGCAGTCCGATCGTGGTCTCGATCGCGCTCGAAAGCACGACATCCAAGGACAACTCATCGACTACGCGCTGCAACTCGTCGAGCGGTCCGGCCAGGGAGGGTTTCACCACATAAATCCCTGTCCAACCTCGGGAGTGCCATCGCTGCATATCCTGCAGATGCACGGTCGATTCATCCAGGGCGATGGGGACCGGGTACTCCTTTGCCAGCCCCCGCAATCCATCCTCGTCAGCAGGCGGTATGGGCTGTTCGATGAACTCGATCGGCCGTCCCACGCACCGCTCGCACCACCGCGCGGCCAACCTGTGCGACCAGGCCCCATTGGCGTCGAGACGCAGCCGGCCGGACGCAGGCATCATCGCCAGCAAATCGTCCATCATGGCTATCTCGCTGTTCACCTCGCCAACCCCAACCTTCCACTTGAACGCGAGGAATCCCGCCGCGAGTTTCTTCGGCAGCTTCTTCAGGCCTGCCCTCCCCGGTGGCAGCAAAGCCGCCACCGGCAGGCGCCGTTCGGGAAAGGGAGATGCGCCACGGTCTCGGGCCGCCGCCAGTGCAAAGCGCACACAACCAAAGCGCTGCGGCACGGCATCCAATATCTCGTCCGTAACGGAATCGCCCAACTCCCGGCAGATTCGATCCGCCTCCTCCAGACTTTCGGTGCCAAACCACGGAATGGGCGCCACTTCCCCATAGCCCACCCGGCCGATTTCATCCTCAAGCCGTACGATGATTCCTTCACGCACGTTCCAGCAACCGTGCGCCGTGCGCAACGGAGTGGGCAGTGGCAGCCGGTAGGTTTTGTAGCCCATGCGATAGATCACATCTTCACGGCTAACAATTGCGCCCGGGATGGCAAATTATCGTTGAGCTTTGCTGTGCGAGAATTATTTCGTTTCTGGCAACGATGACTAAGCCTGTTGCCAACAATCCTTCACCCGATGCCGAGTTTTATCTGCCGGCCGAAGCCTTTTTCGCCACACACTCTTCGACCGCGCTGACTTACGACGACGTCTCCCTCGCCACTCTCTATTCGGAGATTCTGCCAAAGGACGCCGACCTTTCCACCGCACTCTCGGAGTCCCTGCGCCTGCAGATTCCGATCATATCCTCCGACATGGACACGGTCACGGAGTCTGACATGGCCATCGCCATGGCCCTCAACGGCGGACTCGGCCTCATTCATTATAATCTGCCACCCACGGACCAGATCAAGGAGGTGGCGCGGGTCAAACACCACATCCACGGTCTTATACAGGACCCGATGACAGTGGCGCCCGACTCTTCCATCGGCGATGTGCTGGCCATGATCGAACAGCGCCGATTTGAATTCCGCACCTTCCCCGTCGTCGACCCCAGGGGCAAGCTGGTCGGATTGTTGTCCAGCAATGTCGTCAAGGAGCGCTACCGCTCCAAGAAGATCGCGGACGTGATGACACCGCGCAAACAGCTCGTTACGGTCCCGACGAAACGCATGGCTTCCGATCCCATCAAGGAAGCCGACAGGTTTTTCAACGCCAACATCGGCATTCACAAGGTTTTGGTCGTCGACGACAACGACCGTCTCCGTGGACTGGTTACCAGCTCCGACGTCGAACGCATCACCGGCGAAGCCAAATCGCATCGCAAACCGGCCCGCGACGCCCAGTTTCGGCTGGTCGTCGGAGCGGCTGTCTCCCCCGTCCGCCTCCCAAGCGGCGCCCTCGATCGAGAAAAAATCATCACCCACGTCGGCGCACTGGTAAACGAGGCCGTTGACTGCGTAGCCGTTTCCACGGCGCATGGCCACACGATCGGTGTCGGCGAGATGGTCAAACTGATCCGTTCCGCCTTCCCATCGCTGACCATCATCGCCGGCAACGTCACCAGCACCGCCGGTGTCGAGTTTCTGGCTGCAGCCGGAGCCAACGCCATCAAAATCGGCCAGGGCCCGGGATCCATCTGTACGACCCGCATCGTCGCCGGAGTCGGCATTCCTCAACTCACTGCCCTTCACGTCAGCCGCAAGGGGGCGGCGGCTCGCGGTGTCAGCCTGATCGCCGACGGCGGCATCACCAAATCCGGCGACATAGTCAAGGCCCTCACGCTGGCCGACGCCGTCATCTTAGGCGGCCTGCTGGCAGGCTGCCGTGAGGCGCCCGGCGAAATCCTCGAGATTAACGGCAAGCTCTACAAGCAATACCGCGGCATGGGCAGCCTCGCCGCCATGAAGGCCGGTTCAGCGGCACGCTACGGGCACGACAGGAAGGACATTACACGCAAGGTGGCCGCCGAGGGCATCGAAGCGCTGAAGGAGGTTTCCGGCTCGTTGGATGATCTGCTTTCCAGCCTCATTGGCGGCGTGCAGTCCGGCATGGGCTATCTGGGCGCGGGCACCCTCGCGGAGCTGCGCGCCAAGGCCCGCTATGTCCGCGTCACTCCGGCCGGCCTGAAGGAAGCCGCGCCGCATGACGTCATCGAAGTCGCCACCCGCAAAGGCTGACCCGCATTAATCCCCGGTACTTCACCGGGACCGGTCACCCAAAAAACACCGCTGGTGCTGCGGGATGAAATTGTCCCTCCGTAATTTCAGGCTTCGTGCCGGAAGAAATGTCAACTATTAGGTGACACCGGTTTCCCGCAGGCTTCGCGGAGCGGTACCGTACGGCCTAATCCGCAACCAGTCCTGGGTTCGTCGGAACTGCCGTCGCATACGAAGCGAGATAACCCGCAAGTTCGGACCCGCTACTTGATGGGTTTGAACAGGTCGGCCTTGGTCTTGATTTTCTTCGCGAACTCGTTGCGCAGACTCGTCGCTTTGATCAGGAGCTTCACCTGGTCGTCTCCCTTGCGGTATTTGAAGACGAAACCGGCGGCCCCAATGACGTTGCCACTGGAGTCCTCCATGGGCATCAGGACCTCAAACCTGGTCGGGTCGGTCGGATTGGGCACAAGGACGGTCTTGTTCAACCGGGCCGCAGACTTGTCGTCCTCGTCGTCCTCTTTGCCCACCCGATCGAGATTGGTGGCGACCATCCTTTGATCATCCGATCCCGGCCGGCTGGCGTGAATGCCTATGACCACCAAGTCGGGATTTTTGGCCATCGCCTCGTTGACGAGGGACTGGGCGTAGATCCTGTTGTCCGCCGCTTTGGTCCAGCCCGAATCGGGGTTGGGCTCGGTACAGAACCCCGCGACGGACAGAGTCAGGGCGAAGGCGGTCATGATGGTTTTCAGATGTGTATTGTTCATGGGATTTTTCTAGCGAAATTGCCCCAATTTGGACCGCTCGTGTTCGGCCTCCGCCGGAGTCAGTGGCACGTGACCCGTCGCCGTGATGATCTCCTGTCCCTCGGGTGACAGGACTAGCCGGATATAATCGGCCACGAGGGGATCGGGCGATTTGCCCGGGATCTTGTCTATGTATAGGTGCAGAAACTCCGCCAGGGGATACCGGCCGGCATGGAGGGTTTCATCGTCGGCGACCCGATAGGGTTCGTTCGCGTTTTCCGCCAGTGGCAGCAAGCGCACGGTGGGCGGCAGGACCGCGACCTCGTGAAGACCGACGAGACCGACGCCATAAGGGTCGTCCGCCACGGCTTGGATGATCGCGGCATCGCTGGCCAGCGGTTCATACCGGCGGCTGAACGGGCGTCCATCCATCCGGGAATGTCGCAAAGCTGAAATATAACCACCGTTGTCGCGCGGTCCATAAAGGTGAATGAGCCGTTGCGCCCATTCGCCCGTCAGCCCGAGCTGTTCCCAACGGGTCAGATCCCCTGTCCCGCCACCCATCGTGAAAACTCGCGCCACCTGTTCAAGCGTCAGTCCCGACAGCGGGTTTCTAGTGTTTACATACACGCCGGGAGGGCGCGTACGGCTCGCGGCAGGGTAACAGTTGCGGCCGATGCGTACATCGGTTGCCTCATAGCCGTGCACCTGGCGAAAGGGCCGGGTTTCCTGGGGCCAAGCGGCCCGATCCATGGGAGCGAAAGCGGACACCCCGGCGGCCAACCCTCCCAATGCCGTAGCCGCCGTGGGATCGAGCAACATGGTGAACCTGACGTTGGGGTGAGTCTGGGAAAAGAGCTCGTTAAATCTCGTCAGGACCTCCCGCATGCCAGCGCTGCCGACAATGTAGACCGACCCATCCAGCCGGACATAGGGAGCGGCGTCCTGGGAAATTCCGACTGCCCGCGTGGCAGAGGCGGGCCACCCGGCGGCGGCGGTCACGGCAAACGTCAGTATCAGACCCACAAGGCGCCGGAATCTTTGGGCGGCAGTCATGACACTATTGAAGTTTGGCCAGCTCTTCCGCCACTTCGCTGGCGTTGAGCGGCAGATAGCCAGGCGGAGCTTCCGCGATGGCACGCTGTCCCTCCTGGGAAAGCACCAGCCGCAGGTATTCCTTCACGAAGGGATCGAAGGGCTGCCCGGACACACGCCGGACATAAAAATAGAGATAGCGATTCAGCGGATACTTTCCGGTCACAATGTCCCCGATGTTCAGAGACGAATAGTATCCGTCCTCTTTTTCGGCCAGTGCGACAGCCTTCACGCCGGGACGGACCAGATTTCCGGACGCAAAGCCGATGGCTGACCGGTCCTCGATGATCCGGTTGATGACTTCGAGTGATTGGGGGTAGGCATCAAAATCTGGAGGGAAAGGCCGGCCAGCCAGATGGTGTTTCAACATTTCCGCCGCAATTCCGGCGGCTGCCTGCTCTTCCACCCCGCAGGGATGAATCGACCGTCTTGCCCACTCCCCCTTCAGGCCCAGCTGCCCCCAATGGGTGATGTCGCCGCCGGGAGTTCCCGAGGAGAAGATCCTTGCGACCTGCCCAATGGTCAGCCTGGAGAGGGGATTCGCCTCGTTGACGAAGATACCGATCGGCGCCGCCGCGTCGCCGGTGGGCTTTTCCGCCCCCGGGGGCAGATTGGCGGTGGCGAGCGCGGATTTCCCTCGTGCATTTAGGGAACAGTGGGCGACGCGGATGGCGAATGGATCCTGCCCGACCACAAACCGGTAGGGAATGCTCTCAATCGCGGAGAATTCCGCCCCCATCGGGGCGAAGGCCGACTTGCCGTGCATCAGGGCCGGGGCCCCGGTGGCCGTGCCTTTCAGAGTCAGGCGGAATTTAAACCCGGGGTGCGCCGCGGCGAACAAGGCGTTCAGGCTCTCCAGCATCTCGCCCATGTCATTGTAACCCATGATCGTGATGGCCCCCCCGATTGCGTCCACATAGGCGGCGCCTTCCGGCACCGTAAAGGGCGCAGGTTGATAATGGGCCAACGACCGCAAAGTGTCGTCGATGATGTCGGAGGCCCTGCTCGTGGCCCCCCCGGACAGCACTGTCAGCAACAAGAATGCACCAAACAACCAAGCCCGAAAGCCGTGACCCTCCCGCGACGGTTCGTTCAATTCAGCTCGGTCGCGCCGCCGCCATCGGGCCACTCCCTCCGTGGGAATATTGAACACACGTCGCATGATGCGAACAGGTCCCGTTCTTTGATACGCTCCGCTCAGTCTAATTTCTGACGCTCGCATTCACTCACAGCGGGCGGCAGCGGCAGGTAGTCTCCGGAACGGATGACATCCTCCTGGCCCTGCCGGCTGAGGATATAGCTGAGAAACTCCCTTAGTTTGGGATCAACCTTGGGATCGGCCGGTTCCCCGCTGGGGAGATCCGGGGCGAAGTAGATATATACCGAACGTGTCAGCGGATAGGTGCGGGCAGCCACCGTTTCCTTCGTTGGGGCGATGTACGGACCCTCCGGTTTCTCTGCAAGCGCCAGGGCCTTCACCGCGGAGGTCTTGTAGCACATGCCGGTATAGGCAATGCCATAGCGGTCCCGGCTCAGAACCTCCATCATCTCACGGCGATCGGCATATTCCCTGAGATCCTCAGCCCAGGTGTCGGCTCCGCCCATCACCTTGAGCTGAAAAAAAGACATCCCGCCCGGAAACAACGACGGGGGGCCGTAGGGGTGGATCGGCTGGTCCGCCCATCCCCCCGTCAGGCCCAGCTGGCCCCAGGTGCGGATATCCCCCTGTGTGCTGCGTGCCACCTCGGGCTTCCATTCCATGTTCTGCCAGCCGCCGGTGCGCTGGGCCCCGAAGATGCCGTCCAGCTGCTGAAGCGTGAGTCGGGCCAGCGGATTATCCCGATGAACGAATACCGTGAGGGCGTGTGATTTCTGCGGCAGATCGTAGCTGCCGGTCGCCACCATGATTTCCACCGGCAGCAGGTGAGAGCGCCGCCAGATGCCGTAGGTGTCGTAGGGAACAATCTGCCGGCCCATCAAGGCCATGTCGGCCACCATTTCCTCCAGTCCCAGCATCCCGGTCGCACTGCCCTTCAAGTTGTCCGAAAATGTGACATCGGGCTGGTACTTGCGGAAACCCTCCTGCCAGCACTTCATCACCCGGGCCATATGCTGGCTGCCCCAGCTGCGCAGGACCCCAGCGACTTTTTGCTTCGGTTGATACTCCGGCAGTGCCGGCAGGTTCCCGGCCCGGGCGGCGCCGGCGGCAAAGGCCGCGGCTGCGCCAACCAGAAAAACGCGCATAATTTTCCCCCCGGCGCGAGTAGTGGAATGAAGGAAATTTGGCCTGCTGTTCATGGGGCGCGGTTGCTGGAGTTGTGGACAGATCCTTAATCGATTTTCTGCAATTGCTCCCGCGCCAGCTCCGGTGTCAGCGGAATGTACATCCCGTCGTCGACGACGGCCTGCTGGCCTTCCCGGCTTAGGATATAAGTCAGGAACTCCTTCAATCTCGGCGGCAGCGGCTGCCCCGGCGGGCGGTTCAGATAAAGATAGAGCCCGGTGACCAGCGGGTAGGTGCGGTTGCGGAAAGTGTCCAGCGTCGGGGAAATAAACGGCCCGGATTCGTCGGCCGCCAGGGCCACCGCCTTTACTCCCGGATTCGCTTTGACAATCTTCATGAAACTAAAGCCGATCGCATAGCGGTCATGGGCGACGGCCGCTGCAGTTTGCACGTCGGAATTTCCCCTGACGTGATCTCCCCGCACCAGTTCATGGATGGCGGGATTCCATTTCGTTCCACCCTTGAACACCACTTTCTGGATCGTTCCGGCCCAAAGGCTTTGAGTGGCGTCAGTGCCATAAATGCTGATCGTCTTGTCTGCCCAATCTCCCGTCAGGCCCGCCTGCCCCCAGGTGCGGATGTTTTTCTCCGGCCCTCGCGCCGCTGCCTTGGACCATTGGGCCCCGATCCAACCGCCGGTGCGCTGGGCGCCGAAGATGCCATCGAGCTGTGGCAGCGTCAGTCCGGTGATCGGATTATCCTTGTTTACCATGATCACGACCCCGGGAGAGTTTCCCCTCCTGTTCTGGTCAAATCCGCCGGTGGCGAACAGAATCTCGAAGGGGGCATAGCCGAAGGTTTGCTGAAAGGCCATGAGATCGGGGCGCCATGCCTCGTGCCCCATCACGCAGATGTCCTCGGTCCCGGCGCACAATCCGCTGAACCAGGACGGGAGGATGTTGTCCCGGTAACGGATGTCGGGATGCAGTTTCAGAAACTCGTCCTGCCAAATGTGGATCAGATGAAACGAGAGCTGGCTGCCGTGAATCCGGATGACCCCGATCTGTTTCTTCCCTGCCTGATAGGAGGGCAGGGAGCCCAGATCGTACTCCTGGGCCGGCGCACAGGACAGGATGAGCCCGCCCACCGCCATCCCAAGGATCATGATGCGCCAAGTAAAACTGCGGAAGAAGAAGGCCAGCGGGGTCATGGGGTTTGCTTGATTATGGTTTTCGACTGCAGCAGCGGTGCACCTGCCGAGGGGGGGCAAGCATCTGTTGAGAAAGGTTATCGCACCCCATAGCCATCAGCGTCGCAATGTTCGAAGGAAGAGTCCGGGGGAAAGACCGGGTTTCCCCGCTGGTTCTGCTCGATCGAGAGGTCCGTCTCTCCGGTTGCAGGTTGCCGGCGACAATCTGTTTCTGGAGGACATCCCCACTTGTCCGCTGGTCGGGATGCATGCGGCAAGCATGGCGTGAGGGGTTGAGGGGTAAAGCCATACAAGTGGGCACAATTGTAAGACGTGGCTGAAATCGCCTGTGATTAACACTGAGTCAAACTTATTCAGGGCCAGAGGAATGCGAACTCGCTTTCTGCCGTCAGGGCATCTGCTGTTTGCCGGCCGGCCCCTGGTTTTCAGCGCCGGGCCGTTGGTCGCGCAGGAGCCTGCATCTATCAGCCCTATCATCTGATGGGACTGGAAAGGCCCATCACCCTGTTTTCAGCCGTATTGCACGGCCGCCCATCGGGGGCGGCGAACCAGGTTAATTGCGCCGTCATGGTGGGACGCGCCAGGGGCCCATTGCGTGTGGGTGAAACGTTGAAGATAGACGGTCATCACCACGCGATCGATGGCATCCAGCCGCTTTTGATGCCAGCGGTCGATGCAGTGGGCAGGGCACATTTCTACCTCGCGGCAAACAAACGCATGCAATGTGACGTCCCCCCCAAGCGCAGTCATCGCGGTGGACGCACTCGAACTCGGCGGCTCGGCGTTATATGCGGCGTGGCAGGCCCAAGCTGGCTGCTTTGATACGGGGCCGAAACGCGTGTGACATCATTCCCACCGGGCTATGACTCGCCGAGTCCGGAGAAGCTTGCGCCTTCCGCCAAAACCACCACAAAAGGTGAATTAACCCGTCGCCACGGGTTGTGTTGCCAAATTTCAGATGTCCCAATCAGCAGCCTCCGACAACGCTCCGTCCGGAATCATCCGTTTGCGATTGCGCGAGCTGGCGCAACTTTTCAATTCGATGGATCCGTCGCCGTTCCGAGACCGTGACCTCGACCCCGACGCCGAGGATTTCATTGTCGGTCGGGCACGGGAGTTGCCTCCCACCGAGGACCTGGTGTTAGTCATCCACCTGGCCACGCCATTGTCTGGGGAGCGCGCTGGCGAAACAGAGGAGGCGGTCCGGAACCACTTCACCGAACGTACAGAGAGGAAGCGGCGTGAATTTCGGCTGTTGATGCGGCAAGGCAGGGTCAGCCTGTTGGTCGGCCTGCTCTTCCTCACGATTTGCCTTATGATCGGCAACCTCTTGAAAAACCTCGGGGCGACTCCACTCGCAGGGATACTCCAGGAAAGCTTCATTATCGGCGGCTGGGTGGCGATGTGGCGGCCGCTGGAAATCTACTTGTACGACTGGTGGCCCCTTCGCGCGGAGTATCGAGTTCTTTCCCGGCTTAGTCGGATGCAAGTCCGGATCATGCCTCTGCAATAATAGGCTGAACGGTCAGAGTCAGTTGACGATTCCCCGGTTTGTCGGAGGGCATGCTGCTCGATTACAGCAGACCATCTCGCCTGCATTTCCCTGCCCCAGAAGGTTGTCCGCCTGTCGGCCATCACCACTTCTGGACCTGGCCGAAGAAACGCCCAATAAATGCAGCAGCTGGCGGATATATCTGTATCGATCGCGAGGCGATCGCGGGCGGCCTTCTCGCTCCAGTTTTTTCAATTGTTCATCGACAACCTTGGCCGTGAGCGGAAGATATTTACCATCGCGTTGAGCGGCTTCCTGCCCTTCGCAGCTCGGAATGCACCTGAGATACTCCCCCACCCTTGGGGTCGACCGGTTGACCGGCTCACGCTTCAGGCAGAAATATGCCTCGTCGAAGAGCGGATACGAACGATCAATGCGACTGCATCAGAGTGCTCCGCAGGAACTGATAGTGGCAACGAAGACAGGCAATCGATCCGGCAATTCAGTCTGTCAGGGAGAGGTCGGTTTCCTGGTCGATTTGGCCTCGGGAGGGATAATGATAACCGCGCATTTAGAGCGCTTCACCAGCCTAGAGGCAGTGCCGCCGAGGATGAGATCGTAAAACTTACCATGACCATGCGACCCCATAACGATGAAATCAGCCGCGGCTTTTTCGGCCTCCTCGAGAATGTTCATGGCCGGCGCGCCGTGGCCCAGGATGGTTTCAACTTTGACCCCCTCCTTAGCGACGCGCTCTCCGATCCGGGCCAGGAATTTGGTGGCCGCTTGTTCCATGTTCAAGATGGCGTCCTGCAATACTTCGATGGGCAGGCCGTCTTCACCCATGACCACGGGTGGTTGGATGATATGCACAAGTACGATTTTACCATCCAACGAACGGGCCAGAGAAACAGCGGTATCAACCACATGGTCGGTAACCGCTGAAAAATCGATGGGCACGAGGAATGTTTTCATGGCAATTGTATTATCGCGCAAAATGCGGAAAGGGCAAGATTTACGAGTAAATTAATGACGCCGAGTCTCCCAAATGGGACCCCCGGGGCCAGCCGGGAATCAGTGCGCGGCATCAGGGACGAAACGGCAAAGCGTCCCCATCACTACAACTGACAATCCAGGCGAGCAGCTGCCTTTGTGCCTGCAAAAAACACGATCGCGGCCGTCGCCGATTTCGCTCTGGGCAGGGGAATTCGTCTCGGCTTGGACCGGGCTTTTTCTGGTGAACCGGGCGGCCCGCCGTGCTCTGCATTCCTAGTCGAACCACTCCGGTGCGAAATGGGCGCGACAGAAATCAATCATCCGGGAGCAGCAGCGGGTGCAAGGGAAGCCCGATATCCAGCTTGGATATCGAGCTTCTTTCGATGCTGGGCACAACTGCTGCTAGCCTACTCAAGCTTCCGCAATTGCTCGCGGACCACCTCGGCTGTCAGCGGCAGATAGCGCCCCTCGCGTTGCACTTCTTCCTGACCCTCCTGGCTCAGGACGTAATGCAGGAATTCGTCCACCTTTGGCTCGATCGGCTTTCCTGGCTCGCGGTTGAAATTAAAGTAACTCTGATGGTAGAGCGGATAGGTTCTGGCGCGTACAGTTTCGAGGGTTCGCAAGACGTATGGCCCTCCCTCGTAAGCCTGAATGGCCAATTCCTTCATTTCCGGCCCCAGCGACAGAGGAGAAACATAGAACAATGCATAGCGGTCCTTGGCAATCGCGCGCCGGGCCTGCATGCTCCAGCTGTTAACCTTGCCGTCCGGCGTTATGTAATTGGTATATGCTTTATAACCTTCGACCCACATGTCGCTTCCCCGCAAGATGTCGTTGGAGAATTTTTGGCTCACGCCGGCCCTCACGTTCTGACCGCCGACATGGATCGGTTTGCCCGCCCACTCGCCGGTCAGGCCGAGCTGGTCCCATGTGCGGATATTCTCCTCCGGCCCTCGCGAGTACGGATACTCGGTGTGCCACACGCTGCCCACATAGCCGCCGGTCCGCGCACCGCCAAAGACCCCGTCGAGTTGCTTCATGCTGATTTGCGTGAGGGGATTCTCCCGATTGACGACAATGATGCCTGGAGGGCTCCATCCGTAAACATCATAGGATCCGGTTAGCGCAGAGACTTCCGATAGTGGATGATGAAAAACCTGTTCGAAAACCAGCCGGTCCACGAGACTGGCCTCCTTGTTCATGCTGATGTCGGCTACCCCGCAAGCCAGAGCCGGAGCGGCGATGGCGACCGTCGGCAGGTGATACTCAATCGTGATGCCCGGCTGAAATTTATTGAATCCTTCTCTCCAATACTCCCCCAGATAGCCGTCCTTGAGATAGTTGTTGCCCCAAATCCTAAGGGTGGCGGACAGTCGCTGTCTTGGAACATAATGGGGGAGATCGCTCAAATCCCATTTTTTCGTATACCCACCCTTCACACCGTGCTCCTTGCGGAATCCAGTGACGTTCTGGGACCAGATGCTGACACCAGCGTTTTTCGGTTCCGCCGATGAATCCTGGGCAGAAAGTGTGGAAGCCCCGAGCATGAAGGCCATCCCCATCCAGCGGCATGACCGTTCCGCGATCCGGTGGAGGTTGCTGTGGTTCGATGTAGTGGCTCCGTCTTTTGCGGAGTGTTGCTTTAGTCGTAGTCCGGTTATCATGGATTGTGGAATTTTCGTTATAGCGCGACAATTAAGTCAGCCGGTTTGGTTGCATTTCATAGCGTACTTCTCTCGCGAAGGTCGGTGCAGCTCATAAACAATTTGACCCAAATGAAGGCTGGCGGCGGCTACTCCAGCTTCGCCAGTTCGGCGCGAACCCGATCGGCGGTCAAAGGCAAATACTTGCCATGCCGGGTGATGGCCTCCTGTCCCTCGCGACTCAGTATGAATTTCACGTATTCCTTCACTTTGGGTTCGATCGGCTGCCCCGGCTTGCGATTGATGTAAAGATGATGGAACGTTGGCAACGGATACGATTGGTTGTGGACGTTCTGGATGTTATTCGCGACGTACGGACCATTTTCGCTGGCCGCGATCCGAAGAAGTTTCAATCCAGGTCGGTCGCCAAATTGCCGGTAGGCCAAGCCGATGGCGTACGGGTCCCGGAGCACAGCGCACGAGACCTGATCCTGGCGGTAGAATGCCTTTCCGTCCGCAGTATAACAGCTTTCGTGCTGCTGAAAATTCTCGTTCCACGAGGCCCCCTCTCCCCCGAACACGAGGCGCTCGAAGTTTCGCATAAAGAAGGCATTAATTACTGATCCATGGAGGCGGATCGGTTGGTCTTTCCAATGTCCGGTCAGGCCGAGCTGCCCCCATGTCCTGATGTTCTTCTCTGGCCCCCGCGCCAGCTCGGGGTGCCACTGCGTCCCCACGTAGGCGCCCGTGCGCTGGGCTCCAAAGATGCCGTCGAGCTGCTGAATCGTGAGTTGGGAGATGGGGTTGTCGCTGTTTACGAAGACTGCCAGCGAAGCGTCCCAGCCGTCCGCTGCAAACAAGATGTCCTGCGGCGGGTAATTGTGAACTCGCTCGAAAAAGAAAAGCTCAGCCCAGCTCGCGCCACGACCGAGCCCCATGTCGCCAATCCCAAGGGTAATGGAAGGGATCGCCGCGAGAACGTTTACGAGCTTGTTCTCAACCGTGGCTTCGGGCTGGTATTTATGGAAACCCTCTCTCCAATAGTCGCCGAGACGCGAACCCACGTAGTCGGATCCCCAAACACTAATTGTACCCGTCACCCTGAATCCCGGTTGGTACAACGGTATGTCGGCCAAACTGCTCTTGAACAGGTCAGCCGGATAGGTGGGTTTGACGTCGACCTTCCTACCTTCCGGCGATTCTGATATCCCAATATTGACCCACGACACGCACTCCGGGCAGTCCGTGCCCTTGCCGCGGGCGAACGCCACTGCCAGCGATGTTAGCACCGCCATAACCATCATCTTCCGGTAGATCATGTTCAGGTTTCTATTGGGATGTTTCGGCATTTCCATTGGTATTTACCCCTTACTATTGTGCGTACCCCACCTTTGATCTAAAGAATTCGAGCGGATCCGCTACTCGCCCCCCACTCTCACTCTAGTATCTTCAATTGCTCGCGGACCACCTTGGCCGTCAGCGGCAGATAGCGTCCCTCGCGTTGCACTTCTTCCTGACCCTCCTGGCTCAGGACGTAATGCAGGAATTCATTCGCTTTCGGCTCGACCGGCTTTCCTGGCTCGCGGTTCAAAAAGAAAAAAGCCTCTTCGAAAAACGGGAAAGATCGATCGCGCACCGTATCGAGGGTTCGGGTCACGTAAGGTCCGCCATTGTAGCCTTGGATGGCCAGTTCCTTCACCTCAGGCCCCATCGACATCGGGGAAACGTAGCAGATCGTATAGCGGTCGCGGGCAATCATGCGGCGCACCTGTGCGCTCCAGCTGTTGATCTTGCCGTCCGGCGTGATGTAATTGGTGAAGGCCTGATAGCCTTCGACAAACTGTACGCTGCCCCGCAGGACCTTGTTGGAAAAGGTCACCATCTTCCCCGAACTCAAGTTCTGGCCGGCCGGATGGATCGGCTTGTCGGCCCACTCGCCCGTCAGCCCGAGCTGGCCCCAGGTGCGAATGTTCTCCTCCGGTCCCCGCGAATAGGGATACTCGGTGTGCCAGACGCTGCCCACATAGCCGCCGGTCCGCGCTCCGCCAAAGACGCCGTCCAGTTGCTTCATGCTTATCTGCGTGAGGGGATTCTCCCGGTTCACGACGACAATGCCGGCCGGGGCCCAGCCATAGACGTCCGCCGATCCGGTCACCGCTGAAACCTGGGTGAGGGGATGATGGAAAACCTGTTCGAAGATGAGCCGGTCCGAGAGGGTGGCCTTGTAGGACATGCCGAGATCGGCGATGCCGGCCGCGACGGCCGATACGGCGATGGCGCCCGTCGGCAGGTTATACTCGAGCGTGAGGTTGGGCTGGAATTTCTGGAAGCCTTCCCTCCAGTACTCACCCAACGGGCCGTCCTTGATGTAATTGTTACCCCAGATTCGGATCGTGCCGGTCAATTGCTGCTTGGGGGTGTAGTGTGGCAGGTCGCTCAGGTCCCAGCGCTTCGTGTAGCCGCCGGTCGCGCCATGGTCCTTGCGGAACCCAGTGACATCCTGCGTCCAGATGCTGAGGCCGGCATTTTCCGGTTCCTTGCCGTCAACAGGATTGGCGTCGACGGCAAGCAGCGGGGCGCCGGCGGACAAAATAAAGAGCGCCGGGAGCAGCGCCCACCTTTGGGGGATCGAGGTGATATAGTTCATATAGTCTTGGGATTGAGTAATCGGAAGTGTGCCACCGAACGTCAGCACGCGGCAGGTCTCATCGAAAAATGTTGGTCGGGCATATGAATGCGGTGCTTATTCCAGTTTTTTTCGCTGTGCCAGCAGGTCCTTCTCCGTGAGAGGAAGTCTGAGGCCGTTTTTGGCCAGAATTTCCTGACCTTCCCTGCTCAGAACAAACAAAAGGAACTCCTTGATCTTCGGCTCAACCGGCATCCCCGGAGGGCGATTGAGATACATGAAGCAGTTGCGTGAGAGCGGATAGTCTTTCGTCTGAAAGTTTATTTCTGTGGGTTCGTAATACGGGCCGCCCTCCTCTTTCGCCAATGCCAGCGCCTTCATCTTCAGCCCTGGAATGCGGCTCAACTGGCCGAAACCGCTCCAGCCAATGCCGAACTTGTCCTTTGCCAGGGTGATCAGCATGTCGCGACTGCCCACGCCCGAACCGTCCGGAACCATCTTGGTTCCAGTCTCGGTATATTCCTTGTAGTTTGGGTTCCACTTGCACCCTCCCCCAAACACTCGCAACTCGAAGAAATGACGCATGCCGGTATCGGCATAGCCATAGGTTTGAATCGGTTTATCCTGCCACTCTCCGGTGAGACCGAGTTGCCCCCAGGTGCGGATGTCCCATTCAGGCCCGCGCGCGCTGTTCGGGTCAAAGCTGGCGCTGTTCTCCTTATACCCACCGGTGCGCTGGGCGCCAAAGATGCCGTCCACCTGCTTCATCGTCAATCTAGTGATTGGGTTGTCTGGGCTGACAAAAATGACGGGGGACCAGCTGCCGCCCTGTCCCCTGGGGGTGGTATGAGCCCCGGAGGCAACCACGATCGGGAGCACGTCGTAAAAATAGGTTTCGGTGAACCCAAGAATCTCAACCAGGTCAGGCTCGCGACCGCAGGCAGCGATATCCGCAGTACCCATGATCATCGCCGCCATCGCCACGTCGCTGCTCGGCAGATTATTGGCGAAAATGACACCGGGGTGATACTTCGAGAAGGCCTCCTCCCATGCCGGGACCAAGCCTGTCATGCCAACCCCGCCCATCCGAATTAGTCCGCTTACCTGCTGTTGCGGCTGATAATGCGGCAGTGCTTTCAGGTCCCACTTTTCTGCATGCGCCCACGCTGCGAATGTGAGAGCCGATAGAACAATGATATGCTTGAACATGCGGTTTCCTTTTTTGATGTATTGGGTGGAAGGATTGAGGGGGGGCCGGAGGGGTGCTTAATATTATACCCAGGCATTGCTTTAAATTTAATCCAGCTTTCTCAGCTGCTCGCGGACCACCGCGGCGGTCAGCGGCAGGTATCGCCCTTCGCGCTGGATGCAATCCTGGCCCTCCTGGCTCAGTATGTAATGCAGGAACTCATACGCCTTCGGCTCGACAGGCTGCCCCGGATTGCGGTTCAGATAAAAAAACTGCTGGTTGAAGAGCGGATAAGTCCGGTCGTGAACCGTTTCCAGCGTCCGTGTGACGTAAGGTCCTCCTTCGTATGCCTGGACGGCGAGTTCCTTGAGTTCCGGCCCTATCGAGTTAGGTGAGACGCAGAACAAGGCATAGCGGTCCTTGGCGACGTACTGCCGCGCCTCCTGGGCCCAGGACACGAGATCGCCTCCGGAGGAAATGTGGTTGGCATACCCCCGATATCCATCCACCCACTGCCCGCTTCCCCGGAGGATCATGTCGTTGAAATTCGTGCTCGCGCCGGCTCTTACGGTCTGGCCGCCGACATGGATCGGCTTGCCCGCCCACTCGCCCGTCAGGCCGAGCTGGTCCCATGTGCGGATGTTCTCCTCCGGCCCCCGTGAATACGGATACTCGGTATGCCAGACGCTGCCGACATAGCCGCCGTTTCGCGCGGTACCGAATACTCCGTCGAGCTGCTTCATGCTGATTTGCGTGAGGGGATTCTCCCGATTGACGACAATGATAAAGGCCGGCGACCAGCCGTGGATATTGTAGGAGCCGGTCGCGACAGATATTCCGGTGATGGGATGATTATAAACAGCCTCGAATGACACCAGATCTGTCAAGGTAGCCTTGTTGGACATGCTTACATCGGCGACGCCGCAAGCGAGGGCCGGAATGGCAAGGGCAATTGTCGGCAGGTGATATTCGATAGTGATGCCCGGCTGGAATTGATTGAATCCCTCGCGCCAATATCTGCCGAGTGGACCTCTTATGATGTATATGTTGCCCCAGATCCGAAATACTCCAGATACCTACTGCTTGGGCACATAGTGGGGCATGTCACTCAAATCCCACCGTTTCGTGTAGCCGGGCACGTCGCGTTCCTTCATGCGACTGGCGCCTAAATGAGTCCAAATACTGACCCCGGCGTTTCCCGTTTCCGCCGGTGGTTTCTGGGCGAAAAGAGGAGAAACCCCAAGCATTAAGACCATCACGGTCCAACGGCATGGCCGTCCAGCAAACCGTTGAAGGCAGCTATGGTTTGATGGAGCCGCTACGTCTTTAACGGATTGGTGTATCAGCTTCATGGTTGCTTATGGGGCAGGATATTGCGGTTGCAGTTTCTTCCGAAATGCGAACGCCGACTCCGCACTGGGCCGCTCTTAATTTCGGGGATGGAGAGGTGTGTCAGGATAGTGGATATGTGTCGCACCTCTAGGAACTTATGTGGAAATAATGTCTCCAGTTTAATCGAGGCGATAACGGGGTTAGATATCCATCAAGAGAGATACCTACTATGCATGAGGGGTATACGCGTTTTCAGGCTTGTTCTTGAATAGCGCCGACTAGAGGCAGACCAATGCCGAGGATTGGTTAAATTTTACTATTAGCTGTTAAACCCAAATTCTCCCTTTTCCCGGCCTTGAAACTCTCACAGCTCTGCGCCGGGAGATTCCATGCTCTTTGACGATCCTCGGCGCTTCTCTCCGAGAGATGGCCACGTGGCTGAAGTCAGCGTTACGCAATTGCCGTTGTTGCCAGCAAGAAGGGCATGACAGAACGGACCCCGCCGCTCTGTGTCGCTTCGTACACCACTGGTGTTCTGCGTGAACCAGCGCAGCCAACCCAGTTCGCGCGGTATTGGGAGAGGGTTCAGCGATGCAAACGCTTCATCCGCCACCTTCAAAACCTGGCAACGTGCTGGATGCTGTTTGGGTGCTCAAGCAAGTGGTTCACTACCTCGGTGAGTGGATACTTGATTAAAGCGCTACCTGGTGACCTACCGAGCGGCACTCCTCAAATAAGTGCGTGGGCAAGGCAGTCCCAACTCCCCTTCCTTGCTCATTGTGGCGAGGTGTCGGCGCAAGAAGGCTGCATCCTGTCAACGGGTCTGGAAAAACCCACAAACGCGCTTGCCAGAAATCCTGAGACCCTCCACAAACCAGCGAGATGTTTTCGATTCCCGATACTTTGAGATTCTCGGCGTTGGTTTCTACAGATGTCGATTATCGCGAGGTATCGTGTATCTTCCAACATAATGGCAATGGCTCGCGGACAAAATTCAGCCGATTTCCCAAGTCATTGACCATAAGCTTCGGAGAGATGGCCGAGTGGCTGAAGGCAGCGGTTTGCTAAACCGCTATAGGGGTTTAAATCCCTATCGAGGGTTCGAATCCCTCTCTCTCCGCCAGCTTGACTTGCGGGTCTACACCAAAGATTGGGTCTACACCAAAGATTGGGGAGTGGGTTGAAGGGAGTGGAGGTTCATAAGTCAGCCGCACTGGGCGATGACGCGCAGGCGGTAGTTGTTAAAGTTCCTGGGTCTACACCAAAGATTGGGGAGTGGGTTGAAGGGAGTGGAGGTTCATAAGTCAGCCGCACTGGGCGATGACGCGCAGGCGGTAGTTGTTAAAGTTCCTAAAGCCATAGGCACGGCGCTGGA
>JAQUYL010000029.1 GCA_028691845.1 Opitutaceae bacterium
GGGGCCTGAGACGGCGACACTCCTGTTGAGTGTCGCCTGGCCCCCACTTCCTCCACACCTCCATCCCCAACCTTCCCCCGTCCCTGCCAGCCTCCTTAAAAAGTGCGAAACTTGACGAACACTACCGCGCCTGGCCGCGCTCTTTGCGGCTCATTCGTTCTTGGCCGGCCTCTGCGAGCTCAAGAAGAAACTGTGGGCGCTCTTGCGGATGAAAAACCAGTCCAAGGGTGCCTGTCGCCACCACATCGGCGAACTGCTCCACCTGCTCGTGCAATTGCGGCAGAGCGGGTTCGAGCCCGCTCGGACCCTCGCCCAAACCATCGAGGATTGGTCCGAGGAGATCGTCTGCTTGTGGCGTTTCACCCGCAACAACGGCATCACCGAGAGCTTCCACCGTAAAATGAAACTCATCTAGCGCGGAGCCTATGGCTTCAGTAACTTCAACAACTACCGCCTGGTTTCTCCCTCTGGAAAGCTGGTGCGAGTGCCGGGAGTCGAACCCGGATCAATGGCTTCGGAGGCCACTACACTATCCATTGTGCTACACTCGCAAATAATCGGGCCAGCTTTTGCCGATATCGCGGGAATTCAAGCCGTTTTGTAAACCACGCGGCAGGCGTTTACTTGCCCTCCTCCTGCATGTGGCGGTGGACAAAAAGATAATATATGGCGCCTAGCACGGCCAGAATGCCGGCGGCCCAAAGGGTGATGGCGTGCAATTCGCCCCGCATCAGCGCCTCATCCTGGCCGGCTCGGATGCCCAGCCAGCAGAGCACAGCGCACCAGAGGCCCGAGCCGAGCAGCGTGTAGAGTGAAAATTTCCAGTAGTCCATCCGCACGATGCCGGCCGGAATGCCGATGAGGTGGCGTACCACAGGGAGCAGCCGCGAGGCAAAGATGCCAAAACTACCGAAGCGAGACGACCAGCGTTCGGCCTTTTCGACCTTGGCCGGTGGCACGAGGATGAGACGTCCATAACGCATGACCAGAGGCCGGCCGGCCAGACGGGAGATCCAGTACATCACTGTGGCCCCCACCCAGGAGCCGATCGCCCCGGCGAGGATGATGCCGGTAAGGCTCATGCCCCCCTTGGTGTAGGCGAGGTGGGCGGCGGGAGGGATCACCAGCTCGCTCGGCAAGGGCACGATCGAACTCTCGATCGCCATGAGCAGGGCGATGAGCGGATATCCGCCGCTTTCCAGCGAACGCGAATACCAGTCGATGAGTTCCTTGAAAAGCTCTCGCATAAATGGAAAAGGCGGGCCGGACGCCCGCCTCGATCAGGCCGAAGTCTAAGCTTCCGGCTTAGTTTTGCGCAGGCCCACGATGCGTTCGCCTGCCTTCCATTGGCCGCGTTTCTTGAGCAACTCCACACGCTCGAAGCGCTTGAGAACGTTGCGTTTCACCTGGATGCCGCCGGAGGCTTTGAGGCTGTTGTGCTGGGACATAAGGACGGGACTCGTTTAAGGATTTTTCGACTCGGTAAAGGGTGCGGATGTAGAGCTCGACTGAGCCCATGACAAGTATTTTTCACCGACGGCCTCAGCGCGGACCGCGATCCACTCCGGTGTGCCGTACGGATGATTCGCCAGAACCCATTTCTCCAGTTCCTTCACGCAGACTGGCAGGCACTTGAAGCAGACGCGAAATTCGGTCGCTGATTCGAGACGGCCTTCCCAACGGTAAAAAGAGGTGATCGGTCCCTCGACCTGAGCGCAGGCGGCCAGGCAACATTCGATGGCCCCGCGGGCGAGGCGGTCGGCGTCATCGCGGGAGGAGGTGGTGGTCCAAGCGACGAACATGGAGGTAGTTTTGCTGAATCCGCCGCGCGGGAAAGAGCAAATTCCGTCGAAAGGGATGGCAATTAGCCCTTGACGTGCCGGGAGCCGGGCGTAGGGGTATCCGTTTCCTATAATTCCCGACGCCGCCATGAGAGACGAATACATCAGAGAAGCGCAGAAAGTCATTTCCGATCCCAACATTCTGATCAATGTGGTGTCGCGCCGCGTTAAGCAGTTGCGCCGAGGCAGCCGTCCGCTCGTGGAATCTTTGGAAAAACTGAGTCCCGAGGACGTCGCTTTGCGCGAGGTGATTGATGGTAAGATCAGTTACGAATTAGTCGCGGTCTGAATGGGGTTCTCGTCTGGCGCAGAGGCGCGAGGACGTACGCAGAGGGGAAACGATTGTCGCATTGGCCTGGGGTGGGCGGTATTCTTGGTTGTTTATACTGGAGATGGAAGTCGTTTGTCCCCATTAGAAAATGGCGGGAGATTTTTCCGCCGATTACGATTATATGTCCGCCAAGTCCAAGGAATCCGCCCGTTACACGGAGCTGCGCAATCCCAAGGCGCTGCGTGACTACTCCATCCACGATAGATTTGAGGCGGGGATCAAGCTTACCGGCACAGAGGTGAAGTCGATTCGCGCCGGCCATGCCCAGCTGGCCGACGCTTTCGCCCGCATCGAGCAAGGCGAAGCCTGGCTCTACAATGCCTATATCGAGGAATACGCCTTCGGCAGCTACACGAACCATGATCCACGCCGTCCGCGCAAGCTGCTGCTCAAAGCTCACGAAATTCGCAAACTCAGCCAATCGGTTCAAGCTGGTGGAAAGGCGATCGTGGCGTTGCGCCTGTATTTCAAGCAGGCCCTTGTAAAAGTTGAAATCGCCCTGGCCACAGGCAAAAAGCTGTTCGACAAGCGCGAGGACCTCAAACGGCGCGAGCAGATGATGGAAGCCCGGAAAGCCTTGAAATACCGCCGATGAAGGCAAGGCAGCGATCGGCCCGGGGACGACGTTGGCGCGTTGGCGCGCAAAGCGTTACGGTGCGTGTGCCCGCCAGCACGTCGAATTGTGGATCGGGTTTCGATACGATCGGCCTAGCCCTCAAACTCTACAATGAGGTCACCCTCACGCGCGGGGCAGGTCCGGTCATCGGAGCCGCCACCACAGGTGATGCCGCAGCCCAGGCCATGGTCGCGGCGGCGGCGGCGGAGTTTTTCAAGCGCACCGCTCGGAAACGGTTCGGGTTCACCTATCATATCGCGGGCGACGTGCCGATGTCGCGCGGACTTGGCGCCAGCGTGACGGTGCGCGCCGGGGTGGTCGCCGGCTTGAACGAGCTTACCGGGGCAAAACTAACACGCCATGCCATGGTGGCTCTTGTGACCGGCCTCGAAGGGCATCCCGACAACGCCACGCCGGCAGTGCTCGGCGGTTTCTGCGTGACGCGGACTGATCCTCTCACTGGTGCGTTCATCGGCACGGTCCGTCTGCGGATGCCGGAGGAGCTGGTCTTTGTTGTTGCGGCGCCGACGATGGAAATTCGCACTAGAGACTCTCGCCGGGTGCTGCCAAAGCTGCTGCCATTCTTCGATGCAGTGAAAAGTGTGAACAGCGCCGCCTATCTTGTGGCGGCGCTAGCGACGCGGGATTACGACCGCTTACGGCATGCAGTGGCGGATTTTTTGCATGAGCCCTACCGGCGCTGCCGCGCATTCCCGGCGCCCGGGCCGCGATCGCCGCGGGCGTCGCTGCCGGGGCCCTGACCGGCTGGCTGAACGGCAGCGGATCGAGCGTCATGTGCGTGGCTCGGCGTCGGTCGGCCCGGCGGGTGGGGACGGCCATGGCAGCGGCATTTGCTCAAGCCGGAGTGGAGTGTCGGGTCTACCGGTTACAGGCCGACCATCGCGGTCTGCGGCTCAGGGCGGGGAACTCTGGCTGACGCGCGGTTTTAGGGGCTCCGGCCAGTATTTGAGAATCTGCTCCGAGAGATACGTCCAACGGAAGGGTTTTTGCACGATGACCTTGAGCGCGGGCACAAGAGCCAGTTCGCTTTCGGTAAAGTGAACATCGTGCGCCGTGATCATGATCACGGGAATATGCGGGGCGACCTTGCCGACCTCGACGATGAATTCGCATCCGTTGAGGCCGGGCATGTAATAATCAGTGACAATCAGTCCTACATCCAGGCTGGGGAGGGCGCGCAAGGCTTCGAACGGCCGGGTGAAGCCGATCACAGGACAGGCAATGTGCTCGGAGAGAAGTTGCTCCAGCAGGTCGAGATACGCGATTTCATCGTCCACGAGCAGCACGGCCTTGCGCGAGGAGGGTTCGGGAGTGGTCTTGGCAGCCTCCGGTGAAGGGGGGTGTGTGTGGGAGCCGGCCTCCATGTTGGGTTCAAATTATCACAAAACCGCTTGTCGTAAAGCGGCAACCCGGCGGACAATGCTAAACACATCCCATGCTGCATATCGTACTATTCGAGCCGCAGATTCCCCAAAATACCGGCAATATCGGCCGGATGTGCGCTGTCACGCGGTCGCGGCTGCATCTCATCTTTCCGCTGGGCTTCAAGATTACGGATCGGCATCTCAAGCGTGCGGGCATGGACTACTGGCATTCCCTCGATGTTCACCACCACGCAGACTGGGCGGCGTTCAAGGCCAGCGCCGCGGCGCCGGCGCGCCTGTGGCTGTTTACGACGCATGCCAAACAGAACTTTTGGGACGTACGGTACGCTGATGGCGACGGACTGGTCTTTGGCAATGAAGAGGCCGGCTGCCCGGAGTGGTTGCACCATGAACTGGGCGCGGCTCGGCGCGTGAAAATCCCCCACGCCAACACTGCCTTGCGTTCGCTCAATCTCTCTACCGCCGCCGGCATCGCTTGTTACGAGGCGTTGCGGCAAACGTGCAAACCAGGATAGGGGCCGGGGGTGCGGTCACGGCGCATGGTTTCCGGCCGGTATTCTTTATCATAAGCAGGAGGGGAATGGCGCTTCCGGGGACCGCCCAGATCGACCAGCGAAACATGGGAGCAACCTGGCGTGCGCCGGTTTAAGCCTCGCCTGGTCGGCCCCCGGTGATGACCGGCCGCAACGATCATCGCGGCCCGGCGATTTCTGCGGCGCGGATACAGGCCACCTCGTGGCTGGCCTTGGATCTCTCGAGCGGCGGAACCGCCGCCTGGCATGCGACCGTGGCGTAAGGGCAGCGGGGATGAAAGGCACAGCCGCTGGGTGGATTGAGAGGAGAGGGCGGATCGCCCGGCAGCACAATACGAGGGCGTCCGCCGTCGGGACGGAAGGTTGGGATGGCGCTGACGAGCGCGCGGGTGTAGGGATGGAGCGGGCGCTCGATGACGTCGATCGCCAGACCGAGTTCGACGATCTTGCCAAGGTACATCACGGCGACACGATCGGAGATGTGCTTTACGACCGAGAGGTCATGCGCGATGAAAACAAGCGAGAGGTGCATCCGGCGCACGAGTTGCGAGAGAAGGTTGAGGATCTGCGCCTGGATGGATACGTCGAGGGCGGAGACGGGTTCGTCGGCGATGATGAGCCGTGGCTGGAGCGCGAGGGCGCGGGCGATGGCAATACGCTGGCGCTGGCCGCCGGAAAACTCGTGCGGATACTTCTTCTGTGAAAGCGGCGGGAGTCCCACCGTCTGCATCAGTTCGGCGATGCGATGGGCAACCTCGTCCCGGGGGCAGATTTTATGCACCAACATCGGCTCCGCCAGTGTGGCATAGACCGTTAGGCGCGGGTTGAGCGAGGCATAGGGATCCTGGAAAACCATCTGCAGGTGGCGGCGGGCGGCCTTGATCTCGGCGGCGCTGCTCCGGGTGAGGTTCCTGCCCTCAAGGATGATCGCCCCCTCGGTAGCAGGGACGAGTTGCAGGATGGTGCGGGCCAGGGTGGATTTGCCGCAGCCCGATTCACCAACCAAGCCAAGCACCTCGCCGCGATGCACGGTAAGAGACACGCCGTCGACCGCCTTCACGGTGCCGACCTGCCGCTTGAAGACAAAGCCCCTGTGCACCGGGAAGTGCGTTTTGAGGTTGGCGAGCTGCAGAATCGGAAGGGACATTCGGAGGGGCTCCACAAAATAAACCAAGGTGCAAAAAAGGAGAAAAATTCAGGGGCTGGCGGTATCTGGTGGCGGTTACAACTCCCCTGCTTGGACCCGGAGGCATGCGGTGGCATGGTCGTCTTGGAACGGAACGAGCTCGGGGTCCCGGCTCGGGCACAGTCCGGTGGCATGCTCGCAGCGCGGGGCGAAGGCGCAGCCGGGCGGCTTTTTCGCGGGGTCGGGCGGCAGGCCAGGGATATTATAGAGTTCCCCGCCCTTTGGCTGCAGGGAGGGGATGGAGCGCTGGAGGGCCTGTGTGTAAGGGTGGCGCGGCCGGGCGAAGAGCGATCGCGTGGAGGCGGTCTCGACGATGCGGCCGGCATACATAACCTGGACGCGATCGCACAGCCCCGAGACGACTCCAAGGTCGTGCGTAATGTAGATCACGGCCATGTTAAATTCACGCTGGAGCCGCTGAATGAGTTCAAGGATTTGCGCCTGCACGGTGACGTCGAGCGCCGTGGTCGGCTCGTCGGCGATGAGCAACTCGGGTTGCGTGATGAGGGACATGGCGATCATTACGCGCTGACGCATGCCGCCGGAAAATTCATGCGGATAATGATGAAGGCGGGCGGCGGCGTCGTTGATGCCGACGGCCTCGAGCATGGCGAGCGCGCGGGCCAGGGCGTGCTGGCGGGGGATTTTCCCGTGGATGATCAGCGGCTCAATGAGCTGATCGGAGATGCGCAGGTAAGGGTTGAGCGAGGTTAACGGGTCCTGAAATACCATGGCGATGCGCTTGCCTCGGATGGCCCGGGCCTCGCGGGAGGTGCAACGCAGCAGGTCCGTCCCGGCGAAGAGGGCGCGCCCGCTCTCGATATGTCCCGGCGGCTGTGGCAGGAGCCCCATCAGGGAATAGCACGTGACCGATTTGCCGGAACCGGACTCGCCGACGATGCCCAGCGTCTCGCCCTTCTCGACTGAAAAACTCACCCCATCCACGGCGCGGCACACGCCGCTGCGGGTGTGGAAGTAGGTCCGTAGGTCGTTGACTTCGAGCAGCGGCATGGTGAAGGCGCGCGATGTCAGGCGCAAGGCGCGGGGAAGCGCCCGGCGATGAATGCATCCGCCGCGGCGACAACAGTCGCGGGAGGCAGGTCAGCCAGCGCCGCGCCACCGGTGGAGGGGCACCCGGGTGGTTGCAGAATCCTCACTGGAGACTGGAAGATGGGGCCTGTGCGCCTGGGATTAGTGGGCCCGAAGAGCGCGATGAGCGGCACGCCGAGCGCATTGGCGAGGTGCATGCCGCCGGTGTCGTTTGAGACAAGCAGCCGGCAACCTTGAAGTTTTGCAACAAACTGGCGAAGATCAGTCCGTCCCGCCAGATTAGCCGTTGGCGCGCCGAGACCGGCAACGATGGCATCAGCGGTCGGGCAATCACCGGCAGTGCCGAAAAGAACGAATCGGGCATTGGCGTGTGCCGCAGCCAATGCCGTGATGAGTGTGCGCCAGTGTGCGACCGGCCAGCGTTTTTGCGGAGCGTTTTCCGAGCCGGGGATTAGGCCGATGACCAGGGAGGAGGGATCGGGCGTGGAGCGTGAGGCGTCGGGAGTGAGAACGGTCCCCACCGGAGTGCGGTCCGGGGCCGTGTTCAGGCCGAAATACTGGAGGAAATCCGCCCAGAGCTCGAATTGGTGATGCTGGCGTTCATCGAACTCCGGCGGGACGCGGTAGGAGTGGGAGAGAAACGGGCGTGATTGGCCGCGGCGGCGGATGCCAAAACGCTGACGGCAACCGGCGAACCAGGCTTCGAGGTCGCCGCGAAACGAGTTGGTGAAAAGCAGCCATGTGTCCGGATATTCACCGCGCAGCCGCCAAAAGAACGACCAGTACCCCCTCCCTGGCTTGGGCAACGGGATGAGGCGGTCGGCGACAGCAAAATCCTTGAGCAGCGGCAGAAAGTGCGGCTTGGCCAGCAGCGAGATTTCGGCGTCGGGGCGCGAAGACCGGAGGGCGCGCAATAGTGGCAGCGCCAGGACAACATCCCCCAGCCAGTTCGGCAGGCGAACCCAAACACGGGTGCGGCGGGGCAGTGTCGCGAGTCCGCGGGTCTTTAAGTCAACAGCGAGAAAGTTGCGTTTGGCCTCCAGGCGCAGGCGCCGGGAGGGCATATCCTGGTTTTTCCATCGCCCGTGCGCCCAGAGCCAGGAGGCGCAGATGTTGTCGTCGGCCTGGAGGGTTCGCTCCAGCCACCGGTTGAGTGTGACGGTGATGCCTTCGACCGTGCCGTCGGTTTCCAGGCGTTCGACCACGAGTTCGACCCGCCAGAAGCCGAGGCGCCGCGGGTGAATGGTGCAGACCTGGGCCTTGAATTTGGCAGAGAGCAGACCGGCCAGCTCGGTGGTCGAGCAAACGCGATCGAGCAGGAGCGTGAGCGCCCCCTGCAGGCCGGCGTTCTGGTCAAACAGCACGCCAACCAGGCCGTTACGGCGCAAAATACCCATGGCCGCCTGAAAGCCGGCCTTGCGCGAAAGCAGTTTCATGCCGAAGCGTTCGCGGGTCTGTTTGATCCAGGCGTCAGCGGCCGGATTGTCGAGGGGCCGGAAGAGGCTGCCGAACTCGGCCGAACAGTCCTTGACCAGCAGCGGCAGCGCAGTCTGCACCTCCCAATGGGCGAGGTGAGGCGCGCAGATCAGCGTGGCGCGCGGGGCCGCCTGGTAGTCGGCAAAAAGCGCCGGCAGGGAAGGCGAGGCGCGCACGATGGCACGGATTCGCGACTCCGGCAGGAAGGGAATGGCCAGAGAAAGCAACCCGGTCTCGATCAAGCGGCGGCAGCTTTCCCGACCGATGGAGTTTCGCCAGGCCGCAGTCTTCCCCGGGAAGGCATGATGAAGGTTGGCCAAGATGAGGCGCCGGCGCGACGGCAGGCAGAAGAAGATGAAGTCGCCCAGCAAGGCGGTCCCTGCGCGCAACAGCCCCTCGGGGGCATGGGCCAGAATCCAGCCGAACATCTGGAGGATCGCGG
Organism: Opitutaceae bacterium; assembly: GCA_028691845.1. Classification (GTDB taxonomy): domain Bacteria; phylum Verrucomicrobiota; class Verrucomicrobiia; order Opitutales; family Opitutaceae; genus JAQUYL01. The sequence goes on from JAQUYL010000029.1 coordinate 8,882, forward strand.
TCACGCAGGCCAGCCGTAATACTCCAGACTAGTATCACGGAAATTATTTGCGAGGAGGGTGTTTAGCATTTGATTTCGGAACAACTCCATGAAACCTAAGTCGCAGACGACGGAAAGCCATTTTCTTCGCGGCTGACCGCTTCCCGCCCATGTCTCAACTCCTGATCATCAAGCCTTCGTCCCTCGGCGACATTGTGCATGGACTCCAAGTGGCTGCGTCCATGAAGGCCCAATTGTCGGAGTTGCACGTGTCGTGGATCGTGCGCGACATCTTTGCCCCGCTGGTCCGGACCTGCCGGGCGGTGGACCGTATTTATGTGTTCCGCCGCAACGAGGGCACGGTGGGGTTTTTCCGGATGATGCGCGAGGTGCGACAGACGACATTCGACGTTGTCATGGACATGCAGGGGTTGCTGCGCACCGGTCTGATGACGAAATGGAGTCACGGCCGCAGGAAAGTCGGCCGGAGCGACGCCCGGGAAGGAGCCGGATTTTTCTATGACGAGAAGGTGCCGCTGCCTTCCGGGGGGCGGCAGAGCCATGCGATCGATCTGCTATTGCAGTTTTGTCCGGTCGTTGGCGCCAAGGCGGAACTAGCCGGCCAGCTGCGGTTCCGCGAGATGGAACGCCTGAACCTCAGTTTCATGGAGCCGCGGCGCGGGGTGGCGCCGGTCCTCATGTTTCCTGACAGCCGGCGCGCTGAGAAACGCTGGGGCGGCTACGCGCAACTGTCGGCCTTGCTCGTGCGCGAAGCGGGTCGCAAGGTCGTGTGGGCGGGCAACAATTACCTGCCCTGCAAGGAGGTTTTCCCGGAAGGGATGTTCCTCAACCTGACCGGCAACACCAGCCTCACCTCGCTGGCTGCACTGATAGCGAAGGCCGACTGGGTGATTTCCAACGACAGCGGCCCGATGCATCTGGCCGCCGCGCTCGGCGTGAAGACGGTGGGCATCTTTGGCCCGACCGATCCGCGGTTGTTCGGGCCCTATCCGCTCAACGGGCCGACCAATTTTGTGCTGCAGGCGCCAGTGGGAGACTTGCGATTGTTGCCGGCGAAGGAAGTGTTCGCGCGGTTCAAGCGCATCGAGACTGTCGTCCAAAGCACGGCTCCGCGGGTGACATTGGCGCAGGCGAAGTAGAGCGGCATGACCGTAGGCGGGCGATCCCGTCCCGGGGCGCAAGACGGGGGCAGACCGCGACCGAGCGGATGCCAACTTTGCTATTTATTCCGATCGGATGCGGTGCACACTGGCCGCGCATGCTCGATCCCAAACTCCTTCGTGAATCTCCCGAACTCGTGCGCGCGGCCATTGCCAAGAAGCACATTGACGTCAATCTGGACGCCGTGCTGGCCCTCGATGCCGACTGGCGCCGGCAGCTCGGCGACGTGGAAAATTTCCGGGCCCGCCAGAAGGCGGCCAACACCGCCATGGCGGTGTTGAAGAAAGGCTCGCCGGAATTTCTGGCGAAGGTTCAGGAGATGAAGGCCCTTTCGACGGAGTTGAAGGCCAAGGATGAGACGCTGAAACAATTGGAAGAGAAATGGCGCGCGGCGATGCTGACCCTGCCGAACCTGCCGCACCCCACTGTGCCCGAGGGTCGCACTCCGGAACAAAATGTGGTGCACTCGGCCCAGGGAGATCCGCAGTCCGTCTCGCCGCACGCCGTGCCCCACTGGGAAATCCCCGGTTTTGCCAACGTGATCGATTTTGTCCGCGGCGCGAAGGTGACGGGTGCCGGTTTCCCGTTTTTTGTCGGAGATGGCGCGCGACTCGTCCGGGCGCTGCTGCACTTCTTCCTGGATGAGGCCGGCCGGGCCGGCTACGTTGAGGTAAGCCCGCCGATCTTCGTCAACGCCGCCAGCGCCACCGCGACCGGCCAGCTGCCCGACAAGGAGGGGCAGATGTACGAGACCGTTCCCGATCGTTTCTTTGCGGTGCCGACGGCGGAGGTGCCGCTCACGAATTTTTTCCGCGACGAGATCCTCGATGAGGAGGCGCTGCCGGTCTGCCGCTGCGCCTACACGCCCTGTTTTAGGCGGGAGGCGGGCAGCTACGGCAAGGATGTGCGGGGCCTGAACCGCGTGCATCAATTTGACAAGGTCGAGCTGCTGAAGTGGGTGCATCCGTCCAGCAGTTACGAAGAGCTGGAAAAGTTGCGTACCGACGCCGAGCGTCTCCTGCAGAAACTGGAGATGCCCTACCACGTACTGCTGATGTGCGGAGGCGACCTGGGCTTTGCCCAGGCGAAAAAGTACGACCTTGAGGTGTGGGCGGCCGGCCAGAAACGCTGGCTTGAGGTGTCAAGCTGCAGCAACTTCGAGGCTTTTCAGGCGCGCCGCGCCCAGATCCGTTTTCGGGCCAAGGAGACGGGCAAGCCGGAACTCGTGCATACGCTTAACGGTTCGGGCCTCGCAGTGCCGCGGGTGCTCGCCGCGTTGCTGGAAAACAATCTGCAAGCTGATGGCCGCGTGCGCATCCCAGCCGCATTACAGCCTTATTTCGGCAAGGAGTTCTTCGTCTTCCAATGACCGAGGCCTGCCGGCCGCTCGGCCTCGGTTGCGGCGGAAAATTCACCGGTCACCGGTTCCTGGCTCAGACGGAGGGTTTTTCACTATTTTCGAAATGACAGCCAAGGCGAAAGGCTCCGTCCGTTGGCGACGCCAGGCGGCGCTTCTCGGCCGGCGGCTGCCCAAATCGATGCTGCATCCGGCCGTGGTGGCATGGGCGGACGCACGCCCCCCCAGCGAGCGCTGGGCAGTGGCGTTTTCCGGCGGGCCGGATTCTCTGAGCCTTCTGCTTCTCCTTTGGGCGCACTGGCCCGAACGCCGTGCGAACCTGCTAGTCTTGCACTTCAACCATCGGCTGCGCGGCCGCGCCGCGGATGGGGACGAGCTTTTTTGCCGGGAGGTTTGCGCCGCCCTCCACGTTGATTGGCGGGCCGGCCGCTGGGAAAATCCACCGGCTAAGGCAAGCGAGGAGGCGGCCCGGGAGGCGCGGATAGATTTTTTCGACCAGGAACTGAAGGCCGCGGAGTGCGGCGTACTCTGGCTCGGGCATCAGCTGAATGATGTGGCCGAAACCATGGTCATGCGCTTGGGGCGGGGGAGCGGCACGGCTGGTCTGGCCGCCCCGAGGCCGGTGCAGATTTTTGGCGACGGCCGTGTGCATTTGCGGCCGTTGCTGGCGCTGGCTAAAAAGCCGTTGCTGGCGGCGTTGCGAGCCGCCGGGGCAGGCTGGCGCGAAGACCGAACGAATCGAGGCGGTGATTTCCTGCGAACGCGGCTGCGGCGGAGGGTGCTGCCGGCCTGGCAGGAGGCGGATGGGCGCGATGTGCTGGCAGGAGCAGCCTGGTCTCGACAGTTGATGGAAGACGACGACACTGCACTGGAGGCCTGGCTGGACGATTTGTGGCCCCAGTTGGCCCGCAAGGAAGGAATGAATTTGCGGCCGCTGGTCGGAAAGCCGCGCGGGCTCTGGCGGCGGGCGCTGCGACGGTGGCTGGGCAGTCAGGCGGATTTTTCGCGCACCGGATTTGAAGCTTTGCTGGCGGCGTGCCAGGAAGGGGTTGCCACGCGCCTGAGTGCCGGCCAGCGGGGGTATTTGGTGGTGAACGGTGGCTGGCTGCGCTGGGAGTTGCCTGCGCAACGTGCGCCTGGCTACGAAATTTCCCTGGCGCTCAGCGAGCGTAGGTCATGGCCCGGCGGGGGGCGCGTCAGCGCAAAAGGCGTCGTGCTTGATGCCGCCGCGAGAAAGAGGATTCTGGCGGGGAAGGTGCGGCAAAAGGGGGAGGCGTTTCTCGCGCCGGTTTGCGAGGGAGAGGGGTTCACGGTGCGATGCTGGCAACCGGGGGATCGATACCAGCCATTGGGGGCGGCGGGTCCGGTGAAGCTGCAGAGTTTATTTACCAACCGGAAAATCGGACGATCCAAGCGGCAGAGCTGGCCGGTTTTCTGCCGGGGGCATGGCGAAATTGTTTGGGTGCCGGGATTTGGACCAGCAGAGAAATTTAAGCTTGGGATCCGAACTAAACGTGCGGTTCGTTTGACTTATACGGAGGGAACCTCCACGGTGACGCCATAGTCAACATAACCAATGCCAGAATCCGATAACAACAAAAAGCGGCGTCCGCTTAAAAACCTGCCGCCGGAAAGCTTCCAACCGAAGTTTGTGATTATCGTCCTGACCATCCTGGCGGCGATGTTCCTGCTGTATTTCCTGAATCCGTCCAAGCAGCCGGTTCCCGCTGTTCTGAATATTCAGCAGGTTGTTGACTTGGCGGAACAGAACAACGTGGTCCGGGCCACGATTCAGCCGGACGGATCGGGTGGCCGCGACTGGTCCAACATCCATGGGGAGATGCGCCAGCCGATTCCGAATGCTGAGGGAGGGCAGACGACCTTCTTTTCCGCTTCGGGACGCCTGACAGACACCAATCTTGAACGCCTGCAGCGTTCCCAGGTGTTTGTTGAGAAACCTGCGACCACAGTTGCTACGCAACTCATCTACAACGTGCTGCCGTTCGTGATCGTCATTGGTCTGCTCTATTTCCTTTTTGTGCGGCAATTGCGGCAGGCGGGGCGGGGTGCGATGAGTTTTGGCAAAAGTCGTGCCAAGCTCCTGACGCGGGAGCGGGAGAGGGTGACGTTTGCCGATGTCGCGGGGTGCGACGAGGCCAAGGAGGAAGTAGCCGAGATCGTCGAGTTTCTCCGAGACCCCAAAAAATTCCAGAAGATCGGCGGACGGATTCCAAAAGGGGTCCTGATGGTGGGGCCGCCGGGCACGGGCAAGACCCTGCTGGGCAAGGCGATTGCAGGCGAGGCGGACGTGCCTTTTTTCTCGATCAGCGGATCGGATTTTGTGGAAATGTTCGTCGGAGTGGGCGCCAGCCGCGTTCGCGATATGTTTGAGCAGGGACGCAAGAACGCGCCCTGCCTTATTTTCATCGATGAAATCGACGCCGTGGGCCGCCAGCGCGGCGCGGGCCTGGGCGGAGGTAATGACGAACGGGAACAGACGTTGAATTCGATCCTGGTGGAAATGGACGGCTTCGATACCACCGAGGGCGTCATCATCATCGCGGCAACCAATCGGCCCGATGTGCTCGACAGCGCTTTGCTGCGGCCGGGGCGGTTCGACCGGCAGGTTTACATCGATTTGCCCGACATCATGGGCCGGGAGCAGATTCTGCGGGTGCATTCACGTAAGATCGCCATGGCGGAAGACGTGGATCTGGCGGTGCTTGCCCGGGGCACGCCCGGCCTTTCCGGCGCCGATCTGGCCAACTTGCTGAATGAAGCGGCGCTGACGGCTGCGCGGCGCAACAAGAAGAAGGTCGACATGACCGATATCGAAGAGGCGCGGCACAAGGTGCTTTTCGGCCGCGAGCGCCGCAAGATGATGGACGATGAGGACAAGAAAGTGGTCGCCTATCACGAAGCCGGCCATGCCCTGGTCAGCGCAGTCATCCACGATGAGGAATTGCCGGTGCACAAGGTGACCATAATTCCGCGCGGGCGCAGCCTAGGCAGCACGATGTACATTCCGAAGAAGGACACCTACAATTACGCGAAGAATAAAATGCTGAACCGGCTGGCCACGCTTATGGGCGGACGAATCGCCGAAGAGGTGGCGCTGGGCGAGATTACCAGCGGCGCATCGGGAGATATCGAGCAGGCCACGAAACTTGCCCGCAACATGGTTTGTCTGTGGGGCATGAGCCCTTTGGGACCGGTGGCGTACGCTGAAAATCAGGACACGGTATTTTTGGGTCGTGAGATCGCCCGGACGGAAAATTACAGCGAGGAGACTGCACGCAAGATCGACGCAGAGATCCGCAAGCTGGTGGAGGAACAATATGCCCGGGCCCAATCCATTATTTTGCAGAAACGGGAGGCGTTGGAGAAGATAGCCCGGGCTTTGCTGGAACACGAAACCATCGAGGGCAAACATGTCTACGAGATTCTGGAATTTGGCGAGATTCGTTCTCCGATTTTGAAGGCGTTGCCGCCCAAACCAGCCGAACCCCCGAAGCTGACCGACAAGCCTGCTCACCCATCAAAAGCGGCTCCGGGTGGCCACGCGCCGGCCCCCGTGCACAGCCCTGCCTAGGTGCCCACGAGGCACTCCGCCGGCAGCCGGACGCGACCAACGGCTCCATTTCCGCGCAATTTTGGTTGTTGCCCGGAAATCGGCCACCTAGACATAGGGGCTTATGAATATCTGTTGCATTGGCGCCGGCTATGTGGGTGGTCCAACCATGGCGATGATTGCCCTCAAGTGTCCCGATATTCAGGTCACTGTGGTGGACATGAATGCAGCGCGAATCGCGGCTTGGAATGCGGGAGAGCTGCCTGTTTTTGAGCCCGGCCTGGAAGCGATTGTCACCAAGGTGCGGGGCAGGAATCTGCACTTTTCGACGGACGTGGCCGGTGGGATTAAAAATGGTGATCTAATTTTTGTCTGCGTGAACACGCCGACGAAGACCTATGGTGTGGGCGCCGGACGGGCCGCGGACTTGCGCTACATTGAGTCGGTGGCGCGGACCATCGCCGAGCACGCGGATCGGGCAAAAATCATTGTCGAGAAATCGACGATACCCGTGAAGACCGCGGAATCCATATCCACGATTTTGATGGCGAACACAAGGAATCTGAAATTTCAGGTGCTCTCCAACCCGGAATTCCTTGCGGAGGGAACCGCGGTCGCTGATCTTGAAAATCCCGATCGGGTGCTCATCGGCGGCGAGCGCACTCCCGAGGGGAGCAAAGCGGTGCAGATTTTGGCCGATGTCTACGCCCGATGGGTTCCCCGGGCGCGCATCATCACGACCAATCTGTGGTCTTCCGAACTGTCGAAATTGGTGGCGAATGCATTTCTGGCTCAGCGCATTTCGTCGATTAACTCGATTTCGGCCCTGTGCGAGGCCACCGGAGCAGACGTGGATGAGGTGGCCAATGCCATCGGCAAAGACTCGCGCATCGGGCCGAAATTTCTGAAGGCAAGCGTGGGGTTCGGCGGATCCTGCTTCCAGAAAGATATTCTGAATCTCGTCTATTTGTGCGAGAAATTCGGCCTGCCCGAGGTGGCCCAATATTGGGAACAGGTCGTGAGCATGAACGACTATCAAAAACGGCGCTTTTCGACGCTGATTGTCCGCGAGTTGTTTAATACGGTCGCCGACAAGAAAATCGCGATTCTCGGTTTTGCCTTCAAAAAGGACACCAACGACACACGGGAGTCAGCTGCTATCTCCACGTGCCGGGATCTCTTGAGCGAACATGCCAATCTTGCCATTTACGATCCGAAGGTTTCCGCAGACGACATTCGCAAGGATGTGTTGGGGGAGGGCGACAGCCCACGGCTGACGATAGCCCGTGATGCCTATGCCGCAGCTCAAGGTGCGCATGCGATTGTCGTCCTCACCGAATGGGACGAGTTCAAAACATTGGATTATGCCCGGATTTTTGCCGGAATGCCAAAGCCTGCCTTTATTTTCGATGGTCGTAACATCTTAGATCTGAATGCTTTGAATAGCATTGGATTCCGAGCATTCGGGATTGGTCGGAAACATTAGCAGACGGGAAGGTAGCCTGGCACGACAGTTCCCGAATCAGGTGCAGCCGACAAGGGAGGGCAGGATATTGTAAATTGTTTGAGAAAGTGGTGGTGCTGGGCTTATTCATTAGACAACATGGGAGTATCCAATTAGAAGTTAATAAGGATTAACACCCAGTTCGCCATGAATCTGACAAGCCAATTCCCCGTTCTTTTATCTTTGGCGTTTGCCGTAACCAGTCTGATTTTTTCGCCCGGTGAAGTTTACGGCAAGGTGTCTGACGGCTCATTGATTTACTATCCACAAGTCAAGTTTGTGGAAGGAGACATGCCGTTCAATCAAACCTACAATTTGCAGGTTGTGTCGCCTTCAGGACTGCCAAGCGGAACATATAACGTGCAGCTGGTCTGTACACTGATATCCTATCCAGCCGGGACGTCCGATATTGTCACACCGCTTAGCTATGTTTCCTTATCCCAAGGAACGCTTCAGTTTACAGCTCCAGGCCAGGCGCTTACAACTGATGTCACCATCAACATTCCACCTGATATTCAAGCGGGGGTTTATGGCTACAAGATCACCACGGTGGGATGGGGAGCCGATGTGGTTTTGACCGATCCTGGTTCATTACTATATGTAACAGCCATTGCACCGGTGCTTCCAAAGGAGCCACCAGTGGTGACCATAAGTGTGCCATTGGATGGCAGCATCCATACCTACAATGCCGGCCCCGGGAATCCGCCGCTCTCCATTCCTTTCACAGTTGGGGCGACCTCATCGACTGATGCGGTGATCACGGCGCTTACCGCAGATCTGACCGGCCCTGGAATGCTGGGCTTGGACCAGCCGGTCACAGTGACCAATCTGAATACAGCGAGCGCCTCCGGAACAGGCTCATTGCAGATCACCGCCGGCGGCGTGTACACGCTTCGGGCGGTGGCCAACAATAGTGCGGGGGCCACTGCCGCCACGGTTTCTTTCACGGTCGACGTGAGCGCCCCGGGACCAACGGCGGCCATTTCATCGCCGTTGCCCGATGCGGTCTTCACTGCAGGCTCTCCGGTGGAGTTTTCCTTCTCCGGCACCAGTGCCTATGGCGGAGCCCCCGTGCTGTCAGTCCAGCTAGACGGCTCGCCAATGTCAGTGAATACCACTACATCCGGACTGACCGCCTCGGGCTCGTTCAACCTTTCGAGCCTGGATGTAGGCGCTCATGTGTTCTCTGTGACGGCGACAGATCTCTTTGGCGCTGATACGGCGGCGGCTGATTTTACCGTGCAAGCTCCGGGGCCCACGGTGACCATCCAGTCGCCGGTGGCTAATGCATCCTTTCCATCCGGGGATCCGATTCAGTTCTCCTTTACCGGGACCAGCAACTACGGCCGAGTTGCGCCGGACCTCTCCGCCATCTTGGACAACGTCCCGCAAGTCGTGTCGACCACCACGGACGGCCTGACGGCGACCGGCACAGGCACGCTTACCTCGGTTGCGCCGGGATCTCACACGCTCGTGGTGACGGCAACCGATCCCTATGGCACATCCACTGAGACGACTACTTTCACAGTGCAATCGCCGCCTTCTTCATGCACGGTGACGTGGCTGCCTCCCATTTCGCTGGATAAGCCGTTTAATGGTGGGGCAAAAGTCCCGATCAAGTTCCTGCTGAATTGCGGTTGCTGCGATAATTCGATTGATACATCTGTAAACATTGCGGTGTTCGAGATCTTCCGTGACGGCACGACTTCCACCCCGCAAGTCTTCAGCTATGGCAGGAAGCCGAACGGAAACTTCGAAATCAGCGGTGATGGGCAATACCACGTGAATTTCCCGACGGCGAAGGGAGCCCACCAATATGAGATCGATGTATTTGCCTTCCCTGCTTCTAATCCTACTGTTCCGCAACTAATCGACACCAAGCAGTTTACGACAAAGGGTAGTGTTCGTCAAGTTTCGCACTTTTTAAGGAGGCTGGCAGGGACGGGGAAGGTTGGGGATGGAGGTGTGGAGGAAGTGGGGGCTAGGCGACACTCAACAGGAGTGTCGCCGTCTCAGGCCCCCGTCCTCCACCTCTTGGATTGAAGGGTTGGTCGTCACGCGGTCTGGGGTGCGCTGACGGACGGTGATAGTTCGCGGAGCCGACCCATAT
>JAQUYL010000016.1 GCA_028691845.1 Opitutaceae bacterium
ATCCAGCGCCGTGCCTATGGCTTTAGGAACTTTAACAACTACCGCCTGCGCGTCATCGCCCAGTGCGGCTGACTTATGAACCTCCACTCCCTTCAACCCACTCCCCAATCTTTGGTGTAGACCCGGCGAATCAGACCTTCGTCCTCCAGCGCGCGACCAAGACGGTCCTCACCGGAAGGGGGGAACCAGTCGGATTCAATGATCAGTCACCATGTCGAGCACGAGATTCCGCTCCGCGGGATAGCCGAAGGTCAGGACGCGGGCAGCGCGGGTGTTGATAAAGCGGAGACGGCTCCCCGAGGTGATGCGGGCCCGCAACGCGTAAGTCTGGTCGGGGAGGATCTGGCCGGGATCGTAGCCGAGCTTGAAGAAAAGCGGAACCTGGGTGATGGGCGAGATGGTAACCGTGCTCAGCACTTCCACCGGGGCATCGCGCGGAGCGACATGCAGGAGTTGCACCTCGAGCACGGCGTCGGGGGGCAGGGTGATCGACTCGCGGTAGGTGACCGTGCCGATGATGAAGTTGCCGCTCTCCGGCGGGTAGTCGGCGCTGCGGCACGCCGCCAGCGCGACCAGCGCCGCCGCCACTCCGCACCAGAACAATGATTTCGTGAACACGGGAGGTTAGTCGTCAAAACGGGGCGGGTTGTTCAGAAAGATCCATGACTTCACCGATTGGGGTCATGAATCGCGGCAGGGCGGAACCTGGAAAACTGCCAAAAAGGCCCGGGTGGCATCGCAACAGGCCTTCGCGGGTGAGGCGGGCGATGCTGTTCAGGTTCAATTCGGGATCGCCGCAGAAGAAGTGCTGACGGGCGGCGTTGGGGACAACCAGACTGCCGCGCAGGACATCCCCGATCAGCGCCTCGCCCGAAGCGAGCACCACGGACGCTGAACCTGGGGTGTGGCCGGGGGTGGCCAGGACGCGACCGCGCACGCCATAGGGTGCGAGATCAAAACCGTCGTGAAAAGCAAGGTCCGGCACGAACGGTTCAAAGGGTTCGTCCACAAAAGGCCGCGCGAGGCGTGCCAGCGGCGAGGTGGGCGCCAGCACGCCGTTCCGACCAGCCTGCGCCAGCGGAACATCGGCGGCATGCAGGGCCACGGGGGCCTGGCTGCGGCGTTTCAACTCCGCCGTGCAGCCCGCGTGGTCGCTGTGGCCGTGGGTGAGCAGGATCAACGACAACCGCCCGGGTTCGATCTGGTGGGCGCTCAGGGCGCGCAGAATCCGCCGAAGATCGCCAGGGGCACCCGTGTCGACAAGCAGCGGACGCTCGCCGATCACGAGATAGCAGTTCGAAATCGCACAACGGATACGGACAATCACGGTTGGATGGATTCGCATGGCGCGACCGCTGGCCGCGCGATGTTCAGATTTTCTGACAAATTTCCCCGATCTTCATGCTTTCGGCAAGACCCTTCCGAAGGGTGGGCGGCCGGAGGAGGTTGGGGCGGGAGGGCGGTCGGAGGCCGGGCGTTCGTCAGAACTTCAGGTGCTTGACGGTAAGTCCTTTGTTGATGAGTTGCTTCAGAGAGGCAATGCCGATGCGGATGTGCAGCTCGACAAACTGATCGTCGATCTTCTGGTCGCTTTCGGCGGTCTTCACGCCCTCGGGTGTCATCGGCTGGTCGGAGACGAGCAGGAGCGCGCCGGCGGGGATCTCGTTGGCAAAGGCAGTGACAAAAATCGTGGCGGTCTCCATGTCGATCGCAATACAGCGGATGCGCTGGAGGTATTTCTTAAACTCGCCGTCGTGCTCCCAAACGCGGCGGTTGGTCGTGTAAACGGTGCCGGTCCAATAGTCGTGGTGATGGTCGCGGATGGTGGTAGAGATGGCTTTCTGGAGGGCGAAGGCCGGCAGTGCGGGCACCTCGGGCGGGAAGTAGTCGTTGCTCGTGCCTTCGCCGCGGATGGCGGCGATGGGGAGGATGAGATCGCCGATTTCGGCGCGATGCTTGATGCCGCCGCACTTGCCGAGATAGAGGACGGCCTTTGGGGAGACGGCTGTCAGCAGGTCCATGACGGTGGCGGCGTTGGCGCTGCCCATGCCGAAGTTGATGATGGTGATGCCACCCACGGTGGCACTGGACATGGCCTTGTCGCGACCGATCACCGGCACATTGTGCCACTGGGCGAAGAGGTCTACGTATCGTTGAAAATTGGTCAGCAGGACGTAACGGCCGAAATCCTTGATCGGTACGCCCGTGTACCGGGGCAGCCAATTGGCGACTATCTCGGGTTTGGTTTGCATGGGGTGGGATGCTTTGCCTTAAAAAAATTAACCCCATTTTATTCCGAGGCGAGGCAATTGAACGCCGTCCTTTCGCAAGCGCTGCTTCCCGGGGCAAGGCCCGGGAAGCCTCTGCGCGGCTTGACCAGCTCTGTTCGCGCCGGGCTGGTCAGGTGGCGCCCGGTATTGAATCCTCCGCTGCAAGCGGCGGAGGCTGTTGCAGGATTCAAAAACCGGGCCAAGGAATCCCCCGTTGCTGGTTTCTGAGCCGCGCTGCCGGGGCGCTCCGGCTCCGAGATCGGGCCCAATCCGCCTTTGTCCTTGGAAACGGCCGTATCGCCTGCGGCCATCACTCCGCTGCCCGAAAAAAAGGCGAGATTGCGGTCAGGGCGATCGCGGCTGCCCAGGAAGAGAGGAGGGGGAGACGAAGGTTGGTGCTACATCCCCTCTGACGCGCCTGCCTGATTCAAACGTCCGCCGCCGGTGAATTTTGCGGATTGCTCATCGGCGTGGTAGCTGGAACGCACCAGCGCGCCACTCTCGATGACGCCCATTCCGATGGAGAGGCCGAATACCTTCCAGTGCTTGAATTCCTCGGGCGCCACCCATCGGGTCACGGGCAGATGCTTGGGCGTGGGCTGCAGGTATTGGCCGATGGTGAGGATGTTCACCTGATCCGCCGCGAGATCGCGCAGAGTCTGCTCGATTTCATGCTGCTCTTCGCCGATGCCGAGCATGATGCCGGTTTTGATGATGAATCCCCGGCTCTTGGCGTGGCGCAGCACGCTGCGGCTGCGATCGTAGCGGGCTTGCACGCGCACGGGCTTTTGCAGGCGTTCCACAGTCTCGACGTTGTGATTGAAAATATCCGGTTTCGCCTCGAGCACGAGATCCACGAGGTCAAACTGTCCCTTGAAATCCGGCACAAGCACCTCGATGGACGTGCGGGGATTGCGGTGGCGTACGGCGCGGATTGTGGCCGCCCAGACGCCTGCGCCACCATCCTTCAAATCGTCGCGCGCGACCGAGGTGATGACGCAGTGGCGCAGATTCATGCGGGCTACGGCATCCGCCACGCGGGCCGGCTCGCCGAGGTCGTGCTCGGTTGGCCGGCCGGTCTGGATGGCGCAGAAGTTGCACGACCGCGTGCAGATGTTGCCCAAGATCATTACGGTGGCGGTCCGGCGCGACCAGCACTCGCCGAGGTTGGGGCATTGGGCACTCTGGCAGACTGTATGGAGCTTGTTGTCGTCGACCAGTCGGCGGGTCTCAGCGTATTCCGGACCGGAGGGAAGTCTGGCGCGAAGCCAGTCAGGTTTGCGTTGTGGCGGTGGATACATCAGGTGCCGAGCACTGAATGGATACGAATAAGCCCGCAGCACAAGTGGTTTTCGCAACTGGATCTGTGGGGGCGCGAGATTCCGCGCAAATCAGATGGGCAGGAACGGCTTTCCGTCCGATCCGGCCTGAAAATAGAATATCATGGGGGATCATGCCTGGGGTGTAACGGCAGAATGTTGGTCGCGATTCGCCAATAATTGAGGGAGCAGCGTCCAGAATTCGGTGGCGAGGACGCGCTTGACCTCTGTCAGATCGAATTCACGGCCGAGCTCCTGCTTCATCGACGTTACCGTGCAATCCGTGATGCCGCAGGGCACAATGCCGGAGAAGGGCGTCAGGTCATTGTTCACGTTTAGAGCAAAGCCATGATAGGCGATCCAGCGCCTAACCGCCACCCCGATGGCGGCGATTTTGCGGTTGGCCAGCCAGATGCCCGTCTTGCCCGCCCGGCGGCCGGCTGCGAGCCCCATACAACCGAGGCTGTTGATCAGGACCTGCTCAAGAAAACGCAGATAGGCGTGGAGATCCGGATGTGCGGCGAGATTTACGATCGGGTAGCCGACAATCTGTCCGGGCCCATGATAGGTGATGTCGCCGCCGCGATTGGTCCGGATGACCGCGATGCCGCGTCGCTGCAATTCGGCTTCCGTCCAGAGCAGATGCTGCGGCGCCCCGGGCCGCAGCCCCAGGGTGTAGACCGGATCATGCTCGGTGAAAATGAGCTTGTCGCCGCATTCGCCCGCGAGCCGCCGCGCCACGAATTCCGTCTGCCGTTTCCAGGCGGTCAGGTAATCCGTGCGGTCCCAATCGAGCGTGTCGGAATGACCGGGCGGGATAAAATCGGTGGCGGGGGGAGAAGACATGTGCGGCTGCTACTATTATCGAGATGCCTCGCCGCGCAACTCTGTCCGCCACCCTGCCGCGCGTCATACGCTGCGGGGCAAGGGGGGGCCGCGCCTTCTGGTCGCAGCCCGGTTTGCGGGGCGAAGGCCGGTGATGATCGTTCCCGGGGCAGGCCGAGGCCGCCGTCTGGGACGTGCTGCCGCGATTTTCCTCGCCCAAGCGGGTTGGGAGGGAATGTGCCGCCAGCCGGATTTCCAGACGCCGAAACCCTCCGTCGCGGCCGGCGCCTTCACCTATCGGCCGGCCAGCCAGAGGCAGATCATTCCCATGATGACGGTCATGCCCATTGCGACCGCCACGTGCCGGCGCAGGGCGGGGGTGCCGACTGCGATCGCCATGCCCCCTTTCATCACGGAGTTGCCCACTGCGGCAATGATCACCGATCTCACCGCCACGTCCGACCCGACGAATCCGAGGCTGTGGTTGTTGGCCATCGTGAGCGCGATGGCGTCCATGTCGGTCAGCCCGGACACGAAGCTCAACGGCAGCATTCCGGCCTGCCATTCCAGTTGAGTGGCTGCTTTGACCAGAAAGGCGATGATGGCGTAGGCGAGGGCGAACTTGATCGCGATGCCGAGGCTCAGCGGATTAGTGATGGAGGGTGTGCCCACCCCACCTGGGGCGTGCTGGCTGGAATACCACAACCAGAGCCCATAACCAAGGCCCGGCAGCGCCATCAGCCCAAGTGGCAGGAACAGCGACCTCATGAGAGTCTGGTTTAGCATGCCGACCGCCACGATCACCCGCGGCAGCATCACGGTGCAGGCGAGCACGACGGCGAGGGAATAGCTGGACGAAAGCGCGGGCTCCGCGCGGCTGCGACGGCTGAAAGCCAGGGTGGCGGCGGTGCTGGAAGCCAGGCCGCCGAGCAAGCTGGTCAGGAGAATGCCGGCATTGGAGCCCAGCGTCCGCATCAACACGTAACCGACGAAGCCGAGGCCGGATATCAACACCACCATGAGCCAGGTGGATTGGGGATTGAACGCCTCGAAAGGTCCAAAATTGCGATTCGGCACCAGCGGGAGCACGACCCCGGTAATCGCCACGAATTGCATGGTGGCACGAATGTCCTCGATGGTGAAATGGCGGGTCAGGGCATGAATCGGCTGCTTCAACCCGAGCAGCAGGACCGTCGCTGCTGCCGTCAGGACGGCCGCCTGGGTCTGATCCCACTGGACCAGCGTTCCCACCAGCACGGTGAGCAGGGAGGCGGCAAAGGTTGTGCTGCCGCCATGTCCGCCCAAAGCCAGACGTACTTGCTGGACGACCAAATGCGCACCGATCACGACGATCACGGCCGGAAGTACGGCGGCGGAGTATTGCTCGCTGAGCGCAGCGCCCACACAGCCCAGCACGCTGAAGAGCGAGAAAGTGCGCACGCCGGCGAACTCGGTCTCATGCGGTTTTTCGGCTTGTTCACTCCACTGGCGGATTAGCCCCACCAGCGCGCCGAGGCAGGCGCTGACCACTATCGACAGTAGGAGGGAGGACACAACAGGGGCAGGATGTGCCCTGACCCAGGTTTGCGCAAGCGATTCCGCTCGGACCAACCGCTGTGGATCAGTTGGGGGCGAGCGGCGCAAGCGGCCGCGATCCGTCGTTCGGCACGACCTCGGCCGTGTTCAGCAGCATCGAAACCATTGTGTACGCGCCGCAGGCCGCCATGAGGTCCACCACCTGCTGTTCGCCGAGTAGTTCCTTCGCCCGCTTGAATGTGGCGTCGCTGACGAAATGGTCCCGCTGCAGCTCGGTGCAGAAATCGTACACGGCCGCCTCGTCGGGTTGCATCGCCGCGGGCCGTCGCCCTTGCGCGAGATCAGCCATGATGGCTTCGGCCAACCCCGCTTCCCTCGCAATCCGCGTGTGAGCCCACCACGCATACTGGGCCGACCATTGCCGGGCCGTGATCAGGATGGCAAATTCGTTCAGTCGGAGGGGAATGGAGGTTCGCAGACGGACGTAATCCAGGAATTTTGTCAGCCGTGCGGCCATTTCCGGGCTGCGCAGCATGGGATTCCACGGCCCGGCCAGGCCAGCGAACCGGGATTGCTTCAGGATTTCGGCTGCGACGGGCTGCTGTTCCGCATTCAACGATTCCTTGGTGAGTTGAGGAAAGCGGTCGCTGCCAGCCTGGGCGTGAACGTCCGGAACCTGGAGCAAAAAGCAGGCCCCGATCACGGCCAGCCCGATGACGATTCTGCCGGTTTTGTCTCTCATGGCATCCTCCTGATGGCGCGTGCGAAAAATCAACGCGAGCCGAAATGGTGACGGCCGCAGGCGACATGGCGAGACGCGAAAATCATGCACCTCCCCTCTCCGGGCCACGGATAGGGGAGGGAAGAATACGGCCGGGCGCAGGCCCTCGCCCTATTGAAAGATTTTCAGCAGGATGGTCGCCAGCACGATCATCCAAGCGCCGCCGAGGCGGGTGGCGGCCTGGGCGAACGGCATCAGTCCTATGCGGTTGGAGGCGGAGAGAATGGCTACATCGCCGGTCCCTCCCAGCCCGGTGTGACATCCGGTAACGATGGCGGTTTCGACCGGGTACATGTTCAGGAACTTGCCGACGAAGAATCCGGTCGTCCACATGGAGAGCACGACCGAGAGACAGATCGCAATATAGCCCGGAGAGAAGGCGCGCAGAACATCCGCCCACGAGGTGTACAACACGCCCAGGCCGACAAGCAGGGGCCACGTGAGGTTGGATGCGACAAACCGGTACAAGTGGTAGGCACCCTTTTGCATATTTTCCGGCAGGACATTGAAGTATTTTACAATGGCAGCGAAGAAGATCATGATGATCGGACCGGGGATGCCGATGAACGGACTGAGGACGAGGCCGAAGATGAAAAACGTGCAGGCGATCAGGAGACCGGCGCCCATCAGAGGAAACTCGATCGGTTTCTCCTTGTTCGCCTCCGCCAGCAAGGCCGCGTCGTCGCCGGTCTTCACCAGCAGGCCATTGCCGCTGTATTTGGGATATTTGTCCCCGAAGAATTTCATGCCGCCCGAGCAGATGATGGCGAAAAGATTGCCGATCATGGCCGCCGGGATCAGCTTGGGGATGAACGTGGCCTGCGGCTGGCCGAGAATATCAGACAAGGCCATGGAATAAGGCAGGGCGCCTTCGCCAATGCCACCGCCGATGATCGGGACGATGATAAAAAAGAAGGCATTCTTGACATCAAAACCCAGGAGGGCGGCGACCGAGATGGCGACCGAGATGGTGACAATTTCGCCAACGAGGAGGGGAATGAACAGGCGCATGAACCCCTGGATTAGCATCTTGCGGTTCATTCCCAGGATGCTGCCGCAAACCAGGCAGGCGATGTACAGGTAAAGGAAATTGGCGGTCTTCATCACCGCTGTGATCGCGTTCAGAGCATTCGGGTTGAGCAGCTTGTAGAAAACGAGGATGGACGGAACAAAAAGAGACAGGATCGCCGGGCCGCCAATATTCCGCAGAATGGGCGTTTTGATGCCCACTTCGCCGAGGAGCCAACCCATGACTATGATCACGGCAAAGCCACCGATCATATCGGCGGGCAATTTCCCCAAAACGGACGCCGTTAGAATAACCGCGAGCAGGATGAGATAGAGCGGCAAGGGCAGGGGCCCCACCTTTATGCTCATGACTTTATCCCAGAAATTGCTTTTTTCAGGCGTAGCATCTGAAACATTCACATTGGAGCCATTCATAGAGTAGTCTAAGTCAGTTGGTTTTCGGATAGAGGGAGAAAAACCTGGCGGTAAGATGCAAACAAAATTCCGTCCGGCTGCCGGCACTGGGGCCGTTGCCGCACGATTGATCCTCCACTTCGACGCCTTTCTGCGGCCGGGGGGAGCCTGGCCGGGTGAACGTCGCGCGCGAACAAACCGGCCCCAGGGAAGGATGAGCAGGGGGGATTTGCCGGCGCTACCAGAGTCCCCGGCCTGCACAACGGAAAGGTCGGAGAATCCGTAGCCAGGCACTAGGGGGAGGTCGGGCCAGAAGGAAGATTGGGAGGTGTATGGGAAGCAACGCCGGTGTTTGGTGAAATTTCACCATTGAGGTTGCAACCGGCACTGCACTTCCGGTGGCCCCGTCCTGCTCCTGTCCCAGCCCCTGGCATCCTGGAGTCATTCGAAACGGCAAAGAGGCGGCAATCGCCCGCGATAAGATCATTTTCCGTGTCTAGAATATTTTCTGCTAGGATCGCTCCAAGGTGTCGGCGGGAGGCCGGCGGCAGGCTCGAACGGCCCCCTGATAATCCCGGGTGCAGGCTTCCTCGGTGGATGGAGAATGCCAGAATCCGTTTGCGCTGGCCCGAAGAGCTTGGCAACTCTTGCTGTTCGATGAGCGAAATTCCGCAAGAAATCACCCACGACCAGCATGCCGTGCGACTGAAGAAGCTGGAGGAGCTGCGCGCCACCGGCATTGATCCGTTCCGGGCTAGTTTTACGCCGACGCATTTTTCAGGCGAGGCACTCAAGCTCCACGTCGATGGGCAGGACAACACCGTCAGTGTGGCGGTGGCCGGTCGGCTGGTGGTCA
Organism: Opitutaceae bacterium; assembly: GCA_028691845.1. GTDB lineage: Bacteria > Verrucomicrobiota > Verrucomicrobiia > Opitutales > Opitutaceae > JAQUYL01. The sequence goes on from JAQUYL010000016.1 coordinate 9,010, forward strand.
TTCGCGACATGGGCAAGAGCCAGTTCGTCAAGATTCTCGACCAGGAGGGCCAGATCCAGCTCTACCTGAGGAAGGATGTCGTTGGGGACGAGGCGTATGTGGCCTTCAAGAAGCTCGATCTGGGGGATTTTCTTGGCGCGCAGGGCACGCTATTCAAGACGAAGAGCGGCGAGATCACGGTGAGGGTCGAAAAATTCGTGCTAGTCGCCAAGGCGCTGCGGCCGCTGCCCGAAAAATGGCACGGCCTCACCGATTCAGAGCAGGTTTACAGGCAGCGCTACCTCGATCTTATCGTCAATCCCGAGTCGCGGGCTCGCCTCTTGCTCCGCAGCCGGGTGGTGTCGCACATCCGCCGCTTTCTGGAGGAACGCAAGTTCATCGAGGTTGAGACGCCGGTGCTCGAGGGGACGGCGGGCGGAGCGGCGGCCAAGCCCTTTGTCACGCATCACAATGCCCTGGGTACCGACTTCTATCTGCGCATAGCGACGGAGCTCCGGCTCAAGCGCCTGCTCGTCGGCGGCATTGATCGCGTGTTCGAGATTGGGCGCATTTTCCGCAACGAGGGCGTTTCGCGCAAACACAACCCGGAGTTTACCATGCTGGAGGTCTATCAGGCCTACAGCGACTGCCGGGGGATGATGGAAATGATCAAATCGATGATCCAGTCGCTGTGCCGCGATGTCACCGGCTCTTTTTCCGTCCCGCATGCGGGGTCAGGACAGACAATCAATCTGGCCGGCGAGTGGCGGGAGGTGAAATACAAGGATCTCATCCGTGAGGCCACGGGCGATCCGGACTGGTTCAGCCGCAGCCGGGCCGAACACGCGGCGGCGGCTGACAAGATGGGCTTGCACGTGGATCCCAAGTGGCAGGATTTCGAGATCACGAACGAGATCTTTGCCAAGAAGGTCGAGCCGACCCTCATCCAGCCGACTTTTGTGCTCAACCTGCCCAGGGAACTCTGTCCCCTGGCCAAGATCAGCCAGGAGGATCCGACGACGCTTGATGTGTTCGAGCTGACGATCGGAGGGACGGAGATCGCCCCGGCCTACTCCGAGCAGAACGATCCCCTTTTGCAGCGGGAGATGTTCGAGCACCAGGCGGGCGAGGAAAAACAGAACATCGATCAGGACTTCCTGCTCGCCCTTGAGCATGGGATGCCTCCCGCAGGCGGCATGGGTGTCGGGATCGACCGGCTGTGCATTCTGCTCACCGGTGCCGAGAGCATCCGCGATGTCATCCTGTTCCCGCAGCTGCGGCCCGGGTGAGGAAGAACGCGAGAGAGGAAGACATGAAAGAGAGGAAGACGGTTTCTACGAGCCGTGACGACCAGTCTTCCTTGTCTTCTAAGTCCCGCATGTCTTGACCGTCTTTCCGCCATGTCCTGGCCGATCTATCTCGCCCTCAAGCAGCTCTTCCCGAGCGGGCGGCGGCTGCCTTTTTTCACGATCATCTCGGTCGTCGGGGTGGGGTTGGGCGTGGCATTGATGCTGGTGGCGACGAGCGTCATGGGTGGCTTCGGCCACCAGATCCGCCAGATGATCATCGACACGCAAGGGGAGGTGCAGGTGCGCGCCCGGGATTCGATTCGGGACCTGGCGGGCGTGGAGAAGGCTCTGGCCGGCGTTCCCGCCGTAGCGGCGTACGCCCCTTATGCGCAGGGGGTTGTCATGCTCGATCACGACCGGCGTCCAGGTTTCCCGGTAATCCAGGGCTACGACCTTGCCCGCATCGGGAAGGTGATTCCGCTGGAGCGCTATCTGCTTTGCGGGTCGTTGGACGACCTCGACGACGATGCGGTGATCCTCAGTTCCTTGCTGGCCCAGGCGCTGGGCGTGGGGGTGGGAGGAAAGGTCAGTGTCTATTCACCCCTGATGCTCGAACGGTTGAAGCAGAACGAGGTTCTGCTGCCGCGGGACGTGCGGGTGGCGGGTATTTTCCAAATCGGGCACCAGCAGCTCGACAGCAGCACAGTCGTCTGCTCGCTGCGGCTGATGCAGGACCTGTATGGACTGGGCAACACCGTCCATGGGTACAACGTGCGTATCCAGCCTGGCGCGAACGAGGACGTCGTCGTCGCCCAGCTCAATGCCGCGCTGCCCCCCGACGTGCGGGCGCAGACCTGGTTTGAGTCCAACGCCGACTTTCAGGCCGTCCTCAGTTTCGAGCGGAACATGATTTTCTTCCTGCTCACCTTCATCATCGTTGTCGCCGCCTTCTCCATCACGAGTTCGTTGCTGATGTCCGTCGTGCGCAAAACGCGCGAGATCGGCCTGCTGGGGGCCCTGGGGGGCAGTACCCGGCAGGTGGCCGTCTGCTTCTGTGTGCAGGGCTTGATCCTCGGCTGTGCCGGGACGGCCGCGGGTCTCGCGTTCGGCTTTGCCCTGCTGCGCTATCGCGACGCGCTGGTGCATCTCATTGCCAGCCAGACGATGGGGCAGGAGGTTTTTGTGAAGTTCTACCAGTTCGCCCGACTGCCGGCGTACACGGCGCCGCGGGATGTCGTCCTGATTGTAGTGTTTTCGATTATCGCCTCGACACTGGCCGGCCTGATTCCCGCATGGCGGGCCGCCCGTCTAAAACCTGTGGAGGCTCTGCGCAGTGAATAAAATGTGCCATCGCGCGCCCCGCTTTGCGGGTCCGCAGAAAGGATGGGGGTGCCCCCGCTGGATTGCCATGGCGCCGGCGGTCCTCCCCTGGACAGGCGGAGGAGCCCATGTCTGATCCTGTCCTTCATTCCCGCGGTCTGAGGAAGCATTACCCCAGCGGCGATGGCATGATCGAGGTGCTGCGGGGAATCGATTTCGAGCTGCATGCGGGCGAAAGCGTCAGCGTGCGCGGCCAATCCGGATCGGGCAAAACCACGCTGCTGAACGTGCTCGCCGGCCTTGACCGGCCCGATTCCGGCGAATTGTGGTGGAATAACGAGCCGGCGCACCTCCTGAGCCTGGGCGATTTGACGGCCCGGCGCGGGCGCTTCCTCGGCCTGGTCTTCCAGGCCTACTACCTGATTCCCGAGATCGACGCGCTGGCCAACGTGCTCATGGGGGCGCGGGTCGTCGGTCCGGTCGGTCCGACCGAGCGGGAGCGCGCGGCGTCGCTGCTGCAGCGGGTCGGATTGGCGGAGCGGGCGTCGCATCTGCCCGCGCATCTGTCGGGCGGCGAGCGGCAGCGCGTGGCGCTGGCACGCGCCCTGATGAACCGGCCGCGGGTCATTCTCGCGGACGAGCCGACCGGCAATCTCGACGAGCATACGGCCGACGATGTCATCGAGCTCCTGCTGCAGGTTTGCGCGGAGAAAGGTGCCGCGCTGGTGCTGGTGACCCACAATCCGGCCTATGCGGGGAGAACCGGGCGTCAGCTTGTGCTGCACGAGGGAATTCTGGCGTAGCCCGGCAATCTTTTGAATGGCCGTCGCCGCGTTGGCCGCTACCGTGCCGGACATGGCTTCCTCCAAGATCAAATGCGGTGTCGCCGGCGCGGGCTCCCTCGGGCAGCATCATACTCGAATCTATGCCTCGTTGCCGGGGGCCGAGCTCGCCGGGATCTACGAGACCAGCGACACGCGCGCCGCCGAAATTTGCGCCCGCCACAACTGCCGGCGTTTTGCCTCGCTCGCGGAGCTGGGTGAGGCCTGTGACGCCGTGAGTGTCGTTGTGCCAACCGACCAGCATGCGGCGGTGGCGCTTCCATTGCTGGCGCAGGGATGCCATCTGCTCATCGAGAAGCCATTGTGCGCCAGCCTGGGGGAGGCGGAGCAGGTGCTGGCCGCGGCGCGGAAAAACAGCTGTGTCGTGCAGGTGGGGCACGTGGAACATTTCAATCCCGTGATGGCCTTCCTCGAGAAAGAGGTCAGTTGCCCTCAATTCATCACAACCGAGCGACTGGCGCCCTATCAACCCCGCGGCACGGAGGTGGGGGTGGTGCTGGACCTGATGATTCATGACATTGGCATTGTGCTGGCGCTGGTAAAGTCGCCCATTGCGCGCCTCGAGAGCGTGGGCGTCAGTGTGCTCTCGAAAACCGAGGACATCGCCAATGCGCGCATCCAGTTCGAGAACGGCTGCGTGGCGAACCTCAACGCCAGCCGCATGAGCCTGAAAAAGAACCGCGAGATCCGGGTTTTTCAGGGCGACGCCTATCTTTCCCTCGATTTCATGAACCAGAAAGGGCACCTGGTGAAGAAGAGCGACATCATTGCCTACGGGATGAAGATGAAGATCGGGTTGGTGAAGCCGGGCGATGCCAGTTCGATTCCCGTGCACGATATTCCCATTGAGAAGGGCGAGCCGCTCGCCATCGAGCTGGCGCACTTCGTGGACAGTGTGGCCCGGGCGAGACAGCCCAAGGTCGGTGCGGCGCTGGGCAAGTCGGCCCTCGAGGTCGCCATCGCGATCACGGATCAGATCCGAAAAATCGGGAAACAATGAAACACGGAGACATCGAGGACTTCGAGGTCCGGTGGAAATGGTAGGGCGCGACCGCTGGGCGCGCCGTGACATCATGAACGTATTGCCGCAGCGAAGGAAGTTACCGCACGAAGTTCCGGCCTGGGTTCGCGCTGGCGCCACATATTTCATCACGATTTGCGGGCAGCCTCGCGGTTTCGATCGGTTTTGTCGGCAGCCGATCGCCAAGAGCCTATTCGAGGCCGTGGCCTTTCGGCAGCGAACAAAATGCTGGTATGTGCATTTGCTGCTTCTGATGCCCGACCATTTGCATGCGCTGGTATCGTTTTCGCAAGAGGAGAGCATGGCGAAAGTGATCTCCGGATTTAAGGAGATCACTGCCAAGCTGGCCGGCATCCATTGGCAGCGCGATTTCTTCGATCACCGACTGCGCAGCGATGAATCGTTCGAGGAGAAGGCCAGCTATATTCGGATGAATCCCGTCCGCACAGGGTTGGTGGAAAATCCGGAAGATTGGCCGTGGCAATGGGAGCCAACCGACGGCGGGCCCGGCGGTCCCGCCCTACCTGAGACATGAGTGCGACGAACACCATGCTGCCCTTTGGTCTGCCTCCGCCGGCGGCGGAAACGGTCGATCTGCTGATCGTGGCCGGAGAGCATTCGGGCGACGAGCACGCCGCGAAGATGGTGCGCGAGCTGCGGACACGCTGTCCCGGGCTCAGGATCGCCGCCTTGGGCGGTCCGGCCCTGGCGGCGGCGGGTGCTCAACTGCTGCACGATCTCACGGCGACCTCGGTCGTCGGATTTGTGGAGGTGCTGAAGCATCTTTCGTTTTATCGCGCGCTGTTGGATGCGACGCAGCGCTGGATCGGGCAGTACCGGCCGCGCGCGGTCTGCCTGGTGGATTATCCGGGTTTTAACCTGCGGCTGGCGGCGGCGCTGCGCGAACGCGGCCTGACGGTGAAAGGCGGCGGCAGAATCAAGGCGCTGTACTACATCAGCCCGCAAATCTGGGCCTGGAAGGCGAAGCGGCGCTTCGCCATGGCGCGCGATCTCGACGCGATGGCGGTAATCTTCCCCTTCGAGCCGGGGTGTTACGCCGACACCATGCTTCCGGTCGAGTTCGTGGGCCACCCGTTTGCCGCGGCCGATTACGCCCCGCCGGTGCGCTTCGACGAAGCGGGACCAATTCTGCTGCTGCCCGGCAGCCGCCGGCAGGCGGTCGAGAGGATTTTCCCCGTGCTGCTGGAGGGATTGGCGGAATTTCTCCGAACCCAGCCGGCAGCCCGCGCGGTGGCACTCTATCCCAGCGAGGAGGTGGCGGTGGTGTTGCGCGGCGTGCTGGCTGGCCGGCCGGCGTTGGCGGACAAGGTCGAGTTGCGGTGCGTTTCTGAAGGTAGGGCGCGACCGCTGGGCGCGCCGTCAGAGCCGACGAACGGCGGACGGCCCGGCGGTCCGTCCCTACCTGTTGCAGCCTCGGCCGTGCTCACGAGCAGCGGCACGATGTCGATGCACTGCGCGCTGGCAGGCATCCCCGGCGCGGTGGTATACCGCACGAATCCGCTCACCTATTTGTTCGGCCGCTGGCTGGTCAAGGTACCGTACATTGGCATGGCGAACCTGCTGCTGAATGAGGCGATGTATCCGGAGTTTATACAGGGCGCCGCGACAGCGGCCGCCTTGGGCCGGCAGCTGGCCGACTGCACCGGGAATCCGGTCCGGCGCGAACAGGCGCATGCGCAGATGACGCGGTTGCACGACCTGCTGCGGCAGCCGACCAGCGGCAGCGCGGCGGACTGGCTGGCGCGGCAGCTGGCAACCGGCTGACTGGCGACGATCTCGGCATCGGGCGATGGCGTCCGAGGCTATGGGATCGCCCGGCGGCCAGACGATGACCAACCGGGTTGGCGCGACCGCCATTGATCTGGTCTTGCCGAGGTGCCGGTGGTCGCACCGGCTGAACCTTCCGGCGACGGTCATTCCGAAACCCGCCCTTGGGGCGCGCTGATGGCCTGCAGAAACAGTCCGGGGAATATTCTGGGGCGGGGGAAGCAGAGCCGCCTTTTTTTACCCTGCAAAGCGAAGGGCGGCTTGGGTAAGCCGCCCCTGGCTGTTAATCGTCCGAAGGTGATGGATGCCTGGTGTTATTCGAGCTTGGAGAGTTCCTCCTTCACCTCCGCTGCGGTCAGCGGGAAGTAGGCGGAAGTTCGCACCGGCTCCTGGCCCTCGCGGCTGAGGATGTAGCGGAAGAATTCCTTGATCTGTGGCGGCACCGGCTGGCCCGGCACGCGGTTCAGACGAACGTACATATAGCGTGTCAGCGGATAATGGCCGTTCATGGTGTTGGGGTAATCCATGGGCACGTATTCGCCGCCGTCCTTGGCGGCCACCGCCAAGGCCTTGAGGCCGGGGCCGCCTTCCTCCAAACCGCCAAAGCCGATAGCGCCCGGATCGCGGGCGATGGCCTCCGCAACCTCGGCGAGCGTGCCCTCGTGCAGGGTAGGGCTCCACGCCCCGTTGCCGAGCACGCGCTCCTGCATGTACATGGAGTTCGGCGCCACACGCGGCGGCACGTGGATGACGATGGGCCGCTGCGCCCATTCACCCGTCAAGCCGAGCTGCCCCCAAGTGGTAATGGTCTGCGGCCGGCCGAGGATGGCCTTGAGCTGCGGCAGGGTGATGCCCTTCAGGGGATTTTTCTCGTTCACAAAGATCGCCTGGGCCGTCGTGCGCTGGGGCGTGTTGAAGCCGCCGCGCGCCACCTTGATCTCGAGCGGGTACGGACGATGGAACTTCACGTTGTAGACCACGGATTCGCCCGGCCACATCTCCCGCCCCATTGGGGCAAGGTCGGTCTCACATGCCATGAGAGAATGAAAGCCAACCAGGGTTCCGGGGTGGTCCCATCGCGCGCCCTTGTGCACCCCCGGCTGCAGGCGGCAGAACTCACGCATCCAGAGATCCATGAGGCTCTTCATGCCGTCGCTGCCGACGCTGCTGATGGCCCCGGCCACGGGAGTGGCAGGCGGTTGATAGGCGGGAAGACCCGGATCGAGCGGCGGTAGATAGCCCGAAAGCTTGGCCCTTTCCTCACCGGCATCCTGGGCGCTGAGCGCGAAGAAATGCTCAAAGTCGGCGATGATTTTCTGCCCTTCGCGACTGAGCACGAACGACAGGAACTCCTTGGTCTTCTGCGGCAGGGGGGCGCCCGGCCGGCGGTTGACCGCCAGGTAGATGTAACGGCTGAACGGGTAGCTGTGGTTAGCCACGGTCTCGGCAGAGGCGGTGACGAACGGTCCGGCATCGGTTTCGCCGAGCGCGAGGGTTTTCGTCCCCGGCGCATCGATAAATCCGCCATAGCCGATCGCGCCAGGCGTGCTGGCCACTTTCCTGACGATGTCCGGCAGGCCGGGCATCTCCTCGACATCGGCGCGCCAGAAGCCGTCTTGCAGCACACGCCGGCGAAACAGCTGCGCGACACCACTGTAGTTGGCAAACCCTATCCCCACGATTGGCCGTTGCGCCCATTCGCCGGTCAGGCCCAGCTGCCCCCAGGTGCGCAATTCGGCCGGAGCGCCGCGCCGACGGGCCGTGCCGAAGATGGCCTCCAGCTGGGTGTACGAGATCTTCTGCAGGGGATTGGAAGCATGAACGTAGATGCCGATCACGCCGGCCTTGCCCGGCGACTGAAAGCTGCCCGATCCGACCCGCACCAGGTACGGAGCCGTCATCATGTCGCCTTTGAAGTGTATCCGGTAGGGTTCCAATTCGGAATGCCAGGGTTCGCGGGCGATCGGGGCGACATCGGCGATTTCGATGATCAGCGCGCCCACGGCCGTCGAGTTGGTCACGTGTTCCCAGTGCGATCCCCGCTTGATCTGGGGCTGGACTTTCTGGAAGGCGCCAAGCCAGGCATTGAGCAGCGGTTCCATCGCATCATGGCCGACGCTGCTAAAATCGCCGGCAACGGCGCTTTCCGGCTGATAGGCGGGCAGGGCCGGATCGAGCGGTCCGGCGGCCCGGAGCGCAGCGCTCGTGGCGAGCGTTGCAAGGAGAAACAGGGGGAGGGTTTTCATATTAGGGAAGGGAGAGGGCATTAAAAAGCCCCGCACCGGATTCCGGTGCGGGGTCAAAAGCTTCTTTTCGCTGGGGACTACAGTGGTTTAAAAAACTTCGTGGCCGTGTCCTGCCGCTGAAGCGCGGGCGACCCGCCCGCGAGGCGGGTCCGATGCCGCGGCGGGTCGCCGCGGCTCCAGTCATTACGATGCGGTCTTCCTCAGGCCTCTCGGCCACAGTTTTACTTAAACCGCTGTAATCCGGCCCGGCGCAGAACAAAGCGGACGAATTCCTTCTGCGCGGAAGGGGGCGGAGGCTTGGCAAGCACATCGATTAATGCGTGGTCCGCATGGCATCGGTTCGATGCCATGCGGACCAGTGACGACGGGGAGATGCTTAGCGTGGCCGCCGTTCTACGGCACCTATCCGGCAGCGTTGCAGTCTGGATATAGCGAGCAATGCTTGCCGCGAGACACGCAACGCTGACCGGGGGGCTTATTGGATTGGCTGGAAAAGTGCCGCGAGACTGGGGGTGGCCCGGGCCATCTCGTTCCGCATCGCCACCGCGCGCATGTAATACGGATATTCGCTGTCGCCCGTTTTGAAGCCCTTGAAGATGAAGCAGGCAGTCCCGATGACGTTGCCGGAGGCATCCTGCAGGGGAATCATCACTTCAATGACTTCCGGCTCGGCCAGCTTCTGGAAGACAAGGGTCCAGTGCTTTTGGCTGACCCAATAGTCGTCCTCGGAATCTGGCTTGTTGATGCGGTCATGAGTGCACGCGATCATCTTCTGCTCCTTCTCGCCGGGAGCCACGGCATGCAGGCCAAGAAACTTAATATCGATATTCTTGAACTTGGCCATCTGCTCGTTGACCAGCTTCTGGGCATGGATCTTGTTATCGGCCGCATTGATCCACCCGGGCTGCTCTGCGCCTGAAAGAGCGCTGGAGACAAGACCGAGAGCCAGAGTGACAAGAACTAGGGTGACATGAGGTATTTTCATTTATTTCTGAGTTAGTTAGGAGTTGTTGGGAACGGAAAGGATAACGCGACTGCCAGCCGGCGGGAGTTCGGCTACGGGACAAGCAGCGCGCGGCTGGTCTTGGCCTGTTCGGCTCGCAGCGGGATGTAGAGCTGCTGGTCGAGGACGCACTGCTGGCCTTCCTTGCTGAGGATGAAGCGGATGAATTCCTCGAGCGCGGGGTTAAGCGGCTTGCCCGGCGCCTTGTTGACGTTGAGGAAAACAAGCCGGCTGAGCGGATAGTTGGCGAGGGCCACTTCCTCGTAACTTGGCGGGACGAAGGGGCCGCCCGGATCCTTCTGGAGGGCGATCAATTTGACGTCCTCGCCGACGTAGGCGATCCCGGCATATCCAATCGCATAAGGATCCTTGGCGACCGCCGGGGAGACCGGGAACACGGTTGGGGTGAAGTTCAAGTCCTCGCGCCATTCCCCGCGCTGGCTGCCGGGCATGAGCACCCGCTGGCGGACAAATTCCTCAAAGCCGTTCCAAGGCTTGATGGCCCAGACATGAATCGGCTTGTCGGCCCACTCGCCGGTGAGGCCGAGCTGGCCCCATTTGGTGATGGGCGCCAGGCCGCGATGCCGCGTCGTCGACAGAATCGCATCGAGCTGTGCAAAGGAAATCTTGTCGATCGGATTGTCCTTGTTGACGAAGACCCCGATGGCATCCAGGAAGCCGAAGTGCCGGTAGCTGCCGCCCATGATCGGCACGCTCAGCGGAGGGTAGCCGAATTTCTTGGTGAAACCTTCCACGTCGGTCGGGATCAACTCCCGTGAGACGAGGGCGAAGTCACGGTCGCCTTTCACCAGCTCACCGGCGCCATAGCGGCCGGAATAAGGGGGCGGAACCTCGATCTGCACCTTGGGGTAATATTTCTGGAAGGCCGCGATCCATCTCTTGGCGACGCCGGGCAGCACATCCGAGCACGCTCCCTTGAAGCTGCCCGAGAGTTCGATGTCCTTGCGCGGCACATAGGCCGGCAGCGCCGGATCGATCGTCGGCTGGAGAACCTCGGGTGTGGGCAAGGTGCGCCCGTTCTGCCGCCAAAAGGCGGCGTCGGCAGCGGTGGGCGGCTTGGGCGCGGGGGGCCTGGCGTTGGCGGTCGCAACGAACAGACCGCTGGCGGCAAGTAGCAGGGCGATGGCGGGATTAATTTTGGGTAGGATCATATCAGGATTTGGGAGAAAAAGACCGCAGGGTATGGGAGAAAAAGACCGCAGGGTATGGGGGCAGGATTTGAACCCTAATATGCGCTCCATTCCTGAATCAAGGCTGAAACCTTGCTTAATAGGAATAAAGGTTGGTTGGGCGTTTCGGTCCATTGCCTCGGTCGTTCGGCCCGGACCGGAGGGTGCAGGATAGCGCAAGCGCAAGGCCGACCAGTGGCCAACAAAGCTTCGGCCTTATTCGTGAGAGGGGGCGGTCTTCCAGTGGGCCCCTTGCGTCAGCCAATTGCGCAGCAAGGCCGCAATGATGCACCCGGCGAGGGCGAAGAGGCCAAGCCAGAGCCACATGGCTGCCGGACTGTGCCAGTAGTCGACCTGGTTGGCGATCATGGCCTGCTGCAGGGGCACTTCGGTTCCGTTGACCGCGATTTTTTCCGGCGACCAATAGGAGAGCATGTCGCCGGAAAACCAGCTCACCACGGTTTTTGCGAGGAACCAGGGGATCATCGAGAGTCCGAGATAGGTGCCCTCCTGTCCCTTGGGCGCGATGGCGGCGGTATATTCGTAGAGTTTGGGCGACCAAAGGACTTCGCCGATGGTGACGATGACCATGCAAAGGATCGCCATGATGTAATGGGCATGGGCGATGCCGGTGCCGAAGATCCGCCAGGGGACGGCCATGGGAAGGAGCGAGATGGCCGACACCATCGAGCCGAAGACAAGCATGTTGAAAACCTTGAACTTGTTGGCGAGGGGGATGAACAGGATCAGGCCGATGACGATGCCGATCGGATTGATCATGTTGAGCGCGCCGATGGCGGCGTCGGGTCCGATGGTGCGCTCCCAGTATTTCGGCATCAGGAGATAAAGGTAGGTGTAGACTGCGCGCACGCCGAGGATGAGTGCGATGAGAACGAGCAGCCGGAACAACGCCGGCTCGTGGATGACATCGCGCATGATCTCCAGCGGCTTCTTTCGCACGGGCGTGTCCCCCGGGGTTACCGGGCCTTCGTCCGGTCCGTGGAGTTGTTCCTCGTTGCGGAGCATCAATTCGCTGAAGAGGAGGCAGAGGACGGCGGTGCCGACGCCCATGGTGAAGATGTGGACATTGGGCACCCGGAGGACGAGGCGCACGAAATCGATGGAGTAGCCGCCGGCGGCGGCACCGATGTTCATGAACAGGTACCAAAGATTGAAGCCGGCGCTGCGGGAGCGCTTGGTGGTGTAGCGCTGGGTCGACGCCTGAAAAATCGTCTGGATGGCAGCCATGAACGGCGCCATGAGCACCAGCAGCACGGCCGCCAGCAGGCCGCGGTGCGGCAGTGCGGGCATCAGGCCGACGGCCACCATCGCCCCCCGCAGTAGCAGCATCGCCCACATCGACAAACGCAGGGACTGCCGGATGCCCAGCCAGTCGCAAAACATGCCTGACACGGTGAGCAGGATGGTGGTGGACGAAGTGAAGAGAGCGATTGTGCGGCCGGCGTTTTGATCGCTCATGCCCAGATCATGAGACAGAAACAGCGAGGCGATGGTCAGCATCGCAAAGTAAAATGTGCAGTCCAGGAAGTTGACGATCTGGATGCCCCAGTATTCCCTGCGGGTTTCCTTCAGGACGCCGAAATCGCGGAAATAAGCGACAATCATTTGTCCCGCTGTTTGGGATGCGACTGGTTCACTCATAGGTGAAAATGCATTCGTGGGATGGCGCACGGCGCCGCGTTGCGGCGAGGCAGTGCGACACTGATTCGGCTCCGGAGCAAGTCAATGGCGGGCTGGCTGGCGGACCTGGAAGCCGTTTCGCTGCCGAAGAGCGCGGCGTCCGCCGCCACTCTCCAGCGGATCAGGGCATCCATGCGCCAGGCCGGCCGGGGCCATCCCCCTCCCGGCGGTGCGGCTCCGGAAGGTTAAGCTGTGCCCTTGCCCATTGGTCCAACCCGCGCCGCTGGGTTCAGATTTGGTTGTCGTATTGCAGCGAGTCGTCCTTCGATTTCTTTGACGGCTTGCCAAAATTGTAAATCAGCCCGGCGTAAATGACGCGCGCGGTCTTCCGGCGGATGATTTCCTCGTGTAGGATCGGGGTGTCGACGAGAGTCCGCTCCTTGTAGGAATCGAACACGTCTGAAACCGTGAGGATAAAGGAGGTCTTATTGTCCTGCAATTCATACCGCAGACCGAGGTTGGTCACGAAGGCCGGGTGGCGGTAGCCTTGGGGCGTCAACCGCTTCGCCTTATAATTCGTATTGATCTGGAGCATGATGCTTTTCGTCAGGTGCACGTTGGTGTTGAACTTTGCATTCCAGGTAACCGTGGACTTTTTATCGCTGAACCCGAGATTGCTCGCATCGATCTGCTCGTAGTAGGCATCCGAGCTGAGGTTGATGGTGGCGAGACTGCCGATATTGCTGGAGGCAGCCAATTCCAGGCCCGCCGAACGGTTGGTCGCGAGGTTTTCCTTCGTGGTCAGCAGCGTAGTACGGTCGATATAGCGGGCGACGTCGGTAAAGCCGTGGTACAGGTGGCGGTAATAGAGCGCGGCCAGGTATGTCGTCTCGTTGTTCCTGTACTGAATTCCCGTCTCAATGGAATGGATGTCCTCGGGCTTCAGATGCGGATTGCCGGCCTTCAGGTTATAGGGATCCTGATATTCGGGGAACGGGTTCAGATCGTCGCCCTCGGGCCGCCGGACGCGGCGGCTGTAATTCAACTGCAGCTGGCAGGAGTCCGTCAGATTGTAGGTCAGATGCAGGGTGGGGAAGAGGCGGAAGTAGTCGTTGCTGTTGACGGTCTGGGTGGCTACCTGGTTGGAGTCGACGAACGCTTTCTCAACCCGCAGCCCACCGAGAAGACCGAAGCTGCCGACGGGCCGGCCGTAGGTCGTGTAAAAGGCATGGATGGCTTCGTCGACGAGGAAACGGTTGGTTGCCGTCGAATCAACGGCCCATGCTTGGGCCGCAGGATCAAAGAAGGTGCCGATATAATCCATGTCGCTTTTATTCCCCAGCCGGCTGTACCCCGCCTCAATCTTCGAGTCGTCGCCCAATGGGTGAACGTATTCGGCGATGGTTTCCGTGCTCGTGTTATTCTCCCGGATCAGAGCGTTGTCGTACGTGGTCGGGGCCAGCGGGGCATGGTAGATGTTCGCGTAATGGTTGTCCTCCTGCTCCGTCTCCTCCCCGTGCCTCAGCTCGAGGTTCAGCTCCCGGCCATTCTGCGGGAAGCTGTGCTGGTACAGCGTCGTCAATTCCACCTCCTTCTCAAACTCGGGATCAGTCTTGGTCCGGTCGTAGCTGCTAGTGATGACGCCGGCGTCGTCGCGGGAGATGTTGGTCTGGATGGCGTGGTGGTGCGACGTCCGGTAGTTGTAATTTATCGCGGCGCCGAGCTTGTTCCGGTCGTCGAGGGTGTAGTCCACGCCGGCCTGGGCGATGCGAGACAGGGGCCGTGAGGTCTCGCGGGTCAGCTGGTCCGTGAAGACGACCTTGCCGGTGTCGGCATCGACATGCCAGCGGCTGTTCTCGTAATAACGCGGACGACTATCCTGCCGGAGGCTGAAGTTGCCGTAGAGGTTGTATTTGCCGGGATTAAAATTGGCGTTCACGCCGCCGCTGTAGCGGCGATTGGTGCCGCCGGTGACACGGACGCTGCCCGAGTATCCCACCTCGCGTTTGTGCTTGAGGACGATGTTGATGATTCCAGCGGTGCCGTCCGGCTTGTATTTGGCCGACGGATTGGTGATCACCTCAATCCTCTCGATCGAATCGGCCGGCATCTGCTCGAGCACCGCGGCACGGTTCGCTCCCATGAGCGTGGAGGATTTGCCGTTGATCAGAATCAGGACGCTTTCGGAACCGCGCAGGCTGACGTTGCCCTCGATGTCGACCTCCACCGAGGGGATGTTCTGCAGCAGGTCGCTGGTCGAGCCCGACAGGCTCTGGAGGTCCAGGCCGACATTGTAAACCTTGCGGTCGATTGAATTGAGAAAGGCTTCCTGCCGGGCAACCACCTCGAACTTGTCCATCGTCACGACGACGGCGCCCGCGAGGTCCAGCCGGCCGAGATTTTGCCAGCGGTGGGATGCGTCCACGGTGAAATAGGGCGTCGACTGGTTGCCGGATCCGGGGGTGCCATATACCAGCCGGTATTCGCCGTATGGCACGCCTTTCAGCTCGAAGGCTCCGCTGTCGTCCGATACGGAGGTCTGTGCGATCTTGTCCCCGATTTTATTCCTCAGGACCAGGGTGGCCGTGCCGATGGGCCGGCCGGTTTTTTTGTTGAACACAAAGCCGATGACCGTGCCGTTCTCCGTTTTTTGGGCCAGAAGGGGGATCGTGCCGAACAGGCACAGGACGATGAGGACACGAGCGAGCTGCCATTGAATCATGCCCAAGCCTACCCGTGGACGTAGAGTTGAACCTGTACGGGGCATGACATAATTGTCATCTTTCCCTGGGCGTGCGGCGGCACGGGTTGGGGCGTCGATTTCAATGTCTGCCCTGATGCCACCAATGGGGGGTACCCTCCGGGGCAATGTGCGCAGCCGGCTCGGTCTTCCCATCCCGGTGCGTGCCCGGCTGCCAGTTGCAGCTCTTGCCACCCGCTTCCCCAGGGCGGGGCGAGGGCGCGATCAGCGACTGCTGGCTGAAAGGCTGAAAACTTCCCTGGAGGCATAGGGCGCGGCGCCGGCCTCCGACGGGCGGGGAAGCGTAATCGTGATTCGCGTCCCCACTCCAAGTCCGGACCGGATCCACATGCGGCCGCCGAACTGCTTGGTGACAAGGAATGCCTTGGTTAGTCCCAGGCCGCCGCCCATCGTGCGCACCTTTTGGACGTTGCTGCCGCGCACCCCGAAGTGCACGACTCGCTGGATTTCATCCGGCGGGATGCCGCAGCCGGAATCCTGGACGACGAAGCGCAGTTCCTTGTCCGACTCGCACAGACCTACATTGATCGTCCCCCCGGGTGCGGTGTATTTGCGGGCGTTGGCGATGAGATCGCGCATCACGTCCTTGAAAAGCAGCGGAAGGGAGACGATGGAACTGCGAGCGCCCTCAACCACGAAATCGACATAATAATCGAGGGATTGCTGCAGCGCCAGGTTGTAGATGATGCGGAAGCGGCCGTGGCTGTTCTTCTCGATGGCGGCAAAGACCTCCTGAAAATCCATCCGCAACCTGTCGATGGGGATTTCGATCCATTTGCCCGGCTCACTGGCGCGGGTCAGGATCTCCTGGGCGCGCACCTCGAGGATGTGAAACACGCTCCGGATGTTCTCCAGTGATTCTCGGATCTCGGGACTGGCCTCCCGGGAGGGGAAGCGGGCGGATTGGGCAGCGATTTCATTGAGGATGAATTGCTCCTCCTCCCGCACCCGGGCGGCAAATCGCAGCGCGGCCGCTGTGTCGGAAAACGATGCTTTCACCCGTCCGCAGACCGCCAGGCTTTCGCGCAGCAGATCGGGATCGTCAGCCAGCTCCTGGCCGATCAGCATGGTTTCACCCTGGAGAACATTCAGAATGTTCAGCAGCGAGTGCATATTGAGCAACGAAAGCTCACCGGGCTTCAGCGGTGGAACTTCGGTGATTTCAATTTCCATTGGTATGAGGGAGTAGGTCCAACCGGCTTCCATTTCGGCTATGCGGTCAAGCGTGCCGTTGGGCGGTTCGGTTAGACCAGTGCAGATAGCAGAATAGCCCCTGCAATAAAAGACGGATAATTTTACGTGCAGGCTGACAGGGAAGGCGGCGTCGCGTCCCACCGCTGGTGCAATCGCGGCAATCCAGCCCTGGGGGATGGACAGACCGAAGGCTCACTGACATGCGAGGTCGAGGCTAGCGTTGGGCTGCCGGCGCACGGGCCAGGGCGGCGGCAAGGTCGTTCGTCCGCACGGGCTTCATCACATAGTCATTCATGCCGGCGGCGAGACAATCCTCCCGGTCGCCTTTCATGGCATTCGCGGTCATGGCCACGATGTAGATCGGTCCGGTGGCGTCCCCGGCGGCGCGGCGTTCAGCCTCCCAGGCGCGGATGCGGCGCGTGGCCTCGAAGCCGTCGATCTCGGGCATCTGGCAGTCCATGAGAATCACGTCGAACGGCTCTGCCTGCGCGGCGGCGACGGCCTGCGTGCCGTTATCGACGATGACGGGCTGGTAGCCGAATTTCTCGAGCTGCCGGCGGGCCACGTGCTGGTTCACCAGGTTGTCCTCGGCCACGAGGATGCGGAGCCGGAGATCGGTGGAGGGAGGCAATCCGGCCGGTGGCGGCGCGGCAGGTGCGGGCGGGAATGGTGCGGCGGTGCCGCGGCCGGAGCCGCCAAGCATCACGGTCAGGGCCTCGTGCAACTGCGCCTGGCGCACGGGCTTCACGAGACTGCGGCCCACGCCGGCCGCGTCCAGCTCAGCGCGAGTGAGGGTGCGCCCCATCGAGGTGAGGAGGATCATCTTCATGTCTGTCATTGCCGGATCGGCGTGGATTGCCTGGGCCAGCTGCAGACCGGTCATGCCCGGCATCTGCATGTCGAGCACTGCGAAGGCAAACGGCGTCCCGGCAGCGGCGGCAGTGTGCAGTGCGGCGAGCGCCTCGGCGCCGTGCGTGGCGGTGGTGCACTCGACCCGCCACGCGGCGAGCTGACGGGAGAGGATTTCACGATTGGTGGCGTTGTCGTCGACCACGAGGGCGCGGAGGCCGGCGAGGACGGCCCGGTGCGGGATGACCCTGGGGACGGCGTCCTGGATCGGAAACTCCACCGTGAACCAGAAGGTCGAGCCGCGGTCCGGCTCGCTCTCGATCCCGATTTCGCCATGCATCAGGCTGACGAGCTGCCGGCAGATGGCGAGGCCGAGGCCGGTGCCGCCGTATTTGCGCGTGGTGCTGCCGTCGGCCTGCACGAACGGCTGGAAGAGACGCTCCTGCTGCTCCGCCGACAGGCCGATGCCGGTGTCGCGCACCGCGAACCGCAGCCGCACGCGGCAGTTGGATTCCGCGAGCTTGGCGACGCGTACGACGACCTCGCCCTGGTCGGTGAACTTCACGGCGTTGCCCACGAGGTTGAGCAGCACCTGATGCAGCCGCCCGGCGTCGCCGATGACCTGGGTGGGCACGTTTTCCTCGATGAGGTAGGCGAGCTCGAGACCCTTGGCATGGGCGCGTTCGGCGACGAGTCCGAGGCAGCCCTCGATGGGCTCGCGCAGGTCGAGCGGCATCGCTTCGAAGACGAGCTGGCCGGCCTCGATCTTTGAAAAGTCGAGGATGTCGTTGATGATCGTCAGCAATGCGTCGGCGCTCGTGCGCACGGTGTTGGCGAGCGAGCGCTGCTCGTCGGTCAGTTTCGTGTCGAGCAGGAGATCAACCATGCCGACAATGCCGTTCATGGGCGTGCGGATCTCGTGGCTCATGTTGGCGAGGAACTGCGACTTCAGCCGCGTCGATTCCTGAGCGGCGGCGCTGGCCTCATGCAGGGCCTGCTCGGCTTCCTTGTGCTCGGTGATGTCGACGGCCACGCCGAGGAAGCCGGTGACCGCGCCGCTCCCGTCGTGCAAGGCGCTGATCGATAGCCAGACGGGAAAGCGCTCGCCGTCCTTGCGCACGTAGGTCCATTCGCGCTCGTCGAGGCCGTAGGCGCGGACACGGGCGACAAAAACCTCGAAATCGGGGGCGATGGGGCGGCCGAGCTCCGCAGTCAGCGCGCCAGCTGAGCCAGCGTTCGGCCGTGGGATTTAAGGCGGTGATCGTCCCGGCGGCATCGGTGGAGATGACCGAGACGTTGGCCGCCCGGAGAATCGCCATGTTGAGCTCGGAAGCCCGTTGCAGCCGCTCCGCGGCCTCGCGCCGGTTGCCGTAGATCCACACGCCGAACGAAGTGGCCCCGAGCAGGATGAGGCCGACGAACAGAAAGGTCACCTGCAACGGGCGGAACGCCTGAATCCACTCGGTGTCGTCAAAGTCGGACGCGAGGACCAGAAACCTGTCGGCGGCCTGGCCCGGCAGGCCGCCGTGATTAAGGATGCTCGTGGGCGAGAGCTGCTGCCACGTGAAGAGCCCCCCGGCAAAACGCACCTGGCCTTCGTCGCGGGTCGCAATCTCCCGCCACAGCGTGGGCGCGGTGCGTGCCAGCGTACGGGACGTGCCACCGGGCAGCATGTTCCCCCATTCATCCCCGGGCCGCGCGCCGCGCAGCCAGTAGCCGTCGGCATTGAGCAGCCGGAGCCGGTGCTGATAGGCGGGGGCCAGCGTGACGAAACGATCGATCAGGCGGGCGCCGAGATAGTTGATGACGACGAGACCCCGCCACCGGCCGGCCGGGTCGAAGACGGGCGTGGCAAAGCGCAGCATCGGCTTGAGCGGTTGCTCCACCACCCCGTTTTCGACGTTGAGATCGAACGCCGAGATGTAGACCGCCGAGGCGGAAAGTCCGCGCGTGGCGCGGAAGTATGCGGTGCTGGACTTGTCCTGCAGTTGTGCGGCGGGCACGATGCCGTCGAGGAGATTCACGCGGACGCGTTCCTGCCCCGTTTCGTCAATGTAACGGATCTGGTCGTAGCCGACTCTTGGGTCGCTGAAACGCAGCCACTCCTTGGCGAGCCAGTCGAGGGACTCGGTTTGGCCCTCGACGAGAAAATCCTGCAGCGCGTCGCTATGGCTGAAGGCCCGCAGGTCGGCCGTGACGTCGAGAACATCCTCGGCGAGGAGTCGCGTAAAAAGCCCGACACGGTAGGTCTCGCGATCGCGGATGGAATGCTCGAGCAGGCGTGCCTCGCGGAGGTAGAGCACAAGGCACAATCCGATCACGAACAGAATTGAGGCTATCCACACCGGCAGCATGCGCCATCGGGAGCGCGAGGGGAGGGGACTGACCAGAAGAGGCACGGGAAAACTATTGTCGCGCCGGAGGCCGGGGTCGAAACTATATTGCTTGGGCCGTCAGGCGGCAGCCAGGCACGGCCAGACCCTGCCCTCCCGGGATCGGGTCGCCGATCCATCTGGCGCGGGGGCAGGTTCGGCCGGAAGGGTTTGCCTGAATACTGAAACAATCCTGGCTGCAATGGCGGGGTTCCCCGGTTGAAATCAGCACATCGCCCGGGCAGCCGGAAGCGAGCTGCCTGCGGCTGGTCCAGGCCCTCGCCGTCGAGACCCACGAGGAATGGGTCGACGAAAACCGCTACCTCAACATGGACCTGCTGCGCGAGGCCCTCAAAAAACCGCTCTTCGACCGCAAGGTCGCCTAACCGGCGGGAGGCTGACCGCCTCCCTGCCACCCTCCGCTCAATCCGGGCAAGGGAGGAAGCTTCGCCTCCTCCCTTCAACCCTCCTCATAAATCTTCTTAACTCACCAATCCGCCTTACCACCGATCTACTTTTTGCTGACTTGACGTACACAACCCGATCTTGACGGGTGCGCGGGCAATCGTCTGCACGCTGCGATCCTTCGAAATCGACTGGGCTGTTCTCCTCGGCGATCGGCACTAGGGCATTTTCTGTTTTCAAGGACGTGCACAATTGTAGCCAGCGTCGTTGAGGCCGGTCGGGAGGGGGTCCCGGGGTCAGCGACCTCGGCTACAAAAAGCGTCAATCTAAACCGAAAACGCTCTAACTCATGGAATCGACGCAGCCCTTGCAGCCGGCGTTGCGAGTGATTCCCCCCGGGCGCGGGAGGAACCGGAGGAATTTCCTGCTGGTGATTCCTCCGGGGGCAGATTCATGAGTAAAATCAAGCGGGTATGTCACCAAAGCAGGCATCGATGATCCTGGCCAGTTGAACGGCAATCTCCTCTCGTGGGAGGTCCTTTCGCAGGCAGTCGGCGGCGCCCAGACGCAGGCATTCCTCGGCCGTCAGGTGGTTGACGAGTGAGGTAAGGATGACGACGAGGCAGTCGGGATCGATCTGTTTGAGGGCTTGGATTGTCTGGATGCCGTCCCTCTGGCGCATGTTCACGTCGAGCAGGACGAGGTCAGGTTTTACGCTTTGGTAGAGCAGCAGCGTCTCCTCGCCGTCAGCGGCCTCGAACAAGACGTGCTGGCCCAGCGATTTGACGATGAGCGACAATAATCTGCGGAGGTGGACCTTCTCCTCGCAAACAAGCACTTTGCCGGTAAAAGGCATATCAGGACGGGAGGGTTATCTGGAATTCGCAACCTCCGTCGGGATGATTGGCGGCGCTGATGGTGCCGCGGTGTGCTTCCATGATTTTGCGACAGATGGCGAGGCCGAGCCCCGTGCTTTTTTCTCCGCCGGTGGGGCGGACTGACGTGCGGCCGAAGTCCTTGAACAACTTATGCTGCTCGTCTTTCGGGATGCCCGGGCCCTGGTCCCGGACGGAGACGGAGCAGCCGTTAGCCCCTGCCTCCATTCGCACGGTGATGGTGGAGCCGGACGGGGAGAACTTGACCGCGTTGCTGAGCAGGTTGTCGAGGACTTGCTTGATTTTCTGAGCGTCGACCAGATAGGGCTGGGGCAGGTCGCACGTCTGCAGCACAATCCGGGTGTGTTTTTGCGTGGCGTTGATGTTGTTCAGATAGACCGCCTTTTCAATCAGGGCCGTGAGCGAAACCGGGGCACGGTTGATCTTGAGTTCGCCCGCCTCAATCACGGAGACATCGAGGAGTTCGTTGACGAGCTCGAGCATCGACTGGCTAGCATCGTGAATGTTGTTGACGAGATCGAGCTGGTCCGTGGACAGGGGGCCGACCGTGCCGTCGCGCAGAAACTCCGTCAGGCCGCGGATGGACGCCAGAGGATTGCGAAGATCGTGCGCGGCCATTCCGAGAAGGCGGTTTTTCGCGGCGTTGGCCTTGCTGAGCTGTTCCAGCAGAAGGCGGTTTTGCAGATGGGTGCGGATGCGGGCCAGCGCCTCCTTTGCCCGGAAAGGTTTGGGCAGATAATCGACGCCGCCCGCAGCCAAGCCTTCGACCACATCTTCAGATTCGCTCCTGGCGGTGATGAAGATGATCGGCGCACAAGCGTCGCCGTAGAGGCTCTTGAATCTGCGGCAGGTCTCGAAACCGTTGAGGCCGGGCAACACCACGTCGAGCAGCACGAGATCGGGCAGAAACTGCGGGTATGCGGCCAGCGCGGCTTCGCCGGAATCGGCATCGGCGACTTCATAACCCTGGGGCCTCAGTATGCCTCGAATGATGCGGGTGTTAAGACGGTCGTCGTCCACGACGAGGATTTTCCGCCCTTTGAGATCCATTGGGGATGGTTGGTCGGAGACGTTCATCGACAATGTATTATATAGTGTGTGCACCGTTTAGGAAGAGGCAAGAGGCATGTGGCCGGCCGGCGGCCAGCCGTCCGCGCACCCTGGCAGCGTCAGGAGAGGTTCGCTCCCCCGGCGCCAAATCCATCGTGACCAAAGCCGCTTCTTGCGACGAGCCTTTTGGCCCATTCCAAGAAGCGGCTTCAGTCACGGCCCTGCGTCCATTCACGGAGCGGGACATGCGAGCCCGGTCGCATTAGACCCTAGGTGAACAAATTGAATGACCGGGTTCCTTTGCCAGTATTCGAAAAAGTGGGGTGGTGGCCACAGGGGCGAGGTGGTTCGTCCCAAGCTCCTTATGCCCGCCCTTTGACGAAAGGCCCATTTTCTCCGCGACGACGGACAAACTTTCCCTCAAGCTGGTAATCATGTCACCGGCAGAGGCCAAGAAACGCATCGCCGAGCTGCGCGAACAAATCGCCCGGCATGATGAGCTTTATTATCGCCGCGCCCAGCCGGAGATCGGCGACTTCGAATACGATATCCTGAAGCACGAGCTGGCAGAGTTGGAGAAGCAATCCCCCTCGTTGGCCGTCGGGACATCTCCGATGGAGCGTGTGGGCGACGACCGGCTGGAGGGGTTTGCCACGTACCGGCACCGCCAGCCGATGCAGAGCCTCGACAACACCTATTCGGAGGAGGAATACCGCGCCTTTCACCAGCGGCTTGCCAAGCTTTTCGGGCGCGAGGATCTGGCCTATGTCGTGGAACCGAAGATCGACGGTCTGGCCGTGAGCCTGACCTACGAGAACGGCCGATTTGTGCGTGCAGTCACCCGTGGAAATGGCGAGGAGGGCGACGACGTCACGGCCAACGTCCGAACCATCCACACGCTGCCACCCGAGCTAAAGGCCACGAAGCTACAACCGGCGCCCGGAGCCATAGAGATTCGCGGTGAGATTTACCTGACAACGGCGGAGTTCCAGCGCATCAACCAGGAACGCGAGGAGGCGGGCGAGGCGTTGTACGCCAATCCGCGCAACCTGGCCGCCGGTACCATCAAGCAGCTCGACCCGAGGCTGGTCGCGCAGCGGAAGCTCGAGATCGTGCTCTATGGCATTGGCTATTGTGAACCGGCCGTCGCGGATTCTCAGAGTGAATTTCTGGCCTTGGTGAAGCAATGGGGTCTGCCTACCGTGGAGAAATTCTGGCCGGTTCGGGGCATCGACGAGGCCTGGAAAGCGGTGCGCGAACTCGACAAACTCCGGCACGCCTTCGCCTATGGCACGGACGGCGCCGTGACCAAGCTCGACTCGTTCGCGCTGCGACGCGACGCCGGCAGCACGAGCAAGGCGCCCCACTGGGCCATCGCATATAAATTCGAACCCGAGCGCGCTGAAACCCGCATCAACGCCATCACTGTCCAGGTCGGTCGCACGGGTGTGCTCACACCGGTGGCGGAACTCGAGCCAGTGCTGCTTGCGGGCTCCACTGTCGCCCGTGCAACGCTGCATAACCGTGACGAGATCGCCCGCAAGGACATCAGGGTCGGCGACTATGTCCGGGTGGAAAAGGCGGGGGAAGTCATTCCTGCGGTGATCGAAGTCAACCTGCAACGCCGTGTATCGGAGTGCCGGCCCTACCAATTCCCCGACAAGTGCCCCGAATGCAGCACGGCGGTCATTCAGATTGAGGGAGAAGTGGCGATTAGATGTCCCAATCTTTACTGTCCTGCCCAATTAACAAGAAGGCTGGATTTCTTTGCCTCCAAGAGTGCTCTAAACTTGGAAGGCTTGGGCGGAATTATCGCTGAGAAACTTGTCGAACGTGGTCTAGTGGCAGAACCTCTAGACCTGTTTACACTTAGCACGGACAAGCTTGCCGATTTGAATTTGGGTTCCGACGTGGAACCTCGGATCTTCGGGGAAAAGAACGCTCGAAAAATATTGGAGGCAATTGAGCGGGCAAAACAGTTGCCACTCGCACGCTGGCTCCTTGCCTTCGCGATTCCAGAAGTGGGTGAAGAAACAGCGCACGACATAGCCTCATTGCACAGTAGTCTTAAGGAAGTGGCTTCATCGAGCATCCTCAGAGATTACGTCGAGCTTGATCAGCTGAACAGTGAGATGCTGAGGAATAGCCCCACGACCAAGGAGAATAAGGCGAAGTCAATTGAGGAGCGGAACCGGATGCGTCCAGACTACGAGAAATACAAGAGCTTGGCCGACGCATTGGGTAATCGGTTGATTGCTTCTGGCCTCGCAAAACCTGCGGCGAGCAAAAATCCACCGCCACGTAATGCGGTTGCTACTGTTGGTCCTGTAGCTTCTCGTTCGGTTTTGAGCTGGTTCAGTAGCGAAAGAGGGGTGCGTGTATTAGAGCGAATGGACGAACTTGGCATCGCGCCGACGTCGTCGAAGCATGCAAACACCGCGTCCCCATTTTTCGGGAAAAGCGTAGTGTTTACTGGGACGTTTTCCACTCTGTCTCGCAATGAAGCCCAAGATAAGATTCGCGCTCTTGGAGGAAATGTGGCCGGAAGCGTTAGTCGGAAAACCGACTTGGTTGTCGCGGGTCCTGGAGCAGGTACGAAGCTCAATGACGCCCGCAAATATGGCATATCTATTATCGATGAAGCCGAATTTCTCCGACTTTTGACGGTGCGATAAGAATTCTGAAAATCAGTCGACGTCCGCAGGAATCAATTCATTAACGCCCGTGCCAGTTTTTTCTTAAAAACCGCGAATTCGCGTTTGGCTGCTTCAAGACGTTCTTCCGCAGAGCGGACATCGTGTAGGGCGGTCTCGACATCAGTGCCGCTTAGCCAAGAAGCAACCTCCTTTACTTGCTCTTGATTGCCGCTTACTATTCCCTCGTTATCTCCTTTGAGGATTCGGAAGCGATGCTTGCAGTATTGTCCGATAACTCCAGCCGGGCATGTGCAATGTGCAGTCAAGTTACTGCCGTTCTTCGTGAATCGCACGACATAGGGCTCTACAGCAGATCCTTGGACAAGGAATGTAATTTCTCCCATAACAACAGTTGGTAGCCTTTCTTCTTATTAAATAGCAGAGGGCATCAAACCGCGAGGACATAGTTTCGTTACTGGTGGCAAGGGCTCGGGCAGCGTGAGCAAAAAGACAAGTTACCTTCTGGCCGGAGCCGAGGCGGGTTCCAAGCTCGACAAAGCCAGGCAGCTTGGCGTGCCCGTAATCGATGAGGCGGAGTTCCGGCGTATGATTCAGGGGTAAGCGAACCCTGCCCGATCCATCCGCGGAGGAGTCTCCGCGCCTTCCCTTCCGCCGTCCGATGTGGCATTTTACACGGGGGAAGCGATGCCGATTATCCTAAATTCCGCAGTTGGATATGAACCGCAGAACAGCGGTGTTAACGGACAAGAATAAATTGAGGGTCGGCACGGCGTCCCGGTCGTTGCAGCCCAGACCTCGCGGCCAATCAGCTCAGTCCCACTTTTTTGCGTCTCCTGCGCCTCTTCGCGGCTAAAACATACTGATCCTTGCACCTTCTTGGCCTTCGCCTCTCGCCTCACGCCTGTCGCCTCTCCTCTGTGCCTCGGTGGTTCCTTTGCGCTTTCTAGGATTAAAGCAAACGGCGGTTCAAGCTGGCAGCAGAACGGCGGCGAAGGCGCCGTGACACCATGCAATACCGGCTGGTTGTGAGGTTTGAGCTGCCGACCTCAGTGCCCAGCGCAGTGTGGGCTAAAACCCGTGCCGCTGAAGCTGGATGCTGAGTTCGCGTTGGAAGGCTTGGATATCGGAAGCTGGAGGCTGGTAACCGGTTTTGCCACTGTCGAGTATCAGCCGGCCGTATTGGTCGAGCGACCATTTGCCTTTGACGCCGTCGCTGAACGTGACTGAGCCGCTGGCAACCGCGCCGGGGCGCACAATGCGGTCGACGTCGATCTTGACCTGTCCCGCGCCGCCCGGCGGCAACTCGTCGAGGTCCTCATCGCTGAGGGAATCGTCCTCGTCGAAGGCTTCTGCATTGTTGGGGTCGGGCGTTTCCTGCCCGATGACCTTCGCCTTTAGTTTTTCAAACAGGCCCTTTTTCTCCGCGCCGGGTGCCGGCTGGGCTGGCTTGGCCGTGGAAAGATCCGTATCAGCCGCCGATGTCACGGGAGTGTTCTTCAGTTCCAACCCGAGATCGTCCAGGAGGAATCGCAAATCCATGTAGGTGATCGAGATTTTGAACTCATCGGAGAGCTTTTTCTGGACAACGGAAAGATTGTCCCCGGCAGCGAGCCAGGAGACGAGGGCTTGTTTTTGCTCGGGTGTGAGGGTCATGACGTAGTTAATGACTCCACGGTTTACTGTCCGTGGTTTGATGCAAGGCAACACTATGATCAAGCGCCGGAGCCGGGCAACTCCAGGGAACGGAGCATCGCTCCAGGCAGAGGCCTATCCCTGACGGGCTGAGGTGTGTCCCGGCAAGCTACTTGGACAACTGCGCCTTGAGGAAGTCGACGCTGCCGCGGACCGAGTCATCCTGTTCCATCATGTTTTCGACAGTTTTGCAGGCGTGGATGACGGTGCCGTGGTCGCGCCCGCCGAAGGCCTCGCCGATTTCCTGGAGGGAATGGCGGGTCAGGGTGCGGGATAGATACATGGCGATCTGGCGCGGGAAGGCGATGGCGTTGGGCCGGCGCTTGCTCGTCATGTCAGAATGGCGGATCTGGTAATGGTCGGCGACGCGCTTCTGGATTCCCTCGATGTTGAGGCGGTTCTGCGCCTCCTCCATGAGCACGTCCTGCAGCAGTGACTCGGCGGTGGCGAGGTCAAGCGGCTTGCCGGTGAGAGCGGCGTAGCTGGAGACCTTGATCAGCGCGCCCTCCAGCCGGCGGATGTTTTTGAGGATGTGCTGGGCCATGAACTCCACGACCGAGGCCGGGAGGTCGACCTTGAGGGTGGCGGCCTTGGTCTTGAGAATGGCGACGCGGGTCTCGAAGTCAGGCGACTGGATGTCGGCGACAAGCCCCCATTGGAAACGGGAGACAAGGCGCGACTCGAGAGTGGCGATTTCGCTCACCGGGCGGTCGCTGGAGAGCACGATCTGTTTCTGCGCCTCGAAGAGTTCGTTGAAAGTGTGGAAAATCTCCTCCTGGATTCGCTCCTTGCCGCTGAGGAACTGCACATCGTCGAGCAGCATCACGTCGACATGGCGGTAGCGCTGGCGGAACTTGGTCAGCGCGTTTTCCTGGATGGCATGGATGAACTCGTTTGTGAATCGTTCGGTCGAGAGGTAGGCGACCTTGGCATCGGCGTTGCGCACAAGGATGCTGTGGCCGATGGCGTGCATCAGGTGCGTCTTTCCGAGGCCGGTGGCCCCGTGAATGAAAAGGGGATTGTAGGCCTGCGCCGGGGCTTGCGCGACCGCGAGGGAAGCGGCATGGGCAAGCTGGTTGGTGGGGCCGATGACGAAGTTTTCGAACGTATTGCGCGGGCTGAGGGTGCCGGTGGTGGCGACGCGTTCGTCGTAACGCGCGCGTTTACCCGGAGTCACGCGGTGGGTGGCGCGGCCGTGGCTTTCGCTGGCGGGGGTGGCCGGGCGGGCCGCGGTCGCCGTGGCGTCGTGCTCCATCTTCTTCAGTGCCACGTTGATCACCCGGCCGGCAGTAAGGCGCAGGCGTTGCGAGATGAGATCGAGATAGTTGTCGTTGATCCAGATGGCGGCGAAATCGTTCGGCACGCCCAGCGTCAGCGTGTCATCGGTGGCGGTGAGGCAGACCATGGGATCGAACCACATTTGGTACACGTCCTCGGGGAACAGCCCTTTGAGGTCGCATTTCACGGATTCCCACAGACTGGCTTGAAGTGAAAGGGGCATGATGCAGCGGTATGATTGACGCCTCCCGATTGCTAATTTGCAGCCTCCGTTTTGGCGAATTGGTCCCGCGGTTGCCGAGAAAAGTCGATTTCCCCCGTCAGAAGGGAAGTGGGGTGTGCTTTCACTCCACAAAAGAGAGGAGACGGTGGGCAGTTAATGGAATCTTCGGAAACTTGGGACGAACTGCGTGTGGCGGATACGGCAAAGAACAACCAAGAGAAACGAGATAAAAGTGAATCTGGCTATAACGTGAATCTAAAAATGCGTTTCAAGTGCAACTTCCCGACAAATTGTTCACACCGGCCAAGGGCATAAGTTTTTGGTTTTTGTTGTTGCGTGAACCGGGGGGAGGGTGTTGGCCGCGAGCCGCGGATGGGCGACCGCACAACGTGTGCCAACCGTCCTCGCAGATCATGGTTGACAGGCGGAATGGGGCCCTGGCTCGAGCCACAGGCCTTGCTCCTTTATCAGGGAAATCAGCCGGTCGTCGGCCTCGGCCTGAGGGATGTTATACCGGACGCATTTCCTGCCGACATAGAGGTTGATCCTGCCCGGCGCGCCGCCGACATAGCCGAAATTGGCGTCGGCCATCTCGCCCGGCCCGTTCACGATGCAGCCCATGATCGCTATCTTCACCCCCTTGAGGTGGCCGGTTTTCCCGCGGATGCGCTGGGTGGTGGCCTGCAGATCAAAGAGCGTGCGGCCACAGCTCGGGCAGGCGACAAATTCGGTCTTCGAGAGGCGTGCGCCGGCGCCCTGCAGCACATTATATGCGAGGCGGATGGCCCGGGCGACGTCGGTCTCGGTCTCCACGCTCACCAGATCGCCGATTCCGTCACCGAGCAGGCCACCGGTCAGAAAACTTGCCTCGATCAATTTGGAAGGAAACGCGGGTTCGTCCCGCACGGCGGTGGCCGCAGTGTTGCGAATCCAGATCGGTGCGCGGGAATCAATGCCGCGGAGAAATTCGGCGAGGAGACGGTAGCCGCCGGTGGGGTGCGCGGGCGGAGGGACGTTGGAAAGGGTGAAGACCAGGCGGTCGTCGCCGATGGCACGGAGCGTGTCGCCGAGGGCGGAAAAAGAGTCGGGGGGCAAATCGACAGCGAGGAAATGCCCGTGCCGCCGCACGAGCGATGCAAAGTCGGAGAGCAGTTCCCCTTCCTGCGGCGCAAACCGCCGCACGAGCAGCAGTCGTATGTGGTCGGCCGCGAGCGTGGAGGCAACGTCGGCCGGGGCGATCCGGGTGGACAGTTCCAACGCGAGAAATTCGACTGAAGGATTGAGCTCCGACACGACCTGCCGAAGTGCGACCAGGTCTTCGGGACTGCCGATCGGGACGAGCAGCCCCTCGACTGGGGTGTCCTTGAGGGACGGCATGGCGAGCGCCCGGGCGGCCTCTGCCAGTCCGGTGACAGAACCGGTGGCCACGATCACGCGGGGCGGGTGCGCCGGGCCGACGACACATCGGGTGGAGAAAGTCAGGGTGCCCGTGGCGCGGCGATTGAAATGATGGGGATCGACTGAGTCGAGGGCAGGGGAGGGAAGGCCGATGGCCAGGCTGTCTTCCGGGGGGGGGCCTTGGGCAGCCCACAGACTCATCGCCTTGCCGGCAATGGCCCGGGCGACCGGGATTTCATGGACGGAGTCCTCGGTCAATGACACCCGGATGGTATCGCCGAGGCCGTCGAGCAGCAGTGAACCGATGCCGATGGCGCTTTTGATCCGGCCATCCTCGCCGTCCCCCGCCTCGGTGACGCCGAGGTGCAGCGGATAGGGACGATGTGCGGCATCCAGGCGCTCCACGAGCAGGCGGTAGGCCTGGATCATGACCTTCGGATTGCTGGCCTTCATCGAAAGGATGAGGCCGTGGAAATTGTTGGCCTCGGCGATGCGGACAAACTCGAGTGCGCTTTCGACCATTCCGAGCGGCGAATCGCCATAACGGTTCATGATGCGATCCGAGAGCGAGCCGTGGTTGGTGCCGATGCGCAGCGCGCGGCCGAGGTCCCTGGCGCGCCGCACCAGCGGCGAAAACGCATCGTGCAACCGCTGCAGTTCGCGGTCGTAGTCGGCGTCGGTGTATTCCTTGACGGCGAATTTCTTTTTATCGGCGTAATTGCCGGGGTTGATGCGCACTTTTTCGACGTGCTCGATCGCCTCCATCGCCGCCTGCGGCAGAAAATGGATGTCGGCCACCAGCGGGATATGGCCGAAGCCGGCCGCGGTTAATCGGGTGCGGATTTCCTTCAGGCACCGGGCGGCCGGGACGTTGGGCGCGGTGACGCGCACGATTTCGCAACCAGCCGCGGCCAGCGCGATGCCCTGCATCAGGGTGGCGTCGATGTCCTCGGTGGCGCTGGTGGTCATTGATTGCAGCCGGATGGGATGCGCGGCGCCGACCCCGACGGCGCCAACCTTAACCTCGACGGTCTGCCGGCGGATCGTGCGGAAACGGGAGGCGCAATAGGACATTGCTGTCTAAAGGAGCCCAGGTGGCGCATCCCGTCAAGGCCGGGCCGGGATTGGGCGGCGCACAAGGGAGGAGAGAGTTCCCTGGCGGCTGCTGCTGGCGCGCCGGCTGGTGAACTCTCTGGGGTTGCGTTCCAGCCTCCCGGGTGCCTGTTTCTGTCGGAGGCCACCCCGCATGAGATTCGCCCATCACAAGATCAATCACCTCCTGTCATGAAAGCCGCAAAGAAGCATCATGCCCTGCGCAGGAAGATCGAAAGGCTCGAACGGAAGCTGGTCCGCCAGCATCAGAAACTGGCCGAGCTCAAACGCGAATTGCCCCTGCAGCCGGTGAAGGATTACCTGCTGGCCGGCCGGAAAGGGCGGGTTCGGTTGTCGTCCTTGTTCGGCGCCAAATCGGACCTGATCATCGTGCACAGCATGGGGCGTTCCTGCCGGTATTGCACGATGTGGGCCGACAGTTTCAACGGTCTTCTCCCGCATCTGGAGGACCGGGCGGCGTTTGTGGTGGTCTCCCCCGACACGCCGGCGGTGCAGCACGCCTTTGCGCAGGGGCGCGGCTGGCGATTCCCGTTTTACTCCGACGCCGGGTCGTCGTTTAGCAAGGATCTGGGCTTCCTGCCCGAGCCGGACGAGCCTTGCCCGGGCGTTTCCACCTTCGTGAAGCGCGGCCGGAAAATCTATCGCGTCGCCTCGGCGCCGTTCGGACCATATGATCCCTTTTGCAGCGTATGGCATTTCTTCGCGCTGCTCGCGGATGGAGCGGAGGAATGGGCGCCCAGGTTTCGGTACATGGCGCAGCAGATGGATACGGCTCGGTGAGCGGCGATTACTGGCCGGAATTTGCCAGGATGGCCGTGGTGAACCTGCTGGCGGTGGTGAGTCCGGGGCCGGACTTCGCTATCGTGCTCAAGTAGAGCATCACGCATGGGCGGAGTACCGCGGTGTGGACCAGCATGGGCATTGGCACGGCGGTACTGCTGCACGTCACCTATTCATTGCTCGGCATCGGCTTGCTGGTCGCCGGTTCGCAGATGTGGTTCGACGCGGTCAAATACGCCGGTGCCGGCTATCTGGCGTGGCTCGGCGTGCAGTCGCTGCGGGCCAGACCGCGCACAGCCACGCCCGGTGGCGGCGCAGCCGCGGCGATCCCGGGCGGCCACTCCGCATTTGCCACCGGCTTCCTGACCAACGCCCTCAATCCCAAGGCCTCATTGTTCTTCATCGCGTTGTTCTCCGTGGTCATCGATCCACAGCGGACGCCGAAGCCAATCCAGGCCGCCTACGGTGTGTGGATGGCGCTGGTGACAATGGCGTGGTTCACGATCGTGTCGCTGGCGTTTACTCGCGACAATGTGCGGCGCGTCTTCCTGAGCCACGGGCACTGGGTCGACCGGATGCTCGGGCTGGTATTTCTGGCGCTGGCCCTCAGCCTTGCCCGGGCGTCGATGCCCTAGCGGCTCTGATGTGCCCATCAGGCGGTTTCAGGCACCCTCCCTTCGGCAAAAGACTGGATGAGTTGGTCGACAGAAGCGGCCTACGCGAATATGCCGCCCCCGAGGAGCTTTTCACCGTCGTAGAGAGCGAGGACCTGGCCGGCGGCGAGAGCACGCTGCGGCTGAGCGAAACGGAGCAGCGCCGTGCCGCCGCATTCAGGCGTGAAATCGACTGGCACGCGTGGATCGCGGTAGCGCACGCGGCATTCGATCCGGCCGGGCCGAGTCAGCGGCGTGCCGATGAAGCCAAGGCTGTGGACGCGCGCCTCGTTCGTCCACAGACCGGGCGCGTCGGGACCCTCGAAGGCGACAAGCAGCGCGTGGTCGGCGGCGCGCTTGCCGACCACAACATAGTTTTTGAAATCGGTGTTGGATGGGATGCCGATGCCCTTGCGCTGGCCAATGGTGTAGTAATGCAGGCCGCGGTGCCGGCCGATCTCCACGCCGTCGGTCGCGCGCACGACGGGCCCGGGCTGCTCTGGCACGTAAGCGCGGAGGAAATCGGCCATCTTCACCTCGCCGATGAAGCAGATGCCCTGGCTGTCCTTCTTGCCGGCGTTCGGCAGGCCGGCGTCGCGGGCGAGCTGGCGCAGCTCCGGCTTGGTGAGGTGGCCGATGGGGAAGCGGGCGTCGCGCACCTGCTCCTGGTTGAGCAGCGCGAGAAAATAGGACTGGTCCTTGTTCTTGTCGGCGCCTTCAAGAAGCGAGTAGGTTGGGAGGACGTCGGTGCCAATACCGGCGCCTGCCGTTGATGAGGACATCGAAGGCCTCCCGGTATCCTCCACCCGGCGGGCGTAGTGGCCTGTGGCGACTGCGGCGAAGCCCTCGGCCTTGGCGTAGGCGCGGAACACGCCGAACTTCACCTCGCGATTGCACATCACGTCGGGGTTGGGCGTCAGGCCGCGCTGGTAGCCGTCGAGCAGGTAGTCGACGACGAGACGGCGGTAATCGCGCATGAGGTTGACGACGCGGAACTCAAGGCCGATGCGCTCCGCCACGGCGCGGGCGTCGTCGATGTCCTGCCTCCAGGGACAGTGGCCGATGACGTGATCCTCGTTGATCCAGTTTTTCATGTAAGCACCGACGACATCAAACCCCTGCTGTTTGAGAAGAAGGGCGGCGACGCTGCTGTCGACGCCTCCGGACATGGCGACGAGAATTCTTTCCATCGTGCCGAGGCAAACAGGTTGGCGTGCGGGGGGGAAGCCAATCGTGAAAGGCGGGGGATGTGCCGAAGCAGGCTCCCGCCGCCGGCGCCGCCGCCCTCGCCGGAGCCTCAGGGGTGTTGGACCGCGAGGAGATTGCGCCATACGGCTCGTCGGTAAACGAGCGCGGGATGCCCGAGGATGAGCACGAGGGCGGGCTTGTGGCCGGGCGGGATGCCATGTTTCGCACACAGTTTCCGGCTGCGTGCCAGAGGGGGTGCGACGCAGCCGATGATGCAGGAACCCAGGTTCAGGGTCTCGGCGGCAAGCATCGCATATGTGCAGACGATGGTGGCGTCGGCCATATCGGCGTAAGGCGAGACATAAAAGAGCAGCGCTGCCGGTGCGGCGTACAGTACTTTGTCCTCGCCGGCTTTCGCATGGGCGACTATTTCGCGGCCGAGCGGCAGGATGAAGGAGCGAAGCTGGCGGAAGGTGGCACTGGGGAGAAAGAGCCGCAGCAACCACAGGATCGGTGGATGGTCGACGAGCCTCAGGAAGCCAGCGTAGAGTTGCACGGTGTCCCGGGCGAGTTCGCGCACCCGTTCACGTTCCGACAGCACGACAACTCCGACCTCCGATGGCGGTATGCCCATCGGGGCAGTGGTGGCGGCGGCGACAACGCGTTCCAGCAGTTCCCGTGCGACAGGCTGGTCCTGAAATTGCCGCATGCTGCGCCGGGAGCGGAACAGGGCGTCGAGCTGCCCCGGCGTCGCTCGTTCTTCGGGGCGGGGCAATGCCGCGATATCGTCGCGGCGCAGGCCGCGACCGGTCACGTGCACAGCGTCCGCCGGACAGACCATCATGCAATGGGCGCAGGCAATGCAGCCGAAGCTCGTCTCGGTCCCGATCCTGATGCCGCCGTCCGGCCCCGCCTGCAGCACGCCGGTCGGGCAGGCTTCCGCGCAGGCTCCGCAGCGTGTGCAGACATTGCAGTCGATAACAGGAACTCCGGATACTTCGCCGAGACTGGAGATGACGCTCATGGGGGGGGACTCCTGTGCCTGGAGATAATCAGATTCCCGGCCGACAACGCAAGTAACACCTGGGCGTCCGGGTCGTCGGCAGCCGCGAGCCGCGAACGACTCGCGGGCGAACCGGCCAGCGTCGCTTTGGGCTTGTGCGGGGACGGTTCGACCAAATCATGCCGGGCATGGAGGCTCGCAGCATTCGCATCGTCCGTGCCTGGCTGGATTCACCGCGCTCGGGCGTCATCGAATTGAGCGAAGACTGGCGGGAGGAGGGGCTGCCGCCGCTGGAACCAGGCGAGGCTACATTTGCGTTTGAGTCGCTGGCGCCGGCGCCGCGCTGGCGCCACGCCCGGGACAACGCCTATTTTGTCGATACAGACGGGCGGATGGTTTTCGTGGTGGAACCGCAGCGATACACCTGGATCGAATGGGGGGAGACAAAGGTCTACGTGGCCGGCGACTTCAACAACTGGCAGGAGGCGCTCGGCAGGGAGGAATGGCAGCTGCAAGCGGAAGAATTGGAGGGGCAGCCGGTCTGGCTGCTGCGAAGGGAGGCCGGACCGTTGTTGCGTGATCCGCCCCTGCGGTTCAAATTTGTGACGGAGGAGGGCCGCTGGCTCGAGGTGCCCTCCGAGGCACACAATGCGGTGCACGACACCGCCGGGCGGGTCAACCATGCGATCCATGCCCATCGCACCGGCCGCAATCTTTTCACCTTTGTGGCCAATGCTTCGCTGGCCCTGTCGGCCACTCATTCGGTGGCGCTGCGGCACGCCGGGACATGGCACAAGACGCGGCTGCGGCTGGGCGCGTTCTTCCATGACTTGAAGACCGGACGGCCGCTTGGCGCCATCGTGCAGGACAAGACGACGATCTTCCGGCTTTTTGCACCGCGCGCCAAGCACGTGCGGCTCTTTGTCTGCGAGAATATCGATGCCCAGGACAAGGCCTACGGTTTTGAACTAGACCCGCTGGGCGAAGGGCTGTGGGAAGCCCAGCTTGAGGGGAATTTGCATGGCTGGTATTACTGGTATCTTGTCAGCGGACCGCGCGACGTGTTCGGCCATTATAACCCCAACCAGCGCGTGCTCGATCCCTATGCGCTGGCAGCGGTGAGCCGCGAGGGGCCCGGCATTGTGCTCGATCGCAAGTGGGTGGGGAAGGGCGACCGGAGATTCCGCACCCCCCCGTGGCAGGATCTAGTCATCGCAGAGGCGCATGTGCGCGATTTGACGGCGCATGCTCCAGTGTCCTGCACGAGTGAAGAACGATTGGGGTTTACGGGGCTCCGGCAATGGGTGGAAAGCCCGGATTTTCACCTCAAGAAGCTGGGCGTCACTGCCGTCGAACTGCAGCCGATCCAGGAATTCGACAACCGCACGCGTGACGAATACCATTGGGGATACATGCCGGTGAATTACTTCGCCCCGGCCAGCGCCTACGCGCTCGAACCGGCGCGTGCGTCGCAAGTGAAGGAATTTCAGCAACTCGTGGCTGCCTTTCACAGGCAGGACATGGCAGTCATCATTGATGTCGTCTACAATCACGTCGGAGAGCCCAATCACCTGCTCGGCATCGACAAGCAATATTATTTCGAAATGGGAGACGACGGCGCACTCGCCAATTGGAGCGGATGTGGCAACGACCTGCGCGCCCGTTCCGCGATGACCCGACGGCTGATAATCGACAGTTGCACGCACCTGATCGAGGCCTACGGCGTCGACGGCTTCCGCTTCGATCTGGCGGAACTGCTCGGGGTGGAGGTGCTGCGCGAGGTCGAGGCAGCCTTGAAGCAGGTGAAGTCCGACGTCATCCTGATTGCCGAACCGTGGAGCTTTCGCGGACACATCGCGGCGGAGTTGCGGACGACCGGCTGGACCGCGTGGAACGACGGCTACCGCAATTTTCTGCGCGACTACGTGCGCGGCACCGGTCCGGCCGACAAGCTGGAGTACTACCTCAAGGGTTCGCCGTGGCATTTCGCCTACTGGCCCGCCCAGACGGTGAATTACACCGAGTCGCACGACGACCGCACGTGGATTGACGTGATCACCGAAAACACCGCATTCAATGGCCTGCATCCCACGCTGAACGACCGGCGGCGGACGCACCTCATGGCGGCGATCCTGTTTGCCTCCATTGGCATACCGATGATTTCCGCGGGTCAGGACTTCCTGCGTTCGAAGCGCGGAGTGAACAATTCATATCAGCGCGGCGATCTCAACGCCCTCAATTACAGGCGTCTTTACCACTATCCATCCACCCACGCTTATTTTGCGGACTGGATCGTGTTCCGGCTTTCGCCGGCCGGACGGCTGTTGCGCCAGTGGTCACGGCCGTCGGAAGGATTTTTCCGGGCTTATTCTTCCCCGAATTCGCCGGCGCTGGCGTTGGTCTACAATGCCGACGGCAGCCAAGGGCGTCAGCGGCTCATGTTCGCCGTCAACCCGTTGCTTGAGGATGTGACGGTGCCCATTGCCGAAGTGGCGGACTGGGGCTGGCACCAAGTGGCCGATCAAGAGTGTTTTTTCACGACGGACGGCCATGAACCCCCTCTCCCGGTTGGTCCGGAGCTGGTTTTGCCGGTTCTCGGCTGCGGGCTCTGGCTCGCGGAGCTGTGACCTGCGGTTATTTATGACATCATTCCCGGCGGAGCCAGTCCATGCCGGCTCCACCATCGTTCTTGCCAAACCCCGGGCAGCTCCAATGATTGATAGACTAATTCGTTCATCGTTTATTTAACTCAGAAATTAACCCTCACAACCGGAGATCACATTCATGCCTGTCAAAGTAGCCATCAATGGATTTGGCCGCATCGGCCGCCTCGTATTCCGTGCATTGGTCGAGCAGGGCCTGCTCGGCAGCACCTTCGATGTCGTTGCCGTGGGCGATATCGTCCCCGCTGACAACCTCGCATACCTCCTGAAATACGACTCCACGCAGGGCCGGTTCAACGGCACGGTTTCCTCCAAAAAGTCCGCGCCCGACAAGGCCGACGACGACGTGCTCGTGGTCAATGGCAAGGAGATCCTGGTCGTCAGCGCCCGTACCCCCGCTGAGCTTCCCTGGGCCAAGTTGGGCGTGCAGCTCGTAATCGAGTCCACCGGCCTGTTCACACAGTGCGCCAAGGACGACCCGAAGAGCGCCTACGGCCACATCAAAGCCGGAGCGAAGAAGGTCATCATCTCAGCGCCCGCCAAGAACGAGGACATCACGGTTGTCATGGGCGTCAATGACGGCAAATACGACACCGCCAAGCACCAGCTCATTTCCAACGCTTCCTGCACCACGAACTGCCTCGCGCCGATCGTGTATGTGTTGCTTAAGGAGGGCTTTGGGGTCGAGGAAGGCCTGATGACAACGGTCCATTCCTATACCGCGACACAGAAGACCGTCGATGGACCCTCCCGCAAGGACTGGAAGGGCGGCCGCACTGCCGCTCAGAACATCATTCCGTCCACGACTGGAGCCGCCAAGGCCACCGCGCTCGTGCTGCCCGAGGTCAAGGGCAAGCTTACCGGCATGTCCTTCCGCGTCCCGACCCCGACAGTTTCGGTAGTCGACCTGACCGTGCGCACCACGAAAGAGACTTCCTACAAGGACATCTGCGCCGCGATGAAGAAGGCCTCGGAGACCTACCTGAAGGGTATTCTCGACTACACCGAGGACGAGGTTGTCTCGAGCGACTTCATCCACTGCAAGGCGTCGTCGATATTCGACGCCGGGTCCGGCCTCGGGCTCAACAGCAAGTTCTTCAAGCTCGTCTCGTGGTACGATAACGAATGGGGCTATTCCAACCGCGTCGTCGATCTCACAAGGAAGATCGCCGCGGGACTGTAAACGCTGCGATTGCCCCGCCGCTGTGTAGCGAGGAGTGAGTTGCCAGGAGCGAGCATCACCAGCGTCGCACCGCCTCACTCCTTTTTCCGTTTCCATCATTCCCGTCTGCCCGCCATCAGCTCCCCTGTAATTCATCATGCCCAAGTTCAAAACCATCCGCGATCTCAACCTCGCCGATCGGCGTGTTCTCATGCGGGTCGACTTCAACGTTCCGCAGGACAAGGTTACCGGCGCCATCACTAACAACCAGCGCATTGTTGCCGCGCTGCCGACCATCAGGTACGCCCTCGAAAAAGGCGCGTCAGTCGTGCTGATGTCGCACCTTGGGCGTCCCGATGGCAAGGTCGTGGCCAGGTTCTCGCTGCGTCCCGTGGCCGAGGAACTCGCCAAACTGCTCGGCCGTCCGGTAAAGTTTCTCGACGATTGCGTCGGCCCCGCGGTTGAGGCCGCCTGTGCCCCTGGAACCCTCAGGGCCGGTGACGTCGTCCTGCTTGAGAACC
Organism: Opitutaceae bacterium; assembly: GCA_028691845.1. GTDB lineage: Bacteria > Verrucomicrobiota > Verrucomicrobiia > Opitutales > Opitutaceae > JAQUYL01. The sequence continues at coordinate 47,187 of JAQUYL010000016.1, forward strand.
TCCGCTTCCATATCGAGGAGGAAACCAAGGTTAAGCAGGAGGACGGTTCCAAAAAGGCCGCCGACAAGGCGGCAATCGCCGCGTTTTGCGCGAGTCTGACGAGACTCGGCGATGTCTACGTCAACGATGCCTTCGGTACGGCCCACCGCGCCCACTCGTCAATGGTTGGGGTCAACCTGCCTCAAAAGGCCGCCGGTTTCCTGATGGAGGCCGAACTCAAGGCTTTTGCCGCCGTCACCGAGATGCCGCAGCGCCCACTGCTTGCCATCCTCGGCGGCGCCAAAATCGCGGACAAAATCCCGTTGATCAACAATCTCCTCGATAAGGCCGACGAGATCATCATTGGCGGCGGCATGGCTTTTACGTTCAAGAAGGTTCTCAACGGCCTGGAAATCGGCAGCAGTCTCTTCGATGCCGAGGGAGCCAAGCTGGTCGCCGGGATCGCCACCAAGGCACAGGTCAGGGGAGTGAAGATTCAACTGCCAGTCGACTATGTTTGCGGCGATAAATTCGCCGAGGACGCCCAGGTCAGGGCGGCAGACGATGTGACGGGCATCCCGGCCGGCTGGATGGGCCTCGATGTCGGCCCGAAGTCCATCGCGCTATTCAATGCCGCCATTGCCCGCGCCCGGACCATCGTGTGGAACGGGCCTCCGGGAGTATTTGAGTTCCCGAACTTTGCGGCGGGGACGCGGGCTATGGCCGACGCAATCGCCCGGGCCACAGCGGACGGTGCCACGACCGTCGTCGGCGGCGGGGACACCGCCACGGCGGCCAAAAAGTGCAAGGTGGCCGACAAGGTCACGCATTGCTCGACCGGCGGTGGTGCCAGCCTTGAGTTCCTGGAAGGCAAAGTGCTGCCCGGTGTGGCATTCCTCGAAGCCTGAGGCAGCAGGCCCGAGTTTTTGATTGGATTGAGGTAAGCATTGCGCTCCCTCCCCTAAATCTCAACCTCCACTCTAATTTTTCCCATTCATGAATCGAAAAAAGATCATTGCTGGCAACTGGAAGATGAACAAGACGGCCCTTGAGGGCGGTACGCTGGCACAGGAGATCGCTGCCGCGGTGGGCAAGGAGACGGTCGTCGAGGTCGTGCTATGCCCGCCTTTCACCGCGCTGGAAAGCGTGGGGCGTGCGATTGATGGCACGGCCATCCGGCTCGGCGCACAAAACATGCATCCCGAAAGGAATGGCGCCTTTACCGGCGAAGTATCCGCCGAGATGCTGCGCGCGCTCTTCACCACTCATGTTATCCTCGGCCACAGCGAGCGGCGGATGTATTTTGGGGAAAACGACGCTTTCATCAACCGGAAGGTGCTGGCGGCGCTGGCCAACCAGCTTCGGCCTATTCTTTGTGTGGGCGAGACGCTCACCGAGCGCGAGGCAGGTTCGACTCTGGCGGTCGTGCAGCGCCAAATCGAAGGAGGCCTGCAGGGGGTGACCAAAGAGCAGATCACCACAATCATCATTGCCTACGAGCCCGTCTGGGCCATTGGCACCGGCAAGGTGGCTACCGCCGCGCAGGCCCAGGAAGTGCATGCATTCATCCGCAATCTGATCACCAAGCTTTATGGGCAGGCGCTGGCCCAGAAAGTGCGCATCCTCTACGGCGGTTCCATGAAGCCGTCCAATGCGCCTGAGTTGCTGGCCCAACCCGACATCGACGGCGGCTTGATTGGTGGCGCCTCGCTCGAAGAGCGGTCCTTCCTCGATCTCATCACGGCCGCAGCCGCGGTGAATCAGTAGGCCGGGAAGTACGGCGCGAATCCTCCATCTGCCCTCCGGTTTCTGCCTGGGCCCTGGCACATGGGACTCAAGCATCGTCTTGGCATTGGCGTTCGGGCGGCCGCGGGAAGGGAAACCGTTCCGCCGGCCCTTCAGCGGCAGGGGGATTTTACGCTCGGGGTGGGAAGTGAGTGCCCCGCAATCGGCGGCGATGATTTGCTGCGATCAGGATGAAAGGTAACTCGTTTCCTGCATCCCGATGGACGGCCCCAGGGGGGGGCAGGAGTGCCGGGGATCACTTCACCCGGACGGCCATATCAGCGACAAGCGCGGTGAGGAAGCCAATGTCGCCCGGGAGGCGACAGAGCGTGGCCAGGGCAACGTCGGAGTGCTCGCGGGAAAAACGGCGGGCGGCCTCCAATCCATGGATTTTGACGAAGGTGGTCTTGTCCGCCTTGGCGTCCTTGCCGGCTGTCTTGCCGAGAGTGGCGGTGTCAGACGTGGCATCAAGGATGTCGTCTATGATTTGAAACGCTAGCCCCAGATGCCGACCGGTCTCGCGCAGCAGATCGAGTTGCGCCTCAGTTGCACCACCGCACAGACCGCCGGCCACAAGCGAAACCGTGATCATAGCGGAGGTCTTGTTGAGGTGGATGAATTCGAGCTGCGCAGGCGTGGCATCGGCCTTCTGCTCTGCAAGCAGATCCTCCATTTGCCCACCAACCAGTCGCTCACTGCCGGCGGCATCGGCGATCGCGAGCGTCAGCGCCGCGGCGAGTGCCGGCTCGTCCGAGTAGTGGCGTCCAATGAGTTGGAAGGCGAGGGTGAGCAGCGCGTCGCCGGCGAGCAGAGCGGTGGCTTCGTCGAAGGCCCTGTGTGCGGTCGGGCGGCCGCGCCGGAGGTCGTCATTATCCATGCACGGCAGGTCATCATGGATTAGCGAATAAGTGTGAATGCATTCGATGGCCACGGCGGCGGGCAACGGATCGGACCGTGCCGGTGCGGTCACGGCGACCGTTTGGAACAAATCGGCAGCAGCAAGGGTTAGCACCGGTCGGAGGCGTTTGCCGCCGGCCTGCAGGCTGTAACGCATCGCCTCGTGCAGGCGGGCGGGTCGGGTCGTAATGGAAGGGACGAGCGTATCAAGACCGCGATCGATGCGCTGGCGATAGGCATTGAGCTGTGTGGGAAAATTCATGCGGTGCCCTTCGAAATACTCCCAGCGTATAGCGCTGTTGGCAAACGCTTTGTTTGGAGTCTATCGGAGCAAGAACAAGCTCGCAAAACTGCCGTCCTCGGTTCATAAGCCAAACAGTTTCCAAAATGCCCACTTACGAATACGCCTGCACCAAATGCGGTCATAAACTTGAAGTGTTCCAATCGATGAAGGCCGAACCGCTCCGGAAATGTCCGGAGTGCGGCCGTCTGGCACTCAAACGCATGATTGGCCCCGGATCAGGGGTCATCTTCAAAGGTGCCGGCTTTTACGTAAATGACTATAAAAAGCACGGATCGGGCAACAAAACCCGTTCCAGCCACAAAGCCAAATCGCCAGATGCAGCGTCGAAGCCTGAGGGCAAGCCCGCTGCCGCCACGTCCACCACCACCCAATAAAACCATTTCCGGCCATGGCTATCTCAAAAAAAGTGGATAGAGCGCTCTACGGTCCAGGGATGCTGGAAGTCGCACTCGGGGCGATCCTAGGTTTCGCACTCGGACTCATGCTGGCGTTTCTCTTCCTTGCTTTCAAACCGGTCCAGGTGGTGAAGGAGGTGCCGAAGGAGCCCGCCAAGGGCATGGTTTATTACCAGGAAGGATCAAAGGATTCCAGCAAGTCCCGCTCCCTGCTCGTCAAGCGCCAGCGGTTCGTGGAGGGCAGTACGGTCGCGTTCACCGAGGATGAGCTGAACGCCTGGGTCGCGACTTGGTCATCCCCGCCAACCGCCACCTCGCCGGCCCCGGCAGCGAAGCCCGGCGAGCCTCCCGCTCCTGCCGCCACTTCGCAGGGACTCTTCGTTCCCTCGACGCCCAATTTCCGAATCCACGACGGCAAGCTGCAGGTCGGGATGAAGTGCAAAGTGAATCTTGCGGCCCTGGGATTCACCCAGGATGTGATTGTTCAGGCCGATGGTGGATTTAAGAAGGAAGGGGACCGTTTCGTGTTCGCCCCGGATGCCGTCTACCTCGGTTCCTGCCCGGTGCAACGCTTGGTGGGAGTGGCTGGTCCGCTGGTGAGCCGACTCTCGGCGCTGTTTCCCGTCCCAGATGATATCAAGACGGCGTGGGGCAAACTCACCGATGTCGCCGTGGATGGCAGTGCGCTCAAATTGACGGCACCTTAGGCCGGCCCGGAATTTCAAGGCGTGCCGTAGAGCAGGCGACGGTCGATGGCCTGGCAGCCGACAATGGCCGCCGCGCCTAAAATATCATGCGCGCTGGCGCCACGGCTGACCGCCACCGCCGGTCGGCTGAGACCGGTGATAACCTGGCCATAGGCATACGCGCCGGCGAGGATGTGCACCAGTTTGTAGCCGATGTTGCCGCTGTTGAGATCGGGGAAGATCAACACATTGGCCCGTCCCGCGACTTCGCTGGTGATCCTTTTCTGCTCAGCGGAGAGAAGGTCCAACGCAGAGTCGACCTGCAGCTCACCATCGATCTCCATGACGATGCCGAGACTCAACGCCTTGACGCGCGCCAGTTCCGCGGCATGGCGCATCCGGGAGACGGAAGGATGGCCCGATTCGTTGTGACTGGCGAAGCTCAGCATGGCGACCCGCGGAAGCTCGCCGGTCAGATGGTGCGCCACATTGGCGGTGGTGAGGGCGATGTCGCAAAGCTGCTCGGCGGTCGGCTCGGGGATGACGCCGCAGTCGGCGAAGAAAAGCGAGCCGCCAATGCCCACCTTCTTCTCGTCGAAATCGATGATGGTCATCGACGAGGCCGTAAGCACGTTTTCTTGCATCGGGATGTACTGCAGCAGCGGTCGCAGCACGCCGGCAATGGGCATGGTCGTGCCGGAGACCAGCGCCTCGGCCTGGGCATCGAGGAGCATCATGGCTGCAAAGCAGTTCGGGTCGCGCAGCGCCGCGCGGGCGCCAGCCTCGCTCATGCCAGTGTCGCGCTTCATCTCCGCCAGCTTCGACACGAATCCCTCCATCTCGTCGCTGCGTTCGGGATCCAGCACACGGATGCCCTGAAGCGAAATGTCGAGCCGCTGGGCGGTGTCCTTGATTTGGACCCGGTTGCCCAGCAGCACCGGCACTCCCATCCGGAGGGCCACGAACTGCCGTGCCGCCTGGATCACGCGCGCCTCCCCTCCCTCGGGGAATACGATGCGCTTCGGGTGCCGTTGCAGCTTCGCAACAATATTCTGGACGATCGACATGACGGGGCAGGTTGGGAAGCGGACGGAGCTGCGTCAATGGCCGTCTCGGACGGCGGACCACGGTTTCCCTGGCGGGGCCGCTGCCCCTTGGTTGACTCGCGCCCGCAAGCCCGCTGACCTGTCCGCGGTGTCCAAAAGCCTCAAAAACATCAGTGTGGTGGCAAGTCTCACGGTGGTTTCCCGCCTCCTCGGGCTCGTGCGCGACCAGTTGGGGGCGGCGATTTTTGGAACCAGTGTGCTCAATTCGGCGTTCATCACGGCGTTCAACCTGCCGAATCTCTTCCGGCGCTTGCTGGGGGAAGGTTCGCTGACCGCAGCCTTTGTTCCGATGCTGCAGGAGGAGTTGCACGAGCACGGGCGGCCAGGCGCGTTCGCTCTCCTGAACAAGGTGACGAGCTGGCTCCTCGTGACTGCTGGAGGGCTCGTCCTGATGGCGATGCTGGGGTTTAGTCAGTCGCGGCTGGTGCCGGGGCAGGAGGGCAAATGGTATCTCGCCGCCGATCTGACCGTGATCCTGTTCCCCTACCTGGCGCTGGTGTGTCTGGCGGCGGCATTCAGCGCGACGCTCAACGTCTTCCAGCGTTTCTTCGAACCCGCGCTTTCCCCGATCTGGCTGAATCTCGCGATGATCGTGTCGCTGGGCGGGGCAGGGCTGCATTTTGCGTCCACGCCGATGGGGCAGATGTACTGGCTGTGCACCGGGGTGCTCGTCGGCGGATTTCTCCAGATGGTGGTGCCTGCCGCGGTGCTGGTGCATATGGGGTGGCGACCGCGTTTTGATCTCGGTCTGTCGCCGCGCATGCGGGAGATCGTCCGGCTGATGGCCCCCGGTCTGTTCGGCACCGCCATCTACCAGATCAACATCTACGTGTCCCGGCTGCTGGCCTTTTCGCTCAACGACTCGGCCGCGACCGTGCTGTTCTATGCGAATCGACTCATGGAGCTGCCCATTGGAGTCTTTGCGATTGCGGTGGCGACGGTCGTTTATCCGCTTATCGCCCGCCATGCGGTCGAACGGAACTATGGCGCGATGGCGGAGGATTACCGCAAGGGTGTCCGGCTTGTCCTGATCATCAACGTGCCGGCGGCGGCCGGCCTGGCGCTGCTGAGCGAGCCGATCATCCGTCTGCTCTTCCAGCGCGGGGCGTTCACGGCGGCTGATACCCGGCTGATGGTGCCGCTGCTGGCACTGTTTGCCGCCGGCATGCCTTTTTTCTCCGTGGTAAGCCTAACCACTCGCGCGTTCTACGCCCTCAAGGACACCGCCACCCCCGTCCGGTATGGCGCGGCTAGTTTCGTGGTGAACCTGGCGCTTAGCCTCCTGTTGATGCGCTGGCTTGCGGCGGCCGGGCTGGTGCTGGCCAGCACCGTGGCGATCATCGTGCAGACGGTCCTGCTGCAGAGCGCACTGACCCGAAACGTGAGGGGTTTGCATTTTGCCCCGCTCTGGCCAAGTCTTGCCAAGGTGATCGCGGGCACGGTCGTGATGTCTGTGGCGGTCGCCGCCGGCTGGCAGGGGCTGCAGGTGGCGATGGGCGGCCGCATGGCGGATGTGGTGGCGGTGGCCGGATTGATTCCCGCCGGGGTCATGGTCTACGCCATGGTACTGTGGGCGTTGAAGATTGAGGGGCGTGAGGAGCTTGGCGCGCTGCTGGCGGCGAAATTACGCCACCGGGCGAAATGAGGGAGGATGCCGAATGAAGTTCAAATTTGACTGGTTCCTGACGGGATTAGCCGGTGTGACCGTGCTGGCTTGGTTGATTCCCGGGCCGGGTGCGGCAGGCGGCTGGATGCACCCGGAGTTGCTGACCAAGGCTGGCATCGCCCTGATTTTTTTCCTGCATGGTCTGGTGTTGTCGTTTGTCGCGATGCGCGCCGGGGCCCTCAACTGGCGGCTCCATCTGCTGGTGCAGGCCAGCACGTTTTTGATCTTTCCCCTGCTCGGGTTGCTGGGCAACGCCCTGCTCGGCGAGTTCCTTCCGTCCGGCCTGAAGCTGGGTTTTTTTTATTTGTGCGCCTTGCCGTCGACCGTCTCCTCATCGGTGGCCATGACGGCGACGGCGGGCGGCAATGTCGCCGGAGCTGTGTTCAACGCCACTCTGTCCAGCGTGATTGGCGTGGTGCTGACACCATTATGGGTGGGCGTGGTGCTGCATGTCTCCGGCCAGACCCAGTCGCTGGGTCCGGTGATTCTCGATCTGGTGCGCTGGCTCGTGCTGCCGCTGGCCATCGGCCAGGCCGTCCGGCCGTGGCTGGGCGCCTGGGCCGAACGCCGCAAGGCGGCCATCAATGTCGTGGACCGGGTGATTATCTTGCTGCTCGTTTACACGTCGTTTTGTGATTCATTCAAAAACCGGATTTGGTCCGATCACGGCGGCGGGATCCTGCCGATTGTCCTGGGCGGGTCCCTGGTGCTTTTCGTGATCGTCATGACCCTGACTTCGCTGGCCGCGACCGCGTGGCGTTTCAACCGCGCCGACCGGATTGCAGCCGTGTTTTGCGGGTCCAAGAAGACCCTCGCCTCCGGGGTCCCGATGGCAAAATTAATCTTCGGCGCCCACCCCGGGCTTGGTCTGATCCTCCTGCCGATCATGATCTATCACCCCCTGCAGCTGATCATCTGCAGCGTGTTGGCCGCGCGCTGGCGGAAGGATGCTACCTGAGCTATTCGGTTGAACCAGGCGGCCTCTCCGTGCCGGCCCGGCGCCTTTTGCTCAAGGATTCAATTACTCGCCAAATTTCTGGCGCATGGCCTCGATGGCGACACGCGCTGCCTTTGCCGTCTGAAGGCGACTCGTATTGATGATCAGATCGTAAAGGTGCGGATCGTTGATATCCTCGTCGAAGTGAGTTTTGACATAGCGCTGGCGCGCCGTGTCTGTCTTTTGGATGTACGCTTCGGCGGCGGCCCGGTCACATTTCATCAAATCCATCATGCGGCTGATGCGAGTCTCCGGCGGGGCAACCAGCCGGATGTGGAATCCGCCTGGCAGCGACTTCGTGATCACATGAGCGGCCCGGCCGACGAAGATGACCCGCCCGACATGGGCCAATTGCAGGACGACTTCCGCCACCTGGTGCTCAATCTGCCAGAGTGATGGATGCAGCCCCACGAGTTCGCCGATCACTCCCTTGACTTCTGAGATCCGGTCCTCCGGCAGATATTCGGCCAGGCGTGCCGGCAGTTGACTCTGGGAGAGGGCGAAGGAGAGCAGGTTCCGGTCGAGAAACACCCAGCTCTGGTGCTCCTCCCCAAAGGTGTTGTTCAGCAGGGGAAGGAGCGCATGACCAAGTGAGGTTGCGCCGGCTCCGGCCTCGCGGGAGATAGTAACGAATGGGCGAACTTCGAGTTTGCCGGCCAGAGAGCGCGACTCCAGCGGCTCATTCAAGCGTGTTTGCAGAATCGTCAATCCCTGAGCGAGGAAAGTATGCTGAGTCATGTGTTACTCCCTTGATATACCGATGTGATGGCGGTGGCGGCACCGCAGAACTATTAACGCACTTTCAGAACTGAATTTTTATGAAACCCTCTATCAGGGCAAATAGTGAAAATGTCCTGAAGGAGCGAGCAAAAATTCCCCCCGGAAGCGGCGTCTGGTTGCGCGGTGTGGCGTGCCGGCGTTAGTGATGGGAAGTGTTCCTGTTGTCATCCGGCTGGAGGTGCGAAACGCACTTGATACGGTGACGACCGCGGGGCAGAGAGGTAAATCCCTGTAATTATATGAATTCAGCGAATCCAGAAAACTGTGACGTCCGGCACAATGCCGCAGCCGGGCGATTTGAGATCGAAGAGGCCGGTCATTCGGCGGTTGTCGAATACCGGCTGGACGGCGAACTCACTGTGTTTACGCACACCTTTGTGCCTCCGGAGCTGCGCGGCCGCGGCGTCGCCGAGAAACTCGTGCGGGCAGCATTGGCGGAAACCCGGCGGCAGGGGCGGAAGGTGGTTGCACAATGTTCTTACGTCTCGGCCTTTATCCGACAGAATCCGGAATATCACGACCTGCTGGCGTAAAAAAACCCGCAGCTGTTGCTGCGGGTTCGTGTGCGGGGAATTGGGGAGGGGGATCGGGATCAGGCCTTTCGGACCAGGCCGGCTTTGAGGGCTTTGACCGACACCCACATGCGCTTGGTGCTGCCGTCGGGCAATTTTACGCGAATATGCTGCAAGTTTGGCCGGAACTGGCGGGAGGACGCACTGGTGACGTGCGTGCCGATGCCGCCGCTCTTCTTGGACTGGCCCTTGCGGTTGATGATTTTGCCTTTGACGGCTTTTTTTCCGGTGATGGCGCAAACTCTGGACATGATGATTTCGGGTGTTAAAGGGGCGTGAGTAAAGGGTGGGCGTCGGGCGAAGCAAGGGAAATCGCGACGCGCAGCCTTGAGTGACCTGTGTGCGGTATGCTGGTGGAATCTATCGGCGTAACGCCCAGAGCACCTGAAACTTCTGGCCCATTTGTCCGGGATGCAGCAGCTGCAGGAGACTTTGTTTGCGTGCGCTGAAGCGGCTTGCCTCGGCAGTGATTATGGCCTCCATCGCCCCTGTGGCGTGATGGGTGAAAAAGCTTTCCTGTGACTCCACCCGCGGTGAGGCAAAACCATGCCGGCTGAGCGTGGCCTGCAGCCAGTCCCAGCAGATGTGACAGGTAAGATCCTGTTCGCCGGGCCGGGCCAGCAGATCGTTCGACAGGGTATGCCGGTAATACGCCCGGGCGGTGCCGCCGGGGGTGCTTTCACAGAGCTCCCGCCAAGTCTTGCCGTAGTCGAATGCGACAAAGAGTCCACGCCAGGTTGGAGCCACGAGCGTTTCGAGCAGGCGACTGGCCCTCAGTGGCAGGTCGAGAAGATAGCCTTCGCTAGTTGAGACCGGCAGCCGGTCGCCTATAGCGGCAATTTCTGGTGACAGCTCAGGGAGTTCGACCACGCGCAAACGGTCGCCAGCCAGCGCCACCCCCAGCTCCCGCCAAGCTGCGCCGCGCCGGACGAGGCGGTGGCAGGGTTGGGCATCGAAGAGCTCGTTGGAAAAAACGACGCACTGCGCAGGCAGTGCCAGCGGTTCGCCGAGGAGGCGTACTTCACTGGCGGCAAAAGGATGACGCAGCCCCTGCACCATCCCTCCTCCGGGTTCGGCGCCGATTTCCACAAAGAAGAAGTCCCGGGCCGCCTGGGGCCGGAGCAGCCCGGAGCAGGCCGCCAGCACCAGTTCGCCAAACACCGCGCCGGAAGACTCGGCCGTGTAATAATCAGTGCCGGGGCTCTGCCCGATCCGGTGTCGCGGTCTCGTGTAATAGCCGACCGCCGGATCATAAAGCGCGAGCTCCATGAAGCGGACAAACGGCACGCCGCGGGCGGCGTCAGGTTCGCGGGCGAACCTCAACAGAAATTCGGCGGAGACACAGGAACCCATTTACAAGCACCAGCATTTGCCCACAGTGGCGTCATGCTCAAACGGTTTCTTGCGATCACCGCCGCCGTGGCGCTGGGGTATCTGCTGGCCCATCTGGCAGGATCCCGCTTGGGCGCACCGACCTGGTGGCCGGATCGCGATCGCGACCGCAGCGTTCGGTACTTCCGCGATGTGGTGCAGCTCGTCCATGAAGACTACGTCGACGAGTCCAAATCGAAATACGACGATCTGACCCGCACGGCGCTGGAAGGCATGGTGAACCAGCTTGATCCCCATTCCGAGTTCCTGGACGCCGAGGAATTTGCCGATATTGAGGACGAGCTGAAAAACGAGATCAGTGGCATCGGCATCCAGGTCGAGCAGCGCAGCGGCCGTATCGTGGTCATCACCCCGATCGCCGGCACGCCGGCCGAGCGGGCGGGCATCCGTCGTGGCGACCGGTTGCTTAAGGTCGATGGCAAGGCGCTGGAGAATATGACCCTTGATAAGACAGTGAAACTGTTGCGCGGCGACCCCGGATCGACGGTGACAGTGACCATGGAGCGGCCGCCCCAAAGCCAGCCGCTCGACTTTGCGCTCAAGCGCGAGCGCATCCGTCTCGACAGCGTGCGCAACCCGGCTCTGCTGCCCGGTGGCATCGGCTATCTGCAGGTCACCCAGTTCAGCGAACGGACCGGGGAGGAATTTACCCGGACACTCGCGGGGCTTGAGCGGCAGGACCTGCGCGCCCTGATCCTCGACCTGCGCAATAATCCGGGCGGACTGCTGGAGGCGGCCATCGAGGTGTGCGATTCGTTTTTCGATCGCGGCCAGTTGATCGTCTACACGCAGGGCCGGGCGCCGGATTCACGGGAAAATTATTATTCGGACGGAATGCATCCGCGACGCAGTTATCCGGTGGCCGTGCTCGTCAACGGCGGCACCGCCAGTGCAGCGGAGATTGTAGCCGGCGCCTTAAAGGACACGCAGCGGGCGGTCGTGGTGGGCGAATTGACCTTCGGCAAGGGTTCCGTGCAGAGTGTCATCGAATTGCAGAAGGGCGAGGGCCTGCGCCTGACGACCGCGCGCTACTACACTCCGAGCGGCATCACCATCCACGAACATGGCATCGCCCCGCAGATCGAAATCGCGATCTCGCCGGACGACGAGGCGAAGCTCCGGCTGCAACAGTCGCGAACCGATCTCCTTGCACCGGCGGAGTTCGCCGATCGTTTTGGCTTTCAGCCCATCACGGACCGGCAGTTGCAGGCTGCTTGCGAGGTGCTGGCAGGCGTGCTAGCCCTCGGGGAGGGCCAACCATGATTCTGGCATTGGAAAGTTCCTGTGACGAGACCGCCTTGGCGGTATTCGATCCCACCTGCGGGCTGGTGGGAGAGTGGGTGCACAGCCAGATCGCGCTGCACGAGGTGTATGGCGGAGTCGTGCCCGACCTGGCGAGCCGTGAGCATCTGAAAAATTTCGGGCCGCTGCTGCACCGGGCCGTGGCGGCGGTCCCGGCCGCCCAGGTGACGCAACTCGCCGTCACCCGTGGACCCGGACTGGCGGCGTGCCTGGCCATGGGCTTGGCGACGGCAAAGAGTCTGAGTCTGGCCTGGGGCGTCCCGTTGGTCGGCGTCAACCACCTGCGGGCCCATGCCTTTTCCCCCTTTATATCGCTGCACGCGGCCGACCCGGCGCGGTTCGATGCCGAGATGGGGAAACGGCTGCCACATCTGGGCCTGCTCGTGTCGGGGGGCAACACGGCGCTTTTTTCGATCGACGCCCAGCGGCGGATCCGGCTGCTCGCCTCGACTTTGGACGATGCCGCCGGCGAAGCGCTCGATAAAGGCAGCAAGCTGCTGGGCCTTGGGTATCCGGGCGGGCCGCAAGTGGAAAGATTGGCGCGGACCGGAAACGCCCGTGCGTACGCCTTTCCCAAGGCGGTGGCGCAGCGGAGTTCGCTCGATTTCAGCTTTTCCGGCCTCAAGACCAGCCTCCGCTACCAGCTCGAGAAAATGCCGCTGGCAGAAGTGGAGGGCCGGCGTGCCGATCTGTGCGCCAGTTACCAGCGCGCAGTCGTCGATGCGCTGGTGCGCAAGACGCGGCTGGCGCTGGAACGGGGCGCCTACCGCAGCCTCGGGCTCTCGGGCGGCGTGGCCAACAACCAGCTTTTGCAGGCTGAACTGGAGCTGGTGGCGCGCAAACAAGGCGTGGTGTTTTATCGGGCGCTTTCTCAGCACACCGGCGACAACGCCGGTATGATTGCATTTGCCGCATGGGCCGACCGCGAGCAGGGCGGAGTCGATGCTTCGGGCTACGCGCTCGAGATATCCCCGAGCCTGCCGCTGGCGTGAGGAGGATCGGCGGGCGAAGGTGTGCCCGGATGCCTTCCATGTTTCCGTTTCGATCCTGCGCTAGGCGGAAAAACTAGCCCGGTCCGGACTCGACGGGACCGGCGGCATCCCTTGCCGGGAAGACGCGGATCCGCCCCCCTAAGGATGATTGAATCCTGCGTTTGTCATGGCCGACAGATGGCGGCACCGAGCCTGGCCGATGGCTGACGGCCGAGTTTGTCAATGAGGTACGGTGCGGTGGGGCTGCGCCTGACTTTAAGGATGCCGGCAAGCGGCCCCTGATAAAGAATCCTCCCGCCGGCGGGTCCACCGCCAGGTCCGAGTTCGACCAGCCAGTCGGCCTCGGCGAGCAGATCGAGATGGTGTTCGATCACGACCACCGTGTGGCCCTGATCGACGAGGCTGTGCAGCACGAGGATGAGCTTTTCGCAATCGCTCGAATGCAGGCCGATGGTCGGCTCCTCCAGCAGGTAGAGATTGCGGGGCCGGAGGCCGCAGGAGCGTTCCGTGTAGGACGGCAGGCCGTGCGCGAGCTCGGAGACGAGTTTGAGGCGCTGGGCCTCGCCGCCGGAGAGCGTGGGACTGCTCTGGCCCAACGTGAGGTAGCCGAGGCCGCAATCGACCATGAGCTGACAAATCTCGCGGAGGCGTGCATGAAAATCGAAAAACACCGCGGCCTCGTCGAACGAGAGCTGCAGTACCTGCCCGATGGTCCGGCCTTTCCATGTGATGTCGGAGAGGTCGGCGCTGTAGCGCAAGCCGCCGCAGGTCTCGCACGGCAGATACGAGTCGGGCATGAATGCCATCTCGAGCTTGATGCGGCCGGCTCCGGCGCAGGTCTCGCAACGGCCGCCGGCGGTATTGAAGGAAAACCGGCTGGCGGTGAATCCCCGGATCTTGGCTTCTGGCAGTGAGGCAAAAAACTTTCGAATGAGGTCGAAGATGCCGAGGTAGGTGGCCGGCGTGGAACGCGGGGTCTTGCCGATGGGCGCCTGGTCGACCTCGATGACGTTTTTGAAGAGCTGCGCGTTGCGCAGTTCCTCAAAGGGGGGAGAGGGGCGTGGGGAGGAAGGCGGGTGACCACGCCGGCGGGGGATCGCATGTGGCGAAGTCATCCCTCCGCCATCGTCAAACCGCGTGCGCTTCAGAAATTCCCGGCCCGGGAGCTTCGTAAGCTTTCGCTTGATGGCGCAAGTCACGGCGGGGTGGAGCACATCGCGGAAGAGAGTGGATTTGCCGGCGCCGCTTGGCCCGCAAACCATGATGAGCCGACTCAGCGGCAGGCGCAGATCGACCTCCTGCAGATTGCGGTAGCGCACGCCGGTGAGGGTGAGCCAGCCCGGGTCGCCGGCGGAGGTCTGGGCGAGGCGGCTTGCCGCCGGCTTACCGGGCTGGGTGCGGGCACGCCCGTTCCCACCGGCAACAGGCCGATAGGAGCCGCGTAGCGGATGCGGGATGCCTTGGTCAAGATAGAGGCCGGTGAGGGATTGTTGGATTTTCCTGAGGTTGGCGGGGGTATCGTTGGCGACAACCTGGCCGCCATTGATTCCCGCACCGGGGCCGAGGTCGATGATGCGGTCGGCGCGTTCCATGACGGTTTCGTCGTGTTCGACCACCAGCAGCGTGTTGCCCTGGGCGCGCAGGGATTGGAGCGATTCGATCAGCCGCTCGTTGTCGCGGGCGTGCAGACCGATTGAGGGCTCATCGAGCACGTAGAGCACTCCGGAGAGATTTGACCCCAACTGGGCCGCAAGGCGGATGCGCTGGGCCTCACCGCCGGAGAGCGTGATCGTTGGCCGGTCGAGGGAAAGGTATTCCAGTCCGACCTGTCGGAGGAAGCACAGGCGCTCCTCGATTTGCGGGACGATGTCTTGCGTGATGAGGCGGCCGCGGGCGTCAAGCCGGAGATCCCTCAACGCTGCGAGCAATTCGTCCGGCGTCAGGCGCAACAAGGCCGGCAGGGAGAGCTGGCGGCCCTTCTTGAAGTGCAGCCGGACGGCACGGGCGACGCGATTGAGGCGCTCACCGTGGCAAACCGGGCAGGGTTGGCCATCCGCCTCGGGATTGTCAGGGTCGAACACCCGGAGCGCATCGGCGACTTCGGGAGGCAGTTCCTCCGCTTCCTCACCCGTCGCAGGCCGCATCCAGTCGTAGATCCGCCCATGACCGCGGCAGGCCGGACACCAGCCCCTGGGCGAATTGAAGGAGAAATGCTTCGGGTCGAGTTCCGGGAAGGATTCGCCCGTTATGAGGTCGGTGCGCGTGGTGGAGAACCAGGCGAGTTTCTCGCCTGTGGGGGTAAGCAGAAAGCAGGCGCCATGGCCGAGATCCAACGCGCGATCGAGCTGCATGCCGCTCCATTTCGTCTTTTCGAGTTTCGATTTCGTCCCGGGAGGCTGGCCGAGATCGGCTACCACTACGTCGATGTAGTGATCCTTGTAGCGGTCGAGCTTCTGGAAATTTTCGACCCGCAACAACCGGCCGTCTGCGCGCATCAATTCGTAGCCTTTTTTGGCCAACCAGGTTGCGATGGGCTGGTGGTGGCCCTTGCGTCCGCGGATAAGCGGGGCGCACAGGTAAAGGTGTTTGGCCCCGCGGGCCGGGGGCGAGGCCAGCGTATCGCGAAAAAGCTTGCGCAACTGGCTGGGGGAGAGCGGGGTGATCTCGCGGTCCGTGTCCGGATGATGCTGCACGCCCAGACGGGCGTAGAGCAGACGCAAGTATTGCGCGACTTCGGTGATGGTTGCGACGGTGGATTTGCGGGTGCCGCGCGTGGCGCGCTGTTCGATGGCCACGGTGGGCGGAATGCCGCTCAGACGGTCGATGTCCGGGCGCGGCAATTGCTCCACAAACTGCCGCGCGTAGGGCGACATCGACTCCATGAAGCGGCGCTGCCCCTCGGCGAAGATGATGTCGAAGGCGAGCGTTGACTTGCCCGAGCCCGACACGCCCGTGACGACGGAAAACTGGCGATGGGGAATCGATACGGAGATGTTCTTCAGGTTGTTCTCGCGTGCGCCCAGCACGGAGAGTTCGCTGCCGCCGAGAGGGAGGCCGGTTTGATACGTGGCGGGAGCCTCCGCGGCAGCGAGTTCGGAGTGCATGTAACCCAATAGGTTACTTTCTCCTAGGGCGCGGCGGAGGAAGGGCGAGGTGGCTGCGTCGACGCGGGCGAGATCCTCGGGGGTGCCCTCGGCAACAATGCGTCCGCCGAGCGCGCCGGCCTCCGGGCCGATTTCGACGAGCCAGTCAGCGGATTTTAGCACGTCGAGATTGTGCTCGATCACGATGATACTGTGGCCGCGGGCGACGATGCGCTGCAGTACCTCGAGCAGACGTTTGACATCGTGGCGATGGAGGCCCGTGGTCGGCTCATCCAGCAGGAGCAGGGCGCCGGCGGCCGGTGGGAGGCGGGAGGCGCCAGGCGCCAGGACCGAATCGGTGGAGAGGTCGCCGAGGTAGCGGACGAGCTTGAGGCGCTGGGCTTCGCCGCCGCTGAGCGTGTTGAGCGGCTGGCCAAGCGGGAGGTAACCGAGGCCCACGGAGTCCAGCGCGGCCAGTCGCTGCTGGATGGCGGAATGTCCGGTGAACAAGGGCAGGGCGTCGGTGATCGTTGTGGCCAGCAGTTCGGCGATTGATTTCCCCTTCCAAGTGATGGCGAGGACCTCGGACTTGAAGCGCCGGCCTTCGCACACGGGGCAGGGGACAAATACGTCGGTGAGAAACTGCAATTCGACGCGTTCGCTGCCGAGGCCCTGGCAATGGTCGCAGCGGCCGTCGCCGCTGTTAAAGGAGAAGCTGGAGGCGTTGAAGCCCGCGGTCTCCGCCGCCGGCGTCGCGGCGTAAAGTTCACGGATGGGCTCCCATGCCCCGCAATAGAGCGCCGGGTTGGAGCGGGGTGTGCGGCTGAGGGGCGACTGGTCGACCAGTACCACCTCGGTCAACGCCAGATCGGAGCGGATGCCTGCGACCAAGGCGGGATCCTCCGCCAGTTGGTTGCGCTGGGTGAGCAGCCCCTGATAGATGACGTTGTCGAGCAGCGTAGACTTGCCGGAGCCGGACACGCCGGAGAGGCAGACAAAGCGTTGCAGCGGCAGGCGAAACGACAGACCGCGGAGGTTGTGCTTCGTGACGCCAGTGAAATGCAGCCATTTGGCGTCGTGGACGGACCGCCGCCGCTCCGGCACGGCAACGCGCTGACGTCCGGAAAGATAGTCGCCGGTGATGCAAGCCGGGGCGCGGAGCATCGCGGCGACGGACCCCTGGAAGGTGATCGTGCCGCCGCGGGCTCCGGGCTCCGGGCCGATCTCGATCACATGGTCGGCGGAACGGATCGTGTCTTCGTCATGCTCGACGACGACAACGGTGTTTCCGGCATCGGTCAGGTTGCGGATGATGCCGATCAGCCGGGAGAGATCGCGGGGGTGCAGCCCGACGGAGGGTTCATCGAGCACGAAGAGCGTGTCGACGAGCGAGGTGCCGAGACAGGAGGTGAGATTGACGCGCTCGACCTCGCCGCCGGAGAGCGTGCGCGAAGTCCTGTCCAGCGTCAGGTAGCCGAGGCCGACCTGCTCCAGGTAGCGCAGCCGCGTGATGATGGAATCGAGGGCCAGATCGCGCTGGTGGGTGAAGGATGCGTTTTGGACGCGCGCAGACTGGCTCCCGCCGGTCTGCACGAGGGCGAGTAGCTCACCGACGGGCATCTGGTAGAGCTGGGGCAGGGTGTGGCCCTGCCATCTCCAGCACAGTGCCTCGGGCTGGAGCCGCGCGCCGCCGCAGGCCGGGCAGGAATTATAGGCCCGGTAACGGGAAAGAAAAACCCGCACATGCATTTTGTAGGTTTTCGTCTCCAGATAGCGGAAGAAGCCCTTCAGCCCGTACCAGTACTTCGGCCAATCCCTGCCGTTTTCACCGTAGCCCGGCTCCCCCCTGACGACGTAATCCTTCTGCTCGGCCGAGAGAGAGACAAAGGGCACGTCGGTGGGGATGCCTTTTTTTCGGGCAAAGACGTAGAGGTCACGTTTCGATTCGCCGTAGATTTCCCCTTCCCAGGGCTTGATGGCACCCTCGTCGAGAGACAGTGACTGGTCGGGGATGGCGAGGCGGTAATCGATGTCGATGACGCGGCCGAAACCGCGGCATTTGGGGCACGCGCCCAGCGGTGAGTTGAAGGAGAACAGGGATGGGATGGCGGCACGGAACGTGCGACCGGTTGCCGGCGAGTGCAGGCCGCGCGAATAATGGCCGACCGGAGCCAAATCGGTGGCGTTGAACAGATGGACCTCGCCGTGGCCGAAATGCAGGGCGGTTTCGACGGCCTCGAGGAAACGCGCCTGGTTTGCCGCGGAGACGACCAGGCGGTCCTGCAAGACGAAAAAGAGCGCGGCCTGTTGCAGCCTGGAGCCAGAAGGATGGGCCAGCAGTTCCTCGATGGGGGCGAGCGTCAGGCGGTTTCCTCCGTCCGGGGTCAGCACGCGGGTGTACCCCTGACTCTTGAGGCTGGTGAGAATTTCCGCCCACGCGAAACTTGGGGGGCGAACGACACGGAAGCAGACCAGGACCGCGGCGTCGGCGTGCCGGGCGCGGCATTTGGCCCAGATCGTCTGCGGGTTGTCATCCTCGACTTTTTCGCCGGTTTCCGGATCGAAGCATTCGGCCACATGGCTGAACCAGACCTTGAAATAGTCGGTCAGCTCGGTCATTGTTCCAACCGTCGAGCGCGAGGTTTTGACTGTGTTGCTCTGCTTAATCGCGATGGAGGGGCGGATGTTCTCAACCGCATCGACCCTGGGTTTGGCGAGCAGGTCGAGAAACTGCCGAGTGTAGGCGCTGAAGGTCTCGACGTACCGGCGCTGACCCTCGGCATGCAGCGTCTCAAAAACAAGCGACGACTTGCCCGTGCCGCTCAGGCCAGTGACGACGATGAATTTACCCAGTGGGACATCGAGATCGAAGCCTTTGAGGTTGTTCTGCCGGACGCCGCGCAGGCGGATGGACTCGGGTGATGCTTGGGCCACAGGGGAACCACAGATGGGCAGCTGAGAAAAAAACTCAAATCCGGAGCAGAGTCATGGTTCGCCGAACGGAGCGAGCATGTGGGACAAATTTGCCGGCGGTCGGGAGTTCACTGATCCCGGGCGTCCGGCCCCACTGCGACGCCGCTCGCTTTGGAGGGAGGGATGCGTTTGCGGCAAGGCAGTCACGTTCCGGCAAGCGCCAGGGCGGCGCCAGCGGCGGCGATCGCACGGGTAATCGGTGGAGCGGGTCGTTTGTCCGTGACGATGGTGAAGCGCGGATCAAACCGGGCGGCGAGGCTGAGAGCCTTGCAGCCGAATTTGGAGCTATCGACCGCGAAGACGGACTGTTCGGCTGCCTCGATCATTTTCGCCTGAACGGCGGTGATCAATGGGCTGTGGTTCCACACCCCATCCACGGTGACGCCCGCAGCGCCCAGGACGGCGAGGTCGGTGTGCATCTTCTCGAGCGCCTGTTCGCAAGGCGGGCCGGTGAGCACGCCCAGACGACTGTAGATGGTGCCGCCCAGCACCATGGTTTCGAAGGAGCCGATTTCGCTGAAGAGGCTCGCGACCGGCAGGGAGTTGGTGATGACCTGAAGACGCTTGCCGGCGAGCAGCCGGGCAACGGCGTAAGTGGAACTGCCGCCGTCGAGCAGGACCGTCATGCCGGGCTTGATCATGTCGGCGATATGTCGGGCGATGACGTATTTTTCCGCGGCAAACTGCTCGTCGCGCGCCGTCAGATCGAATTCGCGGCTGAGTTCATCCCTTACAACCAGACTGGCGCCGCCGTGGTGGCGACGCAGCACACCACGACTTTCAAGTGTGTCCAGCGCGCGGCGGACGGTGGAAAGCGACCCCCCGAATTTTTCCGCCAGCGTGCGCAGATCAGCATACTTGTTCTCGCGGATGTATTGTTCGATGAGTTCGAGGCGTTGCTGGTGCGTCATGGCGGCGGGCAACGTCAAGCGGTCCGGGCGAGCACCTTGATGAAAAGGTCAAGATGGGCCTGGATCTGGTGCTGGGGGACAAATTCGGTGCGGGCGTGCTGGCGGGCGGCGGCGGCGAAGCGGCGGCGCAGCGCCGGCTCGCGCAGGAGCGTGGTCAGCCGCGCGCAGAATCCGTCGTGGTCTTGGTTCTGCACCAAGAACCCCGACTGCCCTGGTACGAAGCATTCCCCCACGCCGACAATGTCATAGGCCACGGCCGGCAGGCCATGCAGTTGTGCTTCGATCAGGAAGTTTGAAAGCGACTCGCTCTGCGAGGTGAGGACCGCCAGGTCAGCAGCGAGGTAGAGCGGCGAGGGATCGGTCTGGTAGCCGAGGAATTTTATTCGCGAGGCCAAGCCCAGGTCGACGGCATAACGTTCGCAGGAAGCCCGGGACGGGCCTTCCCCCGCCAGCCAGAGCTGCCAGTCGAGGTAGCCTGGCAGCTGGGAGCAGATGGCAATCAGTTCGCGCTGGTTTTTCTCGCGGCGAAACATGGCCACGTTGAGAAGTACGACCGTATGGCTCTCGGCGCCGTGGAGGCGGCGCAGCTCATAGTTGCGCTCACCAATGGTCGCGGAGTAGTGCAGCAACGGATTCCGGATGACGGTGATTTTCTCCGGTGGGAGTCCGTAGTTGTCGATGAGCACGCGGCGGGCGACCAGGCTGTTGGCGACGATGTGGCGGCACCTGAGCAGCGAATGGCGGAAAAGCAGCGGCAGGGGCTTGCCGGTGCGCATGGTGGCAATGACGGCCGAACGGGGCAACCGGTGTTGAACGAATCCGGCGTAACAGTTGGCCATGCGCCCCATGCAGAGCACGATGTTCGGGGCGGCCTCCCGGACGGCGGAGAGCAGACCCGGGGCAAACCAGTCGGCGTGGCAGTCGAAGGGTTGCAGGGAACGGAATGCGAACGGCTGCTGCCCGGCATCCTCGGCCAGAGCCCCGCGCGGGCGGAACGTCAGCAAGGTGACCTCGTGGCCGGCCTTGGCGAATGCGGCACCCAGAAACACGGATTGCCGCTCGGTGCCGCCACTGCGGAGATAGTCTTGGACGATGAGGATTTTCATTGCTCCGCGGAATCGGGTGACGACAGTGGAAAAATCATTACATGAAACATCCGATCGCCAGCCTGCTGATACGCTGGATCGCCCTGGCGCTGGGGGTGGGCCTCAGCGCCAAGGTAGTGCCAGGCATCAGTTGTGCCGACGGTGTGACGCTGTTGTTTGTCGTCATAATGCTCAGCGTATTCAATGCCTTTTTGAAGCCGCTGCTTGTAATTTTCACCCTTCCGTTCGTCCTCCTATCCCTGGGGATTGGGGTGTGGCTAATCAACGCGCTGCTGTTTTTGCTGGTGGCCAGAATGGTCGATGGCTTCCATGTGGCCGGCTTCGGTTCGGCGCTGCTCGGCGCGCTGATCGTGAGTGTCACGAATATGGCGCTGACGCAGCTGCTGGCCCGGGTCGCCACCCCGCCTCCTCCCTCGCGGCCGAAGCAAGACGATGTGATCGACATCTGAGTGGGGCGCGGGGCACACCTAGGTGGCAGATTAAATTTGACCGAAGCGGGAAGCAGGGCGACGGTGCAGCCATTCCTCCCCATCATGTCCGAAAACTCCTATGATCTAATCGTCATCGGCGGCGGTCCGGCCGGTTATCCCGGGGCGATCCGCGCCGCCCAACTGGGCAAGAAAGTCGCTTGCATCGAGATGGAGCGCGCGGGTGGCACATGCCTCAACTGGGGTTGCATCCCCACCAAGGCGCTGCTGGCCAGCGCCGAGCTTTACCGCAGGATGCAGAAACCGGAAGCCTACGGGCTGAGCGTCCAGGGGGCGGGTTTCGACTTCGCGAAGATCATGGATCGATCGCGTGCGGTTGCCGGCCAGATGGCCAAAGGCGTCGAGTTTCTCTTCCGCAAGAACAAAGTCGATTATTTCGTGGGCAAGGCGCAGGTAACCGTGCCCGGCATGGTCGAGATCACCGAGGGTGAGCACAAGGGAAAGTTCTTCCGGACGAAAAACATTCTCCTCGCCACTGGTTGCCGGATGAAACGGATTCCCGGGCTCGACTACGACGGCCAGCGCGTCATGACCTCGCGCGAGGCCTTGATGCCGCGGGCGACCCCGCCCAAGTCGATCGTCATCGTCGGCGCCGGCGCCATCGGCGTGGAGTTCGCCGACTTCTACAGTGCTTTCGGGACCAAGGTGACGCTCGTCGAAATGCTGCCCCAGATTTTGCCGGTCGAGGACGAGGAGGTGTCCCGCCTCCTGCAGCGCAGTTTCGAAAAGAAGGGCATCGCCATCCATACCGGCACCAAGTGTGAGAATTTCCGCGTCGGCCCGGACGGCGTGAAGGTCGAGCTGGTCGCCGGCGACAAGAAGACCGAGGTGGAAGGAGAAGCGCTCCTTTCGGCCATCGGAGTGACCGCGAATGTCGGCGGCATTGCCTCGGCGCGGGTGAACCTCGAACTCGATCGCGGCTTCCTGAAGGTCAACGAGCGCTACGAGACCAGCGTGCCCGGAATCTATGGCGCGGGCGATGTCATCGGTCCGCCCTGGCTCGCGCACGTGGCCAAATTCGAAGCGGTCAACGCCGTCAACGGCATGTTCGGACACTCCACGCCGCACCGCGTGAAGATTTTCCCCGGTTGTACCTACTGCCACCCGCAAGTGGCTAGTGTCGGCCTTACCGAGAAGGCCTGCAAGGAGAAGGGGATCGGCTACAAAGTCGGCAAGTTCCCCTTCGCCGCGGCGGGCCGGGCCGTGGCCGCGGGCGATTCCGAAGGCTTCATCAAGGTCATCAGCGATGCGAAGACCGGCGAAATTCATGGTGTGCACATCGTCGGTGGCGAGGCCACCGAACTCATCACCGAATACGTGCTGGCGATGAACCTCGAGGCTACGACCGACGAGATCCATCACTCGATCCATGCCCATCCGACACTGAGCGAAGGGCTGGCCGAGGCCGCGGCTGCAACGCTCGGGCTGGCGATCGACATCTGAGCCGGCCGCGGACATGTAAACCGTGCAACGCACGCATGGCGCGCCTCATCGCTGGTGGTGGCCGATGTCCTCACCGGCGACAGTCGTCGGTGGCCTTGCTGGCCAGCAAAACCACGCCCGCCCAACGGCACACGGCATGATTCCCGGGTCAATCCGGCGCGTCTTTTCCTGCGCAGGCAAAAAGCTGGCGGAATCGCCGGTCCGGCTGGGGGTAGGTGGTGCGAGTGCCGGGAGTCGAACCCGGATCAATGGCTTCGGAGGAGTCGGTGCGTTTGCGCCAGCTCGGCCATGATCTTGTCGTCAAGGCTTATTATTGAGAGAGGGCTTTGATCCGCAATTGGGTGCCCCCCGGCTGCTGCGGTCTGGCTTATCCGGCCAAACGGCAACCAATCCAGGCGATAATGGCAGCTCCAACCAGAAAAATATATTTCTTACTCCCGTTCCTGCGGTCGATAGATGAGCCAATTTCAACCGCCCCAACGCACGCCTTATTACAGGCATTTTGGAGGTTTCAGATTCAAAGGGGGCTCAAGTCACGGGCGCTGGATTGAAGAGCACCAGCGCATTGTGCAGATGCCAGCGTTCGGCCCAGGTCTTTGTGCGGCCACTGGCCACATCCAGCATCAGGCGGAAGATTTCCCAGCCTACATCTTCGATCGTGGCCGAGCCGTCGGCGATGCGTCCAGCGTTCACGTCCATCAGGTCGTGCCAGCGGCGTGCGAGATCGCTGCGCGTGGCGACCTTGATGACGGGGCACTCCGCCAGACCGTAGGGCGTGCCGCGCCCGGTGGTGAAGAGGTGCAGGTTCATGCCAGCAGCCAGCTGCAGCGTGCCGCAGATGAAGTCGCTGGCCGGCGTGGCGGCGAAGATCAAGCCCTTCTGCCGGAGTCTTTCTCCAGGTGGCAACACGCCGGCGATCGGTGCGCTGCCCGACTTTACAATCGAGCCCATCGCCTTCTCGACGATGTTTGATAATCCGCCCAGCTTGTTGCCCGGAGTGGTGTTGGCGCTGCGGTCGACGTCTCCCTTTTCGAGGTAGCGGTCGTACCAAGCTATCTCGCGGATAATCGCCTCGGCCACCTTGGCATTAACGGCCCGCGAGGTCAGTTGCTCGATGCCGTCGCGCACCTCGGTGACTTCCGAGAACATCACGCTGGCGCCTGCGCGCACCAGCAGATCTGTGGCGAAACCCACCGCCGGGTTGGCAGTGACACCGGAGAAAGCGTCGCTGCCGCCGCACTGCACGCCGACCACCAGCTCTGAGGCCGGGCAGGTCTCTCGGCGGCGTTCATTCAGGCGGGCCAGATGCTGCTTAGCCTTGGCCATGATCGAATCGATCATCGAGCCGAAGCCGACGTGCTCTTCGGACTGCAGACAGACCACGTCGAGAGCGTCATCGGTTTCCCCGTTCAGTTTTCGGATGGAAGTCGTGCCGGCCGGCAGCAGCCGCTGCGGCTGCAGTTTCTCACAGCCCAGACTCACGACCAGGACTCCACCGCCGAAGTTCGGGTTCAGGCTGATGTTGCGCAGTGTGCGGATCGGCACGATGGCATCCGGTGCGTCTATGGCTACGCCGCAGCCGTAGGTGTGCTCAAGGCCGACCACATCGTCGACATTCGGGTATTGCGGCAGCAGTTCGACCTTGATGCGGCGTACCGCGTGTTCGACCACGCCGGCCACACATTGCACCGTGGTCGTAATCGCCAGAATGTTGCGCGTGCCCACGGAACCGTCGGCATTGCGGTAGCCCTCGAAAGTATAACCATCCAGCGGGGGCAGCGGCAGCGGCTTGCGGGTGGCAATGGGCAGGGAATCAAGTTTGGGGGCGGAAGGCATCCGCAAGAGTCCTTCATGCACCCAACTTCCCGCTGGAATATCCTTGAGCGCATAACCGATCGCGACGTTGTAACGCAGGATTGGCGCATGGGCAGCCAAGTCTACTAATGCGACCTTATGCCCTTGTGGGACATATTCGCGCAGGATCAGCCCGGACGGGAAGACAGAGCCTGGGTGCAGGCCGCCATCATTAGCCACGATTGCGACATTGTCGCACTCGTGCATCAAGATGTAGAACGGGCTTTGGATGCTGATCTTTGACATGGCAGGCTCACTCGAATCAGACATTAACTTCCGCTCTGCAACAAACCAAACCCACCAGGCGATGCTGGCTTGTGTAGGAAAGTCCGAATAAGCGACAGATGGGTTACTGGCAGCAAACGAAGAGAAAAAAGTGAGGAGACCTGGTTCTTACTGGGAGCAGAAGGCTGAGTCTCAGCAAAAGCACAGCCATGTGAACCTACCCGCTAGCTTTTTCCGCGGCCTCGTGGGCGCAGCGAAGCCTTTCCCGGCTGTTGCTCAAATGCGTACGTATGGCGGCACGGGCCGCTTCGGCATCACGGCGGGCAATTGCCGTGTAAATATCTTCGTGCTCACGACTTATTCGCTTAAGGTAATCAATCTGATCGAGTTGAGCCAACCGCACTGTATTGATGCGAGTCCTTGGAATGATCGTGGTGCCTAAATGGGTCATGACATCGATATAATAACGATTTCCGCTGGCCTGCATTAATAGAAGATGAAACTTAAAATCCAACATGGCCGTATCAGATGAACGCTTTGCTCCTTCATCAAACGCATCCAGTGCCCGACGCATCTCACTTAACTGCTCGTCAGTGCGCCGCGCTGCCGCGAGTCCGGCTGCTTCAGTTTCGACACCGATACGAAACTCCAAGATAGACAGAACATCGCGCCACACGATGATGGTGGCAGGATCGATGCGGAGCCCCGTTTCACTTGGCGTATCGAGCACAAAGGTGCCAATCCCCTGGCGCGTCTCAACCATACCCGAAGCCTGCAAACGAGAGATCGCCTCGCGTACCACTGTACGACTCACTCCATGAGCTTTGCATATCTCGGATTCTGGGGGCAATTTTGCACCAGGGCGGAACTCACAGCTGCGAATGCGTTCAGCAATCGCATTCATTACTTGCTGGGCTAAACTACGGGATTTTTTTTGAGGGGGCGCGAATAGCACGTTCTCGGTGCTCATAGTATTCTTTTTCAGTAGGGGACGATCACAAAAGCATTGTCTAGGCAGTTACATCAGGTGCACTAAACGGTAGTGTTCGTCAAGTTTCGCACTTTTTAAGGAGGCTGGCAGGGACGGGGGAAGGTTGGGGATGGAGGTGTGGAGGAAGTGGGGGCCAGGCGACACTCAACAGGAGTGTCGCCGTCTCAGGCC
>JAQUYL010000030.1 GCA_028691845.1 Opitutaceae bacterium
AGGTAAATCCGCATCTCAGAGTTGCTTTCGCACCGGACGATGCGGTATCCTGGCAGCGTTAGTTCAATCATTGCAGGGGACATGGTGGCTTAATTACCACATGTCCCCAATCTTTGATGAAGAGCCTCTCTTTCTGGCCCAGACTAACACTGAAGGCGGCCTAAAAAAGCGGAGTCGCGTCAATCCCTGTCTGGGCCAAACCTCCGGTTTGACCATCTCCGTGCTTCGCACTCCGTTCACGGCCAGGTCACCTAACCATGCGCGTGTTGCGCCTCTTCGCGGCCAAAACCCACTGATCCTTGCACCCTCTCGCCTCGCGCCTCTCCTCGGTGCGCACAAAACAGAGGCGCAAGCACGCCACGCAAACCCGGAGGCTGCTGACCGGGGCGACCGCAGCCGGCCGATGGACTTTCTTGTCGGCGCAGATGGAAAACGGCCGCTACTCCCGGATTCTTACGGTCAACGACCAGTTCACCCTAAACACCTACTCGCATCGAGCACCTCCGCCATCAGCTACAGGCCAAGAGGTGTGTTTCGACGTCTTGAAGGTAAAACCACCACGACACGGAGTAAATCTACAGCTGCCCGCGCCATGCTGGTCACTCGGCGTCCATCGACGCCGGTGACTACCTTCGAATTATTTCTGACGAGATCAACCGCCTAGCGGGATTTCTTCACCAGCTTCTTTTTCTTGGCGGTCTTCTTCGGAGCTTTCTTGATCTGCTTCTTGGCGATTTTTTTCTTCGACATGATATTTTTGGTTGATGGTTAAAAGAAGGAAAGACCTCCGGAGAGAATTTGCATCACACCCAGATCATTAGCTGGCTTATGCTGCGTGTAATATCTCAGGAGCGACATCCTTCTTAATGGAATAATATTTTGCAGAATACTTCTGTCAGTGTCGAACAATTTTCTCGCAGCGTGCGTCAAAAACACTCCGGCTTGCGGCGATCCCCGCACGCGATCCTTTTGGAAAAATGCCGGCCTCGGATGACATTGTTGCCGCCTGAATCCAGGTTCGAATTTCTCCGAGGGGAAAGCGATCGATCCATGCCTCACTTGTCACTTCGCGATCGCGGTCCGGCGCCGATACTCGGGGCAGTTAGGATCTCGCGATGGATCCAACCGGCAAAATCGCCAGACCGGGCACACCAACCGCCGGCGCCGTCCGAACGCGGGTGACTCACGCAAAAACCGGGCACAGCCATCATCAGTGCGGCGGGAGGATTAACCTAAATTCCGCAGTTGGATATGAACCACGGAGCAGCGGAGGCCACAGAGTGAAATACTTGAACCTGCCCATCATGCATCCTTGCGCCTTCTTGGCCTTCGCCTTTCCCCCTGTGCCTTCTGCCTTTTATTGCGGCTAGGTCTCCTAATTATTGTGTCTTCTGCGCCCGTTTCCGGTTAATCGGTTCATTCCCATTTCTGCGATTTCTGCGCTTTTGCTTCCGCCTCGCGCCTCTCCTCGCGCCTCGGTGGTTCATTGCGCTTTCTAGAATTAATCGAGTTGCGTCCGTGCCCTCGCCGCGGCCCGTGGGGTGAGGGGCAGATAATTTGACGGATCGGCCGCGACGAACTCCTGACCTTCGCGACTAAGGACGAAACGCAGGAATTCCCGCACCACCGGATTCAGGGGCCGACCCGGTGCGCGATTGATCACGATGTAGATCCTTCGGGTCAGCGGATACTGGCGCTGCAGCACCTCATCCAATGTCCCTGTGAAAAACGGCCCGCCCGGATCTGATGCCAGCGCCAGGGTCTTGGCGCCCTCCCGACGGTTTCTGAAGCCGCTGTATCCAATCCCGGCCGGGTCCCGGGCCACGGCAGCGACTATGCCATCCAGCGCCTCCATTCCCGGCTCATTGCCCGCCCCGGCCCCGGCGAGCATGGCCGTGGCCTGGGGCATCAGGGTGCGACCGTGCGGCGTCGTGTCGATGATTTCGCGCACCGTGTGCTTCAACTCTCCGCCGCGCGACACGCGCTGCATGAAAAAATACAATATGCCAGGCGGGTTGTTGGTCTTCTCATACCGGTGCACCATGCCATAGAGGTGAATCGGACGATTGGCCCACTCACCGGTCAGGCCAAGCTGCCCCCAGGTCGTGATGTCCTCCGGGTAACCCCGCCGCCGTGTCGTGAAGTAGATGGCATCAAGCTGGGCGAGGGTAAGCTTGGTCAGTGGATTGGAGGCATTGACGTACACGCCCAGGGCATGCGTGTTGTATTTGGTGGCATGACTCCCCGTAGCCACACAGATGAGCAACGGAGCATAGCCGAATTTTTGCCGAAAATCCGCCTCCTCGGTGGGTGAGGTTTCGCGGACGAACGGGGCGATCTGAATCCGGTCTTCCATCAGGGCCTCAAAGGCGTCGGCCGAGAGCGGGACAGTCAAATTGAGCCTGACGCTGGCTGCCGGATGGTGTTGATGAAAGGCCCGGACCCAGGATTGCATCAGGGTATCCAGATTATGGGGAACAATTGTGGCGATTTCCCCGGCGATTGGACCGGCCGGCTGATAGGCTGGCAGGGAGGGATCGGCCTTGACGACCTGACCGGGAAGCATGTTCCAAGACAGGCTCAGCGACAAAAGGATCATGAGGGGCGGTTTCATTGGGGAAGAGTGCGAAGGACAGGCAAACGATCTGAACGGTTGGGAGGCTGCGTGCGAGCCGTTCGCATCCGCGCAAGAAAACAATTTCACTCGTGACGGGCGATCAAATTATCCGGGAAGCGAGGCGTGCTGACCTGCTCCCCGTCGACTGAACCTAAATTCCGCAGTTGGATATGAACCACGAAGCACACGGAGGCCACCGAGTGAAATACTTGAACCTGCCCATCATGCATCCTTGCGCCTTCTTGGCCTTCGCCTTTCCCCTTGCGCCTTCTGCCTTTTATTGCGGCTAGGTCTTCTAATTATTGCGATTTCTGCGCCTTTTGCTCCCGTCGCTGCCCGGTGGGCACCCGCTCCGCTCGCCCCTGTCGGGGCCAGACCTCCGGTTTGACCATCTCCGTGCTTCGCACTCCGTTTGTGGCTAAAACTTACTGTTTCTTGTGCATCTTGGTCTCTTTGCGGTTAAAATTTACTGATTCTTTCTCCTCTCGCCTCACGCCTCTCCTCTGTGCTCTCGGTGCCTCGGTGCTTCCATTGCGTTTTCTAGACTGAAGTGATTTGAGCAGGAAATCCGAGTGTGACTGATCGATCACATGCGTGCAGCCACCAGCCATTCGCATGCACACCAGCCAACAGGGCAATTCCGATGGGCTGTCACTCCCCTTTGAATCGGGAACTCCGCGAACAGATTGATCGTTGCGTGCCGGACTACCCGAATGTCGGCCGCAAGACCTGGCACAATCGTTCATACCGGACCTGAGCCTTGGAGTAGAGCGCGTGGCGATTCCTGTCCGGGGCACAACGGGTGGATTCGCTGACGGCGACACTACGATTGGTCAACGTGACGAGATCGGTTTTTTCACCACGGCTGAGACTGTCGCACCATGCGGCGTGCAACGCGCCACCGAGCGCCGCTGCTTCACCGGCAACCATGGCGACAACGGACACTCCAAATACGTCAGCCATAATTTGTCTCTACACGGCAGATTTGGCCCCGCCGCCAGTCAGCCGTATCTCTTTCGGCTTGATGCCCAGATCGACCAGGCGGCGCAGCCCGTAGTTCATGCCGAGCGTCACGCCTTCCATGGCGGCACGGGCGAGATGACCGGAGGACAATGTACCGCAGTTGAGACCGTAGAGCACACCTGTGCCGCGCGGCACGTCAGGTGTGCGCTCGCCGTTGAAGTAGGGTATGAGCGTCAGGCCTTCCGCTCCGGCCGCCGTGCCAGCTACGGCTTGATCAAAGCTGGCGTGATCCCAGCTGAATAGTGCGCGGATCCCCTCGGTAACGAGCGTGACGTTCATCGTGCAGAGCAGGGGCAGCCAGCCACCGGTAGAGGAGCAGAAAGCGGCGATTTCGCCCCGAGGGTCGATCACGGGCCTTTCGCTAAACGCATATATTGTGCCGCTCGTACCAAAGCTCGCGGTGACTATGCCGGGCACAACGTTGCCCGTGCCGATGGCTCCCATCATGTTGTCACCGCCGCCGGCGCTGACCAGGACATCAGCCGAAAGCCCGTATTTCCTGGCAAGCGCAGGCCGAAGTTTGCCGGCCGCTTCGTGCGAGGAAGAGAGCGGCGGCAGCCAGTCGACAAGGTTTTTGTCTATGGCCGCGATGGCGTCGCATGACCAGGCACGCCGGCGCACGTCTAGGAGCGCCGTTCCTGACGCGTCGCCGTATTCCATAAACAGGCTGCCTGTGAGGTGTAAGTTAAGGTAGTCATGTGGCAGGAGGATGTGCCGTAAGCGGCGGTAGTTTCCCGGTTCATGACGCTTGAGCCAGAGTATCTTGGGTGCGGTGTAGCCGGGCAGGAACGGCAAGCCCACCTTGCGGATGACAGCCTTCACGCCACCGAACTTTTTAGTGAGCAGCTCGCACTCCTTGACTGTGCTGGTGTCGCACCAAAGCTTGGCGGGCCGAATGACTTGACAGCCGGCATCAAGCGGAACGAGGCCGTGCTGCTGGCCGGACACTCCAATGCCACGAACGCGGCGGCGGTCTATTTTTGCGCCAAGTTCGAGAATAACCGAATCAAGTGCGACGGTCCACTCCTGCGGGTTCTGCTCCATGTGCCCGGCAGGAAGCCCGGCGATTAACACATGCTGCACACTGGCTTCAGCGATGATGCGTCCCTCGGAGAGGTCAAGGACGACGGCCTTGGTGCTTTGCGTGCCGCTGTCGACGCCTATGTAGAGACTCATGGTGACATTAAATGACGCAAGCTAGGCTTCGATATGCCCTCTGTCGTTCGCCTTCGGATACATCGGGGGACGCCATGGAACGATGGCATGGGAAGATTGGCAAATATGTTTATTTAAAACAGATTGCTGTGCGAAGGTTCGGAAGGTGATCGAATGTTCGCGAGTTGGGCGAACCCGCCTTTCGTGGGGCAAAGCAGAGATGACATGAACCGCATGGACCTGACCGGGCTGATCGGATCATTTGCGCAGACGGGGCGAAAATTCGTTGCGGTGGCGTCTCCTCTCCTTTTCCGGCTACCGGAGAAGCCCGTACTGCACCCACAATCCAGTAAACTGGCCCAGCAACGCGATTCAGTGTATGCTCATAAGATCTCAACTGGACCGGCGAGCACCTCCATTCCCAGCTTCCTGTCGACAGTAACTGTGTTACGCTGCGCGTCATGACTACTGCTTCGCTCGCCGCCTATCTCGATTCCACCAACCTGCGGCTCGACGCAACTGACACTGATCTGCGCACGCTTTGCGCCGACGCACGCCGGGGCGGATTCGCCGCCGTCATGCTCTATCCCGGCAGCGTGCCGCTGGCGCGCGAGGCATTGGCCGGCACTCCGGTCGCGATCGGCACCGTGATCGGATTCCCCCACGGTCGCAGTTCTGCCGCCGCCAAGGAGGCCGAGATTCGTGCCGTGGCCGCCGCGGGCGCCCATGAGGTCGACATTGTCATGAACTACGCCGACCTTCGCGAAGGCCGCCGTGCCGCCGTGGCCGCTGAACTCGGCACTCTTGCCAGTGTCTCCCGCCATCTGAAGCTCCTGACCAAGGTGATCGTCGAGACCTGCTTCCTCGACCGCACCCAGAAACTCGCCGCCCTGGCTTTGTGCGAGGGCGCCGGCGTCGATTTCATCAAAACCTCCACCGGCTTCGGCGCGGACGGCGCCACGGTGGACGACGTCAAGCTCTTTGCCGACCATCGTCACGGTGCCATCCGCATCAAGGCCGCCGGCGGCATCAAGACGCTCTCCAAAGCCCAGGCGCTCATCGCTGCCGGAGCGACCCGCCTTGGCACTTCCAGCGCCGTCGCCCTCGTGCAGGAGGAAGCCGGCGGCCAGGTCATCTCCAATTTTTAAGCCCGGACCGACTTATCACCCGGTACAATTCAACCTAAATTCCGCAGTTGGGTTGAACCGCAGAGCGGTGGAGGCCACAGAGTGAAATACTTGAACCTGCCCATCATACATTCTGCGCCTCTTCGCGGTTAGAACCAACTGATCCTTGCACCCTAACGCCTGTCGCCTCGAGCTTCTGCTTGGTGCTTCCATTGCGCTTTCTAGGATCAAGCGTGCCGCGTCACCTGCAACACTAGGCTTGGAAGTCGTCGTCGATCCGCACCTGCCGACGGGAGTCTGAGGGCATAGGCTTCGCCCCATCACGGCTACCCCGCCTACCCTCCTCCCCTAATCGAGGTGCGGACTGTATTCGGGGACCAAGCCATGCCATGGCCCCCGGTGCCCTGAATGGTCAGCCTGCGATTTCCCACAACCGCGTCGGCCGGGCTGGCATGCCGATGCGCAAGAACGGTCGCGCGGGAAAGCCGAAACCTGGCGGAGCGGCCAGCGCAGCGCCCATGGCTTCCGCTCCTACCACAATTACCGCCTGCGCGTCATCGCCCAGTGCGGCTGACTTATGAACCTCCACTCCCTTCAACCCACTCCCCAATCTTTGGTGTAGACCCGGAAAACGTAAAGGTGGCGGAGAGGGTGGGATTCGAACCCACGGAGTCGGCTGCAAAAGTTGGTGAGAGAGAAGATAGATGCAAAAGCGAGAGTGAGGCAACCTCACTAATAGCCTCACTAAATTCCGGACTCTTAGGTCACGAGTTGACCGAAATTGCCCAAGCATGGGCAACGCTACCTGAATCGATACGCGCCGCGATGCTAACGCTCGCGCGTGTCGCGAAAGGTAGCGGTGGCAATAGCGCATCCGAGCATTGAAGCGGGGGCTGGGGTCGAATCGACCCCAGTTAGGCCGCAGGCCGTAGCCCTCGAAGTAGCACCGGCAGCAAGCGCGGCAAAGGTCGCGTTGTGCAACGGGCTGGACGCTGACGTTCTCCGGCGAAGCCGGCCCTTAACAGCAATCGTTCAACGCGAGGGCGCGGCGGCAGTCGGCGGTTTGGAAGTTGAACGTTTGTCTGGAGGGGGCGAGCGGGAAGCCGGATGCGGGCGCGAAGCGCCCGCGCCGGCGCCCGCCGCCCTTTCTTGTCTGAATAGTAACAATTCCGACAAGAAGGGATACCGACTCCTTCCGATTCCAGACTCCGATGGTTTCTATTCTGACTCGCAAAAGCGCGAAATTTGGGAACAGCAAGACGAGGATACGCTGCTCCGATGGGGCCCTACCACCGGGGCAGAAGCAAAGGCGGCGTTTCACCTGCGGCTGAATGTGGAAGCCTTCATCAATTACTGGGGGCGCGATCATTGCCTATTCTTCACACTGACCGATGAGGATAACTTGCATCCAAAGCAGTTCGCGCGGCGTTGGAACAATTATCTGCGCCGTTATGGGGCGTGGATTAAGAGTTTTATTCGGGTCTTAGAACCGCAGAAGCAGGGACGACCGCATTATCACTTGATTGTGGCTGTGGCGTGGGACACGCGGCCCGATGCATTCGACTGGGCGGCGTTTGATGAATGCCAGAATGAGCGGAGAATAAACGGCCCCACGGCCCGCTTTCGCGAGTTGCGGGCTCGTTACAAGGCGTCAGCGGCCCCCGAACTCGTGGCACTCTGGAGCCTGCTGCGCAAGGTGCTGCCGCGTTATGGACTAGGGCGGGCGGAATTGCTGCCGATTCGCAAAGGAAAGGAGGCGGTTGCGGAGTATGTGGGGAAATATCTCGAAGCGGGATTGGCCATCCGCAAGCACTCGTGGAAGGGGACAAGGAGGGTGGAATTCGACCGACGAAACAAAACGGCATGGCTCGTTTGCACGCGAGTCTTTGCGTGGAATTCACCTGGCGCGAAGGCTTGGCGGAAGCGTGTGGGCGAGCTGGCTGCAGCGCTCGGTGTGCCAGACTTGGAGGGCATACGACGGAGGCTGGGAGCTAGATGGGCTTACCGTTTGCGCGAGGCGATTACGCTGAGCAATGATGCGGAGTGGGGAATGTTGCTGCGTGCGTTTTTTGGCGACCCCAGATAAGGCGCAAAGGAGTGTGCTGAACGAGACAAGAGAGGATCGCTAACGCACAACTTTGTTGCAGTGAGAGCTGAACCAATCCAGCTAAAATAGTATATGGTCAGTCCTCGCATCTTAGTTCTTGTGGCGGCAATTCTCGCCGGGGCCTTGGCGCGCATTTTGCCGCACCCGCCAAATTTCACGCCGATTGAAGCGCTCGCTCTTTTCGCCGGCGCGCACTTCGCGAGCAAGCGGCTGGCTTTTGCCGTTCCCCTCTGCGCGATGCTCCTCAGTGACGCGATCCTCGGGTTTCACAGAGGGATGTTTGTCGTTTACGGATGTTTCGCCGTCATCGTGACCATCGGCCTCTGGCTTCGGGCGCACCGGGGAACGCTGCCCGTTGTGATGGCTTCGCTGGCGAGTTCGCTGTTCTTTTTCGGGGTCACGAATTTTGCGGTCTGGGCGTTTGGCACTTTATACCCGCCAACTTTGGCGGGATTGGCCGCCTGCTATGTGGCCGCAATTCCGTTTTTCCAGAACACAGTCATGGGTGACCTTTTCTATGTGACGGTGTTGTTCGGTGGGTTTGCGCTGGCAGAACGGCGCTGGCCGATCCTCCGGGAAGCACCGGCCACTGCAGCCTGATGGGAAAAGAAAAAATCGTGCTGTGCTGGAGCGGCGGAAAGGATTCCGCCCTCGCCCTGCACCGGTTGCAGCAAAAAGAGCGCTACGAAGTCCTCTCCCTGGTCACAACCTGCAACGAACACTTCCAACGGGTTTCGATGCACGGGATACGCATCGAACTGTTGGAGCGCCAAGCCGAGGCACTGGGATTACCGCTCGAAACGATCTTTGTGAGCGAGCGCAGTTCTAACGAGGAGTATGGACAACGGATGTCGGCCGCATTAAAGGTGCTCCGGACACGGGGTGCGACCGCTTGCGCGTTCGGCGATATCTTTCTCGAGGATCTGCGGACTTGGCGTGAAGCTCATCTCGCTCAAGTTGGAATGAGGGGAGTATTCCCCCTCTGGAGGGCCGACACACGCGAGCTTTTGCGCGAATTCTTCACCCTCGGCTTTGGCGCGACGATCTGCTGCGTCAACGACGCCTACCTAGTGGAGACGGCGGTTGGCCGTGAACTCGACCCGGAGTTTGTTCGTTCGTTGCCGACAGATGTCGATCCGTGCGGAGAGAACGGCGAGTTTCATTCGTTTGCTCATTCGGGACCGATATTTCGCCACCCCGTGCGCCTCACGGTAGGTAAGAAGGTTTACCGCCCCCTCGAACGACCTGTTGCGCGGGGAGGCGACTGTCCGTTGCCGGGGAAAAAGGAAACCAAGGGCTTCTGGTTTTGTGATCTGTTGCCCGGTTGATGTCCGTTGGAGAGTCAACAGTTGATGACGCACGCTGACGCGATTGCCTGTCTTAAATAGGCAGGTGGTCGTCCCGTCACTCTGCGGACGGACGGAACGGTTGCCAGACCTGAGGCGTCCCCTGCGCCAGCGCGACAATCGCGCACTCGTCTGCGGCTGTGAAGTTTGGCCAGCGGGTGATACGCAGTTCGTGAGAGGCCCCTGCGATGGAATGTATTTGCCCTTGCCAATTTCCACGGTGGCCGCGAGCTTCCGACCGAGTTCTTTCCCAAAAAATTTCCGGGCAACAGGGAAGGCCGTGAAATCCGGCCACAGTTGCGCTGCGGTAACGCATCACAGACCTGCACCGTGCCATCTTGAAGGCACGGCCAAAACCAGTCGCCGATTTCAGTCGGCGGCGAAGGCGCAGGCGAGGAAGTCCACCAGGACGAGAACTGCGGAGTCCGAACATCTGCCCCGGGAGTCTCACGCGTCCGCCGCAGTTTTTGCGCGCGACGGTTCGCGAAAACTTCATCGCAAAATGAAGCGTGAGAGTGGAAACGCCCGTCCCGGTAGTGGTTCTGCTCTTCGCTCCCCCAGCAGACACCATGATCCCAACCACATCCTCGCTCGCGGGCTTCTGGCGCGCGACTTTCGTCTTCACCGGCGTACTCGCCGCCTCACTCTTGCCCGCGCGGGCACAGACGCCACCGGTGCTACTCGCGCCGTTCGTCACTACCGCCACTCGCACCCCGACCGAACCGCAGACGCTCGGCACCGCAGTCGATTTCCTCTCCGCTGACGATCTCGCGCGGCAGCAAATCCGCTCGCTTGCCCAAGTGCTCGGCAATGTCGCTGGCGCGCCTCACTTTTCCAGCGGGGCGGCCGGTAGCGTGAACTCGCTCTTCCTGCGCGGCGCCAACTCCAACCAAACGCTCTTCCTGATCGACGGACTGCGCGCCAACGACCCCAACACGGATTACCAGGTCCTCCTGGGCGGCGGCTGCGTCGGCGCGTGTGATTCGCTCGAAATTGCGCATGGCCCACAAAGCACGCTCTATGGCGGCGAAGCGGTCGGCGGCGTGATCGCGTTGCGCGCGCAGCGCGGCGCCGGGGCGCCGAGTGCCACCGCCTCAGTGGAGGCCGGTAGTTTTGGCACAGTGCAGGGCGCGCTGGCCGCGCAAGGCGAGCGCGGCGCCAGCGCCTACAGCCTTTCACTGCAGGGCGGCCGCACGATGAACGACCGGCCGAACAATTTTTTCAACTCGGCCAACACCGTCGTCCGCCTCGACCACAAGCTTAGCGACGGCGCCAGCATCGGCGGCACAGTGCGCTGGTTTTACGGCGACTACGGTGATCCCGGCAACCGCTACACCAACGATCCCGACAACTCCGAGCACGAGAGCAATCTGCTCGCGACCGCCTTCGCCGATCTGAAATTCGCCGACGCTTGGGCGGCGCACGCCACCCTCGGCGGCCAAGACCGCCGTTTCGTGGCGCTTACTCCGCGCGCCGGCTATCCCACCGGCGTCACGGTCGTCCGCAACCGCCGCGCGGTGCTCGATGCGCAGGCGACCTACACCGGCCTCGAGCGCCAACGCCTCACCGGCGGCTTCACTACCGAGGCGAACACCACGCGCAACACCGGCTACGGCGACATCAATAAAAGACAAAGTTTGCTCGCCTTCTTCGCGCAGGACGAGTTTTCGCTGGCAGACGATGTTTACCTCACCGGCGGGTTGCGCAACGACGACTTCGACACCTTTGGTCGCGCGACCACCGGCCGCGCCACCGCCGCGTGGCTCGTCGCCCAGCGCCGCGTGAAACTGCGGGCGAGCTACGGCACGGCGTTTCGCTCGCCGAGTTTTCTCGATCTCTACGGCCAGAGCGCCTTCTACCACGGCAACCCGAATCTCAAGCCGGAGAATGCGCGCGGCTGGGACGCAGGCATCGACTACTATTTCGCCCAAAAACAAGGCGTGATCAGCGCCACCTGGTTCAACACGGACTACACTAACCTTATCGCCAGTTCGACGGATTTTACCACCGTGATTAATATCCAGCGAGCCCGCACGCGCGGCACGGAGTTTGCGGCGCAAGCCAACCTGCCCGAAGCGACTACGCTGCGCGCAGCCTTTACTTATCTCGAAGCACTCAACCTCACGACCAACACGCGTCTCCTGCGCCGCCCCCGCCAGAGTGGCTCGCTCGACCTATGGCACGATTTCAGCCATGGCGTGAGCGTCGGTGCCGGCATGACGTTTGCCGCGCACCGCCGCGATGTGAACGCAAAGACCTTTGCCCAGATCGACCAACCAGACTATTCGGTCACACGCCTCTACGCCGTATGGCAGGTTACCCCACGGCTTGCGTGCAAGGTTCGCTTTGAAAATCTCCTCAACGAGAAATACGAGGAAGTAAACGGCTATCCCGCACTCGGTTTCGGCGCGTTCGGGGGCGCAGAGTGGAAGTTTTGAACCCCAGGCCCTTTCCAAGAAAAACGATAACCCTCCATATACGACCTTCCCCGAACCATGCTGTTGGGTGCGCTTTCGCTTAATTGCGCGCAGCTCCCGTTTTTTGATTACGAACCTACCCATTCCATAAATCTGCCATGAATACTTCGCCACTTCATCTGCCAACCTCCACCCAAGACCTCGCCGCCTTTCTCCGCGGCGCGACACGCCTGCCCGACGAAATACGCAAGCGTGACGGGCGACTCGTCCACTTCGACGCTACGCGCATCACGCACTCGCTCGCCCGCGCCGGAGCCGCCACCGGCGAGTTTGATCAGGACATGGCGCGCCGGCTCACCATCCGCGTGGTGAACCTCCTGCTGGCCACCGTCAGCGATCCGGTGCCGTCGGTCGAACAAGTGCAGGATATGGTCGAAGAAGTGCTGCTGGATTCGCCGTTCCGCCGCACCGCGCGTGCTTTCATCGTGTATCGCGACCAGCACAAGCGCCTCCGCGAAATCACCGCCGGTCAAGACGTGGCGCTGATCGACGGCTACCTCCAGCAACTCGACTGGCAGGTCCGCGAAAACAGCAACATGAGCTACTCGCTGCAGGGACTGAACAACTACCTCTCGTCCTCGCTCTCGCAGTCCTATTGGCTCCATGCGATTTACCCCTCGGAAATCCGGCGGGCGCATGAGTCCGGCGATTTCCACCTGCACGACCTGAATCAACTCTCGGTTTACTGCGTCGGATGGGACCTTTTCGACCTGCTCTCGCAGGGGTTCTGTGGCGTGCCGGGCAAGATTGAGGCCGGGCCGGCCAAGCACCTGCGCAGCGCGCTCGGACAGATCAATAATTTCTTCTACACACTCCAAGGCGAAGCCGCGGGTGCACAGGCGTTTTCCAGCTTCGACACCCTGCTCGCGCCCTTCATCCGCTTCGACGGTCTCTCCTACGAGCAGGTGAAGCAGGCGCTCCAGGAATTCATCTTCAACATCAATGTGCCCACGCGCGTCGGGTTCCAGACGCCCTTTACCAACGTCACCCTCGACCTCGTCTGCCCGCGTCACCTGGCCGACCAACCCGTCGTTTTGGGCGGGCAATTGCGTGGAGAAACCTACGGTCAGTTCCAGAAGGAGATGAATCTCTTCAACCGTGCTTTCTTTGCCGTGATGGCCGAGGGTGACGCGCACGGTCGGGTGATGACGTTCCCGATCCCCACCATCAACCTCACGCCCGACTTTGACTGGGACAACCCGAATCTCGATGGGCTCTGGGAGATGACTGGGCGCTACGGCATCCCGTACTTCTCCAACTTCATCAATTCCGACATGAAGCCTGAGGACGCGCGCTCGATGTGCTGTCGCCTGCGCATCGACAACACACTGCTGGAGAAGCGCGGCGGCGGCCTCTTTGGCGCGCATCCCCTCACTGGCTCGGTCGGCGTTGTGACGATCAACCTTCCCCGCCTCGGATTCCAGGCCACGCAGGATCATCCCGCGGAACCCGGCGCCGACGCACCCCGTGCCGAACGCGAAGCGGCGTTCCGCCGCCGGCTGGCACGCCTGATGGATCTCGCCCGCGACAGCCTTGAGACGAAACGCAAGTTCCTCGAACGTCTCACCAAGGCCGGACTTTATCCCTATACTAGTTATTACCTGCGGCACATGTACGAGCGCTTCGGCGCGTATTGGAAAAATCACTTTAGCACCATCGGCCTTGTCGGCATGAACGAAGCCTGCGCCAACTTGGGCTTCGGCAGCATTCTCACGCCCGACGGCCATGCTTTTGCCGTCCGCACGCTTGACTTCATGCGCGAGCGGCTCGTCGCCTATCAGCAGGAAACCGGCAACCACTACAACCTCGAAGCAACGCCGGCCGAAGGCACGAGCTACCGGCTGGCGAAGAAGGATAAGGAACACTTTCCCGGCATCCTCGTGGCTAACGAGGAGGAACTCGCCCGCGGCGCAAAGCCGTTCTACACCAACTCGACGCACCTGCCCGTCAACGCGACCGATGACCTCTTCGAGGCGCTCGACCAGCAGGACGACCTGCAAACCCGCTACACTGGCGGCACCGTGCTGCACCTTTTCCTCGGCGAGCGCCTGGCCGATCCCACCGCCGTCAAGCGCCTCGTCCGCCGCGTCGCGGAAAACTACCGGCTGCCGTATTTCTCGCTTACACCCACGTTCAGCGTATGCCCGGAGCACGGCTACCTGGCCGGCGAGCACCCCCGTTGCCCGCATTGCCAGCAGGAAGCGGAGGTCTATTCGCGTGTCGTCGGTTACCTGCGTCCGGTAAAACAGTGGAACGAAGGCAAGCAAGCCGAGTTTGCCCGCCGGCGTGTCTACCGGGTGCCTGCGGCATCCGAGCTCGAATCGGTGGCAGAACCTGCGGTCGTGCCGCTCGCCACCGAAGCTATGCCGACGAGCGCCGCAGTCTGACGATGGAGACTGGCGATGCGGATCGGCGGATTCGTACCCTGTTCGTTAAACGACTTCCCCGGTCGCATCGCCGCGGTCGTGTTCACGCAAAGCTGTAACTGGCGCTGCCCCTACTGTCACAATCCAGCGCTCGTATATCCGGAACAGTTTACCGCCCCCATTCCCGTCGCGGATGTGCTGGCCCGCATCGAGGCGCGGCGCGGGAAAATAGACGGCGTGGTCGTGACCGGCGGGGAACCGACACTGCAGCCTGGCCTCGCAGCCTTTCTTGGTAAGGTAAAACGCCTCGGGCTTGCCACCAAACTCGACACCAACGGCAGCCGGCCTGCCGTCGTGCAGGCATTGCTCGCTTCCGGATTGGTGGATCTCGTAGCCATGGACCTTAAAGCCTCATGGGCCCGTTACGCCGTAGCCGTAGGCGTCTCAACTGATGTGGCCGCAGTGCAAGAGACAATGGCCATACTGGCAGCATCTGGAATACCGCACCATTTCCGTACCACCCGATGGCCCGGTTTTTCGGACCATGACGAAGCAGAAATCGCCCGTCTGATCCGCGGCTCGACCCACAGCTGGCAGGAATATCGTCAGGGACCTTCGCAAGCGTGATATTCTGGTTGATTTAGCTCCTCCGAAATATTCTCAGCACGACTTAGAAAGTCGATATAAACAACCTCCTAGATTGGCCAACTAGGAGGTTTCCGCTACCTATAGGTAGTACTTGACATTACCTATAGGTAACGCATTGTGCCAGCTGTATGACTGAAACTGAAGAAAAACTCAGCGTCGAAGCGACACCCCGCACGGGGCATCGTCCGGGTCGTGACCCGGAGGAACCGCGGAATTCGACCGTGTGCTTCATGGTCAGCGAAAGCGAAAAGGAACTGATCGACATTCTCGGAATGTGCATGAACCTGCGCCGGTCGGCGATACTCACGCACATCGTCACAGCGTTTTTGCACGGCGCGATTGCACGGAAAGGAAAGACACGCTCGAAAAGAGAGTTACTCGACTTCTTGGAAGAATGCCGGGAGGCGGTGGACGAAAGGCCAGATTTAGTGAACAGCTTCCTTGTGGGAGGCTAAACAAAACAAATCAAGCGGGAGAAAAGATGAAAGACCTAGAACAACTCGGGAAGGAAATGGCGGAGGCGGACCAGAGGAGAAAAGAAAAGTTTCTCTATGGTTCGGCCTGCAATGATCTCAGTAGTGCAGACATTCAGCGACTGGCACCGTCGTTGAAGGAACGGGTCATGTCGTTGATTGCGGAAATGCGAGCAGCGATTCCAGACGACGTGGATTTCACGCTTTCGTTCTGCAAAAAAGGAGCCGAGGTGGCGCTCGAATACAACGACGGGAATACTGGCATTGATTGCGGTTGCTACTATTTTAGGGACAAGGACACCTTAATGCAGTCTTTCCGTGAAACGGACTGGGACGAACTACGTGGTGCTGCGTTGCAGCAAGGGGGTGTATTCGACGAGCTGTTGGGGGTAGCTGCGGACCTACCAATCAACATACCTTCGTCAGCTGAAGCGGCAAAACGATGGGAGGCGGAGCTGGTGAAAGCGCTTAAAGAGGTGGAGAAAGTGAAACCGACGCCGGCTTTTACTGCTATCTTAAGACAAGAGGGAGAAAAGGTAGAGATTGAACACTACAAATCGAAAGAGCATCTGTTACAGATGTTGGCCAATGCGTTGACGTGTGAGTATCATGTGTTAGCGATCTTGGAAAACGGGCTGGCGACGTTCTATCCGCAGGTGGAGAGTTACAAACGGCAGGCAATCGAGCTTCTGTCCCCTGGCTCAATTTCGCGTGCGCAGGCGGAAGGGAGATTTCTGATATGACCGGTCACGTTCCAATCATGCCAAATGGAGATAGCCTATTGCGAATCCGCGAGGTCGCCCAGTTCCTGCGTTCGTCGGAAAAGACGGTGCGGAGGATGATCTATGCCGGCCAACTGCGCTCGCTCAAAATTCGCGGTCTGCGGTTAGTGAGGTGGGCAGACCTTCAGCGGTTAATCGAAAACCCGACGTAAGGAGGCAACATGCTCCGGTATGTTTTCAAATCTAAGGGGGGTCGCGTGTATCGCGGCCGGTACCGGCTTAGCGACGGACCGAAGATTTACGATGTCCCCTTGCACACTGAAAACAAGGAGGTCGCAGAATCGAAGCTTCGCAAGCTAGTGCGGGAGCAAGAAGACGAGTTGAACGGCCTAGCTACCCCGAAGTCTCTGCGTGAAGCAGCACAGCGGCCGATAACGGCACAGCTCGCCGAATACGTCGCGGATCTCGCCGCTCAAGGACGGTCCAAGAAGCATGTAGCACTCGCGCGCAACCGGGTGTTACGGCTGTGCGAACAATGCGGGTGGGTGAAGCTGGGAGACGTTACCTCCGACAGTTTCAATGCATGGCGGGCCTCACAGACTGAGCTCGGACCAAAGACATGTAATGAATATCTTGGCTTGGCCTCAGCCTTCCTGAACTGGCTAAAGAGGAATCAACGGCTGGCCTTCAATCCCCTTCAGGACGTGGCTAAAGCGGAAACAAAAGGGAAGGAACGACGAAAACGGCGTGCGCTTAGCCAGGCTGAGGTTGATCTGCTGATTGAACGCAGCGGCAAACACGGGTTGGCGTATTTTTTGGCGGCATACACGGGCCTGAGGCGACGGGAAATCCAGCAGCTCATGCGCTCCGATTTACACTTGGACGCCCCAAGGCCCTTTGTCGAAGCACGGCCCTCGACGACAAAGAATAAAAAGACCGCGTTGATTCCGTTGATGCCAGCGTTAGCGGAAGCGCTACGGGTTCACTTGGCGCAAACCAGCGAAAGAACTGGCAAGGTATTCCCGCTTGGTGTGCCGACCGCCGCAACGCTACGAGCTGATTTGAAGGCCTGCAGGATCGCAGTGCGCGACGATTTAGGGCGGCAGGTGGATTTCCACGCCCTGCGTCACA
Organism: Opitutaceae bacterium; assembly: GCA_028691845.1. Taxonomy (GTDB): domain Bacteria; phylum Verrucomicrobiota; class Verrucomicrobiia; order Opitutales; family Opitutaceae; genus JAQUYL01. The sequence goes on from JAQUYL010000030.1 coordinate 17,193, forward strand.
CCTTCAATAGCATGCTGGCGCGGGCAGGGATTGCACCGCGCGTGGCAATGGAACTGATGCGGCATAGTGACATGAGGCTCACACAGACCACTTATACCGATGTAACTTTGCTTCCACTGTTCAACGCTCTGGAAAAACTGCCCTCCCCTTCAGCCTCACTAATAGCCTCACTAAAATGCGGGTTTTCGGGGCCAAAAGAGGGTAAACCTGTCCAAACGGGTTCGCTGAGCAGTGGTGCGGAAATTGTCGGCTCTTCATCAAAGATTGGGGACATGTGGTAATTAAGCCACCATGTCCCCTGCAATGATTGAACTAACGCTGCCAGGATACCGCATCGTCCGGTGCGAAAGCAACTCTGAGATGCGGATTTACC
>JAQUYL010000017.1 GCA_028691845.1 Opitutaceae bacterium
ATCCAGCGCCGTGCCTATGGCTTTAGGAACTTTAACAACTACCGCCTGCGCGTCATCGCCCAGTGCGGCTGACTTATGAACCTCCACTCCCTTCAACCCACTCCCCAATCTTTGGTGTAGACCCGAAAAGGTGAGTTCGGTCAAGTGGTGGACGGCAAGGGACTCGAACCCCTGACCCCCTCGGTGTAAACGAGATGCTCTAACCAACTGAGCTAGCCGTCCTGAACAGGGCGCCACTAAGGAGCAGGGTTCTGCAGCCCGCAAGGCGAAAGGCTGGAAACAGGAATTGCACGTGGCTTCACACAGGGCCGTCTCGTAAAGACTGCCCCCTACCCTGCATTAATGCTTCTTGGCGGAAACCGCTTTGGGCTTGAGCAAGCCATCGCGAATCATGGTTTCGGCGATCTGTATTGAGTTGAGCGCAGCGCCCTTCCAGAGATTGTCACCGCTGACCCAGAGTGCGAGTCCGTTGCCGAACGCAGTGTCCAGCCGGATACGGCCGACCCCACATCTGGCCTTGCCCGTGAAGGCCAGCGGGGTCGGATAGATCTTGTTGGCCGGATCATCGACCAGCTCCGCGCCTGCAAAAGCGGCGATGGCCGCCCGGGCTGCCGCCACGCTCACCGGCTTCTCGAACTCGGCGTTGATCGCCATCGAATGGGCGCGTACCACCGGCACGCGGATGCACGTGGCGGAAACAGACAGCTGCGGCAGCTCGAGAATCTTCCGGCTTTCCGCGCGCATCTTGGACTCCTCGCCGGTGTAGCCATCGGCGTCAAACGAGTCGATCTGCGGGATCAGATTGAAAGCGATCTGGTAGGGATACACCTTGCGTGGCAGCGGCTGGCCGGCGACTGAAGCTTTCACCTGCGCATCGAGTTCGCGCACCGCCTCGGCCCCGGTCCCGGAGACCGACTGATAGGTCGCGACGAAATAGCGCTTCAGGCCAAAAGCTTGGTGCAGCGGGTACAGACCCATCAGGGTGATGGCCGTCGAGCAATTCGGACTGGCAATGATTCCCTTGTGGCAGCGCAGCGTTTGCGGATTGATTTCCGGCACCACCAGCGGCACCTCCGGCGACATGCGGAAAGCCGAGCTTTTGTCGAGTACCAGGCAGCCGCGCTTCACCGCCTCGGGGGCAAGGGCCCGCGAGGTGCTGCCTCCCGCCGCGAATAGCGCAATGTCCAGATCAGTGAAAATATCCGGCCGCGCCTCGTGCACCGTGATCTTTTTGCCGGCAACCTCGATCACTTTGCCCGCGGAACGGGCGGAGGCAAAGAGCCGAAGCTCTGCCAGGGGGAAGTGGCGCGACACGAGCAGGTCAATCAGTTCTTGACCCACTGCTCCGGTCGCACCGACGATGCCGACTCTATAGGTATGATTTTGCACGGTGAATAGTTCGTTGGAACATGTGAAACAAAAGTGCAGTGCGCTGGGAATCAAGCTCACTCCTCGCTTTCTTGTGATTTCCATCGAGCGCCAGCTGCTCATGTTCTACGAAAACAGTGAGTTGCGTAAAAGTTATTTGGTTTCAACCTCGTCGCGTCCGCCGTCGAACGTGAGGGATTCCCTTGGAACGCCGCGCGGCCTGCACACTGTGGCGGATAAAATCGGCGCTGGGACTCCGCCGGGGATTGTGTTCAAAAACCGCACCTGCACCGGCCGTCATTTCAACGAGTTCACCGACGAGGAGAATGCCGGCAATCTCATCACCACCCGCATACTATGGCTGCGCGGGCTCGAGCCCGGAGGCAATGCCGGGGGCCAGGTGGACACCTACGAACGCTACATTTATATACACGGCACGAACCACGAGGAACGGCTCGGCCTGCCCGCCAGCGCCGGTTGCGTGCTGATGCGAAATCTCGACGTGATCGAATTGTTCGACCAGGCGCGGGTCGGGGACCTCGTGTGGATCGAGGATTGAGGCGGAATCATTCAATGGGATAAGCGTCGCACTGCTGGCAGTGGAGCCGACGGGTTAATTGGCACAGGGACCAGCCGCGAATGAATCGGGTACCGATCAGCCGCTCCCGGTCCCGACCAGCAAGCGCAGGCCGTTCAGGCACACGAACACTGTGCCGCCTTCATAGGCCAGCACCCCGAGAGTCAACAGTGCCAAGCCGAGGATGGCGGCAAGCATCATGACAATCACAGTACCGAGCCAGATGAACAGATTCTGACGGATAATCCCGTTCGCTCGCAGGCTCAACCGCAAGGCCGCAAAAAAGTTTTCGATCTGGTCGTGCAGGAGCACGATTTCCGGCTGTACCAGGGAGAAGGCGCGGCCGGCTTGCTGTTCATGACTCTCAGCAATGCGGTCCCGATGGAACGTCGCAAATAAATTTGCTCTGCGGTTTTTGCGTCGTTCATCCTGAAACTCATGATCAGTCTTTACGAAGGCGGAGGATTGGCTGCCACGAGCGTATCGGAGCATGTGGCAGCGGCCTTTGCCGACGGTGGCTGGCTGTGCGATGCGCTGCACCTGGAACACCGGCCGGAACAGGAACGCATGGCGCACGCAGTGGGTGCTGCGATGAAAACCGACCAGGCATTGCTGTGCGAAGCGGGCACCGGCGTGGGCAAGAGCCTCGCCTATCTCGTGCCGGGAATCATTCTCGCCGTCGATCAAAAGAGACAGCTAGTCGTCTCAACCAACACCATCTCCCTCCAGGAGCAATTGGAGCATCAGGATCTCCCGCTATGCCGCCGGCTGTTTGCGGCAGTGGACTCCCTCGCTCCTTACCGGCCATTCAAATCGGCGCTGCTGGTAGGCAAATCCAACTATCTGTGCACGACGCGACTCGCCCAGGCGCTGCGGGGCGAAAAGGAACTGTTTGCCACGGCCGAGCAACAGGAGTTGCAGCGCATCGCGACCTGGGCCACCTCGAGCCGCACCGGGCTTCGCCATGAATTGAGCCCGGCCCCTCTGCCGGAGGTCTGGGACTGGGTCAATGCCGAGTCCGGCACCTGCTGCCGCAAGAACTGCGACGCGGATACCTGCTTTTACCAGCGCGCGCGGTCCCGGCTCCGTGATGCCCAAGTCATCATCGTCAATCACAGCCTGCTGTTCGCGCTCATCGCCATCGGCGGTGAAAGCGCCCCATCTGGCGACACGCGAGGTGTGCTGTTCCCGGATGACCTGGTGGTGATCGACGAGGCCCATACCGTTCCTGATGTTGCGACCAACCATTTTGGATTGAGCCTCAGTTCCTACGGACTCGATCGGTTGCTCAAGGCGTTGTATCACCCGGATAAGAAGCGGGGCCTGCTGCAACGACTGGGCGCGGCGGCCGACCGGTTGAAGGTGATCGACGCACTGGAGGCATCGGCCCAGTTTTTCGGTTATCTGGACGAACAGGTGTTGAAGAAGAAAACGACCCTGCGCATGCGAGAATCCGATGTTTGCGAAAATGGGCTGGATGAACCGCTGGCGAGATTGATCTCGGCCGTGGACCGACTGGCGGGCCGGTTCGACGAAGGCCGCGACCGGGATGAATTGCTGGAACAAAAGGAGCGCCTCAAGGGCTATCAGAACGGTCTCCGTCTGTTTCTGGGCCGCGTGGTGGGCGAGCATGTTTACTGGCTTGAGCGCGGCGGCCGGCGCGGGACCGTCATTCACCTGAGGTCGGCGCCGCTCGATGTGGCGGCACGCCTGCGGGCTGCCTTGTTCCACCGCAATACTGCGGTGGTCCTCACCAGCGCCACCCTCGCGATGGGTGGGGCCATCGAACCGTTTCAGATCCGCGTCGGGGCGGAACATGCAGTCACGCGGGTGGAGAAGTCACCGTTTGATTTCGAGCGCCACATGCGGATCTATGTCGCCGCCGATGTGTCACCGCCCTCGCCCAAGGAGGGGCGCCTCGACCTCGACGGCCTGGTGGATTACCTGGAGTTCTGCACCCTGAGCGTGGCAGGCGGCTCCCTCGTTCTGTTTACGAGTTATCAGGATATGCGCCTTGCCGCCCAGGTGCTGGAGCCCCTATATCACGCGCAGGCCCGTCCCTTTCTGATGCAGGGGGCGGGAGGTTCCCGGACGGAGCTCACCCGTCGTTTGCGCAAGGCCGGCAACGCCATCCTTTTTGGCACGGACAGTTTTTGGACCGGCGTCGATGTGCCCGGAACAGCGCTTTCCCAGGTGGTCATCACCCGGCTGCCGTTCGATCTGCCGACGCATCCGGTGGCCGAGGCCCGGGCCGAGTGGGTGCGCGACCGGGGCGGCAATCCCTTCGCAGAGCTCACCCTGCCCGAAGCCCTGGTCAAGTTCCGCCAAGGCGTGGGTCGGCTCATCCGCAACCATACCGACCGCGGGCTGATCACCATTCTCGATTCCCGCGTGCTCACCAAAACCTATGGCCGCGATTTTCTGGGGGTGCTGCCCACCCCGCACTACACCCGGTTAACCCGGGCCGGACGGGCCCGTGATTTTCGGCCTTTCCCTTGCGGAGGTGGGGACTAGTGTGGACTGGCAATCATGATTTTGCGCACCGCCGCCCACAGTGACATTGGTCATGTCCGCTCGGAAAATGAAGACAGCTATCTGTGCGATGACCAGCACCGGCTTTACGCCGTCGCTGATGGCATTGGCGGCCTGCCTGCAGGCAAGGAGGCCAGCGAACTTTCCATCAAAAGTCTGGAGGAGACTTTTGCGGCCATGCAGCCAGCCAGCCGAACTGATTACCTGCATTGTCTGGATGAGATCAACGCCAGCGTCTTTCAACTAGGCCGGACCCTGAATTCGCGCCTCGGCATCGGCACCACCCTGACCGTGGCCCACTTGTCCGATTCGGAAATCCGCATCCTGCACGTCGGGGACACCTCTCTTTTTCGCCTGCGCGCAGGTCGGCTGGAAAAACTCACAACCGACCATATCCTGGAGAACGAAATGCAGGAGCGCCTCGCCCGGGGAGAGTCAATGCTGATGCTGTTGGAGAACCGTCAGGCCCTCACCCGCTGTGTTGGCCAGCCGCCACCGATCATTGGCGATTATTGCTCCCTCCTGCTGCAGGCTGGTGATCGCTATCTCCTGTGCAGCGATGGCATCACCCGAGCCGCCAGCATTCAGCAGATAGAATCCACCGTGAGCCAAGCCGCTTCGCCCCAGGCCTGCGTGCAGACTCTCATCGACCATTCCAACGCGTGCGGGGGGCTGGATAATGCCACCGTGGTGGCGATTTTCGTCGATTCGCTCGAGTGACACCAGTCACTTGCTTCGGATCGGGGTGAAACCTCTTCAGAACTACAATCGATCAGGATACAGGCCGCGCGACAAGAGTTCCCGGATCGCCGCCCGGGTCGCCGGCAGATCCTCGCGGAAAGTCAGGCCGAACCACGAGTCAGCACTGTGCAGCACGGTCACCGAAGCCTCGTTCCGGGCGATCAGGGCATCGAGGGAGGTGGGGAGATAGAATTCCGCCTTGGCGTCCCCGGCATGGCGCTGGAGAAATTCACTGAATAATCCATCCAATTGGCCGAACACCACCGGAGTGAAGCCCCAGCAATTCATGGAGACAATCTCGTCGCCCGCTAGTTGCCGCAGACCGCGTTCAGTGGGGAACTGCGCTCCGCTGCCGGATTTTTCGATTTGGGTGATCTCGGTAATCGTGCACAGACGCCCCCTGGCATCGGTGACGCACAGGCCACGACTCACGGCGCCATGCTCCGACAGAGTCTGCCGCAAAGGATATCCGACCATCGCATAGTCGGCCGCGGTCGGGGGACTCCCCGCAAAATGTGCTGCCAGGGCCTCGTACGCCGTCGCGCCATAAAAATCGTCGGCATTAATGACCGCGAACGGACCAGTCACGTCATCGCGGGCGGCCAGAACGGCATGCCCGGTGCCCCAGGGCTTGGTCCGGCCCGCCGGCACGGCCCAGCATTGAGGCAGTCCACCAAGCTCCTGAAAAACGTAACGCACGTCCATCCGCTCCTCCAGTCTCCGTCCAACAGCTTCCCGGAATTCGCGCTCGATATCACGGCGGATGACGAGCACCAGCCGGTTGAACCCCGCCCGACGCGCATCGAATGCCGAATACTCAATGACCAGTTCGCCGTGCGGGCCGACCGGTGAGACTTGCTTCAAGCCGCCGAATCGACTGCCCATCCCGGCGGCCAGGACGACCAGATCAAGGGAACGATTTATCACTCCGCAAACGGAATACGTGGACCCGCAAAAAGAAAATCCAAATCTGCTGGGTCGGGCGCATGCCGCCCGATCCGCCTCAGCGATACAGGGCCGTGACCGGAGTGGCGGTCAGGACGTTGTATTGCCGCACGGCCAGCCGCCACCATTCAGCGAGTTCTGCGGGCGGCATTTTCCACAACTGCTCGTGCAGCCAGATCATCGATTCTGCGTCCATAAGCAGCGCCTTTTTTTCGCGAGCTGTGAGTTTCTCGGGTCCTTCGACCAGCAGCCGGCGCCGCAGGTCCAGAAAATAGCGCCGCACCGCGAAACTTCCTAATCGCTGGCGCAAAAAGGAAATATGAACCGCATTCACGTAGGGATCGAGGACGGCCTGCAGCAGTCCATAGTCGTCGCGCAATTTCTCGATAGGCTGCATGTGCCGGTAGCATCGTTCCAGGTTCTGCTGCAGGCGCTTCAACTCATAGGGGGTCTGGGTTTCCTCCGGAGTAAGAAAAAGACCCGCCTGCAAGGCAGCCTGACCAAAGACCGCCTTGCCTAGAAAAATCGACAAAGGGATCGAAAGCACCAGTCCTGCAAGAACCGGGCTGAGCCATAGAAAAAACCCCGGCAGCAGGATGAAAGCCACGCCCCCCCACACCACCCCTAGGGCGGTTTGCACACCATGCGTGATGATGGCCTCTCGCCAGGCGGTATCGGCGTCCGCCTCGCGGCGCTGCGTCACCCAGCCCACCCCCTGCCCCAGCAACGTGTAGATGACGAACTTTGAATTGAAGATCATGTGAATGGGCGCCAGCAGCACGGATATGCTCATTTCGAGCACCGCACTTACCACGAGCCGAACCGGTCCGCCGTAGGCGTCACCACCGCTCTCCTTGAGTTGGAGAATCACGCTCAGGATTTTAGGCAGGAACAGAAGGAGCATCGTGAAGCTAAACAGCGCCAGTGCCTGGGGTACGCGCACGAGGTAGCCGAAGGCCGACAGATAGTTCTCGGGGTAGATTGTGAACGCGCCCGCCTGAATCGCTTGGAATACCTGGACGCTGCTAAGCACCAGAAACAGCAACCACAGCGGCGAAGCCACATACGCCATGATCCCCATGAGCAGGTGGATGCGGTTGACCGGATGAAAGCCGTGCGTGAACAGCAACCAGCTGTGCTGGAGATTGCCCTGACACCAGCGGCGGTCGCGCTTTGCACTGTCGATGAGGGTCGGTGGGCCTTCCTCATAGGTTCCCTCCAGGTCGTAGGCCAGCCAGACCGAGCGACCGGCTTTGCGCATGAGCGCCGCCTCCACAAAGTCGTGGCTCAGGATGCGCCCGCCGAACGGCTCCCGGCCCGGGAGTTCCGGGAGGCAGCAGTAATCCATGAAGGGGGCAACGCGAATGACGGCGTTGTGCCCCCAGAAGTTCCCCTCGCCCTGATGCCAGTAATTGAGGCCGGCGAGAAACAACGGACTGTAAAGCCGGTTGGCAAACTGCTGGATGCGTGCATAAAGCGTGGCGCCGTTCACGATACGAGGGGCGGTCTGCAGTATGCCAACGCCCGGGTTGCGTTCCATCATCGCAACCATCTTCACCAAGGTTGGGCCGGTCATGATACTGTCGGCATCCAACACCGCCATATAGCGATATTTGCGTCCCCAGCGCCGCAAGAAATCCGCCACATTGCCGCTCTTCTTATTGATGGAAATGCGCCTCTTGCGGTAGAAAATGCGTCCAAAGCCGTCGAGCTGCTTGCACAACTCCACCCAGGCGACCTCCTCCTGGATCCATCGGTTCGGGTCGTTCGAATCGCTGAGGATGAAAAAATCGAAATACTCCAGCCGTTTTGTCTCCTGCAGCGAACGGTAGATGACGCGCAACCCCTCGAACACGCGACTCGCGTCCTCGTTGCACACCGGCATGACGATCGCGGTACTGGCCAAGGGCAGGCAGGACCAGTCCTCCCCTTCATTGGACCGTGTGATGCTGCAGGAGTCGCCGCCGCGATTCACCACGTAAAACCCCAGCATCGCTGTGCAAAAACCGACCGCAATATTGGCGAACAATATGGCAAACAGAACCAGGATCACCCCGGTGAGGCTGCCATGGTAGTCGCGCCACAACAGGTCGGCCATGAACCAGGTCGCCACGCTCGTCAGCAGAAACACGAGGGTAAAGAAAGTGATGCGTCGGCGGGTCACCCGCCTGCGATCCAGCCGTTCGACAGTGAACATATCAGCCTTCGGGACAGCCTATCTAGTCAGGTAAAAGACGACGCTCAGCATGGCAAGAAACGCCCCCCAGAGCAGCAGCACGCGGACCACCGGAAGTTTTTCGATGGTCTCGATGGTCTCCCCTGCGGCTTCGCTGATGGCGCCAAGGTCGATTGGACGCGGCACCATGCTGGACACCGCCAGGTCGGGACCAGCCTGGATTGTGCTCCGCCGAACGGCTTCAGCGAATTCGGCCGGGATGTTGGTACCGTCGAGGAAGGCGTAGGGCCAGTGTTCGGGCCCATCCGCCAACAGCAGGGCCACGCGTCCCTCGACCGCAATCCGCTCATGCGGCCGGCCCTGCTCGCCCAGGATTTTCTCGAACCAATCGTCCATCATTTTTTCCATTTCCTCAGCGGCCAGAGTGGTGGGGTCCAATTCCGGGGCCGCCGCGTGCCGCTGCGCCGCCCGGACCAGGGTCTGTTGGATCAGTCGGCTCAAGTGCAGCCGGTTGTGGATGCGGTGGGCGCGCAGATAATCCTCCACCCTCACATAGGCGGAATTCCACTGCTCAAGCGTGCCGGTTGGGGGACGGAAGGAAGTCAGGGACTCCAGAGATAGCTCCATGTTTCAGTCAGCGCGTGCTCATGTTTCCTTAAAAAGCAGCGCAATTCCACCTCCCGACCACTGCCATCGGGTGCAATAGTAAACATTACGCGCCATGCGCCAGTAAATCGGTTTTTTTGCACCACCGTGTGGCGCAGGATCGCTCCATCGCCGACCGTGACCACCGCTTTCACCGCCGGATCGTCAGGCTGGCGGTTCAAATACGGCCCGTCGAATTCAAGCACAAAGCGCTTGCTTCCGGGCTCGTTTTGCACCTCGGCGATTTTGGTCATGCTGGTGAAGCCGTGGGCCGGGCGCTGGCCGGTTTCGATCATCCAGTGCAGTCGGTATTCGAAGACGATGGGTTCACCGGGAGGGGGCAATTGATCCGGGCGCCAGAAAGCCACGATGTTGTCGTTGAATTCATTCACCGTTGGCAATTCCACAAGCCGGACCGCGCCGGACCCCCACGGTCCCAGCGGCTCCACCCACACACTCGGCCGCAAATGATAGTAGGCCTCCAGATCCTCGTAATGGCTAAATTGCCGGTCGCGTTGCAGGAGCCCAAAGCCGCGTGGATTGTCGTCCAGGAATGAGGTCACACGTGCCCGGGAGGGATTGGTAACCGGACGCCAGATCCATTCTCCCCGGCCATTTTCTATCAGCAGGCCGTCCGAATCGTGAACCTCGGGTCGGAAGTCGGCGGCCTGCGGAAGAGAGTTTTCCCCGTGCCAGAACATGCTGGTCAGTGGGGCCATGCCCAATGTAGTGGCGCTCTGCCGACAGAATATGACCGCCCGTACATGGACCACTGTGGCCGGTCCCGGGACGAAATTGAACTGATAGGCCCCAGTCACACTAGGCCCATCAAGCAAGGCGTAAACCCTCAGCCGTTTCGCGCCAGGCTGCGGCCGCTCGATCCAGAATTCCTCGAAGGAAGGGAACTCCTCGCCGCCAGGATCGGCGGTGTTCAGGGCGAGGCCGCGGGCCGAAAGACCATAGTGAGCCTGCTCGCACAGGACACGAAAATAACTGGCCCCAAGAAATGACGCCAGCTCGTCGCCCGGCTTGTTCAAGTCGTGGAGGATGCGAAAGCCGGCAAACCCCATATCCTCAGGAATGCGGCCCGATCGCCGGTTGCGGCCGTAATCGAACAGCCGGGATGAAAACTTGATCGGACTGGCCTCGCCGTCATTCAGTTCGTTGATCTGCACCGGTGTCCGGTACAACCAGCCGGAATGAAAAAATTGCAGCTGAAACGGCAGTTGCTCAGGTCGCCAAAGCGTATGAGCCGGGTCGAATCGAATGTCGCGGTATTGGTCGTAGGTATAGTCGAGCAGGAATTTCGGCACCCGGCTCGCCCGTGCGATGTATGGCCGGGTCGCGAGTGTTTTCGCCCGGAAGCGCAGGGTTTCGAAGTCGAAAGAGTCCTCCGGGGCGCCACCCGCGGCGGCCACCGCCCGCATCATCGCAATCGAAACGATTATCGTGTGCAAACGCATGGATCAGCGAAAAAAGCCTCGCTGTTTGTCGGACACCGGCAGGCCGGCCCGCTCCATAACCCTGAGCAGGTCCTCCCACGCGGCGCGCTTGGCGCGTTTGGTGTCGTTGTGCAGCAGGTAGGAGGGGTGGTAGGTCACAAGCAGGGGGATGCCGGCAAAGCTGTGCCAGCGTCCCCGCACCTCGCCGATGGAGCGGAAGCTGCCCTCTCCCAGCAGCCCCTTTGTGGCGGTGGCTCCCAGCGCGACCAAAATGGCCGGCCGGATGATTTCGATCTGTGCGCGGATATACGGAAGGCAGTAGGCCATCTCCTCCGAGGTCGGCGGACGGTTGCCCAGCTGCGGCCGTCCTGCCGCCGTAGTCAACTGGGGGCGCCAGTTCATGATGTTGCCTATGTAGACCTCCTCCCGGTTCAGACCCATCGCTTTGATCATCTTGTTGAGCAATTGCCCCGCCGGACCGACAAACGGCTCCCCCCGCTGTTCTTCCTCCGCCCCCGGCGCCTCTCCGACAAAAAATATTTTCGCCTCCAGACTGCCCACCCCGAACACCACCTGGCAACCCGTTCTCACGTTGGCCCGACAGACAGCATCACCCAGCACCAAATCGCGCAACGCCATCCAGCGTGCGCGCTTGTCTGCGTCCGGCAAGACGACGACCGGCGGTGACGGGAGAGTCGGGACCATCGCCGGCGCGACTGACCCCTTCCGTTTTTCCCCGGCGGGAGACCAGGGCCGGGCCGGGCCGGACTCCGGCGAATCGGTCGCGGAAACACAGGGGGACGGACTGACAGAAACCCGCTTTTCCGGAGGAGGCACGTAGGTCGCCGCCTGCCGCAATGCAGTCAGGCTCCGTTCGGACACGGCGACGCTCCGGACGCCTTCGGACTTGAGACGGCGCAGTTCGTCGGAGAGAGCCAGCAACTGGGAGCGGATGGACACGCGGTCAGGATGCAGCAAAGCGTCCCAGCTTTTCAATATACTTGGCGAGCAAATCGAATTCCAAATTGACTCCGTCCCCTGTCCGCTTCTCCCGGAGGTTGGTTACGGTCATGGTGTGCGGAATGAGCCACACGGCCAGGGTATCGCCCTGCTCCTCCGCCACGGTGAGGGAAATGCCATCGATCGCGACGCTGCCCTTGTATGCCAGGTAACGCCCATAGCCCTGGGGTACGCGCACCCGCAGGTAGTAGTCCTTGCCGCGTTGTTCCAGCACCTCGATAGTCCCGAGCGCATCGATGTGTCCCGTGACAAAATGTCCGCCCATGCGACCATCAGGGCGCAGACTGCGCTCCAAGTTAACCACCGCCCCGGGCTGCAGCTCCCGGAAATTGGTTAGCCGGCGTGTTTCTTCCAGCACATCGAATGAAAGGCTGCCGGCATCGCGGTCCACCACGGTGAGGCAGCAACCGTTCACAGCGATGCTATCGCCTATCGCCGTGCCGGTTGTCACCAGGCTGGCCGCGATTTGCAGCCGCCAAGCCTCGGCTCGCGCGGTAAATGTTATTACTTTCCCGGTTTCTTCGACTATTCCTGTGAACATGGAGAGATATAACATTCATAGTACGGCGAGGAATCCACACAAAAGTGCCCGAGGGATTGGGCCCCCGGGGCCTGCTTCCTTCCCCGTCAATCAGAGGGTGACCCCTGCGGGGCGGGAGCAAACCTTGCTTCCCCGGCCGCCAGACGCCCCGGACTTGGGGCTTAGGTGGAACGTCAACCGGGCCGATTGAGTGATTTCCCCGGTCAGTTCAATTGAACCCGCAACACCGAGGTCTCGCCCCCGCGGCTGACAAGCAGCACAAACTCCTTGCGGCTGCGGTCGGCTCCAATCCCGGCCAGTTGCGCCACGGCAGTAGCATAGGCGTTGATCTCCTGTCCGTCGATTTCCCGCACCCAGTCGCCGGGTTGCAAACCGGCCGAGGCGGCCGGGCTGTTGGGCTTTACAAAGTGCACGATCAGACCGGTGCTCTCCACCGGTCTGACGCGATTCTCGATGCTGTCATCGTACAAAAACTCGCGTACCGCGAAGCCCAGCTGGTCGAAATATTTCCGTTCGGCCTCGCGGACGAGCTTGGGTTCATCCTCCAGCGTCACCCTGATTTCGATCCGTTCGTTCCCGCGCAGCACGGTGAGCGCCAAGGTGTCTCCCGGCCGCCGGCGCAGGATTTCCCGGCCGAAATATCCGGCGATGATCCGATCGGGTTTGAGGCGCGGAAGCGGGTGACCGTCGATGGCGAGCACGATGTCGCGTTCGCGCAATCCCGCCTTGCCGGCCGGACTGCCTTCGGCGATGTCGCTGACGACGACGCCCGATTGGTTCTCCAGTTGGAGAAACCTCGCCACGTCGGGCTCCATCGATTGAAGGCCATAGACGCCACACCATGCGATCGGCCGGCCGTTCACATTCTGGGGCACGCGCTGAAGACAAGGCAGGACTTCGTCCGCCAGTAGGAACGCGCTGCTCTCCTCGACGTTGACCAACATGATGGGCTCGCTGCGCTGGTGGCGGGAAAACATCAGAAAATTCTGACCAAAGGAATTGAGCGCCAATCCGGCAAATTCACCCTCCATGGTAAAGACCGGCAAACCCGGCGCCGCCAGGTCGGATCCGGCGATGGCGGTCCGCTGGGGCAGATTCTGCACGATGCCGACATGCGCCGCCATCAAGTATGGCGCAAACTCCTCCTCCTTGTTGCGCAGTCCGATGCCCCACATTTTCTCGCCAAGATCGGGATCGCCGCGCCGCGCGCGATAACGGGTGATTGGGACAAACTGGCCTCGGAGTTTTTCCTCCGCGCGGACAAAATGCCAGCCGGTCAGCGCATCCTGTCCGAGGTAGACTGCGTGGAACGCCTCTGCGCTGTTGGGCCGGTAGATCTTGAAGTCCTTCAGCTGGGAGGGCGCGACGCTGGGCTGGATTGGGCCGGACGGCAGAATGATGGTCCCGTTGTCATCGATCACCGTGCCAACCACGGAAGCCAGCCGCCGGTCGATTTCCATCTCCACGATAAACTCCACCGCCGCGACGGATTTCAGGCGCTCCTGGAAAAGGGCGGGCAGTTCGGTGGCCCGGGCGAAGATGATCGCGGTGGAGAGGCAGAAAAGGAGACAGCGAAACTGTTTCATGGCTTCAAAATGCAGAGGGACAGGCGATGGTTGCGCTGCACTTCGGTGAGCAGCGGTTCCGGCTTTGCCTGATACGCTTCGTAGAGCGCCCTGAGTGTGTCGAGTTTCTCCAGTGTCTTGCCGCCGACTTTGACAATAATGTCCCCCCGGGCTAGCCTGGCATTTGCCGCCGGGTACCCGGATTGGACTCCAATGACGAGCATGCCGTTCTCGTCATCAAGCTGGTTCTCGCGGGCGTAGGCACGGGATACCTTGCGAACGCTCAGCCCCCATTTCTCGAACGCCCACTCTTCACCGACGCGACTTTCCAACGTCTCCGTGACCACGGATATTTCCAGCATTTGGGCCCCCCGTTTCAGGCCCAGCTTGACGGTCGACCCGACCGGCAGGCTGGCGATAATATTTTGGATCGGCGGGAGCTGCTCCGGGAAGCGACCATCGACCTTTCTGCCGTCGATCGAGAGAAGCACGTCACCGGGCCGCAGGCCGGCCCGGGCGGCGGGAGAGCCGGGATCGACGCTGTTAATCAACATGCCGGTATTGGTGGCCAGCGCATAAAATTTCTCCAAATCCTGCAGGACGCCGGGCACGATTCCGATATAACTGCGAACGATGCGTCCCTCCTCCGTCAGTCTCTCCACAACGCGCCGGGCGACCCCGGAGGGAATCGCGAAGCCGAGATTTTCCGCCCCCAGATAGGCGCGCGAATTGATGCCCACAACCTTCCCCTTCTCCGTCACCAGCGGGCCACCGCTATTGCCGGGATTGATGGCGGCATCGGTTTGCAGCCACGTGTTGAAGGCGCCAGTTTCGTAGCCCTGCACTCCGCGACTGTCTTCAAAATAGCGATCATTATTGGAGATAATGCCACGCGTGATCGTACGTGTGAGCCCATAAGGTGTTCCAACGGCGTAGACGGTCTGTCCCGGGAAAGCCGGTTCGTCGGCAAACTCGGCGGGGGAAAAGCTGAGTCCACGCTTCCGAATTTCGTCGAGATCAAGTCGCAATACCGCCAAATCGGTCCAATGATCCCAGCCTACGAGGCGTGCGCTAACCCGTTCGAGGTTTGCCAGCGTGATGGAAATCTCAACCGCACGAGGACTGACCACATGGGCATTGGTGAGCACTATGCCATCCTTGGACAGGATGACACCCGAACCGACACCGGCAGAGAATCGCTTGGCGCCGTCGGCGAAGGCGACTTCGCGCACATCGATGCGCACCACAGCCTCGAGCAGGCGGTTGAAGCCCCGGCTCATGGCGGCTTCCACGGTGCCCGCGCAGATGGCCAGGCCGGCGAAGAAGAGTATTCTCAGCATGATTGACGGTGATGCAGTTTCTCTCAATGTGGCAAGTTTTAGCGATGGCAACTAATTGCAAAGAATACGAGTTCCTGAAGATCGAGCCGCATTGGCAGAGCTTTTGGGAAAAGAACAAGACCTTCCGCGCGGAAGACGATTCCCCGCTCCCCAAGTACTACGTGCTCGACATGTTTCCGTATCCGTCCGGAACCGGGCTGCACATCGGTCATCCGGAGGGATATACTGCGACGGATATCCTGGCGCGCTACAAGCGAGCGAGGGGCTTCAATGTGCTGCACCCCATCGGCTGGGACGCCTTTGGTCTACCGGCTGAACAGCATGCAGTGAAGACTGGCACCCATCCGGCCGCCAATACGCGCAACAACATCGCGAATTTCCGGCGCCAAATCAAGGCGCTCGGTTTTTCCTACGACTGGGATCGCGAAATCGAGACGACCGACCCGCAATACTTTCGTTGGACGCAATGGATCTTTCTGCAGTTGTTCAAGAAGGGCCTCGCTTATGTTGACGAACGTCCAGTGTGGTGGTGCCCGGAGCTGCGCACGGTGCTCGCCAACGAGGAGGTGATCGACGGCAAATCCGAGGTCGGCGGATTTCCCGTCGAGCGGCGCAACCTGCGCCAATGGGTCCTGCGCATAACGGCCTACGCCGAACAGTTGCTCGATGGTCTCAAGGGAGTTGACTGGCCCGACTCGACCAAGCGCATGCAGGAGGCCTGGATCGGCCGCAGCGAAGGCGCCGAGGTTCTATTCAAACTTGAAAATCCCAGCCTGGGGGACCTCCGGATTTTCACCACGCGGCCCGACACCTTGTTCGGCTGCACTTACATGGTGGTGGCCCCGGAACATCCCCTCACGCCCGTCATCACTACTCCAGAACAACAAGCTGCAGTTGAATCATACAAAAAAAAGGCCGCGTCCAAGAGCGATTTGGAGCGGACGGATCTGGCCAAGGAGAAAACCGGTGTATTCAGCGGCAGCTATGCCATCAATCCCGTCAACGGCGCCCGGATCCCAATCTGGATTGGCGATTACGTGCTCATGGGGTACGGAACCGGCGCGATCATGGCCGTGCCTGGGGAGGACCAGCGCGACTGGGATTTCGCCCGCGCCCACAACCTGCCCATCGTCCGCACGGTGCAACCGCCGGCTGAATTTCATGGGGAGGCCTTCGTCGAGGACGGACCGGCCATCAACAGTGCCAATGCCGAGGTTTCACTTAACGGCCTCTACATCGCGGCGGCCAAAGAGACCATAATCGGATGGCTGGAGCGCAATCGGCTTGGCGAGCGCAAGATCCATTACAAGCTCCGGGACTGGCTTTTCTCGCGCCAGCGCTACTGGGGGGAACCGTTCCCTGTCGCCTGGGTGAACGAGGCTGATTATCGGCATGCAGCGGCGGGACGCGTGACTGATCTGCCCCCTACCCCAGTGACCTTCTCCCAGGATGGCATCGCATATTATGCACTGCCGCTTCCAGAGGGTGCATTGCCGCTCGAGCTGCCCCCGGTTCAATCCTATCTTCCCAGCGGCACTGGGGAGAGCCCTCTCGCCAATGTCACTGACTGGCTTGAAATCTGGCTTAATTTCGAAACCGGCGCCGCCGTACCTGCCTCGCAGGCCCGGCCCGCTGGCGCCGCGTGGATTCGCGCCCGCCGTGAAACCAACACAATGCCACAGTGGGCGGGTTCATGTTGGTACTACTTGCGCTATATCGATCCCAAAAACCCGGACGCCTTCGCCAACCGCCAGCTGATTGACTACTGGGGCGTACCCGATTTATATGTCGGCGGTGCCGAGCATGCTGTGCTGCACCTGCTTTACGCCCGGTTCTGGCACAAGGTGCTGTTTGACCTCGGGAAAGTTCCGCACAGCGAGCCTTTCACCAAGCTGTTTCATCAGGGCATCATCCTTGGCGAGGACGGAGACAAAATGTCGAAGAGCCGTGGCAACGTCGTCAACCCCGACAGCGTGATTGCCGAATACGGCGCTGATACCCTCCGACTCTATCTGATGTTCCTGGGACCGCTCGAGGCCATGAAGCCCTGGAATCCGCGCGGGATCGAAGGCGTGCACCGCTTCCTCGGCAAGGTCTGGCGCGAATGCCTGGACAAGGAGGGCGCGGTCAACGCCCGCCTGTCGGCAAACGCCGAGCTGTCGGCCGGCGCTGAAAAGCTTCGTCACGAAACCATCAAGAAAGTCGGCGAAGATATTGAGGGAATGCGCTTTAACACAGCTATTTCCCAACTGATGATCCTCATCAATGCCTTCCAAAAGGAGCCGGCGGTGCCGCGGGCAGCGATGCTGGACTTCCTTCGTTTGCTTGGGCCATTCGCTCCGCACCTGGCTGAGGAACTATGGGAGCGCCTCGGTGAACGCCAATCAATCTCCGAGTGCGGCTGGCCGAACTACGATCAAGCAAAGCTGGTCAGTCAACAGGTGAAGATCGTTTTCCAAGTAAACGGCAAATACCGTGGTGATGCCTCCGTGCCGGTTGATTGCAGTGAGGCTGAGCTTACGAAGTTAGCTTATGCTCATCCACGCGTCGCTCCGCATCTCGCCAACAAACCATTGAAACGCACGATACTAGTTCCGAACAGAATCATTAATCTACTTGTCTAAAGGCGATGGGACCATGCTAATTCGAGTGTGGGATTATGCTTGATTTAGGGTGTTGCCCCTATACTTGTTAGGTAGTAAATCCTTATGTTGCCAACATTTTAATGGTGCGATAACCAACCAGCCAACATGAACGCGTTTTCCCAGTGTTCTATCATGCTCATGCTGGGGGCAGTTCTGGTAATTCCCGTTATTGCCGGCCCCCGGGCAAAGGGACCGGTAAGCAAAATTTACGTCGCCGAAGCTCAAGGGGAAACCATTATTCAATCGGGGGAAAAAGTATTCAATGCCCGCCAGGCGATCGCCTTCGATGCGCCCGGTACCGTCATTGAAACGGGAGAGAATGCCCGCAACGCCTTTGTCTATTCCAACGGCACCGGAATGTATGTGGACCGGGGTTCACGAGTGGAAATCAATCGGTTTGTGCAGGAACCGTTCAGATCCGACCGCATGGACATGGAAACGGAACCGTCCATCTCCCAAAGCAGCGTGCACATTCCGCGCGGCTTTGTCAGCGTCTGCACCAGCAATCTAGTGGCCGGCACGGCCATGACCTACTCAACACCCCTGGCCTTCATCAATATCCGCGGAGGCAAGGTCGCGATCCAAAGCAGCCCGAATGAGACGGTGGTTTACCTTCTGGAAGGCGATGTCACAGTGCGCGCCGGCGAGCAGGACCCGGGAGGAATTGTCTTACGCCCGGGCGAACGCATGGTCATTCGCAGGGGACTGCCGGGGCAGCCTCCTGCGATCACCGTCGGCCCGATCGTTCGCCCCATGATGCAGACGCTCATTGATAGATCAACGATTGCCGACAATGCCAGAAAAACGGTGACCTTCGAGGTCATCGAGCGCATCGCCAGAAAAGGAGTGGACAATCCCGCGGGGGAGCCGCCGGTTTCCGACCTGCACGGCGAGCAACCCAGCACTGCCAACATTGCGAGTTCCGGGGCGGCGTTGCTAGGCGCTGCCGAAGTCAGCGCTACCGAAGTCGACGCAGTCCAGGAAATAGTGGCGCGCCCCACGGTGCCGGCGCAACTGCCCACCAATCTCGTGGTAAGCCTCGCAAGCCTGATCCCCGCAGGAAGATAAAGACTCCCCTCCGGCACTGATCGTGAAATCCCCCCGCCCCCTCCTTGCTTTAACCACCCTCTTTGCCCTCTTCTGGATGGGGCCAAGCACCTTTGCCCTAATCAACATTGATGGCACGCGCAACCAGATCTTCGTTTTTGGAAGCGCCTCTTTTGCCTGGGATTCCAACATCTACTCGGAAGGAACGGCCAAGGGCGACTACACCACTACGGCTGCCGCCGGCGTCGAATTGAAACGCCGCGCCGGCATAATCGCAGTGAATGCCACCATGAGCATGAGCGTGCTTCGCTTCGCCTCCCATACCGGAGAAAATTCGGCCAATCCCAGTTTCAATCTGGCCCTCAACAAAAGCACCGGCCGGACTACCGGAACCATTACCGTCAGTGCCTTCCGCGAAAGCCGTTCCGACAGCGCGGTCAACCTTCGCACTCAGTCCTGGAATTTTCCGCTCGGTCTCAGCCTCAAATATCCGGTCAGCGAACGGTTCTATCTTACGTCCGAATCCAGCTATTTGAATCGACGGTATGCCTCCGGCTCCGGCGGTTTGGCCAACTACACGGATTATGCGGAGGGGGTGAACATCTTCTACATATATACATCAAAACTCGATCTGCTAGGCGGTTATCGCCTGCGCGTGACGGACACTTCCGCCGACGCAGGCACGCTCGATCATGCCTTCACGCTAGGAGCCACCGGCGGAATTCTCCCCAAAGTCAACGGCATCATCAATTTCGGCTACCAGATTCGCGACATGAATGACCGTTCCGAAACGTTCAGCAGTTTCACGACCAGTTCGTCCCTTACTTGGACGGCCACCCGACGGTTTAGCCTCACGGCTCAGTTTAGCCGCGATTTCTCCACTACCGCAACGGCCAGCTCCGTCGATGCCATGGGTACGCTGTTGCGCGCAGCATATATATTTACCCGCCGGTTATCGGTGAGCAGCGGCCTGGGCTACGGCCGGAACAAGTTTCTTGGAGACAATGTCGCCGCCCGCCGGGACAAATATATTTCTTGTGAATTGGGTGTGCAGTATGCGTACAATGAACATCTCAGCCTTTCCACTAATTATAATCATATCCGTAACACATCCACCGTCGACTATGCTGATTTCGTTCGCGACTCTTATACGTTGGCGCTATCTTCCCGTTTTTAGATAATGAGTATGAAGAGATTCGTCCGGATCCTGCGTTTACTCCTCCTTGGGGTGACCTTGGCCAGCGGCACGGCCCGGGGTGCGGGCGACGATGCGGATCCGAAGAAAATTTATATGCACAAGCTGGCACTGGGTGACAGCATCCGCGTGTCGGTATTTGGCGAGGAGGATCTGCTCAAAACGGTTCGGATCGATGCCCGGGGTCAGATCGATCTCGCCTTGGTGGGCCAAGTCTCAGTCGGCGGCATGACCATTGAACAGGCCAAGGTTGCGATCGAAAACGCCTACAAAGAGGGCCGTTTCCTGCGCAATCCCCAGGTTTCCATCAATGTGGAGTCGTATACCCCCCGCGAAATAACGGTCCAAGGCCAGGTGCGCAACCCACAGCGCATCTCCCTTCCACCCGAGTCCAGCTACACTATATCAGAAGTCATCGCCAAGACCGGCGGTTTCACTGACATCGCCAAAGGTAGCGAGGTGACAATCCGGCGGCCCATGCCGAATGGTACCTTCAAGGTCTTCATCGTGAATGTGGACAACATCCTCAAGGGAAAGAAGGGCACCAAAGTCGAGGACGACTTTCTGCTCGAGCCCAATGATATTGTCTATGTGCCCGAACGGCTGATTTGATTTCCACGATGCCTCCCTCCTCCCCTTCTCCGACTCAGGCGCCGCCGCCCCTCCGCGTGCAGGGTGGCGATGAGCCTATGGTCGAGCACCGGACACTCCGCGACTACCTCATCATTTTTCGCGAACGCGTCTGGATTGCCCTTCCCATCGCGCTGCTGGTCGCGGTATCGGTCGGCTATTACCAGGCCAGAACACCCCCGCTGTATATGGCGAGGGCCACCATGCAATTCGTGCGGCCCGAGAGAGTCGTTCTCAACGAGCAGGTAGTCGACCCCTCGGTCAAGAACGAGATCGAGCTCAATACCTACCTGCAGATCCTCAACAGCGGCCAGCTGCGCTCCCGGATTATCCAGTCGCTTACACCGGAACAGGTTAAGATCCTGCAACGGCCATATCTCAAGACCGGCATGAGTCCGCCACCCGTCGGGGCTTTGCTGGGCAGTGTCTCGATCGAATCCATCCGCAACAGTTTTCTGATCGGGGTTACCGTTTCGAACCGAGACCCCAATGGAGCGGCCCTTGTCGCCAACAAGTTTGTCGAACAATTTATCGCCTATTTGATCAACGATGTCGGCGGGAAAAATGAGGATGCCGTCAAAGCCCTGAAGGAAACTGCCGAACGCCTCCGCCTGGAATACGAGGCGGCCGAATCCCGCCTGCAGAATTACAAGGTTCAGCACAATCTCATCTCCCTGGACAACAGCACGAACATTATCTCGGCCCGCCTTCAGGCCATCAATACCGCCCTGACTTCGGTCCGGATGGATCGGATCAACCTCACCACCCTGCTGGACCAGATCGAGAAAATCCAAGCGGCCGGCGGCAATCTGCTCGAGGTCAACTACATTTCCAACTACGGCAACATTCCGGCATTGCGCGCCCAGCTGGCCGAGGACACGAAGCTCCAATCCATCTTGGCTGACCGCTATCTCGAGCGGCATCCCAAGATGATCGATCTGGCCACCCGCATTGACATCACGCATCAGCAGATCTCCAGGAACATCGATCAGGCTATCGCCGACCTGCGCGCCCAACTCGCCAAAATAAAGAATTCGGAATCCACCTATGAACGCGAATTCAAGGACGCCGAGTCGGAGCAATTCCGGCTGGGCCGTCTCTCCGTCGAATACAAAAGCCTCGAGAACCAGGCGGCGGGCGCGAAGAGCAATTATGCGGCGATCTTTGATCGGCTTAATCAGACCACCACACTGAAAAGCATCGAGAACCTTCCCGTACGCCGCCTCGACGACGCCTCCCCGCCCGCTGCACCCTACAGCCCCAACCTGCGCGCCATCCTGCGCACCTGCATCGGCCTCGGCCTGGTGGTTTTTTGCGGTGTCGCAATCGGGCTGAGTTTCATCGACGACCGCGTTAAAAGCGCGTGGGATGTCGAGGGATTCATCGGCACCCATCTGCTCGGCATCATCCCAGATTTGGCCGACGTTCCCGATGCCGAGAAGCACAATCTGGTTTCGGGCGACAAGACTTCTCCCGGCGCCGAATCCTTTCTGAGCGTCTACAGTGCGGTCAAAATCCAATCCAAACTCGATTTCCCCAAAGCTATTCTCGTCACGAGCACGATCCCCGGCGAAGGGAAGACGATGATTAGCTGCAATCTCGCCTCGGCCTTTGCCCGGCATGCCCGCCGCACCCTTATCATCGACTGCGACATGCGCCGCCCGATGCTCCACCGACATTTCAAGCTGACCAATGAGAGCGGTCTGATCGCGTGGTTTGAAGCAGGCGCCAAGGTTCCCGAGGATCCCTGCGCCGATCCCACTCTAGGAATCACCAAGATCGATGAAAATCTTTACCTCCTCCGGTCGGGCGGACGGACCAAGAGCCCCACTGAACTGCTGGAAAATCCCATTTTCACTGAACTTGTTGCCGCCCTCAAACGCCATTTCGATTTGATCGTGATCGACTCGCCCCCCATTGGCGCCGTCACCGATTCGGTGCTGCTTGCGGAACGCGTGGACGAGGTCGTCTACGTCTGCCGGTTCAACCGCGCCTACCGCAAACACATCCGCCTCTACATCAAGATGCTCAAGCAGAGTAAGACCGAACTTCTCGGTATCGTCCTGAATGGCCTTTCGCCCCGGCGCATCGAATATTACTCGAACTACCGCTACTATCGGAGCTACAAAAAATACTACGGCGCGCAATCGTAGCCCAGTTCGATCGGCTGGCGGCACGATTCCAACGGAGGGGTGTTTTTCGCGCTTTGCTCGCCGACCCGTCAACTTCGGTCTTCATCCCATCGGTCAAATCCTGCAGAGTTAGTCTGATGCGTTCTTCCTTCCTTCCAGCCGATTATGACGCGGCCCGACCTCTTGCACTGATTGCCGGCCGCGGCCAGTATCCGATCATCACCGCCGCCGCCGCCCGCCAAGCTGGAATCCCGCTGCGCCTCATCGCATTTGCCGAGGAAACCAACCCGGAGCTTGTTGCCAGTTTTCGCGAGCCCGACCGAAAAATCCTCCTTGTGGGGCAGCTCGGCAAAATGCTCAAAGCCCTGGCGGGCTTTAAAGCTGGGTACGCTCTCATGGCCGGCCAGATCACGCCGCGCCGGCTGTTCCGGGGGCTCCATCCCGATCTCAAGGCGACCCGCATCCTTCTAACGCTCAGGCGGCGCAATGCCGAAACCATCTTTGGCGCCATAGCCCATGAGATTAACAAGCTCGGCATCACTCTCCTTGATGCGCGCTCATATATCGATGACCAGATGGCGATTGCGGGCTCCATGACTGGCGGGCGTTTCCCCATCGAGAAGGAATATCTCGAGCACGGCATCCACATCGCCCGCGAAATCGCCCGGCACGATATTGGCCAGGGCGTGGTCGTGCGTAAAGGCACGGTACTGGCGGTCGAAGCCTTTGAAGGCACCGACGACATGTTGCGCCGCGCCGGCTCCTTCAAGACTGACCAGTCCCTCTTTGTGAAGACCGTCAAGGCCAACCAGGATTTCCGCTTTGATGTGCCTGTTTTTGGCCTGCAGACACTGGAAACGATGCGCGAGGCCGGGCTGACCGCCGCCGCGCTTGAGGCCGGCAAGGTCATCATGCTTAATCGTCCCGCCGTCATTACCCAAGCTCGCGCATGGGGTATTCACCTCTTTGGATTTTAGACGACTGCGGCCCATCCCCCTACTCTCCGGTTCCCCCGTAGCGCCCCTGTTGTCCCACCTGGAACGGATCATCTCTCTCCACCATTTGCCCTCGGAAGAAGGAATTGATTGTCCACGTCGCACGGCCCGGATCAGCTGGTGAGAAGCATCCCCACTGGCGCGCCCCCTTTCAGGAAGGGTGCAGCATGGGGCCTCCGCCGACACCGCACTTGCACTTTCATTCAACCCGTTCAAATTTGATTTAAATGCAAATCGATGCAGTCGAGGTCACCATTAAAGGACTGATGCCAACGGCCAACGGATGCGCCGTCTTCCTGGGTAATGACGACAAGACTTTCGTTATTTATGTCGACACCTCCGTCGGCAATGCGATTTCCATGACACTCAACGGAGTCAAGAAGGAGCGTCCGCTGACTCACGATCTCATCGGGCACCTTTTCCTCGGCCTCGGAGTCAGCCTCGAACGGGTGGTCATCAACGATGTTAATGATGGCACGTTTTTTGCCCGCATCCTCCTGCACATGCAGAACGAACTCGGCCGCAAGTTTCTCGAGATCGACGCGCGGCCCAGTGATTCCATGGTGCTGGCGCTTCAGCAAAAGCGCCCGATTCATGTCGTCCGCAAGGTCTTCGACGCAGTCGAGGACATGACCGAGATCCTCGAACGCGTCCTCAAACAGCAAAGCGAAGGGCAGTCCGACGAGCAGGACCAATAGGTTAGGCCGGTCGCCGGGGACCTCCTCCACTGGCCGGTCGCCGGGGGTTGATCGTCCCATGCCCACGCCATCCTGAGCAATAATTCCGGTGTTGAATCCACCTTTTTCCCCCCGCCCTCTCCCGCTCCCCCCGCCACTTGTGCCAGGTCTGCCCCTCACCGCGCTGGCTCCCATGCAGGACGTGACCAATCGCGCGTTCATGGAGGTCATCGCCCACTACGGCGCGCCCGACTACTTTTTCACCGAGTTCTTCCGCGTCCACTCACAGTCTCGCATTGAGAAGCACATCCTCCAGTCTATTGTAGAAAACCGCACTGGCCGGCCCATCTTTGCCCAGCTCATCGGCGAGAATATCCCGGACCTGCGGCGCGCTGCGCGTGAGCTCCAGGCCTACCCCATTGCCGGCATCGATCTCAATCTGGGCTGCCCTGCTCCCAAGGTGTACAAAAAGAATGTCGGCGGCGGCCTCCTGCGCGATCCGGCAAAAATCGACGATCTACTCGGCGCTCTGCGCGACGCCATTTCCGGCCTTTTTACGGTAAAAATGCGCCTCGGTTTTGCCGACACCTCCCATTACGAGCACATCCTTGGCCTCGTCAACAAGCACTCGATCGATCTGCTCAGTGTGCACGGCCGCACGGTCAGGGAAATGTATCGCAGCGAGGTTCACTATGATTTCATCGCGCTCGCCGTCCGGGCGGTTCGCTGCCCGGTGCTCGCCAACGGCAACATTACCTCCGCTGACAAAGCCGCGGCCGTCCTGACCGAAACCGGTGCGGCCGGCATCATGTTCGGCCGCCATGCCATCCGCAATCCGTGGATCTTCAGCCAGACGCGGGAAAAGCTCTCCGGGCGGATCCCAACCCCGGTCACCTTGGCCGAGGTGCGTGAATACATCGATCGGCTCTACCGTGCGACATTGGTGCCGGGCATCCCTGAAAAGATCCATGTCGCCCGGATGAAGAAATATCTCAACTTTGTCGGCCCGAGCGTCGATGCCGACGGTGCTTTTCTCCACGAGATGCGCCGCGCCCCGACCGAGGCCAGGCTCTTCGCGGTTTGTGACCGGCACCTTCTCCGTGAGCCGGCGAGGATTTTCTCCGCCGAACCCCACCCCGGCGTCATCGCCCGTCCCAATTGTGAAGCGCCATCCGGGCCCAGTTCGCAAAATCGGGTGACGGCCTGACAGCCAGCGCCACCCCGTTCACTCCAGCCCAAGAATTTTCCGCCCCTCATCCGAAATCATCTGGGGCGTCCACTGCGGATCCCAGACGATGTGCACCTGGGCGGACTCGACCGTGGGCAGGGCTGCGATTTTCTGGCGCGCGTCCTCCGCGATGACCGGTCCCATGCCGCAACCAAGCGCAGTCAGGGTCATCTTCACTTCCACGACATGCCCTCCCCTCGGGGTCTTTTCGATATTCAGATCGTAGATCAGGCCGAGATCCACGATGTTTACGGGAATCTCCGGATCATAGCACGTCTTGAGCGCATCCCGGACCGCCTCCTCGGAGAAGATCGTGACCGCCGCCGGGGCCGTCGGTGCGGCGGGACTGAATCCGGTGAGCGCGTCAGCCTCCTCCTGCGGTATGCGCAGCAGGGTGCCAACCGCCCGCACCGTCAGATGACTGCCCAGCGTCTGCACTACACATACCGTGGTACCGGCCGGAAGCGTCGTCGGGGTGCCGGCCGGAATCACGGTCGCAGCGACGTCGCGGGAGAGGGTGTGTTCGTGAGCCATGGTTTTCCTTCTAGAGTAAATGTGCCGGTCCGGGTCCGCGCGTCAATTCAACCTTACTTCGAACGGCAACCGGGCATAAACCCCCTTGGGGTCATTCAGCCGATGCAGCCAATCGAATGTGCCTTCCACCTCTGACCACATTTGGCCCAGCGGACCGCTTCGTGCCTGGCCGGGCCGGCGGCCACCCAGGGCCTCCGACAGGACCTGGAGGAGTTCCTTGCGCCGGGGAAATTCTTCGACGCGGTAATTGTCGGACAGCTTGGCCTTGATCGCCGCAAATTTCATCGCCTCTTCCAATCCGCCGATCTCATCAACTAAGCCGAGATTTTTGGCCTCCAAACCCGACCATACCCGCCCTTGCGCGATCTCCCGAACCACGGCCGGGGCCAGTTTGCGCGATTCGGCAATCTTGCCGACAAATTGATCGTAAACCCAGTCGACGATTCCCTGAAAGATGACCAGCTCCTCGGTTGTCTTGGGTCTCATGAGGGTGAAGGCGTCCGCAAATTTCCCAGTTTTCACGGTGTCGCTTGTCACGCCGAGTTTGTTGTTCGCCAAGTCCTGCACGTTGACAAAGAGACCGAAAACACCAATCGAGCCGGTGATCGTGGCCGGTTCGGCAAAAATGTGATCGGCATAAGTTGAGATCCAAAAGCCACCCGAGGCCGCCACCGTTCCCATAGACACCACCACGGGTTTGGTCTTCATTGCCAGCCGCATCTCCCGCTGGATGTCCTCAGAGGCGGTGGCGCTGCCGCCGGGGCTGTTTACCCGCAGAACAATGGCTTTCACGCTGTCGTCCAGTCGCAGGCGGCGCAGTTCACGGGCGAAGCGCGCTCCGCCAACCTCGCCCAGGTGCCCCTCGCCGTCGATGATGTCACCTTCAGCATAGACGATGGCGATTTTCCCGTCTGATACGCGGCGTTCCGCGCCCCCCCTTGACCGGCGTTGCGGCAGGGCTCCATGGCCGGAGACCAGCTTCGCGTAATCAGCGAGCGCGATCTGCTTGAATGCTTCCTTATTATCAGTCCTGCCCGTTTTGAGTTTCAACTCCTGGAGGACTTCGTCGACATAGGCCACTCGGTCGACAAGCTTGCCGGCTAGGGCGGCTCCGGCCCGCAACAACCCCTCGGCCTCCACGATTTTCTGCAAGGTGCCGGGCGGCAGCTTCCGCGATGTCTCGATGTCCGTGGTCAACTCGCTCCATACGTCGTCGAGCAACTTCTGGGTCTGGGCGCGGTTTTCCGGGCTCATGTCCTTGCGGGTAAATGGTTCCACTGCGCTTTTGTATTTGCCGACCCGAGTCACCTGCACCCCGAGGCCAAATTTTTCAAAGGCCCCTGCGAAAAATAGCGGCTGGGCGGCCAGTCCCGGCATCAAGATCACTCCAAACGGATCCATCACCACTTCACTGGCCGCCGATGCCACGTAGTAATCACGAGTCGTGGCCTGCTTCAGATATGCCTTCACCGGTTTGCCCGCCGCCTTGACCGCTGCCAACGCCCCCCGGACCTCCTTGAGCGCGGCATAGCCCGAACCGTAATTCAGTGGCATCAGATTCCCCACGACGTAAACCCCCGCGATATCCCGGTCAGTCGCCGCCGCGCGGAGCGCCCGGGTTACTTCGCGCAGTTGCAGCCGGCGGCCCGCACCATCCGCTCCCCCCATCGCATCCAGCAAATTCGTCAGGCCGTCCATTTGGTCGGGCGCCTCCTGGATATTTGCCGACAGATCCACCACCAGGTAGGCTCCGGCCGGCACAGTCACCGGCTTCTTTTGGCTCAAGACGGCAATGCCCGCCATCACCAGCGCTGCCAGCATGAAACTGCCACAGATAAAGACGAGCAGCGCCGCCAGGGCGCCAAAGAACGACGCGATGAAATTCTTCATGACAGCATCTAAGCTACTCGCGGTCCCGTTTTCGACCAGAGCAAAACGACATCGCGCCGGTCTAGCCACCCTCTCCCGATGTCTTCCCGCCCGCGCTGCATTGTCGTCGTCAGGAGATGTTTTCCCGGCGTCCGTGTGCCCGTGTTTCGGTGACGGGATGGGTCACAGCTCGTTTAATTAACTCCAGCCAGTCCGCTGGCGACGGGCGAGGAGCCCCGAGGTTACGATGGAGGGGGAGTGGCGTCATATATTCTGTCCGCAGCACGCCCGCGGATGTTTTATGCACAGTCTTTTCTTTTTATTTTAACGGAAACCGTTTTACTCCGCGCATGCCCGAATCGGACGACAATAACAACCCCCTTACCACCAACCGCAAGGCGCTGACGATTAACCTCGACGATCTCAAATACGGCACGTTCGCGGAGATCGGCGCGGGACAGGAAGTAGCGCGACATTTCTTTCAGGCCGGTGGCGCTGCCGGTACGGTCGCCAAGAGCATCTCAGCCTATGACATGACGTTCAGTGACGCCATCTACGGCAAGGCCCCCCGATACGTTTCACGCGAGCGTCTGGTTACGATGCTCGATCACGAATACACCTTGCTGCAGGAACGCCTCGGCGCCCAACGCGGCGCTGGCACCACCTTCTTCGTTTTCGCCGATACCGTCGCAGCCAAGAGTTACCGAGGCAACAACGACTGCCATGGGTGGCTGGGCATGCGCTTTCAGACCCAACCCGGCACGGAGCCCAGTGACATCATCCTGCACGTGCGCATGTGCGACAGGGAAAACGTCATGCAGCAGCAGGCTCTCGGTGTCGTCGGCGTCAATCTCATCTACGGCGCCTTCTACAACCGCCACGACCCTCGGAAGTTCATCCAGTCGCTGATCGACAATCTCAGCGTCGAGCGCATCGAGGTCGACATGCTCAAGTTTACAGGCCCGGCCTTCGCGCAGGTGGACAACCGCCTGCTTTCGCTCCTGCTTGTGCAATCCGGCCTGACCAATGCGGTCATGTTCGCCCCGGATGGCGACGTGCTGCAGCCCTCGGAAGTTCTGTACAAAAAAGCCATCCTCGTCGAACGCGGCAGCTTCCGCCCCGTAACCCATCTCAACCTGGACATGCTTAACTGCGCCTGCGCCCAATTCGTGCAGGAGCCCATGGTGGCCGGCAAACCCGTCGTCGTGCTCATGGAAATCACGATGAAGAATCTCCTCGCCGGCGGCCCGCTGGATGCTTTCGACTTCCTCGCCCGCGTGGACTTGCTCGGTGCGATCGGTTATACGGTGCTCATATCCAATTACCCGGAGTTTTATCGACTCTCCTCATATTTCCGCCGCTACACGCAGGAGATGATCGGGATCGCCATGGGGGTCTACAATCTCATCGAGATCTTCAACGAAAAATATTACGAGAAACTCCCTGGCGGTATTCTCGAAAACTTTGGCCGGCTGTTTCGCGCGGCCGTCAAACTTTACGTCTACCCGATACGGCTGGATGCTTACGAGCGCTATCTGGCCAGCGGCCATCCCGCCAATGTTACCGGAACATCGTCCAACGCGGAAAGCCCAGCCGTCAATGTGCTCATCACGGCCAAAAACCTTCAGGTTCAACCGCATCTCCGCCATCTCTATGCTCACCTCCTCGAGAATGGCTACCTCGCGTGCATCGTCGGCTACGACCCCGACATTCTGAGCGCCTTTTCCCGCGAGACGCTCTTCCGCATCAGCATTGGCGACCCCTCATGGGAAACGATGGTTCCCCCCAAGGTAATTGAGCTCATCAAGCAGCGCGGCTTGTTCAATTACACCGCGCCCAAGCCTGACGTCCCGGTAACCACCTGAACCCCTTCCTGGCATGCTCCCCTCCAGCGTGAGCGGCGGTTTCAGTCCCCGCTGCGCACCCCCGGCCCTGCTCCCTGCAGGTGTCCGCCCGGCTACGGATGCCGGCCTGGGCGCATCGTTCTTCAGGATTTTTTTCGTGTCATGTCGCGTCTTTCCTGTTTCCCATTCCCCTTTCCATGCGCTTTTTCAAATACCACGCCCTCGGTAACGACTATATTGTGATGCATCCCGCCGATTTTCCCGGCTGGACGACGCCGACACGCGAACAGATCCGGGTCATTTGCCATCGCAACTTCGGGGTCGGCTCTGATGGCATTCTCTGGGGACCGCTGCCAACGTCGCGCGCCCGCTTCGGTCTGCGCATCTATAACCCCGACGGATCCGAAGCGGAGAAATCCGGCAACGGCCTGCGCATCTTCTCCCGATTTCTTTACGATCAAAAGCTCGTCGGGACCACCCCGTTTACCATCGATACGCTCGGTGGAGTCGTCGAGGTGTCCATCCAGCCCGGAGGCAAACTCATCACGGTCGAGATGGGGCAAGTAAGCTTCTGCAGTGACAAGATACCTGTCGCCGGTCCTGTCCGCGAAGTGCTTAACGAGAAAATCAAGATTCAGGACCGGGAGTTCGTCTTTTGCTCCGCGACCATCGGCAATCCTCACTGCGTTATTCCGATGACGGACATTTCCGAATCACTCGCCCGCCAATACGGCCCGGATCTGGAAACACACCCCCTCTTCCCGTGCCGGACCAACGTCCAGTTTCTGCAGGTGCGCGACCGCCACAATATCCGGATCGAGATCTGGGAGCGCGGCGCCGGCTACACGCTTGCCTCCGGCAGCAGTTCCAGCACTGCGGCAGCCGTCGCGCGCCGGCTCGGCCTGGTCGAGGACAAACTTACAGTCCACATGCCCGGCGGACAGATCAGCATCGAGATCAGCCCCGACTACGCGATTAGAATGACCGGGCCGGTCACCCGGGTGGCCGAAGGCCAGATTCACTCCGAGCTTTACGAGACGACGGTCTAGGCGCACGGGCGGGGGGCCTCGTCCGCCCTTCCTCCGGGGCATTGGCTCCGGCCGTCCGACATTATTTCCGCTTAACCGACATCATGGTGTGTCGACGGTTTGCCCGGCGAAAACGCCGCCCGCAAAGCGCGGAGATAGCTGGCAAAATCATCCGGCAGTGGAGCCTGGATCTCCTGTTGCCGGTCCGTGATGGGATGACGGAAGATCAGCCGCCCCGAGTGCAGCATTACGCGTGGCGGTCGTGGCAGATCCGGATCGGCCCGCCAGCCGTAAGTAGTGTCTCCCAGCAGCGGGTGTCCGATTGACTTAAAGTGCACCCGAATCTGGTGCGTCCGCCCGGTATGGATGCGGCAACGCACCAAGGCGGCGGATTGGCCGAAGCCCTCGAGCAGCTCCCAGTCCGTCCGCGATGGCCGTCCGCCCTCGCCCACCGTCATGCGATGTCGGTGGACCGGATGCCTGCTGATGGCCCGATTGATGGTCCCTTCTCTGCCCTTGGGGACGCCTGACACGAGAGCGTCATACTCTTTGTACAAGGTGCGCTCGGCAAACTGGTCGGCGAGCGCCCTATGGGCCGCGTCGGATTTAGCCACAACGAGAAGGCCCGAGGTTCCCTTGTCCAGCCGATGCACGATGCCCGGCCGCTCCACCCCGCCGATCCCGCTCAGCCCGCCGGCACAGTGTGCCAGAAGAGCGTGGACCAGAGTGTCCTCGCCAGTTCCAACTCCCGGATGCACTACCATGCCCGCCGGCTTGTTGATCACGATCAAGTGCTCATCCTCATAGAGCACATCGAGGGGGATGGCGACCGGCTTCAGTTCGGACGCCTTTGTGTCCGGAAACGAGAACTCAATTACCTGTCCGACCTCGACCATATCATCCTTGCCCATCGGCCGGCCGTTTCGATGGACCAGACCAGCGTCAAACGCCCGTTGGAACGCCGCCCGACTGTGTCTGGGAAACGCCGCCGCCAGCACCTTGTCAGCGCGTTCGCGGTAGGCACTGGCGGGAACGGTATATGTCTCGGCCATGATCTGAACGCTAATGCCGCATGCTTCGACTGCGACAGAAAACCGGAGGGATCTTCCCTCCGCCCCCGGTTGCAGGCAACCCGGTCAAGGACACTGCCATTTGTCAGGGGGAAAGCCTGTTCACGGCAAACCCGGATGGCGCAAGCCAGCATCGCGACGCCGCCCCTCGCACGGCCACTGAAAAATTACAGTCTTATTATGTGACCTTCAGACTTGAGTCATGTTGCCAGCTTAACCTCCCGCATGCTTTATTCAAAATTTGTTCGGGTCCTTGCCGTCTTCTTTATCCGCAAACTGGCGGTCTTGAATGCCAGCAAGCCCACCTTCTCCAGTCGCGCCATGTTCTGGCCCCTTTTGCTGGTCGTGGTGACCGCGGTAGCAGGAGCAAAGCCCTCCATTCGATTGAGCCCCACGATTACACCTCCCCTCATCGACGGGCAGCTCCATGACCCCTGCTGGATCGAGTGTAAGACTATTTTCAGGGATTTTCGACAAGTGTCGCCGCTCGAGAACGCTGCGCCCACCGAACCGACGGAAGTGCGCATGACGTATGATGCCGACTATCTCTACCTGGCCATCCGCTGCCTTGATTCAGAGGTCGACCAGATCATCGCGAAGGAGATGCAGCATGACCGCGACACGGATTCTGACGACATGTTGACGGTGGTCGTCGACACCTTCAACCGCCAGAATGATGGCTATTACTTTTCCCTCACGGCCGGTGGCGCCAAGCTGGAGGGTTTGGTCAAGGATAAGGATACCGAGACTCCCGAATGGGATACCATTTGGTATGGCCGCTCGCGGATCGCCGACCATGGCTGGACAGCAGAGTTCGCCATTCCGATGAAGAGCCTTGCGTTCGATCCCGTGGGAGAGTCCTGGGGGTTCAACATCGAGCGGGTTATCCGCCGGAAACAGGAAATCGTGCGCTGGGCGGGCTTCTCCCGCGTAAAGGAAGTGACGGCCCTGTCCGACTTGGGTGAAATCACCGGAATGACCGGGCTGCGCCAGGGGCATGGGCTGGAATTCCGGCCGTTTGCCAGCGTCAAATACTCACCGCTGCGCTCGCGCTCGGACGATCACGAGTGGGATTTGAAGCCGGGATTCGACCTGACCTGGCACGCCACGCCCTCGCTCGCCGCCACCCTCACCGTGAACACCGATTTTGCCGAGGCCGATGTGGATGAACGGCAGATGAATCTCACGCGTTTCAAGATCTCCTATCCGGAAAAACGCAATTTCTTCCTGCAGGACTCCTCCCTTTTTGCCTTCGGCACGAGCAGCATCGAGGACGCCTCCCTGCCGTATTATTCCCGGACCATCGGCCTCACCGCTGAGGGCCGGCCGGTGGACATTCTCGCGGGAGTAAAAGTGGCGGGCCGTTACGGCCCGGCCACGATCGGTTTCCTCGACACCCAGATCGATGAAACCGACTCCGTTAAATCGAAGAACCTTCTGGTGGCCCGTTCCACGCTCGATGTCTTCGGCGAGTCGAATGTCGGGGTGATTCTCACGAACGGTGACCCGCGCGCCAACGGCAATAGCACCACGGTCGGCGCCGACTTCAATTATCTGAACAGCTATCTGGCGCACGGCAAGTCCGTCGATGCCCATCTTTGGCTCGTCGGCACGGACAGCAACCTGTTGGGGGAACGCGATTACTCCATGGCTGCTGAGCTGAACTATCCCAACGAGCCGTTCTCTTTCACCCTCTCCGCACAGCGCGTCGGCAAAGACTTCGATCCCGCCCTCGGAGATTCCCCGCGAACCGGAGTCTGGCACTTATATGCCGATGCCAACTACATAGTGCACCGTGAGACTGGGCTGGTGCGGACGATGACGGTGAACATGAAACCTTACATGGTCACGGATCTGCATGGGAAGAGCCAGAGCATCGACCATAACACGCCAAAATTTATTTTTGAGAATGCCGCCGGCGACAGCATTGAATTCAAATACTCTCCGCAAGGAGAGCGGATAGACGAGCCATTTGAGATCTACAAGGGCGTCGTGATTCCGCGAGGCAACTATAGCTGGGACCGTGGTTGTGTGGAGATCGCCACGACGCGCGCCCGTGCCTTGCGAGCTGCCTTCGAGATGAAGGTCGGCGGTTATTATGCAGGTCATCATCGCGTCTTTGCCCCCAACCTCGAGTGGCGCCCTTCGTCCCATTTGTATATGGGGCTAAACTATACTTTGCAGGAGATCCGTCTGCCGGAGGGAAGCTTTAATGCGCGTCTCGGTAACTTCGCGATGAACTACACCTTCAGCCCCAACCTTTCTCTCAACACGATGGCCCAGTACGACAACAAATCGCGCCTCTTTGGCACCAACATACGCCTGAAGTGGATCGTTCAGCCCGGCAACGAAGTATTCCTGGTGTGGAATCAGAACTACACGAACCCTTCCGACTGGAACCTGCGTCCGGTTGATTCCCAAGTGGCGACCAAGGTGGCGTGGACACTGCGGTTTTAAGGTCGACACGCCAACCAGCCGAGCCGTCCTCCCGAATCAGAATGGCTCAGCCCCGCAATTCGACGATGACCTGGATCTCTACTGTTGAACCCCGGGGCAGGCCGGCGGCGGCCACGGCCGCCCGGGCGTGCTTGCCGGCGTCACCGTAGAGTTTCACGAACAGATCGCTGGCGCCGTTGATGCAGGCCGGGCTGTCGGTGAAACCGCTCACGGCGTTGACGAAGCCGGTGAGGAGCACGAACCGTTTCACCGCTTCCAATGAGCCGGCGGCGGCCTTGATGTTGGCCAGGGTGCTCAGGGCACAAATTCTGGCGGACTCGTAGGCACTCTCGACCGTCTGCTCCTTGCCCACCTGCCCGACATGCGTCAACTGACCGTTGAACGTGCTGATCGTGCCCGCGAGGAAGAGTAGATTGCCGGTGCGGACCCATGGGACGTAACTACCCGCCGCCAACGGGGGGGCCGGTAGTTTGAGACCGAGTTCAGTGAGTTTGTCTTCGATGCTCATGATGAGGGAATGTTCAATGAGTGAGCGATCGGTCCAGTCTGATCAATCCGGAAGCGCTTCAACGGGCGCCACGTCCTCCGCTTTTCAGCGGACGATCACATCTGCCGGCCTCAGATAATGGGCTCCAAAATCTGCGTACTGCCCCTTGTTTCTTCGCCACATTACGGAAATTGACGATGCGGACAACCGGGTGCATAGTGATAAATATTAATGGATACGAACGACAGGAAAACTCGAGTTGCTGTGCCGCTCGCTACCTTTGCGGAGTGGCAGGCACTCGCTCCCGATGAAGCCGCTCACCAGATTCACGCCCGTCTGGCCGCCATGCCTCCGACGGCACGGCACGCCGCGCTCGCCTTTGTGGAAAGGGAGGAAACCATTGCCGGCTTATTCGCGAGCGCTTCCACTACTTCGCCACTGCGCGGCGTTCCTTGCTTTATCAAGGATCTCTTCGACCGCGCCGGAGTGCCAACCTGCGCGGGATCGACCTTCCTGCCCGAGGTTCGCCCCACCCCCTACGTTGATTCCACCATCGTCATGCGTCTGCGCGAAGTCGGCGCGATTGTGGCAGGCAAGACGCATATGGTGGAATTCGCGGCCGGTCTCACCGGGGAAAACCAGCACTACGGTGACTGCCCGCATCCCCGTTTCTCGGACCGCTTGTCCGGCGGTTCCAGCAGTGGCTCGGCTGCACTGGTCGCCGCAGACGTCGTGCCGTTCGCCATTGGCACGGATACGGGAGGATCAGTGCGCGTTCCGGCTTCCTTTTGCGGTCTCTACGGGTTTCGCCTCACGCCAGGAGACGACCTGATCCGCGACGCCTTCCCTCTCGCCCCTTCGA
This sequence comes from Opitutaceae bacterium, assembly GCA_028691845.1. Lineage (GTDB taxonomy): Bacteria > Verrucomicrobiota > Verrucomicrobiia > Opitutales > Opitutaceae > JAQUYL01. The sequence goes on from JAQUYL010000017.1 coordinate 35,593, forward strand.
TGGACACCGCCGGCTGGTTCACAGGAAACGGTGCCGATATGCTGAACGCCACTCAGGTTCTGGCCAGCCTGCAACCCGCTGCACAGACCCCGCGGGGATGGTACCTCCCTCTGCACTCCTTGCTTGACGGGGCGGACGCCGAAACTGCTCAGGCGTGCAACACCGCCGCCATGGAATTCTGCCCGGCTGTTGACGCCACAACAAGGGAGACCTTGCTGCAGGCATGGCGCGATACCGTCGACGCCTACGTCATTATCGGTATGCACGAGGCCAATCAAGTCCACCGAAACTGGTTGAATCCTTTTCGCGAACGCTATGAACCCGCAATCTGGCAGCGATTTACCGATGGTGGCCGTTTCCCTCCGGAAAAAATCGCGTGGGCAAAGGCGGTCAGGGAAAGAGTGAATCGCACATGGCGCCAGTTTTTCGAGAGTTTTGATTTTCTCGTCCTGCCCTGTGTTCCGGGGCCGGCGCCGCGAAAAGCGGACTGTACGCCCGCTCTGCGCCAGCAAATCCTTGCGCTGACTGCCCCCGCCAGCCTCGGCGGCTTGCCCGTGCTCTCCCTCCCTGTGTCACTACCGTCAGGTCTGACCGCCGGACTGCAGATTGTTGCGGCAACGCCTAACAGCCCTGTCTTCGCTTGGGCTCTGGCGAAAAACCCCTAATCCGCTTACGGTGAAATGGAGAACCGGGGGGCCGTGAGACCGACGACGGAGTCAATCCCCCGATCGTTCATAGAGCAGTCGCTCGTCGTTACCCCCAAGCAGCGCTGTCCGCTCAGTCTCGATTAAATCAACCGGCTGAGCGGGCTTCATTGACCAATCCCGCAACCCCGGCCAAACGGTCCGAGTGGGATTTCACCCAGTCCCGCAAGAATACGTATCGACCAAACGCATGGGCGTGAGAAGACGAGCAAGTCACGTTCGACGGGGAAACGGTGAAATGCAGGCGGGTTCAGGCCACACTTGCCGTTTTCGAACGCTCATTTGGCCCGCAACATTAGCACGGGAACGCTGAGGCTGTGCTGGACCTTGATGGCAGTCTTTCCCAGCACAAGACCGGCCACAAACTGGTGCCCGTGCGTGCTCATCGCCACCAGATCGCAACCGTTTTGTTGCACCCAGTTCACGATTTCCTTGACTGGGTCTCCATAGGCCAGCTCCGCTTCAGCCGTGATTCCGGCGGTGGCAAATTCAGCCTGGATATTACTCAAATAAGTCTCTCCGGCCTGGACTTCCGGCCCCGCAGCGGCCTGCCCGTGGATCTTGGCCGGAACACTCGTGATCACGTGAAACAAGACGACGCGGCTCCGCATCTGCTTGGCGAGGGATTTGATGTGATTAATGATGGCCCGGTCAGTCGGGGTGCTGTCCAGGGTTACGAGAATGGTCTTATACATGGAGGATCCTCAACTGGGATATGCGTCGTCTATCCACCGGCAATGATGTGCCACGCTACCCGCATCATTTGAGGCAGGCTATAGATATTTATGGCGGTAATCAACAGCACGCTGCCCCATCCGCTCGCCATTAAAAACCAGCCGTTCGCCCACCGCCCCATGATCTTGCGCGAGGAAGTGAGATGCAGCAAGGGGAACAGCGCAAAAGGCAGAAACAGGCAGAGGATGACTTGGCTGAGATTGACCAAATCTGTCACACTACTGTCGCCTCGAAAATTTATGATCAGGATTGCCGGCACCACCGCCATGGTCCGGGAGATCATCCGTCGGATCCACGGCCGGATGCGCCAGTTCATGAAGCCTTCCATTACAACCTGGCCGGCGAGCGTACCTGTGATCGTACTGCTTTGGCCGCTTGCGAGCAGCGCCACGGCGAACAGCGTGCTCGCCAGAGTGGTTCCGAGCAATGGAGCCAGTGTCAGATGGGCAATGCGAATCCAGTCGCTATCAGGACCGAATACGACCACTTCGCCTCCCGCCACGGTCACGCTTTCCTTGCCGTAAAAAACCATTGCAGCCAGCACCAGAATCGCCGCATTGACCACAAAGGCGACAAACAAGGCGACCACGGAATCGATGATGTTAAAGCGGATGGCACTGCGGATCGAATGCTCCCTGCGCTCGATGATCCTGGTCTGCACCAGCGCCGAATGCAGGTAGAGATTATGCGGCATGACCGTGGCACCAATGATGCCAACCGCCACTATGAGCATGCCAGCTTGATGCAGGCTGGGATGAATCAAGGCATGTCCCATCGCCATGAAGTCCGGCTGCGTCTGCGGAAGCACGAGAATCTCAATCCCATAGCAGATCCAGATGGTCGCTACAAAAACCGCCACCACCGCCTCGATCATCCGCATCCCCATCCCCTGCAGGCTCAGCAAGAGCAGTACGTCCGCAGCGGTGATGATAATCGCCCACGACAGCGGAATATGGAATAACAGGTTGAGTGCCACCGCGCTGCCCAGTGATTCCGCCAGATCCGTCGCGCCAATTGCAATCTCCGTGACAATCCAGTTGGGCCAGCGGGTCCACTTCGGATAATGATCACGACAACACTGCGCTAGATCCTTGCCAGTAACCACTCCGAGGCGCGCGGCGGTCACCTGAAGAATCACTGCCATGAAACTGGCCAGAGCGACAACCCACAGCAGTCCATATTCGAACTGCGCACCTCCGGCCAGGTCCGTTCCCCAATTGCCGGGATCCATGTAGCCCACGCTCACAAGTATCGCTGGTCCGGCGAAGGCCCGCCATTGTCGGAAGAAACCGGCCTGCTGGTGAGGCACCGGCACGGTGCGGTGCATTCCGGCCAGGGAGGGATGGCTCGCAGAGGATCCGCGTGCTTCGGCCTGCCCGTCTTTGTCGTCCGGTCCGGCCATCGGATTCACCCCAATGTCTGCTTCAGCGCAATAGCAGCCCGCTGCAGGAGACCTGTGATTCCCGCCGAAATCGTCCGACGGGGAAGGCCTGGTGTCTCCGATTGAGCGCGGAACTCACGTCTACCGTCCGGTAGCGATGCCATGGCTTTGAGCGGTAATCAGGAAGAATGATCTTTCAACAAATTATTCATGCCTCGGCTTATATCGCATCCGCTGGCAAATGCGCCGACGGTGGTTTCCAGCTTAACCATTGCCCCTCACCGTCACGGATTGTCCATCCATCCGCAGTAGATCATGGGTCACAGCCTGATCGCCTGGTGGAAGGGTTCTCCAGGCACAATCATGGTCCGCTGATCAAGCCAGCGCGGTATGCCAGGCGCGGTTCCCTTGCCGGAATTCCCCGCGACCTGATCGTGGCATGCCCCTACTTGATCCGACAACGATCATGCGCCCATACCCCCCGCCCAAGCATCAATACGCCAGCCCCCAGCACCGCTGTGAACAAAAAATAGTTGCCTCCCTGATGCAAGCCGAGCGCGGTAATGAGGGCCGGCGAGAATCCCGCGAGGATCCGTCCGAGATTATAGGCCGTGCCGGAGAACATCGTGCGGTATTGTCCGAATACCTCGTTGAAGTAGGCGCCCATGAGGCCGAGGGGTATTCCATTCAGCAACGGCAGTCCCAAGGCAAAAGCCAGTTTCCGATCCGGCCAGGTGCTCGCCCATGCGAAGAGCGACAATACGGTCAACGCCACGGCGTAGATGCTCAGGGCGCGCGTCACTCCAAATCGTCTCACGATCCAGGCGCCGAACAACATGCCCGGAGCCACGTTGAACCAGAAAAACATCGTGTAGAGGGTCCCCTGGGGCAGGTCCTTCGCGAAAAACACGTTTATGGTGCCGCTCGCAATGGTCAGGCTGGCAATGCCGAAGCACAAACCAAACGGCACCGCATTCGCCCGCAGCGCGGCCCAGGTCGCCCGGGCGCCGCGGTGGTTTTGACCCGGCAAAACAACTTCCGGCAGATCTCCCCCGGGTGCCTTGCCCGCCCCCTCGCCCGCCAGCACCCGCCAGCGGATAAGCGAAAGCACTGCCACGGGCACAATCGATGCCGCAAACAGCCAGCGCCACCCCCATGCCGGCAACAGATACCTGGCCGCCAAAGCCGCAAGCAGTCCGCCCAGGATCGAAAACTGCAGCAGGGCGGAAAACCGGTAGCGCGTCACCCGATCGACCCGTTCCGCAAGATAGGTGTGGCTGATCCCCCACTCCGCGCCCAGCGCCAGTGATGCCAGCAGACGGAACGCCACCAAGCTGCCGAAATCCCACGCCAAGCTCAGGCCGGCAATGCCCACGGCATAAACCACAAAAACCGTCAGCATCATTCTCCCCCGGCCGAATAAATCTGCCAGCCACCCAAAGAGCAACGAACCGGCGCCGACCCCGGCCAGACCTGCAAACTGCGCCAGATTGCTTTGTGCGTCGGTCAGCGCAAAGTGTGCGGCAAGCCCCTTCTCCAGATAGACGAACAGGTACAGATCATAGTAATCGAAGAACAGGCCGATGAATGCCGTCCAATAAATCTTCGCTCGCGAGGTCGCCCTGGTTTCTGACACGGGCTCAGCGATGACAGGAACTTCGCCGGCACTCCAGCCAACTCTCCCGTCCACGCCACTACAGTGTTTGACCTTTTTGTCGCAGCACTTGGCTTTGCTGCAACTTTCCATCATAGTGGGATCGTTTTATTAAGAACATGAGTCTTGACCCTGAATCCGACAGTATCTCGCCCAGGGGGCCAACGGGCTTGTCTGTGCAGGATGCCATTGCGCGACGGGTGAGTTGCCGCGCCTATCTACCCAAACCAGTGTCCGAACCGCACGTGACCCGGATACTGGAAGCGGCCCGGCTCGCGCCGTCGGCCTGCAACGTGCAACCATGGCGGTTTGCCGTAGTACGCGACCCCGGTTTGCGCCGGCGGGTCGTGGAGGAGGGGTTCCTGCCGGGCATCAAGATGACGTGGGCAATCGACGCCCCCGTTCACGTCGTCATCGGCATGGAGCGTTCTTTCGTGACGCACCGGCTCGCGGCCTCGGTTTCAGGGGTGGATTATCCTTGGGTGGACATTGGCATTGCGGGGGAACACCTGGTGCTGGCGGCTACGGAACTCGGATTGGGTACCTGCTGGATCGGTTGGATCCAACCGCGGGTTGTAGCCAAGATCGTTGGGTGGCCGGCAGCCGTGAAGCCTGTGATCGTCATTACCGTGGGATACCCGCGCGATCCCGCTGCCGGCATTCCTCCAGTCTTCCGACGTAAACCCCTGGCTGAACTGGTGCGGTGGTTATGAGAAATCACACGTGACATGAGGGCAAATTGCCGGCCGATTTGTCTATCCTGTCCGTGTCCACCGGTTGGCTAACCGCGCATCTGACCAGCGGCGATGTCACGTCTTTGCGCTTCCCCCAAGATTCACATCAATAATCCGCGGCCGCGATCCAAGACAAGGTCACCAGGTAATACGGCCGTTTCAACCGGGCATGGAGCGTTTTACATGGGATATAAGGCAGACGAAAGCGTCATAGCCACCCTGAGCGGTGGCTTTTTGATTGCAGTCCCTCCCCTCCTGCCGTTTGTGCTTTCCGGCAACCGGGGAATTCTCTCTGGCTGCCGCGCAACGCATGGCACTACCACCGTTCAGCAGTCAGTTGATCGCCGATATGGGCATCAGTTTCGGCGACGAAGGCAAGGGCCGCCTCATCCCCGAGGTGGTCGACGAGCTTGGCCGTTCGCCACACCCGGTCGCCATGGTCCTCAAGGTCAACGGTGGCGCCAATTCCGGCCACACTGCCGGCGGACTTAAGTTCAATCTGCTGCCAGCGGGTGTCGTCACGGAAGTGCCGCACCTAGGCATCGGCAGTGGCGTCGTCGCCGATCCGCGCAAATTCTGGTGGGAAATCCGGCCGAGCGAACTGAAGGGCTACCCGATCGTGGCGCGGCTGCTGATTGACGAGCGCACGCTCGTATCCGACCTCACGCACCGCCTGCTCGACCTCGCGTGGGAGGATTACCGCGTCAATGTCCTGCAGGAGGAGCCGCGTGGTTCCACCGGTCGCGGCATCACGCCCGCCTACCAGGAGGAAGTTGGGCAGTCGCCGATCTATTTTACCGACTTCCGGGGCTCCCGTGAGGCCTACGCCAAAAAACTCGCCCAGCGCGCCGACCGCGCTCTGCGCACGATCCAGCACGTCTGCCGCGTGAGCGAAGCGTCCTGGTCCGGATTCTTCGACCGGCTGACGCTGGCGGAAACCCGTGCCAACCAGGAAAACATCGACCACGGCGTCTTCCCGAAGGAGGAGTTTGATTTTACTTCTTTCCGGGGTGCGACGCCTTTCACGCTCAATCTCGAGCGCCTGACGGAGGTGTACTGGCAGGCGGGACGCGCGCTGGCGCCCAACGTCGGCGAGGTGCGGGAACTTATCCGGCAAAACCTTGCCGCCGGCCGCTCCATCATCGGTGAGTTCGGCCAGGCCTACTGGCTCGACAAGCGCCATGGTTTCTCGCCCAACGTCACCGCTTCGCACACCTACGCGCCCGAATTCTTCAATTCGGTCGGCCTGCCCGTGCAACCCATTCATACCTTCGGTGTGGCCAAGGCCTACGACACCAAGGTGGGTACGCACACCTTCCTCACACAGATGGACGATGCCCACCCGCTCGCCCGGATACTCAAGACGCTCGAGTTCGGTACTTCCACCGGCCGGCAGCGCATGGTCGGCTGGTTTGACGCCGTGGAGAAAGGCGACGCGCTCCGCTACGGCGGTTTTCAGGATGTGATGATCAACAAAATCGACGCGCTCACCCACTCCGGTGAGTGGCGCGGCGAACTCCAGATCTGCACGGCCTATCAGTCATCCGACGGACGCGTTTACCGGCATGTGCCGCGCGACGATGCGGTACGGCGCACGCTCAAGCCCGTCTACCAGTCACATCCCGGCTGGACCGAGGATCTTTCGCCGATACGTCATTTTGCCGACCTGCCGCGCAATGCGCAACGCTATGTAGCCGCCATGATGCACAGCGTGTTCGATGTCGCCTACGAAGGCGGCCAGAGGCCCGCCACGCTGCCGAACCTACGCTATCTCGGCGTCGGCCCCGGGCACTCGCAAATCATCAAGGACGTGCCCGCCTCGACCGACTTGCTTCGCCTGCTATCGTAGAAGATAGGTTTTTCGGCATCATCCCCCGCTCACAAAACGTGACCTCACGGTCCGAGGTTCCAGAAGGCGCTGTCGCGATCGTTCTGCGGGTGGAAAAGATTCCGCTTCGGGTCGAACTCCACGTTCCGCGTGCCGTCGGGATTGAGGTAATAGCGAAAACTAATTCCCGGTAATCCGCCTTTACCGCGTGGCCCAAACTGAAACGGCCCATGGATTTTGCCATACCAAGCTTGGATTACCTTGCCCTTTGCATCAACCACCGCACGCACCCGGAAATAGAAATTCCGCTCGTCCTTCGAGTCATCCACCCGTTCCAGCACCTTGTACGTCTTGTAGTCTACTCGCAGCACTGTTCGCCAAGTCCATCTGGGCGCGTAGTTTTCGGCGGGGGCCTCATACGGCATCCGCAACGTGCTGCCGTCTTGCTGTGGAAGATCGAGCGCTTGGATGCCGTTGCCGGGACCCGGGAAAGTGACCGTGAGTTCTCCGCTGTAGTTTTCCCGGTCGATGACTTCGCCGATGCCGTAAAACTGCATGTCGTCGACCTTTCCTTTGCCATAGGGAGCAACCCAGTCGCCGACCTCTAGATCGTAACCGACCGTTTGCCCTTTCGTGGGCACCTCGCCGATCACGTGTTTCGCGAACATCGGCGCTGGGTTCTTGATACGCTTCAGCACCACCGGCACCGTCGGATTCCATGGCTGCCAGCGACCGTTGGCGCGTTCCTTAAACAACGGCAGGTCAGGACGCGGTGCCCGCGTCTCGTAATAGCCCGGCTTCTCCGCATGAAAGGCGTATTCGTTGAACACCGAACGCCCAGTCACCACGGCTTCGCCAATTTGACCTGTCAGCAAATTGGCCTGCCCCGCATCGGGCTCCTTAAATCCCATCCGCCCCCAGCCACAACCCAGCTTGGCGCCTTCCACCGGTCGGCCTTCCTCGTCAATCACCCGGAAGGTCACCTGAAACGAAGCGCGCGGTCCCCAGACCTTGGTCAAATCGACCGCGCCCAGGCTCGCTGCCAGCAATATCCAGCCGAGATAGATCAATAACCGTTTCATTGTTTGAGTCCTCCAAGCGCGACGATCGTTTCCGGCAGTTTATGGGTGTAAAGGTAGGCGACCTCCCGCAGATCGCTGTGCAGCCATAGATTACGCGTTGTGTCCGATCCCTGCCGCTCAGCCGGCCAGCCGGTCTGCAGACTGTTCAGATTGAAATTGCGCGGCGGTGCGTTCGGTGGCGTGAATGCTCCCACGGCATGTTGTCCCGTCGCCAGGCTCAACGCCGGGACCATGTGCGCCAGCAGTGTATCGCGATGCCGGGCAGCGAAGGTGGAACCGCTGGCGCCGTAGAGCGATCCCAGAGACTCGTGCAGGACCACATAGTCGCCGCTTCCGTCCGGCACCCAGCTCGCCACCTCGTGGTTATCGTCACCGTTTTCAAAGAACAGCCCCACTTGCAAGTCGGCCGCCTCACGGTCCGAGGTTCCAGAAGGCGCTGTCGCGATCGTTCTGCGGGTGGAAAAGATTCCGCTTCGGGTCGAACTCCACGTTCCGCGTGCCGTCGGGATTGAGATAGTATGCCATGTCGAAGAAATCGCCGTAGATCTTGCCGTACCAAGCCTTGACCACGTTGCCTTGCGCATCGAGCTCCGTACGCACCCTGAAAAAGTAGCCCCCTTCGGGCTTGAATGTAGTTTGGTCACGCACATTCGGCCGGCGCGACTGGGTCAGTGTCAGGCTGGGGACGTAGCCATCCGCGGGAGCCTCGTAAGGTGACCGCAGCTTACTGCCACTTGTCTGGGAACCGGGACTGAAGCGCTGCAACCCATCAGCTGGATTCGAAAAACTTACCTGTAACTCCCAATCGAAATCCTGACTCGCTCGCTGCTCCAATATGCCCACGAAGACCATGTCCGCTGTGTGTCCTTTCCCCTGTGGCTCCACCCAATCACCGATCTCAAGATCGTAGCCGACAGTTTTGTTTAACACCGGCAAACTGGCCGACACTCGCCGCACATACATCGGCACCGGGTTCCTGATACGCTTCAGCACCACCGGCACCGTCGGATTCCATGGCTGCCAGCGACCGTTGGCGCGTTCCTTAAACAACGGCAGGTCAGGACGCGGTGCCCGCGTCTCGTAATAGCCCGGCTTCTCCGCATGAAAGGCGTATTCGTTGAACACCGAACGCCCAGTCACCACGGCTTCGCCAATTTGACCTGTCAGCAAATTGGCCTGCCCCGCATCGGGCTCCTTAAATCCCATCCGCCCCCAGCCACAACCCAGCTTGGCGCCTTCCACCGGTCGGCCTTCCTCGTCAATCACCCGGAAGGTCACCTGAAACGAAGCGCGCGGTCCCCAGACCTTGGTCAAATCGACCGCGCCCAGGCTCGCTGCCAGCAATATCCAGCCGAGATAGATCAATAACCGTTTCATTGTTTGAGTCCTCCAAGCGCGACGATCGTTTCCGGCAGTTTATGGGTGTAAAGGTAGGCGACCTCCCGCAGATCGCTGTGCAGCCATAGATTACGCGTTGTGTCCGATCCCTGCCGCTCAGCCGGCCAGCCGGTCTGCAGACTGTTCAGATTGAAATTGCGCGGCGGTGCGTTCGGTGGCGTGAATGCTCCCACGGCATGTTGTCCCGTCGCCAGGCTCAACGCCGGGACCATGTGCGCCAGCAGTGTATCGCGATGCCGGGCAGCGAAGGTGGAACCGCTGGCGCCGTAGAGCGATCCCAGAGACTCGTGCAGGACCACATAGTCGCCGCTTCCGTCCGGCACCCAGCTCGCCACCTCGTGGTTATCGTCACCCGGTTTGAAAAACGGCACCGCCTGCAGGTCGGCGTTGCTCAGCGGACCGAAAGTCGCCGCCGCCTCCGCCGGGCTCATGTCCGCCGGAGCCAAGGACATGGTGCCGTCGTCGGGTGTTTTCTTGAATATTTGTGTGCTGAAACCCCATCCGCCAAACGTGCTCCCCAAGATATGATCCGTGGGCGTACGTCCTTTCAATTTCTCCTGATAGGCCCAGGCGAACCGTCCGTTGGGCGCCCCGCCAAACAGATAATTCCACACCCCGCGCCCGAGCTCGGTAAACAGCACCCCGGCCATGCCGGGCACATTTCCCGTATGTTCGGCCAGCACTTCTTCGCCCGAGGAATAGAAATTGTAGTAGTTGACTCCGGGAGCCAGTGGGAACCGCTGTGTCCAAGTGAGCAGCCCACGCTCATCGCCCGCTCCCGCCAGCGCGTGCCACTCCGTGGCCCACAGACGCGGCAGGTAGAGTCCACCTTTTTCGGTGGTCCACCCGGAGTGCGCCATGGTTGCGGTCGCATCCGGCGTCTGCCGCTCCGCCGCCGAATACGCCTCGGCGGCCACTGCGGCATCAAGCATAAAATAGCTGTCAACCTGGGCGCCGTGGTCGGAGATCGCACTGGAAACTACCATGTTCCCCAGACTGTGGGCAGCCACGCTGATGGTGGTCGCTCCGTCGGCGCGCAAGGCGGCGATAAACGATGCCAATTGGGGAGCCGTCGCCAGCGCGTTTACAACGTTGCTGTGATAGTCGGGAGTGACGGTAAAGGAGCCGGCACTGATTTGTGATTCATAACCATACCAGGTTACGCCCCAGAATCTCGCCCGCGAGTCGCTCCACCACAGGCGCTTGAATATCTCGCTCTGCCAGCCGCGTGTTTGTTGCTGGTTCACGTTATAGCCGGGCATAAACAGCAACACTTTGGAGGAACTTAACTCATCCGGCCAGTTGGGGGCGTCGCCCCGGCTGAGCGTCTGGGGAGCCATACCCGCCGCCCCCGCGAGATTCACGTGTCGGAACATGCGCTCGACCGTGTCGAGGCTCAGCGGCAGTTCGAGGCAAACAATCCGTTCGCCTGACTGATCCTGCACAACTAGCTGGAGCGGCTCATGGGTGGTGGCCCGGCCTTCGCATAAAATCACCCCTTGGCCTTCAGTGGCGATTTTGGCCAGAAACTCCGGCGTGAGCGCGACTCCCTCCGCCGTGATCTGCACGGGAGGCTGGGTCAGGCTGGCCGCCACGATCTGCTGCGCCAGCACCGGATCCGTCTGGTAGCTGACGGCGGTGGCAGGCGTCAGCGCGGTCGTGACGAAATTGAGCGCGCCGGTGGCGTGACAGAGCTTGTAGGTCAAACCCGCGGAGGGTGGAAAAGCGTCCAGCAGTTGCCTGAGGTCAACGCAAACAGGAAACCAGTCCACCAGGTCGCGCACACCGTCGATTCCGGGTGTGTGCCAGTTGGCATGATTGTCCGACTGGCGGGGGATATCCGTGCCCGTGGTTTCACCGCCGTCGTCGTCGTCGTTGACCCAGAAGCGGAAGGGCTGGTCGGCGGAGGTGGCATCGGATGAGTCTTCACTGGACAGCTTGATCTGCCCGTCGCGGTTGAAGTCGACCGCCAGATCGATTGGAGGGTAGACGCTCAGGGTCAGGCTTTGAATGACAAATGTTGATCCACGCGCATCCGTCATATCCACCTGGATTCTGACTGCGCCCGCTTTTGTCCCCACCGCGAGCAACTTCCAGCCAAAGAAATTCATCAGCCCGGGGAAATTCGGCGCGCTCATCAAGTCGGTGCCATCGGCGATGGTCACCTCTCGGGCAATGGCCTCCGCTGTCCCTTGCCCCGCTTCAATCGAGGGATCAATGGCGACAAGCTGTACCTCTCCTCCTTCGCTAAAAACATGAATGAACGCCGAGATCGCCTCCGAGAGTGCGAACGCCGTCCCGCCCCGGATCTGAATCTCGACGGATCCTCCCTGGAGCACAGCGTTCTCTCGGAACATCTTCACGGCTGAGCCGGCAGAATCCGCTCCGGGAAGTGGGCGGGCCACGATCTCGCCGGTCAAAATCACCACATCCGTGGAGCCGGAAGCGGCGGGTGGCAGCATGGTATAGGCAGAGCTATAGCCGCCGGTCATGCTAGCCTCGATAGTTTCTTCCCGTGTTATTACGAGGGGAATCGAGCCATCGTCGTAACGGGTTACCTCGGCCCAACGAATCCTTCGACTGCCTGTTCCCAATACTTTGATCCGATATTGCGCCCCGATTAAGCTCACCGACGATAATGGCGTCACCCCGTTTGATTCCATCCTTTGCGCCAGACCGAACCACCTCCCTTGCACCCGATCGTACACGCTGGTGATTCCGTCAACCACATCTACATACGAACTCCATTCCGATCCCTGCGCTACACTCATCCCCGCGGTGAAATCAGAGTCGGCCAGGACTCTGATTTCCTGGTCGGCCAGCTCGTCCTCAAGGGTCATAGTCCGGCGATAATTATAGTATGTGTTAATCTCTTCAGCGTACGCGTCCGCAGTCCCATTGTTGGCCAGAGCAAGTCCTTGACTGGGAAATTCCGACGACCTGAGCACAGTGGTTCCGGACCTCAGTTCGGCCCGCGGCGGATCGGTGTCCGCCAGCACCCAGATTCCCGTCACCGGCGGAGGAGTTTCTCCACCTTTGGGGCCGGCAACTATCGAGTAGTTATAGTTCCCGCTCACGGAGCGCGTCCATTGCACAGCGGTGCCAATCGATAATGATTCGACCAATAGCAAATGCTCCTTCGTGTAAGTAGTAGAATAATCATAATCATATTTCACATCGTCCTGATCGTAAGTGTAAGTGGCCTTCTTGTAGCGCTTTAGACCGATCAATCCCGGGATTCCTGGATTGGACCGCTCCACTGCCACCATTCTGGTCTGAAGCTGCAGGTCGTTGAAATCCGCGGCGTGGGGGGCCATCACTGGAGCGGCAAGTGGGGAATAATTCCTGAAATCGTCGACCGCGCACACCGAGAAAAACTCGAGCACGGCGCCGATTGGCATATAATTTATTATAGCCTGGTTGTCCGTGGTTTCGGCCACCTTTGCGCCATTGCGAAAGATTTCGTAATGGTCGATGACACGACCCCGGGCAGGCTGGCTTGCCGCCCACGTCAAACAAAGGTTGCTCTGATCGTAATCGACTATGGCCAGATCGGTCGGCATGCCGGGTGGCGGCGTGGGGGGCTGGTGGTTGATTTCCCGCATGATCCGGTTTGGATCGTTATGGCTCTGCGATTCGGTGACATTCTGCGCAGCAGCTGTGAGAACCGACAGCATCAGACCGCAGCCAGCAAGGGCTCGCGCGATTTCCCGCAGGATGGATGGGGAGGATCTCATGTCAGTTGCCACCTCCGCAGACGACATAAACGGTTGCCACACCGTTGGCCCCTGTTCTCACGGTGACGTCGGTCTGTCTCGCCCCGCCGGGCTCAGCGGTCAACAGATGCCCACCCACTTTGGCGTGGAAGGTGAGAGGGGCGTTGGCCAGAATGCGGCCATCGGCGCTGGTTAGGCGCACAGATATGGAGTCATTGGGACCGAGTGAGCCATCCGGTGGCACGAGCGAGGTGACCTGGGGAGTCACACCGTTGTAGTAATCATTGGGATCCGTGTTCTGCTGAAATTCCAGGAGATTGGGGAGGCCATCTCCATCGGCGTCGGCAACAGGATCGATGCCAATCTTGCCGAAGTAGCGCCACTGCCACGCATCAGGCATGCCGCTGCCATCAGTGTCTTGGGGAACCGTCGTCGCTTTCACAGTTTCGCCGAACGCCGAGAGATTGCCGGCGAAATCGAATGCCCGGACTTGATAACTAAAGGTTTCGCCGTTCGGCAATGGTTCGTCAGTAACCGTCGTGCTGCGAATGGGCGCCGGCGTATTGATCGCCTGGCCGCCGCGGTAGACCATGTAGCCGGCCACGCCGAGGTTGTCGGTCGATGCCATCCACGTCAGCGTTACGCTGGTAGTCGTAGTCGTCGCTGCGAGGCTGGTCGGAGCGGTTGGCGGATTCGTGTCGTAGGTCGAGCCGATCAGGCTCAGATTCAACCGCACGCGGTCGGCGTCGAAGATTCCGTCATCGTAGGTCGAGGCCTTGTCGGGCTGCAACCCCAGGATGACTTCCTGGATGTTAGCAAGGCTGTCGCCGTCGAGGTCGCCACTGCGATCGTCGACAGCCGGGTTGAGACCGTGGGCGGCTTCCCAAGCGTCATCCATGCCGTCCTGGTCGGCATCGGTGACGAGCGGATTCGCGAACCCGGCGTAGAAACTGTCAACGACGGTCGCCACCGTCGGGTGCCCCCGCAGCGCGCATTGCGCAAACAGGCCCTTCGAGTTGTCAGTGAAGCCGACATCGCAAGCCACCAACCTACCGTCGACGTAAAGATCCCACCGTTTGGCCGCAAAGTCCTCACGCAGCGTCAGCCGCCGCCAGTCGGTGCTCCCGCCTTCGGGCGTGAGGGCCATTTTGAAACCGGTCGGCTGCCAGACACCACCGCCCACGCCATTCCCGTTGAACACCTGCAATTCACCCTGTGTTCCCGACTGCACGAGCGACACCCGGGCGATTTCAGCATGAGTAAATATGGATGATTCCGCATCTGCGCCTGCCGCCAGCCTGGCATGACAGTCCACAAAAACGACCGACTGGCCCGTGTATGCGGGGAAGGTGTGGGTGGCCTCCGCTGGCGGCTGGCTCGCTGCAAGCTGCACCGATTGCATGCCTTGATGACTGAATCCATCCGTGACTATGACGCCGCTGCCGGCCTCCCATCCGGCCTGTCCGGCGAGCGCGCCCAGCGTATAGCCGTCCGCCTCCTCGAAGTCCGTGAAATACGGCCAGCCAACCCGCACGGTAATGACGTGCGCCGCGGACACCGTGCTGGCCCCCATATTGTCGCTGGCCTTGGCGGTGAGTGTGTAATGGCCTGGTGGCACATTGGACCAGGCAAAGTCGTACGGTGCGGTAGTGGCATCGCCCAGTTTGGTCGTGCCGTTGAAAAATTCCACCTTGCCGATGGTGCCATCGGCATCGACCGCCGTGGCCGAGAGTGCGATCGTGGCCGGCGCGGTGTAAATCGTTTCATCCGCAGGGGCGGTCAACGACACAGTCGGCGGCAGGTTGGGACTTGTAACCGTAATCGCAACCGGCGTGGAGTCGGCCCAAGCGCCGATGCTGTCAAAGGCGCGGGCGGTAAACGTGTAGCTGCCGGCCGCAAGACTGCCCAATGCGAGCTGGTAGGGGAAGGTGGCGCATTCGCCCAATTTCGCGGCATCCTGATAGAATTCCACCCTGGCAACCGTTCCGTCGGGATCGATCGCAACCGCCAGGAGCGTGAGCGACGCCGGCGCGGGATATATCGCGCCATCCGTCGGTGCTGTAAAGGCGACGGTTGGGGGCCGGTTGATCCCTGAAGGCGCGATTAAACGCAGCCGGCCGTTACCGTTAATTGTGAGGCGGTCGCAGACGAGGCCGCCGATCAGCTGGCTGTTGCCGTTGAGGGTTACCGCACTGCCGGGGGCGGTGAAATAGCCGCAAAGGTTGCTGCCATTGCTGAGGACAATGGCGCCAGAATGGACATTGAGGGCCAGCCAGGCTGCGTGCGCCGGGGAGCCCATCGCGCCGTTGACCGCGAAACCATTGGCCAGATTAACGATAACGGGACCGACGACATGAAACCGCGCTTGGCCATTGAGAGTGAGGTGCTGAAAATTATAGACGGAGGGAACAGTGCCGTCCGCCGCACCCAGAGTGAAACCGCTGTCTCCATTTGCCGTGAAGTCGCCGTACGTGCCTGGCGGAACCGCCCTTTGCCCGGCACGGCTGTTAAGCGTGAGATTGCGCACGGTCTTCCAGTCGTCGATGCTCTGCCCGGCGGAATTGATTGTGATGCTGCGATTGCCGGCGGGAAGCGGGGGCGCGCTGACCACGGGCAGCCCCACCGGGTCGGTGCGGCGCACGACGTGGCGAAGCGCAGCATTGCCGTTGAGAGTAATCTCATAATTCGATGGGGCGAGGGCGCCCGCCCCGTCAACCGTTCCGCCGTAATTCGGACGGCCGTTGTGCCGCACTGCCGGCGTGCCCGGCACCAGCAGATCGCCGGTCACGCTGGCTCTGCCATTGAGGGTGACGCTCTCCGCTGTTACTTGCTGGACTGAACCATCAACCGACCCGGCGTTCATGATCAACGCATGCCGCACGAGAGCCGTGGCAGGATTATGCTGTGCCGGCAGCAACGTTGACGACGATAACGCGAGGCCGCCCATAAGTCGGCCGAGGCAAGCAAGGGGGATTTTCATTGTGGCTCCCAGATTGATGCAGCCCTTTCTCCGCCCCCTTTCCGCCGGAGCCAAATTTTCTATCTACATGATATTATGTAGTAACTTTTAGAGAGCAGGTGGCGACTTCCCCTTCCGCCCAGACGGGGACGCCTGAAACTATCCGCCCCTCCTCAAAGGCCGACGGGACGGCGTCTGGATCCTTTCGTAGGTGGATATCCCCCCGTTGTGGGGAAAGTGTCCAGGCGGCGTCAAAAATCCTGGAGCCGGCCTTCGGCGGCGCCGCCGTCCGGCTGGATACGCTCCAGCACCTCGCCCAGGAGATAAATCGAACCGGTCACGACAACCGTGTCCTCAGGGCCGCCGAGCGCGCAGGTCTGCCCACTGGGGAAAATTTCCGCCAGGCTCGCCCGATGCAGCTTCGGCCGTGCGTCCGCCGGCGCCAACGCCTCAAGCTCCTCGTAGCTGCAGGCCCTCGCCTGATGAGGAGGCACCAGATAAATCTCGCGGGCATAGCGGCAGATGACATTGAGCAACGGCCGCGCGCGAAACGCACCCAGCACACCCGTCACGACGATCGGGTGCCGGCCCGTCGCCGCCACCAGCTTGTGGAGATTGTTTTCCAGCACCTGCGCGCCTTCGGGGTTGTGAGAGGCGTCGAGGATCAGCGGCCGCCCGCCGATGGTGATGCGCTGCCAGCGACCGGGCCAGTTTACTTGCTGCAGACCGCGGGTGATGACCTCCTCCGTCAGCCCCCACCTCGGTGGCAGAGTCCGGACGACAAGCGTGGCCGTGGCGGCATTCCAGCGCTGGTAATCGCCTTCGAGGCTGGTCGGCGGATAGTCGGCCAGCTCCTCGCCGTAGACTTCGCGCACCGAAAGAACCGGCGAACCGGTGCGCACGGCGGCTTCCCGGATAGCAAACTCAGCTTCGGCGGGCATGCGGCCGACGACCACCGGCCGGTCCGGCTTGATGATGCCGGCTTTCTCGCGGGCGATTCTCGCCAACGTGTCGCCGAGCATTTCCGTGTGATCGAGACTGATTGAAGTGATGACCGACACTTCCGGCAGCACCACGTTGGTGGCGTCGAGGCGGCCGCCCAGCCCGACTTCGATGACGGCTAGATCCACGCGGCGACGCACGAATTGAAGAAAGGCCATCGCCGTCATGAACTCGAAAAAACTCGGATGATCGTCGCGATTGAAGGCACCGAGTCTTTCCGCAATCGGACGCAGTTCGTTCGTATACGACACGATCTCCGCCTCGCCCAGCAGTTCCCGGTTCACCTGCACGCGTTCGCCGAGTTTCACAAGGTGGGGCGACGTATAGAGTCCCGTGCTCCAACCTGCGGCACGAAGGATGGCATCCAGCATCGCCGCGACCGAGCCCTTGCCGTTGGTGCCGGTCACGTGCAGCACCGGATAGCACCGTTCCGGATGGCCGATCGCCTCGACGAGCAGCCGCATCCGATCAATGCCATATCTCGACCCCAGCGCCTTCAGGGCGTAAAGGTACTCCGTCGCCGACGCGTAGTCGGTCAATGCTGGCTTGGCGGGAATCATGCGACCGGAGCAGGGCGCGGGATCAACCGACGGTTGCGGCCGTTTCCGGCGCCGCCGGCGCCTTGGTTTCCGTGCCCGTCTGGCGAACGAAAAGGGCCAGGAGAATATCGCGCAGCCGGTCCCGCATCTCCAGCCTGCTAACAATCTGGTCGATCAGGCCGTGCTGCAGCAGGAACTCGGCCGTCTGAAATCCCGCTGGCAGTGTCTGCTTGGTGGTTTCCTTGATTACCCGGGCGCCTGCGAATCCGATGAGCGCTCCAGGCTCGGCCAGAATGACATCGCCCAACAAGGCAAAGCTCGCCGTCACGCCGCCAGTCGTGGGATGAGTCAGTACCGAGATGAACGGCAGCCGGGCATCGGAAAGCCTGGCGAGAGCCGCACTCGTCTTGGCCATCTGCATCAGGCTGAAAATGCCCTCCTGCATGCGCGCGCCGCCGGAAGCACTGATGATTATGCAGGGGTTCTTGCCCGCCGTGGCCCGTTCGACTGCGCGGGTGATCTTCTCCCCCACCGCTCCACCCATGGCTCCACCGCAAAAACGAAAGTCCATCACGGCCAGCGACACTTCGATGCCGTGAATCCGTCCCATCCCGCAGATCACGGCCTCGGTCAGACCGCTTTCCTTTTCATAGCGCGCAATGCGAGTCGGATACGGGACGGAATCCACAAACTGGAGCGGATCCGCCGACTTCACATTGCGATCATACTCCTTGAAAGTGCCCTCATCGATGAGCGCCTTGATGCGCTGGGCGGCTCCGATCGGAAAATGGTAGCCGCTTTTGGGCACGACCATGAGGTTCTCCTCCAGGTCCTTATTGTAGACAATCTCGCCGGAGACGGGGCATTTGGTCCATAAGCCCTCTGGAATGCTCTTTTTTTTGCGTCCGGAAGTCGCGAGTTTGGGTTTGGTGAAATGGGCCATAGATAATGGGTCAACCGTGACCGAAAGTAAGGACGTCCACGTTCAGGCAGCCCGCCCGGCGAAGCACGGCAGCGCAAGCATTGAGAGTGGAACCAGTTGTAAAAACATCATCGATGAGAACGTAGCGTTGGGCGGGCTTTATGTCCGCCCTTGGCGCCAACGCAAAGGCATTTTTCAGGTTCAGCTGGCGAGCTTGGCGATTGTAATGAGTCTGCGATTTGGTGTCCACCACCCGCCGCAGGATCGGCTCTACTCGCGCTGTGCCGCCGCTGGCGCGACACCCGATTTCCGCCAGCAACCGGCTCTGATTGTAGCCACGCTCCCGCTCCTTGCGCGGATGCAGCGGGACCGGTACGAGAACGGCTTCGCGCACATAATCAGCCACCCCGGGGACCGTGGCCCACAGCTCCGCGATATCCTCTAGCACGTGCAGCGCATGACGGTATTTCAAGGCATGCACCAGGGAACGTCCCGCGTTTTTGAGCAGAATACAGGTCCTGCCCTGACCGAACTCCGGAGCCAGCTCCACGCAATGCGGGCACTCGCGTCCGGCCTCCATGGCACCCGAAAAAGGATGCCCGCAAACCGTGCAATACGGTTCACAAACGATGGACAGCCCGGATTCGCAGCGCGGGCACAAATGCCGCAGCCGGCCGCCCTCGCCCACCCCGCCGCAATGCACGCAGACCCGCGGGAAAAACACGTCGATGCCGGCGCGCACGAGGTCCGCTAGCATGGCATTCATTCCGACATTGGCACCGCGTCTCAGTAGATTACCCTGACGAGAAACAATCCCTGCGGCGGCGCGGTCTGCACCGCAGGAGGACGCGGCGCCGACTCCAGCAGTCGGGCGATGTCGTGCGGGGCCAGCTTGCCCAGCCCGACATTGATCAGGGCGCCGGTGAGACTGCGCACCATTTTATAAAGGAAGCCATCCGCCTCGAAGGTAAGCCTGACCCGGCGGCCGCGGCGGACGACATCCAGCCGCCGCAGGTCGCGCACAGTATTTTCGTACCCAGATCCATTGCGTGCCGCGAGCGCGCGGAAATCGTGCCGCCCCCTCAGGATGGCCGCCGCTTGTCCGATTGCCCGCCAGTCCAACGGCCGGTCCAGCGCCCAGCAATAGGGCGCAATGAAGGGATCCGCCACCCCCAGATAGAGATTATAGCGATAGATTTTTCCCAGGGCGGAAAACCGCGCATGAAAACCGGGCCGCGCGCGCCGGATTGACTTGATCTGGAGGGTGCGTGGCAGACCGGCTTGGAGCGCCGCGCGCAATTTGTCGGTCCCATGCGACCAGGACGCATCAAAGTGAAACACCTGGGCCAGTGCGTGAACCCCGGCATCAGTCCGCCCACTGCCATGAATGCGCACCGCCTGCCTGAGGATGTCATGCAAACGGCGCTCGATCACGTCCTGCACGGCGCGACCGCTCAGCTGGCTCTGCCAACCATCGAACGATCCGCCGTCATAGGCGCAGATGCATTTCCAGCGCTGCTGGGCAGGCTTGTCTTGTCCCGTCATTCATCCCACCACTAGCTGACCGGCCCGGCGCCCGCAAGCAGGAGATGCGGGAGTCGCATCGCGGCAAACGCCCCCGCCGCGGCTCCCTGGGCAATATCGGTGCACAGCCCCCCCTGCCCGCCCCGCTCGAACCGGCCCGGGCCAGCCCATGAAGTGGCGCTGCCAGTGAAGCGGCGTTCGATTGGTGTTGTGCGCCCCATCCAATTATCCGCAAATATTCCCACATGAATCGTCCGCACTACCGCCATATCATCTGGGATTGGAATGGTACAATCTTGGACGATCTGGACCTTTGCGTCGATGTCATGAACGGACTGTTGCGCCGCCGCGGTCTGCCGCCGATGGATATGGCCCGCTACCATGCCCTGTTCGATTTCCCGGTCCGGTCCTATTATGAGCGCCTGGGATTCGACTTCTCCCGGGATAGTTTCGAGGATCTGAGCATCGAATTTATCTCCGCCTACGACGCCCGCAGCCGGGAATGCCGTCTGCATAATTCGGCCGGCGCCGTGCTGGCCGCGATCCAAGCCGCCGGTGTAACCCAGTCGGTTCTGTCCGCCCACCGGCAGGAAACCCTGCGGGACACTATCAGCCACTTCGGCCTGGCTTCCTTCTTCATCCGGCTGACTGGGCTTGATAACATATATGCCCACGGCAAGACCGAGCTCGGGCGGGCGTGGGTGGCCGAACTCGGCCTGCCCGGCGAGGAGGTATTGATGATCGGCGACACCCTCCACGACCTGGACGTGGCCCAGGAAATGGGCGTGGACTGCGTTCTGGTCGCCATCGGGCATCATCCGGAGCAAAAACTTCGCCGCCGCACCGATCGCGTATTATCCAGTCTGGCCGCCCTGCCCACGGTGCCCGGAATTCCACAGCTGTCCGTTTAGCCTGGGACAATCTGCGTCCGACTCGCCTTACCGCGCCGGGGCCGGCGGGGGCCGCTGATCGAGAAAATCCTGAAGAATCAGACAGGCCGCACGGGAGTCCACCAAGCCCGAAGCCCGCAAATCGCGCCGCGCTTTCTTGGGCACCGTTTCCTCTGCCTCATAGCTCGTAAGTGTTTCGTCGACCAAATGCACCGGCAAAGCGAACCTCTGCTTCAGTTGGGCCACAAAGGCGTCGACCTCCCGGGCCTTGAAACCAACAGAGCCATCCATGTTGTAAGGATACCCCACAACCAAATCGGTGATCCCCCGCTGCAGGATGATGGCGGAAAGCCGTTGCCAGCGGTGCTCCGCCGTGGCGCCGGTCAGGGCCGGCAGCGGGGTGGCCACGCCGAGTTCGTCCCCGTGGCTGAGACCGATGCGCCGGGCGCCATAATCAATGCCGAGACACCGCATCGAATTAAAGATAGCGCTTCGTTGCCGGATCCTTTTCCAGTCGCTGCAGCAGCTTTTTGATCTCCTGGGCCTTGTCGCGGGCGCAAACCAGAGTGGCATCGGGGGTATGCACCACAATCAAATCGTCCACCCCCACCAGGGCGACAAGATGCCCCTCCGTCGATTGCACGATGTTTTTGGCCCCTCCCTCGATGACCGTGGGGCCCCGGGCAATGTTGCCGGCCGTATCCGAGGGGAAGTGCCGGCTGATGCCTGGCCAGGCCCCCACATCATCCCAGTCAAAGGTCGCAGGCACCACCACCACGTTGCCCGCTTTTTCCATCAGGGCGTAATCAATCGAGCGTTTTGTCAGCTTCGGATAGAGGCGCCAAAGCGCCAAGCCCAGATCCTCTCCCGCCGCCAGCGCCGTCTCGATCGCCTGCAGGCCAGCGAAGAGTTCCGGCACGTGCAGCTTGAACGCCGCCTCCACCACCGGAACCCGCCAGATAAACATGCCGGCATTCCATAAATAGTCGCCCGATGCCAGGTAGTCTTGGGCCAAATTGATGGAGGGTTTCTCTACAAAACGTTTTACGGTGAATACACTCCGGCCGTCGATTTTCCCCCAGACTCCGGCCTGCTGAATATAGCCATATCCGGTCGCCGGTTCGGTAGGCTTGATGCCGAGAGTCACCAGGATTTCCCCGTTCTCGGCCGCCATAAAGGCCGTGGTCAGCACGCGGCTGAATTCCGCCACATCATGGATCACATGATCGGCCGGCAGCATGGCGAACGCCGCCTTGGGATTGCGCCTCTTGACCAGGAGCAGGGCCAGCCCGGTGGCGGCCGCAGTATCGCGGCCAACCGGTTCGGCGATGACATTCGCCGGCGGCAATTCCGGGCAGATGGCGCGCACCGCCGGGGCCTGGGTCTGCGTGGTGATGACCAGCACGTTCTCCTTGGGCACCAGCGTTCCCAGCCGATCGATGGTCTGCGCCAACATCGGCTTTCCCCCGACGATGGGCAGGAGATGTTTCGGTTGGTGCAGCCGGCTTTGCGGCCAGAAACGCTCGCCCCGGCCACCCGCCATGATAACAACGAAACGTTCGGACATATCCGTACGATTTAGCCGCCGCTGGCGGCGTCAATGGAGAATTGAACCAGCTGTTTTCCCGCCGCGACTTCAGGCGGTCCCAACCTGCGAAGTCAGAAGCGCCCGCGACAATAAGGTGCCGGACCGGGCGTCCGTCTCACTCCCGCTTCTTGACCAAGCCCAACTCCTTCTTGATATTATGAACGCTGGGCACGGAGATGCGGAGCAGCTTTGCCACTTGCGCTCCGGTTTTGCCGGACTCGACCGCGGCTTTCACCTTCTGCTTTAGCTCGGGCGTAATCTTGGCGCGCTTCTTGCGGCCCTTCTGCGCAACGACCACATTGGCCGCTTTCTTCCCTTTGCGCCTCTGCTTCAGGCCCCGCAAGGCGCGTACAAACTCCTCCATGCTGGAGAAGCCATATTGGCCCGGAAGCGCGGCCAGTTCAGCCTGCAATTGCATGGCAACCTGTTTCTCCAACGACGCCAGCTCTTTCTTGTATCTCTGAATTTTTTGAATTTTTCCTGTGACCATATAAATTAGCTACTAAATCGTATTGAGTTTCACAAGTACTAATATATTTCGCAAATATTTCGTATATCTTCCTGTCCCGGCCGCGATCAGGCAGGGCCGGGCTTGGGTTTCGGTCACACTTGACTAGCGACGAGGTTTTTGAAACACACTCCCCCCTCTTCCAACCAATCATGAGCCAGCAATTAAACAAAGTCATCAAACGCAAACGCCGCCTCGCGTACCTCAAGCGCCGGAAGGCCAAGATCAAGATGGCCAAGAAGTAACGGCAGCGCGGAACCCGGCTTTGGCCGGGTGCGGTTACCTTCGGCGGGACGGTTTCGTCCCGCCGTCTTTTTACATGATCAAAGTCAGCCTCATTTCCCTCGGCTGCGCGAAAAACCTCGTCGACAGCGAGATCATGATCGGCCATCTGCACCAGGCCGGCATGACCGTCATCCCGGAGGCGGAAAAGGCAGACGTCGTCATCGTCAATACCTGCTCGTTCATCGACTCGTCAAAAACGGAGTCGATCAACCACATCCTCGCCGTGAACCAGCAGCGGGGTCTGCGCAGGCGCCGTCCGGGGCAGAAGCTCATCGTCGCCGGGTGCATGTCGCAGCGCTTCGCCAAGGACCTGCCCGGAGCCCTGCCGGAAGTCGATGCCTTCATCGGTCTCGATCAGGTCACCAGAGTGGCGCCAATCATCGAGGAGATTATTGCCAGGGAGCGCACACGAAAGGATGCCCCCGCCTCCTTTGTCTCGGCCCGGTCGACCTACCTTCCCGATTACGACACCCCGCGCTTCCGGATCACTCCGCCGCACACCGCCTACCTCAAGATCGCCGAGGGCTGCAATCATCCCTGCACCTTTTGCGTCATTCCTCAAATTCGCGGCCGGCATCGCAGCCGCACGGTCGAAAGCGTGGTCGCCGAGGCTCGCCGCCTTGTCGCCGAAGGCGTCCGGGAGCTTAATCTCATTTCCCAGGACACGACTTTTTTTGGCATGGATCACTGGACGGAGCGCCCCAACCCGCGCACCCCGGTCGATTCCACGCGCGGCGAAGCTCTGACCACCCTGCTGCACGAGCTCAATGCCATTCCGGGTGATTTCTGGATCCGCCTGCTCTACACTCATCCGGCCCATTGGAGCGACGAACTCATCCGCACCATTGCCGCCTGTCCGAAGGTCGCGCGCTATGTCGACATGCCGCTCCAGCACATCAGCGATCGCATGCTTGCCGCCATGCAGCGCGAGACGTCCGGCGATTTCATCCGCGATCTTATCCGTCGCATCCGGGAGGGGATCCCCGGCATCACGCTGCGCACCACATTAATCGTCGGTTTTCCCGGGGAAACCGACGCCGACGTCGAAGAACTATGCCGGTTCATTGCCGAGACGCGATTTGAGCGCCTGGGCGCATTCCAGTACTCCCGGGAGGAAGGCACCCGGGCCGCCCGGCTCCCCGGACAGATCCCCTCCAAAACCAAGGAGCGTCGCTGGCACCAGGTGATGCAGTTGCAGCACGACATTGCCGCCCAACACTGCCAGAGCCAGCTGGGGAGCCAGCTGCGGGTGCTGGTCGAGGAATCGGGCGTGGCTCGCGGCGAGGCCGATGCGCCCGATATCGACGGCCGCGTCTACGTGACCCGCACCCTGCCGGTCGGCGAGTTTGCCCGCGTCCCCATCACCGGTCACCACGACTACGACCTGCTGGCCCTGCCGCCGGGCGAGAAGCCCGCGGCGTACAAGCACGCCCGCCCGGCCCAGTAAGACCGCGACGCCCGCCGGCCGCCCGGAAGACTAGGCCTGCGCCGCCCCGGCGAATTTTCCGATGATGCCGTCAAACGATCCGTTGGAGAAAAACGCCACCACGCGCGCCTGCAGGCCGGGCGGCAGGGCATGTCCGGCCAGGGCATCGTAGAGCGCCTGGTTGCTGGCAAACCAATGGGCATCGATGCCGGTGGCCTCGAGATTTTTCGCCACGGCCTCGGCATCGAACCGTTCCCCGGCAGGCAGTTTCTCCGCCCGGTTGACCGCGCCAAGGTAGACTTCGTCGGCCAGGGCCAGCGCCCGCATGAAGCCGGCTTGCAGCACCTTGGTTCGCGCGGTGTTGCTGCGCGGCTCGAACACAGCCGTCAGCCGGGCGCCGGGGAAACGGGCGCGCAAGGATTGTAGCGTCTCCGCCAGTGCTGTAGGATGATGACCGAAATCCTCCACCACGGTCAGGGTGGATGAATGAAACAGGATTTCCTGGCGGCGCTTCACTCCGCGAAAACGCGCCAGCGCTTCGAGTCGCAACCGCGCCGGGGCATCGGGAAACAGCGCCAGACCCGCGGTGACGGCGGCCATGGCCGCGTTGCGGGCATTGTAGAGCCCGGGCAACGACCAGTGCACTTCGGCCCACTGCCTCCCCCGCCAAACCAGACGGAAGCTGGCGCCCCGGTCCGACTCGGAAAAATCAACGATGCGCAGATCGTTGTTCTCGCCCGTACCGACGCGCACGATTCTCGTCCACTGGATCGGATCGAGAGCGCGCAGGTTGTCATCGTCGCCATTCAGCATGATCCCGCCATTGCGCGGGACCAGCCGCGTCAGGTGGTTGAACGTGCGCTGCACGTCGGCGAGGTCGCGAAAGATGTCCGCATGATCGAACTCGAGATTGTTGAGGACGGCGATGTGCGGCGCATAGTGAATGAATTTGCTGCGCTTGTCGAAAAACGCGCTGTCGTATTCGTCGCCTTCGATGACAAACGGATCCGCCGCCGCGCCCAGCTGGCTGCCCACCGGGGGATCCTGCGGCACGCCTCCGATCAGGAAGCCCGGATCGCGCCCGTTCTCGCGCAGGAGAAAAGCAGTCAGCGCCGTGGTGGTGGTCTTGCCATGCGTGCCGCAGATGACGAGGTTGCGCCTCCGCTTGAGCACGAATTCGTGCAGCATCGCCGGCAGCGAGGTCAGCGCCAGCCGGCGAGTATCGAGCAGCCACTCGATTTCGGGGTTGCCGCGGCTCAGGGCGTTGCCGATCACCACGAGGTCAGGGGCGAGCCGCTCCAGCCTCGCGGGATCGTAGCCTTCATGGATGGGGATGCGCGCGGCAGTCAGCACCGTGCTCATCGGCGGATAGGAGCCGGCATCGGCTCCGAGCACATCGTGCCCGGCCGAACGGGCCAGCAAGGCCGCATTGCCCATGGCCGTCCCGCATATGCCCATGAAGTAGATCCTCATTGTGTCCTGTCGTTCCGGAAGTCTGCGCTTACTCGGCGAACCTTTTCCAGAACGAAATCCACACCGATCGATTGGGCTGCTGCCCTGGTTCCGGCCGGGGGCTGTTCACACCAGGCTCATGGGATCCACATCAAGCACCTGCCGCACGTCGTCGGGCCATGTCGATTCACCCTGCAACCGGACCAGCACCGCCACCACCGCGGTGACCCGGGCCGTGAAATACCAGATTTGAAAACGATATTCGTCCTTCACCCTTTCGATCGGGGCCGCCGCCGGACCGCGAATCTCGACCTGGCCGCCCAGCGCCGCCTCCACTTTTTTGACCCAGTGCTCGGCGTAGAACAGAATCTTTTCGGGATTGGGGCCGCGAAACAGATGATGAATCAGGTGGCGGAAAGGCGGATAGCCGAATTTCCTCCGCATGGCCAGCTCGGCCTCGACGAAGCCGTTGAAATCCACCCGCCGGGCAAACTGGATGGCGTCCGACTGCGGGGTGAACGTCTGCACGACAACCTCTCCCGCGCGGTCGCCGCGACCGGCCCGGCCGGCCACCTGCACGAGCAGTTGGAACGTCCGCTCATTGGCCCGGAAATCCGGCACATGCATCGACAGGTCGGCGTCGACCAGCCCGACCAGCGTCACGTTTGGAAAATCCAGTCCCTTGGCGATCATCTGCGTCCCGATGAGCACATCGATTTTGCCGATTCGGAATTCCGCCAGTATCTGCCGAAAACGGTTTTTTTTCGACATGGCATCGGTGTCCATGCGCTCGAGCCGGGCCCGTGGCAGGAGCCGGCGCACCGCCTCCTCCACGCGCTGCGTGCCCATGCCACGCCAGCGGATTTTGGGCGAACGACACTGCGGACAGACCGCCGGCGCCGCCCACTCATGGCCGCACAGATGGCATTTCAGCGTCTCGTCGGCCCGGTGATAGGTCAACGTCACGCTGCAGTGCGGGCATTCCTCCACATGGCCGCACGCCTGGCAGAGCAGGCTGCTCGAGTAGCCGCGGCGGTTGATAAAGAGAATCGTCTGCTCGCGTCGCTCGAACCGCTCCAGCATGTGATTGACCAGCAGCCGGGAGAGAGTCACGAGTCCGCGCGAACGCATCGTCTCGATGCGCATGTCGACGATCTGGATGTCGGGCAGGCGCTTGTTGTCCACCCGCCGCGGCAGCTCTGACAGCAGGTATTTGCCGGACCGGGCGTTGGCGGTCGACTCTAGCGAGGGCGTAGCCGAGCCCAGGAGGCAGACGGCGCGGGCCAGCTTGGCCCGGTAGATAGCCACGTCGCGTCCGTGGTAGCGAGGGGTCTCGTCCTGTTTGTATGCCGGTTCATGCTCCTCATCGACGACGATGAGCCGCAGATTCCGCACGGGGGCGAAGACCGCCGAGCGCGCCCCGACGACAACCCGCGCCGCCCCGCTTGCGAGCGCCATCCATCCATCCAGCCTCTCGCCCTCGCCCAAGTGGCTGTGCCAGACGACGGTTCGATGGCCGGCCGCCTCAAACCGTCCGCGCAGCCGCGCGACCGTCTGCGGCGTGAGCGCCACCTCGGGCACGAGGTAAATGGCGCCGCACCCCGCCGCCAGCGTCTCCTCGACCGCCCGCAGGTAAACCTCGGTCTTGCCGGAGCCGGTGACGCCGTGCAGCAGATGCACAGAAAACTTGTGGGCGGCCAGACCCCCGCTCACCGTCCGGACCACCGCCTCCTGGTCGGAATTGAGTCGGGGCGGAGCCGATGTGACCAGTTCCGCCGCGGCCCAGCTGTCGGTGTAGGCCGTGCGTTCGACCGGGTGAGTCTCCTCGCGGGCCAGACCGCGCTTCACGAGCGCAGCCACCACGGCCGCCGTGAGACCGAGCCGCGTGAGCACCAGAGATTTCTTTTGCGGCCGGAACTGCTGGTGCAGGAATTCGTAGAGCCGCGCCTGCCGAGGCGCCTTCTTGCGCAGTTCGGCCAGTTCGTCGGGCGGGACGGGGCGCGAGACGCCCAGGTACTTTTCCTGTTTCACTCGCAGTCCTTTCCGCACAGCCACGGGAATCATCGTTTCGTAAACAGTCTCCAGACGCGTGGCATAATACTGCCGCATCCACTCGGCGAGTTCGAGCAGGTCGGGCGTCAGGGCGGGAAACGGATGCACGATGCTGCTTATCAACTTGAGCTTGGCTGGGGCGCAGTCCGGTATGGCGTCCATCTCGGTGACCAGCGCGAGACGGTGGCGGTTGATCAGGGGCACGCGCACGAGCGAACCGCAGCCGACGTCGGCGCAAAGCGTCTCGGGCACGCGGTAATGCAGCCGTTTGTCAAAGCCCGCCAGCGGTTGGACGCCCACAATCATCCCTTCGTGATTGGGGCCACCTGCCCGGGCTGGCAACGCGCTTTTCGACCTCCCGTCCCTCCGGTCGCGGGAGCGGACGTCCTTCCCCGCCCTGGCGGGCTCCCGGTCCCCACAGTTTGCCTTTGACAGCCCGAACCCCGGCGCCAGACATTCGCGCCGTGACCGCTGAAGCCAGTCGAACAAAGTTCAAATCCTATCTCGCCACACACGGCTTTCGCGTGACCAACCAGCGGCTGGCAATCCTCGACGTCGCCGTGAGTCAGAAGGAGCATTTTACCGCGGAGCAGTTGCTGGAATACGCGCGCAGGGTCGACGATTCCGTGTCGCGGGCCACAGTCTACCGCACGCTTCCGCTTATGACTGGCAGCCAGATACTTCGCGAGATCGACATCGGTTCGGGCGAGAAATACTACCTACTCAATCCCGGCGATAATGTGCAGGTGGCCCAGGTCGTGTGCGTGGACTGCGACAAGATTTTCGAAATCAGCGCGCCCTTCATGGAATGGTACAGCAGCACCGTATCGTCGAAACTCGGGCTCCGGCCCGTTTCCCATCGATTGCAAGTCAGCGCCCAATGCATTTCCTTTCATGACACCGGCCGCTGTCCCCACCGGTCGCCGAAGTGATTCATACGCCATGGCCCGATCCACAAAATCAGATCCGGAATTCGATATCGCCTTCTACGAGCAGGTGCTGACGCGCTGCCCGGATTACGTGGAAGTCGTCGAACTGCTGGGTGGGCTTTACACCCGGACCGGTCGCATCGCCGACGGCCTGCGCATGGATCGCAAACTGGTCCGCCTCCGGCCCGATGACGCGACGGCCCATTACAACCTCGCCTGCAGTCTCGCCCTCAGCAAACGCCGCGGCGACGCGCTCCGGGCCCTGCGCAAGGCCGTTGCCCTCGGCTACAATGATCTCCCATGGCTGGAAAAAGATCCCGATCTCGACGGAATCAAGCAGCATCCCGAATTTCTCAAGCTGATCGGTGAATTGAAGCCCCAGAGTTGAGCCACCCGATGGGCACTTACCTCGTCACCGGTGCCGCTGGTTTCATCGCATCTCGCACCGTCGAAATGCTCCTCGACGCGGGCCATCGCATCGTTGGCGTCGACAACCTCAACGACTATTACGACGTGCGGCTCAAGGAGCACCGCCTTGAGCGCTTGCGAACCCGCCCCGAATTCGAGTTCGTGCGGGCCGACATTGAGCAGTTTCCCGCGCTCGCGCCCTTGTTCGCCCGCTGCCGGTTCGACGCCGTGCTCAACCTCGCCGCCCGGGCCGGGGTGCGAGCCAGTATCGAGAACCCGCACGTCTACCTGACCACCAATACCCTCGGCACGCTCAACCTGCTCGAATTGATGCGCCGGCATGGCGTGGCCAAACTGGTGCTGGCGTCATCGTCGTCGCTCTATGCCGGCCAGCCTCTGCCCTTTGCCGAGGACTTGCCGGTCAACACGCCACTCTCGCCTTATGCCGCTTCCAAAAAGGCGGCCGAACTGCTGGCCTACTCCTATCACCGGCTGCATCGGATCGATACGACTGTGCTCCGCTATTTCACGGTCTACGGCCCGGCCTCGCGTCCCGACATGGCCGTCTGGCGCTTCATCCAGTGGATCGACGAGGGGCGGCCGATCGAACTTTTCGGGGATGGAACACAGGCGCGTGACTTCACTTACGTCGATGACATTGCCCGCGGCACCATTCTCGCCCTTGCGCCGCTTGGCTACGAGATCATCAATCTCGGCGGCGGTCGCAACCCGCTCGCCCTGACGGCCCTCATCGAAAAGCTGGAAAGGCTGATCGGGAAGAAGGCCGCGATCGAGCGGCGCGCCATTCACACTGCCGACGTAAAGGAAACATGGGCCGATATCGCGAAAGCCGGCCGGCTGCTAGGCTGGCAGCCCGGGATCGACATCGACGAAGGCCTCCTCCGTACCGTGGCCTGGCACCGGGAAAACAACGTCTGGGCACGGATGGTCAAACTCTAGTCGCAACGATTGCCGCCTCTTCCTGCCCCGGCCAGTGCCTTCCCGTTGGGGCCGCCGGGATTGGCATCAATCAATGAGATTCGCTTTGCGGGAGCCGCACCCGGCCACGGCTTGCGCGCCAAGCGGCCGATGGGGCGGGCTGCCCGGCGTGCCGCATCCCTGGCCCCTGCCCCTGACATCCAGTGCGATTGCGGACACGGCAGGAGGGCAAGGTCAGGGCCCGGCAGCGCCACTCCACGGCAAAAATCACCGGGTGATATGAACCTATAACCTGGCGGTGCACCCCCCCCAGGGAACCTCCATCTCCCAGGGCCATGCCAAAACGATTACCCTCGCCCCGGCCCGCTTACAGTTTGCCTCGGCCCCGCAATTCGCTCTTAAATTCATTCCTTTCCATGCCTGGTCCTAAAGCCCCCGCCGAATTCAAGCATCTGGATCACGTGCTTGTCAGCCCTCCGGCGATCAAGCGCCGGGTCCACGCCCTCGCCGCCGACATCAACCGCGTGTACCGAGGCAAGGATCTGACTGTGATCGCAATCATCAACGGCGCGCTGCTCTTTGCCGCCGATCTGCTGCGCGAACTGCGCTCCCCCCTGCGACTGGATTGCGTGCGGGCTTCCAGCTACCATGCCGACACGAATGCCGCGGGGGCGTTGGAGATCATAGACAACCTCAAGCTCGAAGTCGCCGGCCATCATGTGCTCATCCTCGACGACATCCTCGACACCGGTCGGACGCTGGCTGCAGTGAAAAAACTCATCCAACGCAAGCGGGCGTCTTCGGTGCGCACCTGCGTGCTGCTCGACAAAAAAGCGCGCCGCGTTGTGCCGTTTGACGCTGACTTCGTCGGTTTCGAGGTCCCCAATGAGTTCGTGGTGGGTTACGGTTTGGATTATGCCGAGCGTTATCGCAATCTCCCGTGCATCGGAGTGTTGAAGCGGAAATATTACGCGGGAAAATCCTGATTTCTGACCGGCTATTCGGACAGGTCCGCCACCACGGCGGCCACGAGTTCGGGCCTGACAGCGTAATCTGCATGCTGAATCCGCTGGGAATAAGGAACGGCAGCATGCTCATGATTAGAAAATCGAGGAGCCGCATCTCCAATTACTACAACGAATTGCCTGAGCGGGCGGCCTTTATATGAAAACACTCGCGCCCTATGCAGCCTGAGTTTCGGTTTCTGGGGTGGCGTAAACAGAGGCGAGAGGGGCAAAGGATTATTCCAATTTCCTCAATTCCTCCCGAGCCTTCACCGCCGGCAGAGGGAAGTAACGTCCATCCTCCAATGCCACCAGCTGTCCCTCGTAGCTCAGGACGTAGGTGATGAATTCCTTGACCTTGGGGTCGACATCATGGCCCGGAGGGCGGTTGGTATAGATGTAAATGTCCCGGACCAGAGGGTAGCTGCGGTCACGCAGACTTTCGGCACTCAGTTCGATATAGGGTCCCCCGTCATTTTCCGCCAGGGCGAGCGGTTTCAGACTCGGATAACTTTTCGATATTTCGTAGGGGCCCCATCCCAGCGAATACCGGTCCTGAGACATGTCCCTGAACATGTGCGGAATCGTCAGCGCCTGGTCTCCTTCCTCGATTGGCGTGCGCGTGGCCGTCGAGTACTGGCGGTAGTTCGGATTCCAGTTGATTTCCGCACCCTTGAGGATCCGCTGCTGCATGAAAGTGAAGAATCCACCCATGGCATAGCCATAGGTCTGGATCTGCTTATCGGCCCATTCCCCGGTGAGTCCAAGCTGGCCCCAAGTGCGGATGTCGTCCTTCGCCGTGCGGCCGAGAGTTGATCGCAAAATGTATCCGTCCGCAAAGCCTCCGGTTCGGGCCGATCCGAAAATCCCGTCCAGCTGCTTTATCGTCAGCTTCGAGATTGGATTGTCCTTATGTGAGAGGATCACAAGAGCGGGCGTGCTGCCGATATCGAGCGACCCGGTGCCGACGGTGACTTGCAGCGGCATGCACCCAAAGACGACGTTGTAGGGGATCAGCTCGACTCTCTTGACCAAGTCGCCCGTCGTGCCCAAATCGGAAACCCCCATGGCCAAGGACACGCTTACTGCCTCGCTGGAGAGCAAATTGTCCCTGAACTTGATCCGCGGGTGGAATTTCTGAAACCCTGCCTCCCATTTGTTCACCAAGCCTCCGAGCGGACCGCCCCCAATACGGAGAATCCCAATCCATTCGCGCGTGGGCTTGTAATGCGGCAATGAGGCCAGGTCAGCATCAAATCCCAAATTGGTGGGTTGTTTGACATCGCCGCGGGCCGGTGAAATGAGCCCAAACCCGGCGAGTGCCACCAGTGCGAACCAGGCGGACCGGAAATGCAAAATCCGGCCGGCAGTCGCGCGGGGGCCGTTGATAGTGGCTGCAGTCAAGGAGGCTTGCTCTGCGTGGCTGACAGTGACGGATTTCATGTTGGTTGGTATCCTGATTTTGTATGTGCAAGCGTTTGGTTTTTTACTCTGACGAAAAGCGCAGTCCGATTCCTGGCGGTGCCGGAGGTCAGCGCATCACAGATAATATTGTCGCGATACGATCGCTACGATCAAGCACAGCGGTCGGCATCTGATAGCGACGCGCTTACGGCGGTGCCGTGGCGGGTGTTCATGGTTCGCTCCCCCACCCTTCGTCCAGCTTCGCGCGCTCCCGGGTGATGATCTCTGCCGTCAAAGGCAGGTACTTGCCGTCGCGCTGCACTTCGGCCTGGCCTTCCCGGCTCAGGATGAAGCTCAGGAATTCCTTCACCAGCGGATTCATCGGCGTCCCCGGGGTCTCGTTCATAATGAAGGCATGGCGGTTGATCATTGGGTACTCGCGATTGCGGACGCTCTCGATGCTTAGCTTCACGTAGGGGCCACCCTTTTTCACGGCCAGATCCAGTACCTTGTCTCCCGGCTGCTTGTATTCCTCGCTGTAATTGGTGTACGCAATCGCGTAGGGATCCGTGGCAACGGTTCGGGCAATGAAGTCGCCGCCGGAGACGCGTTTGCCATCAGGCTTGGCGTAATTTCCGGTCGCGATCAGGTCCTCGTTCCATTTGTCGCTGCCGTGCAGGATCCAGTTCGAGATCCCTTCGGAAGTGTTGTAGCGAAGGCTGAAACCGTAGACATGGATCGGCTTGTCGGCCCATTCGCCGGTGAGCCCGAGCTGGCCCCATGTGCGGATGTTCTTTTCCGGTCCGCGCTTGTATTCGGGATGCCAGGTGGTGCCCGTCCATCCGCCACTGCGTTCCGAGCCGAACACGCCATCCAGCTCCTCCATGCTGATCCTGGAGAGGGGATTCTTCTCATTCACGAGGATAACCGGAGTATTTGCCCATCCTGGCAGGTCGAGCGATCCGGTGTAGGACTCAATCATGAAGGGCTTGCGTCCCGTGAGCTTTTCATAGGCGAGGCTGTCGCTCAAGCCGCGCTCGGAGCCGAGCAGAAGATCTGCAGTATCATAGTAAAGCGATGAATAGCCGACGGCAATGGTGGGCAGAAACCACGAGATCTTGATGCCCGGCTGCACCTTGGCGAACGCCTCCTCCCAGTATTTCCTGAGCTTGGCGGTTTCGATGTAGTTCACCCCGTGGACGCGGATCCATCCGTCGAGGATCGCCTTCGGCTTGTAGGCCGGGAGGTCGCTCAGATCGAATTGATCCAGCGGATACATTCTTCTTTCACCACGCTTGGCGATTGCAATCGCGCGCAACGCCTGCGTCCGCAGCGATGCCTCACCATCCGCGTCCTTGATCGGTGCGGCTTTCGCAGCACGGACCGAGGCAGCTGCGACCGAGTCTGCGATCCTGAGCTGCGCTTCGACCGTTTCACGATTGAGGGGCAAATACCTTCCGTCGTGCTGAACCCGGCTTTGCCCATCGCGGCTCAGCACATAGCGGATGAATTCTTCAACCAAGGGAGTGAGCTTCCCGTTCGGACGCAGGTTGATGTACATCGCACCTTCGCGATAGAATGGGTACCTTCTTGCATGGACCGATTCGGGAGTGAGTTCCA
This sequence comes from Opitutaceae bacterium, assembly GCA_028691845.1. Classification (GTDB taxonomy): domain Bacteria; phylum Verrucomicrobiota; class Verrucomicrobiia; order Opitutales; family Opitutaceae; genus JAQUYL01. The sequence goes on from JAQUYL010000017.1 coordinate 70,276, forward strand.
CATAGTCACCGGAGGAACCCTGGGCGATGCTGAGCTGCTTCACCTGTGACGACGCGGCGCCGCTGAGCGTGTAGGCAATGGCACACCTGTCGGCGGCAACGGCGCGGTTGAGTTGCTCTTCGACCGAGACGACTTTGCCGTCCGGACCGAAGCATGGACCATAGGTCAGGATCTTCTCGTTCCACTTGTCGCTGGCCTTCATGACGCGGTCATTAAAGGACACCGCCACCGAATCCCGCATGCTGAATCCATGGGGTTTGATGGCTTGGTTCGCCCACTCCCCGGTCAAACCCAGCTGGCCCCAAAGGCGGATGTTCGTTTCCTTGCCGCGGGCCAGATCGACGCGCCACGCCGTTCCGACCCAGCCGCCGTCGCGGGCCGCACCGAAGACCCCGTCGAGCTGGTCGATGGTGATCTTCGCCAACGGGTTGTCCCGGTTGACGATGATCTTGTAGGGGGGGGCATAGCCCGCCATGTCGAAGGAGCCGGTGAAGGCCGCGATGCGCAGCGGCTGCGAGTTGAGGACGCGCTCGTAGGGCAGGATGTCGTAGAATCCCAGCTCGTGGACGATCGAGATGTCAGCCTGACGGTAGTAGAGCGGAGTGAGGGCCACTTCGGCGGCCGGCAGGAAATACGAGAAATGAGCGTCGGGATGGAACCTCGCAAATCCCTCCTCCCAATACTTGGCCAGCTTGCCTTGCGCGAGGGTGGCGGCCCCGTGGATCTTGATCCAGCCGGAGACCGCCTGCTTCGGCTGGTAGGCGGGCAGGTCGTTCAGGTTGAACCGGCCGTCGGCATACGAGCGGTAGTCCCCCGCATATTTCTTATCGAGCTGGAACAGCTCGAGATT
>JAQUYL010000018.1 GCA_028691845.1 Opitutaceae bacterium
TATCCAGCGCCGTGCCTATGGCTTTAGGAACTTTAACAACTACCGCCTGCGCGTCATCGCCCAGTGCGGCTGACTTATGAACCTCCACTCCCTTCAACCCACTCCCCAATCTTTGGTGTAGACCCTTATACCAATCTCAAGTGGTGCCCGGAGTCGGGGTCGAACCGACACGCCTTTAAAGGGCGCGGGATTTTGAGTCCCGTGCGTCTGCCAATTCCGCCATCCGGGCGAACCAGGAAGGTGAAGAAAAATTAGCCTGCCGGGAAAGTAAACACCTTTGTTGCGATGCGAACCTGTGCTATCCCCGCAGCCAACCCGTCGTACCCCATCCGCCCCCCTTATCAGCGCACCCATTACAAGGTGAATTGCCGATGTCCATCGCGGCAACGGGCGCCAGTGGCGCTGCTGATCTGCAGAGCGATGCCCATCCAACTGAATGATGCCGCCATACCGGCAGCAGGGAAGAGCAGCCTTCTCGCCTCCTCTGTGCAGAAATCCACCAAAGCGAGCCTTGCCCTTCCCCCCTCTCCATCTTTTCAATGACACCTTTAAATTCTTACTCTCATGACTGACTTTCGTGCCTTCTGCCAGCCTGCCGAACGCGAACCCGCCGAAATCCTACTGGACGCCGGTGAGAGCCATCACCTGGTGGCCGTCAACCGCGCGCGCCGCGGCGACACCGTGGTGGCGTTCGACGGCCGCGGCAACGAATGGATTTGCGAATGCACCGACGATCGGCCCAAAACTGCGGTGCTCAAGGTGCGTTTTTCCCAGAAGGCGAAGCCGCTGCCTTATGCCATGACGCTGGGCCAGGCGCTGCCCAAGGGCCCGTCGATGGATGCCATCGTTCGCAAGGCCACGGAACTTGGCGTGACCCGGATTGTACCTCTTGAAAGCGAGCGCACTGAGGTGCGGCTCGACGCCGACCGGCTGGACCGCAAAACCGAAAAATGGCTGAACGCCGCCATCGAGGCCGCGAAACAGTGCGGCAACCCGTGGCTGCCGGAAATCGCGCCGGTGCAGAAGGCCACCGCCTTCATGCAGAGCGCCAGCGGCTATGATCTGAAGCTGATCGCCAGCCTGCAGCCCGGCGCCAGATCGCTAAAATCGGTCCTGGCCGCCCATGAGGCTAGCACGGGGCATCCGCCTCGCAAGGTGCTCTGGCTCATCGGCCCCGAGGGCGACTTCACGCCGGCTGAGATGAGCGTGGCCAAGGCCAGCGGTTTCGAGCTCATCACGCTCGGTCCGCTCGTGTTGCGCTGCGAAACCGCGGCGGTCTACGCACTGGGAATCCTCAGTTACGAGTTGCAGAACGGGTAGCGCGCCCGTCATCGCTTCCGTCAAGGAAGTCCTCGTCGAGAGCGGCTTCGTCAGCGAAGCAGCCGTCACCCGGCTAGAAACCAACGAGACTGGCCAACCCACCGGCCTGGCCGCCGTCCACCGCGCACGCCGCGGCCGCACCGTCGCTCGAAGCCCACCTCGATCCGTCGGCGCCACCCGCTGATGCCCCCTTCCTCGAACGGCTGGCCCTCCGCACCGCCATCGCCGCCGGGCGGGCCCGCTATAAACTCCGGCAGCAAACCGTCGAACCGGTCTTTGGCGTGATCAAAGCCTGCCTCGACTTCCCGCCGCTTCCTGCTGCGCGGCCTGGAGAAAGTGTCGTTGGAATGGTCACTGCTGTGCAGCGCATGCAACCTCAAGCGCCTCCACATCCTCAAGACCGTCCTCCCGCCCGCCTGAGGGCGGCCGAGACCGGCACTCTCGGCTCGGCCGACCAGCCGCAACCCCGATCACCTCACCTCCGGATCAACGCGATCGCCGAAAACCACCGTGTCATCTTCTGCCGCTCTCAAAAGCGAGCCCCGGAAGTTCAATACCCGTTCCCGAATTCCGACAGGCTGCTAGCCTCGCACGGCCTTCCAGACGGCGAGGCACGAGTCGAGCAGCGCCGGCAGTTCGGAAAGCGGAACCATGTTCGGACCATCGGAAATGGCGTGGGCGGGATCCGGATGAGTCTCGATGAACAGGCCGTCGGCTCCCGCCGCGAGCGCGGCCCGCGCCAGTGGCGGGACAAACTCGCGCTGGCCGCCGCTCCGGCCATCGCCGGCCCCGGGCAGCTGCACGCTGTGCGTCGCATCGAAAATAGCGGGGCAGCCGTTGGCCTGCATGAGGGCAAAACTGCGCATATCCACGACGAGGTTCTGATAGCCGAAGGTGGTGCCGCGTTCGGTCTGCCACACTTCGGCCGCCCGCCCGAATTTCAGCTTCGCAACGACATGCCGCATCTCCTGCGGTGAAAGAAACTGGCCCTTCTTGACATTGACCGCACGACTGGTGGCGGCCGCGGCAAGCAACAGGTCCGTCTGCCGGCAGAGAAAGGCGGGGATCTGGATCACGTCGCAGACCTCCGCCACCGGTCCCACATGAACGCGCTCGTGCACGTCGGTGAGCACCGGGAAACCGTAGTCCTGCTTGATGAGAGCGAGCAGTTTGAGGCCCTCCTCCAGACCGGTGCCGCGCGGACCGGCGTGCGAGGTGCGGTTGGCCTTGTCGAACGACCCCTTGAAGACGATGTTCAAGTCGCGCCGTGACCGGCGCAGAAACACCAGTGCCTCGGCCACCGTGCGGCACACGCGCTCGTTTTCCAGCGAGCACGGACCCGCAATCAGGAGAAGTTTGGTCGGATCGTGGAGCATTGCCATCTAAGGTAAATAACGATCGTCCCGACTGCCATCTGAAACCGCAGCCGTCAGGATCGGCGGCGCCGGCTCTTCCCAACACCGCAACCGCTCCGGTGCTTGATTGCGGCCGCTACAAACGCCGCAAACAGCGGATGGGCCTTGTTGGGCTTGGATTGGAATTCCGGATGGAACTGCACCGCCACGTACCAGGGGTGGCCCTTGAGCTCGACGATCTCGACCAGGTTGCGGCGCGGGTTCACCCCGCTGACGACCAGGCCCGCCCGCTCCAGCCGCTCGCGGTAGGCATTGTTGACCTCGAAACGGTGACGATGCCGCTCATGCACCGTGTCAGCCTTGTACGCGCGGTGGGCCAGCGTGCCGGGCTTGAGCCGGCACTCGTAGGCGCCTAGGCGCATGGTCGCGCCTTTGTCGACGACTTGCTTCTGCTCTTCCATGAGGGCGATGACCGGATGAGGCGTGTTCGGGTCGAACTCACACGAGTTGGCGTTGCACAGCTTCAAGACGTTGCGCGCAAATTCTATCACGGCAACCTGCAGGCCGAGGCACAGGCCGTAGTAGGGGATCCGGCGCTCGCGGGCATAACGGGCTGCCGCCATCTTGCCCTCGGTGCCGCGATCCCCAAAGCCTCCGGGCACGAGAATGCCGTCAAGGTGGCGGAGCCGGTCGAGCCCGCGGCGCTCCTCCAGATCCTCGGCGTCGATGCGGACGATATTGACGCAGCAGTTGTTGGCGATACCGGCGTGGGCCAGCGACTCGTAGACGGATTTGTAGGCGTCCTGCAGCTCGATGTATTTCCCAACCACGCCGATGCTGACCTCGTGACGGGGCGATTTGATGCGGCGCACGACCTGCGACCAGAAACTGTGGGGATGGCGGGTGGATTTGAGTTCGAGCAGGTCGATGACGAGGCGGTCCATGCCCTCCTTTTGCAGCATGATCGGCAGTTCGTAGATGGAAGATTCGACGTTCTGCTCCTCTATCACGGCCTTGACCGGCACATTGCAGAACATGCTGAGCTTTTCGCGCATTTCGGGCACCAGCGGGTGGTCGCACCGGCAGACCAGGATTTGCGGCTGGATGCCGATCTCGCGCAGCTTGGCCACGCTCTGCTGCGTGGGCTTGGTCTTGAGCTCGCCCGCCGCCTTCAGGTACGGCACGAGCGTAACGTGGATAAAAATCGCGTTCTTGGGGCCGACCTCGAGGGCAAACTGGCGCATGGCCTCGAGAAACGGCAGACCCTCGATGTCGCCGGTCGTGCCACCGATCTCGGTGATGAGCACATCCACGCCCTTGCCGCCGCGGTATATGCGCTCCTTGATCTCGTTAGTGACATGCGGGATGACCTGCACCGTCTTGCCGAGATAGTAGCCCCGCCGCTCCTTCTGGATGACGGCTTCGTAAATCTGGCCCGAGGTCAGGCTGTTGAGACGTGAAAGTTTGCCCGAGGTGAAGCGCTCGTAATGGCCCAAGTCGAGGTCCGTCTCCGCCCCGTCGTCGAGCACGTAGACTTCCCCGTGCTGAAAAGGGCTCATTGTCCCCGGATCGACATTGAGATAGGGATCGAATTTCTGGATCCGCACGGACAGTCCCCGCGTCTCCAACAGCGCGCCAAGCGACGCTGCCGTCAACCCCTTGCCCAAGGAGGAGACCACCCCGCCAGTCACGAAGATATACTTCATCGGGACGGGATAAATCGGTCCGCCCGTGCAAACTCAAGAAAAAGCTGGGCGTCCACTCCGGTGCCGGCGGCAAAATGACCGGGGAAAAGATTTGCTTCGCCAAGCGGGACCGACGCATCCTCGCACCCGCGTGCATTCCAAACCCCAGCTTCTCGTCTGGATAACGTGTGACGGCGTCCACATCGACCCCGCGTCGGGCAAACACACCATCCTCGGCGTTTTCTCCAATATCAAGGCCCGGCAGTTTCCGGTGGTGCATCCGTTCATGGTGTGGTTCCTGACGCTGACGGACGTCCAACCCGGCACGCACCGAATCAGGATGTCCATCGGGCTGGATCCCACCAGTCTTGCCGAGTTGTTTCAACGTGAGTTCGAATCCCAGAGTCCTCTGCACCGCATCAACCTGATCAACGAACTCCGCAACTGCCGCTTCGAGCGACCCGGCGACTACTCCATCCTCATCGAGGTGGATGACGAGCCCATCCTCGCCACAAGCCTCACCGTCAGTCAGTGAATCCGGGCGGCAGGGTATCCGTCTTGGGAAGCCGCGGCGATCCCGCCGGGTGATTTCGTTGCCTGCCATGCACCTCGTTTCAACGCTGACCAATCCTTCCACTCATGTCTCAACCCCTTTTTGATCTCATCGGCGTCGGCAATCCCATCATGGACCTGCTGGCGCCGGTGCCTGAATCCTTCCTGACGGAGGCAGGCGGCGCCAAAGGCGGCATGGTGCATGTCGATTCCGCCGAGATCGGCCGCTTGGTGGCCAAGCTGGATGCCCCGCCGACCGTGATCCCCGGCGGCTCGGTGGCCAACACGATCGTCGGCGCCGCGCGGCTGGGTCTGTCCGCGACCTACCTCGGCAAGATCGGCCACGATGACACGGCCCGCGCGTACCACGCCCATTTCGTTTCCTCGGGCGCCGACGGCGCCCGTTTCAAGCACGGCGCCCTGCCGAACGGCCGCTGCCTGGCGCTCGTGACTCCCGACGGCCAGCGCACGCTACGGACCTTCCTCGGGGCAGCCATTTCGCTGCATCCTGACGAAATCTCCGCCGAGGATTTCCGCGGGGTCCGGCACGCCCACATCGAAGGCTATCTGCTGTTCAATCCGGCGCTGGCGGAGAAGGCCGTCTCCATGGCCCGCGCCGCCGGCTGCACGGTGAGCATCGATCTCGCCTCTTTCGAAGTCGTGAAGTCGGCGCGCGAGTGGATTTTCGCGCAGCTGCGCGCTGGCCTGCATGCGGTTTTCGCCAACGAGGACGAGGCGCGCGCCCTCTTCGCCGACGGGGCCGAATATCCGGAACTCGCTCGCCGGCTCGCTGGGTATGGCGGCATCGCCGCGGTCAAGCTGGGGAAGGACGGAGCGTGGATCGCTCAGGACAGCAACCTGCACCGCATCGAGCCCGTAACCGTGCCACACGTGGTCGATACCACCGGGGCAGGTGATGCCTGGGCCGCCGGATTTCTCTTCGGCTGGTTGCGCGGCGCCTCCCTGCCCGCCGCGGGTGCCATCGGCTCCCTGCTGGGAGCCGAAACCGTGCAACACCTTGGCCCCGCGATCCCCGAGACCCGTTGGCCCGCGCTGCGCAGGCAGGCTGACCGCATCGCTTCGGACCAGACCTGACCTGGAGCCCTTCCCCCAGGGGCTTCAACTGGGATTCCGTCCCTGACGGAGAAGTTGGCTTGTCATTTATGGCTGGTTTCGTCTGTTCCGTGGTGAAATGTCCGCCGACCTTGTCCAGCTCGTCACGTCCCTGGCGCAGCGCGCTCGCGCAGCCTCGCTCGTCCTCGCTTCGGCCCCGACCGTCGCAAAGGACGCCGCCTTGCTGCGCCTCGCCGAGTTACTCGAAACCCAGCAGGAAGAACTAATCGCGGCCAACAGGCAGGATCTCCTCTCTCCTCACGCCTCAGGCCTTACGCCTTCCGGGATCGACCGGCTCACCCTCAATGGCAAACGCCTTGCCCAACTGGCCGCGAGTGTACGGCAGGTGGCGACGCTGCCCGATCCCGTCGGCGAGGGACTGGAGCGCCGCGTGCGGGCCGATGGCCTGGAAATCCGCCGCGTCCGCGTGCCCATCGGCGTCATCGGCATCATTTACGAAGCGCGGCCCAACGTCACCATCGACTGCGCCGTTCTCTGCCTCAAGAGCGGCAACGCCGCCATCCTGCGAGGCGGCAAGGAAAGCTTCCACACCAATACCGCCCTCGCCGCGCTGGTTCAGCAGGCGCTTGCCCATTCCTCCCTGCCTGCGGATGCGATCCAGCTCATTCCAACGACCGACCGCGCCGCGCTGACGACGCTGCTGAAGCTCGATTCGCTTGTGCATTGCATCATACCGCGCGGCGGCGAGTCCCTGATCCGCTTTGTCACCGAGAACAGCACAATCCCCGTCATTAAGCATTTCAAGGGCGTGTGCTTCGTCTACGTCGATCAGGCGGCCGACCTCGCGATGGCGGAAAAGATTTTGATCAACGCGAAAATTCAACGCCCCGGTGTCTGCAACGCCGCCGAGCAGTTGCTGTTGCACCGCAGCGTGGCGGAGAAATTCCTGCCCCAGGTAGCGCGCGCCTTGGCAGCCGCGCGGCCCGGCGGCGTGGAACTGCGCTGCGACGCCACCAGCTCCGCGATTTTGAAGAAACACCGCCTGCCGCACGCCGCTGCGTCCGAAGCCGACTTCACGACCGAGTTTCTCGACTACATCCTGGCTGTACGCGTGGTCGATTCGCTCCCCGCGGCGATCTCCACGATCAACCGTGACAGCTCCAATCACAGCGACGCCATTGTGACGGGCGATGCGAACGCGGCCCATCAATTCCTGACCGGCGTCGACAGCGCCGCCGTGTTCTGGAATGCGAGCACCCGATTCAACGATGGCTTCGAACTCGGCCTCGGTGCCGAGATCGGCATCAGCACCGACCGGCTTCACGCCCGCGGACCGATGGGCCTGCGCGAGCTCTGCAGCTACAAATGGCTCGTCACCGGCGCCGGTCACGTGCGCAGTTGATCCACCGCGGATTGCCAAAACGGCCGGGAATCCGGGCTAGGGAAAATTGTCAACTATTAGTTGACGTAACTTTGGGGTGAAGGCTGGGAAAGCAGGCGCGCCGCGTTCGGCGCCGGCGGCCTTCCCGCCGCCGGCCCAACGGCCCCGCGACCCCGGCCGGAGGGTCCAAATTCTTCAGATGACATTTGCGCAAATTGCCCCGAAGATGTTCCCTATAAATCCACCTGGAGCCTGTCACCCGCATGACTGCTAACGCTCACCCTGCTGAAGTCACCATTCTGCGCGAACTGCTCGCGGCCAGAAATGGTTATGTCTCTGGCGCAAAGCTGGCCCGCCTCCTCGGCATCTCCCGGGTGGCGGTATGGATGCATATGGGCAAACTGCGCCGGCAGGGCTTCGCCTTCGAGGCCGTCCGCAGTCGCGGCTACCGGTTGCATCACATCCCCGCCGAACCGCACCCGGCGCTTATCCTCGCCCATCTGCATGGACGCGGCCGGCCTGCCCGCCTGCTTTGCCTGGCCACAGTGGACAGCACCAACGCCGAGGCCGAACGCCAGCTCGCCGCCGGCTGCCCGCTGCCGTGCGTCATTTTCGCCCGCGAACAAACCCTCGGCCGCGGCCGCCTGGGAAGGCGCTGGCATAGCGCCCCCAACGGCAGTCTCTACGTCAGCTTCGCCTTCCGTCCGCATCTCGAGCCGGCCCACATGCAGGACTTCACGCTGTGGATGGGCCTCAACCTCTGCGATCTGGTGGCCAACTTCTGCAACCTGACCCCGGGCATCAAATGGCCCAACGATCTGCTGATCGAAGGCCGCAAGGCCGGCGGCATGCTGACCGAGGCCCGCGTCGACGCCGACCAGATTCGGGACATCGTCTTTGGCCTTGGCCTCAATGTAAATGTCGCGCCCTCCGACCTGCCCCGCGACCTCCAGCGCACGGCCACCTCGCTGGCGCACGCCACCGGCCGATCATTCGATCTGAACCGCTTTGCCGCCGCGCTCGTCGGCCGTATCCTCACCTCCTACCACCAGTTCATCGACGGCAGCTACACCGACAAGTTTGCCCGTCTCTGGAAACGCTACGACATCCTGCGCGGCCAGCGGGTCTCCCTGACGCAGGGCCAGCACACCATCTCCGGCATCGCTGCCGGGATCGATGCCGAGGGTTCGCTGATCCTCCGCCTCGATAACGGCCGCACCGATCGTTTCCGCTCGGGCGAGGTTTCCCTGGCAAAAAACCAACCTCCGGGCGCCGAACCTGAATGAGGGCTGGCGTGTCTCCTAATCCTTGTTAAGCAGAATCTGCCACTTTGAACACCGTTTCCCCGATCCCGCTCGTTAAACCCATGGACTGCCAACCGGATTTCGCCGGCCCGGGTTCGGCTGCGTCCGCCGCCAGGCCGGGTGCGTCGGCTAGGGCTGGACGCGGCCTTTTGCCCCATGGCTGACGCGGCGGAAATCACCATTGAGGTCTCCGACCTGGTGAAGCATTTCGGCCCGGTCGCGGCCGTCAATGGCATCAGCTTCACGGTGCGCCGGGGCGAGATTGTCGGCTTCCTCGGGCCGAATGGCGCGGGTAAGTCGACCACGATGCGCATACTCACGGGATATCTTCCCGCCACTTCCGGCGCGGTGCGCATCTGCGGCCTGCCCCTGGCAAGCCAGACCGACGCCATCAAGCGCCACATCGGTTACATGCCGGAAAACAATCCGCTGCCCGAGGATCTGCGCATCGCCGAGTACCTGTGGTTTCGCGGACGGCTCAAGGATATCCCCCGGAGCCGGCTCCGATCCCGCCTCGACGAGGTGTTGGAATTGTGCGATCTGAAACGGTACCGCCACCGCATCATAGGCCGGCTCTCCAAGGGCACGCGGCAGCGCGTCGGCATCGCCGAAGCCATCATGGCCGAGCCCGCCGTCATCATCATGGACGAGCCCACCATCGGCCTCGATCCGCACCAGATTCTCATCGTCCGCGATTTGATCTCGCATCTGCGTGGCCGCATGAGCGTGATCATCTCCAGCCACATACTGCCGGAGATCGAGGTCACCTGCGACCGCGTGCTCATCATCAGCGGCGGCCGCATTGTCGCGCAGGGCTCCCCCTCCGAATTGCGCAGCGAAATCTTCGGCCACACCTCCTACCGACTGGAGATGGCTGGCGACCCCGCCACCCTGCCGCCCCAGCTTGCTGCCATCCACCCTACGCTCCGAATCACCGCCACCGACGAGCAGGCCGACGACCAGGGATTCCGGGAATTCATCCTTCGGACCGACGCCGATACCGACCTCGGCGAGACTCTGCTTCAGACGTTGCTGCACGCGGGCTTCCGGGTGCGATCCCTCGTTCGCCAGCACCCTTCGCTTGAGGATGTCTTTCTCACCGCGACCCGCCGGAGCTGGGACGCCACCCTGCCCGACCGGGAAACCCGCCGGGACGGCTCTCCGCCGCCCCCAGCCTTCTAGCCTTGCCTCCGGCTTATGCGTCACTTTCTCACCATTCTCAGCCACGAGATTCGCACGCTGATCTTCAGTCCGAACACCTATATCGCCAGCGTGCTTTTCCTCGCGATCATGGGCTTCATCTTTTCCGGAATTCTCGACGTCTACAGCCGCACCCCGCAGGAAACGCCACCGGCGGTCGTGTATTTCCAGCTCTTCTGGGTCCCCGTCTGTTTCATGGTGCCGCTCCTCACAATGAAGTGCCTGGCCGAGGAACGCCGCCTCGGCACGCTGGAGACGCTGCTCACCACGCCCGTCACCACGGCGGAGGTCGTGCTCGGCAAATTCAGCGCGGCCTACCTGTTCTATGTCTTCCTCTGGCTGTCCACGTTCTCGTTTCATGCGGTGCTCCACCACTTCGCCCGCGACGTCCGCCTGCTGGATCCCGGACCGCTTCTCGGCGGTTACGCATTCATACTGATTAGCGGTCTGCTGTTCGTCGCGCTGGGCGTTCTGGCCAGCGCGGTCACCCGCAGCCAGGCGGTCGCGGGCATCCTTTCCTTCGCCCTGCTGTTTGGCCTCATCATCGGTCCGCGCCTGTTGCAGGATGTTGCCGCGCTCAATCTGGAGGCCCTCCATCCCGTCAAGACGGCGATCGACGCCCTGCAGGTTTTCCGGCACTTGGATGACTTCACCCACGGGGTCGTCGACACCCGCGAAATCTTTTTTTACGTCACCGGTTCGACCCTGGCGCTCATTTTCAGCATCCTCGGCGTCGAGGCCAAGATCCTCCAAAGCTGACCGCGCATGAACCTGACCGACAGCTTTCGTGCGGCGCGCTTGATTCGCCTGATCAATCTGCTGCTGCAGGCCCTCCTCTTCCTCACGCTGATCGCCGGCCTGAATTATCTCTCCGTCAACCACGCCTGGCGCTTTGATCTCACACACAGCCGGCTCCATTCGCTTTCGCCGGAGACCCTCTCCTACCTTGAGCGCCTCGAGCGCGATGTCGACATTGTCGTCACCCTGACCGAGGACGCGGAGAGCGAAGAGGCGGCCCATGCCTTTCGCGACGTTAGCGGTCTGTTGCGCGAATATGAATATGTCACCGGCGTGAAAAATACCGGTCAGGGCCGGCTCAATGTCAAATATCTCGACGTCTACCAGCGCCGCCGCGAATCCGAGGCTCTCGGCATCGACCAACCCAATCAGGTGGTGCTCCTCTGCGGCGCCCGCCGCCGGGTGCTGACGCTGCAGGATCTTTATGTCACCAAGGTCCAGGAAACCCAGTTGCGCCGGGAGGCCTTCCTGGGCGAGGCGGTGGTCACCGCCGCCATCCTCGATGTCTCCAGTCCCGCCAAGAAGAAGATATATTTTCTCACCGGCCACGGGGAAATCAGTCCCGACGACGTCACTCCCCGCGGCCTTTCCCAGCTGCGCGACGAGCTGTTCCAGCGCAACTTCGCCCTCGCCTCACTCGACCTGGCCCTCGAGAAAAAAATCCCCGACGATGCCGCCCTGTTGGTTTGCGTCGGACCGCAGGCCGTCTTCCGCCCCTTCGAGGAGGAACTGCTGCGGCGATACCTCTCCACCCGCGCCGGTCGCCTCATTCTCGCGCTTAGCCCGGGCTTCGAGCGCACCGGCCTCGAAAACCTGCTCTTCGACTGGGGGATCTGGGCCTACGACAACCTGATATTCGACCAATCGGCCGACTATCTGACTGACAGTCACGAGCTGCTTTTATACCATTATCTCCCGCACCCGATCACCCAGACTCTCATCAACAACAGTCTCCGGTTGCTCATCGGGCCGGCGCGCGAGGTCATGGCCGATCCCGGACGCCCGCTGGACGACAGCTTGAACGTGCGGACGCTCGTCGCCACCGGCGCGACCGCCTGGGGCGAGAAAAGCTACCGCTTGAAGGATCCCCCGGTCTACACTCCCGGAGTCGACCAGTTCGACGCCAGGAACGGCTTGGGCGTGCTGGCGGTCTCCGAACGCGTCAAGCCCGCCAACCTCGCGCTGTCGGTGCCGGGCGGCCGCCTCGTCGTCTTCGGGGCCGCCGATGTCGTGACCAACAATCACATCATCAACATCGGCAATCTGAATCTCTTTCTTGCCACCATCAACTGGGCCGTCGACCGCGACAACCAGCTCAATATCGCCGCCCGCCCCATCCAGCGGTTCCAGCTCGCCCTCAGCCAGGATGAACTCATCCGCCTGCGCCTGGTCCTGCTGCTGGCCGTCCCGGGCGCGGCCGCTCTTCTCGGTCTCCTGGTCTATTGGGCCCGCCGCCAGTAGCCGCACCGCGCCTTCTGCCGCCCTTTTTCACAGCCAACCCTTCCCCCGTCCGATGCGTACCAAAATCACGCTCGTTTTGCTTTTCCTCAACGTCATCCTCTTCTACTACATTTTTCACTTCGAAAAGAAATGGGAAGAGGAGCGCAAATACCAGGAGGCTCGCCGCCGCGTCCTCCCACTGGAGGTCGCCAGCATCGACTCCTTTACCCGCACCACCCGCACCGGCGCCGTCATCCGCCTGGAAAAACGCGGCGACACCTGGTGGCTGACCCAGCCCTATGAGTGGCCGGCCAATCTCAACGCAGTCTCCAGCATCACTACCGAGCTCAATTTTCTCGAACACGAGACCAGCTTTGCCGTCCGCGACCTCGCCAAGAGCGGCCAATCCCTCGCCGACTACGGCCTTGATCAGCCCGCCCTTACGTTCGCCTTCACCGCCGCCGGCCGGAACTACACCCTCAAGATCGGGGACGATACCAAATTCGGCCACCGCCTCTATGTACTCTCGCCCGATGGCGCCCGCGTCCATGTAGTCAGCCGCCATCTGGCCGAGATCATCGGCCTGCCCGTCGAAAGTTTCCGCACCGAATCCGTTTTTTCCATACCGCCTTTCGAAGCCCGCTCGCTCAGCCTGCAGACCACCGCCCTCAAGGTCCGCCTCCGCCGCGATGGCCCCCGCTGGTTGTTTGAAGCGCCCATCATCACCCGGGCCGACAAGAACAAGGTCGATGTCACGATCAGCGCCCTCAAAGCCCTGCAAGCGAGAAAATTTTTCGAGACCCGCGAGTCCGCCGATCTCGCCACCGGCCTCGACAATCCCATCCTTCGGGTGACCCTCGAGGGCAACGCCCGTCGGGAGGCTCTGCTCATCGGCCAGCCGGTGCCCGGCTCCGCCGGCCTGCCTCCCAGCCCTGCCGCCGCCGCACCTCCTGCCGCGGAGATTGAGCACTACGCCCTCCTTGAGGACAATGTCCGCACTGACAGCAGCAAATCCGTCGTCTTCACGGTCGCCCTGCCTTCGGCACTGTTGGAGGACCTGACGCGAGCGCAGGAAACTCTGCGCGACGCCCGCCTCCTCGATTTCGATCCCCGCACAGTCACGGCGCTCACTCTTCTGGCTCCCAACGCCCCAAACCAGCCCGAACTCACGCTCCAGCGCCTTGAATCCGCCGCCGCCTCGCCAGCGCCCTCCCCCGGAACCAAATCTGGCGGGGGCGACAACTGGCAGCTCATTTTTCGCGCCAACGGCCAGAATGCCCGGACGCTGCCGGCGGATGCCGGGATTGTGCAGGATCTGCTCCAGAAGCTCTATCTGTTGACCGCCAAGAAATTCCTCAGTGACGCACCGGCGGACGCCGATGTGGAAAACTACGGCCTCAAGAGTCCGGACCGCCAAATCCACTTGAAGCTCGCCGGCGATCCAGCCGATCCCTCCGGTGTCCCCGGGGCAGCCACCGAGTTCGTCCTGCAGATCGGGACGTCACCGGGACAACGCGGCTCGGCATACGCCCGACTCACCAATCCGCTCTACATCTACCAGATCGATCGAGATATTCTCAGGGACACGGTGCCCCTCCTCCGTCACTTCCGCGAACACACCCGCGAGCTTCCCGCCGGGGCCAAGATCACCTCCTTGAAGCTGACCGATCTGGCCACCGGGACGGTATTGCTCGACCGCGCACTTCCGGCGGACAGCACCCTGCCGGCCGCCGATCTGGCCGGGGAAGATGATCCGGCTCCGCGCAAGACCGCGCTGCTCAATCTACTCGCCGAGCTGCGCGTGCTGCGCGCCAAGCGGTTTGTGGCCGACACGTTCACCGAGGAGCGCGCTGAGCCGGCGAACGGCGCACCCCAGGAGTGGAAATACCGTCTAGATGCCACGCTCGCGCTCGTCGGTGGAAGCAGTGCCACCCCCGCCTCCAGCATCAAACTGTTCTTCACCGAACGCCTCGGCGGCACGACCCAGCTCGTCGGCACCACCGAATTCGACGGCGTGGTGTTTGAAGCCAACCAGGCCCTGCTTGATGCGATCTTCGCCCTCACCTACGGGCCACAGGATCCCGGCCCGCCCGACCCGGAGCCAGCCCCCACCGCCCCTCCCGCCGCAGGCTGATTCTCCTGCGGCGCTCATCCTCCGCCGCTGCCGCCCATTCGCCCGCCTTCGATGAACTCCGAACGCCCGCTTCTCCCCGCCTTGCGGTGGTGCTTGTCCTGTGCGGGCATACTGCTGTGCTGGGCGTTGTGGCTCGTCCTTGGCGCCAGCTTGGCGGCGCTTGCCTATATCGCTGTCCAACGGGAGGTGCCGGTGCCGGATTTTCTGCTGCGACGCATTGAAAACGAACTCGCCTCAGCTCAACTCTCAGTCACCTTCGGCCGCGCCACGCTCGATCCCACCGGCCATATCCTGCTCCAGGACGCCCGGGTGCGCTTCGCGCAGTTCGACGACCCGCTGCTGACCAGCCGCCTCCTCTTCCTACATCTCGATTTCTGGTCATTGCTGGCCGGTCGGACCCTGCCGGACGAAATCTGCCTTGAGGAGGCAGCGCTGCAAATCCCAGCCGTCATCTCGCCAAGCGGCACCGCCGAGCCGCTGCTCCGGGATCTTACGGTCGCGCTGAGCCGGAACAACAAGCGCTGGCAGGTTGATCAGTTTGCCGGCCGCATAGGGCGCCTGTGCGTCACGGCCACCGGCTGCTTTGTCCCGCCGCCGCACGTTCCGGGGTCGACCCCGCCAACGATGGAATGGTTGGTCGGAAGATACCTTGCGCATGGACGCCGCCTGCTGCCTCGCCTCCAAGAACTGGAAGCCTTCGATGATCCCGTGCTGACGCTGGCCTTCGATTACCAGCATGGCGCTGGCACCATTGCCGGTCTGCGGTTTGCCTCAACCGCGGTGCGCCGGCCGTTCGGCTCATCCCTCATCATCGAGGACCTCTCCGCCGTTGCTGCCATCTGTCTTGATCTCGGCCAGGTGAAGCCCCTGCATCTGCAGGTCTCCGCCCGCCAGTGCGAATACGACGGCGGGTATCGTGCGAAACAGCTGCTCGCCAGTGTCGCCGCCCGGATCGATGTCACGAGCCTCCGGCTGTCGGCCGACCGCGTTATCGCCACTGCGGAATCGATCACCGCCTTTGGCGAGGAATTCTCGCATCCGGTAGTACAGGCCGTCACCGACCATCTCCCTGAGGAGCTCTTCTTCACCGCTGCCGCCCGGGCTGGCGGACAGGTACTGACCGCGCAAGCCTCGGCCAATCTCGCGCAAAAATCCGGACACCTGCTGGTGACCGGCCGTCTCACCCCGGCGCTTTTCACCGATGTGACCCGCCGCCATGGGCCGCGTTTCACGGAGGAACTCTCTTTGGTCGATCCCGTTCTGGTGCGCGCCGAGGCCGCCTTCGCGTCCGGCTGGCAGCTCACTCGCGTCGGGGTCGATCTCGATGCGCAGCATGTCACGGTGCACGGCGTGCCACTCGACGCCGCGCGCGGGCATGTCGACTTCGATGGCCGCACGCTGTTGGCCCGCGACTCGCTGCTGGTGATGGGGGAGAACTACGCCACCGGCTCCTATTGGATGGACGTCCATTCCATGGACTATCGCATGCTTCTCACGGGCCGGTTGCGTCCGACTCATATCAACCCTTGGTTCCGGGGCTGGTGGCTGCCCTTTTGGCGGAATTTCGATTTTCCGGAGGCGCCGCCGTCGGCTGATGTGGATGTCACCGGTTGCTGGGTCCACCCGGAACAAACCAAATACTTTGGCAGCACCGAAACCCCCAGCATCTCGGTACGCGGAGCCGATTTCGAGTCAGTGGACATCGTGCTTTTCGTCCGTCCACGCTACACCCACGCGATCGAACTCGCCGCCCGCCGCGCGAATGGCAGGCAGCACCTCACGGGCTGGTTCAAGCACACAACCGACGCCGTCACCAAATCTCTCGCTCACGCCCAGTTCGATCTCACCGCCAATCTCGACCTTCCCCTTTACGAAAAGCTCCTCGGCGAGGCCACGGCCCCCTTCCTGGCTCCCTGGCGCTTTGTCCAAGCTCCGCAAGTACATGTCGCTGGCCGGATCGATGGCCGCGCCAACGGACTGCGCCCTGATCTGGCGTTTTCTGCGGAGGCGGACCACCCGTTCCAATACTACGAATTCCCGCTCGAGGCCCTGACCGTTTCCGGCCGTGCGGCCGGAGACGAGTTGCGCCTGGACTCTTATGCCGCGGGTTTTGCCGGAGGGACGATGGCGGGCAAAGCCCTGATCAAGGGTTATGGGACCACGGGTGAACTCAGCTTCGACGCCAATCTGAAGGGCGCCGACCTCGCCCGTGCTATCCGCGGCGTCGAATCGTTCGCGGCGACAGACGGCACGACGGCGAAGTCCGTGATCGAAAGCAAATTCATCAAGAAGGGCAGCGGCGGCAAGTTGGAGCTCACCCTCAGCGCCCAGGGCCGTCGTGGCACCCTCGCCAGTTTCAAAGGCAATGGCACCGCGAATATTTCCGGTGCCGAGCTCGGCGAAGTCCACTTTTTCGGCCTGCTTTCCCAACTCTTGAGCGGACTCGGCCTCGGTTTCACTTCGGCGAGGTTCGACAATGCCCAGGCGGTATTCCAGCTTGATACGGGAAGGCTGCATTTCTCAAATCTCAGGGTCACCGGCCGCAACGCCGCCCTTGACGCCAAAGGCGACTATCGGCTCGACGCCAAAACGCTCGACTTCACTGCCCGCCTTAGTCCGTTTGAAAAGAGTCACGCCCTGATTCCCAAGGTCATCGATCTGGTCACCACCCCACTTTCGACCTTCCTCGAACTCAAGCTCACCGGCCCAATCACCAAGCCCACTTGGGCCTTTGTGCTTGGTCCGACCAATCTTCTGCGCAATCTGGCCGGTTCAGAGGAGCCGACCGACAGTGCGCAGAAACCTGCGGCCGCACTGCCGACGACAACCCCGCCTGCATCGTCTGCGACCGTTCCGCAGCCAACTGCTCCCACCTTGCCAAAGTGATCCTTTGCCGGCCAAACCTGGGTTAACTCATTCTCCTGTTCAGATTGATCACGTTCTCATTACCCTAACGCAATATAGGTATTATTACCTAATTATCATTGCTTTGCTCAGCCTTCCGCCCTAAACAGAACGTCACAAGCAAATGGCTTCCGGCCGTCCCCAAACCCACTGGCTCTGCAAGGCACACCTCGTGCCGGCACTGGCTCTCGTCGCACTGGGGGTCTTGAAGCTGTATGGGTGGGAAACGGGCAATGCCTCCCTCGTCCAGGCTCGAAGTTATGCTCCTCCGCTTCCCGCCAACGCCGCCCTGTGTTTCCTTCTGCTCGGTCTGGCTCCGTTATTGTATGAGTATGGCTGGCGGCGTAGCGCGCATGCCTTGGCCGTGGTCTCAGCCGCAATCTGCTGGCTGACTTTTTTCGAGGCGGTCTTTGGTTACAATCTTGGCATCGATGATAGGCTGGTGAAACACGCAGGCGTCGTCGCCGGAATCAACGTCGGGCGCATGAACGCCTTCCTCGCCGCTGCTCTTTCGCTCGCCGGCACGATGCTGGCCTGGCTCTATTCCAGTCGCTCTCACAATCGCCAGCCGGTCCTCCTCGCACTGGTCGGCTCGCTGTGCGCCGCCTACGGCGTGATGGGATTGCTTGGCCATCGCATCGGCCTCAACTCCACCGACTTCTGGATCGCCTACGGTCGAATCGGACCGCATACCTCCATCGCCCTGATGCTCCTGGGCGCGGTCCTCATGCTTCAAGCCGGTCGCACCTACTATGGAGTGCCCGATACCGCCGGTCCTCGCTGGCTCTGGCTGCCGGTCGTGACCGCCGGCGCGACCATTACTTTCGCGCTGTGGTTTGCCCTGCGGGAGGGCGAGCTCGCTCATGTCAATGAGACGACCGATATCACGGTCAAAAATTTTCAGACGGTACTTAATGCCGAGGTCGAGACGCATTCCAAGGACATCAATCGTCTGGCGAGCCATTGGGATCAGGGCGAAGCCAGCGTAACGCAGGAAGACTGGCAGGGAACCGTGGCGGCTCAATTCACCGATTTCCCCGGATACCGCGTTTTCGCATGGGTCGATCCTTCGTCGCGCACCCGCTGGATCTGGCCTCAATTCGGCAACGAGGACCTGCTGTCTTTCGACCATGCCAGCGAGCCGGTGAGGCGGCATGCCATCGAGTCCGCCCGGGAAACGCTGGGTTGCGCCATCGCCTCGCCCGTCCTCACTCCGCTGCGTCCGCCGAGCTTTGCGGTTTACTCCCCGGTCCTTCGCTCCGGGGAGATCGATGGCTTCGTGGTCGGGGAGATCTACTACGACCGGCTTCTGGAACTGGTGGACCGGCGCCTCAACTTCTCCCAAAATTATTTCCTCACGATCAGCATCGACGCCTCCTCGGGAAAGAACCTGACCGGCGCCGCTCCGCTCAGCATCTTCGACACCCTCTCATCCTTCCGCAATCTCGACCGCCGTCGCATCGTCGAATCCCAATTCAATTTGTTCGGGCAGAGCCTGCATTTTGCCGCAGCCCCCAATGACGCGTTTGTCCAGGCCCACCGCCAGTACCTGCCCGAAATCACCCTTGCCTCCGGCCTCGGCGTCACCCTCCTCCTGGCGCTCGTGATTAACCTCGCGCAAGCCGCACGCCGCCGGCAGTTCAGCGCCGAGTCCACCAGCGTCCTGTTGCGCGCCGAAAACCAGGAGCGCCGCCGCGTCGAGACGCAGCTCAAGATCTCGGACGAACGCCTCAATCTTGCGCTAGATTCCACATTAGTCGGCGTTTTCGAGTGGGACGTCCCTACCGGCAAATGTTTTTACAGCCCCACCTTCTGGCGCTCCATCGGTTACGACCCCGCCCAGATTGCGGAAACCTATGACGCATGGATCCAACTCATCCACCCCGAGGACCTCGCGTTTTACCACGAGGCTGTCGAAGCGCACTTACGGGGGGCCACGCCCCTTTTGGAATTGGAATATCGCGTCCGCCACGCCAACGGCCAATGGCACTGGATCTCGGCCCGCGCCAAATGCGTCTCCTTCGATCACGCACGCCGGCCGATCCGCGTTATTGGCACCAACCAGAACATCACTTCCCGCAAACAAACCGAGGAGGCGCTGCGCGCCAGTCAGGCGCTGTCCCGCATCCTTTCCCATGTGGCCAGCCACACGGAAAATCCAGTCGTTATAGCCGCCGCTGACGGCAGCATCGAGTGGTCCAACGAAAGTTTCTGCCGCCTCACCGGCCTCACGCACGAGACCGTCACCGGCCGGCGCCTGCTCGACTTGATTGCGAGCCCTGACTCCGACCCCGGCTCCCTCGAACGGGTCACCCAGGCGCTTGTCCGCGGCGAAGCAGTCACCACCGATGTCGACGCGGGCAGCGGCGAGCCCGGCCGCAAATTCCATCTTCGCCTCGAACTCCAGCCCGTTCATGACGAGGATAGGCACCTTGAAAACTTCATTGTCATGGCCACCGACATGACGGCCCAGGTCGAAACCGAACAGCAGCTACGCCGCGCCAAGGCCGAGGCGGACGCCGCCTCGCGCGCCAAATCCGAATTCCTGGCCTCCATGTCGCACGAGATCCGCACCCCCATGAACGGGGTCATCGGCATGACGAGCCTCCTCCTCGACACGCCGCTCACCGCAGAGCAGCGTGATTACGTCAGCACCATCCGCACCAGTGGTGATTCGCTGCTGGCAATCATCAACGAGATCCTCGACTTCTCCAAGATCGAGTCGGGCCGGATGGAACTTGAGCAACATCCCCTTGCACTTTCGCAGTGCGTTGAGGAGGCGCTTGAAATCTTTGCCCTGCCGGCCGCCGCCAAGAAGATCGAGCTTTCCTATTTCATTGATGCCCACGTGCCCGAGTGGATCGTCGGGGACGTCACGCGATTGCGGCAGGTTCTCGTCAACTTGCTCAACAATGCCGTGAAATTCACCCCGCAGGGGCAGATCACAGTCGAAGTGCAGCTCGCCGTCGTCGAGCCGGCCCGGGGCGCCGAGCTGATCGCCCACAAGGAAGGGGGCAAGTATCTCATCGACTTTTACATCACCGACACGGGCATTGGCCTCTCCCCCGATCAGCAGCACCTGCTCTTCAAACCCTTCAGCCAAGTCGACTCCTCCACCACGCGCAAATACGGCGGCACCGGCCTCGGCCTGGTGATTTGCGACCGGCTTTGCCGCCTGATGGGCGGGACGATTGATGTCAAGAGCACCCTGGGTGCGGGTTCAAGCTTTCGGTTCAGCATTCAGGCCGCTCCCACCGAACCTCCCATCGATTTCAGCCCGCCTGGCCTCCCCGCCCGGCTCAAGGGCGCACGGGTGCTCGTGCTTGATGACCACGCGATCAACCGAGCGCTGATCGCTCAAGCCCTCCGGGTTAACCGGATGGTTCCCGTTGAGGCGCAAAACGTCTACAACGCTGTCGAGCTGGCCGTAGTAGAGCGGGTTGCCGCCGCCATCATTGATCAAGAGCTGGAGGGGGAGTCGGGAGCCGCGTTCGCCGAGCAGTTGCGGCAACGCCGACGGACCATGCCGATCATTTTGCTGACCAACCCGGTGGAAAGCGCCAAGCGCGTGGACAGCCAGGACCAGCACCTCGTACGTCTGCCCAAACCCATCAAAACCGCCCTGCTCCTCGAGCATCTATCCCGGCTGTTTGCCGGTGATAGCAATGCTGAGGCCGACGCGACGTCCACAGTCGAGGAGGTCCCCCGGCTGGCCGACAGCATCCCGCTGGATATCCTGCTGGTCGAGGACAACCCCGTGAATCAGAAGGTCGCACTCCGTTTCCTCGAGCACCTCGGTTACCACGCCGACACCGCGGGCAACGGCCTCGAAGCCGTTCAGGCACTCGGCCGGCGCAATTACCATCTGGTCCTCATGGATGTGCAGATGCCCG
Organism: Opitutaceae bacterium; assembly: GCA_028691845.1. Classification (GTDB taxonomy): domain Bacteria; phylum Verrucomicrobiota; class Verrucomicrobiia; order Opitutales; family Opitutaceae; genus JAQUYL01. The sequence continues at coordinate 21,041 of JAQUYL010000018.1, forward strand.
AGATGGACGGTTTCACCGCCACGCGTGAAATCCGCCGCCTCCTCCCCAAGGATCACCAGCCTCGAATCATCGCCCTCACCGCCAATGCCATCCAGGGCGACCGCGAACGCTGCCTCGCAGCCGGCATGGACGACTACATTAGCAAGCCCGCAAAAATCGACGAACTCCAACGGCTGATCGAACTTTACTTCCGCGAGTCCTGAAGAACGCAGCGAAACTTGGTGGCGGCACCTCCGCCGCTGCCCGCTCGAATGGCGTATTTGTTCCGCCTCTCTCTCTTTGGGGAGAGTAATGCGCCGCCTGCTTGTCACCCATTAGGTGACAAGTTTCCCTGAAGGTCAGCAAGTTCATGTCGCCTAGTCGCATCGGCTGAAAGGTTTTTCAATTCCAAGGGATCGCTCTCCAGATCAAAAAAAAGCCAAGGAGTCCCGTCGTCCTTTAGTATCAGCTTCCTGGTCCTCGTCCGCACTCCGCACCAGGCATGGGGGCACTGCAGCGGGATCGAAGAACCGGTCGGCATGGAAATCAAGGCCTGCCCCATCCGGTCTTCTCCGGCTGGCGTTCGGCCTTCACTCCAGGCCAGAGTCATCGCCCGCAAATCCACAAGGCTGACCGCCTCCTCTCGCATACCGCTCCTCGCCTCCCGCTTCTCGCACGCGGGCAGGCGCACGAGCAACGGGACGCGCACCGATTCCTCATACGGCCAGGCCTTGCGAAACAAGCCGTGAGCGCCATGCATGTCGCCATGCACGCTGGTGAAGACGACCAGGGACGGACGGGCTCCCTCATGGCTCTCGGCGAGCTTCACCGCGTCCACCAGCCGTCCGACGGCCTGGTCCGTGGCCTCAAGATGTGCGTAGTAACCCGCCAGTTCTTCGCGGGCCGTGCGTTCCACAGCGCCCCCGAGCGGCACATTGGGAGGAAGGACGATCTCCCGCGGATCGCGCGGCGCCACCCCGGCCGCCGGCGCGCCATACGGCGGATGCGGCGACTCAAGGCTCACCACACAGAACCAAGGAGAAGCATATTTGATTTCTGATTTCCGACTTTCTCTTTTCTCCAGCCTTTCGGCCTCCTCTTGCATCTCGCATCGCGCCTCTTGCCCTCGAGCAACCCATTCCGCTGCACGCCCGCACAACACGTCGCTCTGATAGCCTTTGAATCGGGTCGGCACAGGCAATCGTGTCCCATGCAGCCATGGATCGTTCAGTAAAAATCCGCCCTCAAAGCCCTCCCAAAACTCAAAGCCACCCCGTCTCTCGGACGGCACGATGATCTTCGCGTGCGCTTCCCCGACAAACGGGACGCTGCGGTCGCGTTCATGCAAATGCCATTTGCCAAAAAATGCCGTCCGGTAGCCTCGTTCCCGCAGTTCGTGCGCGAGTGTCCGCGCCGTCGGCGGCAAAGGATCCCAATAGTCGCGCACGCCGTTATCCGGACACAACCGGCCGGTTAGCAGCGCCGCGCGCGCCTGCGGCCCCATCGGGTGCGGCGTCACCGCCTGCGTGTAGTTGACGCTCTCCGCCGCCAGGGCATCAAGGCGGGGGGTGCGGGCATTCGGATCACCGGCATACCCGCATGCCTGGGCCCGCCATTGCGTCGTGACGATCCAGAGAATGTTCGGCCGGCTGCTCATGCACCATCCAGTGTTAGCCACAAGTAGGTACAAAACGGCATAAAAATCGGCGCCCCGGGGAAATCGCCCGGGGAGATCCTACTTCGGGACCGGCGCTATTCGCTTCCGACCGGCTGACGCTACTACCGCCCGCCCTGACGGCACTTGCCTTCCTGCACGAGTCAGGTTTTTCGGCGCCGGGGCCGGGACTCCTCGTCGGGCATCGACTCGTAGGCGTGGATCGAGCCGGCAGAATCGCTCCATAGGGGCAGATTGTCCTTCCGCCAGTCCCGCGTCTGTTGGATGTCCTTCTGCGCTTCAGCGTCGTCGGCCTGGAGCATCACCCGGTTGAGACCGGCGAAGGCAATGTCTTCTGGTTCGACACCGAGTGATTTTGCGAGACGTTCGACGGCGGCGAGTTCCGCCGCATCAAGATGGATTTTGATCGCTGACATCGTGTCCCCCGGGGGTTGAGGATTTTCGCCGAATATAATTCTGGAGCATGCCACCGCCAGAACAATCCAAGGATTGCCGGCCGCGTTAACCAGCGGCGCAGCTCCTGGCTTGGCCCGGTTGCCAACCTGAAGTGAGGGAAACCGAACGCAGCCCGGCCGCTCCCGCCGAGATTAATGGACTGCGCGGTGATTGCAGCCGGATGCCCGGCGTCCCCGCAAATACAGGCCGCAGCTGACTTTTATCTTCTGGCCTCGTTCGGCCCGTTCCCGCAAGAGTCCGCCTTCGTTCCCCCCTTGCCCACGCATGAATTTAGCAGACGCCAAATCTGTCATTATAACCGCATTCAACCGCATGAATGCGATCCACGGCACGCCGGTTTTCGACGAATGGATCATGATATCGATGCGGCCAAATGGAGGAAATATTTTGTGCTACGAGGGACCGCGTGCCGAGAGCTATCAGCGCCAGTTTCTCCGGGACATTCAGCCCTTGCGCGCCGGGATGGCGGACCGGACACACGCCACCGGCGATTTTGATTTTCAGCTGCAGGCTCCCGGCACGCGCTACGACGCCTGCATGCGCATCGGCGATGCCGCCTGGCTGGTCTGCAATAACACGGCACGGACCATGACTGACATCTGCCAGGAACCGCGATGGAAGGAGACCCAAAAGGTGTTCGTGACCCTGAGCGAAAAAGTCCGGGTCGATCCGCTTGCTTGACATTACCCTGTTTGCGGCCGGCCTGACACCAGCACCTACGCCAGCAGGCCGGTCCAGACAAACCATCCATAGGCTGCCATCAGCAGCACGCCGGCCCAACGGGGCAGTCCGCCGCGCACGAGCAGGAAAAAACATGCGCCACCGCCGCGCCTGCCAGCACGACCACGCCGTTGGCGAAAAAGTCCGGCACCGCCACCGGCCGGTAGAGGGCAAATAATCCAAGGCAGAGCGGGATGCAGATGTGCCCGTCGCCCGCCTGGGAGCTGAGGACGATGTCCGCGCGACGCTTCCAGCCCCAGTAGATCGCCAGCAGCGCATTGGGCAGGACCATCAGCCAGCCGCTCAGCCAGCCGAGATTTTGGGCGCTGAGGGAACCTTCCTGCTGCGTCGAGAGCCAGGCCACCAGCCAGTCGATGCTCACATAAAGGCCGTAGGCGCACGCCAGCACCACCAGCGTGTCGAGATAGAACAACACACCAAACGAGACTTTCCGACGGAGATTGTGCTTGAGCACGTCGAACACATGGAAGCTCTGCCAGAACAGGAACAGCCCGACCAGCAGGGCCCCATCGACACGGTCGAACCGTCCGTCCCGTCCCAGCAGCCACGCCGCGCCGGTGAAAAACAGCACGGCCACCAGCGTCAGCAACAGCGACAGGCGGTTGATCTCGGAGGCCGCGCCGCCCCCGCCCCGCTTCGAACCACTGCCCGCGCTCCGCCCCGGCACCACCGCCAGGCCCCACAAAAGCGCAGGCAGACCGAGCACCAGCGTTAGATTGGTGACATTGTTGACGAGGCAGTTGGTGAGCACGTCCTGCAGCGGGCTCCCGCGCACGGCGACGACCGCCACAAAGAGCAGATTCCCCAGCCCTGAACAATAGGGCATCACTAGCGTGCCCAGTGCCGTGCCTTCGAGTCCGTGGTCCAGCATCGCCTCCAGCCGCCACAGCATCACCATCGACGTGATCAAAAACAGCGTGAAGAAAGTCCACGGACTGGCAAAGTCGATCGATTTGATAAAATCGGTCAGAAAATTCACCTGTCCCCCAGATAAAGACCCCCGCGCCGCCCTGCAAACTCCTTCCCGGTTCCAAAGTGATGCCCGGGCTGATGGCGGAACAGAAAATTGTGCCGCCATCCGCCAGAAGCGCCAAGGCAACTCCTGTCCACCAGGGTGGGGCTTCAAGTCTTCCGGGCATCCCGAGGCCCGCTCAGCAGTCTGTGGCGACCCAGTTCGATCGCCTCGGCGTTCCACCGCCTCGCCCTGCTCGTTTCGGCCTCGTTATAGGCAAGCTTTGAGCGACATCGGATCGGATAAGAGGCAGCATTTCATACGCATATCCGCTCCCCGGGCGTTATTCGAACCAGGGCTGCTGCTATTCCCGGAGACTCGAAGAACTCCCGCTTTCCGGAATCCGATAATGATTACCGCAGACAGAATCCGGCTGAACCGCCTCCGAAAAATTCATATAATATTCTTCATTTTGATCACAAATGTGCCTTAACTTCCCCCCCCCAGCCTGAAGGGCCGAGAGCCCGACTGGCACCCCTCCAATCCCCTATGAATAAAATGTCTGCACTAACTCCCGCAGCCATGCTTGTGCTGGCTGCTGTCTTCGCCCTGCCGACCGCCGTCTTTCCCCAAGAGCCCCCGCCGCCCGACTCTGCTGCCGAGCACAGCGCCAGTCACGCCGACCGGTCCAAAAAGGCGTTCTACACCAAGAAATTCGATCTCAGCGGCCTGCCGCACTACCGCCCCACCGAGCAGGTCAGCGGCACGCTGCGCCTCTGGGGCTGCAATTACATCGGCGATTCCGATCTGGCATCATGGTGGCGTGATGCTTTCACCCAATATCACCCGAACATAAAGTTCGATTTCAATCTGCCCACCGCTGCGATTGCCGTGCCGGCCCTGTATTTCGATCTCGCCGACATCGGCATGAACCACGAACCCGCCTTTTACGACCACCTCTCGCATGTGCGCATGAAGGGCTTCGAGCCGACCGGCATCTCGGTCGTGACCGGTTCCTACGATGTCGGCGGTTGGCAAAACTCGATCGTGATCGCGGTGCACCGGTCGAATCCGCTGAAAGGAATCACCATGAAGGAACTCGACGGCGTGTTCGGCGCGGCGCGCGACGGCGGCTGGGTCGGCCAGACCTGGCACCCCGAATTCAGCCGCGGTTCGGACCAGGACATTCGCTCGTGGGGCCAGCTCGGCCTGACCGGGGACTGGGCGAACAAGCGCATCAACGTCTACGGCTACAGCATCCGGTACGCGACGTCCCTGGAGTTCTCCAACAAGGTCCTGCAGGCGAGCGACAAGTGGAACAGCGATCTGCATACCTTCGCCAACTGGCGCCGTCCCGATGGGAGCATGTATCTCCAATCCGACCAGATCCTCGACCGTATGAAGCAGGATCCCAACGGCATGGGCATACTGCGGTTCAGGTCGGATTTTCCCCCCGAGATCAAGATCCTGGCCGTGGCGAACACCGCGGCGGGGCCATACATCGACTACACCATCGACACGGCGCAGGACCGCAGTTACCCACTCTGGGGCGACCAGTCGTTCTGGATCAGCGTCAAGCCCGGCACGAAGATGGCCCCCAAGGTTCGGGAGTTCATACGTTTCGTGCTGAGCCAGGAAGGCCAGGCCTTGGTGCAGCGCGATGGGAAATATCTCCCGCTGACCGCCGAGATCGCCCGCGAAGAACTCAAGAAGGTCCAGTAGACGAACTCCCGCCTTCAGCCGATAGCGCGCCGCCCCGTTCTTCTGCGCATCAAAACGAGAACACCAGCGACGATGCCGGACACTGCCGTAATCCCGGCGGGCTCCGGCACCGTCGTCACCGTCAGCGTCATGCTGCCGACGGTATCCGGAGAGTGATTATTATCGCCGACGTCGGGATTACCGGTCGTTCCCAACGAGAAAAAGGTAATGAGATCGGTACTGGATCCCGGGGCCAAGACGCTCATGGCGGTGAGCGTGACGTTGAGGCCGCCCGTCGTATACGACAACGAGCCGGATCCGGGCACGCCCGACGAATAGGCGGGATTGGAGCCTCTCTCGCCGAAAGTCGATGTCGCCCCGGAAATGACTGAGAAACTGCTGGCTCCCGTGTTCGGCGCGACCGCGCTGATGCGGTTGCGGGCCAGATCCCCATTGAAGAAGAGATTGATTCCGATGAAGAAATCGGATCCCGGAGTGTTGTTGCCAATAAATCCGATGACATAGGAACCGGGTGTGGTCAGGTTAATGTTCGGATTGAGCGAGGAATTGGAATTGGCACTGTTCTTCCATGCCGGTGAATCGACCGAGCCAGTAAACAGATAGATATTGGACACGGAATTCGCGTCGCCCCCGCCGCCGGCCTCCCATCCCAGCGTATTCCAGTAGATAGGATTGTTTCAGGCGTCACTTGTATCAGTCGCCCACATCGTTAGCCCGGACAGGGTGAGTTGCGCGCGTAGCGGAACGGCCGAGATCGCGATGCCAACAGTAAGAAGGGCCATCGTTCGCTTCATGGTGCGCGCCACCATCATGTCGTCACTCGTGCTTCTGAAACAATCGTCTGTCAGACTCCGCTTCGGATCGACATAATTAACCCAAGACATTCTGGAACAGTCCGCACCCATCCCTTGCTGCTTGCCCTACTCCCCTGTTTGCGGGGGCCCGACCGCCGCAATCCTCGTTCCGCACCTGCCCGACTCCAGTTTGTTCGCCATATCCGGGCTCAGCGACAATCTCCGTTCTCCCGCCGCAGCTTTAGTCGGCCCAGGCGGGATGGGTACCCTCTGGCGCCGCTCCGCTCATTGCAGCTCGAGCGGCAGACTCTGCCAGCGGGAGGACAGGGCAGTGAGAACCGGGCTCGTTTTGGGCGGGATCACGTCCTCGCCGGTCTTTAGAGTGTGCGCGGCGGTGAGATTGCCCAGCACGGCGCAATAGTCGCTGTTGACCATTAAACCGATGAGTTCCCCCGACTGGCTGAACACCAGATCACCCCTTGACGGGGCAAACTCCCCAAATAGACGGGTCACGATCCGGTTGTCCACCTTCACGAACCCGGGATTCTGCGAGTCAATGCGGAAGGAGGTCTCGCCGTATTTCCCGTCGGTGGCGCGGACCAGGACGGCGTTGGGGAACTTGAACGGATCGGTGGCGAGATTGTAGATCTTCGCGCCGATAAGGGCCGCCATTGAAGCGTCAACCGGCACACCAACCAGACGCGGATCCAGGGCAAAAAAGCGCAGCTCCTTCACCGGCAGGGTGAACGAACCGCGGGCCAGGCTGCCGGTGATGAGATCGAAGTCCACCGGTATCTCAATCAGGCTGAACGGCGTGTCGGCGACATGCAGGAGTGCATAGATCTGGCGGCCGTCATTCACCAACACGGTCATGCAATCCTTCTCGCGGCGGGCGGGGCCGAACAGTCCCGGACGGCGCGTCGAGAGGTTGAGCCCGACGCGATTCACGAGAAAGTCGCTGAAGATAACGTTGGGATTGATGGGACGGTTGTCGCGGATTTCCTGCGTGAGTTCGCCTGACTTTTCGGCCAGCTGGCCGACTCCCTGGGCGAGCTGCTGGGTCTGGGCCTGCACCTTCGCCCGTTCCTGCCGCTCAATCTCGATCTGCTGTTTGGCCTCCGTCAGATTGACGGCAAGCAGCTTGTTTTCCTGCTGGGCCGCGCCGACTGCCGCATTGAGCGCTTCGATGCGCTTGCGGGCCTCCCCATTCTGCTGTTCCAGCCTGGCGAACTCGGCCTTCTGGCGCTCGGCCTCAGCCCGGCGCTCTTCAATCTCGCGCTGCAATCCGGCCAGCTGCTCCCGGGTCAGTGCGTTCTCCCTTGTCGCCGCGCCGTATTTCTGTTCGAGACCGCGCACATCGTCCTGGGTCGCAGCGAGGGTCTCCTGGAGTTTTTCCTGCTGCTGTTGCGCGTTCGTCAGGCTCTGTTCGCGCTGCTGGAGATCCGCCTGCGTGATCTGGAGCTGCTGGGACAGCTGGTCACGGGTGTTTTTTTCATCCTCCAGCGAGATGCGCATGAGTTCGACCATCTCGGCATTAGCCGCAGGATCGGCCGTCGCGGCCTTGGGCGCAGCCGAAGTGAGCTGCGCATGCGAAGGTTCCGCCTTCTCCCAGCGGGTGAGCGCGAGGAGGTTGAGCAGGAGGAAGTCGCAGATAATGAGAAGCAGCGTCTTGTTCATGGCGCGAAGGGGATCCGGCGCTCAAGCCAGCTGGGCGGAATCCATGATAAGCTTGTGCTTGTAGGGCCGCACGTGGCGGATTTTCACCAGTGCCACGCACACGATGCCAAAGAGGTTCGATGAATAGGCTGCGAGAAGGTTGGCTTCGATGACGCCAAGCACCTGCAGCACCAGCGCCGTGGCCGTGCCGGCGATGCCGATGTACAGGCCGCCATCGAACAGGTTTTCCTCGTTGTCCATGAGCCGCAGTTTCAGCGAGCTGGGCAGCGTCCGCCGGTCGATCTCGGATATTTTCAGCAGGCAGATCACATACATGAGAATCTGCACCAGCGCAAAGACGGTGATGGAAAGCACAGTAGACATGTTCATAGTGGCGGAGGCGTCGGAGGTTGCGGATGAGAGTGCTGAGGTAGCGCCCAGTACGGGAATGACCAGCCGAAGCTGGTATTCCGAAACCGGGGCCGCCTTGAGCAAATAGGGTTCGGAAAACACAAAGAAGATGAAGGTCAGGATCAGGGCGAGCAGGCCGCTCTTCATCCGCGGCAGGGTGCCAGCCAGCTCGCGGGCGGAGCGTGCGAGCGGAGCAAAAAGCCGCAAGTCAATCGAGCGCAGCAGCAAAAAGATGCCGGCCAGAAACGCTCCGTATTTGGCCAGCAGCGCCAGCTCAGGGTTGCTCAGGGCGAAGGCCGCGCCGATCTCGAACACCGCGCCTGTGCCGGGGGTCATCGGCGCCTGCCGTTGCACAAGCTGCTCCACTGCTCCCTGGCCAAAAGTCAGGGCCTGGTGAAGATTGTCGGCCCCGGTCTTGCCGAAGGCGATGAGGTAACGCGCCACTGCATCCGCCGATCCCGACATGAGCGTCGCGGTGTAGATAACCGGTAGTTGTTCCGGAACGATGCGCGCCAGATGGGCGAATTGCGCCACAGTGCCGGTGCTGGTTGCAGTGTGCAGCAGTTCCGAAAGCTGCACCCAGTCAAGGCGTTTGCCGAGCGACAGGATGTCCAGATAGAATTCCTCGATCCCCCCCATTTGACCGGTCGTAATGGCGTCCTCAGCCAAACCGCGGACCTCGCGCTGCAAGGAAGAGGGGAAATGCCCCTCCTGCCACAGGCAAGCAGTGAGCAGGATGACGGCATCAAGCGGCTGGCCACCAGCGAGGTGCGCGGGCACGAAACGCTTTGTGGTGGTAAGACCGGCAGTCTTGAGCAGGGTCTGGACGCCAGGCAACCGCGAGACCGACAGGTAAAGCCGCAGGGTTTCCCGCGCCTGCCGGGTCGCGAGGAATTTCAGAACCGGCTGCGATTCCGTCGCGCCCACGCCGGTCTTGGGTTGCAGGAGCGGTTCGAATACGGCGTCCCATCCGCCCCACGGAATCATTTCCGGATGACGGCGACCAAATTCGGCGAGCTGCTGCGCCAGGGCCGGTGCCGCCGGATCTTCGATCATGCGGGCCGCCTCAGCCACGAGGGTAGCCGGACCGGGTTTGTCCATCTCCAGCAAGGCGCGACCGAATGCGACCGTGGTAGTCGAGTCGCGCCCGGCCTCCTTTAACAAGGCTGGATTCAAGGATTTGACATTGACGGGCAGCAGCCAAGCCAGCCCGAGCAAGGCCACCCCAAGCGCCAGCCAGCCCACCCAGGCAACAGACGATCTATTTCTGCCGGCCGCAGAGGGTAAAGTTGTTCCTGGAAGCGTCGTCACAGATGAAGGATGAAACAATTTTATTTGCCGCAGCAAGGCGCGAGCCTAACTTTCGTTCATCCTCCGACCGATGTTGCTAAGAATTGTTCACTACAACGAACCCGTGCTCCGTAAAAAGGGCGAGAAGATCGCAGTATTTGACGCTGCCCTGAACCAACTGGCGTGCGACATGATTGAAACCATGCACGCCTCCGACGGCATCGGGCTGGCGGCCCAGCAGGTCGGCCATCCCATCCATCTGTGCGTGGTGGACCTGAGTCGGGTGGAAAGCGATTTCGACTGGGCTTTCAACGGCGCACGCCCTCCGTTGGAGCTTTTCATGCCGCTCGTCCTTGTTAACCCCCGGGTCGAAGCAGTACCCCAACCCACCACGGTTTGCGAGGAAGGCTGCCTGTCCTTCCCAAAAATCCGTGGCGACGTAGTCCGGCCCGACGAAATCGCGGTGGATTTTCAGGATACTGCCGGCAACGTTCATACGCTCCGCTGCAACGGCATGTTCGCCCGGTGCATCCAGCATGAGGTCGATCACCTAAACGGTGTGTTTTTCATCGATTCCGGACGGATGGACAAGGCAGTCCGGGCCAAACTGGAGCCCGCCATCAAAGAGCTTAAAAAACAGACCCAAGAGAGGGCCAGAGCCGCTGCCGCTGCCGCGAAATAGCCATGGCCTCACGGCGCCAATCCTCCCTTCGTTCCATCGCCACACGTACGGGTGATGACGGCACCAGCAGTCTGCTTTTCGGGCAACGCGTGCCCAAGGACCATCCCCAGATCGAAGCCGTGGGCGCCCTGGACGAGTTTAATGCCATGCTCGGTCTGGCCCGAGCCACCTGTCGCAAGACATCGCGCAGGAGGACACTCGAGCGCATCCAACACGATTTGGTCGCCCTGATGGGAGAGGCCGCGTGCGCCGAGGCCGATGCCAAACGTTATGCCCGGAAAAAATTTGCCAGACTGACCGCCGCCGATCTTGAAAGCGTCGATGCCGCCATCACCGCCATCGAAGCGCAGCGGCGGCTCCCGGGCGACTGGGCCACGCCGGGGGCGAATTTGCACGCCGCCGCTCTTGATCTCGCCCGCACGTCGGCCCGCCGCGCCGAGCGCCGTCTGGTCGCGCTGGCCAAGCACGGCCGCCTCTTGCGGCCCCTGCTCCTGCAATACATCAACCGCGTTTCCGATTTGTTGTGGTTGATGGCCCGGGCAGCGGAGTCATGACACATTTTCTCTTTGTGGTTTCCCGACCCCTTTCCTAATTAATACATCATGCTTGTCGCCATCGCACTGATAATTTTCGCCACCCTCTACCGGCTGCTGCCCGTGGTGGATCCGTCGCTCTCGAACTTTTCGCCGGTCATGGCGATCGCCTTCTGCGGGGCGGTATATTTCCGCCGGCGCCGGATGTGGATCATTCCCTTTGTGGCGCTTGGGCTCTCCGATCTGTATCTCAATTATTTCTACGCGCAGGAATACGGCTACAGTTCGCCGTGGACTGGTCTAGCGGTGCGCGACCTCTGCTTCGCCGCAGCTCTGTGGGCTGGCGCCTTTGTCGCACGGCGCAAATCCTGGCTCAACCTGTTCAATGGCAGCCTGCTCTGCGCCTTGCTCTTCTATTTCGCCACCAATACGCAACAGTGGCTGGGCGATCCCTTCTACGCAAAATCCTTGGCCGGCTGGTGGCAGGCCCTGACCCTCGGGCATCCCGAGTTCCCTCCCACAGTTTTTTTCTTCAGAAACACGCTGCTGGGTGATCTGATGTTCACCGGGCTCTTCGCGGGAATCATGGAATGGCTGGCCCAGCGTCAGGGTAAACCGAACCTGCTCGACAAGGAGCCCGAGAAAGAGCCCACCGAGGAAAAATTGCCGGCGGAGTGATCCCCTCCCGCAGCCGGTGATCGTGTTAGGGGAGGAGAGCAAGCGCGCCGGCACCTTTTATTTGAACGCCGTCCGCTTTATCGGCGCTACTCCCGAGAAGTTCTTTGCGCGGCGTGGAGGACCTGCCCTGAGCCGCGCCTGTCTGGACAGATCGCCACCATCAGGCATCGACCCGCGTTGGTCTCCTCGATCAGGCGCAAAGGAGGGAATCGGTGGCTGCCCTATTTCGATTTCATCACCCAGACCCCGTCCCAGCCGGGACCGGGGGGGGTATCCTTCAAGTATTCACAACGCTGAATGTACGTCTGACTGAGCTGGTCGCCGGGATGCAGCGCGAGGGCCTCGCGGAACTGGGCAATCGCGCGCCCGAACTCCCCGCTGCGATAGTATTTCAAGCCGCCACGAAACTGGTTGATGACTTCGGACATGTTGGGGAAGGACTCGTCGGTATGGAAATCGAGCACCTCGTAGACGCCGATCGGCTCCGTCTTGCCCTTGACGACGACCTTATCGATCTCGCGCATCCGGTAAGTGCCCTTGAGTTTCCGGCAGGTGAACTCACTGGCGAGAATCTGTGCGTGATATTCCTTGCAGGCACTCTCAAGACGGGAGGCCAGGTTGACGCCATCACCGATGACCGTGAAGTCCATGCGCTTGGGTGATCCAATGTTGCCCGACACGACGGTGTCCGTGTTGAGCCCGACGCCCATGCGGATCGGCTTCTGCCCGCGCTCGTGCCGCCGCTGATTGAGGGCTCGCAACTCGGTAATCATCGCTATCGCTGCCCGTATCGCGCGATCGGGGTCGTCACCATGCGAAATCGGGATGCCGAATTCGGCCATGACCGCATCGCCGATGAACTTGTCCAGCATGCCGCCCTGCTCGGTGATGCAGTTGACCATGATGGAAAAGTACTCGTTTAGCAGCGCGACCGTGCCCTGCGCGCCCAGCTCCTCGGACAGTGTCGTGAACGACCGGATGTCAGAAAACAGCACCGTAGCCTCGACGCTCTGGCCGCCAAGGATGTCGGCGCCGCCCGCCAGCAGTTTGTCCGCGAGGCCGGGATCCATATAGCGGGACATGGTGGACTTCATGCGTTTCTCGCTGCTGATGTCCTCGATCATCAGCATGGACCCCAGGCGCTTGCCCTTGAGGCTCACCAGCGGCTGGATGGTCAGGTTGACGCTGAGTTTATCGCCCCCGAACTCCATCACTGCATCCATCAGAACATCGCTGGCGCCCGTCTCGCCGGCCTTCTTCAGCCGATCGCCGACCCACTGGTTGGGCCCGGTGAAGAACTCCTCCGCCAGTCGGTTGAGCACATCCGGCTCCGCGCAACGCAGGATGCGGTAGCCGGCGGCGTTGCAGGTATGGATGCGGCCGTCCTCGTTTAGCGTGATCACGCCGCTCGACATGCTTTCGAGGATGGACTGGTTGTAATTCCGCATGTTCTGCACGTCGTCGAACAATTTGGCGTTCTCGAGGGCAATCGAAACCTGCGCGGTAAACGCCCTGAGCCGGGCCTCGTCCTCCGCGGTAAACGGGCCGCCGCGTTTGTTCAGCGCCTGGGTGACGCCTATGACCTTGCCGCTCTTGTTGACGACGGGCACGCACAGGATCGAGCGCGTGAAATAACCGGTCTTCTTGTCGAAGGCGGGGTTGAAGCGCAGATCCGCGTAGGCGTGTGGAATGTTGATGGTGCGACCCGACTGAAACACGGCGCCGGCGATGCCGACATGATTGGGCAGGCGGATCTGGATCGCGTTCAGGCCCTCACCCACCTCCGACCAGAGTTCGTTTGTCCTTTCGTTGTTGAGGAAAAGCGTCGAGCGGTCGGCCTTGAGCATGCGGGTGGCCTCGCTCATGACGCGCCGAAGCAGCACGGAAAGCTCGAGTGAGCTGGTTATGTCCGCCACCAGGTCAAGGAATTCCATCTCCTGCTGGCGCGTCCTTTTCATCCGCTCGATGAACTGCGTGTTTTGCAGGGCCACCGAGGCCTGGAGCGCCATTGCCTCCAGCAATTCAAGATCCTCGCCGGTAAAAACGCCCGCGCGCTTGTTCAGCGTCTGCACAACCCCGATCACATCGCCGCGAGCTGTCTTCACCGGGGCGCAAAGGATCGATTTCGTCGTGAAACCCGTCTTCTGGTCGACGTCGCGATTGAACCGCGGGTCGGCATAGGCATCATTCACAATCTCCCCCCGGCCCGACTGGAAGACCGCGCCGGCTATCCCCGAGTTGTTCAGGACGCGGATCTCCCGGTTAAGCGTGCCCTGCGCGACTCGGGAGTAGAGTTCATTGGTGGCAGGATCATTCAGGAAAAGCGTGCCGCGCTCGGCGTGCGTCTCCGCGGCCACCAGATCGACCAGGGTGCCAAGCAATTCATCAAGATTCTCGATCGCGGCGATGCGCCGCGAGAGCTGCAGCAGCAGATCGCTGCGCCGCAGTTTCGCGCCGAGCGAGTTCAGCGTTTCGCGGGACGGGCGGGAAGCGCCGGAGTGGCGGGACGAAGGTTCAAGAGAATTGGCGTCCATGATGTTGTTCAAGTTCGGTGCGCAGCACGGCAATGGTTTCGCGCAGCTGGCGCAGCTCGTCGTTGGCGACCTGCCGATGCCGCTCCAGCGCGTCGGCGTGCATTGCCGCCTCGTTCTCCAGTTCCGTGCGCATGAGGACGATGGTTTCGTGCAGCTGGCGGGCCTCGTCGGCGCCGGCGGCCACCGCCGCCTGCACCTCTTCCTCCTTGGCTGCCTGCAGCCGTTGCAATTCATCGCGCAGCGCCTGGATGGCGTGGTGCAGCTGGCGGATCTCATCCCGCGCCGCGGCCACAGCCGCCTGCACGGCGTCGTCCCGACCGGCCTGCACTTCTTCCAGTTTCGTCCGCAGCGCCGCCACGGTCTGCTTCAGATCGCGTATCTCGGTCTGCGCCAGGTAAAGCTCATCCTTTTCTCGGGTCGGACCGCCGCGTGCGCTTTGCGCCTCCACGTCTTTCACGGTACGGCAGTGTCGCGGAAAAGTCCTGTGGTTCGCAAGACGATTTGGAGCGGCCCGGCGCCGCGACCCATGCTCCTTCCCTTCCGCCATCCGCCCCGGGCGGTTTAGAGCAGGTCCGCCGCGAGTTCGGCCAGTTTCGAGCGCTCGCCTTTGGAGAGTTTTACGTGGGCCGCAATCGTCTGTCCCTTCATCCGGTTGTGACAGTAGACGAGGCCGTTGCTGCGCGAGTCGACGTAGGGATTGTCGATCTGGGCCGGATCACCAATCAGCACGATCTTGGAGCCTTCGGAGATGCGGGTGATGATTGTCTTTACCTCGTGCGGCGTCAGTTGCTGCGCTTCGTCGAGGATGAAAAAACGCCGGGCAATGGAGCGCCCGCGGATGAAGCACAGTGCCTCGATTTCCACCATGCCGCTCTTGATGAGGCGCTCATAGGGCTTGATCGGGGCCAGATGCCCGTTGCCGTTGTGATAAGGAGGATCCGCCGGCAGGTTAAACATCTCCTCGTGATGCTTCTTTTTTTTCTTCGCGATCTTCTTGGAGACAAACTGCTGCTCCTTGGGCGGCTTTGAGGGCATGAGCACCTCGAGTGCGTCGTAATAAGGCTGCAGCCAAGGTCTCATCTTCTCCTCCAGCGAGCCCGGGAGGAAGCCGATGTCGCTGCCCAGTGCGATGACCGGACGAGAGATGGAAACTCCGTCGTAGCGGGATTGCTCGTCGATGGTCTGGTGAAGGGCGCAGGCGGTGGAGAGCAGGGTCTTGCCGGTGCCGGCCTTGCCGAAGCAGGTGATCAGCGAAATGCTTTCGTCGAGCAGGGCATCCATGAGGAACTGCTGTTCGAGATTTCGCGGGCGGATAGGGATGCCGCCCGGGGCCTTGACAAAATCGGGAATCCGCAGCCGCCGCACCAAGCCCGCCCCGTGGTAGCGCGCCGGCATGGTTTTGCCCTCTGGCGTCGTCAGCAGCACATATTCGTTGCACAACAACCGCTCTGCCAGTTCGGACTCGATGTGCAGCCCACCCTCTGACGCAAAGCGCTGCAGCCCGTAAATATCGAGCGGCACTTTTGGGTAGGATTCCGCATCGGGATTCTCAGGAACCTTGTCATTCAGATAATCCTCGGCCTCCAGACCGACGGCGCGAGCCTTCAGCGCCACATTCACATCCTTGGTGACAAGGATGGTCGGCGGCGGGAAGGACTCCTGCACGAAGAGCGCACAGGCGATGATGCGATTGTCCTTTTTGCTCAGGTCCGGGAGGACAGCACGCAACCGCTGCATGGCGGGTGACGACCAGTTGTTTTCGACCACATACCGGTTGATGATGACGGAAAGCGTGCCGCCGCTTCGCAGCTTGACACCCTCGTGCATGGACCGGGAGTCAGGCAACAGCTCCTGCAGCAGGCGGTGCACCCGACGGGCATTGCGGCCACGCTCGGTGGACTGTTCGCTTTTGATGGCGTCAAGCTCCTCCAACACCTCGACCGGGATGGCTAGATTGTTCTCCTCGAACTTGAAGAGCGACTGCGGATCGTGCAGCAAGACGTTCGTGTCGAGGACGTAGGTCTTGACCCTGGTGCCGACCTTTAACTGCGGATGGGGAGGATGAGCCGCTAGCAGCTGGTCCATAGACTGTGGATAACCTGTGAATAACTAGAACCCAATTTACACTTTTGTAAATTCAATAATCACGAAGACTTCTACAAGGGTCCTGGCTGGCCGCCATGTAGTCCCTCCCCACCCCTTTGATTACCGTAGCGGCTTTTGCTTGGGCTTGGGCGGTGGTCCCCACAATCGCACAAGGTACTCCGCGAGATTTTGCAGGCTTACTCTGGTCAGCCCAAATTGAGACGCACAACGCCGGAACGGCTCGACCTGACCGCTCCGCTCCTTAAAATAATCCCACAATTCCTTCTCAATCAATCGGCTGACTGCTAGAGAATCCTGCCCTCCATGGGTCAAATCGCGCACCTTGGCCTCCCAGTGCCTTTTTTCCTCCGGCTGCCGCGCCCAGTAATCAAACAACATTTGCTCGCATCGGTTCAGGCTCATGGTTGCTCAGGAATGATCGGATTGCCCGCCGGACACGGTGAGAAACGGCGGCATTGAAATTGAACTTCAATCTGATATGAGGGTCGCAAGTCTTGTAACTCAACACCGCACTACTATGTGGCAAAAGCTTAAAGAGCAACTTCCGGCGGCAATTCTTACCGCCGTTATTCTCGTTTGCGCGGGATTTTGGTTCTACCAGAAAACAATCACCGAACTGACGACGCGCCAGCAGTCGGAAATCAACGCTTTACGGGAGCAAACCAATGCCGAGCTCAAAGCCTCAGCCGATGAGACCCGCCGGCACATCGAATCGGTCAACCAACTCCTGAAGGATGCCATCGCCAAACGCCAGGCCGATGTCTTCATGACCGAGGAGGAAGTCGCCAAGCTCAATGCCGAAAAGGTCGACGCCCTTGCCGAGGCCATTGCCAAGAAGGTCCAGCCTTACAACCCCCTGCCGAAGACGCCAGAGGAGGCGGAAAAGGTCCAGAACGAGCAAATTGACAAGGTGTCCTCCCGCTTGGCGGAAAAAATACAGCCCATCCTTTCCGAAATGTCGCAGGACCAGAATCTCACCCGGGAGTCCATTGCCCAGTACTCGCAACGGATTTCCGATCAGATCAGCGGGGTGCTGAATTCCGAGATGTCCCGCAACCAGCAATTGAACAGCCAGCTGATGGTGTCGCAGGCCATCGCCGAGGACTCGCTCAAGCTCTCGCATGAGATCACCGCGCTCTACCTCAGCAGCTTCAAGGATCAGTCGCTTGTCACGCGCATCCTCTCCCTGCCGGCCAACGTGGTGCGCGACGCCTCCAACCTCAGCATCGTCAACAGCAGCGAACGCAAGAAGGTGGAAGAACGCCTCGTCGGCGATATGAATTCTCTCGAGAAACGCCTCCAGGATCTCCAGGCGCAAATGCCCAAGAAGTAACCCTTTCCCACGAGCGAAAGGCGCGGCCAAGTCCGCGCCTTTTTTTGGGCGGAGATCTTGCGGTTCCAGTCACAACCGCCATGCAGGCGTGACTTCTCGCCGGCAGGGAGAGGGCTCCGCTTCAAGCCTCTGCCGCCACCCTCGCGGCCTCCAGTTCCTCCCAGCGGGCAAAGGCCCTGTTCGTCTCCTGTTCGATGCCCTCCAATCGCGTCCGCGCTGCCTTCACGGCCCCGGACTCGCCCTGATAAAACGCCGGACTGGCAAGTTTTGCCGTCAACTCCGCCTGTTCGGCCTCGAGCGCCTCGATCCGGGCGGGCAGTTCCTCGAGTTCCCGGCGTTCCCGATTGGTCAGCTTACGCGGTGTAGCCGCCTTGGGTGCCGTCGTCACGACGGGCTCGGCCGGCTCCACTCTCGCCGTCGTTGCAGCAATCAGGCTTTGTTTTTCCCTCAGCCAGTCGCTGTAGCCACCGACAAACTCGCCGATCCGGCCATCTCCCTCAAAAACCAGCGTGCTCGTCACGACCTCGTCCAGAAACTCGCGATCGTGGCTGACAAGCAAAAGCGTACCTTTGAATTCAACTAGCAGATCTTCCAGCAGATCGAGCGTCTCCACATCAAGATCGTTGGTCGGCTCGTCGAGGACCAGCACGTTCGCCGGCTTGGTGAACAACCGGGCCAGCAGCAGACGGTTGCGCTCGCCGCCCGACAGCACCCGCGCCGGGGTCCGCGCCCGGTCGGGAGTGAACAGGAAATCCCCGAGGTAGCTGATCACATTGCGCACACGTCCCTCGATGGTCACCGTCGGATTTCCGCCGGCGATGTTGTCGGCAACAGTCATATTGTCGTCGATCTGCCCGCGCAGCTGGTCGTAGTAGACGACCTCGAGATTGGTCCCGTGCTTAATCTGGCCGGACGTCGGCGCCAGCTGCCCGAGCAGCAGTTTAATCAGCGTCGTCTTGCCCGCGCCATTGGGACCCAGCAGGCCGATCTTGTCGCCCCGCGTGATGATCGTGGTGAAATCGCGCACCAGCATCCGGCCGTCGGGCCAGGAGAAGGAAATCTCCTCCGCCTCGACGACCTTCACCCCTGAACGGCCTGCCTCGGCCAGCCGCAGGTTGACATTCCCCTGCCGCTCGCGGCGGGCACGCCGCTCGGCCCGCATGGCCTTGAGCGCCTCGATGCGGGCGCCGGCCCGCTTGCGCTGTGCCCGCACGCCGCGCCGGATCCATTCCTCCTCCTGCGCCAGTTTCTTGTCGAAGGCCGCTTGCTGTCGCTCCTCCGCCTCCATCACCTCCTGCTTGCGATTGAGATAGGTGTCGTAATCGCAGGCCCAGCCCGCCAGCCGTCCCCGGTCAAGTTCCACAATCCGCGTGGCCAGCCGGCGCAGAAAAGCCCGATCGTGCGTGACGAAGAACAGCGTCGGTTGTTCGGTGAGCAGAAAATCCTCCAGCGCCAGAATTGATTCCAGATCCAGATGATTGGTTGGTTCGTCGAGCAGCAACAGGTCGGGCTGGCCGGCAAGGGACCGGCCGAGGAGAGCCCGGCGTTTTTGTCCGCCTGACAAGGCGCCAAACTCCTTCGCGGCCGGAAGTTGCAACCGCTCGATCAGCCGCTCGACGCGCACTTCGCGCTCCCAATCCTCCTCATGCCCGCCAGCGGACGGCCGGAGTCCCCCAGCCACGATGTCATACACCGAGCCCGGCAGGTCCACCGGCACTTCCTGCGCCAGCCGGGTAGTTACCGCGCCCGGCTGACGGAATACCTCGCCGCGATCGGCCTGCAGTTCGCCGGCAATGATCCGCATCAAGGTGGATTTCCCCGAGCCGTTGCGTCCGAGCAGGCAGACACGTTCGCCCGGGTCGATCTGGAAGTTCACGTCTTCCAGCACGGCCGGACCGCCGAAGCTGAGGCTAACATCAAGCAGTGTCAAAAGCGCCATGGAGCCGGCCAATTTGAGCGGTCTCCTCCCCCAGTGCAATCTCTGCAAGCGCATCCCACCCCTCGTCATTCACTCCTTTAAAACCCCTGATGGAACCATCCTTGCATCTTTGGCCACACAGTCGCATTGACCGCCGTTCCTGAGCCCGGCATCGTGCCACAGTGATTGGCTCTCCTGACACGTCCCGGTATCAAACCCTGCGCTGGCTGGCGACTTACGCCGGCTACCCGACCAGACGTCTGCCGGCGCGGGCGGAATTGCTGCTATTGATCGCGGCAGGCGCAGCCGAGGAGGAACTCTTGCCGGATCGCAACCAATCGGTGCGCATGTCGGGCCAGCCGTTTAATGCCGCGCTCCGCCAATACACCACCACCCGCCGCCATGCGCACATCAAGAGCGACAACAGAGCGAAAGTCTGAAATCAGATCGGATCATCCCCGAGGTTCGCCTGACGGCGGGGATAAAGGCTGTTTTCTCCTTCCGTCCCCGCCTTAAATGGCTCGCCCACCAACCCCTCTTCTTTGCCACTGAAAGCAACTAGAAAACGCGTCAGACAGGCAGCCCCGCATCGTCCGGCGCCCGACCGATCCAGACTGATTTCCCGGATGGCAGGTCAACGCCAGATTGAGAAAGATCCTGTCACTTCGCCCCGCTCAAATGGGGAATGCCCCGATAGCGACTAGACTTTGCGCGCGCGACTTCCTATTGGTAATATTGTTTCCCCACACATCATTCAGCTTTCTTGCCATGTCCTTCACGACCCCCGATCTCTACGATGATTTTGGCGACCGCTGCGGTTCCTGCGAAACACAGTTCAAACAATATGGCGGACGCCACGTTTTCTCCGGCCGGATCCGGACGTTGCAGTGCCTCGAGGATAATGTGCTGCTGCGGCGCATGCTGGAAACGCCTTCCGACGGCGAGGTGCTGGTGGTCGATGGAAGCGGCAGCCTTCGTTGCGCACTGATGGGAGATCTCGTCGCGGGCTTGGGGGAAAGGAACGGCTGGTCGGGCGTCATCATCCATGGCGCCGTCCGGGATGTTCACGCGCTGGCGGGACTGGATTTTGGCATCAAGGCACTGGGATCCAATCCGAAGAAGAGTGGTAAAAAAGGCACCGGACAGATGGATGTATCCGTCATGTTCGGGGGTGCAACTTTCACTCCTGGTCATTGGCTCTACAGCGACGACAACGGCATCCTGGTGGCGCCTGAAAAACTCACTTGAGTCCATCCAGCGACGTTCGACGGTTCAATATGCCACCGTGAAGTGCCGGCGGACATGAGGGGATTTCACGATCTCATCTGGCAAGGCGACCTCGTAATCCCCGGCTGAAATACGGCTCTGTCCCGGCGCATCGACGCCCAACTGGCTGCCGCCTAGTCGGAGCTGGCCTGTGCGCGCTCCGGGTTCAATAAGCGCCGCGGGCTAAGATTGCTCCAGTCGAGCAGCCGGCTCTTCCTGTAGTGCGCGAGAGCTTCGCAGTGCGCCCGGACAATCACCCGATGGACAGACGAAATGCGGCGAAGCGGACAGCCCTGCATCCCGGGCGGCACTTCGAGGCCGCCGGCGCCGCCCACAACAACCAAGCGCCTGACGCCGACCTGGGACAGACTTTCGAGAAGCACTCTGGCCGCACCGATGATGAAATCCACGCCAGGTCCAACCGCACTGATCACGGCCTCGTGTCCCCGGGCCATGGAGATCTCGTCCGTAGGGTTCCAGGCGTCACCTCCTCGGCCACCGCAGGAGGCTGGTCCGTGAAAAGGAAATCATCGGGGCGCGGGGCGCGCTCCCACAAGATGGTGACCGTGCCGCAACGCCTACCTGAGGAGGCGGCTTCCGATCATGCCGCGAGCACCAGCCAGAATACCTTCATGAACATTCAGGCAGGTTGAAATAAATGGCAGCTTCAACCCGACTGCTGGCTTGCGCGAGCCTGATTCGGGGCGCGGCACAGGGTCGCACTTCGCCAGGCCGTCCAATCCGGGGGCTGGCATGACTCCCTCCCACGGCCATGCCCACATGAGTATTCCCCGAATGCGCCGCGAACCGGTGGCCGCCCGGCATTTTCTGCCAAGTGATCGCCAAGCCGCCCTTGCCGCGGGAAACCGGGCTATAACTCAAAGCCCGCGAAACGGCTGGCCGCCGTTCGCGGGCTTGATGGTCCGGCGGCACCAGTGGCCGCCGGACAGGGGGAGAAACGCAAAGCAGCGATCAGCTCAGATCGACGCCCCGCATGTCACCAGTCTTCATGAAGTGCTGGTGGAACGCGAAGGCCTTGCTCAAGGTCATCGGCGTATGCCCGTTCTTGCTCAACGCGGCATAGCGGTGCAGAGCGTCGCGGAAATCCGGATGAGCACACTTATCGGCGATTAGCTGGGCGCGTTCCTGCGGCGACTTGCCGCGCAGGTCGGCCACACCCTGATCGGTGATGATGACTTGCACGGAATGCTCGCTGTGGTCGGCGTGGCTGACCAGCGGGACGATGGTGCTGATCTTGCCGCCCTTCTGCAGCGACGGACAGACGAAGATCGAGATGAAGGCGTTGCGGGTGAAATCGCCCGATCCGCCAATGCCGTTCATCATGCTCGAGCCGAGCACGTGCGTGCTGTTGATGTTGCCGAACAAATCGGCCTCGATGGCGGCGTTGATGGAGATGACACCGAGGCGGCGGACGATCTCCGGGTGGTTGGATATTTCCTGGGGCCGCAGAACGAGGCGCGAACGGAAAAAGTCGAGATTGGCGTAGAACTGCTTGCTCATCTCCGGGCTCGCCGTGATGGCTGTGGTGCTGGCGAACAGGAGCTTGCCCTTCTGCATCAGCTTGAAGACTGCATCCTGCAGCACCTCGGAATACATCTCGAAGGGAGGGATGTCCGGATGCTCGCCCATTGCACCGAGCACCGCGTTGGCGATGTTGCCCACGCCTGACTGGATGGGCAGAAATGACTTTTGCATGGAGCTGCGGTGGCGTTCGCCGGCGAGGAACTCGGCGACGTTGTGTCCGATGCGAATCATGGTCTCGTCGGGCACATCGAAGTTGCCGGAATCTTCAGTCTCGTTGGTCTCGATGATGCCGGCGATCTTGGAGGGATCGACCTTAACGACAGTCGTGCCGATGCGGTCACGCACACCATAGACCGGAATTTCGCGGCGGCTCGGCGGATCGTTCGGTTCGTAGATGTCGTGGAATCCGCGCAAGGCCGGAGTCTGGGCGTGATTAAGCTCGATGATCACCTTCTCCGCCACGTTGCAGAATGTCGGCGACGCGCCGACCGACGTGGTCAGGACGATCTCGCCAGCGGGGGAAACCTCGCAGGCCTCGACGATCGCAAATTTCAACTTGCCGAGAAATCCATAGCGCACGGTCTGCGGCAACAGCGACAGATGCATGTCGAAATAGTGCACCTCGCCGGCATTGATTTTTTTTCTCAGGTCCGAATTGGACTGGTAGGGGGTGCGGAACCGAATCGCGTCGGCCTTGGCCAGTACGCCATCGAGCGACGGACCGGTCGATGCGCTGGTGATCACCCCGATCTTGAAGGGACGGCCGGCAGCATGCTCGGCGGTGGCCCGAGCGGCAATCGCCGCGGGCACCGCCTTGGGCGCACCCGCTAGCGTAAATCCGCTAAATCCAATGATGTCGCCGTTGCTGACCATGGCGGCAGCCTCTTCCGGCGTAAGTTTGGGAAATGCGATGGACATAATTAAAAGTACTTTAGAGAAAAGTGCTCCATAAGACGACGCAACAATTGCCGAGACCAGCGCGTTTCTTGCCACAACCGCGAGAAATCCCCCTTTTGATGCCCGAGTCACACTGACCGAGAAAAAGCACGGAGAAAGCTGGCCGATTCCTGCGAGGACCCATTGGATGGGGGGGAGAACTGTCAGCACATCCTTCTTTCCGCTGAAAGGCTTGTCGGCTAAATTGGTGGGCCGCTGGTACCAGCGTTATTGGTCGGATTATGATCCGACTTCGCGCAACAACTCGGCGGACCGCGGCCAGCCCTGGAAGATCCCCAACTATTCGATCTTCGACATGAACCTCTATTATCAGCTTCCGCTCAGGAACGATCGGTTCGATGTCACGACCTTTGTCCATGTCTTCAACCTGTTTGACAAAGTGTACGTCTCCGATGCCACCGACAATAGTTCCTATGAAGGCATCTACGGTACGCCTTCCCACAGTGCGCAACGGGCCGAGGTATTCCTCGGCTCTCCGCGGACGATCAACGTCGGCACGACCGTTCGCTTCTAGCCACCCGTTTATTCTCCCAACTGGCGGCGCCTCACACCGGGCGCCGCCTTTTTTGTCAAAGGATTGCTTACCACGGCTCCGCCCCGGAGGGAACCTCGCCGTTCCACAGTTCCTTGGGACAACGCCGGCGCATTGAAGGACTGCTGGTTCCCTCGGCTCCGCTACCGTTTGGACTTCAACTCCCGGCCCCGCCGGCCTAACCAATATTCGATCATCGCCGATTCATGAAGAAGCCAACGCAGGAAGAGCGACAGCGCATGTGCACAGGCAAGAGGAAATATCGCCGCCAGGGCGACGCCCTCGATGCTGCACTCCTGGCCGGGGTCGAACGCCACCGCAAAGCCTATCTCTGCCCGCTCTGCCACCATTGGCACCTCACCTCGCGCTGAGCCCCCACCGCCAGCCGATTGACTTAGCGGCCGATCGGCGCATTATGAAACTGGTGGGGGTGATTCATGCCCGCACTCGCACAGGGAATCATCACGGATCTGTTCGCCAAGGCCGACATTCGCATGAATGGTTCGCGCCCATGGGATCTACGCATCCACGACGAACGGTTCTATCGGCGTGTGCTTGCCCGCGGCACCTTAGGCTTCGGTGAGGCGTACATGGACGGGTGGTGGGATTGCGCCGCGATTGATGAGATGTGCTGCCGCGCCGAACGGGCCCATCTCGACGAGCAGGTACGGTTCAGCCTCACCAATGTCGCCGCTCTTGTCACCGCCGCACTCGTCAATCGGCAGACGGTACGCCGCGCCCGCCAGGTGGCGGAGACGCACTACGATATCGGCAACGATTTCTTCGCGGCCATGCTCGGCCAGGATCTCCAGTATTCATGCGCCTATTTCGACGGAACCGACGACCTCATCGAAGCCCAGCAACGCAAGATGGAACTGATTTGCCGCAAACTCGGACTGCGGGCCGGACTGCGGCTTCTTGATGTCGGCTGTGGCTGGGGCGGACTGGCAAAATTTGCGGCCGAGCAATACGGCTGCAATGTGGTAGGCATCACGATCTCCCGGGAACAGCAGGCCTACGCCGTCCAGTCCTGCCGCGGCCTGCCGATCGAAATCCGACTGCAGGATTACCACGAAGTGGCTGAGCCATTCGACCGCATCGTCAGTGTGGGCATGATGGAGCATGTGGGGTATAAGAACTACCGGGCTTTTATGACGGCGGCGACCCGGTGCCTGGACAATGGCGGCCTATTCCTCTGCCACACGATCGGCGGCAACGTTTCGCGGGTGTGTTCCGACCCGTGGATCATGCGCTATATCTTCCCCAATTCCATGCTGCCGTCGCCTGCCCAGGTGACGCGCGCCGCGGAAGGCCTGTTCGTCCTTGAGGACGTGCAGAATTTCGGTCCACACTACGACAAGACCCTGCTCGCTTGGGAGCGGAATTTCAGCCGTTCCTGGGATCGCTTTCGCCACATCTATGGCGAGCGGTTCGGCCGGATGTGGCGCTACTATCTTCTGAGCTGTGCCGGAGCGTTTCGGGCCCGCACCATCGAACTTTTCCAGTTTCTTTTTTCCCGAGGCGGGGTGCCCGGTGGCTACACCGCAGTGCGATAGTATCGCCGGAAGGAAGCCCCCGGCCCCGGGGGTGCGGATTCAGGGGCGAAGAACCCGCTGGACAGAAGCGGGGAGTTCGTTGGCATGGAGTAGGAACAGGCTGACCTGCCATATTTCGGTGTCCGAAATACTGTCGACGTATCCCGGCATGCCGGTGAGGCGGATGCCGTTTTTTACCTTCCAATAGATTTCGCCTACTGGGTCGTCAGTGACGCCCTTCATGGGCGGGAGCAACTGCGGGGGCTTCGGAAACAGTCCCCGGGCAATCGCAGAGGATGGACGCCCAAGATGTCCGTGGCAAACCGCGCATTGCTCCTGATAGATCCGCGCCCCGATGAGGAGATTGGATTCGTCGGCGGAAATCGGAGCCGGCTTGCCCGCCTCCTTGTCGATGGCGGCATGTAGCGCCTTATTGGCGACGAACTTCTCCAAGGGGAGTGGCTCACCCTTGGTGGCCACCGGCATACCTCCGCGGATCACAAAAAAATATCCCGCCACGAAGGGGACACAGATTCCGATCATGACGCCGATCAGTGTTTTTCCCGTAGGGCAAGGTTACATCGATTCGGCCGGCCATTCTTGCATCCATAATGCCTCCCCATGGGGGCGTACGCAAATCAGGCGGGATGACCAGCGGCAGCCAATAAAACCAAAAATCGGCCGGGGTCAAAGCAGCCGCCGTTTTTTCATCGGCGCTTCCCCGGTGATTGAGAAAGTGCGGTGGCGGGAACGGATCACTCCAGCATAGCCGCCAGCGTGATGGTCGCATGCAATACGCAGGAAACCAGCCATGGGCCTTCGCTTTGGCTGTGTTCTCGTCGATCCGCATCGGAGCGACTCATGGAATGCGAACGGTCCGGGGCAGATGCGCGTGCGGGCCAACAGGGGCAAGGGGCGGCTTGCGGGACACCAGTTGCGGATAACGTGATTTTGCCTTCTTTGCGCGAGCAGCGTCAGACCGCGATAGCGGAACGTTTCATGGAAGATGGACGGGGAGTTGATTTCCGACGGATCGCGGCCTTGCACTCTCGCCGAACGGCGCGTGAGAACGGCTTCTCCCACTCCCCCAGATCGTGCTGCAGCTGGAAAATTGTGCCGGCCAATTCACCCGAGGCGGTTAACTCATCCGTCGCTGATTGGTTTTCATTACGCACGCGGTTGTTGACAAGAATATCTTATAGGAAAAATCTCAGATTATGAGTCTGCGCCCGCTGCCTGAAAGATCACACTCACAACGCTTCAGCAGGAATTCTTCCTGATGCTTTCGTCGGCATGGCACTGGCCATCAGGGGCTTGTCGCGGGCATCCGCGATAAGACAAAGTCAACCTCGGTCCCCATGGAATCATACCAGCGAATAGTCCCTTTCGTTCCTGGCCCACGCCGTTGACAGGACCTCTCAGATAAAACATCTAATATATTGCCATGGTCAGCCAAAATTCCACCTCCCATCCGGCCAACATCACGCCGCGCTCCATTAATGACGTCGTCATTCGACTCGCCGGCAATTCCCAGGATGGCATCCAGACCATCGGGGGTTTCCTCGCTCGGCTCGCCGGCCGCAGCGATCAGGACGTGATGACTTTCATGACGATTCCATCGACGATTTCCGGCGGCCCGTCCATTTTTCAAGTACGCATGGGCTCGGGAGACATCCTCTCGGCCGGGGATCAGGCCGATTTCCTCGTGGCCTTCTACCAGCACAGCTACGAAAGCCATATCAACTCCCTCCGGCCGGGCGGCGTCCTCATCTACGACTCCGGCAACGTCACACCCAACCCTGACGACAAACGTTTCACCAACATCGGAGTGCCCATCACCAATGCCACGGTTGAGGCCGTCGGCGGCACCGGCAAGGACAAGGGCAAGAACATCTATGTGCTCGGCCTCCTGGCCCGCATCTTTAACCTCGATATTTCAAAACTCACCGCGCTGATCAAGGAGCGTTTCGGCGGTCGCAGCGAAGACATAGTGCGCAACGCCCTCATGACGTTCGACGCCGGTTATGCGTGGCCTACGGACAACGTCCGCGACTGCTACTATAATTTCACCGCCACCCCTCATCCTTCCGGCCGGCCGCAGGTGACGATGGACGGCAATCAGGCCCTCTCCTTCGGTCTCATCACTGCGGGAGTGCGCTATGGGGCCGCCTACCCCATCACCCCGGCGACCAGCGTGATGGAGATCCTTCGCGCCGAACTGCCCAAATACGGCGGCATCTTTGTCCAGTGCGAAGACGAGATCGCAGCCGTCTCGACCGCGCTCGGCTTTTCCTATTCCGGGCATCTGGCCGTCACCAACAGTTCCGGCCCCGGCCTTTCGCTAAAGATGGAGGGGCTTGGTTGGGGCGTGATGGCTGAAGTTCCCCTCATTGTGATCAATGTTCAGCGCGGCGGCCCCAGCACCGGCCTTCCCACCATGGTCGAACAGAGCGATCTGCTGCAGGCCATCTTTGGCAGCCATGGGGACTCCCAGCGAGTCGTGCTGGCGCCCAAGAATGTCGAGGACTGCTATTATTTCGTGCAGGAAGCGGTGCGCATCGCCCGCAAATACAGTACGCCAGTCATCGTCCTCACTGACCAGTCCCTGGCCACACGCATCGAAGCCTTCGACGAACCCGACCTGGAAAAGATCATGGGCAGCCCCGCGATCGAGCGCGCACCTCGAGGAGCCGATTTCAAACCTTACTCGCTCGACCAACTCACCCACCACGCACCGCCGGGCACATGGATCGATTCCGGTTCCTACCCGATCGTCAGCGGGCTGGAACACGACGAGATGGGGCACCCTACAGGCAACCCGGCTATGCACCAGAAAATGACCATCAAGCGCCGCGAAAAGATCAAGGCGTTGGGTGCCGAGCTCTCCCCGCCGCAGGTCTACGGCGATCAGGAGGGGGAAGTGCTTCTGGTCGGATGGGGATCGACCTGGGGCCCCGCCCACGAAGCCCTCAAGCAATTGCGGATGGATGGCGTGAAAATCGGCCAGGTTCACCTGCGCTATCTCCACCCGCTGGAACCGGGGCTCGACGAGATCTTCCGTCATTACCGGCAGATCCTCGTGGCCGAGTTGAACGACGAAGGGCTGTATGGCTACGGCCAGTTCGCCACCATGCTCCGCGCCCGCTACTGCAACGATTCCATCCGCGGCATCAACAAGACCGACGGGCTCACCTTCAAGGTAAGCGACATCGTTGCCGGTGTTAACCGCTACCTGGGTCGCAAATAGGTCCCGCCTGCTTCGGCCTCCTCGGCTCGCCTCTCACTCTCACTTCCACTTCCTCGTCCCATGTCCTCTCTTCCCATCGTTTCAGCGCCAGTCCCCGCCCAACGCGCCCCCCTCACCAAGAAGAACCTCACCGCCGACCACCCCACCTGGTGCCCCGGTTGCGGCGACTTCGCCGTTCTGGCCTCGTTCCACCGCGTGCTTGAGAAGCTGCAATATCCGCAGGAAAAGATCGTCTGCCTGGCCGGCATCGGCTGCTCGTCGCGATTCCCCTATTTTGTAAACACCCATGGGGTCCATTTTCTCCACGGCCGTACGCTGCCATTTGCCGTCGGCGTGAGTCTGGGGAACGACGACCTGCACGTTTTCGCCTTCGGCGGTGATGGGGATGGCTACTCCATCGGCGGCAACCATCTCGTCCATACCGCCCGCAAAAATGTCCGTCTAACCTACGTTATCATGGACAACTACGTTTACGGTCTGACCAAGAAACAGACGTCACCCACCTCGTCCATCGGTTTCAAGACGAAGACCGACCCAACCGGGGCCATCGACCAGCCGATCAATCCGATGCGCACCCTCATTAATAGCGGCGCCACCTTTATTGCGCGGAGTCACGCTTCGCAGGTCAACCACATGGTCGAGATGATGGAGCGTGCCGCCCGTCATGACGGATTCGGGGTCGTCGAAGTCCTTTCCGAATGCGTGGAATTCAACGAAGGGGCCTTCGACGCCGCCAGTCCCCGCAAGGGAGGCGTGTTCAAGACCATTGAATTGAAGAAAAACGACGGTACTCCGGAAGACGCCAAACGACACGATCCAACCAACGAACTCGCCGCCTTCGATCTTGCCCTGCAACCCTGGCCCGGCGTGTTTGGGGTTTTCTTGGACGTCAAACGGCCGACAAAGAACCAGATGGAAGCCGAGCTCATCGCCAAAGCGAAGGAGCGCACCAAGGGCGCTACCGACCTTCAGGTTTTGCAGGCCACGTTCTCCCGGATGCGGTAATACTGTACGACAGCGATGGGGCCAGCAGGAGTCTGGCGGCGCATTGAGATGACGGCAGCGGAAGGTTGAATGCGGCCTTGCTGGCCGGGGGCAGTACAAGCAATCCCCTTTTTCGATGGGGAGAATGGCCAGCGTTCTCGCGTGCTCATCGTGGCTGCTCCGGTCGATCACCCCATCGTTAAGCAGGCCGATCGCTCCATATTTCAGCTTCGAGCAGCTGCATTGGAAAACGATGCCGCCGACAGAGCTCGGCACTTTGATACACTAACTGCGCAATGGCCGGAGATAGTGAAAGGTGACCGTGCGGGTCCAACCGGTCACTCTTTCCCCCAGGATGACCACCCACGCAAAGGCTACCATGCCGCCGCTGTGATTCTCAATGCCGTCCTCAATCCTCACCCGGAAGCCCGCCTACAGGCTGGTCCGCCGCACGGTCCATGCGCGATAATTTGCACTCTGCAGCGTCTTCTCATCGTCTCCAGGCTGATTGCTGCCCTCTCCGGGGGGCACGGCACCACACTCACCGCAAATTCCACCTGCTGAAATATTGCCCTGAAGCCAAGCAGGGGGGCCTCGATTTTTTCTGCAGTGGAGGATGCTACAGCGGTGATTTTGATTTCTTCCACATCTGAGGGTTTCTACCGATCGGGACAGCTGCAATTCCAGGGCGTCGGACCAAACCTACAGTTTTCATGCCCGCGTCCCACCCCCCCCGGTGAGTCATTGCCCTCCATGCGACCGCGTCCATAATATTTGCTTTTATGCTCCGCTTGTTGCTTCCGCCCAACCTCCCGAGTGCCGCCCAACGCGATGCCATTGCGGTCCGGCTGGAAATTGACCTCGCCACCCCGCCGCCGCCGGCCCTTGTGGCGGGTCTGGCCGTGCTGCAGCGGTTGGGCGCCAAGCCCGCACCCGTCGTCTTTCTGCAACTGAACCGGGCGCAATTGGGCGAGCTCACCGATGCCCTCACGAGGCAGCCTGTATTTTTTTGGGTCAACCGGCCAACGGAGCCGATCCCGTGGACGGGACCCGATCTGCCCGGGGTCAGCGAGCACCTTGTAGCTCCTGCTCCGGATAGGCCCTCCCCCACATATGAGGCTCCTGTTCCAAGGAACCCCATCGCGCGATCCCGCCCCACCGGCACGCCGGTGACTGTCGACGGCTCGGAATATTTTTTGGCGATCACGCTGCCGTCGCGTGACACCGAGAACTATGCCGACATGGTGGAGCTGTTGAAGCGACATAGCTTCACGCTCGAGACATCCAACGGTAAATTCTGGCTGCGCAACCGCCACAAGGTGCTGAATTTTCTTGCCACCCACTGGACCGAGTTGCGCGAACTCCACCGCGCGGTGTTTTCCGCCAATTTCGAACGGAACACCGCGCACTTTCGGCCAGTCGAGGTGACCGCTGAGATCAGCGAGCAGTCTGAAGGCTACGACGTCACCATCGGCCTCCAAGCAGGCAACGCTTCTGAATGCGACATCCTGTCCGCCATCAATTCCAGCCGCAGTTACATCGAGGACGGGAAACATCTCTATCTCGTCGATCCAGCCCGTCTTTCACAGTTGCAGTTCGCTCACCAGGCCTTGGCTGGATCGCCCGACAGCATGGGCGGCGCCCGCCGCCTGCACCTCGTCGCCCGGAGTCGCGTCGCCGAAGTGCAGGAAATTCTTGAGGAAACCGCGCCTCACTTCCAACCACCCGAGACCTGGCGTGCACGCAGCGAAGCCCTGCACCGGCTGACCTCTCTGGCACCCGCTCCCATCCCGGCTGCGTTGGTGAAAATTCTGCGTCCTTACCAGCGGCTGGGCACGGCCTGGCTGTGGTACCTGTACGGCCAGGCGCTTGGCGGTATCCTCGCCGATGAGATGGGGCTTGGGAAAACCCTTCAGGCGCTGGCACTGCTCGCTGCCCTGCCCCGCCGGGGCCCGTCGCTGATCGTCTGCCCCGCCTCGCTGGTGGAAACCTGGCGACGGGAAGCAGCCCGTTTCGTCCCGCAACTGGGCGTCTGCGTCCATCACGGCGAACATCGACTCTCGTCCTTGTCTGAATTCGCCGGTCCCGACCTGATCCTCACTTCCTACGGCACGCTCATCCGGGATGGCGCCTTGTTCGGCACGGTGGAGTTCGACGTGATCCTGGCCGACGAGGCCCAGCATTTGAAAAACCGGCGCACCCAGGCCGCACAGTCGCTGCGCACGCTGCGCGGCCGGGGGCGGTTTCTCCTCACCGGCACTCCGCTCGAAAACTCACTGGATGATCTGCGGGCACTCTTTGCATTTCTTATGCCCGGTTTTCTTCCCAAGATTCCCCCGGTACTGCGCGGCGACGAACGCGGCTGGTACGATGAGCGTCTCCGCGCCCAGACGGCGCCCTACATCCTGCGCCGCACCAAGCAGGCCGTCGCTCCCGAGCTTCCTGCAAAGATTGAGCAGATCATCTATTGCGAGCCGGGACCGGCCCAAGCTGCGCTCTACCGCCGCATGCAGGAGCAGACCGAGCGAGAACTATTTGCCCTCGCGGCCAATGGCGCTTCCGAGGGCCGGCTGCGGTTTGCCACCCTGACCCAGCTTCTGCGTCTGCGCCAGATCTGTTGCGATCCGCGCCTGGTGCTAGGGAATGGCGCGGCCGCCGGAGATGGGCCCCCGCCCGAGAGCGCCAAGCTTGACGCCTTCCGCGAATTGCTCGCCGAGGCCCTGGACGAAGAGCACCGTCTGCTCGTGTTTTCACAGTTTACATCGCTTCTCGCTCTGCTCCGCGAGGAGTTGCGCCTGCAAGACGTACCGTGCTGTTACCTCGACGGAACAATGTCAGCCCGGGCCCGGCAGGCGGAGGTTGATCGTTTCCAGTCCCACGAAAACGTTCCTGTGTTTCTCATTTCACTCAAGGCCGGTGGCACCGGCTTGAACCTGACGGGGGCCGACGTAGTGGTGCATTTCGACCCGTGGTGGAACCCCGCCGTGGAAGCCCAGGCCACCGACCGCGCGCACCGGATTGGTCAGACCCGCATTGTCACCAGCTACAAGCTAATCTGCTCCGGCACGGTTGAGGAGAAGGTTCTGACCCTGCAGAAGAGCAAGCGGGCGCTGCTGGCCGATGTGTTCGAGGCCAGCGAAGCCGCCACCGCCAAACTCAGTCTGGCCGACCTGCGCGCGCTTCTGGCCTGACCATCGAGGGGCAAGGGGCTTCCAGAGTCCCTCCAGCCGGGAAATCGTCAAGCGTTCGAGGCAAAGACCGCCCGCCCAGTGGATCGCTGCTGGCACTGCGGCGCTTCCCTATGGGACTCTATTCGCCTGCATCGGCTTAGCGCCCCAAAGGGGGTAGCGATACTGACTACCGCTGCGGCAGGGAGGAACCCAGAGCGAATGGGGCGGTGGCTGACGGACCACACCATCGCGGACGAATTCGTTCTCTCCTCCAACGTTGTCTTCTGAAGGCACCATCCGTATCGGGTAGGTTTGGCTGCCTCCTGGCGTTATCCTGTTCGGCGCAAACTCGGTCGACTTGAGCGGTACACTGAAACTATTAGGCTATAACCGTACAGGTATCGCCCGGTCTTTGAATTGCTCTTTTTTTTCTCCGCTGACTTGACCACGCGCGTTCCGCCAGCAAGATTATCTTAGTACCTCAGGTGTTTCCTTTAACCCCCTCACTCCCATGTACTGGAAAATTGAGATCACGGAGCCCCACAGTGGTGAACTTGGCGAAGCCATCGTGCACGAAGATCACCTCTTCGAAGCCGAGGAATACCACTACGAAACAGGACAAAAACTCGAAGTTGCCGTGCACCAGACAGACGATCCGCACTGGCACATTTTCACCGACATGGATTCCGGCCATCGTTTCAAGATTCCGCCGGAAAAATACCGCAAGGTGGGTTGACGCCAGCCTAGCTGGTAAGCCGAAGCGGCCGCAGGCCGCATCCCTTGATGATCCCGAGCCTGGGCGGGTCGAGGGTGTATGATTCGCAACGACCTCACTGCCGGAGGGGGCGATTCCTACTCAAACGCATTGCTGAGGCTATTGGGTTTCCCCTAATGCCGACCCCAGGCGGCCGGCGGTCTGCCGAAGCGGCCGCTGAACGGAATCCATCTGCCACGCAGCGTCAAATCGCGCCTGCCCAAGCCGGCACAGATGAATCCTTTGCTGACCGCTTGATCACATCGCCCGGCTATTTACCGCCCAGCAGCTTCTTTAACCCCTCGCCGGCCTTCTTGGCGGATTCTGCCGCCGCCGCGCCCATGGTGGTGCCGACCTTGCCGGCAGCCTGCGTCGTCGCAGTTACCACACTGCTGCTCACGCTGCGCATGACGGCCACCACCAGTTGTTCGGACGTAATGCCGCCTTCCTTGGTGCCGAGATCGTTGAGTTCAATCGGCGGCATCGGCATCGTCACGGCCGTAGCGCCGACTCCAAGTGTTACTCGCCCATTCTGCAGGCGAAAATGCTTTACTTCAAACTTGATCGGACGCCCGTTTTTCGCGGTGGGCGCGGTGTCTTTGCCGCCGCCGATCGCCGCTTCAATGTTTTTCAACAGATCGCCGATGTTGCTGGCCACGAGTTTGGTTTCGTAGACGAACTCCGGCTGGTCGATGAATACCTCACGCACGACGACATGATCGCCCAAAACCGAGAAGGGAGAGACTTCCACATGGATTTTCCCAAGATAAAACGCCTTCTCCGAGTTCCAGCCATTGGGGTTGCCAACGTAAAGGCCACTCAGCGTCCCACTGCCTGTAAGCGGGGAAATGTGCGCCCCGGCAAGCTCGACCTTCGTCTGAGTAAGTTTGGGGGCAAAGCTATTGACCCCGGCCTTTACGACCGACCCCAGAAATAAGGTAAGGCCGACATATGCCACCAGCGCCAGCGCAAGGATGGCTCCACCAAAATAGATTAGTTTTTTATTCACAGGGAAGAAATGTATTTTTTTGCTAAGCCATGCCTCGGGACGAAACTGCAGACATCACCGATGTATCCGCACCTCGGCAATGCGTCTAAACTCTCACACGGATGGTTTTCCGTGCTTCTCATGCAGGATGAGTTGATTGCCCTCGGAATCTTCGAAGCGCGCAAAATGGCACACGCCAGTATCTGCAGGCTCCATTAGAAATTTTACGCCCTGCTGTTTCAAATGGGCCGCCACCTTGTCAAGGTCGTCTGTTTCCAGCGCCACTGCCGCAGCGTGGGCGGGTACGACCCCATCCATAAAACTCGTGATCGCTAGCGTCGCGGAGCCTACATCAAACTCAATCCATTTGTCCTCCCAGTTGGCCGTCTCCTTTAGCCCTAAAACCGAATCATAGAACAAACGCGCCCGGGCCATATCACGCACTGGATAGACAACAAACGATACGCCACTAAAACGTGGTTTCATCAGAGCAAAATTGTCGCGACCGACCACAATGTCACTCCCATAAATTCCCATCTGCGGACACGAATTGCGCTTGTCTCCCCGAGTCTCTCGTCTCTGTTTTCCAACGTGGTTCGGTTTTGCCTTGTCATCTCGAGTCCGGCACAGCGGAGGGCGATGGTCCTGCTAGCAGGACCGTGATGCCGCCCGCCTCTGCGATTCCTCCTGATGTCCCATCCGACCACCGCGACCCGTCCGCTAATCATCCATGGCCAACCACAACTATACCGAAGCCAGCGTCAAGACCCTCTCCTCCACGGAGCACATCCGGTTGCGCCCCGGCATGTACATCGGCCGCCTCGGCGGTGGTGGCCATGCCGAGGACGGCATCTACGTGCTCCTCAAGGAGACCATCGACAACTCCGTTGACGAATTCACCATGGGTTTCGGCAAAAAGATCGAGGTCGAGCTGGCCGACCGCACTCTGCGAGTGCGCGACTACGGCCGCGGCATCCCCCTTGGCAAGGTGCTCGACTGCGTCTCGATTATCAACACTGGCGCCAAATACGACAGTGAAACGTTCAAGAAAGCTGTTGGCCTCAACGGCGTCGGCCAGAAGGCGGTCAACGCCCTTTCCGTCTCCTACCGCGCCCAATCCGTCCGCGACGGTCAGACCAAGATCGTCGAGTTTGTCCAAGGCAAGCTCAAGAAGGACCATAAGATCCTCAAATCATCCGAACGGAACGGCACCATTATCGAGTTCACGCCCGACGCCGCCCTGTTCGGTCAGGATTTCTGTTTCCGTGCCGAATTCATTGAGGATTTGCTCTGGAAATACGCGTTCCTCAACCGCGGTCTTACCCTCACGTTCAACGGCAAGCCCTTCAAATCCGAAAACGGTCTCCAGGACCTCCTTCAGAAGGAACTCAGTGGCGATCCGCTCTATCCTATCATCCATCTCGAAGGTGAGGACATCGAGGTCGCTTTCACCCACGGCGCCCACTATGGCGAGGAATACTTCTCCTTCGTCAACGGCCAGCACACCACGATGGGTGGCACGCACCTCACCGCCTTCCGCGAAGCTCTTGTCGAGACCGTCCGCAACTTCTTCAAAAAAGACTACGATTCCGCCGACGTCCGCCAGTCGATCGACGCCGCCATTTCCCTCCGGGTGATCGAGCCCGTCTTCGAATCGCAGACAAAGACCAAGCTCGGCTCCAACGATCTCGCTCCCGGCGGTCCCGCGATCCGCGATTTCATCGGCAAATTCATCCAGCAATCCCTCGATGTCTTCCTGCACAAAAATCGGGAGACCGCCGACGTCCTCAGGCGCAAGTTCGAGGACAGCGAACGTGAGCGCAAGGAACTCTCAGGCATCCGCAGCCTTGCCCGCGAACGCGCCAAGAAAGCCTCGCTCCACAACCGCAAGCTCCGTGACTGCCGCCTCCACCTTGGCGACCGCGCCGAACGCTCCGAGGACAGCACGCTCTTTATCGTTGAGGGTGATTCCGCCGCCGGTTCGCTTACCGCATGCCGGGACGTGCAGACCCAGGCCGTCTTCGCTCTCAAAGGCAAACCACTCAACACCTATGGTTTATCGAAAAAGGTCATCTACGAGAATGAGGAGTTTCACCTCCTCCAGTCGGCCCTCAACATTGAGGAAGGGCTCGATGGGCTGCGCTACAACCGGGTCGTCATTGCCACCGACGCCGATGTCGATGGCATGCATATCCGCTTGCTGCTAATCTCCTTTTTCCTTCAGTTCTTTCCCGACCTCATCCGCAACGGCCACCTTTACCTCCTCGAGACGCCGCTCTTTCGCGTCCGCAATAAAAAGGAAACCCACTACTGTTACTCCGAACCGGAGAAACGGGACGCGATAAGCAAACTCGGCCCCGGCGCCGAAATCACCCGCTTCAAGGGCCTCGGCGAAATTTCCGCAGGAGAGTTCAAGGATTTCATTGGCGAAGACATTCGTCTCGAACCCGTCAACCTCGCCCATCTGCACAGCAGCGATGAATTGCTTGGCTTCTACATGGGCAAGAACACGCCCGAGCGGCAGGATTTCATAATCGACCATCTCCGGATCGAGAAAGACCTCATCGAGGTTTGATGCGCAGGATCCCGCGCGAAGGGGACCGAGCTTTTCAGCACACAAGCCCGGCGACTCGCCCGCTGCAGCCTTGCTTGAGTTCAATTCCAACCATGACACCCCGGCAAGGACACGAAAGGATGCCACTTTGATCTGAGTCGCGAGATGAATAGCGCCTACGCAGTATCATCAGGACCACGGCAGTCCTTCTGTGCTTAACCAACCTGACTATTCGGAAACATTCGTGGGCAGTGGCGCAATTCCGATCCCGTTTTCAGTTGATGTTTCGCTGGCACACTGGGATCGCCCAGCCACTGCCCTTGCGGTGGTTTCTGGAGGTGTCATCCACTATGTTCACCTACATGAATTCATGTAGATAGATGTTTTGCTTTCCCTGCTCTGCTTCAGGGAAGCTCCCGTCCGCCAGCCGCTAATTTCTGCAGCGTACTGGTTGGGTGTCAGGGCGGTCCCGCAACCGAGCGCCTAGTGTCAGCGCCGCGGGTACCCCACCGCAAGGGTATGCGGCAGAATGATGCAGTGACGGGCCGGAACCGGGCAGTTGGCCCTCCCGGTTCCGGCTTCATCCCCACCACCCGTTCGACCGGCATGCCCCTTCCGCTCACGCTACACCATATCCTCATCATGGACGCTTCGACCGGGGGCTCCTGGTGATCCCTCCCCCTCGCATAGCTTTCCGTGAACGATCCCACTGCCCATATTCAGGATTTTGTCCACGCGAATTCGTTCATTTGGAGTACCATCGATCCCCGCTCATGACATTGGCAGCGGGAAAATCCACTCTGCTCCGCTTGACGAGCCAACGCCTACCCCTAGCGTGTCGCCCAGACTTTCCCCAGATGGCCAGACGCAAGAAAGACACCAAGCAGACAGAGTTGAAATTCGCCGGCGATAACACCAAGCCGGAAGAGGCCTCCCAGCCGATCGGCCCAATGGCCCGCACTGCCTCGTCTGCTGCGAAAAAATCCACCGCCGGGTCCGCATCGAACACGCCAGGTGTAGTCGCCGGTTTCAGCCCGACCACAACAAAGCCGGTTTCATCCCGCCGCTCCGGCAAGGGCCAAGAGGAAGCGCCGCTGGCACAGAACTATCGCAGTTGGTTCCTCGATTATGCAAGCTACGTGATCCTAGATCGCGCCGTGCCCCATATTGACGACGGGCTCAAACCTGTCCAACGCCGCGTGCTGCACACGCTCTGGGAGATGGACGACGGCCGGTTTCACAAGGTGGCCAATGCGGTCGGTTCTACCATGCGCCTGCATCCGCATGGCGACGCCTCCATCGGGGCCGCACTTGTTGGCATGGCGCAACGCGGCTTTCTCATCGAACCACAGGGGAATTTCGGCAACCTGTTCACCGGCGATGATCCCGCCGCCCCCCGCTATATCGAGGCACGCCTGACCCCATTCGCGCGTGATGTGCTTTTCAATCCGAAGACGACGAAATGGCAGCTCAGCTACGATGGACGAGCCAAGGAGCCGGTCACTTTGCCGGCCAAGTTTCCCATCGTCCTGCTCGAAGGCGCCGAGGGCATCGCTGTCGGCCTTGCTACGAAGATTCTTCCGCACAATTTCAACGACCTCTGCCGAGCTGCCATTAATCACCTACAGGGGAAATCCTTCCGCATCTATCCCGATTTCCCGACCGGCGGCACTGCGGACTTTGCGGAATATAAGGATGGCGAGCGCGGCGGCAAAATTAAGGTCCGCGCCAAGATCGAGCAACGCAGCAAATATCTGCTCGCGATCACCGAACTGCCCTACGGGGCCACCACTGAGTCACTCATCGAGTCGATTCTCGCGGCCAACGCCAAGGGCAAGATCAAGATCAAACACGTTGACGACAATACTGCCGACAAAGTCGAGATCCTTGTGCATTTGCCACAGGGCAGCGAACCCGAACAGGTCATCCAGCAGCTCTACGTGTTCACCTCCTGCCAGACCGCAATCTCGCCGGCAGCCTGTGTGATCGAGAACGACAAGCCGGTGTTTCTCGGTGTGCGCGAAATTCTCAAGCGCAGCGTCGATCGGTCGAAAGAGCTACTTCAGCAGGAACTTGAAATCAAGCTGGGCGAACTCGAACAGCAATGGCACTGGGATTCACTGGAGCGCATTTTCATCGAGGAGCGCATTTACCGTCGTATTGAGAAGTCGAAAACGTGGGAGATGGTGATCGAGGAAATTCGGGAAGGGCTGAGGCCGTTCATAAAGCAGCTCCGCCGCGCTGTCGGGGACGACGACATTGTCCGCCTCACTGAAATCAGGATCAAACGCATCTCCGCCTACAATCGTTTCCAGGCTGACGAAGCCCTCAAGAGGATCGAAGCGGAGATCAAGGAAGTGAAATCCAGTCTCAAAAATCTCACGGCTTGTGCGGTGAAATGGTTTGAGACCTTGCAGGAAAAATACGGTAAAGGTCTCAAGCGCCGCACGGTGTACGACGAAATTGAGCAGATTAGCGCAGCTGAGGTCGTGTCGGCCAATCAGCGACTCTACGTGAACCGCGAGGATGGTTTCATCGGCCTGAACTGGCGACAGTACGAGTTCGTGCAGGAGTGCTCCATTCTCGACCTTGTGCTCTGCATCATGGCTGACGGGTCGCTCAAGGTATCAAAGGTTGGTGAAAAAGTCTTCATGGGTCGCGAGATCATCCACTGCGCCGTCCTC
Organism: Opitutaceae bacterium; assembly: GCA_028691845.1. Lineage (GTDB taxonomy): Bacteria > Verrucomicrobiota > Verrucomicrobiia > Opitutales > Opitutaceae > JAQUYL01. The sequence continues at coordinate 60,717 of JAQUYL010000018.1, forward strand.
CCCAAGGATGGGGATAAAAACTTCTACACGATGATCTACCAGGACAAGGCGACCGGAAAGGCCTTTGCGAAGAAATTTCAGATCGGTGGTCTCACGCGAGACAGGCTTTACCCACTAGTGAAATCCGAGGGGTCGCTAGTAGTCTATTTCGAGGTCAGCGCGAAGGAGAAGGACTTGCCAAAGCTGGTGCACATATCGCTCGACGGCCGCAGCCGGGCGCGCGTACGCGAATTCGAGTTCGACCTGACCCGCGTGCCGGTCAGCAATCGCTCGGCCAAGGGACTGACGGTCACGAGGTGGCCGATCAAGATGGTCAAACGCACTGATTTGATGCTGACATCACCCTAGGCGACCGGCTCTTTTCGCCGACTGAAATATCATCATAGCCACAGCCCAGTCCGGGCTAGCAACCAACAGCAAAGCGCCGCTTGTGGACGTGCCAGTCGAAGATTTCAATCGCACTCCCCCATTGTCATTCAAGTTGAAAAGGATCCGGCAACCCAGCCTAGACCAAGCTCTCTCCAGAAGCGTCCACAGTGGCTGTGTTTTCTCTCAACCGCGCAATCCGTTCTTGAAATGCAACCTTCACTAAAACTCTTGCTCACGGCGGCACTCGCGTTGGCTTTCGCCGGTTGCACCACCGTGCCGCCGGAACCAGCCAATTTGTCAGAGCACAAGGCAGAGCTTCTGCGCTACGCTGATTCCGGCCGCTACGATACTGACATAGCAGCAATTGCAGCAAAAGCGCGGGCGTACGTAATACACCGAGCTGCCCGGCGTACGCCGAGCGAGCGTTTAGCCCTCGTCCTGGATATTGATGATACTGCCCTTTCTAACCTGCCACACATGCGAACACTGGACTTTGGTTATGTTCCGTCTGCATGGCATTCTTGGCTGGCGCGCGGCGAAGCCCCGGCCATATCACCGGTGCTCGATGTCTACCGCGCCGCTGTGGCCGCGGGGGTTTCGGTTTTCTTTGTCACCAGTCGGGAGGAATCCGACCGTGCTGGCACCGAAAGCAACCTGCAAAAGGCCGGATACAAACCTTATGCCGGCCTCGTCCTTTTGTCCGCCCACAATTCCGGTCTCACGAATGCGGCATTCAAAACCTCGGCGCGAAAGCGCATCACGGAGGAAGGTTTCACTGTCATCGCCAACATCGGTGATCAAGAAAGCGATCTCGTTGGGGGCTATGCCCAACGGTCCTTCAAGTTGCCGAATCCGTTTTATATTTCTGAGTGATTGCTCCAGCCGCAGCCGCGGACTCAACCAGTGGGCCATTCCGTCTTACCGGACCAGCGGTGGCGATGCGTTCAGCTGGCGGGAGCTGCGGGTGCTGCCGCCGATGGCGGGGCGGGTTGCCAGAAGTAATGGCCGCTCTTAATCCGGTCATAGCGGATCCAAATGGCCAAAGCTGCAAGAGCCAGCATCACCACCAGCAGGATAGTCTGCCGGCGGCGTTTGACCGCTTCCTTGTCCTCATAGGGATCCTCCAGCGAGCGGTGAGAACCCGGAGGCAGCACAGCCAGGTCTGTCAGGGCTGTGCCGAACGGAATATTAATCGCCACGCGACCGTTCACCGCCCAGCCGTTTCCCTCGAGAATCGGGCCGAGGGTACGCTGACGGAGCTTTAGCCAGGCAATGATCATCGACGGGGCGGAAATCACGAGTATAAGGCCGACGAGCACCAGCGGGTATTGCCACGCCTTGAGTTGAAAGACGTAACCGAGAATCAAGGTGAGCGCACTGATGGCACCGGTGATGGCCACGCCGATGGCGGCGACAGCGCCTACATCCACCTTTTTGGGCGGTTCGGGAGCTTTTGACTTGTCGGCGTTGGCGGTTTTCTCGGCAGCCGTGGCGAGTTTGGCGCCCGAGGCTGCTTCGGCGGCAGCGGCACGCTTGGCCACCTGCTCCTCGATCATTCGGACGAATTTCTTGTAGGGCGACCAGAACGCCTGCCGAATACTGATCGGATTATCCACGATGCTGGTGATCACAGCGTCCCAGTCGCGGCCCTTCCTATCGTAGAACACGCCATGCCGGCCGACAAACAAGTAGTCGCTGTCGCCTTGAGTGAAACAGGCCGCGATGTTCATGGTCAGACCACCAGGACGTGTGCACGTACAGAAGGCGATGTAGGCTTTGCTCATGGCGGCAAGCGCATTCGGGCCGTCGACCCGGACGCAGAGTTCCGTGCTGCGACTGTCCAAATAGAGGGTGCCCGCCTGAAAGATCGCCCACCGATCGCGTGAATAAAAGTCGGCAAAATTGACGAAATTGTGCAGTAAGGCACGTAAATCGCGATAATAACGCGCGAGCCTTTCCACGTCGCCAATGGCTTTGAACTCCGGCTCAAGAGCCTTATCCTGAGCTATAAGAGCGACCAGTGCTTCTCGCCCCGATCCCGCAATGATTGACTGTGCCCTGGCTGGTCCCAGTTTTTCGCAGGCTGCGCCGGCTTTCGTCCCGATCCACGCCTCGTAAGCAGAAAACTTCCTGCAAAGAGCAATCCATTCACTTTCGGCAAGCGAGGTTTTGCCTGCCCCGAATATCGGCGTCACGACTGCAGTATGCAGCTGTGCGAGTGCATAGGCCCACGCTGGATTCGCTCCCTCGAGCAAGGGGAGCGGTTTGCCCGGTTCAATGCGAGCCAATGGGAAACCGGCGACTTCGGCAGCCGTGATCGTCATGTCTTTGGCTGCAATCGCTAGGTATTCCGTTTCCTGGCGATTGAGTGCACTAAGTGCCCTCGCATCAAACGCAGCCAGCCGACAGCGCGCAAAGTAATCGTCGACCTTGAGGCGTACTGCCTTGAACGACTCGAATGCCGCTCCAGTCGCTTCGCCAAGAACGGCGATTTCGGGCGCGGTCCCTTTCCCCGCCCAAGTCACATACGCTGCCAGCTCTTTGAAAAAGGCTTCCACCTTCTCCGCTGTTACCCCGATGGAACCCGTAAGGTCGGCCACTCCCCCCACGCAGGCGATGATATCGGCAATAAGTGCCTTGGTCTCCTCGTCCATGGCGGCTTGGGGTGGGACGACGCCGTCGCCATTCAGCGAGTTCGCGGCAAAGATCTTCGCCGTGTCACAGCTATCAACGACGGAAACGCTAACCGCCTCCTTCTTGCCCAGATTGGCGAGTATCTGCTTCGCCGAGGCGAGCACAGCCCTGCCCTCTGTGGTCGCATCATTGATGGCGGAGAGGGGCAGCGAGTCGCTACCCTTCAATAGATCACCCGCCTCCTTCAGGCGAATGGCGGCCCATTTGATTGCTCCGCATAATTCTGGCACACGGATGCGTCCATCGCCATCCGTATCTATTAACGCAAGGGTTTTCTCGTCAATTTCAAGCCCCTTGATTGGGCAACTCAGAGCCACCCACAATTTTTGATCTAATGACTCCAGATTGAGCAGATCGGCCCCTGTTTCAAGAGTCACCTGGTCAAGTCCACCGCTGCGAAAAAATTTCCAACTATGGGTTTGGGGGGTGTTTTGTGACATTGTCAGTATATTTGCATATAGGTTTGTTAAGTCGCCGAAAAGAAGCAACTTCATAACAACCTGCATCCACTATCGAAACTCAACGCCGGTCACGCGATGCCGTACTGCCGTGGGCCCTTCACGATGAAGGGCTGATTGATGCCAGAATGAACGAGCCCGGAGCCTTCTCCCTGCTCCTTCAGGATTCCAATCAGCAGTTTGATTTCCGCGTAACCGCTACTTCGAAATCACTCCAATTTCTTTAACTGCTCTCTGACCACCTCAGCGGTCAGAGGCAGGTATTTCCCATCACGCTGCACTTCCCCCTGCCCTTCCTGGCTCAGGGCATATCTGATAAATTCCTTCACTTTTGGATCCATTTGTGTCCCTGGCTTCACGCTCACGTAAAAATACTGCTGTGTGTAAAAAGGATAGCTCAGGTTTTGGACATTCTCGATCGTGTGCTCGACGTAGGGCTCCCCATCGTTCGCCGCCAACGGCAGACGTCTAACCTTGGGCCGGTCGCCCCGGTAACGATTAAAGCCCATTCCATACGGATCACGGCCCAAAGCCTCCGTAATCTGGTCCGCCTCAACGATGCGCGTCCCGTCGGGTTTAACTATGTTCCCGTAGGCGTGCATATTTTCATTCCACTTGTCACTCCCCTTGAGAACCTTGTCGGAAAAGTCCGTGGCTGTATTGTACCGTGGAGAGAAGCTGTACAGGTTGATCGACTTGTCCGCCCAGTCGCCCGTCAGCCCCAGCTGGCCCCACTTGCGAATATTCTTTTCGGGACCGCGTGCCCAATCCGGACGAAAGTTGGTGCCCGCCCAGCCGCCATCGCGGGCCGAGCCAAACACACCGTCGAGCTGCTGCATCGAAATCCCCTTCAGCGGATTGATCTCGTTAACCAAGATCACATAGGAATTCTCCCATCCCCCTACATCGTAGGAGCCAGTGACCGCCGTGATTTCGGTGGGATCAAAGCTCAACATCCGCTCATGGGACAAAAGATCGTAAAAACTGGGCCGATGGCCCATGACCAGATCGGCTTGATTGTAATAGAGTGCGGAAAACGCGATCGCAGATGTAGGAAGGTAAAACGAAATTCTGATCCCCGGCTGGTACTTCGCAAAGCCCTGTTGCCAGTATTCACCGAGCATGCCGTCGCTCAAATAGTTATTGCCATGGAGGCGAATCCAACCGGTAAGCAGTTCCTTCGGCGCGTAGTGGGGCAGCCCGCTCAGGTCAAATTTCTTGGTATAGTGGGCTTTTTTGCCGCGCTCATAGATAACCTTCGCACGGTCTGACTGGGCCCGCAAGGCACTCTCGGTGTCGGCGGATTGTCGGGGCTGGGCCAGCGCATACCCCGGAGCCAGCAGGGTTGCCACTGCAAGGATCACAGACGGAATCATTGATACAGGCGTTTTCATATTCGGGATACACTCAGGGGAATTGATCAAATAATCTGACTTAAAGATAAATAAACAGGCAGACACAATCAAGCACCCTTGTATACAGCTGTGAATTTTTCGTCACCGTGGTCGATAAAAAGAGCGCAGCAACCAGGAAATAAAAAAGAGGCCCGATCCTTTTTTCAAAGAATCGGGCCATAAACCTGGCAACAACCTACTCTCGCGGGACCTATCGTCCTACTACCATTGGCTGCTCGGGGCTTAACGGCCGTGTTCGGGATGGGAACGGGTGGAACCCCCGGCAAATGGTCACCAGGAAGTGTATCTCCTAACGGAGAAATAATCAGAAAGTTTACAGGAAAACAAGTGGGTGAAATAAACGCCCAGAAATCAAGCGCTTGCTAAACCGGCAAGGTCATTAGTAGCAGTAAGCTGAACATGTTGCCACGCTTGCACTTCTGCCCTATCAACCAGGTGGTCTACCTGGACCTTGCACCGTCTTGCGACGGATTGAGACCTTATCTTGGGAGGAGCTTGGCGCTTAGATGCTTTCAGCGCTTATCTCTTCCGAACATAGCTACCCGGCGCTGCCGCTGACGCGACAACCGGAACACCAGAGGTTCGTCATTCTCGGTCCTCTCGTACTAGAGAATGAACCCCTCAAGTCTCAAACGCCCACAGCGGATAGAGGACCGAACTGTCTCACGACGTTCTGAACCCAACTCGCGTACCACTTTAATCGGCGAACAGCCGAACCCTTGGGACCTTCTCCAGCCCCAGGATGTGATGAGTCGACATCGAGGTGCCAAACCGCGCCGTCGCTGTGAACGCTTGGGCGCGATCAGCCTGTTATCCCTAGCGTACCTTTTGTCCTATGAGCGATGGCGATTCCACATTCAACCACCGGATCACTTGAACCTGCTTTCGCAACTGCTCGACTTGTAGGTCTCACAGTAAAGCTCCCTTATACTCATGCGCTCTATGGCCCGATTACCGACCGGGCTGAGGGAACCTTCGTAATCCTCCGTTACTTTTTGGGAGGATTCCGCCCCAGAAAAACTGACCTGCTATCACTGTCCCACGGCCGGTTAACGGCACGAGGTTAGACGCCTAACAATCAAAAACTGGTATTTCATATTTTGACTCAGCCTGGCCCTGGAGCCAAGCTTCACAGTCTCCCAGCTATACTACGTATTGAAAATCAAGCGACAATAACAGCTTACAGTAAAGGTGCATAGGGTCTTTCCGTCCTGCTGCGGGTAAGCGGCATCTTCACCGCCACTACAATTTCACTGGGCATCTCTCCGAGACAGTCATCAACTCGTTACACGATTCGTGCGGGTCGGAACTTACCCGACAAGGAATTTCGCTACCTTAGGACCGTTATAGTTACGGCCGACATTCACGGGGGCTTAGACCCAGAGCTTGCACCCTAGGCTTTCACCTTTCCGCATTGGTCACGTGTCACTCCCTATACGTCGTCTTACGACTTAGCAGAGAGCTGTGTTTTTGCTAAACAGTCGGTTGATGCGCTTAGCTGCGGCCCCTCACGGGGCACCCCTTCTAGCGAACATACGGGGTCAATTTGCCGAGTTCCTTAGAGAGATTTAACCCACGCGCCTTAGAATATTCATCTATCCCACCTGTGTCGGTTTACGGTACGGGCACCCTGTTGACTAACCACGAAGCTTTTCCCGGAAGCAGAGCATCACACAAATTGCCTTGGCCGTGGCCTCAGCTTTTGGTCACCTTTCAGATACACCCGGTATTTTAACCCCGGGCAACCTACGGGCTTCAACGAGAATCAGCGCCTCGCTTATGCTAGCTTTCTCCGTCACTCCATGGATCGGACGTCAACAAAGTGGTACTGGAATATTGAACCAGTTGTGCATCGACTACTCCTTACGGCCTCGTCTTAGCTCCCGACTAACCCTGGGCGGACGAACCTTCCCCAGGAAACCTTGGGATTGAGGCGAGCCGGATTTCAACCGGCTTTATCGTTACTTATGTCTGCATTCTCACTTCCAAGCGCTCCATGGTCGGTTACCCCTTCCACTTCGCTGCACTTGGAACGCTTTCCTACCACTGCATTGCTGCAGTCCATAGCTTCGGTATACGGCTTGAGTCCCGATCATTTTCGGCGCAATTTCGCTCGATGGGTCAGCTGTTACGCACTGTTTAAATGATGGCTGCCTCTAAGCCAACATCCTCATTGTCTGTGCAAAATCACATCCTTAAACACTGAGCCGTATTTTGGGACCTTAACTGATGGTTTGGACTATTCTCCTCTCGACTATGAAGGTTATCCCCCACAGTCTGACTGCCGGATTTCACCCCGCGGTATTCGGAGTTTAATTAAGTTCAGTACCCCGGTAGGGGCCCTAGCTTATTTAGTGCTCTACCTCCACGGGTCAGCATCCGACGCTATACCTAAATATATTTCGGAAAGAACCAGCTATCAGGGGGTTTGATTAGTCTTTCGCTCCTAACCACAGCTCATCCGATACTTTCTCAAGAGTAACCGGTTCGGACCTCCACCCGGTGTTACCCGGGTTTCATCCTGGCCATGGTTAGATCACCTCCCCTTCGGGTCTATTGCCGGCAACTAGTAGCCCTATTCGGACTTGCTTTCGCTGCGCCTGCGCCGCTGAGCGGCTTAGGCTTGCTACCGACAATAACTCGCAGACTCATTATACAAAAGGCAGGCGGTCACCGCACAAGGCGGCTTCCACTGACTTGTTAGCAGATGATTTCAGTTACTATTTCACTCCCCTAACAGGGGTGCTTTTCACCTTTCCCTCGCGGTACTAGTTCACTGTCGGTCGTCATCGAGTATTTAGCCTTATGCCGTGGTCGGCATGGATTCACACCAGGTTTCACGTGTCCGGTGCTACTCAGGAAACCACTAGGTTTGCTTTAGTTTTAAATTACGGGGCTATCACCCTCTATGGCCCGTCTTTCCAGACGGTTCTTCTAACTGCTGCATCCCATATTGTGGTCCTACTACCCCGCCAGGATAAATCCCGACGGTTTGGGCTGTTCCGCTTTCGCTCGCCACTACTGGCGGAATCGATTCTCGTTCTTTTCCTGCGGTTACTGAGATGTTTCACTTCGCCGCGTATTGCTCTACCGAGTCTATGTATTCAACTCGGAGTGACACCGAATGACCGGTGCCGGGTTTCCCCATTCGGACATCTCCGGATCAAAGCGTGCGTGCCGCTCCCCGAAGCTTTTCGCAGCTTACTGCGTCCTTCATCGCCTGATGACGCCAAGGCATCCATCATCTGCTGTAACTGGTTTATGCAAACGCTTATTATTCTAGGCGTTTATTTTACCCACTTACATACACTGCAAACTTTCAAAGAACAAAATACTTCAGCATACCTCGACCTATCTCGCCATCTTTGCGCCCAACCTCAGCATCACAAGGCACAACAGCACCTGGAATGGTGGGCCCAGATGGACTTGAACCATCGACCCCGCGCTTATCAAGCGCGTGCTCTAACCAACTGAGCTATGAGCCCAAGGTTCGAGAAAGTGGCTTAATCCAAAACGGAATCGCTCCGTCCAATTGGTGGAGCCGGCCGGATTTGAACCGGCGACCCCCTGCTTGCAAAGCAGGTGCTCTGCCAACTGAGCTACGACCCCGAAATTGGTCGGTATGCTTTAAAAAGAACAAAACTTGGTTATTGATATTTACTTTGTGCGATCAACTGAGACCCGGAATTCAGCGAATTTTACTTCACCGATTCCTTCGACCATCGGCGCAGCTGCTTGCGCAGCGTTGCCGTCTCCTTAGAAAGGAGGTGATCCAGCCGCAGGTTCCCCTACGGCTACCTTGTTACGACTTCGTCCCAATCACCAGCCTCACCTTAGGGCGCCGCCTCCATTGCTGGTTGGCAAACGCAC
>JAQUYL010000031.1 GCA_028691845.1 Opitutaceae bacterium
CGAGATCGGCTGCGTCAACGTCCGGGTGCGCCAGGGCGACGGAACACTGGGCTGGCCCGAAGCGGCTCCGTTTGACGCCATCATGGTTACTGCCGCCGGCGAGCGCATTCCTCCTGCCTTGATCGATCAACTCAAGATAGGCGGCAGGTTAATCATGCCGATCGGATCGCGCTATGGCGACCAGGTGCTCGTGCTGGTGGAACGAAAATCGGCCAGTCGCCTGAAGCAAACCGAGCTTTGGCCGGTGCGCTTCGTCCCGCTGATCGCGGGGTAGGGTGGCGATGCGCCATCTCCCCAAACCAATCCCCCCCCTCTTCGCGGGCCCTGGCAACTGACGGCACGCAGCGTGGAGAATCCGGGCAGGGATTGCCTGAAATGTAGCCGAGACTACTGGGTCGCGAAGCCCGGGCGGCGGTGGTTTGCGATGTCAGGATGCTGTCGTTGACAGCGGGACTAATCCGCATTGAGCGGCAAAAACCGGGCTAATCTGCGCGACCTGCGGCCGGTTATGCGTTCGCCCGCCGGGGCGACGGCGGGCGGCAGCCTCGTTTGCCGGTCAATGCAGGTCCGCCAGCACCTCGTCCATGTTGCGGAGCTGGTCTGCAGGGAGCAGGGAGTTGAGGCGAAGGATGACCTGTTGGATCAGTCCATCGGGACATGACGCCCCCCCGGTGAGAAGGATGCGCAGCGGATGGCGCCCGGCCGGCAGGGCATGGGTCTCGGTGCGACCGCCGCCACCGCCCGGCCCCCTGGCGGGGAAAACGTAGTGGTCGATGGCGTCGAGTCCGCGGATGTTGGCCTCGGATTGGATGAACAGGGCGCTCGGGCCGATCATCTGCTGGCAGAGGCGGTACAACTGGTAGGTGTTGGAGCTGTTTTTCCCGCCGATCACGAATGCTGCATCGAGCGGCTCGGTCAGCGCCTTGATGAGCGCGTCCTGGTTGACCTGCGTGGCATAGCAGAGCGTGTCTTTATGGCCGGCCCCGCCCACATGGGCCGGGCCGGCGCTTTCGCCGAATTTCTCCACGAAGATCGAACGGAAATAGTCGATGATCTCCGCCGTTTCATTCATGAGCAACGTGGTCTGGTTGACGATGGCGAGGCGATCCAGGTTCGTGGCGAAGTCGAACCCGGGCGTGCAATTGCCGGCGAATCTCTCGGCGAGGGCGCGCTGTTTTTCCGGCGTCGGATGGAGGATGCAATCGCCCAGCAGGCGGGCCTCGGCCGCATTGCGGATTATCAGCGAAGGGGCGTAGCGACGCGAATTAGAGAAGGTCGCCTTGGTTTCCTCGTGTTCGGATTTGCCGTGAATGACGACCGTGTAGCCGGCCCTGCCGAATGCTCGCGCCGCTTTCCATACCTTCTCCACGAGCATGCAGGTGGCGTCGTATTGCGCGACCCTGATGCCTTTAACTATGAGGCGGCGTTTGTCGTCATCGGTGGCGCCAAAGGCAGGGATGATGACAATGTCGTCGCTGGTGAGCGTATCCCAGAGCAGTGGCCCGCCGCCGTCTGGAGCGGCGATTTGTCCCGGGGCTGGATAGAAGCGACCTTGGTCGGTCTGCAGGAAAAGCAGCCCGCGCCGTTGGAGGTCTTCATTGACGAAGGAATTGTGAATGAGCTCGCTGAGCATGAAAACCCGGCGTCCGGGATTGTCCGCCAGGGTTTCGTAGGCGCGCTCGATGGCGTTTTTAACCCCGAGGCAGAAACCAAAGTGGCTGGGAATCACGTAGCGTACCGCCCCGAAATCTAGCATGGCCGGCCGGGAGGCGGAACGCTCATTGGTTCGGGCGAGCGCCTTGATGGCTTCACACAGCTTGCTTTGGTAGAGAGCCCGGGCGGAATCGTCCTGAACGTAGAAGCCTCGATTGCGATTCCGATCGACGCGAAAGCGATAGATGTAGTCGTTTTCGCCGAGGTGCAGGTAGGGGATGTCGATGAGGTGCGGCTCGATCTGGTCCAGAATGGCCTGTAGTGTGGGGGCGAGGGAGGAACGGAGGTCGCGCAGCTTTCCGATCGGCAGAAACTCCACCTCGATGTCGGCCGGTGCGCCGGTTACCTGTGTGAAGAAAGCACGATAGACCGAGCCGCTGGCAGTGGCGGAGAAATATTCCTTTGGCGGAGTGTGGGCCTTGAAATGCTGTTCAAGCCGGGCCACGGCCATGGGCAGATCGGCACCGGGAAAGGCGAGCCCCAGCTTTGGGCCGGTCCTTCTTACGGCAAGCTGGTTGCATCCATCGAACGCAAGCACCGTGCACAAGGCGGGAACAGCTGATGGAACCGGAGTCGTCATGAATAGGATCGGGTTGCGTCCGGCAAGATGTCCGGCAGGGGCTCATGGTCAAGTCAGCCAGTCCATTGGCGGTTGACTGACTAAACATAAATTCATGCTCGATTAAGATTAGCTAAAGGAGGCTGCGTTAGTTTGACTGGCAAAACTCGCATGATTTACGCGGGTTCTGAGCTTCCCTACCATTGCAGCATTCCTTGTGTCAGACTCCTCTAAAATCTTATTAGGCGCTTGCCGGTGCTGCTCCCTCCCGGCCGGGCAGGTGGGGAACGGGGGAGGCTAGCGGTTTGCCCGCTCTACAATGCCATAAGTTCCCACACCAGGCCGGGCACTCGATTTCGTTCATAATCGGACAAGTCGAGTCCTGCCAGGCTTGAGCGCTCCCATTTCACCAAAGTTCCCCCCTCATGTCCTCATCCGCTTCCAACGTTCGCCCCCCGCCCGATCAGCTCCTGGTCGATCTCGCTGATTATGCCCTAAACTACAGCATCACCAGTAACGAAGCCTATGAGACTGCCCGTTGGTCCCTGATCGATGCGCTCGCGTGTGGCATCATGTCGCTTGCCTATCCGGCCTGCACCAAGCTGCTCGGGCCCGTCGTTCCCGGGACTTCAATTGCCAACGGCTGTCGAGTCCCCGGCACCCGCTACGAGCTCGATCCGGTGCAGGGCGCATTCAGCATCGGTACGATAATCCGCTGGCTTGATTTCAATGACACCTGGCTTGCCGCGGAGTGGGGCCATCCCTCGGACAATTTGGGCGCGATCCTGGCGGTGTCGGATTGGATCAGCCGCGGTAACGCGGCTGGATCCGCGGTGGCGGCCTTTGGCTCTCCGCTCTCCCCGATCGGCTCCCGTTCCGGTCCGGTCGTTCGTGATGTGCTGACCGCCATGATCAAAGCACACGAAATCCAAGGAGTTCTGGCGCTGGGAAACTCGTTCAACCGAGTCGGACTTGATCATGTGATCCTGGTGCGCATCGCCTCCACCGCCGTAATCACCGCCCTGCTGGGCGGCACCCGCGATCAGATCATCAATGCCATATCGCACGCATGGATCGACGGTTCCTCGCTGCGCACCTACCGCCACGCCCCCAATACCGGCTCACGCAAATCCTGGGCCGCCGGCGACGCCACCAGCCGGGCCGTCCGTCTCGCCCTGATTGCCATGACCGGAGAGATGGGCTGCCCGTCCGCCCTCACGGCCAAGACCTGGGGCTTCCAGGACGTTTCGTTCAAGGGGCAGCCCGTCAAACTTGCGCAGCCGCTCGGCAGCTACGTCATGGAACACGTGCTCTTCAAGATTTCCTTCCCGGCCGAGTTTCACGCGCAGACTGCTGTCGAGTGCGCCCTCAAGCTGCATCCGATCGTGAAGGATCGCCTCGACCAGATTGAACGTCTGGAACTGTCCACCCACGAGTCGGCCATCCGCATTATCGACAAGAGCGGTCCTCTCCACAATCCGGCCGATCGCGATCACTGCCTCCAATACATGACGGCCATCGGCCTCATCTTCGGCTCGCTTACCGCCGACCATTACGAGGACAGGATCGCCGCTGATCCGCGCATCGACGCCCTACGGGCCAGGATGGTTGTCGCCGAGGACAGGCAATACTCGAAGGATTATCTCGACCCCAACAAGCGTTCCATCGCCAACGCCTTGCAGGTCTTCTTCAAGGACGGCACCCGAACGGATAAAGTCGCGGTCGAATATCCCCTTGGCCATCGCTGCCGTCGAGCCGAAGGTCTTCCTGCGCTCGTCCGCAAGGCCAGGGAGGCCTTCACCACCCATTTTGGCTTGGAAAGGGCTGAGCAAATCATGGATCTTTGTGCCGACCCAACCAGGCTTGAAGTCATGCCGGTACAACAGTTTATGACATATTTCACAAAATAGGGCTTGTGCTGCCCGCAATCCATCCTCCTCTTTTTTTCAGGAGAAATCCGAAAACGAACCAACCCAGTAACTCGAAAAACAAAATGACTATGATTAAGAAATGCTCCGGAGCGCTTGCGTCGCTCTCGTTGCTTACGCTTGGCGGCGTGCTTTTCTCCGCCGCATCGGCCGTGTCCGCCCAGGCGGCACAATTGCCAGGCATCGCCGGCGAACAACGCCCGACCCTGCAACTAATCGAAAAGATTGCGCTGCCCAACGTGGTTGGCCGCATCGACCATATGGCGCTTGATGCCAAGCGGAAGCGCTTGTTCGTCGCCGCCTGCGGCAATGATACTGTGGAAGTCATCGACTACCCGCTCGGACGCGTGTTCTGCACGCTCAAGGGGTTCAGCTTCCCCAAGGGCATTATTTATGTGCCCGACTTCGACAGGCTCTATGTGGTCAGCGCAGGTGACGGCACGATTCGGGTCCTCGATAGTGGGTACAGGCCCATTGAGACGATCCGCATTGGTTTCGCTGCCGACTTCATCACCTATAGTACCGTTACCAAGAGGCTCTATATGACGATCGACGAGAACGGCGGCGGCATCATGGTGATCGATGCCCAGACGAACAAGGTTCTCGACTTCATCCAAACCAATGGCACTCCCGAGGATCTCCAAGTTGATGCCAAGGGCGAGTTCCTCTACACCAACATTCCGGACGACAGCGATCATGTAAATGTGATCAACTTGAAGACGAAGGAGATCAAACGGTGGGCGGTTGGCGCCAGGAGCCCCATTCCGCTGGCCCTCGACGATGCCTCCCGTCGTCTGTTCGTTGTCACCCGCAAACCGGCCCAGTTGGTCGTGTTCAACATCGATACGGGCAAAGAAGTGGCCCGCTTGGCAACGGCCCGCGACAGCGCCAACATGGCTTGGGACAAGGATCGGAAGCGGATCTATGTCATGGGCGGCGAAGGCCGTCTCGATTCGTTCCAGCAAAAGGGTCCCGACAGTTATGAATTGCTGGACTCCATCAAGACGGAAGTCGAGATGCGCACCGGCATTTTGCATCAGACCCGCGGAATGCTCTATGCTCCGGTCCCGGCCCATGGTGACTCCCCGGCCGAACTCTGGAATTTCGAAACCCACAATCACGACTAGTCTGATTTCATTTCTGGACACTTCCAGGGGGAGTTCCTGACTCTTCCTGATGGTTTTGACAGACGGCGCGGCCATTCCAGCCGCGCCGTTTTTTTGGTATGCTGCCGGCTTTACCTTTGGGCGTTCCGGTGCGACCGTCTGGGCGATGCCTCTCCCCGTCATTGCCCATCTCGATGCCGATGCGTTTTTCGTTTCGGTAGAGCAGGCCTGCGACCCGTCTTTGCGCGGCAAGAAGGTGGCGGTGGGCGGACGTCAACGGGGAATCATTGCCTCCGCCAGCTACGAGGCCCGGGCCTGTGGAGTGTATACACCCATGGCCACCAAGCTCGCGCTTCAGGTCTGCCCGGACCTGATCCTGGTTTCCCACACCTCGGGACGCTATGGGCAGTTTTCGCGCCGGATGTTCGACCTGTGCGGCACGCTCACACCCTTTGTGGAACGCAGTTCCATCGACGAGGGGTATCTCGATCTCAGCCCGTGCGGATGCGGCACGGAAGCCGAACTCGTCAACCGGGCGCGTGGACTTCAGCGGCGCCTCTGGGAAGAGTTGCAGATCCCGGTATCATTGGGGCTGGCCGCCAACAAGCTGGTGGCCGCCATCGCTAGCAAACTGCTCAAGCCGCGCGGATTTGTCGTGGTTCCACCCGGAACCGAGGCGGAATTCCTGGCTCCGCTCTCGGTGGGGGTCCTCCCCGGGATCGGCAAGAAAAGCGAAGCGAAGCTCAAAGCCCAGGGACTCACTGCAGTTCAGGACCTGCTCGCGCTAAACGAAGAAGGGTGGTACGCGCTGTTCGGTCATTCTTGGCGCGATATCCAGGCGATGGCGCGCGGCGAGGACGACCGGCCGCTCAAACTGGAACATGACGATGCCAAGTCCTACTCGCAGCAGGAAACGTTTCCACACGATGTCAGTGATTTCGCCGAGATTGAGCGGATCGCGAAGCGCATGATCGACGAACTCATGCCGAAAATCCGCGCGGACGGGAAAAAGGTGCGCACCATGACGGTCAAGGTCCGTTATCCGGGCATGGAAGACAGTGTGGCGGGTCGCAGTCTGACGGAAGCGACCGATTTGGAGGCTCCATTTTATCCTCTGGTGGAATTGTTGTTAAGGCGGGCCTGGGCAAAGCGGAGGCCCTTGCGACTGGTCAGCGTGCGGTTTTCGGGAGTGGATGATCGGCCGGCGCAACTGGAGATGTTCGCGCAAACGGAGGAGAAGAAGCGCCGCTTGGCGGCGGTGCTGGATAAATTGAATGACCGGGGCCGCAAGGCTGTCGTTCAGCATGGACACCAGTTGGGCAAAACCACTGCGGACTGAACCGGGTTCTTCTCCCGGAATCACGGCGTGGGCCTCTCCCTAGAACCCCCGGCTGGCCAACGGTGTGGGCTTGATTTGACCAGGAGGAATCCCTTGTCATCAGTGTCCGTAAGCAAATATTGCGAGCAATCCTTGAGCCATGCCGATCTACGAGTTCTATTGTCCCGAAACGAACAGGATCTATTCGTTCTACGCGAAGACGATCGCCCAAGGGCAGACAACGCCGAAATGCCCCGACAATCCGGACTTTCAGATGAAAAAGCTGGTTTCGGCTTTTGCCGTGACCGGGCGGACACGCAAGGCGGATGCTGGCCACGCCAGAGGGAGAGACGAAGTCCCTGAGGCCGGCGGTCGAGGCGCCGTGCCGGACGCCGCCGGGGACGCCAGGATGGAGGCGGCTTTTTCGTCGATGGAGAAGGAGATGGAAGGCTTGGATGAAAACGACCCGAAGGCGATGGCGCACATGATGCGCCGCATGTCCGAGCTGACCGGCGAGAAGTTGGATGATCCCATGGAGGAGGTTGTGCGCAAACTGGAAGAGGGGGCCGATCCGGATACATTGGAGGACGGGCTCGGCGATCAATTTGGCGAAGGGGAACCCGATCCATATGGGGATCCATACGGCGAAGGCCCTGGGGGATCCCACAAGGAAGGCGATCCGAAGGAGCCCAAGCACCGGTTTAGGGCACGGAGGAGTTCGCCGCCGATGCGCGATCCGAAGCTGTACGATTACGAGTGATGGTGGGATGCGCGGGCGTTGCACTTTCACCCGGAGGGGTTTTGCTGGGTGGCAACATCATGAATCAAGGCGAGATGGCAGAACGCATCGAGGTTGCCCGACAGACCGTGCGGGAGCAGACGGAGTTGCTGCACCGCGAGTTTGGCCGGGCCTGCAGCAGTCTGAAGGCGGACGGAACCCGGGTTACGCCGGTGGACCTGGCTATTTCTGAAAACATCCAACAGGCGATGGCCGCGGCCTTCCCGGACGATTTGTTTTTCAGCGAGGAGTCGACCCAGATTCAGGGACCGGTGCCGGTGACTTCGCGTTTCGCCTGGGTGCTCGATCCGGTCGACGGCACCAACAACTACGCCATGGGCGTGCCCTTTTGCGCGATCTCGCTTGCGCTGCTGGAGCACGGACTGCCGGTCTACGGAGTGGTCTACGACCTGGCGCGCCGCGTGTTGATGCACGGTGGACCGGCCTACGGCCTGTGGAATGGCGACCTCGCGGCCCGGGTGCGTCCGGAGCCGCCGCATTCCTTGAGTCTTATCGGATCACACAGCTCTGCCGACCCAGCCTTCGCCCAGCAGGGGGAGCGGATCCTTGCCCATTTCAAGATTCGCGAACTGGGCAGCGCCACCCTGCATCTGGCGTATGTCGCCGCGGGCCTGCTTGACGGGGTGGTGGAGGACAATGTAAGGATTTGGGACATCGCGGCGGCCTGCGCCTTATGTCTGGGCGGCGGCGCCGAAGTCCACTTCCTCAACGGCGACCAGTTCCCCCTGCGCCAGTTTGATCTGAACATGACACGAATCCGTTACATCGCGGGAAATGCTGCGGTCTGCGCCCGGCTCAAGACTCTGATCGAGGGCTAAACCGGATAGACCTGCAACGGGGCCGGATCGAGCACCTTGCTGTGATGAGGCAGACGGGACGGCAGCCGCTCCTTGAACCATTCGCGGGAGGATGCATCCCCATGGGTGACGACGACTGTGTGGGGAGTGATCATAGCGGCGTACTCGAGCAGTTCCTCGCGGTCGGCATGACCGCTTAAGTCGAACCGGGTTACCGGAGCGCGGATCCGGGTCCGGATATCGACCGCTTCGAAGAGGAACTCCTCCCCGGGCCTGGTGGCAAGGAGCTGGCCGCCGGGTGTATCCGGATCGCAATAGCCGACAAAGCAGATGCTGTGCTTTTCGTCTCTGACGAGACCAGGGGCGAGGGCGTAGGAGGGTGTGTTTTCCACCATCATGCCGCTGCTGATCACATAAATGCCCTGACCGGGAGGTTCCTTGCCGGGAACCAGGTCACGGGGAACGGTTTTGACCTTCAGGTCCTTGAGGATTTGACGCGTGAAGTGAATGAGATTGGTCTTCCGGCTGATGTCATCGAACAGATGGCATATTTCCAATCCGAGACCGGAGGCGAAGATCGGAGCGTCGTCGAGGCGGTTGAACTTGCGGGCGTCGTGCAGCACGGCGAGGAGTTCCTGCATGCGCCCCAAGGCAAAAACGGGGATGAGCACGGAGCCGCCGCGGCGCAGGGTGGCGTTGATGGTATCGACCAGCCGGATCGCTTCTTCCGCACGGCCGCGTCCCAACGCCCGGCCATTCAGACCGCGGGTCGTTTCAGTTATGAGGACATCGATATGATGATGCGGGAAATTGGCCCCAGGGAGGGTGCGTTGCGCGGCAAAGAGCACATCCCCGGTGATGAAGATCCGGCGGCGTTTGTGAACGATCTCGATGCCGGCGGCCCCCGGGATGTGTCCGCCGGAATGAAGGGTGAATTCGATCTCGTCGTGCGCACCGGTGAACTTCCGAGGCTGACCGAAGGGGTGTCCATAGAAACGCTTGGCGACGCGGTCGACTTCCTCATGCGTATAAAGCGGATAGTCCGGCGTGCCATGTTCCTCGCGTTCGCGTTCCATGACGCTGGCGGAATTGTGCAGCATGCGCGGGGCGAGCTTGTGGCTGGGGAGGGCCATTACCACCGGGGGATGCGGCTGATCGCGGAGGGCGAGGGGCATGGCGCCGAGGTGGTCGAGGTGGCAGTGGGTCAAAAGAACGAGATCGAGCTGGACCCCTTGCAGCGGACGAAAGTCGGGAGCGGCTTGGCGTCCGGATTTCTTGGGATTGAGGCCGGCGTCGATCAGAAGGTGAAAGTCCCCCAGGCGCAGATACATGGAGTTGGCGCCGATGCCGCCGTCGGGGTTGAGATCGATTAGTTTCATGCTGGCGCGAAAAGGGAGAGGGAGACGGCCGGGAAGGGCAAGAGGTGATTTTGCCATCAGGCGGCCGCGCTTCGCAGGGCGGGGCTGAGCGCTCAGGAATCTCCCGTGCAAATTGTCAGCCGCGCGGAATGTTCATGGAGAAGGGAGGGATGCCTACGTGGACGGCCTGTCCGGATTCGTCGACCCCATGAAAGCTGCCGTGCGCCCTTGCGTTGGTGGCGGTGACGTGGAAGCTGTTGTAGGAGAAACGAGCACCCGGGGCGAGGCGGGGAGTCTTGCCCACGATCTTGTCGCCTTCGATCACGAGCTGCGTGCCGTCGGAGTGCTGCACAACCCACTTGCGGCCCAGCAGGATTACCGTACGGTCGGAGTCGTTGCAGATGGTGAGAAAATAAACGAAAGCGTGAGGCTGTTCGGTGGGGAGATCGGGGCCGGTGTGGTAGGTGAGCTTGTCGAGCACGACGTGCAGGCCGGGTAATTCAATGGAGGCGGGCATGTGGGAGTTGATGGTGTTTAATCATGATGCTGATGTTTGGGCACGAACAAAACCCGACCGGGCGGACTTTCGTCTGGTGGGCTGAGAGGCCCGAACCCCGGGTCCGTCCTCACAGGGTTTCGTGCTTGCCGTGCCCGGAAGGGAACCGCACAAAAAGCGCCTTATGGAAAAATTGGCGCTGCTTTCGGTGAGTGACAAACGCGGTCTGGTGGAATTCGCCACCGCCCTGGTGCGCCAGCATGGTTATCGCATCCTGTCGACGGGCGGGACGGCGAAGCTGCTGGCCGAAACAGGGCTGCCGGTAACTGAGGTGAGCCAGCACACAGGTTTCCCTGAAATAATGGAAGGCCGCGTAAAAACGCTCCACCCAAAGATACACGGCGGGCTGCTCTGCCGGCGGGACAAACCGGGGCACCTGGCGGAGGCGCAGGCCAATGGCATCAGCCTGATCGATTTGGTGGTGGTGAATCTTTATCCATTCGAGCAGACGGTGGCCAAGCCGCATGTTGAATTCGAGGAAGCGATCGAAAACATCGATATTGGCGGGCCGTCGATGCTGCGCAGCGCGGCCAAGAATCACGACAGCGTGACGGTGGTTTGTGATCCCGACGACTACAGCGCCGTGTTGTCGGCTTTCGATCGCCCCGCGGAACTGCCCGGTCTTCGGCGCCAGCTGGCGTTGAAGGTGTTTCAGCGCACCGCCAGCTACGATTCAGCGATCGCCCGGTATCTTGAGCAGCAGACAGCTGAACCCGATCTGGAGGCGCTCGCCGGATTCCCTGCGACCTTCGCCCTGTCGCTCAAGAAGGCCCAAGGGCTGAGGTACGGCGAAAATCCGCACCAGAAGGCGGCGCTGTACGGCACGTTTCATGAGCATTTCCAGCAGATCCAGGGGAAGGAGCTCAGCTATAACAACATTTTGGACATCACGTCCGCGACGTATCTCATCGGCGAATTTGAACGCCCGACCGTCGCCATCCTGAAGCACACGAATCCCTGCGGCGTGGGCAGTGCCGACACTTTGTCCGGGGCGTGGAACAAGGCGTATGCCACGGACCGGCAGGCCCCGTTTGGCGGCATCATCGTGGTGAACCAGACCCTTGACGCCGGCCTGGCCGAGCAAATCAAGGAGATCTTCACCGAGGTCATCATCGCGCCGCGGTTTAGCGATGAGGCGCTGGCCCTTTTCGCCAAAAAGAAGAATCTGCGCCTGATGGTTGCGAAACAGGGCATCGGGGCGGATTCGCTGCAGGAAATCCGTTCAGTTGTCGGCGGGGTGCTCGTCCAGGATCGCAATCGCACGCTGGGCGAGGTGAACACATTCAAGGTCGTGACCAAGCGGCAACCGACGGCGGACGAGTGGGCTGCGATGATGTTCGGTTGGAAGGTCTGCAAGCACGTCAAATCGAACGCCATCGTCTACTGCAGGGGCGAACAGACCCTGGGTATCGGGGCCGGGCAGATGGCGCGGGTCGACAGTTCGCGCATCGCGGTCTGGAAGGCAAAGGAGGCCGGTTTGGATCTAAACGGATCGGTCGTGATCAGCGAAGCGATGTTCCCCTTTGCCGACGGCCTGATCGCTGCGGCGGATGCGGGGGCGATGGCTGCCATCCAGCCCGGCGGGTCGGTGCGCGACGCGGAGGTCATTAAGGCGGCCGATGAGCGCGGCATGGCCATGGCCTTTACCGGCCTGCGGCATTTCAAGCACTAGCAGAGGATCTCGGCACTCGGTGTCGGATGCCGGCTTCCCGTCATCTCCAGGGGGGGAAGCATAAACATTCGCTTGGCGGAATCATTTTGGCAGCTATCATGAATCCAATGAAACGTTGCTTTCTTCTCGCCGTGTCGGGCCTGTTGATTGCGCTGCTGGCCGGCTGCTACACCGTGCCGGAGACCGGCAGGCAGGCGTTCAACATCGTGCCCGTGGGCGAGGAATTGTCGCTGGGCGAGCAGGAGTTCCTGCAGATCAAGAAGCAGGAGAAGGTATCGCAGGATCCTGTCTGCAACGCCCAGGTGCAGCGGGTCGGCATGCGCATCGCCAAGGCGGTGGGCAGCGATCTGCCATCGGCCAAGTGGGAGTTTGTGGTGTTTGAGTCGAATGACGTGAATGCTTTTGCCCTGCCCGGCGGCAAGGTCGGCGTCTACACCGGCCTGCTCAAGCTGGCGGAGACGGACAACGAACTGGCCACGGTCATCGGACACGAAATCGGGCACGTGACCGCCCGGCATGGGGCCGAGCGCATGTCACAAGGACTGGTCGCCGGTCTTGTTGGCGCCGCCGTGACCGTGGGCACTCAGGACAGCCGCAATCGGGACCTGTGGCGGGTGGCTTACGGACTGGGCGCGGCCGGCGTGATGCTTAAATATTCCCGCGACGAGGAAAGCGAAGCCGACTACATCGGGCTGCGTTATGCGGCGCGGGCCGGCTATGATCCCAATGCGGCAGTGACTTTCTGGCGGAAAATGTCGGCGAGCAACCAGAAGGGGGCCGACGTTCCGATCCTCTTTCGCACCCATCCATCGGACGCGCAGCGCATCGCCAATCTGCAGCGTTGGATCCCGCAGGTGATGCCGCTCTACGAGCGGGCAAGGCAAGAGTACGAATAGTGCCGAATCCCATTGGAAGGAGGAGAGATCGTGGAGGCGCTGCGTTACGAACGGCAGGACCATCCGGGTCGGAGTAGGACCACGGTGCGCATAGTCCATCGGGTCTAAAACCGTAATCGCCGGTGTTTCAGGCTAGCGATGATGACGGCCGCGCGTCATCATCGTCGCATGTTCGACCCCCTCGAGAAACTTAAGGAATATGTGCGGCAGGCCAGTGTGTCCGCCGATCCGCAATTCAAGGACGGCATGGTCGGCGCGCAAAAATTTGTCGCAACGCTGCTGCGGGAAATGGGATTTGCCGTGGACGTCATTCCCACCGAGTTGCATCCGGTCATCGTCGGTACGCACGGGAGCGACCCCCGCTGGCCGCATGTGATCATCTATGGGCACTACGATGTCCAGCCGCCCGATCCGCTCTCCGAATGGACTACGCCGCCCTTCGAGCCGGTGGTGAAACAGGGGCGGATCTGGGGGCGCGGCGCCGCGGACAACAAGGGGCCCCTCATGGTGCATTTAGCCGCCGTGGGAAGGCTGCTTGAAAATAATCCCCAGTTGCCGTTGCGCATTACATTCGTCGTCGAGGGCGAGGAGGAAATCGGCAGCAAGAACTTCAAGTCGTTTTTGGTGAAGCACAAGGAGCGGCTGCGCGGTGACTTTGTATTTATGTCCGACACCGGAATTCCCAACCCCGAGCAAATTGTGATCACCGTCGGGCTGCGCGGTCTTCTTGCCCTTGAGATCGAGGCGCAGGGCGCCAGGACGGATCTGCATTCCGGTCTGCATGGAGGCGCGTTGATGAACCCCATCCAGGCGCTGGCCGAGTTGTGCGCGTCGTTGCATACGCCGGAGGGGCGCGTAAACATTCCCGGGTTCTACGACGAGGTGTGCGAGGTGGAACCGTGGGAAAGGGAGGAACTGCGCCGGCTGGGACTGCAGGAAAAGGATTACGCCGATTTTTTGGGGATTGAGACGTTTCATGTGCCACCCGGGTACACGCCGTTTGAAGCCATCCGCTATTTGCCCACGCTGGAATTCAACGGCATCGAAGGCGGGTATCAGGGAGAGGGCACCAAAACGGTGATTCCCAGCCGTGCCCGGGTGAAAATCAGCTGCCGTCTTGTGCCGAATCAGACACCCGAAAGCATGCAGGAGATCATATTCCGGGCCCTGCGTGAGCGCGCCCCCCGCGGGGTGAGGATTACCATCACCCCCCAGCATCATGCGGCGCCCTACGTGGTGGTGCCGCCGGGCCGGCAGAATACGCCACCGGATCAGTCTCCGGTGCTCGCCCGGGCCTTTCGTGCGACCGACCGGGCAGTGGCCGAGGTCTTTGCCAAGCCACCGCTTTATCTGCGCGAGGGCGGCAGTGTCGGATTGATCGCGGATCTCAAGCGGGTGCTCGGATTGGATGCCGTGATGATGGGGCTTTTCCTGCCGGAGGATAATATACATGCGCCCAATGAAAGCTTCCACCTGGGATTGATGGAAAAGGGCATCAAGGTTGCGGAAAAGGTTCTGATGGAATTGGCGAATCCTGCTTGATCCGGGATCTCAACGTTGACCGATTTTCACCCTTCCTCGGCATGAAAAAGCCCCGAGTGACCCCGGGGCTTTCATGGAAAAACTGAAGCTGTCCGTCCTACTGGGCAGGAGTGGTGGCGATGGGAGGCAGGCCACCTTGCTTGAGCACGACAAAATCGGCGCGTCGGTCTTTGGCCATTTCGGCGTCAGTTCCGCCTATCACGGCGTCAAGATCCCCCTTGGAGAGGATTTCCAAACTAGAGCTGGGGATGCCGAGAGTCTCGAGGTAACGTTGCACTGCGGTGGCGCGGCGGTCGCCCAGTCCCAGATTATATTCCGCGGTGCCACGCCAGTCGCAATGGCCCTCGAGCAGCATGCGTTTGTCCGGATTTTCCTGGAGGTACTTGACTGCGTTCTGGATTTTCTCGCGCTCACTCTGCTTGACGGCGGAGCGATCGAAATCGAAATAGACGGGCTGCAGAAGGCCCCGGATGGTGTTCGCATCCTCGATGATGTTGGGATCCCTTGGCGTGAGCTGGGTATTCTGGTCAGCCACGGTGTCCACTGGCATCGGACTCACATTCGTGGGCACGGCCGATTGTCCCATGGTCGTGTCGACCGGAGTAGACCGAACGGGCTTCTTGGAACAGGCCGTGAGGGATAGTGCGGCGATTGCGAGGGAGACACCGAGGCATTTGGCGAATGTGTTCATGGATGATTTCTTGCCGGAAAACTGTGGCGTTTATTGAGCAAGGGTCAGGGGCGCGCAAGTATTAAAACCATGCTGCCGCAGAGTCCGTTACCACGTCTGGCTGCGGTGATCGATGAGCCCGATTTCGAGCGCGTATCGGGTGAGGCTGGCGACGTCGTGAAGGTTGAGCTTGCGCATCAGATTCGTGCGGTGGTTGTCCACGGTCTTCACGCTGATGCCGAGCTTGCCGGCAATCTCCTTTGTGCTGTGGCTTTCGGCCACGAGCTTGAGGATTTCGCGTTCGCGGTCGGTCAGCAGCTCAACTCCCGTTGGCGCGTTGGTGCTGGCAACGACATTGCGCAGCAGCGAGGCCACCGTGGGACCGAAATAAGTCCCTCCATTGGCCACGGTTTCAAGGCCCTTTTTGAACTCCAACAGCCCGGCCGTTTTTTCCACAAAACCGTGGGCCCCGGCTTCCAGCATCTCCCGTACCAGTGCCGGGCTCTCATAACCGGAGAAAATAAGCACCCGGGTGTGTTTGAGGGGCTTGCTGACGCGGCGCAGCACGTCTACACCACTCATGCCCGGAAGCCGGGCATCGAGAACAATTACATCAGGCTTAAGATCGAGGCAAAGATTGACCGCTTCCGCGCCGTTACCGATCTCGCCCACGATCTTATATGAGGGATCGTTGCGAAGAATTTCCGCGAGCATTTCACGGATGGCGGTCTGATCCTCTATGATCACGACACGTTTGATGGCGGTGGTTTCCTCGGCAGATGGCATGAAAGGATATTGGCTCTTCATCAAAGATTGGGGACATGTGGTAATTAAGCCACCATGTCCCCTGCAATGATTGAACTAACGCTGCCAGGATACCGCATCGTCCGGTGCGAAAGCAACTCTGAGATGCGGATTTACC
>JAQUYL010000019.1 GCA_028691845.1 Opitutaceae bacterium
GCTGCGGAGGCCCGGGCCTCCGCAGCAAGGGCAGACTCGGGGTGACTCCAGCACCTCGAGGTAAATCCGCATCTCAGAGTTGCTTTCGCACCGGACGATGCGGTATCCTGGCAGCGTTAGTTCAATCTTTGCAGGGGACATGGTGGCTTAATTACCACATGTCCCCAATCTTTGATGAAGAGCCACCTTTTCGAGCCACCCCCAGTGTTCGTATGCTAAAAACAACTATTGTCGACGGTCGTTCTGCTTAAAAATGTTTTCGGCTTGGAAGGGGACCCTATGGAGCTTCGTCGTCCAATCTAATTCCCTGGCTCCGGATTTCCGCGACCTTATATCCCCAGTCCCGGCTGCAAGCCAGGCTGTCAATTCAAACGTATCGCTCCTGGGTTTGACTAGATGCGAGCTTCCATGATCATTCATCCATGAGACGATACCTTGTCGCACTCATAGTTGCGGTATGGGTCTTGTTTGTTGCGGTCGTAGTATACGTTTTCCTGATTCGCAGTTGCACACGCATGGACAGTTCGCCTGTCGCCCTACCTGCCCGCGCAGCTCCGAACGGAACCAGAATCGACAAATATTCAGGGCAGGGTAACGTCGACCCGTCCACCGGGAAAGCCGGAACGCAGGCCGGCGATTCTTTAATCGTTGCCAGGCCGAGCGCTGGAAGCACGCAGGCTTCTGTCGAATCCAGGTCGAGTACAGTGCCGGGCGCGCTGCAGAATCCGCACCCTACACGGGCTGAAAGGTGGCAAGCCCTCAAAGGCGGGATGCAAGAGGATGTCGTGAGACAACTGCTCGGCCCGCCCGATAAAATAGAACCCCAGCATCAAGTCACGCTCTGGCAATATCCCGAGGGCACTCTAATCATGGAAGGAGGCAAGGTTTTCAGCTGGAAGGGCAAGTGACGGCCAATGCCATGTGCCAATGGAAGCATTCCGAAATTGACTTCTTTGGCTTAGGCCATGGAACCGGTTCCCCTAATGGCTGGA
Source organism: Opitutaceae bacterium (assembly GCA_028691845.1). Lineage (GTDB taxonomy): Bacteria > Verrucomicrobiota > Verrucomicrobiia > Opitutales > Opitutaceae > JAQUYL01. Next base: position 993 of record JAQUYL010000019.1, read on the forward strand.
ATGGCGTGCCGATGGGGTCCAGTGAGCCACACCAGACGCCCTGCCTGTCCCTGCTTATATTCCTCCGGGGAGGGCAAATCTTCTTTCGCCGCTGACGCCAGCGGCGAAAGTCACACGCAGTGGACCTACGCTACTCGAGTTTTTTTAATTGTTCGTGAAGCACATCCGCTGTGAGAGGGAGGTAATCCCCCTCTTTTTGCACGTCTTGCTGCCCTTGGCGACTCAGGATGTAACGAAGAAACTCTTTCACCTTGGGGTCTACCTTCGGATTGGCTGGATCACCGCCTGGCGTATCGGGCGCAAAATAAATATATACCGGACGGGCGAGCGGATAAGCCCGGCTCGCAACACTGGCCGTGGTGGGCTCGACATACGGCCCACCTTCCTTTTCCGCCACTGCAAGCGCCTTGGTTTGAGCGTTCTGGTAGCACAGACCGGTATAGGCGATGCCGTAGCGGTCCTGCCCCAATGCCTCCATGAGCTGCTTCCGATCATCATATTCCATCAGCCCTTCTGCCCATGTGTCGGCTCCTCCAAGTACTTTCCGCTGAAAGAAGGAATATCCGCCGGGATACAGCCCGGGAGGTCCGTAGGGATGGATCGGCTGGTTCGCCCATTCGCCGGTCAGGCCGAGTTGGCCCCACAAGCGGAGATTATCCTTCGCTGTGCGGGCCATCGCCCTGTTCCACTTCATCCCTTGCCAGCCACCTTCCCGTTGCGCGCCGAAGATGCCGTCGAGCTGCCTGAATGTCACCTTCGAGAGTGGGTTGTCCTTGTGGACAAAAACAGTCACGGCAAAGGATTTGTAGGGCACGTTCAAACTGCCCGTCGCCACCTCGATTTCCACCGGCAGCATCAGCGACCGCCGGTAGATCCCATAATACTCGAAGGTGAAGATTTGTCGGCCCATCAGCGCCAGATCGGACACGTTCTGGTTCACACCAGATATCGCCGTGGACGAGCCCTTGAGATAATCAAAGAACAAAACGTCGGGGTGGTAATTGCGGAAACCAGTTTGCCAGAGCTTCATCACATCTGCCATGTGCGGGTTGCCCCAGCTGCGAATGAGGCCGGAGACTTTTTGCGCGGGTCGGTATTCCGGCAGCGACGATAGATCCTCGGCAAAGGTTGTCCCGGCAATGAGCGCCATCGCCAGCACCAGTGTGAAGCGACGCGGAAGTGATGGAAATGCGGCCCACGCAGCCGCCGAACGGGTCATAAGGTTTGTTGGGAAATTCATGGAAGGAAAGTTCAGTCCAGTTTCTTGAGTTCTTCCCGTACAGCTTCCTCGTTCAGCGGGATATACATTCCGTCATCGACCACAGCCTGCTGGCCTTCACGACTGAGAATGTAGGTGAGAAACTCCTTAAGGCGCGGCGGAACGGGTTGGCCGGGCGGACGGTTAAGATAAATGTAGAGGGCGTTGGCCAGGGGGTAGGTGCGGCGAAAGAAAGTCTCATTGGTGGGCGCCACGAATGGTCCGCCGGGCTTGGTTTCCAAAGCCAGCGGTTTGACGCCCGGATCCTTTTCCACCACTCGCATGAAACTGAAACCGATTGCGTAGCGGTCCCGGGCGACTCCGGCGACGATCTGGGCATCCGCGGGAATCTCTGTGCCTCCGCGTACGGTCTCATGAATGGCCGGATTCCATTTGTCGCCACCATGGAAAATATCCCGCTGGATCATGCCGGACCAGCCGCTCAGCGTGGCGTCGATGCCGAATATGTTGATGGGCCTGTCGGTCCATTCGCCCGTCAGCCCGAGCTGGCCCCAGGTGCGGATGTTCTTTTCGGGGCCTCGCGCCACGGCGGTGGACCATTTGCCTCCCACCCAGCCGCCGCTGCGCTGCGCACCAAAAATGCCGTCGAGCTGCTCAAGAGTAAGGCGGGTGAGAGGATTTTCCTTGTGCACAAAGATAATAACCCCGGGCGTGTTGCCCTTGCGCAGGTTGAAGCCGCCGGTGGCAATCTTGATCTCAAGCGGCGCGTAACCGTAGATGCTCTGGAAGCCCTTCAGCTCCGTCAAATAAATCCCGCGACCCGCCACCGCAAGATCGCCCGTACCCGCGTGCAGCCCGCTGAACCACGAAGGCACCGTGTATTCCGAGTAGCGGATCAGGGGATGCAGCTTCAAAAACCGATCCTGCCACAGGTGGACCAAATTCTGCGAGAGCTCACAATCGTGTATCCGTACGACCCCATGCACATTTGGCACTTTAGGAACATAGGCGGGCAGTAAACTGAGATCGAATTTCGGGCTTTGGGCAGGCGCAAGAACGGCTCCGAACAGGAAGGTGGCAAAGGCGAACGCAGGGAGGAGAAACTGGCGGGTCCGAATTAATTTCATAATTTTGATGTGTTTTCTAGTGTTGCTCAATCACAGTTCCAGCCGACAGCGGCGCAGGTAGCCGACCGGATTTCAGAATGACTTCCTAGCTTTCGCGACTCAGGATAAACATTAAGTAATCCCCTCAGTTTGGGACTTTCGGCACCCAGGCTTGGGGGTCCGGGAGCACGTGTCCGTAAACAGAAATCCGCGCCCCCATCATCAGAGAGAACCGTCTGTTCAGGCGCAGTAAACGAGCAAAGAGGGTTCATGGGGGGTAATCACAGTTCCGAGGAAAGCACAGCTCCCAGCATTTACTCCAGTTTTTTTAATTGCTCCTGGACGACAGAGCTGATCAGCGGGAGCCATTTCCCGTCCCGTTGAATAGCCTCCTGACCTTCGCGGCTCAGGACAAAGCGCAGAAACTCCTTCACCTTCGGATCCAGCGGCTGCCCGGGTTGGCGATTAAGATAGAAATAGGATTCGGCGTAGAGCGGATAGGTTCGATCCCGGCAATGCTCCAAGGTCAGCTCAACGTACGGGCCGCCGCTTCGGTCGGCCAGAGCGAGGAGCTTCACGTCCGCCGCGCCTCCCATTCCGACTTCACCGTACGAGATGCCATAACGATCCTTGCTCAGGATCTCCAGCATCTCGCGATAGCACTCGTGGAGCTTCTCGTTCCATTTCGCGCCGCCTTGAAACGCTTTCGCTTCAACCTGGATCTGCTGATGCAGCTTGAGCGATCGTCCGTAGGGAATAATCGTCTTGTCCGCCCATTCCCCCGTCAGGCCCATCTGGCCCCATGTACGAATATTCTCCTCCGGTCCGCGGGCAAATTCCGGATGCCAGGTCGTTCCGACGAAGGCTCCGTCGCGTTCCGCGCCAAAGATGCCGTCAACTTGTTTCAGGGTGATCTTCGTGAGTGGATTGTCCTGGTGGACAAAGAATCCCACGGCGGGGGCCCAACCCGACACGTTGTAGGAACCCGTGGCAAAGATTATCTCGAGTGGGTCATGACCGAAGACACGGTTGAACGTCAGCATTTCGTCAAAGGTGACTTTGCGATGCGCACCGATGTCCGCCAATCCCGTGATCAAGCCGGGAAAAGAAACCAGCCCGGTCGGCGTCGTGTATTCGATTTTGGCGTCGGGCTGGTATTTCGCGAAGCCCTCGTCCCAATATTTCGACACATTGGAATCGGTCAGGTAGTTCAACCCCCAGATGCGGATCGCGCCGCTCACTTTCTGTTGCGGCACATACTGCGGCAGGTCGCTCAAATCGAATATCGGAGGGTAATAGGCCTTATTTCGGAGCTTGAATCGTTCGGCCCTGGACGCTGCCGATTCGCCGCGGGCATTGCCGCGCGAAATCACAGAGGGGGGAGGAGGGGGAGGAAGCGCTGTCGCCTGAGCCAGTTGCATCGCGGCACCAAACGCAACCGCGGCGGCGGGAATCATTGGTCGGATGGATTTCATTGGTCAGATGGTGACATTGATGGTTGCTGGATTATCGAGGTATAATCAATGGCGCCCGGGCGGGCCAGGCGCCATGCTGCCAGTTGGCCGGCTCAGTCCAGTTTTTTCCGTTGCTCTGCGACGACTTCCGCAGTCAGGGGTAGATAGATGTTGTGCTTCGCCACCTCTTCCTGGCCCTGCCGGCTGAGGACATAGCGCAGGAACTCTTTGACCTTGGGATCCACCTGTTGGCCCGGCGGGTGCTTGATGAACATGAAGACGTTGCGACTCAGCGGATAGGTCCTGTTCTGGACCGTCTCCCTGGAAGGCAGCACGTAGGGGCCCTTCTCGTTGAAAGCGAGCGCCACCGGTCTGACACCGGGCACGTCCGCCGCATGGGGAAGGCCGGACCAGGCGATGCCGTATTTGTTCTTGGTCAGATCAACCGCGAGCATGTGCTTGCTGTCCACTGCTCGGCCGGACTCTCCATCAGCAACCATCTTGGTGCCATACTCGATGTACTGGCGGTAGTTGGGATTCCATTTGTCCCCTCCATTGAAAACCGCAAGTTGGAAAAAATTGGTCATGCCGGTAAACGCGTATCCATAAGTTTGGATCGGCTGGTTCGCCCATTCTCCTGTAAGGCCGAGCTGGCCCCAGGTGCGAATGTCCTGATCCCTGCCGCGACCCCGTTGGGGCATCCACTTCAACCCATCATATCCGCCGCTACGTTCGGAACCGAATATTCCATCGAGTTGCTTCATCGTCAGCCCTTTGATCGGATTGTCCTTGTTGACAAAAATAACGAGGGCCCAGGTTCGGCCCTTGAGGTCAGCGGCACCGGTTGCAATCGGCACGGTTACCGGATCATAGCCGAAGGTCTCGTTGAAGGACAGGTACTCAGTCAGCATGACCTCGCGGCCGCTGATGCCGATGTCAGCAATCCCGGCCTCCAAGCCGGAGGCCCAGCCGTCGCTGCTGGGATACCGGTTTTCAAACTTGGCGTCCGGTTGAAATTTCTGGAACCCACGGGCCAGCGCATCGCCCAGGCCGTTTAGTCCGCTGCCGTACATCCGGAGGGGCTCGAACGGGGTGACCTTGTACTCCACTTTGTATTCAGGAAGACGACTCAATTCATAGGCGTGTGAGCGGGTGAGTCCGAATCCCGCGGCGGCGCAGGACAGGACCGCCGCCCAAAGCCTGGCTGAGGTAGGGCGTATAAATGTTCGGGAGGGGGGCATGGGGTGAATAACGGAACGAATCGCGGGAGGGATAATTGGGGTCATGATATTTAGTGGAGAATCGTCGAAGGGAAGGCACAGCGGCTGATAATGCGCGCTGTGCAGGACACGGTCCGGTTTCAGATCAGGCGGCAGTCGCGAATTTCAGTGCTGGTGGGCAGGGGAGAGGGCTTTGAAAGCATACGAGCAACTGTAATTACCCTGATGAATTTGCCGCCGGGGTTGCGAGGCAAAATTTCCCGGCATGTGTTCGAGGAAGCTAAACTAACTCTACCCACTATCGACCTGCGCTTCCGCAGTTAGCGAAGCTGCAGTAGCTCCCGCAACGGTCCGTTGATGGACGTGGAGAATTAGAGCGTGTTTTCACTACAACAACAATGGAGGAGAAATGCGCTCTGTGCCGGACGAACAAAGCCGCCGCTGGCATCAGCTTCCAAATAAAATCAGCGGCATCTGGGTATCCGTTGCACGAGTTCCCGTAGAAAGCGACACAGTGAATCAAGGAGAAACGGCCAATTACGCGTGCCGATAGCGCAACTCACCGCGCCGGGTCTTGCCGCTGGTGGTTTTTGGAAGGCTGGCGACAAACTCCACCTCACGGGGATACTTGAAGGGGGCGATGGCGCGCTTGCAGTGCAATTGCAGGTCGCGCCGGCAGGTATCGTCGGGCATGTGGCCTGGGCGCAGCACGACGAACGCCTTGACGATTTGGCCGCGGTCTGCGTCGGGCTTGCCCACCACGGCCACGTCGAGTACGGCGGGGTGCGTCAGCAGCGCGCTCTCGACCTCGAAGGGACCGATGCGGTAGCCGGAGCTCTTGATCACGTCGTCGTGGCGGCCGAGAAACCAATAGAAGCCGTCTGCGTCGCGGGTCGCGCGATCGCCCGTCAGGTACCAGTCGCCGCAGAACTTGCCGGCCATCTCGTCGGGGTTGCGCCAGTATTCCTGGAACAGGCCGAGGGGGCGGTGTGGCTTGACGCGCACGGCGATCTCGCCCTCGGTGTCGGCCGGCACCTCTCGACCGGTCTCGTCGATGAGGGCGACGTTCATGCCAGGCGTGGCGCGGCCCATCGAGCCGGGGCGGACGGGGAAGCCGAGCGAGGGAAAGTTGCCGATGAGGACGACGGTCTCCGTCTGGCCATAGGCTTCGTGCAACGTGAGGCCGGTGGCCTCGCGCCAGAGCTTCACCACCGCCGGGTTCAGTGGCTCGCCGGCGGTCACGCAGTGGCGCAGGTGCGGAAAACGGCGACGGGAAAGGTCTTCGCGGACGATGCGTCGCAGCGCCGTTGGCGGTGCGCACCAAGTGGTGATCGGATAGCGCTCAAGTATGTCGAGCGTGACGGCCGGATTGAAGTGGCCGAAGAGGTTGTGAGCAAAGATGCAGGCGCCCATCTGCCACGGGCCGTAGAAGCTCGACCAGGCCGCCTTGCCCCAGCCGAGGTCGGAGATGTTCCAGTGCAGGTCATCGGGCCGGAGGTCGAGCCACAGACCACCGGTGAGACGGTGGCCGAGGGCATAACTGGCTTGCGAGTGCAGCACCATCTTCGGTTCGCCCGTTGTCGCACTGGTAAAATAGAGGATGCCCGGATCGTCGCTGCGTGTGCGCTCGCCGCGGAAGATCGGCGCGGAGTCGAGCACGCCATCGTCGTAGTCGATCCAGTCCACGGCTACGCCTTCGACAATGAAGCGGAGGCCGGCGTAATCGCCGACCTTGGCGATGCCATCGCCGGTGGTAATGACGGCGGCGACATCGGCGGTGGTGATGCGGTATTGCACCTCGGAGGGCGAGAGCATGAGGGTCGCGGGGACAGGCACCGCGCCAAGGCGGATGAGGCCGAGCATCGCAGTCCACCACTGCGGGAGGCGGGGAAGCATCACGAGTACGCGGTCGCCAGGCCGTACGCCGGCGCCGTGGAGAAAGTTGGCGGCCTGCGAACTAAGAGCGGCGATCTCGGCAAAAGTGAAGCGCCGTTCCGCCCCTGTGCCGTGGTCCACCCACCAGAGGGCGGGGGCCTGCGGGCGGGAGTGGGCCCAGTGGTCGATGGTGTCAGTGGCAAAATTATAGAACTCGGGAGCAGTCAGGCTCCCGGCAAATTCGGTTGGCATGTGTGTAAAAGAGGCGGAGCGGCGTGCTAAATGGTCAACTGATATCTCGTGTCCCATCAGCTCAGGCGGCGAGTCCAGCCGCGAGCGCGAGGGCGGGTTGGGGACAGTTGAGAGGATACAGAGATGGTAGAAATAATTGGATCGGATTGCCGAGGTAAATAAGGGCGATAGAGTTAATTTTTTCTACATTCATGGAGCTAGTTTTTCTTCCTCGAACAATGACAAAGTGAATCATCCAGAATCAATCGCTATTAGACATAATGCCTATTGTGCATCACTTAACCCTGTTTTCGCTCTTCCGAACGGAGCCACTCCGCCAGCTTTGTCCACGCCCGGCCGCGATGACTGAGCCGGTTCTTCACTTCCTCCCCCAGTTCGGCAAAGGTTCGATTATAGCCTTCCGGCACGAATACCGGATCATAGCCGAAGCCTCCTTTGCCTGACGGCTCGCGCTGCAGCCGGCCATTGCATCGCCCCTCAAACACCTGTTCGATACCATCCGGTCCTGCGAGCACGAGTATGCACACGAAGTGCGCCTGCCGCGTGTTGTCCGGCACGGAGCGCATGCGATCCACCAACTTGGCCAGATTCTGTGCGCCAGTGGCTTTCGGTCCGGCATAATAGGCCGACTCAACGCTGGGAGCACCGCCGAGCGCATCAACGCATAAGCCGCTGTCGTCCGCCAGCACCCAGGCCGTGGGGGGCAGCACCGCCTTGAGCGCCATGGCCTTTTTTCGCGCATTGCCCACGAAAGAGCCCGTATCTTCCACCACCGATGGCATCTTAACAGCGGGCAGGATTTCCAGCCGCAGGTCGGAAGCGTCGGCCAATTGTTGGAATTCCTGCACCTTGTGCGGATTGCCGGAAGCGAGATGAATGCGCCGGCAGCCCGGCCGGTCTCGATCGGGAGGACTGTCGGTCATTCCGTGAGCACCCTCCGCGTGAACACCGCCTCATCGACAAACATCTTTTCGGGATAGCGTACGAATCCGCGCATGAGTTCGTCGTCGCCGTGCACCTCGTGGCGCACATTCCCCAGTCGCACGGCGTTAGCCAGAGTCTCGGTGCGCAGGCCGCGCAGGATGGTCTTCCCCTTGTCGTCGGCGAACAGGACTGGAGCCCGGTAAGCCAGCAGATAATCGATCTCACGAGCCTGCAGCATTTCGCTCAGCAATTGCGCCCCCCCCTCGAAAAACACACCTACAATCCCCTCCTCGATGCAGCGCTGCCGGAAATCGGAGAAATTCACTCGGGGAGTGCTCGCCGGCAGCACCCAGGTCTTGACGCCAGCCGCATTGAGCTTGCGTACATAACCGAGGCCGCCGTGCGGTGTGGTCACCACAATCGTGCGGTCGTGGAATTCGTCCGTGTAGACGTTGGGCAGTGATTTGTCCGTTACCGTACGCAGTAGTCCGTCAAAAATGAACCGCCACGGGCACCATTCCTCGCCGGTTTGCCGTGCCGTAAGGCGGGGATTGTCGGCCAGCACCGTGCCCGCTCCGACCGCAATGGCCGGGAAAAGCCGCCGCCAGCGGTGGCCGTCAGCCCGCGCCGCATCACCGGTAATCCATTTGGAATCGCCGGTCCGGGTAGCCATTTTGCCATCGAGCGTGACGGCTGACTTTGCGGCAAACAGGGGTCGGCCGGTTGTGATCCAGTGGTTGAAAATCACATTCAAGTCGGCGCAATCGTCCGCAAGCACGCCGGTTTTCACCTCCACGCCAGCGGCACGCAACACCTCGAATCCCTGTCCCGCGTGCGCCGGATTTGGATCGGTTGCCCCCACCACCACATGCTTAAGGCCTGCTGCGATGATGGCCTGCGTGCAAGGCGGCGTCCGGCCCTGTGTGCTGCATGGTTCCATCGTTACATACAGGGCCGCAGACGGCTTGGGCGGCCGCCCTAACACATGCAGAGCGTTGATCTCAGCATGGGGCTCGCCCGCCCTTGCGTGAAAACCCTCGGCCACCACCTCGCCGTCTTCGACTATTAATGCGCCCACCAGCGGATTGGGATGCGTGTTGCCCCAGCCGCGCCGCGCCACTTCCAGCGCGCGTCGCATGAACCATACATTGTCGGCATCAGTCATCATGGGTCATCGCATCCAAATTATTGAATTTTCGACCGTTTTTCAATCGACCGCAGCAACAAAAGGATTGCCCGTCTTCTCTTCGTACACCGTTGTGCGCGGGCCGTGGCCGGGCAAGATTACTGTTTCGTTGGGCAAAGTGTAGATTTGCTCCCGGATCGACCGTTCCAGCTTCGGGAAGTCCCCGCCCGGTAGATCCGTGCGTCCGATGCTTCGGTTGAACAAGGCGTCGCCGACTAGTACCACATTCAATGCGCTGATATAGAACAGTACGTTGCCCGGACAATGGCCCGGTACATGCCGCACTTCAATCTCGCAGCCCAGAATTGGGATGTGCTGCCCCTGCTCCAAAAACTCGTCGATCTTCACGGGATCCAACTGCAGCCCGCCCGGCAGATATTCCTCCATCAACTCAGGAGTTTCGATCAACATTCGATCGTCCCGGTGAGCTCGCACCCGGGCGCCAGTCTCGCGTTTGACCTTGGCTGTGTCCTGGGTGTGATCCCAATGGCCATGGGTCAGCCAAACCTCCTTCAACTGACAGCCTTCCCGTGTCATAATGGGCTGGATTTTGGGTAGGATTCCGCCCGGTGCATCTACCAGAATAGCCCCGCCCGCAGTCGACTCGGTCAACAGATAGCCGATGGCCTGGATGGGGCCTGAAGGCAGTGCATGTATTTTCACGTCACCTTGATGCGCCCGCCCACCCCGTCGCGCAAATTCAAATTAACTGGTTGCCCCCTCCTCTTTCCCCTCCCTTTAGCTAACTCTTTGCATATTTTGTCTTTTTTACTCATCGTTGTTTTTTCCAGTCATGACCTCCGCCGAAATTCGCCAGTCGTTTCTCGATTTTTTCGCCCAACACGATCACTCGATCGTCCCCTCGTCGTCACTGCTGCCTGATTCGCCCGGCCTGCTATTCACCAACGCCGGCATGAACCAGTTCGTCCCCATATTCCTCGGCGACCGGCAGGCCGATGTCGCCCAGTGGGCCGGTGTGCGCCCCGGAAGTAACACCCGCGCCGCCGACACACAGAAATGCATCCGTGCCGGGGGCAAGCACAACGACCTCGAGGACGTTGGCTTCGATACCTACCACCACACCATGTTTGAAATGCTCGGCAACTGGTCCTTTGGCGACTATTTCAAGAAGGAGTCGCTAGAATGGGGCTGGGAATTGATCACCAAAGTTTGGGGCATCCCCGCCGTGCGCCTCTTTGCCACCGTCTACTCACCGGACAAGGCCAATGGTGACCCGTCCGAGTCCGACAAGGAAGCCTACGCCATTTGGACCGAAATCTTCCAAAAGGCCGGCCTCGATCCCTCCGTCCACATCGTCAACGGCAGCAAAAAGGACAATTTCTGGATGATGGGCGATACCGGCCCCTGCGGCCCTTGTTCCGAAATCCATTTCAACCTCCTCCCCGAGGACGACGAAACCGCCGGACGCGCACTCGTCAACGCCGCCTCGCCGCGCTGCATCGAAATATGGAACCATGTGTTTATCCAATTCAATGCCAATGCCGACGGCACGTTCTCGCCGTTGGCCGCCCGGCACGTCGACACTGGCATGGGGTTTGAACGCGTGGCCGGCATTTACGCCGCGACGAAAGGCTTCAAGGACTTCACGGCCAATCCATCGAACTACGCCGCCGACATCTTTGCCCCGCTTTTTGCGAAAATCGCCGAGATTTCCGGAGAAAAGTATGCCGGCACCGTACCGGCCAGTCGAGAAGGCCTCACTGAGCAGGAAAACATCGACGTTGCCTTCCGGGTGCTCGCCGACCACTCCCGCTGTGTGTCCAGCGCCATTGCCGACGGCATTCTGCCGGGCAACGAGGGTCGCAACTACGTCATCCGACGCATCCTCCGTCGCGGCATCCTCTACGGCAAGAAGCTCGACCTTGGCACCGGCTTCTTCGAGCAGCTTGTCGATCCCGTCGTCGAATCCCTCGGTCGCACCTTCCCCGAACTCAAGCAACAGCATAAAACCATCCGCCGCGTTATCAGGGCCGAGGAGGAGTCGTTCGGACGCACGATCGACCGCGGTCTTCGTATATTTGAGGATAACGTTTCCGCATTGGGTTCATCCGGCAAGAACGGGGCGAATATCATTCCTGGTCCTCTCGCCTTTGAGCTTTACGACACCTACGGATTTCCTCTCGACATGACTCAACTGCTGGCGACCGAGCGAGGTCTCGCGATCGACACCGCCGAATTTGAACAGCTTATGGAACAACAACGCGAACGCGGACGCGCCGCGCAGAAAAAGGATATCATAGTTGCGGCTACCGAAGGCGAAGGCGTCCGCGACCAACAGCCGACGAAATTTCTCGGCTACAGCCAGCTCACGGCCGAGGCGAAAGTGATTGATGTCGTCAGGACCAAGAAGGACACCTACCTCGTGTTTGACCACTCCCCCTTCTACGCTGAGATGGGCGGCCAGACCGGCGACCACGGCGCCGCCCGGATCGGCGAGCAGACGTTCGCCATTCTTTCGACCGTCAAGGACAACGCCGGCCGCCACCTGCACAAACTGGCTTACGCCTGCGCGCTCGACGCCGCCAAGGTCAACCTCATCGGCCAAACGGCATATCTTGTCGTCTCTCCCATGGCCCGCCGCGCCATCGCCCGTCACCACACGGCGGCCCATCTGATCCACTGGGCGTTGCGCCAGATCCTCGGTACCCACGTCCGCCAGGCCGGGACTTCCAAGACCAAGGAGCGACTCCGTTTCGACTTTTCTCATTTCGAGCAGGTCAAGCCCGAGCAGCTCCGTGAGATCGAGCAACTCGTCAATGCGCGGATCATAGAGAACACCCCCGTCCAGGCCTTTGAAACCGACTTCGACCAAAAACCGGCCGACACCCTCGCCTTCTTTGGGGAGAAATACGGCAAGACCGTCCGGGTTGTGGACATCGGCGGCTACAGCCGCGAACTTTGCGGGGGCACTCATGTTGCCTCCACCGGTGATATCGGCATGGTCAAGATTGTCGCGGAGATGGCCATCGCAGCTGGGACCCGCCGCATCGAGGCAGTCGCCGGGCAGGCCGCCTACGATTTCGTGCAGGATGAAGAGGACGCGCTCCGGGCCATCATTCAGCGGCTTGATGCCGGCCCGCAGGATGTCGCCCAGAAGCTTGACGCCCTAATTGCCCAAAAGAACGAGCTGGAGAAACGCCTCAAGGCGCTCGAGCAAAAGGCGGCGGCCGGCCTGGCCGACGATCTCGCCGCCCGGGCGATCCTCAAACAGGACCTGAAATTCGTCTCGGCAGTCGTAACCGCCGAGTCGCCCGAGGGGCTCCGCTCCCTCGGCACGCAGGTGCTCGCCAAATTGGGTGAGGGCGTGGTCACACTTGGCGCCGCCTTCGGCGAGAAGGCCAGCGTGGTCGCCTTCTGTTCTCCCGCCGCCATCAAGGCCGGCCACACCGCCGGCCAACTGGTGCGTGATCTCAGCGCCAAGCTGGGCGGCAAGGGCGGCGGCAAGCCCGACTTTGCCATGGGCGGCGGCCGCGACGTCGCCAAACTCGCCGACGTGCTCAGGCAGTAATGCGTTTCCGGGAACACCGCAAATGTCCCGGCTCCTTCGGCGAAGAGCCATGTTTTGTCTGAGGGAATGAGCTGCGCCCCCGGCATGCTTGGTATTCCGGTTCGAAGGCGAACCCTATTTACAGTCGTAACACGATTCCATTGGGGACGGCCATCAAGGGTGCAGCAGATTTGCGTCGGTGCCCGTCGTTCCGCGAGGCCGATCCGTCCAGCCTTCATGCTGCGCCATAGATCCGTCCAGTTGCGTTTGGATCTCGAATATTTGCGCCTCCTTTCCGTTGTTCTACAGCCTCGGCATCCTAAACATCGTGGTGGCCGACTCCTCCACTGCCCCACCCTTGTACGCCGACAGCAGCTAGCCCGATCCCAGCTAACCGGTGTGCAATGGAGGGGGGCTGCGTGCTTTCCCACAGCAAAGTCTTGTTAAACAGAGCCGGATACCGTTTCGGGGGAAATTATCATTCTTCTCGGCTCGACGGCCAGGGGACAAGGGACAATGCGACTAATTCAGGCATTAGCTTACTCTATAATTGTGAACTGACGCCGAAATGAATCATTACAATCAGTTCCGGCACCGGTTATTATAATCACAATCGCATTCCGTTTGATCTCGGTGCTCTTCAATCGAGCTTTATTCAAACATCGAGGCTTCGACGATAATATGGCACGGATACCAGCTTGGGCTGAGTTTGGGGCACCTCTCGAATGGTGGCTTTGGAAACAGCTACCTCAATTCTGAAACGTTGCGTGTCGGCTGCGGTATCCCGCTTCAATAATGCAGCTATTGGCTTGATCAGGCAGATTTTAGTCATGGTTCAAGGAGGGCGCTTCCAGGCGAATGGGGATTCCACATCCGGTTCAGTGGCCACCCACAGCCCAACCGGCCACAATCAGCAGTAGCCTAACAGTTTAGGACCTCCTAGCATGGCTTCTCTTCTCCTGACTTGCTGAACGCTGCCGGAATTATAGAATGTCAGTTATGGACATCGAAACCCTCATCGATGACATCGCCAGTCAGGCTGACGATTTTCTTGCCGACGCTACCAACCGAACCGATGCGCGCACCGGTATCATGGAACACCTGAATGCCGATTACCCCCGGCTCAGCCCGGGCGACCGCCGGAAGGTGGCCGACGGAGTCATGGCCATTCTCGAGGAGGAAGGCTTTTTTGATACTGAACCCGGCGGCGATTGGCGCGAGGCCGCCGGACAGGAATCATCCGATGAAAGATGACTTAGGCGAAGCCCTATCCCTCTATGATGCACTACGCCACTCCTGACCTGACCCAACACCCCCCCCGCAGCCCACGCGTGAAACTTGGTGGCTTTGTGCACCTGCCGCGCCTCCTCGACAAAACCCGCGCGCATCTCGCAGGGAAAACCGGCGAATACGTCTGGAACTGCCCCCTCGACAAGCGCTTTTTCACCTTCACGGGAATTGAGGCCGACGCGTTTCTTGCTATGGTCAGGACCGGCCGAAGCGACACGGCAATGCTCGCTTGGGTGAGAGAAAACCTGCGGCCCACTCGCCATCAGGTCGAGATCGAGGCGTGGTCTCGCTGGATGGAAAACATGGGACCGGGCGACGCCGAACGACATGGCGGTTTCGCGGAACAAATTGCCAAGCTGGCCCCGCAACGCGACGACATTCACACCAACTTCGATCGGCTTGATCTTGATGACTACGTGAGTTTCGGCGGCCACGGCTAGCGCAGAGGCCGGTAGCCAGAGCACGTTTGCTTTTGCGCGCGTCGGTCCGGGTTTAAGGGTTCCGTCTGATTTCGACGCGCCGTTCCCGGATTAGTGACAGACATTTAGAATAATCCCCAACGCATAAGGATAACATGACCAGCCCCACGGGAAGACGTCCCACTCCCCTCCCTAACCAACCTGCCTTTGCTCGCACTGTCGCGGAGCTGCAGCACGCCATCACGGACAAGTTATTCTGCATGGTGGGGAAATTCCCCGAGGTTGCGTCCAAGAACAACTATTACCTGGCCACCGCATACGCCGTGCGGGATCGCGTATTGAACAACTGGGTGCGCACGGCCAAAACATATTTCGACAACGCCAGTCGCACCGCAGTGTATCTTTCGGCGGAATTTCTGATCGGACCACAACTGGGAAAGAATCTGGTCAACCTCGGTCTGTATGATCAGACGGCCCAGGCGCTCAAAGGACTGGGGCAGGACTTGGAGGAATTGCTCGAACAGGAGGAGGAACCCGGACTGGGGAATGGCGGGCTGGGCCGCCTGGCCGCCTGCTACATGGACTCGATGGCTACTCTCGAGATTCCGACTATCGGATATGGCATCCGCTACGAATTCGGCATTTTCGATCAGGAAATCCGGAACGGCTGGCAGGTGGAAAAGAGCGATCGGTGGCTGCGCTTGGGCTATCCGTGGGAGATCTCCCATGCCGAAGTCACCTTCGAGGTAAAATTGGGCGGCCGCACTGAGGCCTTCACAGACGCCACCGGCCGTTACCGCGTTCGCTGGGTGCCGGAGCGCGTAGTCCTGGGTACGCCGTGCGATACGCTCGTGCAGGGCTACGGCGTGCCAACCGTGAACATGCTTCGGCTCTGGAAAGCCGAGGCGCATGATTCGTTCGACTTCCAGGCCTTCAATGTCGGCGACTACTACGGCGCCGTACATGAGAAGGTGTTCTCGGAAAACATCACCAAGGTGCTTTATCCGAATGACGAACCCGCCGTGGGCAAGCAACTCAGGCTGGAGCAGCAGTACTTTTTTGTTTCCTGCTCCCTGCAGGACATGATTCGCATCTACCTGCAGCGCGAAAAATCGCTCCTGGGGTTTCATCGGAAGTACGTTGTCCAGTTGAACGACACCCATCCCGCCATCGGCGTTGCCGAACTGATGAGGCTGCTGGTGGACGAACACCACCTGGAATGGGAGGCGGCCTGGGAAGTCACACGGAACACGTTCGCCTACACCAATCACACCCTGCTCCCCGAGGCGCTCGAGCGGTGGCCCCTGTCACTCTTCCAACGCATTCTGCCGCGGCATCTTGAAATCCTCTTTGAAATTAACCGGCGATTCCTGGAAGTGGTGACGGCCAGGTTTCCGCGCGATACCGGCAGGGTGCAACGGCTTTCACTGATTGAAGAGGGTGGCGAGAAATATGTCCGCATGGCCAACCTGGCATGCGTCGGCAGCCACGCCATCAACGGCGTCGCCGCGCTGCATACGACACTGTTGAAGCAGACCGTGTTGAGGGATTTTTACGATCTCTGGCCCGAGAAATTTTCCAACAAGACCAATGGCGTGACCCCGCGTCGCTTTATGGTGCTGTCGAATCCAGGCCTTGCGCGGCTCATCACCAGCCGCATTGGCGACCGCTGGATCCGGGACCTTGACGAGCTACGCCAGCTTGAAGCGCATCTCGGCGACGCGACTTTCCGGGCCGCCTGGAGGGGGGTCAAGCACGCGAACAAGATGCGGCTGGCTGCGGCGATCTACAAGACCACCAGCGTGGTGGTGGACCCCACGACCTTGTTCGACATCCAAGTCAAACGGATCCACGAATACAAGCGTCAGCTCCTGAACCTCCTTCATGTCGTCACGCTTTACCGGCGCCTCAAGCGGAATCCGCGGCTTAAGGCTGCCCCGCGCACCGTTATTTTCGGCGGCAAGGCGGCGCCTGGTTATTTCATGGCCAAACTGGTCATCAAACTCATCAATTCGGTGGCGGACGTGGTGAATGCCGATCCCGAAGTGAGCGGCCGTCTCAAAATGGTCTTCTTCCCTGATTTTAATGTGAAGAATGCCCATCATATTTATCCGGCGGCGGACCTTTCTGAGCAGATTTCGACGGCGGGCATGGAGGCTTCAGGTACAGGGAACATGAAATTTTCACTCAACGGAGCGCTGACTATCGCCACGTTGGATGGCGCCAACGTCGAGATTCGCGAGGAAGTCGGCGCCGAAAATTTCTTTCTCTTCGGGTTGACGGCCGAGGAAGTGGCGGCCCGCAAGGCGCGGGGCTATCGGCCGCGGGACATCTACAATGGAAATGCCGAACTGCGCGCCGCGATTGATCTCATCAGCTTGGGCGCGTTTTCCGGGGGCGACAAGGGGTTGTTCGCGCCGGTTATCAACTCCCTGCTCGACCGGGATGACTACATGCTGTTGGCGGATTACGCGTCGTACATCGAAAGCCAGGACCGGGTCAGCCTCGCCTATCAGGCCCCCGAGGAATGGACCCGCATGTCCATCCTGAATGTCGCCCGCATGGGCAAGTTCTCCTCCGACCGCGCCATCCGCGAATACTGCCGCGACATCTGGCATGTGGCTCCTGTCCCGGTTCGATCGGCGGCTGATCCGGATGGCCGCCGGCTATGACGGGGTCGGCGGGAGTTCATCTCACTCCAGCCGGCGCAGGGATATCTCCGCAAATTCGGCGAAATCGGCGTCAACCTGGTCGAGTACGCGCACACCGATGCCGATCTGAGCAGACATTTGGGGAGCTCGGGCGAGCACGCAGAGCTCGTTATCACGATCGTTCCAGTTCCCCACCGGCAGCCGGTCGATTGACCCCACTCCCATGTAATTCCCTTTGGCGTCGAGAAACGATACGATAAGGAAGGTCCGGTTGCCCGGACTCACCCTGGCGCGGACCTGTGCGGTCGCGGCATACAGCGCACCCGGCACCGCCTGACGCCATTGGAACAATGAGTCTTGTTTGCAGCCGCCAAAGCGGATGCCTTGCCCGGCGGCCCGCGCGCGCAGTTCAATGGCGCGGGTCTCGAACGGCTCGCCACGTCCATTCCATGCGCCGGCCGATGTGTATTCGAGCGTAGACGAGTCAAATGTCGTCTTAAGCCTGACTCCGGCCAAAGCGGAATCCATGGCCAGCTCGGAACCGGCACTCCTCAGTACCTGCGCCCTTTCGATCCCCCATGTAGCGCGTAGGAGCGGCTGCAATCGGTCGTCGATCAAAGCCGAGGGCTGGGTCTGAGCGAGGCGGCGGACAAGCCGTCCGCACGGATCATTGCGCAGGTATTCGTCCCATGGCAACCGGGCCACTGCTAGGGGCGCTAAGCGCTGCTGCCGCTCATAGACGGTCTGCAAGGCCGTGCGCCGTGTCGCATAGTTTTCCAGTGCCGCTACCGCCGCCGCCGGGTCAAGCACCGGCTTCAAGGCCAACCGGGAGGCCGCATCCCGTTCTTCGCAAAAATCGCAAAAGGCCTCGGTCACGCCCCAGGCTGTCCGGACAAGTTCCACCCGCTGGCGTGTCACTTCGCTGACCGTCTGGGCCTGCGCCGAGGCCAGCAGCGCGCGCATTTGCGTCCGACGGTTTTTCGGGAAAAGCAGGTGCTGGTGATCATCCTTGTAATATTTCAGCCAGTAGGTTGGCAGCGGCTGTGTCGTCCAGGCTTGCTCGCACAGGACAAAATACTCGCGCATGGGAGGCGCCGCCTCACGCCAGAACTCGCGGTAGTAGGTATCAAGAAGAGACGCGGGATCCTGTTGGGGATTCCATAGTAGTTGCGCGGCCAGCCAGTGTTTCGGCCCATCCAGCCCCCAGTGGGGATCGCCCTCCGCATAGAATGCACGCACCCCGGCCTTGTGCGCCTGAACGATGGATTCGGCTATGGCCGCGGTCGCGAGGCGGGGAATGACGAACGGTGCGCCCTCATAATAATCATAAAGGCCAACCGTCCGGGGGCCATTTTTTGTCCAGCGAGCGATGAGGTTCATGTCTTCTTGCGCAAAGCGGCGGTCGAAGTACATCAGGCGGTCCGCAGTAAGAAAAGGCACCACGTTCGGTTCGATCGGGAAATCGGGTATCTGCTCGTTCCAATCGTAGGCATAGGTGGAGACAAACCGCTCAGGGAATTCCCGCCCCAGCTCGCGCGCCACGCTATTGACGAACTGGAAGACCAGCCTGGAGTAATCGGGGCGTCCGCGAAAATACCTCAAGGGCTCTATCTGCCGCATGGTGTCCGGAGACTGGTCGTAGTGAATGCTGTCGTTCATGCAGACGGCAAAGGTCCGTGCCCCGGCGTTTGCCCGGAAGTACTCCCGTCCTCGTTCGACTGCATGTGCCACAGCCTTGGGCGAGATCAGATTTGGCTGCCAGTTGCTGTCACCCGGCGCGGGCAGGAATTTTCTTCCCTCAATCATCGGTGCCAGATCCTGCTCCCGCTGCAAGTCCTCCCGCCGGAACAGCGCGCTCATGCTATGTCCATGTGAAAAGACTCGCTGCAGGCGGTTTTGCCGTCCCCAGTTTGCATCCCCACCCAAGCTCCTCGAGGCAAAGCCTGGAGTGAAGACATCCGTGCCAAACGGCAATCGCAGGCGGTCGCGTGGTGCCACCGCTACACCGAGCGACCCGGGAATGAACCAATGCGCACCGAGCTCCTTTTCGAGCCACCAGCTGGCGGCGCAGACGGTGTCTTCGGGATGCGCAGCGCGCAATACCAGGCCCGCTGGCGTCACCCTGCTGACGACAGTGCGATCCAGCAGATTGGCGTCCGGCATCGTGAGCGCTTGCGCGGCCCTGGTCGCACCCACGTGGATGCCGCGCGGCGACCGCCAATCCCGCCTCTCGGTCACGATGGGAAACGCCTGGGTTGGCCTTTCGGCCGCTCGCGCGAGGGTTTCTGCCAGCAAAGCGGCCGCCTCCCGTTCCGGAGCGGTCGCCTGAGCCGGAACGACGATTGGGCAGAAAAACGCTGCGCTGCGGTCGAAGACAAGGAAGTCGCGACGCGACGCGTGTTCACAGCGGAGCCAGGCGATCCACAGGGAGGCCAGGACCAAACTCGGGACGAGCCACCCGAGACCATTGCGGAACCGTGTCGCGGGCATCGGATGGACCGCCGCTTACGACTCCGCCCTCCGTCTGGCGTCCGCTTCAATCAGGACCTTCAGGCGCTCGAGGGTGGAGCGCGCCGTGGTCTTGGCTGTCGGCAGGTCGGCGGCCGATGCGACATTTTCCCGGGCGAAAAGGTAGAATTTCATCTTCGGCTCGGTGCCGCTGCCGCGCGCTGCAAAGGCATACCCGTTCGCCAGGGTGACGATGTAAAGGTCCTGCACGGGGATCAGTTCGCCGTCGGCATCGCGAATCTGCTCGCATCCGAAATCCTGGAACTTGGCTACGCTCACTTCGCCGAACGCCGTCGGTGGCTCCGCTCGGTATGTATCGAGAATGCGCTTGATTTTCGCCGCCCCCGTCGCCCCCTCGTAATAAATATTGATGACCCCTTCGAGGAAGAAGCCGCACTTCAGGTAAATCCCGTCGAGATACTCCGGCACCGTCAAGCCGCGCAGTTTCACATAGGAGCACAGTTCAGCGAACATCAGACAGGCCGCGTTGCCGTCTTTGTCCCGCAAATAATCGTTGGGCAGGTAGCCGTAGCTCTCCTCATCGCCAAATAGGTAGAACGTACTGTGCTGTTGCAGGAGCCGCGCACGTTCGGCAAACGGGGTGGCGTCGTAATCAAAACCGGCGCCCATGGCCGCGCGCAGTTGATTTTCGTAGCCGCACATCTTGGCCGCAATCCACTTGAATCCTGTCAGCGTGTTGATGACCTTTACTCCGTGTTTTTCGCCGATGGCATCTTGGAGCGGTGTGGTCACAAACGTCTTGATGATTGCCGCCGACTGGGTGCCCGCACTGGGGATCCAGCCCATCTCCTTGTATTTGGTGATTCGATACTCGGCGAGTAGTGCGCCCACTTGATTGCCGGTCAGCAGTTCCATCTGACCCGAGCGGTTGCGCACGGCGACTCCCATCCGGTCGGCGTCGGGGTCGGTGGCCAGCACCACATCGGCCTCCCGTTTGCCGGCCAGGGCGACTGCCATGGCCAACGCCTCGGCGTTTTCCGGGTTGGGCGATCTTACCGTTGGGAAACGCGCGTCGAACACCACCTGCTCCGGCACTTGGACGACCTGCACACCCGCGTGCAGCAATAGAGGCACCGAGGAAACGCCGCCGACTCCGTGGATATTGGTGAAGACGGCTTTCAATCCGGCCTTCCTGAAAATATCCTGGTCCAGAGCGGCTTTTGCGGCCACCCCCAGATAGGCATCATCCGCGTCGTGGGCGAGCGTGCGCACGCGGGTCAGATCCGTGGTGAGAAACGCCCCCAACTCGCCGAGCGCCACCTTGTTCACCTCGGCGATGATACCTTGGTCATGAGGCGGCACGACCTGAGCGCCGTCGTCGAAGTATGCCTTGTAGCCGTTGTCGTGGGGGGGGTTGTGGCTCGCAGTGATCACGACGCCGCAATCGGCCTTGAGCCAGCGTACCGTAAAGCTGAGCTGCGGCGTGGACCGCGGGCCGTCGAAAATGTGTGCGATCCCGCCAAGTCGGGTCCAAGTCGACGCCGCCAGCTCGCAGAAATGGCGCGAGAAAAAACGCACGTCATGCGCAATGACGATGACCGGCTGCTTCTGGCTCCGCCGCTGCTCCAGATGCTTCTCGACATAGTGGTACAGACCGACTGTCGCGCGCACCAACGTGAAATCGTTCATCAGGTTGGACCCGATGCCGGCGTGTTCCGGGGCGCCCAGCGGTCCGGGGGTGCCGGTTTCCGCGGCGGTCGGAACGGCGCCAATGGTCCGGCCACGCATGCCGCCCGTGCCGAATTCAAGGTAGCGATAAAAGCGGTCGTTGAGCTCGGCCCATGAGGCATTGTCCACCATCTCGTCAATGCTGGCCAGAGCCCAGGCTGGCAGATTGGCGGTGCGCCAGGCGGAGAGGTTGGCTACGGTGCTGGGCAGGAGGCGACCGGCTTGGGCCGCCATTTGAATTCGTTCGGCTGTCGTCATGAAGAGGGGGAAAGATAGATGCCGTCGGTTACGGATGGTTTAGGGGAAAGTCTTTTCCAGGATTCTGCAAATGTATCCTCATCGAAACCGAAGAGCGGCGACACCTCCACGGACAAACGCGGCAGGCCGGTGGCATCGGTGTCTATGGGGACGCCCTGGCCCGCGAGCCAGCGCGCGAACTGACGAAGTTGATCTTCGCGAGCCGTTCGCGGCGAGTCGACGCCCTCGGCATTTTTCACCGGGGAAAACTCATCCGCCCGACGTGTCTCAATGACGATCGGGTTGCGCGCAAAGGGGAGCGCATCAAAGATAAACATCTCGAATTTCACTCCGTTGGCCTTCTCCGGCTGCACTAATCTGCCCGCTGTATCTACGGTTGAAACCTTCTTGTCGGCACGGTGGAAAGGAAGAGCGGCTCCCTCGCCGCCCGTCGCCATGCGTCGGGCGAATTCGCGATCGATGACATGAATGGCAATGCTGCCAGCGAGATAGCGCAATTGGCTGGTGGCCGGATCGATCTCGCGCTGCAGGGCCAGCGGCAGATCGGAATATTCGACTATCACGAGCCGGCCGCGCTGCACGCAAAAATGCCCGAGGCGTTCTTCGGGATAGGCTTTCGGCACCATCTTGCTCGACATTTCGGAGTTACGCAACAGATGCCAGCCGAGAAAAGCGGGGTCAATGGAGCGCGCCAGTGGATTGTCCACCTGAAAATAGCTGATGAGGTCGATGCCCTCGGACTGCATGAGGTCGAACGCGCCGTGGCGGTGAAGTGCCCGGAACGAGCCGCCATGCCCGTCCGGACTCAGCGCGATGTCCGCCTTGCCTGCGAGCATGATCCGGCCGGTGAAATCCACCGCCGGCAACCGGCCCTGCCGGAGGAAGTGTATCCGAGACCGGTCGAGGCCGAAATGCTGACGCTCGGCAAAGAAAGCCTCAGTCGCCGCATGGTTGGATTGACTGGTCATGATGAACCAATGAAGCGGACGACCGTACCGCCGACCGGCCGCCGCGATCTTTTCGGCGAAAACCTGGAACAACGACTTCTGTTTTACCGGCGTCACCTGGAACGTGCCCTTCGGGCCGTCGTAGCCGAGCCGGGTCCCCTGTCCGCCCGCCACGGTAAACGCGGCGACTCGCCCGTGGCGCAGCGCCTCCTCCCCCACCCCTTGCGCCCTTCGCCAATCCCCGGCATCGCCGCCGTGTTCAGGCAGCTTTTCATACGGCGCCGGAGCGAGCTCCGTCAGGTCGACCGTGCTGCTGCCGGAAGGGAGGACAAGCGTGCGGTTGAGGCGGTCGATTTCGGCCAGGTCAATCTCGGCGGCCTGAGCCAGCAAGGACCTGCGTTCATCCGCGGTCAGGACGTCCCAAAAGGAAAACACATTCCCCTGCCCTGCGGCGCGGAATGCAGTCTGCAAGTTCAATTCATTCATGGGCGAGAGGCCGGTTTATTCCTCAAAGCGGAAGACAAACTCTTCCGATTTCGCATAACCCAGCTTGCTGCGGATGATCCGCTCTACAAGCGCCGGGTCATGGCGGAGTTGCTCGAGATATTTCTCTTGTTCATGCAATCGCACGGTCGCCTCGGCGATGCGTCGCTCGTTGGCGGCCTCTTGCGACCGCAGGGCGGCCAATTCGCGGTGCATCCGCAGAAAAAACAGGCCGGCGCAGATCGCCATAACCGTCACAAGTGTCGCATAGGTTCCAATAATTATTTTTTCCTGATTCACGTGCAGATTTTAGGAAAGGATAAAGCTGCCGGGTCCGCAGCGGGCAATCCTTTTAAGGCGTGTCGCGGGGAGCTTGCTCCCTCGACCGTCCTCCCTACATATTTTTGCGTGCTTTTTGCCAACGGCATCAAATACTCAGACGCGCATGTACCAGAGCTATTACGGATTCACGGAGATGCCCTTCCATATCACTCCGGATCCGAAATTTCTCTACTTGAGCCAGACCCATCAGGAAGCCTTGCAGCACCTGAAGTATGGTGTTGTGGAAAAAAAAGGCTTCATCGTCCTCATCGGCGAGGTGGGCTGCGGCAAGACGACCCTGTGCCGCCGGTTTCTCAACGAACTGAATCCCGCGCATTACGACACGGCCTTGATCCTCAACCCTCGTCTCACTGAGACGCAGATGCTCAAGTGTATCCTTGTGGAACTAGGAGAACACAAGCTCGCCCGCAGTCGTAACGACCTTGTGGCGCAAATGAATGAAGTGCTGCTTAAGCGCATTGAAGCCGGCCACGAGATTGTGCTGATCATCGACGAGGCTCAAAACCTCACCTTCGATGCGCTGGAACAGGTGCGGCTGCTGTCGAATCTCGAGACTGACAAGCAAAAGCTACTGCAGATTGTGCTGATGGGGCAGCCCGAACTTAAGGGGAAGCTGTCGAGCGAGGAATTGCGGCAGCTGCGGCAGCGCATACTCGTGCATTACGAACTGCGACCATTCACGCGGGACGAAATGGCGCACTATGTGCATCACCGCCTGACACTCGCCGGCAGCCAGGGCCGGCCCCGGTTCACGCCCTGGGCGCTGCGACACATTCACAGGCACAGCCGCGGCATTCCACGCATGATCAACCATCTCTGCGACAAGGCTCTGCTTTCAGCCTATATTCGCGACGCCGAGGAAGTGACCTACTGGGACGCCCGCCGCGCCTCCAAGGACTTTGAGAGTCTGACCGACTGAACCATCGCGATGAGCCTGATCAACGACGCCCTAAGAAAGGCCCAACGGCAGCGCACAGGTGAAAACGTGCCTCCTCCCACTCCGCCGGCAACCGGCACGGCGTCGGCGGAGCCCCTCGTCCGGCGGCGCAAGCCGCTGCCTTTCGTGCTGCTCTATATGCGACTGGCGATTGGCGCCGGCGTGATGGTGTTAATCCTAATTGTAGGACTTACGATCTGGTGGTTTGGCATGCGTTCACCGGCTATCGCCCGGTCCCCAGCCGGCGCATCAGTGGCTGTCCTCACACCCAAGCAAATCCCATCATCCCGTTCCGAGAACGACGCCGGCATTGCCCCGTCGCCCCAGCCGGAGCCGCAGTCATCAACCGCAGCCACTGTCGCCGTGCTGCCGAAGGATCCGATGACCCAGACCACCGCCGCCCGGCCGGCGACTCCCATCGAAACACCGCCCAGCGGATCAGCCGGAATTGTGATCGCAACGACGTCCGAGGTGCCGCCCGTCGCTCCGACCAAGCCGGATGCGCGCATCCTTGCCTTGATCGAAAACATTCGCGTCACCGGCATTCGCTCTGCCGGGACTGACAGCAAAGTGCTGATGAATGATCGTGTCTACCGGGTAAATGATTTCGTCGACCACCAACTCGGGGTCAAACTTTCTGCCGTCGAACCGAACACACTCGTTTTTGTGGATGAAAACGGCGTGGTTTATCGGAAGGATTTTTGATTCGGTTCAGCGGCTCCGGCCGGAGGATGCGGCGTGCCTTTGCCCCATGCCATCAACCGACGCCAGGAACCTGTAGCTTCAGTTCCAGTCCCTCCTTTCGCAAGAGGCGGAAGGGCAATTTACCGCCCGGGGTTCCGGTCGGCGTCTGGGTATATTGAAGCTGAAAACTTGCTTTCGTTCGACTCTACTGCAATATGTGCGCTTATCCAAAAACTCTATAATAATATGTCCAAATCCAACGTCCCCTCCAAGGTGATCGCCGAGCTGAAGCGCCAGATAAACCATGAACTCGCCGCTGCTCACGGCTATCTCGCCCTGTCGATCTGGTGCGAGCGACAAACCTGCAAGGGTTTCGCCCGGTTTTTCGCAAAACAGGCCGGAGAAGAGCGCGAACATGCTGAAAAGATGATCAAGCATCTCGTAGACCGCGGATTGCCGGCCGAATTGGAGGCAGTACCGGCGCCGCGGCAGAATTTTTCCTCGCTGCTCGAGGTCGCGCAGCATGCGCAGGCAATGGAGCTGACGAACACGCAAGGAATCAATTCAGTCTATGAGGCCGCACTCGCCTCCAAGGACTATCCCGCCCAGGTGCTGATGCACTGGTTCATCAACGAACAGGTCGAAGAGGAAGCTTGGGCGGCCGAGATGGTGGACCGCGTCAAGGGGGCGACCTGTGCCGGCAGCTTGACCGACCTTGACCGCCACATTGAGAAACTGCTGGCGGGCGACGAGAGCTGACGCCCGCCCCCCCATCCGCGCACCGCACCCAGGCGCCGCGGCTTCATTCCCCCCGACGCCTGCGCCGCCCCGGTGATCCCCTTGGTTTCGCCCGGAGCGGATCATCCGCACCCGGCGGCATGAGATGGAAACGCGGCGCAACGCTTGTTTCCTGGCCGTTTACAGGATGGCGACCTCAAGTGTTTTTGCGTTGATCAGTACGCACTCCGGGGAGGGAAGAACACCTGCCAGCAGGTTTTGAGAGTGATCTCGATGTCCAGCCAGAGCGACCAGTGCGTGATGTAGAAAAGATCCATCTCATGGCGCCGGCGCAATAGCCCGGGATCGGAAACCTCTCCGCGAAAACCCTCGCTCTGCGCGAGTCCCGTGATGCCTGGTTTCACGAGATGCCGGGTGCGATACCCTTTGGCGAGCTGCCGGAATTCCTCATCGAGCAACGGCATGTAAGGCCGCGGACCGACGATCGACATCTCCCCCCTCAGCACATTCCAGAATTGGGGGAATTCGTCCAGGCTGTGGCGGCGCATGAAACGACCGAAGGGATAAACGCGCTCGTCCTCGCGACGTGCCTGGCGCACCTCGGCGACCTCGTTCGGCGGCGCGAGGCGCATCGAGCGGAATTTGAGCATCTCAAACGAACTGCGTTTTTCGCCCGAGCGGCTGCGAATGTGGAAAAGCGGCCCCGGCGCCTGAAAATGCTGTACCACCCAGATCAGCAGGCACAAGGGCGGCAGGAGGAACACGACGACAGGCAGCGCCACGGCAAGGTCGAAGGTACGCTTGATGGTACGGTTGATCGGTTCCTCCAAGGGCTCATCGTGCAACGTAAAGAAGAGATGCCCCTCCTCCTCCAGCGTCGTCAACGGATGGCCAAAGCGCTCCTCGATGTCATGATGCACCAGCAGCCGGCAGCCGTGCTCCTGGCAGACATCCAGCAGCCGCCGCGCGACGGTGTTATCGGCCGGCAGTTCCAGGAGGATCACCTGTCCCACCTGGCGCTGGGCCAGCAATTTTGGCAGAGAGGAAATATCACCGATGGCGTTGTCCGAGGACACCTCCGGACCGGATTCATATTCAAAGAGAACCAGTCCGATCGGCTCGATTCCGAGCTGCTCCTGCCGTTCCACCCAGGACTGCATCGCTTCCAGCGCGCCGGGGCGGCCGACGAAAACTGTGCGTACCCGGCGGCTTCCCTGGTAGACGATGCGGGCGAGCCAGGCTGGGGCCGCATGGTGCAACCACGTCAGCGAGAGTCCGGTCCAGACGAGAAAGGTTCCGAGGAACAGCCGGCTGATGCTGCGATCCTGGGTGGCGAACATCATGCTGAAGATAATCAGCGCCATGAGCATGACCTGTCTTCCGGCCAGGCCGGCCGCTTCAGCGAGCGGGAGTCGTGGCAGTCGCGCCCCCGCCGCGTGCACCGACCTCCAGCCGAGCACCATGGCCGCGAGCACACAGAGGAAATAGGGTAGAAGATTCACCTCGCGGCTCAGCCGCACGAACGGAACGTGGTAGATCAGATTGGCGTAAACCCAGAAAAATATGCCAATCGCCAGGGTCGTCAGGGTTGCGTGTAAATTGATCAGGCCGCGAAGGCGCTGGCTAATCATGGCTTCATGATGAGAGATCAGGTTCGCGGTGCGAGCCGGAATGCAGGAGGTCGCCCGGCTGTCACTCCGATCCACCACCACGCGGGAGTCGGATCTCCATTGCGAGGGCGGTTGGTCGGCGTCATATACGCGCCGGCTTAGACCCAAAGGTCTATTTGTGGTGGTTGCCACGCTGGTTGATCACCGCCCCGATCAGGCCGTCGCAAACCAGCCGACTTCATCCCTTCCCTCCACTTCATATGAACAAATCATCGTCCGTGATTACAAGTCACCGCAATCGCGCCCAGGAATCAGGCTCGACGGTGTGGGATTCCAGCGCAAAGCTTACCTGAAGTGACATCAGGTGAGAAACCGTTGACCTCAGAGGCCGCCATGCGGGTGGGATCCTTTCGCGGCGACCATCCGCGCCTGCCGCTCCATCCCGCCGAGAAGGTTTTGCTCGGCATCCTGGCGGTGCATCTCTGCTTCCTGCCCTGGGCCATGGGGACGATGCATCCATGGAGTCAGCTGGTGAGCCTGGGGCTGGCTGCGATCGGTTTTGTCGTTGCCCTAGGGAACCGGGTTTATACCGGCGAACATGCCAAGGGATGGGAATACCGGCTGATCATGTGGCCGAGACTTCTTCGTTTCCCCATCTTCTGGATTGGGCTTGCGTTGCTCGGCTACATTCTGGCGCAGGCACTAAATCCCTCATGGACCTTTGTCCGCAATGCGACCCAATGGTGGCTCCTTCGCGTCAATGACATCCCCTGGCTGCCCACGAGCATCGATGTGCCGTTTGCCCGCTTCAATGCCTGGCGGGCACTGATTATCTACGCGTCCGCCTGGCTGGTGGTCTGCTCACTCTGGATCGGGCTCACTCGTCGCCGATCGATGCAATTTCTGCTGATCGTCCTCGTCTGCAATGGTGCGGCGTTGGCCTGTGCCGGTATTCTGCAGCACCTGTTGGGAACGGACCGTTTTCTGGGTCTGTTCCCCTGGCCGCCCGGCTGCTCACCTTTTGCCAGTTTCCCTTATCGGAATCATGGCGGAGCCTATCTGGCCCTGATTACCGCCCTGGCCGCCGCGCTCGCCACTTGGTTCTTTGAACATGGCGAACGCACAATGAAAAAATCGACCCCCGCCAGCGTGCTGGCCTTTCTGGCAGTCTTACTGGCTGGCGTCGTGACGTTCACCTACTCCCGCGGGGCCACAATCGTCCTGGGGCTTTTCTTGCTGCTGTTCATCATATGGTTCCTGCTGCGTCGCAGCCTGCGGGCCATTGGCGGAAATGCCGGCTCAGCGGTCACGCTTATTGTAGCCGTCGTCTTCTTGGGACTGCTGCTCAATGGCCTCCGATATGTCGACTTTTCGAGTGTGTACGCCCGGTTCGATCCTCTCATCCAGAATCAGACCCGTGACGAAAGCGTGCGGGCACGCCTGCTAGCGCACGATGCGGCAAGTGCCATGCTCGATTCACACTGGCGCCGCGGGGTTGGCGCCGGCGGTTTCCGGCACCTTTTCACCGAATACGTCCAGCGACACCCTGAGATTTACGCGCAAGGACGCCTCTTTTGGGAGCATGCCCACAACGACTGGCTTGAAACCCCAATCGAACTGGGGGCCGGCGGCGTCCTTCTTTTGCTAGCCGGGGCGGGCTGGTGGGCCTGGTGGATGGTTCGCCATCGTGGGCTCTGGCATTCGCTCGCCGTGCCCATCATACTTGGCCTCAGCCAGACTCTCATTCACGCCTGGTTCGATTTTCCCTTCCAGTGCCCCGCAATCCTGGCTACCTGGTGCGCGCTGCTGACAATTTCAGGCCGGTGGATCGAGATCGACTCCGGTGGGTAAAACCGGTCCGCGCCTCCATCCGTTTCCGCCGTGCCTGCCGGGTGCCGGCAATGCCTAGCAGCCTATCGGACTTCGGGAACGGGTATTGATCTTCCGGGGCTCGCTTTTGAGAGCGGCAGAAGATGACACGGTGGTTTTCGGCGATCGCGTTGATCCGGAGGTGAGGTGATCGGGGTTGCGGCTGGTCGGCCGAGCCGAGAGTGCCGGTCTCGGCCGCCTTCAGGCGGGCTGGAGGACGGTCTTGAGGATGTGGAGGCGCTTGAGGTTGTATGCGCTGCACACCAGTGACCATTCCAACGACACTTTCTCCAGGCCGCGCAGCAGGAAGCGGCGGAAGCCGAGGCAGGCTTTGATCACGCCAAAGACAGGTTCGACGGTTTGCTGCCGGGGTTTATAGCGGTCCCGCCCGGTGGCGGTGCGGAAGGCCAGCCGTTCGAGGAAGGGGGCATCAGCGGGTGGCGCCGACGGATCGGGGTGGGCTTCGAGCTGAACGACGGTGCGGTCGTGGCGTGCGCGGCGGACGGCGGCCAGGACGGTCAGGCCGGTCGGTTGGCCAGTCTCGTTGGTTTCGAGCCGGGTGACGGCTGCTTCGCTGACGAAGCCGCTCTCGACGAGGACTTCCTTGACGGGCGCGATGGCTTCGACGGAGGGGACGAGTTGGGCCTTGTCGTTGGGGGCCTGGGTGACGCGTTGGCCGACGATCAGGCGGCTGGCGGATTCGACGGCGGCCTCGGCTTTGGCCAGGAGTTGCTCGATCTCCAACTCGACCTGGCGGAGCTGCTCCCCCGCACGGGCGTAGCTGACCGCACTGTGCCGGCTGGCGTTGGCCAGGATCTTCGTGCCGTCGATGGCCACCGTGACCTCGCCCACGCGCAATTGCCCACTGCGGGCGGCCAGTTCGAGAATCTGCGCGAAGGCGCTGGCGAGCAGCAAGCGGTGGTCCCGGCGGAAGGTGCAGATCGTATCGTGGTCGGGATGCGTGTCGGCGCACAGGTAGCGCACCGCGACGTTATCGAAAGTGCTCTGTTCGATGCGCCGGCTGGCAAACGTGCCGGTCGCATAGCTGTAGACCAACAGCGCCAGCATCGTCGCCGGCGGATACTGCCGCTGCCCCGCTCATTGACACGGGCCGCCCGCAGGTCGAGCTGCTCGACCGCCTCGAGGATGAAGTTCACGAGGTGATCCTCCGGTACCCAGTCATGCAGACTTGGCGGCAACCGCAGCGGGGTGTCTCGGTCCACGGTCACGAAGCGGGCGGGCGTGTCCGTTCAACGCATCAGGCGCCCATTTGTTCAAAGGGAACGTGCTAAAGTCCGACAGGCAGCTAGGGTTATCTATTCAGAACCCGGCGGGCAATATGCTCCCCAATGGCCAGTGACGCGGTCGCCGCCGGGCTGGGTGCATTTAGCACATGGATGCTGCCTGGCCCCTCGACCAGTTGAAAGTCCTGTACGAGCGTTCCATCCGGCTGCATCGCCTGGGCACGCACTCCGGCTCCGCCTGTCTCCAAGTCTGCCTCGGTGATTTCGGGCACCAGCTTTTGCAGCGAAGAGCAAAACCACTTTTTCGAGCACGAGCGACGGACTTCTTCCCAAGCCATCCGTCGGTGCTGCGCCACAAAACGCCAGAGGCCCGGGAACGCCATGGCCCCGAAAGCATCTATCGGATTGATGCGCCATTTGGAGTAGCCTTCACGGGCCAGCGCCAGCACGGCGTTGGGACCCGCCTCTACGCCACCGTCGATTAGACGGGTGAAGTGAACGCCCAGAAATGGAAAGACCGGATCGGGCACGGGGTAAATAAGGTTGCGCACCAGGTGCCCCGCCTGGGGCCGTAGCTTATAGTATTCGCCGCGAAACGGAATAATGCGTGTGTCGGGTTTTTCTCCGGCGAGCCCTGCCACGCGGTCACTATGCAGGCCCGCACAGTTCACCAGAAAGTCGCCGGCCAATCCTCCTCGCGGGGTCTCCACCCGCCAGTCGCCGCCCTGCCGCTTGATCGAAAGTGCTTCAGCACCCGTCAAAACCTCAGCGCCGGCCTGTTCGATCTTGATCCGCATCGCCCGGCAGACGCCGGCAAAATCGACAATCCCCTCCTCCGGAACATGCACGGCGGCCACTCCCGCTGCGTATGGCTCAAGTTCGCGCAGCTGTTCCGGGCCGAGCCACTGCAGACGCTGCAGACCGTTTTGCCGTCCACGCTCGATCAGCGTCCGCAGCCGGGGCACCTCCTCCGGAACCGTGGCCACGACCACCTTGCCGCAGACGTCGTGCCTGATGTCATTTTCCTTGCAGAAGGCGACCATGCGGCGAATGCCGGTCACCGCCAGCCGGGCTTTCATCGACCCCGGCTTGTAGTACAGTCCGGCATGAAGCACCCCGCTGTTGTGGGTGCTTTGGTGCTGACCGACCTCCGGCTCCTTTTCCAGCACGGCCACCCTGATTCCAGGTTTGAGCCGCAATAACTCCAGCGCTGTGCCCAAACCGACCAACCCACCACCAATGATGATTATCCTCATAGGTGTTTCCTGCCCCATCTGTGGCATTATTCCACCGGCAAGGGAATCATTTTACGGCAAGTTTTGGTGCGGTGAGATCAGCGCCCTCCCCCTTGCGACTGTGGCGGTGGAACCGGCCGGAGGTTTCCGCGCCAGAGTTCGCGGTAGATGGGATTGCCGGGTGGATCGAGGCGGCGCGGATCGAAACCGCGCTCCTCGGCGAAATCTAGGCCGTAGTGAAACGCCGCGAGTAGCGCAGGATAGGAAAATTTTCCTTTCTGGTGCAGATAGCTGCGGGTCCATGCAAGGTAGTCGATGCCGGTCTCGAGATTGCGGCGCCAATCCCAGACGGCCGGCTCGTACGGCGCGTCTGAAACCGTGTGCCAGGCCTGGGGTTTGATCTGCATCAAACCACGCGCCTCACCGTTACGGGCATGAGCGTCGAAATTCGATTCAGCAGCCACAAGAGCGTAAATGAACATCGGATCGATGTGATAGCGCCACGCCATCGGCTGGATGGCAGCCCAGACTTCCTCGCGGGCAGGCGATACGGGTGCGGGACGCGGCGCGCACGCAACGAGGCAAAGGCCCGCCAGCGCCAGCCCGGCCGTCAGCGCAACGGGCCGGCCCTGCCGGGATCTCCGGGGCATCCCGCAGCGCAAGCCACTCCACGAAAGGCGCGCTGGATTCAACGCCGCCCATCCTTTCTAGAATCGGCGGAAGATCAACGCGGCGTTTTGGCCGCCAAAACCGAGGTTGTTGCTCAACACGACATTTACCGGGGCGACGCGCTTGGCGTTGGGCACATAGTCGAGGTCGCAATCAGGATCCGGTTCTTCAAGATTGATGGTCGGCGGCACGATGCCGGTTTCGATTGTCTTGATGCTGATGACGGCCTCAACTCCTCCGGCCGCCCCGAGCAGGTGGCCGGTCATGGATTTGGTCGAGCTGACCATGACCTTGCGTGCATGATCGCCGAATACCTTCTTGATCGCCAGGGTTTCGAACTTGTCGTTGTACGGAGTAGAGGTGCCGTGAGCGTTGATATAGTCGATCTCGTGCGGTTGAAGGCGAGCGTCGCTGAGCGCGCGGGTCATGGCGAGCGACAGGCCCTTGCCATCTGGATCGGGTTGCGTGACATGAAATGCGTCGCAGGTGGCGGCGTAGCCGATCAGTTCGCAGTAAATGTGCGCACCGCGGGCCAATGCATGCTCGAGGCTCTCGATCACGAGGATGCCGGCGCCCTCGCCCATGATGAAGCCGTCGCGATTCCTGTCGAAGGGCCTGCTGGCTTTCTTGGGCTGGTCGTTGCAGGTGCTCATCGCCTTCATTGAGCAAAACCCCGCGTAGGCCAGCGGTGTAATGGCCGCTTCGCTGCCACCGCACACCATCACGTCGGCTTCCCCGCCGCGGATCATCCGCAGAGATTCGCCGATGGCGTGAGTGGCCGTGGCGCATGCGCTCACCACCGCGAAATTCGGGCCACGGGCGCCCAGTTCAATGGCGACGAGACCGCAAGCCATGTTGCTGATCAGCGAAGGAATCATGAACGGCGAAACCCTGCGGGGACCCCGTTCCATGAGAATCTTGTGCTGGGTCTCGATCGTCAACATGCCCCCGATGCCGGAACCGATGATGACGCCCACACGGTCACCGTCCTCGCGGGACATGTCGAGTTTCGCATCGGCAATCGCCATCTTGGCGGCGCCAAAACCGAAGTGGGTATAACGGTCATTGCGCCGCACCTCCTTGGGATCCATGTATTGCGCCGGATCAAATCCGCGCACTTCCGCGCCGATCCGGGAGGAGTGGGTGGAAGGATCAAACGCCGTGACCCGATCGATGCCGCACTGGCCGGCAATGATGTTGTTCCAGAAGTCGGTTACACTGTGCCCCAGCGAGGCGACAACGCCCATGCCGGTGACAACGACGCGTTTATAGGGGGAGACAGTTTCCATCGTGAAAAAAAAAGCGTTCTACCGTGCCAGTTAGGCGAAACGGTAGAACGCTTAAGTCAAAAGGGAAATTATTTCGCAGCAGCCTTCTGCTCGATGTAGGCAATGACCTCACCCACAGTCTGCAGCTTTTCGGCATCCGACTCAGGAATCTCACCCTTAATCTCTTCCTTGAACTCTTCCTCGAAGGCCATGATGAGCTCGACGGTATCGAGCGAGTCTGCGCCAAGATCATCAAGGAAGGAGGCTTCCTTGGTAATCTGCTCCTCGTTAACGTTTAATTGGTTAACAATAATCTCTTTAACGCGTTGTTCGATAGTTTTCTGATCAGCCATGGTATAAAATATTCGAGGGACGATGTGGGTGTGTTGTTGGCATCACATCACCATGCCGCCGTCAACGGTAAAAACCTGGCCAGTGATATATGCTGCCTCTTCGGAGCAGAGAAAAGTAGTCATATGGGCGATATCGGCTGCCTCCCCTAGGCGCTTGAGCGGGATCAGGGAGCTGATTTTTTCGGCAGCCTCAGGTGGCAGCGCGGCAGTCATGTCCGTCTTGATGAAGCCAGGAGCCACAGCGTTGCAGGTGACGGTGCGCGCCGCGAATTCCTTGGCAATGGCCTTGGTAAAACCGATCAGGCCAGCCTTGGCGGCGCAGTAGTTGGCCTGGCCGGCGTTGCCCATCAAGCCCACCACGGAGGCGATGTTGACGATGCGGCCCCAGCGTTTCTGGGTCATGGAGCGGCCAATGTGTTTGGTCCAGTAATAGCAGCTTGAGAGATTCGTGCTGAGGACCGCATTCCAGTCGTCTTCCGACATGCGGAAGAGCAGGCCATCCCTTGTGATGCCGGCATTATTGACCAAAATATCGATGGTGCCGAACTCGGCTATAAGGTCGGCGGCGGCCTTGGTCACAGCGGCGCCATTGGCCACGTCGACAGCCAGCGCCTTCGCTTTTCCGCCGGCCGCGACGATGGCCGCAGCAGTCGCGCCGCAACTGTCGGCTGACTTGCTGATACAGATGACCGTCACGCCATTTTTCGCGAGCGATTCGGCGATAGCTTTGCCGATGCCGCGCCCCGCGCCCGTGACCAGCGCCGTCCGATGGTTAAACGTAAGACTCATGCAGGCGGAGGATTCAGGACGGCACCGCCGCGAGGGCAAGTGCAAACAATCGCTCGCCCAATCGAATACGCGCTATCGCGATTGACGATTAATGCGGCAGGGTATTCTGTGCCTTCTTCCAAAGCTCAGGCTATCCTTAATGAACTTCACCTCTGAACCCACCCCTTACAATGCGACTGTCACCGGCCGCGAGATGATCACTCCGCAGTTGATTGTCCTTCGCGTGAAACCGGACGGCGAGCTGTTCCCGTTCACCCCGGGCCAATTTACGGTTCTCGGGTTGCGCGCCGGGGAGTCCAGGATTCCTGAGGCCGACCAGGAGGAAACGGTCGCAGAACCCGACAAGTTGATCCGCCGTGCCTACAGTATCTCATCCTCGAGCGTGGAACGCCGGTATCTGGAATTTTATCTGACCTTGGTGCCAAGCGGTGAGCTCACACCGCGCCTCTTTGCCCTGGGACCGGGCAGCCGCCTGTTCCTGTCCCCCAAAGCGAGCGGGATGTTCACGCTGGATCGGGTAGCTCCGGGCAGGGCTGTCCTGCTCCTCGCCACCGGTACAGGCCTGGCCCCCTATGTATCCATGCTTAGGACCATGCTAATCAACGATACCCAGCGAAGGTTTGTCGTGCTGCATGGTGCGCGCTGCAGTTGGGATCTGGGCTATCGCGCGGAATTGGAAAGTTTGGCCCGGATCCGTCCGAATTTCTGCTACATCCCAACTATCACACAGCCGGAAGACGACCCCCATTTTCAAGGCCAGACGGGACTCATCCAGGATCTGCTCGCGCAGGGCGTGGTC
Organism: Opitutaceae bacterium; assembly: GCA_028691845.1. Lineage (GTDB taxonomy): Bacteria > Verrucomicrobiota > Verrucomicrobiia > Opitutales > Opitutaceae > JAQUYL01. Next base: position 36,519 of record JAQUYL010000019.1, read on the forward strand.
GAAAAGTTGGCTGGCGTGCCGCTCGATCCAACCCAAGCCGAAGTGTTTCTTTGCGGTAATCCAAACATGGTGATCAAGGTCAAAGAATTCCTTCAACCGCTGGGTTTTCTGCCCGATAAAGGCAAACAATTGGGCACGATCCACCTCGAGGAATATTGGTAAAACTGTCGGGGGTGTCGCGGCCAGCGTTACCGCCAGAAATGCAGTTCCATGCGCGAGCCGACGATCGGGAAAATCAAGCGCGTCCACCCGTACTCCTGGCTGTGGGAGCCATTGGAGGCGGATCCTGCTTTCGTGCTCCGATCGATGTTCGGCGGCAAGGCGGCCTACCTCGACGGCAGACTGATGCTCTACTTTATTGCCAAGGATGAACAATGGCGTGGCCTGCTTGTCTGCACGGACCACATCCACCATCCTTCGCTGTGCGCCGAGTTCCCCGACCTCGCGCCGCACCCCGTCCTCCCGAAATGGCTTTATCTCCCCGAAACCGCCGATCGTTTTGAATCGGCCGCAGCACAACTGGTCACCCTCGCCCGCCATCGCGATGCGCGCCTCGGTGTCCCCTCCCAAGCCAAAAGAAAGCCCCGTCCACGCCCGAACGGCAGAAGGTCCCGGGGACATTGTAAAGTGTCCACCCAGCGGCATCCCGGAGCGTGACGCTCTTGAACCGCCGCCGGCCGCAGGTCAGCTCCCGCCCTCGTGATTCGCGCCCCACGTCATGCCGGAACTGGCGCCGCCAGTCCGAAACCGGGCTCACAGCTCCCGCGGCATCGACCCATCCCGCCGCCGGGGATCTGCAGGATGGCGATAGGTGAATTCTTGCTGGTCCACGGTGCGTCTTCTGGATCGCTTCCCTCTTCTGCTCCGCCACTAAAGGATGGAAGCATAGATATCCTACTTTTTCATTGCGACACTGGGGACAAATCCAACCATACTTACTATTGTGGTCGCTGAAGCCGATTATCGCATCAAACTTCCCATTTTCGAGGGACCTCTCGATCTTCTTCTGTTTCTTATCCGCAAGAACGAGATCGATATCTACGACATTCCCATTGAACAGGTGACGCGCCAGTATTTAGGAGCCATCTATGCAATGAAGGAGTTGCAGGTCGAGGTAGCCGGCGAGTTTTTTGTCATGGCGGCAACCCTGATGGAAATCAAAAGCCGCCTGCTGCTCCCCAAGCATCAACAGGCCATCGATCTCAATGCCGAGGAGGAGGAACTCGATCCACGATGGGAACTGGTGCATCAGCTATTACAGTACAAGAAATTCAAGGAAGCCGCCCAGCAACTCGGCCACTTGGCTGCCGAGCAGCAGGATATGCTGCCGCGATTGGTCCCGGCCTCGACTCCATTGGCAGAGCGCCCGCTTCAGCATGTCGACCGCATTGAACTCTGGAACACGTTCAACGTGGTCCTGCGCCGTCTCGCCGAGCATCTGGTGGTCGGCGAGATTCATGCCGAACATGTGACCGTATCCGATCAGATGGAATATGTGCTCAGGTACATGAAGGAGCGGCATCAGTTCACTTTCACCAGCCTTTTTGCCGATACAAAAATGTCCTTGCGGCGCCTCGTGGCGACTTTTCTGGCAATCCTGGAGCTGACGCGCCTGAAGAAATTGCAGCTTTCACAGACGGAGGCGTTCATCGATATTCTCTGCGTCGCCGTCGAGGAAAACACACTTGAAACTCCGGCCAATGAACCCACCTTGGCCTCGTAAATGAAAAAACCGATCCGCCGTCGCAAGTCCACCAAAGGCAGGGCCCATTTGCTGGGGCTGGGCCTCGACAATGATGACGGTCACAAGCGCATCACCACCGGCGAACAGTTTACGCTTGTCGGCGGGTCGGAGGAAACCCATGGACGCATGACCGAGACCGTGGTTAAGACCATGGAGGAACTGAAACGGCGGGACAAGCAGCTCCACCAGGTCGAGCCCCAGGAACTGGCCGACATCATGCACAAGTCCTCGCCGAAATGACCCGCGGGCATTTGCCTTTTTAACGAATCCCTCCATTCTAAAACATCATGTCCGACAAAATCACTCATCTTACTTCCGACTCTTTTGCGACCACCGTGCCATCCAGCGCTCTCCCTGTGTTGGTCGATTTCTGGGCACCCTGGTGCGGTCCTTGCAAGATGATTGCCCCCGTGCTCGATGAATTGGCTGGAGAAATGGCGGGCCAGCTCACAATTGCGAAGGTCAATGTCGACGACAGCACAGATCTTGCCGCCCAATACGGCATCCGCGCCATCCCGACGATGCTGCTCTTCAAAGGTGGCCAGGTCGTCGAGCAGTTTGTGGGCATGATGGACAAAGCCTCGCTCAAGGCCAAGATCCTGGCCAAAATCTGACTGCGCCTACCACGACCGCAGCGATTTTCGCTGCCCTCGGCGTTGCGCGGATCGAGAGGTCACGCCAGGACGATGCCGGAACCCAGCAGCAGGCCGTAGGCTGCAAGGAATTTTCCCGAACTCGTCAAAAGGCGGATCTGCTCGGCGGATTCGGTCGATGCGCCCAGGCGCCGAGCCAGCCGAACCGCCCAGGGGGTCAGCAGCAGCGGTAGCATCACGGGGCAATGATAGCCGGACCATTCCGCAAGGACGACGGGAATCAGCAAGGCCGCAGCGATTGACAGTGTATATTGCCGCACGGCAAAGCGTCGTCCGAAACGCACGACGAGCGTTTTTTTGCCGGCCAACGCATCAGTATCCGCATCCCGGTAGTTGTTGACGACCAGAATATTGACCGCCAGCAGGCCGACCGCGGCCGCCGCAAGCACGACATCGGCAGTCACTCTGCCTGTTTGCACATAGAACGTCGCCGACACGGCCACGAGGCCAAAAAACAGGAAGACGAAAAGATCGCCGAGTCCGTTATAACCCAGCGGCCACGGACCGCCCGTGTAGGCAATGCCGCAGACTATGCTCGCCACGCCAATAATCAGCAGCCACCAACCACCCCAAGCGACGAGAGCCAAGCCGAGAGTGAAGGCCAGTCCGAATGTTGCCCACATCATACGCCTCATGCTGTCGGGCGGCACCAAACCGGCTGCGACCGCGCGTCGCGGACCGACCCTCTGCTCGGTGTCGGCTCCCTTGACGTAGTCGTAGTAGTCGTTGGCAAAATTCGTGCCTATTTGCACGAGCAGGGAGAATCCGAGGCACAGGATCGCCGCCCCAGGATCGAAAGCGCCCGTCCGCCAGGCCAGCGCCGATCCCACCACCACCGGGGTCAACGCGGCGGGCAGGGTGCGTGGTCGCGCCGCTTCAAGCCAGACACTGATAGACGTAGGTTGATCAACCAAGCGCGTCACATTCTTATCTTGTGCGAGTGCGTGATAAGCGAGCGATTCAGCAGCAAGCTCATCAGCGCCGGAAGCAGGGCGATGACAGCGAAAAGCAGGGTGCGCAGGAAGTTCACCGGGAAAAGCAGACTGAAGCCCAGCAGAAGCAAGCCATAGAGGCCAAGCAGCGATCGGGGCGTGGGCATGAGCAGGTTGAGCGCGCCGGCCAGCAGCATGGCAAAGCCACCGGCCACCAGCCCGGCGACGGCCAGTCCCGCTCCAAATATGTAAAACAGGGGGGCAAACAGGAGGAAGGTTTTCCCAAACCTCAGCGACTGGACCAAAGTCCCAATCAGTATAATGACCGCTTGGACTACAAGCAAAGACGTGCGGGCGTCATCGGTGGTCATCGTAAAACTGAAATATATCAGCGCGTAGGCCCCGCCCATTCCTCGGAAAAAATCAATGTAGTTTCGCTTGCTCCTGAGTTCCCGGGCGAGCCGGACAGTTTTGTCGTACGGGTCCCCCCCGGCCCCGCTTTCAGCAAAGCGTTCGACCGTATTCCGATGGCGTCGCCGGATTTTGACTAACCGATATCCCAGACGCAGCCAATGCCGGGGGAACCAGAGGCAAAGGATCGCCAGCAACAAGTAGGGCCAGTGGATGATCACGGAATGCATAAAAGGAGCGCCGTATTAAGCATTGGATCCGGCGCAGGTGTCAAACTGCCCTTCCATGCGAAGACGTTGATGGTAAGCAGATGGGTGTGCCAGTGTAGTTCCCCAGCGCAGGACAGCCGCGAACGGGCTGGGGAGCGGATCGGTTTGCCTAACGGCATCAAGCAGGTCTCCATGCTGGGCAAACCGTGGCGTCGCGATGCGCAGCAGGTCTCGCTATCGCGCGTCAGGCCGCTCCGTTCCATTTAGTTCCCTCTCCAGTTCCTTGATGCGTGCCTGCACGATATCGCATTCGGCTGCCTTCTCGTTGACCGGAAGCCGGGAATGGAGGGCCTGCAGCCACACCAAGGCTTCTCGCTTTCGGCCCAGCAAACGTAACAGCTCCGCATGAATACGCGCGGCGTAATGGGGCGCGCCCGGCATTTCAGCCGCGCGGCGGTAATAATCCGCCGCTTGCGCCATGTCCCCGCGCCGCCACAGGTGGATGTTGGCCATCTCGACGGCCAGCGCCGGATGGTTGTAATGATACCTGCAGGCTTGTTTCAGAAAATCTAGCGCCAGTTGCGCCTGTTCTTCACTGATGCGCCGCACGATGCTGGACGGCATCTCTCCCCCAGCCTGCCTGACCCGCCAGACCGGCATGTCGTAGGCCATGATGCGCGCACCATTGATCCAGAAATACAGCGGCTGCGGATCAGTGAGCACGGTCAACCTGAGCAAGAGGTGAGTGGCGGGCAGGTCGTTCCTTTCCCAGGCCAAGGCTGCTCGCAACCAGAACCCGTCGGCGGCCAACCCCCTGAAACCGCCTAACAACGCTGGCAGCACGCCCTGCCCAGCCAGTTCGCGTGCGATCGGAATATTCGCTTCGCCCGCGGCTGAGCTCACCCGTTTCCCCAAACAGTCTTCGACCGGCTGCAGTATCGCGCCGGTCAGTGCCAGCGTACCCAACACCAGGCTCCAGACTGGAGGTCTAAAGATCACGGCGTGAAAAACTGCAGGCCGCCAGGGCGGCATAGACGGCAACGTATAGCCCGCCATAACCCGCCACTCCCATGGTCAGCTCCGGAGTCAGTTGGCCGTCGCCTGCGATGATGCCGCCGAGATCAAACAACCGGAAATTCGGGAATACCAGACCGATCAGAATCGCGGCCGCTTGGCCAATCCCTCCGTCCCCCCCGTCGCCCGGTTCATGAAGCAGGAACTGCAAATGGCCGATAACCGCAAACATGACGCCCAATACAATGGTGAACAGCGCCGATCCCGCGTAGCTAGCGATGAACAGGGTCATGGCTGCCACGACGCACAACCGCACCCATTGCAGAAAACCGCAAACCGAGATCGCCCCATACGGCACGGACGTCCAGCCGAGGATCAGCGTCTCCATGGCATCACGCGGACCCGCCCGCCACCACAGCACCAACATCAGGATGGTGGTCATCACCGCCGCGAAGAAACCGAGCAAACCCGCAAGTCCGACCAGCTTGCCGAGCACAAATTCCACCCTCGTCACCGGTCGCGCCAACGTTATCTGAGCCGTCTTGCCGTCCAACTCGTCCCACCAGGATTGCGCGGTGGCAACGATCGCCAGCAGTGTGCCAAACATGCCCACTGTGCCAAAGCCTAGGTCCATGAGGAATTTCTGTTCGGCGGATCCGAAATCGAACTCCCACAAATAGTGCGCTCCGCCAATCAAACCGGCTCCAAGGATCCCGACCAGCAACACCATCCTCTGCCGCACTGCTCCAGTGAGAGTGATGCCCGCAATCATTCCGATGCGGCTGAATCGGTCGGCTAGTGCCTTCCCCATACCATTAGTGCTCACCTGTTTTGGAGCGGAACAGATGCTGCAGCTGTCTGCCGGTCATTCCAGCTGGTTCCACGATTCCGCCGCGTGGCAGGAGCCACTCCCTCAGGTCTTGTTCATCTTTTTCCCCCAGCCCGCGCACGATGACTTCTGGTTGCCTGTCCGCCATCAGTCCGGCCAATTCGCCTTCGGCTATCAGGCGCCCCTGCTGCAGGATGGCAACGCGGTCGCAGACCTCGACGACCTCGGTCAGCAGGTGCGAAGTGAGCAGCACCGTCTTGCCCGAGGCTTTCAGCCTGGCAATCACCTCCATCATTTGCACCACGCCGACAGGATCGATTCCGGCTGTCGGTTCATCGCACACCAGCAATTCCGGATCATGCACGAGTGCCTGGGCCAGACCGATTCGTTGCACCATGCCGCGCGAGTAGGTGCCGATGCGAAGTTTTCCGGCCTCAGCCAGCCCCACCAGTTCCAGCACTGCAGCAACCCGACCCCGTAATTCCACCCCTTGCAGGCCGCTCAATCGGCCGCAAATCGTCACCATTTCAGAGCCGGTCAGATGGCGGTAAAACCCCGGCGATTCGGGAAGAAAGCCCATGCGCCGGCGGATTGCGGGACAGGCAGGCGTTCCTCCCAGCACCTCGCAGGTGCCACGCGTCGGGGACTGCAGGCCCATAATCAATTTGAGCGTGGTGCTTTTCCCCGAACCATTGGCCCCGAGCAACCCATACACCTGCCCCCTGTCTATCCGCATATCCAGCCGATCCAGCGCCCGGACGACCCCACCCCGCCAGCCTGACGCATGGTCCTTGCCTAAACCACGGAGCAGCACAGCTGGCGGCTCGTCCTCCACGCTCATCGGATCGTGAAATCGCGAAACTCCGGCCGCCGCTTCGTCGTCTGCCGTTCTATCTTGCGAATGTATCCCTGCATCCGCTCCTGGATCGCGCCGATAAAAGCCTCCACCGTGGGCGCCGTACCCTCGACTTCCAGAAGCACGCGTCCATCCGGAAGGTTTTGCGCGTAGCCGGTTACCTCAAATTCCTGTGCCACCCGCAGGGCCGTGTAGCGAAATCCCACCCCCTGCACCCGACCCGAGAAATGTACCCTTTCGTGGCTAACTTCACCCAGGCAATCCATGGGATTGTTTTTACGCATGTCGGCAGTGGCAATTCAACCCTCAATCTCAGGATGTCTTGCCTAACTTGATAGCCACGCGGCATCCGAACGCCCTCCTGCCCCGGACCTTCTCCCGCCGACAGCAACCGGGATCAGTCAAAATCCGGCTTGGGATACAACCAGCCCATCCTCCCATCCCCGTATCACGACGGATGTTCCCACATCATCCCGCAATTGTATTTGCCAAGCCGAATGCCCCAACCACACTGCGCCACTGCGTTCGGCAATGTGCGCTCCATGATTAATTACAACTCTGACGGTTCCATTGAAAACGAGTGGGATGAACCAGGCGACTTGGCTTGGCGTGAAGTGGATTGGGAGCTTTATTTGGATGAGCAGGATGAAAGCATCCGGGATTATCTCACCCGCTATGACTCTCTCATGGGTAATGTTGATCGTCTCGACGAAGTCGCGCGCCTCATGGGGTGGGAACAAATGGCTGAATCGGCTGAAGAGGCCGGTCCTCCCGATCGGAATGCCCCACCGGACGACGATTCCCTCCCCGAGAGCGGATGGGAACCGTACACCCTGCACAAGAATCCGGTCTACATTTCGACCAAGGCATTGTATCTGGGCCTGACCAAGACATGGGAGCAACTCGCTTCGAGTCAGGCTCACGTGCCTCCCCCGCTCGGCATCGTCTTGCTGGCTACGTTGAACCGCGGATACGAACAATCTCTCCTCGCCATCCAAGCGCTGGACTTGGGCGATTATGGGCTGGCGGTTTGCCTTTTTAAGCGCGCCTTGCGCGAACTCAACCTGACGCTCGGGCACATCGAGTCCGGTCTCGCGGGGAAGGACGAAGCCTGCGTCTCCTATCGTGAATACGCCCTGCCGCGCCTCTTCGACCTGCGCGAGATCTGGTTGCGCGTGATGAACGAATGCCGCGAGGAGCTCGGGCCGGACCCCCACACGGAATAACACCACCCTGGAAGCAAGCTCCGAAGCCTTCAATGAAGGCTTGCGAAGCCGGGAGAAAGGGGCGATTCCCCCCGCCCTCATCCGTTAAGATGACGGTCGCGATCAGCGGCAGGCTTCGGACAACCGGTCGGCGCTTGACGCTATTTACTGCGTGTTCCGGTTTTGGCGCGTGAACTACGGCGGTAGCCGGCCGAAACCGGTTTTGACGCCACGCGTTTGAAATCGCCGGACTTCAGCACCTTGATCTGGTCTCGCAACAACGCCGCTCGTTCGAACTCCAGGCGGTTGGCTGCTTCCTGCATTTCGTCCTCAAGCTCTGCGATCACCTCCGCCACCTCGCCGGTGCCGGTTTCCGCGACCGCGGTGTCTTTCTTTTCCGTTGCATCGTAGGCATGCAGGCTCATCTGGGCCGTGCGTTTTACACCACGAGGCGTGATGCCATGCGCCTGGTTATAAGCCAGCTGCCTCTCCCGCCGCCGGTGGGTTTCCTCGACCGTCCGGCGGATCGAATCCGTGATGACATCGGCATAAAAAATGACCCGTCCTTTTTCATGCCGAGCGGCGCGGCCGGCCGTCTGCATAAGACTCGTCTGACTGCGCAAGAATCCTTCCTTGTCAGCATCGAGGATGGCCACCAGCGCCACTTCCGGCAGATCCAGCCCTTCGCGCAGCAAATTGATGCCCACGAGCACGTCGAACTCGCCTCGGCGCAGTTTGCGCAGTATCTCCACGCGCTCCAGCGCATCGATGTCCGAGTGCAGGTACTCGACCCGCAATTGAGCCTCACGCAGGTAGGTCGTGATGTCCTCAGACAGCCGCTTGGTCAGGGTCGTCACCAGTACCCGTTCCCCTTGTCCCGTCGCCTGCCGGATCTCGCCAATGAGATCCTCCACCTGTCCCTTGGACGGACGGATCGAGATTTCCGGATCAAGCAGGCCGGTCGGCCGGATGACCTGTTCGGCGATGACAGTGGATCGCACGAGTTCGAACGGGGCCGGCGTGGCCGACACATAAATAGTTTGGGCCGTGATGCCCTCGAACTCCGCAAAGCTCTGCGGCCGGTTGTCGAGGGCCGACGGCAGGCGGAAGCCGAACTCGACCAGGTTTTTCTTTCGGGCCATGTCACCATTGTACATGCCCCCGATCTGGGAGACGGTCACGTGGCTCTCGTCTACCATGAGCAGGAAATCCTTTGGAAAAAAATCAATCAGGCAGCAGGGGCGTTCGCCCTCCCGACGGCCCGACAGGTGCCGCGAGTAGTTTTCGATGCCATTGCAGAAACCCATTTCCTGCAGCATCTCCAGGTCGTAATTCGTGCGCATTCGGATGCGCTGCGCCTCCAGGTAACGTCCGGCCTTTTCAAAAAAGGCGACGCGTTCCTCCAACTCGGCCTTGATGCCGGCAATCGCAGCCGCGAGCTTGCCGCGCGTGGTCACGTATTGATTGGCTGGATAGAGATCAAATTGTTCAAGGCGGCTGAGGATCTTGCCGCTCACTGGATCGAACTCCGCCAGTGTTTCGACATCGTCGCCGAAGAACTCCACCCGCAGCCCCTTCTCCGAGTAGGCCGGCATCACGTCCACCACCTCGCCGCGCACCCGGAAACGACCGGAGGCAAGCTGATAGTCGTTGCGGTCGTATAGATTGTCCACCAGCCGCTCCAGAAACTGGTTGCGACCCAGCTTTGTCCCCTGGCGGATCGGAATCCGCAGTTCGGTAAAATCCTCGGGGGACCCCAGGCCATAGATGCACGACACGCTGGCGACCACGATCACGTCGCGGCGGCTGACCAGCGCGCTGGTGGCGGCAATGCGCAGGCGCTCAATCTCCTCATTGATCGAGGAATCCTTTTCGATGTAGGTATCGCTCGACGGAATGTACGCCTCCGGCTGGTAATAGTCATAATAGCTGACAAAATACTCGACGGCGTTTTCCGGGAAGAAATTCTTGAACTCCGAATAGAGCTGGGCCGCCAGCGTCTTGTTGTGCGAGATGACCAGCGTCGGACGGTCGAGGCGCGCGATGACATTGGCCATGGTGAAGGTTTTGCCCGAGCCGGTGACGCCCAGCAGCGTCTGGTATCGGTTGCCCGCCTGCAGTGAGTGCACCAGCGCCTCGATCGCCTGGGGCTGGTCGCCTGTTGGCTGGTAGTCGGCATGGAGCTTGAATGGCATGACCTGGCAACCCTTGACGAGTTTGCGTGACTCGGCAACTGCCGGTTGCCCGAGTCCGCGCCCGGATGACGCCTCCGATCGGGGTCACCGATCTTGCGCGCAAGAAGCGGCGGGACCACGGAGCTTGCAGTGGCTCCCGACTGCAAGTCGCGCCCCTTATCCTTCGGATTCAAATGCCGCCAAGCCGCATCAAGCCGCTCCAAACCTGGGTCCAGAACTTTCGCGCCTCCGCCGTCTCGCTCTTGGCTGAGGTCTGCTGGCACAGGAATACCCCGCAGCCTTCAAAAAGATCGTCAAAGAGCGGGTTCCTGCCGCGAAAATATGACCAGAAGGTTTCCGCCCGCACCGGCCGGTATGCCAGGCCGGGCGTGAATCCGATTGTGGAGTCCTGGTTCGTGCGTCGTGCCGGGGCCTCGGCTCCGGGCGGTACATCCAGGATCTCCGCCCGGACCCCGCGGCTGCCGGCGATCAGCAACCGGCAGGGTCCGCAAAATTCAAAATACCGGAATTGCCCCGTGATCCACGATTGCCAGGTGAAGATGCGCCAATGCCGGCGAATCCTGAGCTGCCGGCCGGCCAGTGCGATTACGCCGGCCAGAAAACTTGGCCGGAGCACGAGCGAACCGTCCGCTGGCAGGGTGACCAGGGCCAGTTCAGTATGCGGGTCCTCCTGGCTCGAAAAGACCGCCCGCCGCACGGCATGGGGCGAATCATTGCGCATCTCAATCAATTCAACCAAGCCGCATGCCGCGCAGGTCAGCGGCAGACGCCAGTCGAGGACGATACACGTTTTTCGCCGCAGCCCCTCGTCTGTGGCCTGCAGGAATCGGCCCTTGACCCAGAGGGCATCCCCCGGCCCCAGGGTCGCATCGACGGAAGTGCGGCTCACTGCCAGTTGGGGCGGCGGAGACCCAGTCGCACCCAGCAGGACCGGCCGGCTGCGCATGACAAACGGTGCCAGCAGATAGTAAGCCACCCATCGGACCAGCGATGGCCCCATCACATAGAGAGCAAGGGCGATGGACACGTACAGTCCATAGCGGGTCCAAGCCTCGTGGAAGTAGTGCATTATTTTCGATTTGCTTTCTTCCGCCATTTGCAAGTCGCGCTGCAGCCGGCCGAGCGCGATTTCCAGTCCATCCTTCTCCCATCCGGCCCTCACAAGTGCCTGCCGGAGTTCGCCGACACGGGCGGTGGCCTCGGCTTCCATCTCCTTCAGGCGGACCATCCGCTCCTCGTTGGTCCGAAGCTGCATGGGATCCCCCAGCAGCCGGTTAAAACCTCCGTTCAGATCGCTCAACTCCGCCACGACCTTGGCGGCCTGAAGTGCGCGCTGCTGTTGACTCGCGATCTCACTGCGCAGGTCTCTCATCCGCGAATCGACATCAGACAGTGCCGCCTCAAGTTTGCGGGTTTCCCCCGTCAGTGCGCGGATGACTTCCGACCGCCTTAGATCAAAATCCACCCGGTCGCGCAAAAACACCCACAAGACCAGAGCGCTCATTCCCAGCACCAGAATGGTCGTCACCACGGCTGTCTTCTGGATCAGCCATGAAAAAAATCCGGCAAGTGTCCCCATGGATTACCTTTTGCGTTAATCGTTGAATTTGTCTATGCAAGTTTCCGATCGGTGCGAAGCCAATTGCTAAACTGCACTGAATTTGCCAACCTTAGTCAGATGTAATCGGGGGCTCTGCCCCTTCCCCTTCAATCCATAGTCGAAATCATGTCCCTCCAGCATTCCCTTTACGATTCCCCCGTATTCCAGATGGCCTGCCGGCAGTTCGACCTTGCGGCGGATGCCATCAACATGGCGGATGCCATGCGCGACCGCACCAAATACCCGCGCCGTTGCGTCGCCGTCGCCCTGCCCATTAAACGCGACGACGGCCGCATCTCAGTCTTTGAAGGCTATCGGGTGCAGCACAACATGTCCACCGGCCCCTCCAAGGGTGGCATCCGCATCCACCAGGATGTGACCATCGGCGAAGTGGCGGCCCTGGCCATGTGGATGAGTTGGAAGTGCTCCCTGGTCGGCCTGCCCTATGGTGGGGCCAAGGGCGGTATCGTCGTCAATCCACTCGATCTTTCTTTTGCCGAACTGGAGCGACTCTCGCGCCGCTACATGCAGGAGATGATCTCCATCGTTGGGCCTCACAAGGACATTCCCGCTCCGGACGTCGGATCCAATGAGCAGGTTATGGCGTGGATGATGGATACATACTCCAACCATGTCGGCCATGTCGAACCCGCGGTGGTCACCGGCAAGCCAATCTCGCTCGGCGGTTCGGCCGGACGCCGGGAGGCGACCGGTGAAGGGGTGGCTTATCTGGTGCGCGCTTATCTGCAGGATTTGAAAATACCGATCTCCGATGCAACCATCGTAATCCAAGGCTTCGGCAATGTCGGCAGTGCAGTGGCGATGGCCTTGCATCGGTGGGGCGCCCGCATCATCGGGATCTCCGACTACACGGGGGGGTTCTACAACCCCAAGGGCATCAACCCCAAGAAGGCGATCGACTACATCGCATATGCGCGATGCCTGAAGGATTTTCACGAAGGGGAGGAGATTACCAATGAGCAGCTGCTGGAACTGCCCTGCACGGTGCTCGCGCCCTGCGCCCTGGAACGAGTCATCACCGAAAAGAATGCCGGCAGGATCAACTGCCGCCTCCTGGCCGAAGGCGCCAATGGTCCGACCACCAACGAGGCGGATAAGATCCTCGAGCAGCGTACCGAGATCGAAGTGATTCCCGATGTGCTCTGCAATTCCGGGGGCGTCATTGTCTCGTATTTCGAATGGCTGCAAAATCTGCAGTGCTATTATTGGGAGAAGGAGGAGGTCTTTCAGAAGCTGCACACGATGCTCGACAAGGCCAAGGATTCGGTGGACTACCAGATGCGGAAGATGAAATTCAGCCGCAGGCTGGCTGCGTTGACCCTGGGCATTCAGCGGGTTGCCGAGGCCAAGCAGAAACGCGGCCTGTTCCCCTGAGGCGTGCTGTCATTCGTCAACAAGCAATCATAACAGCAACCATCCGACTGGTGCCGGAATCGGCAGCAGCACATGTGGGCTGTATTTCAGGAGGCAGCCTTAAAAGGCCGGCACCCTGACTCCCGCGTTTAGATCGATTGACTTAACCATGAAATTCGGGCCGTGGCCGATACAATTCATCGCGCCGAAAACCACCGCCTCCAGATTTACTGCCAGGACCAAAGGCTCCTTTGTCGCCGGCAACGTCCGCACGCAAAACAACCGGGGATGTGCAAAACCGGAATCCCGACCGTGCTGGCAAGATAATCGAGCGCCTACGCAGTTCGAGATCACAAGAATCAGAACACGACTTGGAATGCGCTTATGCGTTATTTGTTCATCCGGATCCACGGCCGGCGCAGCGGCATCGAGACGCCGGTTGTTCCGATGGGATTCGTCATCACGGCCCCAATGATCGGATTGGCCGGTGAGGCGGCCTCGCCCCCTGATATTGATTTAGGACGCGACCGCATAGGCGGACCGAACGGGACGATGGGGATGGGAAGCATATCGATCCCGACGGTGGACACACGAACCGATGGGACTTCTCCATCCTCCAACTGCACAAACAGGAGACCGGTTCGCGTCAATGCACTCACGTGACCGCGGCTGGGTGAGCCAGCTCAACCGGGCGCTGGCAGTTCATGTGATGATAGAACGGCAAGCAAAAAATCCTCTCCAGCAGAATCGGTAGTCCACCCTGAGTTCCAGATTGCCAAGCGCCGGTTTTCAGTAATTTTTTGAAGCTTCCTTTAGCCCCCCCCCCCCCCCTTGAAAAAAAGTCTTCTGCTGCAACGCATCATCTCCCATCTCGCCGCTGAACTCGAGCTTTTCTCCACTGCCGCGAGGGACACTCATGCCGACGCCACGGACGAACAGAACAAGTCCGAGGACAAGTATGATACCCGAGGGCTGGAAGCATCTTATCTTGCCCTTGGGCAGTCCCGGCAGGCAGTGGAGGTTGAACAGGCGTTGCGGCAGTTTGAAATCCTTCCGGCTCGCGATTTTGGCCCGGCCGATCCCATCGATGTAGGCGCGCTGGTCGCGCTCGAAGCCGGTTCCGAGAAGACCTTTTATTTCGTGGGCCCGCGCGCTGGTGGAACCGAAGTGAAATATGACAGGAAAGTCGTGCTAGTTGTTACCCCCCAGTCGCCGCTGGGTCGGCAGCTCGTGGGCAAGCGGCAGGGCGATCTGCTGCAAATCGAGATGGCCGGACGGAAAAACGACTACCGTGTCGCACTTGTGGCCTGAGCTGAGTCAGGGGCACCTGAGGAGTCTTGCTGGCGCGCATTCACGCCAGTGATCGTTCGCCACGGTTGTACCGCAGGAATAAGCCCAGCCTAAGCGTCCGGCTTCCCCACTTTAGACGCCGCATCCCCCTCCGCCAGCAGGCAGCGGATCACGTCCGCCGCCGTATAAGACCAGCCGTCGGGACCGGCAAACCGTCCAATGGACACGACGTCGTTTCCAGCCGTCACGATCGCGAGTTCCGTCTGTGACCCGGCACGGATTTGCCCGAGGCCGACCGTTGACGTAAGCCCGTTGCAAAGGCATTTGCGCCCTTGGGTGTCCTCCAGCGATCCACCTTTCCGGACGTAATCGGCCACCTCTTCACTGGGGCACCGATACCCCAATGTGCCATCAGGCTTGCGGAATACCTGTCGGAGATAACCCAGATCGCATATGCGCTTTCGGCCAGCATAGTCATCGGCATCCGAAACGGTCCCTTCCATTTGCATGACTTTGAAAGGGAATCCGGTCGGAGAGGCCGACGGGTCAGTAAAAACAACGGCGCGACCAGCCCGGCTCAATTCCACGGCTCGGCGCCTGAGTCCGGCTTCGATGCCGGACTCTTCACAAAAGGCAAAAGCAGTTCCCACTTGGATCCCGGCCGCTCCCACCCGCAATGCCTCGGCCAGCTTTTCCGGCCGCGCATATGCGCCCGCCAGCCAGAACGGCAGGCCAAGTGCGCGGAACTTCTCGAGATCCGGCAGATCTCGCGGACCATACACCGGTTCACCGCTGACTGAAAGCTGCATAGGCCCCCGAGGTGGCGCGTTGTGGCCACCGGCGAGCTCGCCTTCGACTACAAAGCCATCAACCCGGCCTCTGGACTTGCGCGCCAACGTCATGGCCAGCGTTGCCGAGGAAACAATGGGCAGGAATAGCGGACGCCGCAATCGGACTGCCTCCCCCCCGCAAAAACCTCGCGGGTCGAAAGTGGACAAGAACTCCTCGTCAGGTTCCGCCCCCTCGACATCGATCCTCATTTCCACCGCTTCACCAGCTGCAAACCGATCCAACACGTCCGGAATCGCCCGGGGGATACCCGCTCCCATCAAAACGTAATCCACGCCTGCCAGCATGGCGCCGTACAGTGAGGGCAAGGTAACTAGCTGAATTTTCTCCAGGAGGTTGATGCCGACCAACCCATTGTGGCCCTCCTTCGCCAAAAACACCTCCACGAAATTCGCCGCCACCGTAAGTTCCAAAAATTCGGCGCTGGGCTTCAGGGTCGGCATCGGCGCCTGTTTGAACGGTGCGCCCGGGGCTTTCCCACCAGGGATGAAAAATTTCTCCAAAAGCCGTTCCGCCACTCCCGGCACCGGGAAACTACACAATGCGCGGCGCAGGTTCCCATCAGGATCACCCAACTGCAACCGCCGCGCGAGTATGACCGGCAGCATCGTCCCGGACACCACGCCGAGTTGCCCCGTCTTCGCCACGGCTCGCGCCAGCGGCCAGCCGGAGACAGCGACGCCCATTCCGCCCTGAATGATCTTTGGATGTGACATGTTAATTCCTGCAACGCTACTTCCATGGGAAGGAGCTGGCGGAGGGAAAGTCAGGTGCTGCAGGTCACGATATGTGCATGCCTTGCAGGCTATCCGTCAAAAAACCGCCGCTGAACTTAATTGGTATGTGGGTGCCTCGAGCAATGGAAGCCCAATTTTCATGTCGCCACCGGCTCCGCCGCACTGGTCGCGTTCATCCCTGATCTGCTCCGGGACTGCTCCCGGAAAATATTGCTGGTGGTGGCTGATTTGCAGTAGTAAATCTTAGAAGATGAAGCCGCGCTTCGCAGGGAAATCATGAAAATTTTACTGGTTAGTCCGAAAACGCCTAGCACCTTTTGGAGTTTCAAGCACGTCCTTCATCTCGTGTCGAAGAAGGCCGCCTTCCCCCCCTTGGGCCTGCTCACCGTGGCCGCCATGCTTCCGCGTGACTGGCAGCTCAAGGTGGTGGATCTGAATGTCCAGTGTCTCGATGACAAGGATCTGCAATGGGCCGATTTCGTGCTGCTCAGCGCCATGATCGTCCACAACGACTCGGTGCGTGAGATCGCCCGGCGTTGCACCGCGCTCGACAAATGCATTGTGGCCGGTGGTCCGCTGTTCACCACCGGTCACGAACGCTTCCCGGAAATCCCTCATTTTGTCCTCGGGGAAGCGGAAGAAGTCATGCCGCAACTGGTCGCAGACCTGCGGACAGGATCACTGCAGCCCATCTACCGGGCACCCGCCTTCCCCAACATCACCCAGACTCCCATCCCCCGCTGGGACCTCATCAAGCTGCGCCATTACGTGAGCATGGCAGTGCAGTTCTCCCGTGGCTGCCCATACGATTGCGAATTCTGCGACATTATTGTGATGAACGGCCGGGTGCCTCGCACCAAGTCCCCCGCACAGTTTGTCAGCGAACTCGAAACCCTGCGCCGGCGCGGCTGGAAGGACATGGTCTTCGTGGTCGACGACAATTTTATCGGCAACAAGCAGCGCACCAAGGAATTGCTGCACGCCATAATCGAGTGGCGTCGCCGCACCCGGCCCGCCATGGGCTTCCTGACCGAGGCCTCGATCAACCTGGCCGACGATCCCGAATTGCGCGCCCTTATGCTGGAGGCCGGTTTCCGCAAGGTGTTTGTCGGCATCGAAACCCCATCGATCGAGTCGCTCGATGAATGCCGCAAGCTCCAGAACCGGGGTCGCAATCTCGTGGCGGCAGTGCAGACGATTCAAAAGTCCGGGCTTGAGGTCATGGGCGGCTTTATCGTCGGGTTCGACAGCGATTCGAGCGACATCTTCAAGCAGCAGTTCGAATTCATCCAGCGCTCGGGCGTAGTGACCGCCATGGTCGGACTGCTGACCGCACTGCCGCAGACGCGCCTTTACCAGCGGTTGAAACGCGAAGGACGTCTCGAGGCCCACAGCACAGGGGACAACACGAAAGCGATGCTGAATTTCCGTCCGAAACTCAACCGCAAGTTTCTTGAGAACGGCTACCGCGACCTTATGCGCAAGCTCTACGAGCCGCGCAACTATTACAAGCGAGTCCGGGTCTTTCTGAAAAACCATCGTCCCTCTGGCGAACGACTCCGCCTGTCGTGGGCGGACATGAAGGCCTTCGTCAAATCGTTCTGGTTGCTTGGCATCTGGCACCGGGGACGCAGGGCGTATTGGTGGTTCTTCCTGACAACCTTGCTTCGGCGGCCCAGGCAGTTCCGCATCGCGATTGAGCTGGCTATCATGGGCTACCATTATCGGCGCGTGGCGGACATGCTCTGATCCGATCCGGCCCGCCCATCAGGGACTCGGGAATGTGGCGTTGCTGATCCGTGAGTCGCGTTCATCCGCCAGACCGGGCTGGCTGGATGCCGGCAGGATGTTCCGCTGGTCGGATGCCGCGCTAAACAGGTCCCAACAGATGCCGGCGGGCTCGCCCCAGTTGGTCCTTGGTGCCCAATAAAACCGTCCGGTCTCCCTCCAGCAATTCCTCGTCCGGCCCGGGATTCACCAGACTCACCCCGGCCCGTTCAATCGAAACAATGCTGGCACCCGTTTCCGTGCGCAGGGCGAGTTCCCGGATCAATTTTCCATGAGCCGGCGTCCGGGCGGCAATCATGACCGTGTCGAGTTCTACTTCCTTCGGCATTTGCGCCAGCAGGTCGGAGGCCTCTTTGGCCGGCGGCGGGGGTTCCTCCGTGAATGTCTCCTGCAGCGCCACCTGACCCATCGAGTAAATCTTGAGCAAACCATGCCATAGCAATCCGGTGACCGCGGCGACAATGAGCAGGAGGACGATCAAGATGTTCCAGGAGGGCAGCAGCGTGGAACTCATGACCAGCACGAACAATCCCAAGGCAACCGTGCCCGCCAAGGGCACCACCCCGGCCACGATCGCGCGGATAGCGGCCGTGTTTTCTCCGGCAGCCGACCGCGGCACCTTGATTTCCGCCAGCAGCAGACCAAAGGCCTCCAAATTCCGCATCATGGCAACGCAGACGGGGAGCGAAAGGATCATCGCAGTCAGCCAGAGGACGACGTTGAGCCACGGTTCGCTCAACCCCAAGTTCACAACCCATCCTGGTGGGCGCTGACCGACAAACGCCGCCCCGAAAAACGCCGCGGCGATCAACGCCGCATTCAACGCCATTTGCCCGGCACATTTCCATAGAAAGGATCGGGCCACCTGGTTCGGGGACGGACCGCCGATTTGGCCGACCCATCGAGTGTAGAGAGCCAAGGTGTTGACCAGAGCCCGCGGGGCAAGACGATCAAACTGATCCGCGACTCCGTCCGCACTCTTGATCATATACGGGGTCAAGAAGGTCGTGATAACAGAAACCGCCACGGCAATCGGATAAAGGAAGCTGCTGGTGACATTCAGGGTCACTCCGAGTGACGCAATGATGAAGGAAAACTCTCCGATCTGCGCCAGCCCCATGCCCACCCGCAGGGAAGTGCGGGTGTCATTGCCACCCGCGAAAGCGCCGAACGAACAGGCCAGCACCTTCCCCACGACCACCGCCAGCGTGATCAGCAGGACGGGCTGCCAATGGGTGATCAGCATTTTGGGATCAATCAGCAGCCCGATTGCGACAAAAAACACGGCACTGAACATGTCGCGAACCGGCCCGACGAGATCCTCAATCCGATGAATCTCCCGCGCCTCGGCGATGACCGCCCCAATCACGAACGCACCCAGCGCCACACTGTAGCCCAGCTTGGCTGCCAGCAAGGATACGCCAAAACATAGGCCCAGCACGGTAATGATCAGCATTTCATTGCTTTTGAAAGACGCCACGTAACCGATCAGTCGCGGCACCGTGATCAAACCGAACACCAGACTTACAACCACGAAGATGCCCAGTTTGCCCACCGTTGCCCCCACCTCCCCCAGGCTCAAGCCACCGGTCATGGCGATGCCTGACAGCAACGCAATCATGGCAACGCCAAAAATGTCCTCGAGCAGGAGGGTGCCAAAAATGAAATGGGAGCCCCGCTCCTTCATCATGCCCAAATCGGCCAACACCTTGATGATGACGGTAGTGGAGGACATCGACAGCATTGCTCCCAGGAAAAGGCAGTCCATCGTGGGCCAGGAAAACAACCGTCCGATTTCATAGCCCGCCCAGAACATGAGCAGGCATTCCAACAACGCGACGATCAGCGGTGTTACCCCCAGTCTCTTGAGTTTTCGCAAATTGAACTCCAGCCCAAGCGAAAACATGAGTAGAATGACTCCCAAATCGGACAGTGTGTTGATGCTCGCCTCGTCCTTGATCAGCGGGAATGGAGGGGTGTGCGGCCCGATGATCACGCCGGCGATGATATAGCCCAGGACCACCGGCTGCCTGAAGCGGTGGCAAAACACCGTCACCAGCGCGGCGACCATCATTACCACAGCCAGATCCTGGAGAAAAGTTATGGCATGCATGGGCTAACTGCGGTTTCCATCATGGGAAATGAT
Source organism: Opitutaceae bacterium (assembly GCA_028691845.1). Lineage (GTDB taxonomy): Bacteria > Verrucomicrobiota > Verrucomicrobiia > Opitutales > Opitutaceae > JAQUYL01. The sequence continues at coordinate 56,351 of JAQUYL010000019.1, forward strand.
TTCCCGTGCAGTCAACCAGCGACGTGCATGGCACGACGCCAGCACCCGGAAACTCGTTCCGACCCCGCCGTGGGCCGGAACAGGACGGGCGCTACCCCGGCCGGACACGCGCGCTTGCGTGCCGATGCCAATTCGCCTTAGTCATCGGACCTTCTTTCATGTCCTGCACTGTATTCACCATTGCCAACCAAAAGGGAGGCGTCGGCAAGACCACCACTGCCGTCAATCTTGCGGCCGCGCTGGCAGCGCGCAAAATTCACACGCTGCTGATCGATCTCGACCCGCAGGCCAACGCTACCAGCTCCCTCGGCATCGAAAAGCAGGAGGGCCGGAGCCTTTACGGCCCGCTCCATGGTGACGGCACGGCGCTGGAGATGCTCACGCCGACGCAATGGCCGCACCTCGCGCTGATCCCGTCCGAGGTCGATCTCGCTGCCATCGAGATCGAGCTGGCCCAGCAGGAAAATTACCTCCTGCGGTTGCGCACCGTCCTCGAACCTGTGCGCAACAGCAACGGCTACCGCGCCATCATCATCGATTGCCCGCCGGCGCTCGGAATGCTGTCGATGAACAGCCTTGCCGCCGCCGATCATCTGCTCATCGCCCTGCAATGCGAATACATGGCCCTCGAGGGGCTGGGACAGATCATCAAGATTGTCGATCGTCTCCGCCATGCCGGGGCCAGCGGCAGCCTCGATATCGGCGGCATCGTGATGACCATGTTCGACAGCCGCACCAACCTCTCCCGGCAGGTGGTCGACGAGGTGCGCCAGCATCTTCCCGACAAGATTTTTGACACGGTGATCCCGCGCACGGTGCGGCTGAGCGAGGCGCCCAGTTTTGGCAAAACCATCTTCGCCTATGATCCCGCCAGTTCCGGCGCCGCCGCTTACCAGAACCTTGCCCGCGAAGTCATTGCGCGCTTCGGACTGAAGGAGTCCGCCATGTAAGAATCCGACGCCGGCGATATCATGCGCACCACCCTGCACAAATACCGCCACGTGTACCTCGTCGGCCTCCAGAGCAATCTGGTCTACCGCGGCAATTTCGCCGCACGCGGCCTGTTCTCGCTCTTTCACCTCGTCGTGGTGTTCATTCTCTGGGGCGCCGTCTATGTGGGAAACGACCGTGTCGGTGGCTTTGATCTGCGGCAGACGCTGACCTACTTTGTCATTATGCTGCCGCTTCAGTTCATCATCGGCGCATTCAATGAGGACTACCAGATCAGCGAGGAAATCCGCAACGGCCTCATCAACCAGTTTCTGCTCAAGCCGGTGAACTATTTCGCCTACCGGTTCAGCGTCTTTCTCTCCGCACGTTCGGTTTCCGGCGTGCTGGTCTTCCTCCCTCTGGCGCTCGCCCTGCCCTTCATCCATCACCAGCTCAGTTTCCCACCCGAAGGATGGCGGCTGGCCCTCGGTCTGCCGGCGATGTTCATGTCGGCCCTGATCCAGTTCACCATCGCCTTCTGCTTCGGCCTGCTCAGCTTCTGGTTTCTCGAAATCCAGTCCTTTGTCATTCTTTCCTTCGCCATCGAGACCCTGCTTGGCGGCCAGGTATTCCCGCTCGATTTGATGCCGGCCGCGCTGTACCGCCTCTCGCAATTCCTCCCCTATTACTACCAGATGTATTTCCCCGCGGCGATTTTCTCCGGACGCCTTGACCTGGCGCAGACCCTCGAGGGCCTGTCCGTCCAGGCGGCATGGGTCGTCCTCCTGTTCCTGCTGGCCCGGCTCTTGTGGGCCCGCGGCCTGCGCCACCACACCGCCGTCGGAGGCTGAATTCAAACATGTCCCTGATCCATTATGCACGAGTCTGGCTGGCCAGCGCCCGCTATTCGATCGTGCGGACCATGATGTTCCGTTTCGACTTCCTCATGTGGTCGTTGGTCGAGTTCTTTTGGATGGCGGTCAACGTCCTGCTGATTGCGGTCATTTACCGCCATACAAACTCCATTGCCGGCTGGACCAAATATGAAATGCTTCTGCTCGTCGGCACCTCGATGATTCTGCAGCGCCTGATGATGGGATTGTTCTGGAGCAACCTCTTCGAACTCGGTCGCAACATCCGCACGGGCAGCTTCGACTTCTTTCTCGCCCAGCCCGGTCACCCGCTGTTCATGATTTCCACCCGCAAACTCGATCCCGACGGGCTGCTTAACAGCTTCGTTGCCATCGCCGTCGTCGTCTATTCCGTCCGGCAGCTCGGTTTGCACCCCAGTCTGACCAATCTGATCCTCTATGTGGCCACCCTGTTTTCCGCTCTCGTAATCCACTATAGCGCGGTGCTGCTGATTGTATCCTACACATTCTGGTCGATCGGCAGCCAGGGAATCGAAGGCAGCTATTTCACGTTGTTCGAGTTTTCGCGCCTTCCCCGCGAGGCTTTCCGCGGCATGGCGAATGTGCTGTTCGTTTACGCGCTGCCCGCCGTCATCAGCAGCAACGTGCCGGCGGGCGTGCTCATCCACGGCTTCCGCCCGGTTCATGCGCTGTGGCTCTTGCTGACCGCCGCCGCCTGGCTTGCCCTTGCCGTCTTCGTTTTTAACCGCGGCCTGCGCCGCTATGCGAGCGCCAGCTCCTAGTCCGACAATGCCCGACTCTCACGACCACCTCGCTCTTCTGCAAGCCCGCCTGGGGTATACGTTCCGCCAGCCGGCGTTGCTGCTCGAAGCGCTTACCCATCCGTCATATTTGCAGGATCATCCCGAAGCCGGCGCCCACAACCAGCGGCTTGAATTTTTAGGCGACGCCGTGCTGCATTTCACCCTGACCGACGCGCTGTTCCGTCACTTTCCCAACGAACGTGAAGGGACGCTCAGCCGCCGCCGCGCCACCTTGAGCAAAGGCGAGTTTCTCAGCCGCCTTGCCCGGGACCTCGGACTTCACAACTGTCTGCGCCTCAGCCGCAGCGAGGAGGACTCAGGCGGTCGCCAGCGTGCGTCGATCCGGGAGGACGCACTGGAAGCGGTCGCTGGGGCCATTTATCTCGACAGCGATCTGGAAACCGCGCGCCGGGTGGTCCTGGCTTGGTATGGCTCGCTTTCCGCCCATCTCGAACAGCGCGAGGACAGGGAAAACCCCAAGGGCCGGTTGCAGGAACTCGTGCAGCCGGCGCACGGAAACAACGCCCTCCGTTACGAGCTCGTCGGAACCTCCGGTCCGCTGCACGCCCGCGAGTACGAGGTTGCCGTGCTTCTTAATGATAGGCAGCTTGGGACCGGTCGCGGCAGTTCCAAAAAACTCGCGGAAGAGGCCGCCGCGCAGAAAGCGTTGACCACGCTTCATTCGGAATGGGGCTAGTTTTGCCACTGGAACATGCTCCCCTGGGGACAGCAGCAGCCAGGCGGATAATGACACCTAGGGACGATCGCATCGACCGCTTGCCCCCGCACACGTTTGTGAGTTCTTCTTGATTTCTGTGCCGTCCCCTCACGTCCAGTCCTCTTCCCCCGTCAAGCTCACCGGCATTTGCCCCGCGGCCCAGCCTTACGCTTTGGCACGGCTGGTGGGGGAGCATGCGGCGCCGTGCTGGCTCATCGTCGGGGAGGAGGTCCAGCAGGTTGAACATCTGGCCGAGGATCTTGCGTTCTTTCACGCGGCCCTGGGCGGTGCGCCCGGGCTGGAGGTGGCGGTTTTCCCCGAATCACAGACGGATAGCCGGGACATGCGCGAAGCCTTCAACGCCGCCAGTGACCGTCTTGCTGTGCTTTCTCGGCTACGAACCCTGCGCGGAGCCACCAGTACCGCTGGCGGCTGCTACGCGGTATGCACGACTCCCGCCGCGTTATTGCAGCCAGTTCCACCACTGGAGGATTTTTCCAGCCGTGAAATCGTGCTGACGCGCGGTCAGCATCAATCGTTTCAAGCACTGCTCGATTTGCTGCGTTCCTTCGATTACGATAGCGAGGCCGTCTGCGAGGCCCCGGGCCAGTACGCCGTGCGCGGCGGCATCGTGGATATCTATCCGGTCACCGCGCGCCAGCCCTGCCGCCTTGATTTTTTCGGCGACACCATCGATGACATACGGGCGTTTGATCCCATCACGCAACGTTCGGCCGATTCGATCGAAAAGCTCACTCTCACCGCCGCCCCGCAGCTTCACGCCAACGCCCGGGGCTCGCTGATCGATTATCTCGCTAATCAGGTCGTACACGCCGCGCTGATTGAACCCGGGACGATCGAGGAGCTTGTCCACTCGCTCGCGCCCGAAGGCGGCGCGCCAAGGGCGCCACTCGCCACCCTCGCCTCGATTTGCACACGGTGTTTCGGAATCGCCGATCTCGATCTTGCCAGCAAACTTTTCGATTCCGCCGCGACGGAGCAAACCTGGGACACGGAATCGCTTTCCCATCATCGTTCCGCGCCGGCGGAAAATCTTCTGGCCCATGAACGCCTCCAAGCCGAGGAGGAAGCCCGGCGGCAGTTTTTCGAAAAAATCGTCGCATGGCAGCGCGGCGGTTACGCCATCGGCATTGTGACAGCCAAAAAGGGCGACGAACAGCGCATCCGGGAGATCATTGCCGGCGAACCGGCGTGGGCGGACTTCCAGCCGCGCTACCTGCGGGGAACGCTGAACGAGGGACTGCGGATCACTTTTAGAAACGGCGGCGGCAACGGGTTCCTGACGGATAAAAAGGCAGTCGGCCTGGTCGTCGTCACCGAAACAGAAATCTTCGGCCGCCGCCGACCGCGCCGCCTGGCCGGCCGGCACCTTTCGGCTGCGCCTTCGCAGATTGATCAATTGCTTGATTTTTCCGAACTCGTGGAAGGCGATTTTGTCGTCCACCTGCAGCACGGTATTGCGATTTATCGCGGCCTGAACAAACTCGAAACGGCTGAGGGTCTGCGCGAGGTCATTTCACTGGAATTCGAGGGGCGGGTCACCCTGCACGTCCCGTTGCCGGAATCGCACCTGATCAGCCGCTATGTCGGACTGACCAAGACCAAACCCCAACTCGGCAAGGTCGGCTCGGGCCGGTGGAATAAGGTGCGGCTGGCCGCGGAACGCGCGACGCTTGATCTTGCCGCAGAGCTGCTGGAAATCCAGGCCCGGCGCGAGTCGCAGCCGGGACATGCCTTTGCGGCTGACACCGCGTGGCAGAAGGAATTTGAGGCTGCATTCCCCTTCGTCGAGACGCGCGATCAGGGCCGGGCCATCGACGAGGTTAAACTGGACCTGGAGCGCACACGCCCCATGGACCGCCTGCTGTGCGGCGACGTCGGTTATGGGAAGACCGAGGTGGCCATTCGCGCCGCATTCAAGTCGGTCAATGGCGGCAAGCAGGTGGCCGTGCTGGTGCCCACGACTGTGCTCGCCCAGCAGCATCTCAACACCTTTCGCGAGCGCATGGCCGGCTATCCGATCGTGGTTGAGATGATCAGCCGTTTCCGTTCGCGGACGGAGCAGCATCTTATCTTGACAGCTCTGGCGGAAGGCAAGGTCGACATCCTGATTGGCACGCACCGCCTGCTGCAGGACGATGTGCGGTTCAAGGATCTAGGATTGGTCGTGGTCGACGAGGAACAGCGGTTCGGCGTGCGCCACAAGCAGGTGTTCAAACGGTGGCGCGCCCACGTGGACATGTTGTCCATGAGCGCGACGCCCATTCCGCGGACGCTTTACCTTGCCCTGACCGGGGCCCGTGATCTCAGCGTCATCGAGACCCCGCCGTCAAACCGACTGCCAATCCAGACCGTGGTCAAGAGTTACGACGAGAATCTGGTGGTCGAGGCCATCCGCCATGAGGTGCGGCGCGGCGGCCAGGTTTTTTATCTGCATAACCGGGTGTCCAGCATCGAACTCGTGGCCCGGCGCTTGGGAGAGCTTCTGCCCAGTTTGAAAATCGGCATCGGCCACGGCCAGATGAAGGAACGGGAATTGGAAAGAATTATGACCGAATTCGTGGCCGGTCAGTACCATGTGCTCGTGTGCACCACCATTATCGAATCGGGTCTGGATATTCCGAATTGTAACACGCTTATCATAGAAGGAGCTGACCGATTCGGTCTCGCTCAACTTTATCAGCTCAGAGGGCGGGTGGGCCGGTTCAAGCACCAAGCCTACGCCTATCTGCTGCTGCACCGTCATTCGCACCTGCTTGGCCTCGCCCGACAGCGTCTCAGCGCCATCCGGCAGCATTCGCAACTCGGCGCTGGCTTCCGCATCGCCCTGCGGGATCTCGAGTTGCGCGGCGCCGGTAATCTCCTCGGACCCGAGCAAAGCGGTCACATCGTCGGCGTCGGCTTCGAGCTGTACTGTCAGTTGTTGCGCCAAAGCGTGGCCCGCCTGAAGGGGGAAAAGCAGGCCGCCACCATTCGCGCCACTGTGAAGCTGGATTTCGTTTTTGTCGGAGAAAGTGGGCCGGACAGTCCGGCGTCTCCCGCCGCCGTCGACAGTTTTACGGCGCTGCGCAATGCGGAACGCGTCACCGGATCTGTGCCAAAGTTGCAGGCACGTCTGCCTGCAAAATATATTGGTGAAACCCGTTTGCGCATAGACTTTTACCGCCGTCTGGCGATGGCGGAAACCCCGGGCCAGGTGAAAAAAATCGGAGACGAGCTGCGCGACCGATTCGGCAAGCCCAGCATGGAGGTGCGCGCACTCCTGCTCGTCACCGAAATACGGTGTCGTGCGGAACAAAAAAAACTGCTTTCCGTCGAAACGGATGGCAATCGACTCAAGTGTCGGCATCACACTGCCGGCTCACATGATTACATCCAATACCATCATCGGTTTCCCCGCTTGACCGCTCCTACCCCCCTTGCAAGGTTGAAAGAGATCATAATTTTTCTGCAAAATCTTCCGCAACCATGAGTTGTTTCCGAGGTCTTCGTCCCCGCACCTGCGCCTTGGCGCTTTCCGCTCTGACGGCGTTTGGCATTTTTGCCACCGTGCGCGCCCAGACGCCCGCCACCCCCCCCTCGGATCGCATGAATCAGCGCTATGCCAACGGCATCGTAGCCATTGCTGAGGACAAGATCATTACCGTTGAGGATGTCCGCCGGGAACTCACTGCGTATCTGCCGGAGGTTCAACGGCAAAGCCTCAATGAGAAGGAATTCTACGACAAACTGGAAGAGCTGCAGGACTCGATCATCCAGGCGCAGATCGACCGCGTTCTCATCGTCAAGGAATTCTACAAACCCAAGGATGGCGACGAAAGCAACCGCCGTCAGGTTCCGGCCAACATCATCGACAACGAGATCGCCGAAACCCTGATCGCACAATTTGATGGCGATCGCAGCAAATACCTCGCATGGCTCCGCGCCCGTGGAATGTCCCAGAAGGAGTACCGGAAGGAAGTCGAAGAGGATATCATTTATAACTACATGCGGCAGCAGCAGGCGAGATCGGCCACCACGATCAGTCCGGTCAAAATCGAGGAGTTTTACAGCGAAAACAAGGAGAAGTTCTACCAGGAGGATCAGGTCCACCTGCGCTTGATTCAATTCAGCCGCGGCCCCAACGACACTGACGACAATCTTCGCGCCAAAGCCATGGAGGTGGTCAACCTGCTCAAAGGAGGCGCTAAGTTCGAAGATCTGGCCAGACAATACGGTTCGGACTCCAAGCGCAACAAAGGCGGTGACTGGGGCTGGCAAAAACGCTCCGATCTAAAAAAGGAATTCAGCGAGGTGCTTTTCACGATGAATAAGGGGCAATTCAGCGATCCCATCATCGTGCCCGAAGGTTCGTTCGTTCTTTACGTCGAGGATCGCAAGGTGGCGGGAATTCAACCACTCGACGAGGTGCGCGACCAGGTCGAGGGCATTCTCAAGACGCAGAATGCACGTCAAGCCCAGGAGCGCTGGCTCGAGCGGCTCCGACGCAACGCCTACGTGAAGCACTTTTAAGTGTAAGCCAGCGGCGGATTGCTGCTGGAAAAAATGCTGCGTGCGACAAGTCCGTTCCCTGCCGGGATCACGATGAACGGCTGTGAATGATGCCGATGGCACAGGAGACTTTTGACTGGTTTATCTGTGCACGCTGGGATGCAAACGATTACGTCCGCATTTTGCTGTGGACCGGCTGGGCAATAGGACACGCAGGAGCGAGCAACGTAGAAAATTCTGCCCAAAGCCGGGACATTCTGCCAATGATGGCAGGGCATGCCGGAAAGTACCCCTCCCCCCACCCTGCGAGTCAAGGACTTGGCCATTGGCGAGCGTCCACAGGAACGCATGGAGCAGCATGGTCCCGCCGTGCTCAGCGACACTGAGCTTCTGGCGATGCTTTTGCGCAGCGGCAGCCGGGGCGTCAGCGTTCTCGCGGTCGCCCAAGGTCTGCTGGCCGAAGCCGGATCGTTGGCAGCTTTGGTGAAATGGAAGGAGGCCGACTTCCGCCATCATAAGGGCATCGGCCGGGTGAAGGCCCTGCAGCTCGTCACCGTAATGGAAGTCGCCCGGCGGGTACTGGAGCAGGATCGAGTGGTTGAATCCATTCTGGATCGCCCGGCGGTCGTCCTGAATTACTTGCAGTCGCGACTGCGCGGCCTTGATGTCGAGAAATTCTGGGTGCTGTGTCTGAATCGCAAGAATCGCCTTCTCAAATGCGTGGAGATCACCTCGGGCACAGCCACCAGCAGCCTGGCCCATCCACGCGAGGTTTTTCGCGCCGCGCTTCGCGAAGGAGCCACCGCAGTCATTTGCGCCCATAACCACCCTAGCGGCGATCCCGCTCCTAGCGCTGCCGACATCCAGGTAACCCGCCATCTCCACGAGGCCGCCCGGGCCGTCGATATTGATCTGCTCGATCATGTCATTGTTGGCCGTCTCGCTACTGATCCCATCGGCCGCGGTTACTATAGCTTCCGTGAAGCGGGACTGTTATGATGGGATTATCAGTAAACGCAGATTCTGAAAAAACCGCTTGGCAAACGCGGGCGCGTCCCCATACCTTCGCCGCTTCGCATCGGTCGGTGGGTTAGCGAAGTGGCCAAACGCGATTGACTGTAAATCAATTGGTCTCCGACCTTCGATGGTTCGAATCCATCACCCACCACCATTTGCCTTTTGTGGGGTCTACACCAAAGATTGGGGAGTGGGTTGAAGGGAGTGGAGGTTCATAAGTCAGCCGCACTGGGCGATGACGCGCAGGCGGTAGTTGTTAAAGTTCCTAAAGCCATAGGCACGGCGCTGGATA
>JAQUYL010000020.1 GCA_028691845.1 Opitutaceae bacterium
AGGTAAATCCGCATCTCAGAGTTGCTTTCGCACCGGACGATGCGGTATCCTGGCAGCGTTAGTTCAATCATTGCAGGGGACATGGTGGCTTAATTACCACATGTCCCCAATCTTTGATGAAGAGCCTTTAAATTGCAGGAGCCGCCTTCGCAAAAATCGTTGACGGCTGGTTAATTGGGACGACCCCATTTCCGTCGTTTGAATTGTCCGTTTCGACAGGAATTCCCGTTTTGGCCATGTTTTCCAGGAATTAGGGGACGCTATTGAGGACAATGCTGGGAGTTGGGCAAAACAGGCAACACCTGCGCGACTTTCTCCATCTCCGAAAAAACAGGGACGCTGTGCGAGTCCGTGTAACGGTCGGTCATCTTCCATTCGCTGTGCCGCGCCAGTTTTATCCGCGCGAGTCCTGACACGCCCCCACTCGCCAGCAAACTCGCGAACGTGTGCCGCAGCGCATGGAAATCGACGTGGTAACCGGCCAAGGTGGGCTGGCGGACCTGATGTTCGTGGTCGCCTTGATGGACGAAGTGAGCGGCTGACGGACCTGAGTGTGTCCGCGTCGGCGCTGAGGCCGGGCGATCTCGACCGCCCGGCGCTGGTTGGCTACCCGTTACTCGAGCCGGGCGCGTTCGGCGGCGAGCACCGCCGGGGGCAAAGGGAGATAGTGGTCCTTCTCGACGAGGTCCTGGCCTTCCTTGCTCAGGATGAAGCTCAGGAATTCCTTCGTCAACGGATCGAGCGGCTGGCCGGGCTTGCGGTTGACGTAGAAGTAGAGATAGCGCCGCAGGGGATAGCGGCCGCTGGCGACCTCATCGAGCGTGAACGGGCTGACCACCCCGTGGTCTTCCAGCGCGAGCGGTTTGACCTGGTCGCTCGGGTAGTAAGTGGCGTTGCCGAAAGTGATCCCATACGGATCGGCGGTCATCCCCTTCACGATGTCTTGCGCATACACGAGTTTTGACCGCTTCAGGTCATTGCCCGGCACCTGATAGCTGTCCTTGAACGGCGCATCGAACATGACGAGCTTGCGGAAGTACGTCGTCACGTCTTCCCGCCAGTAGAAGCCGTAGAAACGAATCGGCTTGTCGGCCCATTCGCCGGTCAGGCCGAGATGGCCCCATGTGGTGAGGTCCGATGGGAAACCGCGCCGGCGCTCGCTGGAGTAGATGGCGTCGAGCTGGGCGAGCGAGATCTGGTTGAGCGGGTTGGCCTTGTTCACATAGACGCCGATCGCACAGACATGGCTCTTCAAGATGTAAGCGGCCTGGCAGAATCTCACGCTGAAGGGTTCGTAACCGTAGGTGTCCTCATAGACCCGGTGGGTCGGGTGAAAGACCTCGGCGGTATTCGGTCCCAGGGCGATCCGCTCTTCGGGCGCGATCTCCTTCACCTCGAGCGCGATCTCGGCGCCCGGGTGATACTTCCGGAATGCCTCGTTCCAAGCGGTCATCATGCCCGTGACCGTGTCCATGCCGGCGACGCCCACCAGTTTGCCGGAAACCGGAGCGCCGGGATGATAGTGCGGCAGAGAGGGGTCGGCCGGCACGACCGGCTGGGCAGAAACGCTGACCGCGGCCAACGAGAGGAGAAAGCAAACGACGGGCAATGGGTTCATAATGACGTTAGGATGCGAGTTTACCGGGAAGGCAGTACCGGCATACCGGACATCCTCTGCCAGCTCGTGACGGGATGTCAACCGGGTGCCGGGCTTCCGATGAAGCGCCCCCAAACCCCGGGGTCTACACCCGAAACCGTAGCGGGTTGGCCGGCTGTCACTTCAGCAGGGTGTGCTCTAGCAGGATCTTCCCCCCTATAAGGCAGAGCACAAAACCGCCACAGATCTCTACGCTCTTGCCCCAGTTTTTGCCCAACCGTCTACCCAGTCGCATGCCGAACACTGTAAGCACCCCGGTGACCACACCGATGATCACCGCAGGCTGCCACACGCTGACCCTAAGCATGGCAAGAGATAGCCCCACCGCCAAAGCATCGATGCTGGTCGCAACTGACAGCATGACCAATGTGAGCCCTCGAGTCGGATCGGAGACGGCTCTGTCTTTCTTCTCATCAAATGCTTCAAGAATCATCCTGCCGCCTACGGCTGCGAGAAGAACAAAGGCGACCCAGTGATCGCATGCCGAAATCCATTTATAAACTGTCATCCCGACCAGCCAGCCAGCAATGGGCATCAGCGATTGGAATAGGCCAAAATGAAAACCCAAGCGAAACAGATGGCCATGCGTCAGAGGGTTGAGAACGCCTCCCGCAGCCAATGCGACGGCGAAAGCATCCATGGACAAGGCCAGTGCGATACCCAAAATTGTCATCCAATCCATTATGCATCTCCTTGAAATGACATGGCCGAGTCCGCCGCCCGTTCCTTTCGAATTTCATCCTCAGCCAGCATGGCCAAAACCGCGACGAGAAATGAATCCGCCTTCCCATCATATCGGTAGGTCCAAAGCATGGGTATTTTAACAACAAAATTTTCGATCTGCTGAAAGTCGAGAAATTGTCATACGCTCATGCCTATTTTCTGAATAGCCAGGCTTATGATCTTAAACTCTGCCCACGACCGTCTTGCTCTCTGCCTGTTCGGAATCCCCCATCTGCAGCCGTGAAACCGCATAGTCCAGGCTTGCAATCACCCTCTAAAAAATATTCTGCAATACTGGATAGGTAAACCCTTAACAGAAATTAATAATCATGGACAACACTCATAAAGCGGCATGGAAAAATCTTTTTCCGCGCCCGTGGCTATTTTGTGGAGCTTTGCTGGCCCTGACCGTGTCAAGCATCGGAGCAGAGACGCTGAAGATCAGGGAAGAAGAGCAGATGAAACCCTTCATGGAACCGTGGATTGCCGCGTTCCAGCAGTCGCATCCCGACGTCAAGTTCGAGGTCACCCGGGGCCATTGGAAGCCGGAAAACCGTTCCTCGATTGGCGCTGACGAGGAATTACTTTTCAGAATCAACGACAAAGAGTTCTTCCAAAAGTACGGCTACAGCCCCTTTAGCATCTGCGTCAGCAGCGGTGGCAAACATATCATCGGCACGATTGCAGCCCTGGGCGTTTATGTTCACCCCAGCAACCCGATCAAGAGCCTGACCCTGAATCAAATTCAGGCAATATACTCAGCCGCCCCCCTCGATGGACGTCCCATCGTGAGCAAATGGGGAGAGCTCGGTCTCACCGGAGAATGGGCTGATCGCCCGATTAACGCGTACGGCCGCGAGACCCATCAGGGTGCTTCGAATTACTTCGTGAATCGTGCCTTGGGTGGAGTGGGCTACAACAAGCGCTACCAGGCTTTGAAAAACACCACGGTCATCATTGAGACGGTCGCAAAGGACGTTGCAGGCATCGGCTACGCCGCGATCTCATATGAAACCCCGCTGGTCAAATCCGTGGGGCTGGCAGAAAAGGACGGAGCCGTTACCGGTCAGGCCAACTATGCCGATGTTGCCTCATTGAAGTATCCGCTCTCCTATCCGCTATTCATCAGCATCAACCGTGTCCCCGGTCAGCCGCTGTCTCCCGCTACTAAGGCATTCCTGAAATATGCGCTTAGCAAGGAGGGCCAGCAAGCCGTTGCCATTAGTGGCTATCTCCCGCTTCCTCAAGAGATTGTGGAAATGGAACTCAGCAAGCTGGACCTATAATTAATAAGACTCGTCTGCTGGTCCGGCTGTCAGCGGCAGAAGGCTTCCTGCACCGCTGGACCAGTGGAAACCGCGAGACGGCGCGGTTGTGAGACCGCGCCGCCCCCCCTCCTTAATCGAGCGGGGGGTTGTTAGTGGTTAGCTAATACACGCCGGGCCGGACAACGCGGGCGGAATCACCGCCAAACAAATCGCGCGATCCGGTGCCGGCGTTGCAGTTTTTACGCCCCGCCCCTGGCGGAATGGTGGGCGCAAGCAAGTCTGGTCATCCCGCGCACCACGCAATAACGGATCCAGCGAGACTGCCCCGGCTTCAAATATTACCTGCCGAGAAAAAACATGCGCTGGCGATTGCCGCATGCCTTGCTCATGCTGTTTGACAACCTTCTTCACTTGCTTCCGTCTCTCCCTTGAAGTCTTCAGCGAGGCCGTTTCCGTCCGCCTGGGATACGCCGCGTTTTCCACTCCGCGCTTGCATGTGCTGCCTGGTTGGGAAATCCTTACTAGAAGCCCGTCCCGCGATATGAGCGACCCATTCACGCCCCTGCCCCAGGCAAAATCTGCCTGTGGCACCTTGGCTCACAGCGGGCCGCCGAAACGTTCTGCCACCCAACGCGTGGCGGATTTCCTCGAGATCTACGGGCTCTACGATGAGGTGGCCGCCCAAGAGCAGGCCAGCCGCTGCGTCCATTGCTCGAAGCCGATGTGTGTCGCAGGCTGCCCACTCGAAGCCCACATCCCGGAATGGCTGTCCCTGACTGCCGAGGGCCATTTTGGCGAGGCGGCCGATCTGCTTCAGTCGACGGGCAGCCTGCCCGAAATCTGCGCGCGGATTTGCCCGTCGGATCACCTGTGCGAAGGGATGTGCGTCGTGAACGGACGGACCGAACCCGTGTCCGTCCGGGCGGTGGAACAATTTCTCAGTGAATACGCATTCTCCCATGGAACCGTATCGACGAGCGTCGCCCCGCCCAACGGGTGGCGCGTAGCCATCGTCGGCGCCGGTCCCGGAGGCCTGGTTTGCGCAAGCGAACTGGTCAAACAGGGGTATGCGGTAACAGTTTTCGACTCCCGTCCAACTCCCGGCGGACTCCTGGTTTACGGCACCCCGGCTTTCAAGCTGGAGAGATCCATCGTGCGGCGCCGCATCGAAATCCTCAAAAAGCAGGGTGTGGTTTTCCGGCTGGGGATCAAGGTGGGGAAGGACGTTGATCTGACCGAACTGCAATCTGAATTTGACTGCATCTATCTGAGCTTTGGCGGCAAAAAGGCACGAACACTCGATGTGCCCGGTGAGGGACTCAATGGAGTGTTCCAAGCGCTACCCTATATCATGCAGAAGAATTCCGATATGCCGCTGGATCCCCATGCCATAGATGTGACTGGGAAACGTGTCGTGGTGCTGGGCGGCGGCGACACTGCAGTCGACTGCGTGCGCACCGCCCTCCGTTGCGGGGCACGTGAAGCCTTCGGCATTTACCGGCGGGATCTCGCCAGCATGCCCTGCAGTCACAGCGATTATGATAATGCCATCGAAGAAGGCGTCCGCTACGTGTTTCAGGCTCTCCCGCTGGCTATCCTCGGCAACGCCAAAGGCGATGTGACCGGTCTGCGGCTCGTTAGAACCGCGCTCGGCAAACCCGATACAACCGGCCGGCGACCCTTCTCTGTGCAATTGGGGACGGAATTTGAGATGGAGACCGATTGCATCTTCCTAGCATTGGGCTTCGTCCCGGCGCCCCTCCCCCCCTCGAGCCCTTTTCACGTTCTGGCGCCAAATGAATGGGGTGGAGTGAAAGTGGACGCCCAGCTGATGACCAGCTGCCCCGGAATCTTTGCCGGCGGTGACTTGGTTCGGGGCCCTGGCACCGCGCTGGATTCCGTGAGGGATGCCCGCAGGGCAGTCATCGGAATCCATTCCTATCTTCGCGACAGGAAAGCGTCGGGGACGGCTTCGCCTGCGTGATCGGAAACCAGTCTTCGGTTCAGCTCCTCCTGGCCGCAGGCCGACACTCGTTATTTGAAAAACGGGGCCGTCGCGGCGGCAAGGTCAACTCAAGCAGCTTCATCGAACATATAAACCTAGAAAACACAATGGAAGCACCCAGGCGCAGAGCACAGAGGAGAGGCGCGAGGGTGCAAGGATCAGTTGGTTCTAACCGCGAAGAGGCGCAAAACGCGCATGGTTAGGAGACCTGGCCGCAAAGAGGCGCAAGGAAAACGGCGCGAGGCGAGAGGAGAAAGGCGAAGGCCAAGAAGGCGCAAGGATGCATGATGGGCACGTCCGAGTATTTCACTCCATGGCCTTGTATGTTCAATCCGATGAACAGGCCGGATGAGGGCAGAGCCAAAGCCAGTTTCTAATAATGGGCGTTCCAGCTCGTCGGAGGAAGCCGGCTTTGGCGGGCTTGCGGTTCTGGGCCGCGAGGTCTGGGCTGCAACGACCGGCCGTCGCCCTGCGCGAACTGCAAGGCGCCGGACCGGTGCTGACCGCGACGCTGCTCGCCTACGTGCCCGAACTCGTCGAGACCGACTCGCTCCAACTCTCCGTGTTGATCGGGGTTGCTCCGTTCGCCCGCGACAGCGGCCGCAGTCACCGGACCCGCCACGTGCGCGGCGGCCGTGCGATCGTGCGCCGCGTCCTCTAAATGGCCGCCGTCGCCGCCACGCAGCACAATCCGGTGTTGCGTGTCTACTACGCCCGCTTGGTGGCCGCCGGCAAACCCAAGCCGGTCGCACTCGTCGCCGTCATGCGCAAGATGCTGCAGGTGCTTAATCGGCTGCTCGCCGACCCTCAATTTGTTCTTGTCCGTTAACACCGCTGCTCTGCGGTTCAACCCAACTGCGGAATTTAGGATAATCGGCCACAAGGGCTTCGCCGGCTCATTCAACAGTCAAATTATGCGATGATTTGCTTACGATTCATTTGACTTGGATTAGCATATATAATATAAGGAATTACAGTATTTCCCCTATATTGTCCAACGACCGTAGAAAAACGCGATGACCCCATATCGTTCCATCCGGCGAAAAATCCCCGGCTGATTTGGAAACAGCCAATGATCCCCGCTGTTTTCATCCTATTTATAAGCAATAGTATGCGCAGCATGGCATCGCAGCCGCCGAGCCATGCAGCCGGGCCGGGCATCGGGCGGGAAACCCCATTGCCGGCACCGGCCTTGAGTCGAAGAATGACTGGGCTCACGACCTCAACAAAGGCTCATGTCACAATAAATGCGTATTGAACGGCAAAGTGTGCGATGCCCAAACATGGATTCCATGTCACCATGAAGAACACTAGGCCCTCCAACAGCCTTGTGTCCCCACTGTAGTCACCCCGCTCCCACGCATGAATGACGTCCTAAGCGGCGATCTCATTTATATTTTCGCCTTCTTTCTCGGCGGATTGGCCTTTGCCTTTGGCCCGTTTGTAATGGTTTACCTGCTCGCCCCCCGCTGGACGCGCAACATCCATAACAAGACCGGACAATATATTGAGTGCGGCATCGATCCGATCGGCGACGCGTGGATACGTTACAGCGCCGTTTACTACCTTTACGCCTTGGTCTTCGTCGCCTTTGCCGTCGACGTACTCTACCTGATCCCGGTTGCACTGGTATACAACCGGCAGTTCCCGATCCGCGACTTTGTCGAGCTGGTGATTTTCATCGGCATTCTCTCCCTCGTCATAGTCTACGCCTGGAAAAAGGGGGTTTTCGAATGGAAACGCCGGTAAACACGCCGCCTCAGGTTCCCGTCGAGTGCTCGCAAATCGTCAAGTTTGCGATGCTAAACGACGTGCTCGCGCTCAGCCGCTCTTTTTCCTTATGGCCATTAACTTTCGGCATCGCCTGCTGCGCCATCGAGATGATGGCTACCGGCATGGCCCGTTGGGATCTGGCGCGATTCGGCACCGAAGTATTCCGCCCCTCACCGCGCCAAGCAGACCTCATGATCATTGCCGGCACGGTGAACAAGAAATTGGCCCCGATCATTAAAACACTTTATGATCAAATGCTTGAGCCAAAATGGGTCATGGCCATGGGCAACTGCGCCATTTCTGGCGGACCCTTCGTTTATCCTGGCCAGTATGCCGTAGTGGAGGGGGTCGATAAGATCATCCCAGTGGACATCTATGTTCCCGGCTGCCCTCCGCGCCCCGAGGCGCTTCTCGAAGGAATTTTCAAACTGGAAGAGAAACTCACCGGCAAACGGCTGTTTCCAGTGGCCAAACTGCAAGAATGAAACCTTCCCTCGAGCAACTGATCGCAGATTTCACCCAGCTGATCGGGCCGGTTCCTGCGGTGCCTGCCGTCTCACCGCCGATCGCCGCTGATGCTGCAGGGAGCCCGGCGGCACCAACGCCACCGCCCCCGCCGGCCCACCCGATCCAGAAAGTCGATCATGCACAAAGGGGCTATGATTTTGACGCGACCGTCGCCCCGGCCCAGGTCGTGGCCTCCTCCGAGCTACTCGATCGCCACGGCTTCGCCCTGGACACCATGACGGGCGTCGACTGGATCGCGCAAGGCGAGATGGAGGTGGTTTACGACTTCTTTCACCCCACCGCAAATATCCGCGCCGTCGTCCGCACCCGGGTGCCGCGCCAGACCCCCGAGTTGCCGACGATTGCCCACGTCTTTCCCGGGGCTAACTGGCACGAACGCGAGACACACGATTTCCTCGGCATCCGCTTCCTCGGCCATCCGAACCTCACCCCACTCCTCCTGCCGGAGGACGCCACTTTTCACCCCCTGCGCAAGGACTACCAGCCGTGATTGCGTCCAAGGAATCGCTTGCCGACGGGCCGGACGGCCAGGCTCCGCAGGAGACTTTCATTCTCAACCTCGGGCCGCAACACCCCGCCACCCACGGCGTGCTGCGCGTGCGCACAACGATGGACGGCGAATGGATCAAGCGCGCAGAGCCCGTCATCGGCTACATTCACCGGATGCACGAGAAAATGGGCGAGAACAGGACGCTGGCCAAATTTCTCCCCAACCCCAGCCGCATCGATTACCTGTCGGCCATGCACTACACGCACGCGTTCGTCGGGGCCGTCGAACGCGCCGCAGGGATCGAGGTGCCGCCCCGCGCGGAATACATCCGTGTCATCACCTCGGAGCTCAACCGCATCGCGAGCCACATGGTGTGGTGGGGCGCGCTGCTGAGCGACCTCGGTGGCCTGACCCCCTTCCTGTACGCCTTCGACGACCGCGAGTTGATCCTCGACCTGCTCGAAGGTCTCTGCGGCGCCCGACTGACCTATTGCTACTACCGCTTCGGCGGACTGTGCAACGATGTCGACGACGAATTCCTGCAGGGCACGCGCGCATTCGTGAAACACATGCCGCCGCGGCTGAAGATGTACCGCGATCTGGTCACCGACAACATCATCCTGCGCAAGCGGCTTGAGGGCATTGGTCCGATCAGCGCGGAAATGTGCCGCAAATACGGCGCGACGGGCCCGGTCATCCGCGGCTCCGGCATCGCCTACGACGTGCGCCGGGCCGAGCCCTATTCCGTGTATCCGCGATTAGACTTCCAGATCCCGGTCTACCCGGAATGCGATTCCATGGCGCGCTACCTGGTGCACATGGCGGAGATGGAACAGAGTCTCCGCATTATCGAGCAGGCGCTCGACCAGCTTCCCGCCGGCCCGGTGATGGGCAAGGTTCCCCGCGTCCTGAAGCTTCCCCCCGGCGACACTTGCTACGCCGTCGAGGCGGCCCGCGGTCGGTTCATGGTGCGCATCGTCGGCGATGGCAAGGACACCCCCTACCGGGTGAAACTGCGCACGCCCTGCTTTTCTAACCTCAGCCTCTTCGAGGAGGCGAGCCGAGGCATGATCCTTCCCGACGCCCTGGCCATGCTAGGAAGTCTCGACCTCGTCATCCCCGACATTGACCGCTGACCGCCCGCTCCCGCGATGAGCAACCTACTCTCCATCGAACCCGTCAGAATCCTAACCTATCTGGTCGGGATCTGCGCGTTCGTCGGCGCCAACGCAGCCTATCTCGTGCTCGCCGAGCGCAAAATCGCCGGCCGCATCCAGCGCCGCCCCGGTCCCAACGAGGCCGGCTACGGCGGCTGGATGCAGCCGTTCGCCGATGTGCTCAAGCTCTTTGCCAAGCAGGTCATGATACCGCCGGGCACCGATATCCTCCTCTACTGCGCGGCCCCCCTCATGGTGATGGCCCCGCCGCTGATGTGCCTGGCCGTCGTGCCGTTCGGCGAGAGCCTGGTCGCCCGCAACCTCGATATCGGCCTCCTCTTCGTCTTTGCTTTCGGCTCGATCAACGTCATGGCGCTCATGCTCGGCGGATGGGCCTCGCGCAACAAATATTCCATCATCTCCGCCGCCCGGGTGGTATCGCAGAACGTCGCCTACGAAATCCCGATGCTGCTCGTCGTCATAACCCTGCTGATGGTCGCGGGCACGCTCGACCTCAACGAGCTGATCCGCCAGCAGGCGGGCGGCTTCTGGAACTGGAACCTCCTCCGGGTTTGGGTCAATCCGCTCATGCCGGTGACGTTCATCATCTTCTTCATCTGCATGCTGGCGGAGACCAACCGCGCGCCGTTCGACATGGCTGAGTCCGAAAGCGAGCTCGTCGCGGGCGCCTTCACCGAATACGGCGGCATGGGCTTCGGCGTCTTCTTCATGGCCGAATACAGCAACATCGTCCTCGGCTGCTGTCTCGGCACCGTCCTCTTCCTCGGCGGCTGGCAAAGCCCCCTTCCTCTGGCCGCCCTCTCCGGCCCGCTATGGGGACCCGTGTGGTTCCTGTTGAAGATGTACGCGCTCATTTTCACCGTCATGCTGGTCCGCTGGACCTTCCCCCGCACCCAGTTCTACGGCCTCCTCAACCTCTCGTGGAAAATCCTCATTCCCCTCTCGCTGTTCTCGCTCCTGCTGACCGGCGCGATGATGAAGCTGCCCCTGGTGCTGCAGCGACTGTTTTAAGCACATGCGCCTGCCCATCCCCTTCCGCGAGACACTCTCCGGCTTCAAAAGCCTGCTCATCGGCATGCGCATCACGCTGGGGCAGTTTTTCAAGCCCAGCATCACCGTCCAGTATCCGCGCCAGACGCTGAAGATGCCGGCGCGCTTCCGCGGCCGCATCGAGCTGATCTTCGACCAGGCAACCGGCAAGTCCCGCTGCACGGCCTGCCTGCTCTGCCAGCGCGCCTGCCCGAGCAACTGCATCGCCGTCGAAGGCGCCAGGACCGAAGGGGAGAAGCACAAGCACGTCACCGACTACAAACTCGACTTCACCATGTGCAGCCTCTGCGGCTTGTGCATCGAAGCGTGCCCGTTCGACGCCATCCAGTTTACCAAGGTCTATAACGCCGTCAGTTTCAGCCGCGACGGTCTTAACAACCTGGATTTGGTCCGGGAGATCGAAACGAAAAGGAAAGCCTGGCTGCAAACCCATCCGCCCCCGGCGCCCGGGCCCGCCGCCTCGCCTGCTCCCCGCCAGCCGCAGCCAGAAGCTTCAAGCCCATGACCACCTTCCCATTCTCTGACTATATTATAACTGGGATTTTTTGCCTGGTCGTGGCGACCACGGTCGCCGGCGCACTGGTCGCCGCCCTGAGCACTCGGATCATCCGCGGGGTGACCGGCCTGATGATCTGCTGCCTCGGCCTGGCCGGGCTGTACTACTTCCTGAACAGCCCCTTCCTCGCCCTGATGGAGATTCTGATCTACGTCGGCGCCGTGTGCGTGACCATCATCTTCGGGGTCATGCTCGCCGAACCGGACGAGCCCGCCGGATCGGAGTCGCGCAGCCACTACCTGCTGTGGGGAGGCCTCGCCCTGCTGGTGAGCGCGGTGGTTTTTGCCACCGTGGCCAGTCTGAGCCTGCACGGCCCGTGGGCCGCTCCGGCCGAGCGCGTGACCGACGGCTCGATCAGGGCCATCGGGCTCTCGCTGCTCACCACCTACAGCATGGCTTTTGAACTGATCTCGCTCGTGCTCTTCGTCGCCATAATAGGAGCGCTGGTGATCGCGCGCGCCGGGAGGACCAAGGAATGAACCTGCTGCACCTCTACGACCGGCCTGCGGTTTATCTGGTAGTGGCGGCCCTGCTGCTGGCAGTGGGCCTCTATGGCCTGATCCGGCGCCGGACCTTTATCGGCATGTTGATCGCGGGCGAACTTATCTTCTCAGCCGCCTCGCTGAATATCATGGCGCTGAACCATTTTCTCGCGCCCGACCCGAGCACCGGGCAGATTTTTGTCCTCTTCATCATGGGGCTCGCGGCGGCCGAGGTCGCAATCGCGCTGAGCATCATCATCGCAGTCTACCGCAACTACCGCTCCATCCGTTCCACGGAGCTGTCCGAACTCAACGGCTGACCCATGGAAGCCCCCCCCGACCTCCGGCTCCTGCTCGCCATCCTGGCCCCCCTCCTCGGCGCCATCCTCGTGATGGCGACTAGCAAGCGCCCGAATCTGCGGGAAACCTGCTCCTTTCTCGCGGCAGCCGCCCTGTTCCTCATCGTCGCGTCGCTGATCCCCGCCGTCCGCGCCGGACGCGGGCTGCACTTCACCGTTTTTCAATTGCTGCCGGGCCTGAGCATCTCGCTGCGCGCCGACGCCCTATCGATGATCTTCGCCGTGGCCGCATCCTTCCTGTGGATGCTAACCGTCTTCTATTCCGCCGGCTACATGCGCCACCTCGAGGAGCACGCCCAGACCCGGTTCAGCACCTGCTTTGCGCTGGCCCTCTTCGGCGCGATCGGCTGCGCCTTCTCGGACAATCTTCTCACGCTGTACCTCTTCTACGAGATCGTGAGCATCACCACTTATCCGCTGGTCGCGCACCATCAGGACGAGGAGGGCTATGAGGGCGGCAAGAAATACCTCGTCTACCTGACCACCACAGCCAAAGGGCTCATCCTGCCGGCGATGGTGCTGATCTACGTGCTGTCGGGCACCCTCGATTTCGCCACCACCGCCCGCCCCGGCATCCTGCCCGCCAGCGTGCACAACGGCCTCGTCACCCTCCTCTACATCTGCTGCCTCCTCGGCTTCGCCAAGAACGCGGTTATGCCGCTGCACAGCTGGCTACCCAGCGCCATGGTCGCGCCAACGCCCGTCAGCGCCCTCCTTCATGCCGTCGCAGTCGTGAAGGTCGGCGTGTTCTCCACCGTCCGAGTGATGCTCTACGTTTTTGGCGTGGACTCCATGGACCGCCTCCACCTCGGCCTGCCCACCGCCTATTTCGTCTCCCTCACGATCCTGATCGGCTCCATCGTCGCGCTGAGCAAGGACAACCTGAAACTGCGGCTGGCCTACTCCACGGTCAGCCAGCTTTCCTATGTAATCCTCGGGGTCGCGTTGTTGACGCCCACCGCCGTCGCGGGCGGCTTGTTTCACATCGCCGCCCACGCCTTCGCCAAGATCACCCTGTTTTTCTGTGCCGGCGCGATCTTCGTGGCCACGCACAAGAAGGACATCTCCGAAATGAGCGGCCTGGGCAGGGCAATGCCGTGGACTTTCGGCGCATTCGGTCTCGCCTCGCTGAGCATGATCGGCGCCCCGCCTGTCGGCGGCTTCATGTCCAAGCTCTATCTCCTCGTCGGCGCCCTGGACGCCCGTTCCCTCGGTGTTCTCGGCGTGCTGGTGGCCAGTGCCCTCCTGAACGCCGCCTATTTCGTTCCGGTCTTCTATCATGGCTTCTTTGGCGAGCCTTCCGCTGAGGACGCGCGGCATCACTACCAGGAGGCGCCGCTGGCGATGGTTATTCCCTTGTGCATCACCTCGGCGATCTCGGTGCTCATCGGCTTCTTCCCCGATTTCTTCATGCAATTCGCCCAAGCCGTCCTGCCATGAATCTTCTCCGTCTCATCGAGTTTCTTCGCAGCCGCCGGCAGACGGTCATCTACGTATGCCTCGGTGTGCTGGCGCTTGTCGCGCTGATCGACGCCATCCCGGCGCTGGTGGACAAGCATGATGCGCACACGAAGATCGAGCACCTGCCCGCCTTCTGGTCCGTCTACGGCTTTGTCGCCTGCGTGTTGATCGTTCTTGTCTCCAAGGCGTTCGGCAAGGCGGGAATCATGACCAGGGAGAATTACTACGATGAGTAGTTTCTGGCTCCATCCTTCGCTGATCCTGATCGCCGGCGCCCTGTTGTTGCCGCTGATGCCGGCGCGACTGAAGCAAGGCTGGCTGCTGCTTGTGCCGATCCTCGCCTTTGCGCGCATTCTCGCGATGTCCCAGGGGGTGTTCGGCGAGGTGCGCTTCCTGCAGTTCACGCTGGTGTTCGGCCGCGTCGACGCCTTGAGCAACATCTTTGGCTACATCATGGGGCTGATGTGCGTCCTCGGCACCCTCTACGGGCTGCATGTCAAACGCGCCGCCGAGCACATCGCCGCTTGGACCTACGTCGCCGGTTCGCTCGGCGCAATCTTTGCGGGCGACCTGCTCACGCTGTTCCTCTTCTGGGAGCTGATGGCGTTCTCCTCCGTCTTTCTCATCTGGTTCCGCGGCCGCAAGGAATCCCTCGGCGCCGGCTTCCGCTACCTGCTGGTGCACGTCACGGGCGGCGTCTCGCTGCTCGCCGGCATCATCCTCACCTATCACGGGACGGGTGGCAACCTGGCATTCACCGCCTTCGATGTTCATCATCCGGATCTTGCCGCATGGCTTGTCCTGCTCGGGTTTATCCTCAACGCCGCCGTGCCCCCCCTGCATGCGTGGCTGCCCGATGCCTACGCCGAAGGTACATTCAGCGGCTCGGTCTTTCTCAGCGCCTTCACCACCAAGACCGCCGTCTACGCGCTCTGCCGCGGCTTTCCCGGCATGGATGTTCTCATCGTCCTCGGTGTCATCATGTCGCTCTACGGCGTCATCTACGCCGTGCTGGAAAACGACTCCCGCCGCCTGCTCGCCTACCACATCATAAGCCAGGTCGGCTACATGGTGGCCGGCGTCGGCCTCGGCACCGAACTGGCGATCAATGGCGCCTGCGCCCATGCCTTCGCCCACATCCTCTACAAGGGGCTGCTCTTCATGGGCTGCGGCTCGGTGCTGCACATGACCGGCCGGAGCAAGTTCACCGAACTCGGCGGCCTCTACCAGAAGATGCCGTGGACGTTTGTCTTCACCCTCATCGGCGGCCTCTCCATCTCGGCGTTTCCACTCTTCAGCGGCTTCGTCAGCAAATCGATGATCGTCCAAGCCGGCTTCGAGGACCACAAACTCTGGGTCGGCTTCGGCCTGCTGCTCGCCTCCGCCGGCACGTTCCTGCATACCGGCCTGAAGGTCCCCTATTTCATCTGGTTTGGCAAAAACCACTGCGCCAAGGACACGTGGGACCGCGCCGCAGAGCCGCCGTGGAACATGATGGCCGCGATGGCGATCACGTCCGTGCTCTGCATCTTCATCGGCTGTTACACGCCGTATCTCTACCGCCTGCTGCCCTACCCGGCGGACTTCGAACCCTACACGTCCTACCATATCTCCGAGACGCTCCAGATCCTGCTCTTCACCGGCCTCGGCTTCTTCCTGCTCATAAAGAAACTTGAGCCGACGCCCACGATCAGCCTCGATCTCGACTGGCCCTACCGCATGGGTGGCCGGGCCTTTCTCTGGCTGGCACAGCATCCCATCCAGTTCATCGACACCTGCGTGGGCGAGATCTACCGCGTAGGCGGACTGGGGCCGCTGATGCGGTCTTCGCGGCTGTCCGGGGTGTTTGACAACCGCGTCATCGACGGCGCGATCGACGGCTTCGCCTCCTCCATCCGCACCCTGGGCCACCGGCTCCGTTCCGCCCAGCGCGGGGCGCTGCAGGAGAACCTCACCCTGGCCTTCGCTGTCGGCGCCGTACTCCTGCTGGCCTTTGTGCTTGTTTTCAACGCTTTCGCACGATGACCCCAACGACCAGCCTGCCCATGCTCAGCCTGCTCATCTTCGGCCCGCTAGCGGCCGCAGCCGTCGCCGTGCTTCTGCCCAATGACCGCCTGCAACGCTGGTGGGCGCTCATCTCCACGTCCGCCATCGCGGCCTTTTCCCTGCCGCTCTTCTGGCGGTTCAACCCGGACACGGCGGCTTTTCAGTTCACCGAGCACGCCTCCTGGATCCCGTGGCTGAAGGCGGACTATGCGCTGGGGATCGACGGCATCAGCCTGCTGCTCGTGCTCCTGACGACCCTGATCACGCCCCTGTGCGTTCTCGCCTCGTGGCGCTACATCACCACCCGTGTGAAGGAGTTCATGATCTGCTTCCTGATCATGGAGGCGGCAATGGTCGGGGTATTCTCCGCCCTCGATGCGATCCTCTTTTTCGTCTTTTGGGAATCCATGCTGATCCCGATGACGCTGTTGATAGGCGTCTGGGGCGGCCCGCGCAGGATCTACGCATCGATCAAGTTTTTCATCTACACGATGTCGGGCTCGGTCTTTCTGATCGTCGCGCTCATCGCGCTGCGGATCCAGACGGGGAGCTTCAGCATTCCGGGGATGATGGGGCAGCCTTACACGCCGGACTTCCAGATCTGGGTCTTTGCGGCCTTCTTCATCTCCTTTGCGATCAAGGTGCCGATGTTCCCCTTCCACACGTGGTTGCCGGCGGCCCACGTCGAGGCGCCGACAGCCGGCAGCGTGATCCTGGCCAGCGTGCTGCTGAAGATGGGCACCTACGGTTTCCTGCGCTTCTGCCTGCCCATCACCCCCTACGCCACCCGGCTGTTCGCACCCTACATCCTGGGCCTCTCGGTCATCGCCATCCTCTACGGCGGTCTCACCGCCCTGGCGCAAAGCGACCTGAAGAAACTCGTGGCGTATTCCAGCGTGGGGCACATGGGCTTCGCCACTCTTGGCATCTTCGTCCTCAATGCCCATGGCATCGAGGGTGCTACCCTGGTGATGATCAACCACGGCGTGACAACCGGGGCTTTGTTCATCTGCGTCGGCATCATTTACGAACGGTTGCACACCCGCGATCTGAGTGAAGCGGCCGGCATCGGCAAATACATGCCCATATTCTCAGGCTTCCTCGGCGTGTTCTGCCTCTCCTCCCTCGCCTTTCCCGGCACCAACAGTTTCATCGGGGAGTTTCTCGTCCTGGCGGGCAGCTTCGGCCATTCGAAGGTGCTGACCGCATGCGCCGTGCCCGGAGTGGTCATCGCCGCCGCCTACATGCTCCGGATGCTGCAAAAGGTCGCGTGGGGCGGAACCCGCAACCCCGACCATGCCGGCCTTACCGATATTGACTTCCGGGAAATCGTCACCCTCACCCCCCTGCTGGTCTTTGTCTTCTGGATCGGGCTTCATCCGCAACCGTTTGTCCGTGTGATGCACCCCACCGTGCTCCACCTGATCGAACAAGCCGGCGCAGCCCTTCCGCCCGCAGCCGCCGCCCTCCCCTAAGCAGTCATGACCACTTCCTCCTTCATGGCTTTCCTGCCCGAGCTGGTCCTGCTGTCGGGCGCCCTGGTCCTCTTCGTCCTCACGCTGGGCGAATCCCAGGGCCGGCAGGCGCGGATCGCCGCCCTCCTCACTGCCCTGGCCACGGTCGCCGCCGCCGCGCTGTGCCTGGGCCAGCACGCCGTCCTGTTCAGCGGCGCCTACCGGGTCGACGCGTTTTCCCAGCTGCTCAAGCTCGTCTTCGCCTCCGGCCTTGCTTTCATCCTTCTGCTCAGCGGCCGGCTGCCTGACATTCGCGATCAGATTAAGCCGGAGTACTTTCTTTTTCTCACGCTGAGCGTCTCGGGCCTGGTGATGCTGGTGAGCTGCGTCGACCTCATCACCCTGGTCATCGCCCTCGAGCTTTCCTCCTACCCGCTTTACCTGATGGTGCCCATGCGGCGCGAACGCGAAGGGCAGCGCAGCCAGATGGAGTCCGCCATCAAATATGTCATGTTCGGCGTCGCGGCCACCGGCATCATGCTGTTCGGCCTCAGCTATCTCTTCGGGTTGACCGGCACGACATCGCTGCCGTTGCTCATCGTCCGGCTCCAGCCTGTCATCCATTCGCCTCCGGCTGTGGTCGGACTGGCGCTGGCTTTCTGCGGCCTCTATTACAAATTGGCCGTGTTCCCCTTCCACTTTTGGACGCCCGACGTCTACCAGGGCGCGTCCAACGAGACCGCCGGCCTTATCGCCTCGCTGCCCAAGATCGGGGCGGTTGCCGTCCTGGTCCGCTTTGTGTCGCTGTCTCCTTCGGACAATCAGGTCATCGCCCTCCTCCTGACCGGCCTGGCCATGGCGTCCATGTTCTACGGCAACCTGATCGCCCTTGCGCAAAAGGACTTCAAGCGACTGCTGGGTTTCTCGGGCATCGCCCATGCTGGTTATGCCGTCGTCGGATTCGTCTCCCTGAGCACGGCGGGTTATGCCGCAGCGCTGTACTACATCGTCGGCTACATGCTGATGATCCTCGCCTGCTTTGTCGTCATCTGCCAGGTTTCCCGCGACGGCACCAATGTCGCCATTGCGGAACTGGCTGGCCTGCATCGCCGGTCGCCCCTGCTGGCCCTTACGCTCGTCGTCGGCGTGTTCGGTCTTGCCGGCATCCCGCCGTTCGTGGGCTTTATGGGCAAGCTCACCCTCTTGACCTCCGCTTTGGCGCAGGGGCATCTCGCGCTGGTCATCGTCGCAATGATCAACGCGGCCATCGCCATCTACTATTACCTGCGGGTTGTCCGCGAAGCCGTGTTCGGCGACCCGGCCGGCAATCAGCCTCCCATTGCCCTCGACTGGCCCACCCGAATGCTGTGCGCGCTGCTGATTGCCGCAATCGTCGCCTTCGGTGTCGCCCCGGAGCCGGTGATTGATGCCCTCGCCGCCTCCCTCGGCGGCCTCAATCTGCCGTTGTAGGAAAGGGCGAGGCCAAAAAGGAAAGAATCTTTCCTTGAAACTTTCCTTGATGCCGTCTGACCTAGACCTTTTGAAATCGGCCATTGCTTGGTAGTGCTTGGGCACGAGGGCATGTAGACAAATCCTCGTTCCTGGGGATGCCCTTGATAATGGCCATCTTACATCAGTCGTCATGCATCGCATCGTTTCCAAAACTCGTCTCAGCCCGAACGTCACCCGTCTCGACGTCGAAGCCCGTCGCATCGCCGAAATCCGTCAGCCGGGCCAGTTTGTCATCATCCGCCGCGCGCCCAAGGCCGAACGTATACCGCTCACCATCGCGGACACCAATCCGGTCGCCGGCACGATCTCCCTGGTGATCCAGTCCGTGGGCAAAAGCACGCAGGATCTGGTCGCAATGGAAGTTGGCCAGGCAATCCAGGACATCTCGGGTCCCCTGGGCATGCCCACGGAACTGATCGAGTCCGGCCGCGCCCTGTGCATCGGCGGTGGCGTGGGCACGGCGGTGGTCCACCCTATCGCTCAGGGACTGCACCAGCGCGAAGTGCCTGTCATCAGCGTCATCGGCGGCCGCTCAAAGGAATGGGTGATTTTCGAGGAGGAGCTGCGCCGCCTTGGCGAAGTCGTGGTCTGCACCGACGACGGAAGCTACGGACGCAAGGGCTTTGTCACGGACGCGGCGAAAGACATCCTAACCGCCGGTGGGATCACGATCGTCTACGCGGTCGGCCCTGTGCCGATGATGCGGGCGGTAACCAATCTCACGCGTTCGTTCGGGGTGCACACGGTTGTTTCACTCAATCCCATCATGGTGGATGGCACCGGCATGTGCGGCGGCTGCCGCGTGGATGTCGGCGGCGAAACCAAGTTCGCCTGCGTGGATGGTCCGGAGTTCGACGGACACAAGGTAAACTTCGATCTGCTGGCCGACCGCCTGTCCACCTATCGCACCCACGAACAGTCCTCTCTGGACCGGCACGATCACAATTGCCGGATCGGCCTGGGCAAATGACTAGGCCGCCTCGTTCCTCCTTCCATAATCCGCCTCCGATCCTCTCATGATCCAAATGAAGATCTCCCCGAAAGAGCGCCTTGCCATCCAGCGGCAGTTGATGCCCGAGCAGGACGCCCTCGAACGCGCCCATAACTTCGCCGAGGTCAACCTCGGGTTCCCCGAGCAACTGGCCTTGCTTGAGGCTCAACGCTGCATCCAGTGCAAGGATCCCAAGTGCGTCAATGGCTGCCCGGTGCGGGTGAACATCCCTCGCTTCATCAAGTTCGTGGCCGAAGGCAACCTGCAGGAAGCGGCCCGGAGTCTCCTCGGCGACAATGCGCTGCCCGGCGTGACCGGCCGCGTCTGTCCGCAGGAGACCCAGTGCGAGGCCGAATGCATCCGGGGATTGAAGGGCAAGCCCGTGGCCATCGGCTACCTCGAACGGTACGTGGCGGACTGGGCCTTCCAGAACGCGAACGGCCTGAAGCAGGCGCCGGCAGCGCCCACGGGCAAAAAGGTGGCCGTGGTTGGCGCCGGCCCCGCCGGACTGACGGCTGCGGGCGAACTGGCCAAGCAAGGCCACAGCGTGACCATCTACGAGGCCCTGCATCAACCCGGCGGCGTGCTGGTCTACGGCATCCCGGAATTCCGTCTCCCGAAAAAGATCGTCGATCTCGAGGTGCAGCGCCTGCAGGAGGCCGGGGTTGAAATCGAATGCAACGTCGTCATCGGCCGCACTTACACCCTCAACGAATTGCGCGCCAAGTTCGATGCGATCTTCATCGGCAATGGCGCCGGCTTGCCCGTGTTCATGAACGTCCCGGGCGAAAATTTCAAGGGCGTGTACTCCGCCAACGAGTACCTCACCCGCGTCAACCTGATGGCGGCCTATGATTTCCCTCAGGCCGACACCCCGGTCCTCATCGGCAAACGGGTCGCCGTGCTCGGCGGCGGCAACGTGGCGATGGATTCGGCCCGCACCGCCAAACGCCTTGGGGCGGACGCCTCGATGATCATCTACCGCCGCACGCGCAAGGAAATGCCGGCCCGCGCCGAAGAGGTGCACCACGCGGAGCAGGAGGGGATCCAGTTTGAGTTTCTCGTCGCACCGGTCGAGGTGCTGGGCAACGACAAGAAATGGGTTACCGGCCTCAAGTGCATCCGCATGCAGCTCGGCGAGCCCGATGCCTCGGGCCGGCGCAGTCCCGTTCCGATTCCCGGTTCCGAGTTTGTCCTCGATTGCGACATCGTCGTCGTGGCCATCGGCACCCGGGCCAATCCGCTGCTCACCGCCACCTGCCCTGAACTCAAGCTCAACAAGCGGGGCAACATCGAGGCGGACGAGAACGGCATGACCAGCCTGCCGGGCGTTTTCGCCGGCGGGGATATCGTGCGCGGGGCGGCCACAGTGATTCTGGCCATGGGTGACGGCAAACGGGCGGCCCAATCGATCGGCGATTACCTGAAAGCCAAAGTGGGCTGACCAACCGCCGCGTTTTTTGCGGCTTTGCTTTGCTCCCGCTCCGGCTAGGTTGTGCCCGATGCCGGATCTCGTCCTCGCCACGCTCAACGCCAGGTATATCCATTCCGCGTTCGGGTTGCGCTGCCTGCTGGCCAATCTCGGCGACCTGCGGCCGCGCGCCACCCTGGCCGAATTCACCATCAATCAGCGCCCGCTCGAGATCGCCGAGCGCATTCTGGCGCTGCAGCCGCGCATCGTCGGCCTGGGCATCTATATCTGGAACACCACCCCGTCGACCGAACTCGCCGCCCTGCTCAAGCGCCTCCGGCCCGATCTGACGATCATCCTCGGCGGCCCGGAGGTGAGCCACGAGACTGAGGGCCAGGAAATCGTGCGGCTGGCCGACTACGTCATCACCGGCGAGGCCGATCTGACCTTCCCGGAGGTCTGCCGCCAGATCCTGGCCGGCCGCCCCCCGTCACGGAAAATCATTCCGGCCCCCCTGCCCGACCTGGCCCGGATCGCCCTCCCCTACAATGAGTACACCGACGACGACATCGCGCATCGGCTCGTCTACGTGGAGGCCTCGCGCGGCTGCCCGTTTGAATGCGAATTCTGCCTCTCGTCGCTCGACCTCCCCGTGCGGCAATTTCCGCTCGCTCCTCTTCTGGACGCCCTCGACCGGCTGCTGACCCGCGGCCTGCGGCACTTCAAATTCGTCGACCGCACCTTTAATCTGAACCTTGCGGTCAGCCGGCGCATTCTGGAGTTTTTTCTCGAGCGGCTCCGGCCGGGACTATTCCTGCATTTTGAAATAATCCCGGACCGGCTGCCGGAAGGATTGCGCGAACTGATCCTGCGGTTTCCGCCCGGCACACTGCAATTCGAAGTGGGAGTGCAGACGTTCAATCCCGACGTGGCGTCGGCCATCAGCCGTCGGCAGGACTACACTCGGCTAGAGGAAAATTTCCGCTTCCTGCGCGGTCAGACCGCGGTTCACCTGCATGCCGATCTCATTGTCGGACTGCCCGGCGAAACCGTGGAGAGCTTTGCGGCCGGTTTCGACCGGCTGGTGGCGCTGGGCCCGCATGAGATCCAAGTCGGCATCCTTAAGCGCCTGCGCGGCACTCCGATCATCCGGCACGATGCGGCATGGGCCATGGTCTATTCGCCGCTGCCGCCCTATGAAATCCTGGGCAACCGGCTGATCGATTTTGCATCGATGCAGCGGCTGCGCCGCTTCGCCCGCTACTGGGATCTGATCGGCAATAGCGGCAATTTTGTCGAAACCACGCCGCTGCTGTGGGCCGGTGGCGAATCGCCGTTTGCGGCATTTCTGCGGCTGAGCAACTGGCTTTTTGACCGGGAAGGCCGGCACCATGGAATTGCGCTGACGTGGTTGATGGAACTGGTCTTCACTTACCTCACGACTGAATGCAGCCGACCGGCCGGCACCGTAGCCGAAGCGCTCTGGCGGGATTTCCTGCGAGGCGGGCGTGCTGAGATGCCGCCATTTTTACGGCTGCATCTGGGCCGGACGGTTCTGGCCAATCCAATTCGACGCAGGGAAAAGAATCCCACCGTCTGCCGTCAAAGCCGGCATAGGGCCCCACCAATGCATCCCAATACGAAGAGCGAACGCACGCCGTGATCTTTCAGCCCGGACATAATACCGAGCCGAATCCTGTCATCCAATAGCGAGTACCCGCGTGAGGCGCTGCTTCTCTGGGAAGTGACGTCGATGTGCGAAAAATACCAAAAAGGCGCTGGCAAAGTGGTCGCACCATGCCCGCGGAGGCTCCTGAATTCCCAGCGAGGTCTGCCGGGAAGCCCATTGCACCCACCCCAGGTCCATGCGTGAATAACCCAAGAATGACGATTCCCATTCAACCGGCGGAGCAAGTTCTTCACACTGTGCCGGCCCGCTTCCGTAGCATGGTCCGAAGCCCTGGATCAGCCCCGGCTCTTTCTCTCTCTGCGAGCAAGGGTTGCTCCAGACGGTTTCGATTGCCCACGAAGTCGAACCTATCCCGGAAAACTTCAACCCGGGGACTACCTGGACGGCAATCAATTTGATAGGGCTTCCTCGTGGCAATGCCAAATTGATAACCTATTTTCTTCCTTATACTTAAACACGAATAGCGCCTTGGCCATCATAGGCATTCCTCAGATGCAAACCGGCGTTTCCACTGGGCCACATTGGTGTAATACCCCCTCTGGGCAAATATGCCGCACCTCTTGAGGGGATGGCGGCTCTTTCCCGCAGAGCCGCAGCTTTGCTCATTCACATTGGCGCGACCAATTCGCTGACAGAGTGGGTTCCACCAAACTGCTGCCAAGTTATTCACAGGAGCTGGCGACCGCTTTAAATGGGAAGACTGTCGATTAGCCTTACTTCATCAACCCACACCGCCATGACCATGAGACTCTGTCCCGGAGTGATTTCACGCATCGGCTCAAAGTTGGTGCGATCGACCACTGAAATGTAAATCACTCGCACGCGTCTTTTCTGGGTCAGGATATGCGTGGCCTCAGCGATCAATCGGTCGGCGCTTCGCACGCCTTGCGCGACCATTTCCCTTACCTTGCCCAGTGCCTGCCACGCGGCCAACGCCTCCGCCCTTTGCCCCGGCGACAGGAACCGGTTGCGTGCGCTGCACGCCAGCCCATCGGCCTCCCGGATGGTCGGACCCGCAACCACTTCGACCGGAATGGACAGATCTGCCATCGCTTTCCTCACCACGGCGACCTGCTGCGGCTCTTCTTCCCCCAACACCAGCACGTCAGGCCGCACGATGTTCAGCAGTTTGATCGTCCCGGTCAGCATACCGCGAAACAACGACGGCCGCGTCAGACCCTCGAGCGGTTTGCTGACCGCATCCTCGATCACATGCGTGGAATAGCCGCGAGGAAACATTGCCGGGGCGGTGGGAGTGAACACCACCGTCACGCCCGCCTGTTCGCACACGGCGAGGTCATTCGGCAAATCCCGAGGAAAGCGCGCACTGTCCTCGCTGGGGCCAAATTGCAGCGGATTCACAAAGATTGAGGTCACGACGACATCGGCCTTCTCCCGGGCCAGCTTGATCAAGCTGGCATGTCCCGCATGCAGGGCGCCCATCGTCGGAACCAGCGCAATGCGCTGGTTCCGCCGCCGGCACACATCTGCCGCCGCCCGCATCTCTTCCACCGATTCGATTCTTTGCATGATTGGGGAAACAAACTTGAACAATCCCGCCGGCGCCACCTTAAATCGCGCCTTAAAGCCCGCATCCCAATCCGCTGATTCACGTCCCGCTCCCTCCGCCACGCCATGATCCGCTTCAACGAAAATTACGCCAAGCTGAAGGCCTCCTATCTTTTCGCCGATATCGCGAAGCGCGTCACCGCCTTCACCCAGGCCAATCCGCAGGCGAACGTAATTCGGCTCGGCATCGGCGACGTCACCGAACCGCTGCCGCCCGCCTGCATTGAAGCGCTGCATGCCGGCGCCGACGAGATGGGCCGGCGTGAGACCTTCAAGGGCTACGGCCCCGAGCAGGGCTACGCTTTTCTCCGCGAGGCCATCGCCCTGCACGACTTCCAGGCGCGCGGCTGCCCGATCGAGCCCGACGAAATCTTCATCTCCGATGGTTCGAAGTGCGACTGTGGCAACATCCAGGAAATTTTCGCCCATGACATCCGTCTCGCGATTCCTGATCCGGTCTATCCGGTTTACGTCGACACCAACGTGATGGCCGGCCGCACGGGCGCCAACATCGACGGGCGCTACGAAGGCATCACCTACCTCGATTCCACGGCCGCCAACGGCTACGTGCCCGCCATCCCGTCCACGCCCGCCGACCTGATCTATCTCTGCTTCCCCAACAACCCCACCGGCGCCGTGGCGACGCGCGCCCAGCTCGCCGCCTGGGTCGCCTATGCGAAACGCCATAAGTCAATCATCCTCTTCGACGCAGCCTATGAGGCCTTCATCCGCAACCCGGAGATTCCGCATTCCATCTACGAAATCGAGGGCGCCCGGGACGTGGCAATCGAGTTTCGCAGCTTCTCCAAGACGGCCGGTTTCACAGGCACGCGCTGCGCGTTCATCGTCATCCCCAAGACGCTTGCGGCCCACGACTCCCTGGGCCGCGCCACGCCGGTGCACTCCCTCTGGATGCGCCGCCACACGACGAAGTTCAACGGCGTCTCCTATCCCGTGCAAAAAGCCGCCGCCGCAATCTATACCGACGCCGGCCGGCAGCAGACGCGCGCCTTGACCGATTTTTACCTCGGCAATGCCAAGCTCATCCGCGAGGCCATGGCCCGGCTCGGCCTGCCCTGCGTCGGCGGCGATAACTCCCCTTACATCTGGGTCAACACCGGCCGCGATTCGTGGGAGTTTTTTGATCTGCTGCTGCACCAGGCCCAGGTTGTCTGCACGCCCGGGGCCGGCTTCGGCAAATGCGGCGAGGGACATGTGCGCATCAGCTCATTCAACAGCCGCGAAAACGTCGTGACGGCGCTCGACCGAATCGCTGCCGCGTTGAAATAACCCGCTTCCGCCCCGGCCCGCCGGAACGTGCCTTCCGCTATTTTTTCTCGGGCAGGGCGGCGAGCACCGCGTCGGCCAGTTCCACGACCGCGCCGCTCAACAGGTTCGCCAGTTGCGCATAGTCGCGGCCGTCCCACGTCACGTTTTGGGCGGCAAAGGTTCTGCTCGAGACGATCGCCGCGTCGGGCCCGGCCGATTTCACCTCGATCTCCGCCGCAAACCGGATCCCTCCTGTGCCACCAGATGCAGTACCCTCGCAATTAAGCACTTTCACCCGCACGTCGTAATCATGCGGCGCCGCCGAGGCCGGGTTAATCATCACCCTGGTGCGCGCCGTCAGCCGCTCGCCCAGCAGGCGCGTGATGCCCGATTCCAAAGGCTCGGCCCAACGTGCATCCGCGATGAATTTGAGCTCATTCTCGCCCTGTCGCACGGCCATCGACCGGTTCATGAGGTAAGCCGGCACCCTGACCTCCCGCAAGGCCAGGACCGGCGTTGACGGCCCTGCCTCCGGGATCGGCGCTCCCGGCTCTCCCATGACGTAGTAGCGCGTCGTGTCCGGCTGTGCCTGCTGGATTTCCGGCAGGGAGCAGGCTGGCAGCAACAGGCTGATGACCGCCAGCGAAAGGCCGACGGCCTGCCGGCGTGCCTTCACCATTCGACTCTCAATTTTCGGCTTCATGGCAGTTCAATCCGTACTTCATGGTCCAGCGCCCGTCCTCTTCCTTCCCACCACCAGGGCGTTGGGGTTGCGTTCGAGGTAGTCCGCCAGCCGCTCGATGGCGGCCGCGGCTTCGGCCAGCTGGCGCAGCGTCCTGGTCACTTCCTCTCCGACACCATCCTGCGCCGCCACAAAGCGGCGGGTGGTCGTGACTGTCTCGTCAATTGACTTCAGTGCCGTCTGCGCCTCAGCCAGCGTCTTTTTGAGCTCATCGCTCACTGGTCCGGCCTGCGCTTCGATTCTGGCCACCGCCGCGCGGGTCTCATCGATCGCCGCATTCAGGTTGATGAACGCCTGCTTCGCTTCGGGCGAACTTGCGAAGGCCTCGACTGCGTCGGCTGCCCGGCCCACGCGCTCGGCCAGGGTCTTCACGTCGAGGTCGGCCACCTTCCGGTTGGTTGTCGCGAGCAGTGTTTTCAAGTCTTGCGAGAGCCCGGCAAAATCCACCTGCTTGATGTTCGCCACAATCTCGACGATGCTTTGTTGCACCTCGGAGATCGGCGATGGAATCGCGGGCACGACCGGCAGGGGCTGGGTCATCAGCCGCGGATCCGCGGGATACCGCCGCGGGTCCTCGAGGCCGAGGTCGATGTACAGCATGCCCGTGATGCCCAAAATGTTAAGCCGGGCGCGCATCCCGCGATCGATGAGGTTCTGTAATTCGTTCGGGCTGGCCAGGTCGATCGCCCGGCCCTCGACGTCGGTCAGAACAATGCGGTCGATCTCGCACGTCACCACCACCCGCGACGATTTGCGCTCCTGGTCGTAGCGGACGCTGACGTTGGCCACCCTTCCCAAACGCACGCCCCGCATCTTCACGGCCGCCCCCAGTTCGAGTCCGCTCACCGACTCGTCAAAATAAACCAGGAACCGCGAGGGTTTCGCGAAGAAATTGGAGCCGCCGAACGACAAGAAGGCCACCATGGCGAGCAACAGGGCTCCCACTACGAACATGCCGACGGCGGCGGGACTGAATTTGGTGATCACAGCAGCGTCTTTCTCGTGGGGGATCAGCTTTCTTTTGACCCAGGCAGCGTCTCGGGTCTATTCAAAAACTCCCGCACCCGCTGGTCCGGGCTCGTGTCACGCAGTGCCTGCGGGCTGCCCTCGGCGATCACGCCGCGCGCCTCGCGATCCAGCATCACCACCCGGTCCGCAATGCTCAGGATGCTGGCCAGCTCGTGCGACACGATGACCATCGTCGTGCCCAGCGTATCGCGAATCTGCATGATAAGCTCGTCGAGCTTGCGCGAGGTCACGGGATCGAGACCGGCCGACGGTTCATCAAAGAAAACGATGGCGGGATCCAGGGCGAGCGCCCGCGCCAGACCGGCCCGCTTCTTCATTCCCCCGCTGATTTCCGCCGGGAAGTGGTTCTCGTAGCCGTTCAGGCCGACCTGCGCGAGCTTGAGCGCCACGATGTCCTCGCGTTCACGCCGGCTCAGATCGGTGTATTCCTCGAGCGGCAGTGCCACATTTTCACGCAGCGTCATCGAACTCCACAGCGCGGCGCTCTGGTAGAGCACGCCGAAGGTGCGCAGTAGCGCCCGCCGCTCCGCCGGGTCGGCGTGGGTGAAATCGCGCCCCATGTACCGCACCGTGCCCTTGGTCGGCCGGAGCAGTCCAATCATGTGGCGCAGCAGCGTGCTCTTGCCGCAGCCGCTGCCGCCGACCACGAAGAACAGCTCCCCGCGCTTCACGGCAAAGGACACGTTCTCCAGCAGGACCCGCCCATCGTAGCCGCATTCCAGGCCGTCCACCTCGATGGCAAATGTCGCCGCTGGGGCGCTGCGTCCGCTGCAAGGATTGGGTAGGCCGTTCATGTCACCATCCCAGGAGGTTGAAAATCACGGCGAAAAGGCCATCCGCGATTGCCAGCAACAGGATCGACGTCACGACCGCCGATGTCGCCGCCCGGCCCACGCCCGCCGCGCTGCGCTCTGCCTGCAAGCCGCGCAGGCAGCCCGCCACGCCGATCAGGCCGCCGTAAACGACGCTCTTCAGCAGGCCGGCGGACAAATCCGACAGGTCCACGAAAGACATGGTCTCGACCCAGTAGGCATTCACCGGGATGTCGAGCACTCCCGCCCCAATCGCCATGCCGCCCAGGATTCCCATGGCGTTCGAG
Organism: Opitutaceae bacterium; assembly: GCA_028691845.1. GTDB lineage: Bacteria > Verrucomicrobiota > Verrucomicrobiia > Opitutales > Opitutaceae > JAQUYL01. Next base: position 28,343 of record JAQUYL010000020.1, read on the forward strand.
TAAAGCGCGAGCAGCGGCGTCATCACGCCCAGCGCCAGGATGCGCGGCATCACAAGGAAATCCACCGGGGAGATGCCCAGTGTCTCCAGCGCGTCAATCTCCTCGTTCGCCTTCATGTTGCCCAGCGTCGCCGCGAACGCCGCGCCCGTGCGTCCCGCCAGCACCACCCCCGCCATCAGCGAGCCCATCTCCCGCACAACCGACAGGCCCACCAGATCCGCCACAAAAATGTCCGCGCCATACTGCCGCAGTTGCATCGCGGCCTGGTAGGCGAGGATTACTCCCACGATGAAGCTCACCACGCTCACGATCGGCAGTGCCATCGCCCCGCATTGCTGCATCTCCGCCAGGCAGTCGCGCCAGCGGAACTTGTGCGGCTGCCGGACGAGCCGCTCCGCGCTCAGCACGCAGTCGCCCACTAGCCTCGTGATGTCCCGGACCTCCCGCACAAGGTTCTGCGTCACGAGGCCGACCGCAGAGAAAAGGTCGGGCAGCCCGCGCGGCGGATTCACCTTCCTGGAAGCGTAGTTCTCCAGCAGGCGGGCCAGCTCGCCCGCCGCCACGGGCAGATTCTCGGCGGCAAAGGCCACTGCATTCCCCCGGCTCCACACCTCTGCATCCCGCCAGAACAGCGCCAAGGCACTGTCCCACGCCCCCAGTTCCTCCCCCACTAGATGCACTACCTTTGGCTGGTGCGCCGCCAGCACCTCCTTCCAGTCCGGCCTGGCCGCCGTCACACGCCAATCGCCGCTGATGCGCACCACCAGCCTCTCCCCCTCCATCGCGGCGACCGCCCGGGCGTTGCTCGTTGGCGCACTCATTTTTCACACTTTCACCGACGCGCGCCCCATTCGCCAGAACTATTTGCCGGCCGGCGAACCCTCGCTGAAGGGACGAATCCTCTGCGTCACCCTGTTTTCCGGGCCTTGCCCCGCGCGCCTTTTCCCCTCTATCTAACGCCTCATGCCTCGCGCCCCACTGCGCTTCCGCACCGTCCTCTTCGATCTCGATGGCACGCTGATTGACCACCTGGCGGCGATCCACCGCAGCTATTGCCACACCCTGCCCCAGTTGGGATACCCCGCCCCGACCCGGGCGCAGGTCCGGCGGGCCGTCGGCGGCGGTCTCGAGCGGGCAATGCTGCGCTTTGTCACCGAGGCGGAGCTGCCGCGGGCCCTCGCCATCTTCCGCTCATATTGGAGCCGGACCATGCTCGACGACGCGGAATTGATGCCGGGCGCCGGAGAGCTGCTGCGCGCCTTGCATGCCGCCGGCTGCACGCTCGCAGTCCTAACCAACAAGCACGGCCCCTCCTCCCGCGCCGTCTGCCAACACCTGGGCATCGCGCCTTATCTGCATGGCATCTTCGGCGCGCAGGACACGCCCTGGCTTAAGCCGGACCCGGCATTCGTAAGCCACGTCCTCACCTCGCTCAACGCCCAATCGGCCACCACCTGTCTGGTCGGGGACTCGCCGTTCGATTATGAAGCAGGACGCCAGGGAGGCCTGGCCTGCTATCTCGTCGCGACCGGCACGCATTCCGCCGAGGAACTCCGCGCCGCCGGCGCCGGGCATATCTTTCCCAACCTGACGGCGCTTGCCCGCGACGTTTTCGGCCTGGACATCCCAGCCGCACGCTAGCGCCCCGCCCTCCGGGCGTTGCCCGGCTGGATGAAGCGGTGGAATTCGCCCGGCAGCACGGGGCAGCTTCCCGCTGCGCCACCAGCGGCCCCGCCCTTTAGCGCCGGCTCTGCACCCTCTCCACCTCCAGATGCAGCGCCCTCAATGACAAATAGATGTCCCGCAGGAACGAGACCAGCGCGGCGGCGAGAAAAAGGATGCTCGTCACAAAGGTCGCCGCCAAGAGATGCCCCGGCTCAAGATGAAAAAACGCAGCGATAAAAAGCCCGAGAACCAGCAGGCAGGAAGCGAGCATGCTGCACCCCGCAAAGGTGACGGCTTGCCGGATAAGCTGGGACCGGCGCCACATGATGGCGAGCAGGGTTTCCAGATGCTGCCTGTTTCCCTCGGCCGCCTGCCCCACCTGCACGGCCAGCACGCGCGTGCGATCAACGATGCGGCCCATGCGGTTCGTCAGCGTGATGCTCAGCGCGCCCACGCCGGAAATCAGGATGACGGGCGAAATCGACAGTTGAATGATCGGCGCCATTGATCCGGGCATTAAATCCATGGTGGCGCCAGCGTGTCTTTTCTCCGCGCCGATGCAATCCCGCGCTGGGAAAAGCACCCCGCCGCCCCTCTCCCCTCCTCGGTCGAGTCCCGCCGAGCCACATCGTTCTGCTTTTCTTTTCCCCGCGGGTGTCTATCCGTCGATCCCGTGGCCCGACCCCCTTCAACCGCTCCCGATACGCTGACTGGCGTGCTTGAGCGCATCATCTTCTTCAACGAGGAGAATCACTACACCATTGCCGAGATGCAGCCGGAGCGGCCGCCCGGCGCCAAGGCCGCATCCGGCAAGGCGACCATCGTGGGCGCCCTGCCGGGTGTGCAGTGCGGCGAGACGCTGCAACTCACGGGAGAGTGGGTGCGCCACGCGCAGCATGGCGAGCAGTTCAAGATCTCCTCGTTCAAGAGCGAATTGCCGTCGTCGGTCTACGGAATCCGCAAATACCTCGGCAGCGGCCTCGTGCCGGGCATCGGCAAGGTTTACGCCAACAAGATCGTCGACGCCTTCGGCACGGATACGTTCCGCGTGCTCAGCGAGGAGTCGGGCCTGCTCCGCCAGGTGCCGGGCATCGGCAAGGTGCGCGCCACCGCCATCAAGCAGGCGTGGGAGGAGCAGAAGACACTGCGTGAGGTGCATATCTTCCTCCAGACCTACGGCGTCACCACCGCTCAGTGCGTGCGGCTCGTCAATCGTTACGGTCCGCTGGCGAAACAAGTCATCGTCAACGAGCCCTACCGCGTCGCCCGCGAGATCGACGGCATCGGCTTCAAGACCGCCGACCGCATCGCCATCAACCTCGGCTACGCCAACGACGCCCCTCCCCGCCTCGATGCCGGCCTGATCTACGCCCTGCAGACCCTCGAGGAGGACGGGCACACGGCCTATCCGCAGGGGGAACTCATCGATTTCACCGCCAGCCTGCTGGAAACCTCAACCGAGCGTCTGGCAGCCCGCCTCGATGCTCTCGTGGCGGCAAAGGATCTGATCCGCTGGCCGCCCCTGCCCCCCCCGGGAACAGGCGACCCTCGCCCGACCGGACAGGAGATCGCCGGCCCACGCGAGTCCGCCTGCCCCGGATCGATCATCCAGCTTCCCGCCAACGACCGCGCCGAGCGCAAGGTCACCGAGGTTGTGGCGCGTCTCACCGCCGTTCCGTCCGGCCTGCCTCCGATCAAGGTCGAGGCCGCCATTGCCTGGGCGCAGGAACGGGCCGGGCTGACCTTCAACGAGCTGCAGTGCGGCGCCGTTGTCAACGCACTCCGCCATAAGCTGAGCATTCTCACGGGCGGCCCCGGCACGGGCAAAACGACCTGCCTGCGCACGCTCGTCGAGATTCTCAAGGCCAAGAAGGCGCGGGTGCACCTCGCCGCCCCGACGGGCCGGGCGGCGCAACGACTCGCCGAGACGACCGGCGGTTTCGCCTCCACAATCCATCGCCTGCTTAAATTCGACGGCGCCGCCGGCGGCTTCACCGTCAACGCTTCGCACCCGCTGGCGACCGATTTTTTGATCGTCGACGAAGCCTCGATGCTCGACGTCCGTCTCGCCGCAGCGCTGTTCCAGGCCGTGCCGGCCCGCGCCCACCTGCTGCTTGTGGGCGACATCGACCAGTTGCCCAGCGTGGGCGCGGGCAACGTGCTGAAGGATTTGATCGCCTCCTCCCGGTGGTCGTCGCCGCCACCGGCGGCAATCGGAGCGGATATCCCCGTCACGCGCCTTTCCGTCGTCTACCGGCAGAAGGATCAGAGTCTCATCGTCACCACGGCGCATGCCATCAATGGGGGCGATACCACGCCACCGCCAGTGGTGGCCGAGGTCGGGCAGGCACAGGCGTGGAGCGACCTCAATTTCATCTCGGCCGATGGGGCCGAGGACTGCCTCGCCAAGGTGGGGCAGCTCTGCACGGAATTCATTCCCCGGCACTTCAAGTGGTTTCACCCGGTCAACGACGTGCAGGTGCTCGCCCCCATGCACAAGGGCCTCGCGGGGGTGTCGAATCTCAACCGGCAGCTCCAGGCCGAACTCAATCCCCGCCCTCGGGGACTCCGCACCGTCAGCGGCGAATACCGGCCCGGCGACAAGCTTATCCAGCTCCGCAACAACTACGACAAGGGCCTGTTCAACGGCGACATTGGCACGGTCGATTCCGTCGATCTCGAAGCCGGCACCCTGGTGGCCGACTTCGACGGCGAGAAGCACACCGTTGAGCGCGGCGAGTTTGGCGAGGTAGCTCTCGCTTATGCCATCAGCATTCACAAGTCGCAGGGCAGCGAGTACCCCGTGGTGATCGTGGTGCTACTCAAGGCGCATTTCATGCTGCTCCAGCGCAATCTCATCTACACGGCGATCACCAGGGGCCGGAAAAAGGTGTTCCTCGTGGGCGAGCCCGCCGCATACTTCATCGCCGTGCGCAATGCCGAGTCGAAACAGCGCTGTACCCACCTGCGCGAAAAAATCCTCGCGACGGGGCGGTGGTAGGAACCCCGAGCGCCCCCGAGAGGCGTCCTGTCCCCCTTGGGGAGGCGCTCCCGCGGCGCCGGCTGGCTCAGGGGCCGTCGATCCACATCCCCACCTCGTGCACCCGGTGGAAATCCTGAGCCCACTCCGGGATCGGCGCCAGATCCCATCGCCAGACGCGATCCGGCGGCCGCACTCCGAAACGCTCGCGTAATCCCTCCCTCTTCAGCTCCCGGCCGTCCGGCGCGATATTGAGTCGCGCCACGTCGGCCAGCAGGACGCGCACGCCGCTGCGCTCCGCCAGCCAGTCCAGATGGCGCCGGGCCGCCGCCACGGCACACCGGCCCGGCAGCTCCTTGTCGACCGCCGCGGTCGGCAGCGAGTGCCCCGGCACGAGTCCGAGCTGCGACAGGCAGTTGGCCGAGACCACCAGGTCGGGCTCTCCGCCGGGCGGCGGCCCCGGGTCGGCCCGCTCAAAGATGCGCTGCACCTCGGCCGGATTGATCGTGTCGCCCTCCGCCGCCAGCAAGGAAAGAGCCCCGGTCGCATCCCAATTGGCGCATTGCACCCGTCCGCAAAAACGCCGCGCCAGGCCCCGCGCCACCGGGCTTACCACCACGTCGGCCAGCACCACCTGTCCGAATGCCGTCGCCAGATCCTCGACCGGAACATCAAGGCAGTCGCCCGCGCCAATCACGAGGGCCCTCCGCCGCTGCGCACAGCGCGCCACCCCGAGAAGGATTGCCTCCCGGCTCGCCGCCAGATGCTGGGCCCAGGCTGCGCGGACGCGGTCATGCCGCGAGGCGATGGCCACATGCTCCTGCACCAGCCCGAGCCGTCGCGCCCAAGGCGGGCAATCGACGCGCAACGTGCGCAATAATTTGAAAAACATGCCGGCAGCATGCGCGGGCAGGGCACCGTTGTCGCGCCAGAAACGGCGGCGCAAATCCCTCTCTTGGGGGAGATTGCCGGGAAGGCGCAGGCCGCGGGCCCGGCCTCGGTGCGTCCGGTTTATGGCCTGTTTTCCGGGGCGGCCCGGCGGCGGCAAGGCCCAGGATGAGGCCGGCCGTGAATCCGGTGGCATGGGCCAAGACATCCACGCGCAGCCCTCCCGCTCCATAAAGCGCCAGCAGGATGACTCCGGAAGCCAGTGGCACGAATATTGTGCGCCAGCGCTGCCGGGGACCCATCCGATGCACGCTGCGGACCGCGCGGCCGGTCAGCAGACCGAGCCCGGCGAAAACCGCAGTGGAGGCGCCGAGCGAGCGATAGGGACCGGGATAATGCACCGCCGCCACGACAAGGTTGGCGGTGAGTGCGGCGAAGGCGAGCAGCAGCCCTCCGCGCCACCGGCCGATCGTCGAGAGCACGGCTGCGAAAACCAGCAGGCCGCTGACTCCATTGGCCGTCAGGTGCCCGGCATCCGCGTGCAGAAACAGCGCCGTGCCCAGTCGCCACCACTGGCCGCAGTCAAATACGGCCTGGGCATCCAGAACGCCCGCGTCCTCACAGGCCGGCCAGGCCCCCTGAGCCCAATAAGCCGCAAGAATCGACAGCAACCACAGCAGCGAGGCGGTGAATTCCATTCTGCGAACCGGCCGCGGTTCCCCGACCGGTGAGGGTGGCCAGTCGGCGCTTTCGCGGTCAAAACAGGCGAGTTGGTCGCGCACCGCCTCGGCAACGGGTGGCTCCACGAGCAATTGGAAGGAGCTGCCACTGGGGGCCAGACAGTAGGGCTGCCCCATCGCCAGCACCACCAGACCGTGATCAAAGCCTTCGTCCGAGCTCGTATAAACGCCGACTTCGACGAGATTTTCCGGACCTCGCCCGCTGACCGGTTCAGCCGCCAAGTCGGTTGATGCCATTAACTGACCGGTAATCCTTCGACGGCTCCCCGGCAAATGCGGACTTGCCCGGGCAGCGGATAATCTCGTTGCCGCCCGATTGATTCTTTTGACCTATTGGCTGGCGGTTAACCCCCGCCGCATAATGGTACTCCCCTCCCGCCCGATCCTCCTTGCCATGAGACACCACCCCGCCCTCTCCCTGATTCTCCTCGGTCTCTGCCTGCCCCTCGCCGCCGCTCCCGCCGACCGTCCCTTCCGCACCCGGTCGCAACTCTGGGAGGCAGGCCGGCAGTCCCGGCGGCAGACCACCGCCGTCGACGGTTTCACCCACATCCGGTCGCTGGGCGGTTTCGACGAGTATCGCCTCGACGCCAACGGTCTCCAGGTGCTCCTGATGCCCGACCATTCCGCGCCGGTGTTTACCTTCATGGTCACCTACCATGTCGGCTCGCGCAACGAAGTCACCGGCACCACCGGCGCCACGCACCTGCTCGAACACCTCATGTTCAAGGGCAGCCGGCATTATAACGACGACCTCGGCACAGGCTTCGACACCCTGCTCGACCGCATCGGTGCCACGAACAACGCCAGCACGTGGCTCGACCGCACCAATTACTACGAGGAAATGCCCAGCGACCGCCTCGAACTCGCCCTGCAGCTGGAATCCGACCGCATGCGCGAACTCCGGCTGCGCGAGGAGGACCGCCGGCCCGAGATGACTGTCGTGCACAACGAATTCGAACGCGGTGAAAACGATCCGATCGAGGCCCTCGATAAGGAGATCGGCGGCGTCGCCTATCTCGCCCATCCGTATCACCACCCGACCATCGGCTGGCGCAGTGACATCGAAAAAGTGCCCCTCGAAAAGCTGCGCGCGTTTTACGACACGTTTTACTGGCCGAACAACGCCACGGTCGCGATCATCGGCGACATCGAACCCGCCGGGGCACTGCGCCTGGTCAAACAGTACTACGGCCCCATTCCCGCCTCACCCCAGCCGATTCCGGAGGTCTACACCGAGGAGCCTCTACAACAGGGCCCGCGACGCGTCACCGTCAAACGTCCGGGCGAGCTCGGTGTCGTCGGCCTGGCCTACAAGGTCCCCGGCGCCCGGCACCCCGACCACCCCGCCCTGGCCGTGCTGGCCGATATTTTGACCGACGGCAAAACCAGCCGCCTTTACCGTGCGCTGACGGACCGGAACCTCACGATCAGTGTGGACGCGGCCAAGGGCTTCTTCCGTGACAACACCCTGTTCACCATCTACGCCCGCCTCGCGCCCGGCATTTCCCACGGCCAGGTGGAAAAAAGCATCCTCACCGAACTCGACCGGCTCAAGGCCGAGGGCGTCACGCTCGCCGAGGTCACGCGCGCCATCAGCAAGGAAATGGCCGCCACCGCCTATGGCCGCGACGGCTCGTTCGCCATCGCCAGCCAGCTTAATGAGGACATCGCCATCGGGGACTGGACCTGCTACGTTACGTTGCCTGAAAAGATTAAAGCCGTAACTCCGGCCGACGTGGATCGCGTGCTGAAAACCTACTTCGTCGAGGATCAGAGCACCACCGGTTGGTTTGTTCCTGTGAACGAAGGCGGCGCCGCCTCCGCACCCCCGGGAAGCGCGAAACCGAATCCCCGCTTCGCGGCGCTGCGCCCCCCCGTGCCCCACCCGAGCTATTATCGCGATCCCGCTTCGCCTGCAGCAGACGCCCGGATCCCGGCGCGCACTGCTCGCAACGGGAGCACAACCGGGGCGGCCAGCGTCAACCAAGACCGATCCTCCCCGGGCGCGAAGATCGCCCAGCGCGTCGTCCGCCGCTCGATCGCCGGACTCGACGTGCTCACCCTCAAGACTGCATTGCAGGATGTCGTTACCATGCAAGGCAGTCTGCCGGCTGGCGACGTCTTCAATCCGCCCGGGCACCCCGCGGTCGCAGATCTCGCCGCCGGCTTGCTCGACAAGGGCACGACGGCTCAAGACAGGTTCGCGCTCGCCCAGCAACTGGAGGATGTCGGCGCCACCATCCGCTTTGGGACCACGGCCCAGGACCTGACCTTCACCGCCCGGTGCTTGAAAAAGGACGTCCCGCTGGTGCTCGGCCTTCTCGCCGAACAGCTCCGCCAGCCTGCCTTTTCGGCTGAGGAATTCGCCAAGCTGAAGAAGCAGATCGCCGGCCGGTATCGGCAGCAGCTCGAGGACACCGGGTTCCGCGCCGGCCAGGCACTGGCCCGCGCAATCTACCCCCACGGCCACCCGAACCGCCCGCCCGAAGCCGAAGCCTACCTGGCCGACCTTGACGCCGTCACCCTCGAAGAAATCAAGGCCTTCCACGCCGCTCATTACGGACCACAAGGCATGGTGCTCATTGCCGTGGGCGATGTGGACGACATCGTCATCGACCGTGCGCTCGGCGAGGCCTTTGCCGGCTGGACCGGCGGCAAACCGCTGCCCCCGGCCCCGAAGGCGGTTCAGCTCGCCCAGGGGCGCACGGAAAAAATTTTCATGCCGGGCAAGGCCAGCGTCTCCCTGATTGTCGGCCATCCTTCCGGGCTGAAATTCAGCGATCCCGACCATATGGCGCTGGATCTGGCCACGCAGATATTCGGCGGCGGGTTTTTCTCCTCCCGCCTGCTGGCAACCGTCCGCGCCAAGGAAGGCCTCACCTACAGCATCGGCGCCCGCCTCGCGAACGACACGTACACCGACGGGGAATGGCGCATCGTGGGCACATTTGCGCCGGAGTTGCTCGACCGCGGCGCCGCCTCCACGCTTCGCGAGCTCCGGAGCCTCGCCGCCCACGGCGTGACGGCCGATGAATTGCGCGATTTCAAGTCGGCCGTCACGGGCTCCTATAAGCTCTCTCTCGCCACGAGTGCCGGGCTCGCCGGCCGGCTTCTCGCCACGGTCCAGCGCGGCCTGCCTCTGGTCTGCATCGACGAATATCCGCAGGAAATCCAGGCGCTGACGCTCGAACAAGTGAACCGTTCCATCCGACAGTACATCGATCCCGGGAGAATGGTGCTGGTCGAGGCCGGCACGCTGCCCGGAACCGCCGCAGACAACCGGTAGCCGCCCCGCCAGAGCAGCGCCTCCCGCAATCGCGGCCCGCGCTTATCGCATTGACGCTCCCCGCCGGCACCTGCCCTGCTGCTAGATAATAATCAGCCATGACCGAACGCACCGGTTTCGACAACGCGCGGTATCTGGAGCAGCAGAGTGCTGCCATCCTTGACCGCGTCAAGGAATCCAACGGCAAACTCTACCTGGAGTTTGGCGGCAAACTGCTTTTTGACTACCACGCGGCGCGCGTGCTGCCAGGCTTCCATCCCAACGTGAAGATGCAGCTCCTGCAAAACCTCAAGGACCAGGCCGAGGTGGTGCTCTGCATTTTTGCCGGCGATATCGAGAAGAAAAAGATGCGCGCCGACTTTGGCATCACCTACGATACCGACATACTGAAAACGATCGACGAACTCACCGAGCGCGGCGTCACGGTGCGGGCCGTCGTCATCACGCGGTTCGATCACCAGCCGGCGGCGATCAGCTTCAAGAACCGCCTCGAACGCCGGGGACTGCGCGTCTACACCCATCGCGCGACCAAGGGCTACCCGAATGATGTGGACACGATTGTATGCGAGGAGGGTTATGGCGCCAATCCCTTCATCGAGACTGAGCGCCCCATCGTTGTCGTCACCGGCCCAGGCCCCGGCAGCGGCAAACTCGCCACCTGCCTCAGCCAGCTATATCATGAGCATCAGCGCGGCGTGTCGGCCCTTTTCGCCAAGTTCGAGACCTTTCCCATCTGGAATCTTCCCCTGAAGCACGAGGTTAACGTGGCCTACGAGGCCGCCACAGCCGAATTGAAGGATGTAAATCTGATCGACCATTTCCACCTCGAGGCCTACGGGCAGCCGGCGGTCAATTACAACCGCGACCTTGAAGCCTTCCCGCTGCTCCGGCGGATCATCGAACGCATCACCGGACAGCCTTCATTCTACAAGTCGCCCACCGACATGGGCGTGAACCGGGCCGGCTTCGGCATCGTCGACGATGCCGCCTGCCGCGCCGCCGCGGCGCAGGAGATCATCCGCCGCTACTACAATTACGCCTGCGAATACGCGATGGGACTGGTCGAAAAGGACACTGTGCTGCGCGCCGAACTGATTATGAAGAGCCTCGGGCTGTCGGTGCACGACCGGGTGGTGGTGGCGCATGCGCATGCTGCTGCGGCGGCGGCCCCGGCGCGGGGCAAGGGGGCCAATGGCGTTTATTGCGGCGCTGCCCTCCTGCTGCATGACGGACGCATTGTCACCGGCAAAAATTCCCCGCTGATGCACTCCGTTTCCAGCCTGGTGCTCAACGCGACCAAGACTCTCGCGAACATCCCAGACTCCATCCATCTTCTTCCTCCGCTCGTCACCACCTCGCTCTCCCACTTCAAAAAGGACGTGCTCAAAGGCAACATGACGAGCCTCGATCTGGAGGAGACGCTGATCGCCCTGAGCATCAGTGCCACGATGAACCCCGCGGCTGGGACCGCCATCGAGAAACTGAAGGAGCTCGATGGCTGCGACGTGCATCTCACGCACATTCCCACGCCTGGTGACGCCGCCGGTCTGCGCAAACTCGGCCTGAATGTCACCAGCGATCCCGAATTCGCCTCAAAATACCTCTATATCAGTTAGGGGATTCCCCCGATCGCCATCCCCTGGACATGGGGAGGATATATAGTGTGGAACAAACACTGATCCCGTCGGGACATGAAACGTCGTGACGAGGCGGGCCATGGTCATGAATCACCGCGCCCCCGGCGAGGGACCAGTGTCAAAATAGGATAAAACCACCCCTGCTCATCACCCCCATCTCGCAAGTTGGGCACCACCCTGTTTTCTCGACTTCAGTCAACCTCACCTGTATATTATAAAGTTGTAACAGCTCCTGCCTTGAAAGCCCTCGATTTCACTTGGATTTGGCCTGCGCTCCGCCAGCTGTTCACCCAGCAAGGCTTCATCACCGTTGTCTGCGCCCTGTTGATCCTCTCGATGACGATGCGCTTTCACCGGTTCCTCCGTCACATCCACCCGATTGTGATCCCAATGACCTTGCTGCTCGTGCTTCTGATTCTCGTCTTTCATTGGACCCAGACCCGCACGGAGCCGAAGATTTTTTCCCCCGCCGTGGAGGCCCTGGCGCGGGTGCTTCCCGCGCCAACCTACCAGGGGGAGCACGTGCAGCAGGCGGCACCGGCGAAGCCGCCGCCGCCCAAACGCCGCTGAGCGCGATCCGCTCGGGGGAGTTTGCCACGCAAGGTGCGGCAAACTCCCGAATCCGCTGCGGGTCGCCGACTGGACCCGCGGCGCTTGAAGCGCCGGGTTGACGGATACCCTTGACCAGGACCGCCCGCCCGTCCTGAAGACGGGCGCCATCCCTTAGAACTTCAGCTTTACTGAAGCTTCGACGCGAAACGGAAGATCTTGGAAGACAAGGACGTTGTTCGACCAGTTGTCGCCGTTGTGGATCCAGTTGCGTGCGTCGAGAACGTTGAGGATGTCGATATTGGCCTCCCACCGCGACTGTCGGTAAAAGAGGAAGGCGTTGAGGAAGACCTGCGCAGGAATATGGTACTCGTCGAGAAGGTTGCCCGACTGGCGGCTCTGCCACGAGCCACCGAGGCCGCCGCCAAAACCGCCGGGGAAACGGTAGGAGACGCTGCTGTTGACCACGGTATGCGACAGGCCGGTGATGCCGTAGTTGGCGGGCGGGAGCTTGTCCCAGGTGAAGCCGGTACCGTTGCCGAGACCGCTGGGACCGCGACCGAGCGCGTACAGATTATAGAGTGACGTGCCGCCCGCCTGCGATGCGCTGGAGTGATCGAACCGGCCGTCGACAAGTGAGATGTTCAGGGTGGCGTTCAACCGCGAATGCGGCTGGTAGACGAATTCGGCCTCGGCGCCGTGAAAACGGAGGTTCTTGATATCGCCGCCGATCTCGGTCTCGGAGCGGCGCTGGTCATAGAGGGCGAAACCAGCGTAGAGCTTGTTGTCGAGAAGGGCAAACTTGGCTCCGACCTCGGCGAGGCTGCTGCCGTTCGTGAAGTCGCTGGGGTCGATGATGCCGCGACCGGTGCCGTCGTCCTTGAGCATGATGCCGCCGCCGGTAACGTTGCCGTGGACGGCATAGTCGTGCTGGTAGGTGGCGTAAAACGAGGCCTTAGGCGAAGGCGCATAAGCAAGGCTGGCGTTCCAGGAGACGGCGGTATGCTCGTGACGGTCGTGCCACTGTTTCGTGTCGCCAGGCAGCGGGTCAACCGCTTTGGCTAGAAATCCGTCGAGCCGCGCTCCAACGAGCAGCGTGAAATCCTGACACAGCTTCATCTCGTCCTGCGCGAAGAGCGCGGGATTCCAGAGCGTCGAATCGGTCGTCTCGGGGCTGCCGTAGGCGGCCGGGAAAAACAGCCGTCCGCCGGGGCCAGTGAAGCCGGGCCAGTAGGAATTCGGATAATCGATGGCGTGACTGAAGAGCCGGTCGGGGCGGGTCAGGTCGTATTGGAAGAAGTATTCGTTGAAATAGTTGGTGTAGCTCTCGCGTTTCTCCCAGCGAACCGTGCCGCCGGCGATGGCGCGATGCGGCGTGCCGGCCGTCTCGAACGCAGCATGCCATTCGGTGCGGTTCTCGGCCGTCCACTGCTTCACGTACTCCGCGTACTCGAAGGCATGATAACGGCGGCGGTTGACGGTTTCAATCAGCGTGCGGTTGACGAGCCTGCGGTCAGGCGCGAGCTGGGCCGTGGAGATAAACTGACCGCGGGCGATGTTGGCGTTGGAAAAATCCCCCGGTGAAAACAGGGTGGCATCGCGCGGTATGGGCACGGCCGTGGTGCCGGGAAGCGTGCCGGCGATGGCGCCCGTCGCGGCATCGTAGCCGAGATCGGGCAGGCTGCCGGTGTAGTAGAGGCCGTGGTCGATGAGCTCCTGCGTGGGGCGGTTGACCCCGAGCAACTCGGGCGAGGCCTGCCAGATGAACTGGGCATTGGCGTCAAGCGTTAGGGTGGAACTGGCGCGGCGGGTCCATGACGCGAAGAAATCCTCGCGGTCGTCGCGAGCGCCGTGCTGGTGGAAGAATGTCCCGTCCTCCTTGCCCTCGTAGCTGATGCGCCAGGCCGACCTGCCGTCGGACACTGGTGCAGTGGTGTCCACCTGCCACGAGCCGTTGAGCCAGGAGCCGCCATCGGGCACCCACGTGCCAAGGCGCAGCGTGACGGTGGTCTCGGGTGTAAACTTCGGCTGTTTGGTCATGTAGTTGACGTAGCCGCCGGTAAAGAAGCCGCTGCCGTAGACGGCTGATCCGGGACCGCGCACGACGTCCATCGCCTCGATCCCGTTAAATGACGGGAAGTAGCCGAAATTGTTGTAACTCAGGCGCTGTCCGTTGAGGAAGGTCTCGGCCAGATCGCCGCGAATGGTCGGGATGGCCGTTTTGCCGTAGCTGGAGGTCACGGAGGTGCCGGGCGCGTAGGCGACAGCTTCGGCCACGCCGTTGATGCCGCGCTCGCGCAGGAGTGCCTGCGTGATCGTCGAGTAGGCACGCGGGGTTTCGATTATGCTGATCGCGTCGCCAAACAAGCCTTCCGTCGGGCGGGCAAGCGGGTTGACAGAGTCTTCGACCGGCAGGCCGGTGACGACGAAGCGGGAGAGTTCGACGACGTCGGCGGTGCTGGCGCCGGGCGCGGCCGACGATGGGTGGGTCTGGACAAAAGCGACGGCCGCACAGGCTGTCGCGAGAGTGTGATTGAGGAGGATTCGTGTCGGGAGTCGCATGATGATGAGCCCGACCCAAATCGGACTCCCGGACAGAAACGGACGGCGCACCTTGCGCCGTCCTGCATGTTTCCTTCGCCGGTATGATCCGTTTCAGGTTCCAGGGTCGAGCGACCGTTCGTGTCGCAGTCTCAGCCCTCCGCGGAGGACACCCCTACAAGGCAAAGCGCAGAGAAAGTCTCCACCGGCTCCGCGTCAACTGCGCAGTGTCCCTAGGCCCCCTAGGGACCTTTACCGCACCCCTGACATGCAGGGGCCACCGTTTCGGGCAGCCCCTGCATATCTTACGGGTAGGTATCTGGTCGGAAAATGGATGCCGGATCAGCCGGCCTTAGTCCAGAAACAAAACCCGGCCCTCATGTTTCGTAAATGACGTCACCCGTCCCGTTCGGTCGTTTTGCCGGCCTTGCCGCCCGCCAGGCTTCAGTAGCCGGCATGATCAAAACGCGCCGATGGGCCGCACTTCAACAAAGCGCAAGACGGCCCGGTTTTCGCCGCGGGACTGCGCCAGCGGCACGATAAAGCGCACCTCCCAGTCATTGCGCTCCTCCGCATCGATCAAGACCTGGGCCACAATCCACTCGCCGGCCGTGGAGCCCTCTTCCCAGTGCGTGTGCTTCGTCGCCCGCCCCTCGGGATCGAGCCGGAAGCGGTCGCGAACCTCGAAGTATGGTTTGAAAGCCGCTTCGATCGCGCGCGCCTCCGCCGATAGCGGCTCGCCTTCCCCGGGAGCGGCGGCCGCACCCGTTTGCAGTCGGACGTTCGCGCTCTCCCAGTTCCGACCGGCCACGTCCTGCAAAAACCCGAACACAGCCGCGCGCACCAGCCGGCGAAAACCCGCTGTGTCCCGCGTCAGGTCGAAGGCCGGCGGCGGCACGGGCCGGTCCGCTGTCTCCGCCGCTGCCATGTCAGGATGGCGCAATCGTTCCCATTCTTCGAGCAGACTCGAATCGATCCCCCGAATCAGTTCGCGGAAATAAACCTCCACCTCCATCACCTCGTCGGTCTTGGCGCTGTCGGGCACCGTCTGGGCCAGCACCTTCCAGACCTGCGACAGGTGCCGCAGCAAAAGCCCTTCGGATCGCTCCAATCCGTAGGCTCGCACATACTCGGCGAACGACAGGTAGCGTTCGTACATCTCCCGGGCGATCGACTTCGGCCGTATGTTCTCCTCCTCCACCCATGGGTGCGCCGCCGCAAAGACATTGAAAGTCTCGTACAGAAAGTCGCGCAACGGCTTCGGATGCTCGATCTCGTCGAGCTTGGCCATCCTCTCCTCGTAAGGCACTCCCGCCGCCCGCATTTCCGCCATCTTGTCCGTCTTCAGCCGGTCCACCTGCCGCCGCAGGATCTGGTCGGGATCCTCGACAATCGCTTCGCACAGGGTAAGCACGTCGAACGGATAATCCGGCGACTCGCGATCGAGCCGCGGCAGCGTGTCGATGAGATACAGCGAGAGCGCCTGGTGCAGCGAGAAATCCTCCTGCAGTTCCACGTTCACCCGCAGTTTGCGCCCCGACGGCTCGGGCGGAATCCACGCAATGATCTGGCGCTCGAGCAGCGAACGGAACAACTGCCAGGCCCGGCGCCGCAATTGCCGCTTCCGGTGCGGCGTCTCGTGGCAGTCGGCAATCAGCTGTCGCATGACGCGGCAGCCGTCGTCGTCGCGGCCCAACACCAGCAGCAGCATGCCATGGGTCACCGCAAAGCGCGAAACCAGTCCCTCCATCGGTGCGGTTCGGAGCTTTTCAAAGGTCTTGGCGTCCCAGCTGACCATGCCCTCGGGCGGACGGCGCTTCACGAGCTTGCGCTGTTTCTTCCCGTCGCCCGCGGCCTTCTCTTCCGCTCGCTTGTTCTCGATCACATGTTCGGGCGCCTGCGCGACCACGTATCCCTTGTCGTCAAAACCCTTGCGGCCGGCCCGGCCTGCAATCTGCCGGAAATCGCGCACACTGAGAACCGCCGACTTGCGCCCGTCGTATTTCCACAACTGGGTGAAAACCACGGTGCGAATCGGCACGTTGATGCCCAGACCGAGCGTATCGGTGCCGCAGATGAGCTTCAGCCGGCCCTTCTGCGCGAGGGTCTCGACGAGTACGCGGTATTTGGGCAGCAGGCCCGCGTGATGCAGGCCGATGCCGTGGCGCAGCCAGCGTTTCATCTCCCGGCCATAGGGGCTGTTGAACCGCACGCCCTCCAGTTCGACGGCCAGCGCGGCCTTCTCCTCCTTCGAGCACACGTCGATGCTCATCAGATTCTGCGCCGCTTCCGCCGCCTCCCTCTGGGTGAAGTGCACCAGGTACACCGGCGCCCGCTGCCCGGCCAGCAGCGCCTCCACCCGCTCGGGCAGCAGTTGCTCGGAATACTCGAATTCCAGCGGCACCGGCCGCGTGTCGCTGCGCACCGTCACGGCGGGCACACCTGTCAGCCGCTGCAGCTCGCGTTCGAAAAACTCCGTATTCCCGAGCGTCGCCGACATCAGCAGAAACCGCGCCTGCGGCATTGTCAGCAGAGGCACCTGCCAGGCGTAGCCGCGCTCAACATCGGAATAGTAATGAAACTCGTCCATGATGACCGCCCGGAACTCCGACTGCGCGCCATGGGCCAGCGCGATGTTGGCCAGAATCTCCGCCGTGCAGCACAAGACCGGCGCCCGCGGATTCACGCTCGCGTCGCCCGTCATCATGCCGACGTTCTCCGGCCCGTAGTCGCGGCAGAGCGCCAGAAATTTCTCGTTCACCAGCGCCTTGATCGGGCAGGTGTAAACCGAGCGTTCGCCCGCGCAGAGCGCCTTGAAATGAAACGCCGCGGCAACGAGCGACTTGCCCGAGCCAGTCGGCGTGTTGAGGATCACGTTGCGCCCGGCGAACAATTCGAGGATCGCCTCCTCCTGCTCGGGATAGGGTCGGAGGCCCCGCTCCGCCACCACGGTGAGAAACCGGTCCAGCACTGCGTCCGGATCGGGTGATCCGGGCAGCGGGGCCAGCGGTGCGGAGCAGGCGGTCGGGAGTGACATCAAGCCACAAGAGCGCGTTGCCGGCAGCGAGACAAGCCTCGGGCCTTTTGCTCCGACGTCAAAAAAATGAGCCTGTTCATTTCCATCCGCAAGGATGACGGCAGCCAATCCCGTGGCTGCATTCCGTCCGCCAGACGATGCTCCCCGTCCCCAAAAGTCGCTTGAACCTACGAAAGCACCGCCGTTCCAAATCCTTCCCTATTCAGTATTGTTTGTCCTGCTTTTCGCATCGTCGGGCCCGCCAGCGCGAGCCGCCAATTCGCCCCGGTGGGGTCTTACCGGCCGGCCCCGCCGGCCCACCCGGGAGTTTTTCCAACCCCGTCTCGACCAGAACCTGCCTGGCTCTCTGCCGCGCGTCGATCCTCAGATCGCGGGCGCCTGGGCCGACAAACCCATTCATGCCTGGACGCTCCAGCCCTGGAACGGATTCGGGGAGTTTGTTCGCCCGCGGATTCTCAGCGTGGACGACAAGCGCGGTGAATGGCGCGATGACTGACTGCCCGCCTCCCATCAAATTTGTCAGGCCGTGGGGCGGCGCGGGTTTTCCAAGTTGCTCCTTCCCTCCCAAAAACATGAAGGGGCCACCCCTGCGGGCAGCCCCTGCATGACCTAACACCAAGCAAACCGTAAGAACTACACACAATGCTCGTTTCCTAACGACGCACTGATGTCGAAAAGATAGACGCCGATTTGTTCAAAACGCTCAAAAATAGTTTGGCCTCAGCCGTGTGAAAATTCGACTGATGTAATCCGATCAAGGAATCAATCGCAAAATATTGTATATTATAGAGTAACCAAACACACCTCCCCTCGGATCAGCTCCATTGGATGAAATCGCTTGGGGCAACAAAATACCAAAGCGAGGCCCGGCCGGCTTTCCGGATAAGGCAGTTGTCTGGAGCACTCTGCCGAAAGCGCCAGAATTTTTCCCGCTAGCTGGCCTACTGGAATAATTCCACCGGCAAGACCACTGGCGTATCCGCCGGGCTCGGCGTGCGTGGCACCGGCGTGCTCGCAAGCGGATAGTGATATCTCCGGCCCTCATAATTGCGGAACACGACCTCTTCGTCAGTTATCTTTTCGACGTATTCCGGATTGATCGGCACCTTGCCGCCGCCGCCGGGCGCGTCGATCACGTATTGCGGCACGGCATAACCGGTCGTGTAGCCGCGAAGTGCGCGGATAATCTCGAGCCCCTTGCGAACGTCGACCTTGAAATGCGACCCGCCAGTAATGAGATCCATCTGATAGAGATAGTAGGGCCGGACGCGCATCTGCAGCAGACGGTGCACCAGCTCCTTCATCACTTCGACCCCATCATTCACCCCGCGCAGCAGCACGCTCTGGTTGCCCAGCGGCACGCCGGCAAAGGCAAGCTTCTCGCAGGCTTCGCGCAACTCAGCGGTGCATTCGCGCGGATGATTGACGTGGATGCTCATCCAGACCGGCCCGTGTTTCTTGAAGATCTCGCATAGATCCGGCGTGATCCGCTGCGGCAGGAAAACCGGGATGCGGGAGCCGATGCGAATGAACTCGACGTGCGGGATGGCACGCAGGCGCCCGAGCAGGTGATCGAGCTTTTTGTCGGAAAGCAGCAACGGATCGCCGCCTGAAAGCAATACATCGCGCACCTCCGGATGCGCCTCGATGTAACGGAGCGCCTGCTCGTACTCCGGATGAAAATTATAGTCCTGCGCGTTGCTGACGAGACGGCTGCGCGTGCAATAGCGGCAATAAGCGGCGCAACGGTCGGTGACCAGAAATAGCACGCGGTCCGGATAACGATGGACCAAGCCCGGTACGGGCGAATGCGCATCTTCGCCGAGCGAGTCGAGCATCTCCTCCTGGGAAACATTCATCTCCTCGCCCCGGGGGATGACCTGGCGGCGGATCGGACAGTCCGGGTCGTCGCGATCGATTAGGTTGAAAAAATAGGGTGTAATCGCCAGCGCCAGCTTGTGGTTGGATAAGCGGCAACCCTCCTTCTCCTCGGAGGTCAGCGTCATGTGGCGCTCCATCTGCTCCACGGTGGTCAGTCGGTTCTTCAGCTGCCACGTCCAGTCCCGCCATTCCGTTTCAGGAACATGCGGCCAAAGCCCCTGGCCTTCAAACCAAGCGGAACGGTTGTAGAGGGAAGACATTATGCGGCAATACGGCTAACTGATTTGCCCCAGGAGTCAAACGGCCGGCCCAAAGTATGACAATGACACATCTGTCCCATCTTTTTGCCAAAAAAACCGGCACATTGGGGCGGTTTGCTTTCCATCGCAAAGCGACCTCAAGCATTATTTCAGCACTAACGCCCGGCAGCCCAACATCCTGCGCCGGCCCGGCTCCCGCATTCCAGAAACCGCTTGCAGCTCCGGACGAAACCTTTTCCGTGCTCCACGATGCTCGCATCCAAACCAGCAATCCTTGCTCTTGAAGATGGCAGTGTCTTCCACGGCCTCGCCTTTGGCGCTGACGCCACCGTCGCCGGTGAATGTGTGTTCAACACCTCGATGACCGGCTATCAGGAGATCCTGACCGACCCCTCCTACTTCGGCCAGGTTGTCACCATGACAGCCGTGCAGATCGGCAACTACGGCATCAACGATGCGGATGCGGAATCGACTGCGCCCAAGGTCTCCGGTTTCGTCGTGCGTGAGGTTTCGCCGGTGGTCAGCAACTGGCGCAGCCGGATGCCGCTCGATCCCTACCTTAAAAAACACGGCATCCCCGGCATCAGCGACATCGACACCCGTGCCCTCACCAAAAAACTGCGCGTCGACGGCGCGATGAAATGCTGCCTCAGCACACAGGCCCTAAGCGCCGATGAGGCGGTGCGCCGCGCCCGCTCCTGGCAGGACATGGCCGGCAGCGACTACGTCAAGGACACTACCTGCAGGAAGCCATACCTCTGGCGCGCGGATGACGCGAAGCATCACAACGGCCAGTACCTGCCTGTCGGCACGACTTTTGGAACCATCCGTACGCCAACCCATCGGTTTCGGGTCGCCGCGTTCGATTTCGGGGCCAAGCACTCGATTTTCCGCAAACTCGTCCGCCACGGTTTCGACGTGCAGGTCTTCCCCGCCACGGCGACCGCCGGGCAAGTGCGCGAGCATGCCCCCGACGGCGTGTTTCTGTCCAACGGCCCCGGAGATCCCTCCGCCCTGCCCTACATCCACAAAACCGTCACGGAACTCCTGCCGCATTATCCGATTTTCGGCATTTGCCTCGGCCACCAGATGATTACGCACGCCCTGGGCGGCACAACCTTCAAGCTCAAGTTCGGCCATCGCGGTGGCAACCAGCCCGTGAAAAATCTTGAAACCGGCGGCGTCTCCATCACGGCGCAGAACCATGGCTTCGCCACCGACCCTCAAAGCATAGAAAGACGCGGCGCCATGGTCACGGAGATCAATCTCAACGATGGCACGGTGGAGGGGCTGCGGCACAAGGAACTGCCGGTATTCTCCGTGCAGTACCACCCGGAAGCCGCACCGGGCCCGAACGACGCCGATCCCCTCTTCGTCGATTTTTACAAACTGATTCAGACCCGTAAAGACGGGAGGATTTGAGCCGAGGCGTGGTCGCCACTTCGCCACTCTCTACAACCAGACGGTGACCAAGCCCATCCGGTCTGGCCTATCCTCCAGTCTGGGCCACGTCATCCACGATCGGAGCCCAGGAGTTCCTCCAATTTCCTTGCGTCCTCGGGAGTGTCGACGCCGATGGTCGGATCGTCAGTCACGCCGATGGCGATAGGGTAGCCGTTTTCCAGCGCACGAAGCTGCTCGAGTTTCTCGACCTGCTCGAGCTTTCCCGGCGGCAAGGTCACAAATTTTTCGAGGAAATCCGCCTGGTAGGCATAGAGACCGAGATGCCGGTAACAGGCATTCGCCGACAGCCACGCGTTGTCCACCCGTCCGGCATTGTCGCGGGCAAACGGCATTGGCGACCGGGAAAAATACAGCGCCCGGCCGGTCTGGCTCATCACCACCTTGACCTGGTTGGGGTTGTAAAAATCGACCGCGTCTCGGAATGGCGTGCCGAGTGTCGCCATCGGGCAGTCACCCTGGATAAGCCGGGCTAGCGCTTGGATCTGCCCGGCAGTCACAAGCGGTTCGTCGGCCTGCACGTTGAGCACGCAGGCCGCCCCGACCCGCCGGTTGGCCTCGGCAATGCGATCGGTGCCGCTGGGATGCCGCGTATCCGTCATGATCGCCCTGTAGCCGGCATTTTCCAGGCACTTGGCCAGCAGTTCATTATCGACGGCAAACCATAGTGGAATATCCGGGGCCACCAGCGCGATCCTCTCTGCTACCCACAGTACAAGTTGCTTGCCATTAATAAGGTGAAGCAGTTTCCTAGGAAAACGAATGGACTCCAAGCGACACGGGACAATGATGGCAAATGCTGGCATGGAATGGGTCTTTTGGATTGCAAGCTGGCGCTCGGTCAGCTTTTAGCGTCAATCCTTAATTCCAGTCACCAAACACATCTCAATGGAAAAAAGCGACACCGCCTCAGCCCCCGCCTCCCAAATCAAGGAGCTGGTTGTGCAAAACAAGATGGGCATCCACGCTCGTCCGGCGGCTATGATTGTTCGAGTAACCAACAAATTTAAGTCCGAGGTGTTTGTCGAAAAGGACGAAGAGCAGGTGAACGGCAAGAGCATCATGGGTTTGATGATGCTCGCCGCCGGCCGTGGGTCGAAAGTGAAGTTCATCGTCACCGGCGAGGATGCCGCCCAGATGCTCGTGGAAATCGAAGCCCTTTTTGCCCGGAAGTTCGACGAGATGTAATTGATTCAGGCGAAATTCCCGAATCAATCGAATGGCGGGCCGGTCCTCGACCGGCCTTGTTGCTTCAGTGCTTGGGCGTATTGAGGGTGTCCGGTGTTTCCCCCAAACCAAAGAATCGCTTTGCATTGGCGGTCGTGATCGCCGCCAGCTCGTCCAAACTGACACCGAATAACCGGGCACAGTACTCGGCCGTGTGCCGCATGTACGCCGGCTCGTTCGGTTTGCCGCGATGCGGCATGGGAGTGAGGTAGGGCGCATCGGTTTCAATCATCAACCGTTCCAATCCCTGCGCCTTCGCCGCCGCCCGCACCGCATCGGCATTCTTGTAGGTGATGACCCCGGTAAAAGAGCCGAATCCGCCGCGCCTCATCAGTTCGGCAATTTCGTCCGGTCCCTCGGTAAAACAGTGAAACACGACCCGCGCCCAGTTGATGCCGCTTGCGTCGATCATCTCCACGCATTCGCGAAAAGCCCCGCGTGAATGCACCACGACCGGGCAGTTCCGTTGCTTGGCAAGCGCCAGCCCGGCGGCGAACGCGTCCCGCTGCCATTGAAAAATCTGCACGGCCCTCGCCGCATCGTCCTTCGGCAGGTGAAACCGATCAAGGCCGACCTCACCCAGAGCAGCCGGAAGAGGGGGCGCCGGGATCCGGACAGCAGTCGGGGAGGCCGGGCTGAAGGCCGGCGCGGCTTGCCAATAACCTTCAATCTGACTGAAGGATTTCTCCCAGTCCTCGTCCACCCCGCACGGATGCAGGCCAACGGCATAATGGACAAACCCGGCATGCTCCCGGGCGAGATCGCGGTAAAGCGGCCAGTCGCCCGTGTCCGTCCCGATGGTGATCATCGCTTCCAGTCCGGCTTCGCGCGCGCGCTGCAACACGACCGGCAGTTCGCCCCGGCGGGCGAAGGATTCGAGATGGGTGTGAATGTCGATCAGAGGCATGGCGGATCCAGTGAAAACCCGTTCGGAGATACTGCTGAACGGATCGGGACCATCCTGATGGATTGCTTCGTCACCAGGCTCCCCGCAATGCATTAATGCAAATACAGCGATCCATACCGCTCGTGCAGGTAGCGCAGCAATGACTGGGGCGAGAGAGCGCGTCCCGTCACGAGGCGCACCATCTCCGGAGTTTCGTGGCGGCGGCCCAGCGCATGCACGTTGGTTCGCAGCCAGCCCAACAGCCGGGCGAAATCACCCCGGGCGAAATCGTCCTCAAGGCCCGGCAGCGCCGAGCGCGCCGTTTCCCACAGCTGGGCCGCAATCATGTTGCCCAGGCAGTAACTGGGGAAGTAGCCGAACGAGCCGGCGCTCCAATGCACATCCTGCAGCACGCCGCGGGCGGCGTCCGGCGGCGTCAGCCCCAGCAGCTCCTGCATCTGCGTGTCCCACGCCCCGGGCAGGTCGCGCACCGCCAGCGCCCCGGCAAAGAGCCGGCGCTCAAGATCGAATCGCAGTAGGATGTGCAGGTTGTAGGTCACCTCGTCGGCGTCGACGCGGATCAGGCCCGGCTTGACCGCGTTGATGGCCAGATAAAGTTCGTCCGACGATATGCGCGCCAGTTGCGTTGGAAAGCATGCGCGCAGCCGCGGTTCGAAACTGCGCCAAAAGGCGCGGCTGCGGGCCACCTGATTCTCCCAGAGACGGCTCTGTGACTCGTGCCAGCTCATGCCGGCGTTCATTCCAAGCGCCGTGCCGGCATGCTCGCGCGGAAGTCCCTGTTCATAGAGGCCGTGACCAGTCTCGTGAATGGCGCTGAATAGCGCATCCAGCGGCGCGTTCTCGTCGAACCGCGTCGTCATGCGGATATCGGCCCCGCTGCCCTCGCAGAACGGATGGAGCGAGACGTCGATGCGGCCGCGCCGGAAGTCGAAGCCCAGTTTCCCGGTGACCTCGTGCAAAAACGCCCGCTGACCTTCGACAGAAAACCCTTGAAGCAACCGGGTGGCCGACTTCACCGGGGAAGCTGTGATCGTTCGCACCAACGGCACCAGTCCGGCCTTCAGCTCGGCAAAAAGCTCTTCGATCGCGGCCGAACTCATGCCGGGGTCGAACTGGTCAATCCAATAGTCGTAGGCCCGGCCTCCCCACCCCATCAAATCCGCTTCGTGCTGGGCGAGGGTGACATGTTTCTCCAGGTACGGCGCGAACGCGGCAAAATCGGATTTGGCCTTCGCGGCCGTCCACGCATGAAACGCCTGGCTGGAGTGAATGGCACGCTCACGGACGAAATCGGCCGGCAGTTTTGTGGCCCGGTCATGATCCCGGCGGGCCTGTTTGACCACCACGCGCTGCTCGGGCGCAAGCCAAGACAGGTGGTCCCCGCCGCCGGCCAGCGGCTCACCAAGGCCGTCCGGACTCCTTTCCAACACAGCCAGCAGTTCGCCCACTCGCGGGGCGCTGATTTCTGCGTGCATCAGCTCAGCCAGAAGTGCCATCTGTTCAGCGCGCTGGTCAACGCTGTCGGGCGGCAGGTTGACTTGTTCATCCCAGCCGAGCAACCCGGCCACGGTTCCCAGCGTGAACTGGCGTTTCAGTCGGGCGGTCAGTTCGGCATAAGCAGGGTCTTGCATCCGGCCATTCAAGGTGCGGCAAAATGGGGAAGCCAGCGCATTTCGCGCTGGCAGAAGGATGCATTGCACCGACTGGCGCGGAATGAAAATCAATCCGTCCGGATCTCAATGTCGCCGCCACTCGACCGCAGCGAGAGCACCGCGCCGCCGCCATTGACCTTGCCGGAAAGACGACTCCGGCCCACTCCTCCCTTTTCGATGGTGATCGTCAGGCCGGCCGCATCCACTTTCCCGCCCGAGGTCCCGGCATCGAGATTAAACGCCGCCGCCTTCGGCAGATGCACCGTCACATCACCACCCGAGGTGTGCAATGAACAATCCTCCTTGGGCGCAGCCGTGAGCATGGCCGTAATG
The DNA here is from genome assembly GCA_028691845.1 of Opitutaceae bacterium. GTDB lineage: Bacteria > Verrucomicrobiota > Verrucomicrobiia > Opitutales > Opitutaceae > JAQUYL01. Next base: position 53,390 of record JAQUYL010000020.1, read on the forward strand.
TCGCCGCCGCTGGTGGCGGCACGCTGTAGATTGTCGGCCGAACTGATGGCAATGTCGCCACCCGAGGTGGAAACCTCGATGGGGCCTGTTGCCCGTTCGATCTGGATGTCCCCGCCGGAAGTGGAGAGTTTGACCGCCGCTGTTCCTTCCCTGAGCATGATGTCGCCGCCCGAGGTCCCGGCATCGACGGTGCCGTCAATCTTCTCCAATTTCACGTCACCACCGCTCGTGCGGGCCAGCACCCGACCATTCAGATTGCCGACGGCGATATCGCCACCCGATGTCTTGAGGTCGGCATTGAAATCGTGCGGCACCGTCACGACGAAATCCACCAACACCGGCGGCCAGGATCCAAAATGCAGGCCCGGCAGCTTGGCTTCGTATTTGGAAGTGACTGTGACAACATTGCCCTGCTGCTCGAAGGTCAGGGTAAGACGCTTGAGCAATTCGTCGGCCTCAGCCTCCGTGCTGGCGCGTATGTTTTGGCGGGCCACGACTATGACTTCCGCGCCCTCGCCGGTTTGGATGGCGATATCACCTCCCTGGCTCACGATTTTTAGCGTGCCGCCGGACTGGACGGGGAAGCTCTTTTCAACCGTGCGCACAATTTTGGCCTGCGCTGGACCTGCGGCCGTGGCAACGAGCGCTATAAACGCGACAACCGGAACAAAGGGGCGGAACGAAGCAGCAATGATTTTCATGATTGGAGAGTGTGGCTGACATAAAAACCCGGCTGGGTGCCCTAAAGTTACACTATTTCGAAACATACGATGCCTCACCGCGCACAGGGTCGCCTGACTCAAAGCAGGCATTCCGGCCGCACGGGGCGGGCATCCTGTCCGCCACCGGATTGGGAAATACATTCACCGCAGCAGCATAGGAAATAAACGGACATACATGCATGCCCTCGCATCATGTGCTATTGTGAGACGGCGTACCTGGCACGCCGCGATGTGTGAGTCGGCGTCGCCGTAACAACGGACGAGAGACTTTGTTTTAGACGCCCGCGGCCGGCCGGAGCCGGCCCCTTGCCACCGTGCCACCTCATCACGCCGGCGCAAACGCGCGCGCCTTCTGGCGTAGGCGGTTGCCGTCCGGTTCCCCGGAAACTTGTCACCTATTAGGTGACAAATGCGCAATTCCCCGATTCCCCCGCCTCTGCCCATCCCAGACCGGACCAAGCGCCGCGCGACCGTACCGCGGCGCCTTCCCAGCAGCCTGGATTGGGGGAGAAAGCTGTTACACCGGCTCGGCGACGACCGGATTCGTCAGCGCGCCGATCTTCTCAATGTCGATGGTGATGGTGTCGCCAGGCTTGAGCCATACCGGCGGCTTGCGCGCGAAGCCGACGCCATGGGGTGTGCCGGTAAGGATCACGGTGCCGGGCAGGAGTGTCTTGCTGCCGCTCAGAAACTCGATGAGGGCCGGCACATCGAAAATCATGTCGTTCGTGTTCCAGTCCTGCATCACCTGTCCATTGAGGATCGTGCGGATCTGCAATGCGTTCGGATTCGGGATCTCGTCCTTTGTGACGAGGACGGGGCCGAGGGGGCAGAAGGTGTCGAAGCTCTTGCCCTGGCACCACTGGCCGCCACCGCCATCGCGCTGCCAGTCGCGGGCGGAGACGTCGTTGCCGCACGTGTAGCCAAACACGTAATCAAGGGCCTGAGCGCGCGAGACGTTTTTGCAGCGCCGGCCGATCACGACCGTAAGCTCACACTCATAATCGACCCGGGTGCTGGCGAGCTTTTGCGGAATCTCGATCGGGTCGCCGGGGTTCTGGACGCTGGCGGTGTTTTTGATGAAGAGGACCGGATGCGGCGGCGGGTCGTTTCTGCTTTCGGCCGCGTGTTTTTTATAGTTGAGGCCAATACAGAGGATGTTGGTCGGCGCCAGCGGGGCAAGCAGCTTGCCGGGCGTGACCACGCGGTCGGTGACGCGGAAGTCGCCGAAAATGTCGCCGGTGAGCTCACGTGCGGAACCGTCGGCTTGGAGGGCGGCCCATGCGGGGCCGGTGGGGGAAAGGTGGCGGATGATTTTCATCGGGAGTGGAGGCGGCGAAATACGGCTGCAAAGCCGGGCTTGTCGAGGCGTTTCTCGGCGATCCACTCGTTGACGAGATTCTCCAGGATGTCGAGCGGGACGGCGCCATGGCGCAGGACCGTGTCATGGAATTCCTTGAGAGAAAACCGCGGGCCGAGCTCCCGTTCGGCGTGGGTGCGCAACTTCAGCAGCTTGAGCATGCCGAGGACGAATTCGACGGCCAGCCGCATGCCCTTGACCACCGGTTTGCCGGTAAGGATGGCGGGAACGACGGCGATGTACGGCTGCCAGTTCATGGCCGCAGTCCATCCGCGGTGACCGTGGCGTCAACGGCGGTTTGTCGCCGAGCGGAGCTCACCGAGCGGCGACCAGTAGGCGCTACCAAACAAGAAGCGAGTTTCAGGTCTTGGCCTCGGCAAAGGCCTCCATTCCGGCGCAGGTGCAGAGGAGGTGACGGTCGCCGTAGACGTTGTCGACGCGGCCGGTGGCGGGCCAGAACTTGCTGGCGCGGGTCCACGCGTCGGGGAACGCCGCGGTGGCGCGCGAGTAGGGATGGTCCCATGTGTCGCCGGCGATGACGGCCGCGGTGTGCGGTGCGTGCTTGAGCGGATTGTTGGACTTGTCGGATGCGCCACTGGCGACCGCAGCCATCTCGCCATGGATGGAAATGAGCGCGTCGCAGAAACGGTCGAGTTCGCGCTTCGACTCGCTCTCGGTCGGTTCCACCATGAGCGTACCCGGTACGGGAAACGACATCGTTGGCGCATGGTAGCCGTAATCCATGAGGCGTTTCGCCACATCGTCGACTTCGAGGCCGTGTTTTTTCCACGGACGGAATTCGAGGATGCACTCGTGCGCGACGAGGCCATTGGCGCCCTGGTAGAGCACGGGGAAATGTTTCTCGAGTCGCTTGGCGACGTAGTTGGCGTTGAGGATGGCGATCTTGGTCGCCTCCGTCAGGCCCGCGGCGCCCATCATGCGGATGTAGAGCCAGGAGATGACCAGGATGGAGGCGGAGCCCCAGGGCGCGGCGGAAACCGCGCCGTTGGAGGAGGGAGGCGTGAGGTGCGAGGCATCAGGGCCTGATGCCTGATGCCTGCGGCCTGAGGCCTCTGTATGCCGCGCGACGTGGACGGGAAGGTAAGGCACAAGATGCGCCGCCACGCCGATGGGGCCCACGCCGGGCCCGCCGCCACCGTGCGGAATGGCAAACGTCTTGTGGAGGTTGAGGTGGCAAACGTCGGCGCCGATAAAGCCGGGCGAGGTCAGGCCGACCTGCGCGTTCATGTTGGCGCCGTCCATGTAGACCTGGCCGCCATGCTGATGGACGATGGCGCAGATCTCCTTGATCGCAGCCTCGAACACGCCGTGCGTGGACGGATATGTGACCATGAGCGCGGCGAGAGTCTGCGCATGCAACTCGGCCTTGGCCCGGAGGTCGGCGACGTCGATGTTGCCCTGCTGGTCGCAGGCGACAGGCACGACCCTGAAACCACCCATGGCGGCGCTGGCGGGATTGGTGCCATGCGCACTTGTGGGAATTAGACAGATGTTGCGGTGGGACTCGCCGCGCGCCGCATGCCAAGCCCGGATGACAAGCAGACCGGCATACTCGCCCTGCGCGCCGGCATTGGGCTGCAGCGAGACGGCGGCGAAACCCGTGATCTCCGCCAGCCATTTTTCCATCTCCTGGAAAAGCCTTGCATAGCCGAGGGCCTGATCGGCGGGGGCGAACGGATGCAGCCGGCTCCACTCGGACCATGTGATCGGAAACATCTCGGTGGTCGCGTTCAGCTTCATCGTGCACGAGCCGAGCGAGATCATCGAGTGGCACAACGACAGATCCTTCGTCTCGAGGCGCTTGATGTAGCGCAGCATCTCATGCTCGGTGTGGTAGGAGTTGAAGACGCCGTGCCGCAGGAAGCCCGAGGTGCGCTGATGCGGCACCGGATAATCGAGGTCGGCAGCTCCGGCCAGATGAAGCGTGGCGCCGAGCACGGCGGCGAGATCGCGCAGGTCGGCCTCGGTGGTGGTCTCGTCGATCGAAACGCCGACCGTGCGCGCGTCGACCGCCCGCAGGTTCATGCGCCTGGCCTGAGCGCGGGCGTGTATCGCCGCTGCGTCGACGCCGCGGATCGTGAGCGTGTCAAACACGGGTTCGGCGTTGGTCGGCAGGCCGGCGGCCGTGAGCGATTTCTGCAGCAGGCGCGTCAGCAGGCGGACGCGACAGGCAATGCGCTTCAGCCCTTCCGGCCCATGGTAAACGGCGTACATCGACGCCATGACGGCGAGGAGCACCTGCGCGGTGCAGATGTTGGACGTGGCCTTCTCACGGCGGATGTGCTGCTCGCGCGTGCCGAGCGCCAGGCGCAGGGCCGGGTTGCCCTGTGCATCCTTGGACACGCCAATCAGGCGGCCGGGCATCTGGCGCTTGCAGGCGTCCCTGGTGGCAAAAAAACCGGCGTGCGGCCCGCCGTAGCCCATCGGCACGCCGAAGCGCTGCGTCGAACCGACCGCCACATCCGCACCGAATTCACCCGGCGGACGCAACAGCGTCAGCGCGAGCAGATCGGTGGCCACGACGCCAAGCGCACCGGCGGAATGGGCGCGGTCGAAAAATTCCACGAAGTCGCAGACGTCGCCCGTGGTGTCGGGATATTGAACGAGGGCGCCGCAGACCTGGTCGGTGAAGGCGAAGGTACGGTGGTCGCCGACGACAACCTCGATGTTGAGCGGCCGCGCGCGGGTCCTGACGATGTCGATGGTCTGCGGATGGCAGCAGGCGGAGACGAAGAAGACGCTGGCGGCGTGGCTGTCGCCGAGTTTCACGCGGTGGCAGAGCATCATCGCCTCGGCGGCGGCGGTGCCTTCGTCGAGCATCGAGGCGTTGGCGATCTCGAGCCCGGTGAGATCGCATACCATGGTCTGGAAGTTGAGCAGCGCCTCCAGGCGCCCCTGCGAAATCTCCGCCTGGTAGGGAGTGTAGGCCGTGTACCAGCCCGGGTTTTCGAGGATGTTGCGCTGGATGACGCCCGGCGTGAACGTGTCGTAATAGCCCTGCCCGATGTAGCTGCGGAAAATCTGGTTTTGCTGCGCCATGGCTCGCAATTCGGCCAGGGCTGTGCTCTCGCTGGCGGCGGCGGGCACGTGCAATGGCCGGGGCAAACGGATGGAGGCGGGTACGGCGGCGGCGGCCAGCGCGTCGAGCGAAGGCTGGCCAAGCAACTGGAGCATGGCGGCCTGGTCGTCGGCATCGGGGCCGAGGTGGCGGCGGGCGAAAGTATCGTGCGGAGCAAGCAGATCGCGGTTGGAAATCATGTTTAGCGCAACCTAGAATCAGGCCGGAAGCGTGCAATAGTGATTTCGTCCGCAGCGGTCGGTATCTTCGGGATTGTTCTGGCGGCCAAAGTGATTCTGCTTCGTCTTATTCCGCGTCATTGCGGGAAGTCCTGCGCGAGCGGGGCAACGCCGCCATCCAGCCGGCAGCGCGCTGGATTACGGTGGCCCGCAATCCCGGATTTCACGATGCCCTCTCCCTATCCCACCAAATCCGCCCGCGCCGCCTTCATCGATCGGCGGCTCGAGGAGCTTTATCAGGAAACGCCGATTCCGTTGCAGCATGACAATCCCTACACGCTGCTGGTCGCGGTGGTGCTGTCCGCGCAATGCACGGACCAGCGCGTCAACCAGGTCACGCCGGCCCTCTGGGCCTTGGCCGGCACGCCGGCTGCGATGGCGCGCCTGCCGGTGGAGCGCATCGAGGCCGTCATCCGGCCGTGCGGACTCGCGCCGCAGAAAGCGAGGGCCATTGGCGCACTCTCGCGCCTGATCGTCGAACGCCATGGCGGCGCCGTGCCGCGGACGTTTGCGGAGCTGGAGGCGCTGCCCGGGGTCGGGCACAAGACCGCGTCGGTGGTGATGACACAAGCGTTCGGCGAGCCGGCGTTTCCCGTGGATACTCACATTCACCGGCTGGCGCAGCGCTGGAGGCTGACGGACGGTCGCAGCGTCGAGCAAACCGAGCGCGACCTGAAGCGGCTGTTCCCGCGCGACCGCTGGAACCAGCTGCACCTCCGCATGATATTCTACGGTCGGGAGCACTGCACGGCGCGCGGTTGCGACGGCACGGTCTGCGAGATCTGCCGTACGCTGTTCCCGGGGCGGCGCCCGGTGCGCACCAGCCGATAAAACAGAGTTGATTTGCCCGAAACCGTCATTAACTGTCCGCCTCCTCACATCGGACGCTTAGCTCAGTTGGTTAGAGCATTAGTATCACACACTAGGGGTCACTGGTTCGAGTCCAGTAGCGTCCACCATTTCAAATTCCTGACGGAGCGTGTCGAGAGCTGCCAGCACGCGACTTTTCAGAGGGGAATTCAGATGGGTCTACACCAAAGATTGGGTCTACACCAAAGATTGGGGAGTGGGTTGAAGGGAGTGGAGGTTCATAAGTCAGCCGCACTGGGCGATGACGCGCAGGCGGTAGTTGTTAAAGTTCCTAAAGCCAT
>JAQUYL010000032.1 GCA_028691845.1 Opitutaceae bacterium
TATCCAGCGCCGTGCCTATGGCTTTAGGAACTTTAACAACTACCGCCTGCGCGTCATCGCCCAGTGCGGCTGACTTATGAACCTCCACTCCCTTCAACCCACTCCCCAATCTTTGGTGTAGACCCAGTTATTTGCGGGGTGCTCTGAATGGCTGCCCAGGCTGGGATCGAACCAGCGACCAAGTGATTAACAGTCACCTGCTCTACCGCTGAGCTACTGGGCAGTGGCACAAAGAGGGGTCAGAAAGAATTCGCCGGCCGAGGTTGTCAATACCGCGCTCGTGTAAAACCGCAGGTTTTCGGTCTGGGGGGCAAAGTTTTGATTGCCTTCTGTGGTTGCGCACCTTGAATTCGCACCCTTTTCAACTACGCCTGCCTCCACAATGGAGCGAACAGGAGGAAAGAAACCATGAAGAATTACCAGCTTAATGTTATGGCCCGACAGGGCACGGGTCGGAGCGCCTCCCGGCGCCTGCGCAATGCCGGCAAGATCCCGGCCGTCCTTTACGGCAAGCACACCAAGCCCGAGTCCCTGGCCGTCGGGACGGTCGAGTTCATCCAACTGCTCAAGGACATCGCCGGCAAGGCGTCCCTCGTTGAGCTAAAGCGTGATAGTGCTGCTCCCTCACTCTCGATTTTACAGGAGATCCAGCGGGATCCAATTACGGACCGCTTTTTGCACATCGATCTGCAGGAAGTGAAGGAAAACGAGAAGATGGTGATCAACGTCACCGTCCATCTGACCGGCGAGTCCACGGGAGTGAAGAATGAGAACGGCGTGCTTGAAATCGGGTCGCACCAGGTGCGCATCCGGTGTCTGCCGAAGGATTTGCCGCCCTTCATTGAGGTGGATGTCACGGAACTGAGCGTCGGCAAGACGATCCACTTGGGCGATTTAAAGCCCATCACTGGCGTCGAGTTTTTGGGGAGCAAGGACCAACCTGTCGTCTCGTGCGTCGAGCCCGTGGCGGAAGTGGTGGTCGAGGCTGCGGCTGCTGCGCCGGTCGCAGGCGCTGTACCGGCCGAAGGTGCTGCTCCCGCCGCTGGAGCTGTTCCTGCCGAAGGCGCGGCCGCTGCGCCGGCCGGAGACGATGCCAAAGCCGCCGCCGGTGCCCCCGCGAAGGGTGCCGCAGCCCCGGCCGCCGCCGCTCCGGTCAAGGGGGCTGGCGACAAGAAGGCCGCACCGGCCAAGAAGTAATCTTTCCAACCCCGGTTCGCCCGTTTCCCGGGTGAACCGGTTCGTGCACTGTTCTTTGAGAAATGTCCATTACGCTGATCGCCGGACTAGGCAACCCCGGGCGGGAGTATCGCGGCACGCGCCACAACCTCGGCTTTGTCGTGGTTGACGCGCTGGCTGCGGCTGAGAGCCTCACGTGGAAGAAGGAACCGCGCTTCGAGGCAGAAACCGCTCGCTGGACCGCCCGACGATCCGGCACGACCCGGTTGCTGGTGAAACCGCAGACCTTCATGAACGGCAGCGGCCGTTCCCTGCGGCAACTGCTCGATTTTCACCGGGTGCCGGTTGAATCGCTGATCGTCATCCATGACGACCTCACGCTTGAGGTGGGGCGCGTCAAGGTGACAGTGCGCGGCAGCGCCGGCGGCCACAACGGCATCGAAAGCCTGCTCGAGCATGTCGGTAGCGGTTTCATCCGCTTCCGGCTGGGCATCGGCGCCCCCCGGCCCGCGGGGATGGACATCAAGGACTTCGTGCTCGGAAAATTTTCCACTGACGAACAAACCATCATTGACCAACAGCTTAAACATTTTGTGACCGGACTCCGCCTGCTCATTGACAGCGGATATGCCCGGGCCATGAATACACTGAATCGCAGAGACCAACATGAACAATCGTAACTACCGCGCCACCTTCATCCTCGATAATCGCGGCAAGGAAGACTCCATCGACCAGATCATCGAAGGAGTGAAGAAAGAGATCGCCGCCGTGAAAGGCGAAGTGTCCGGTGTCGAGAATCTCGGCCGCAAGGATTTTGCCCGCACACCCGACAGCAAGATGATATCGGGCGTCTACGTACAAATTTTGTTCAGCGCGCCCGCCGGCGCCTCGGCGCATCTCCATGAGCGCCTGCGGCTCAACGACACCGTCTACCGCGCCATCGTCGAGTCCGTTTGACCGGACCAGACGGGCACACTTTCCCATGGCCAATCTTAATCGCGTCTTCCTCATCGGCAACCTCACGCGCGATCCCGAGCTTCGGGTCACGCCGAAAGGCACTGCCATCTGCACTTTTAGCCTCGCCGTGAACCGGAAGTTCCGTGACGAGTCCGGGGGAGATCGCGAGGAGGTGACCTACGTCGACATCGAGGCGTGGGGCAAAGCCGGCGAAACCATTTCAAGATACTGCACCAAGGGACGCCCCCTGTTCGTCGAAGGCCGACTGCGGCTGGACCAGTGGGAAGACAAGAACACGAAGGAGAAGCGTAGCCGCATGAAGGTTGTGCTGGAAGGCTTCCAGTTTCTCGGCGGTCGCGGTGAGGGGGGTGCTGGCGAGGCTGGCGATTCCGGCTCCGAGCCGCGTTTTTCTCCCCCGCCCCGACGGAGCGTCTCTCCTCCGGATGTCCTGCCGGGAAAGGGGAAGCTCGACGAAGATGTGCCGTTCTGAATAACGGGCACAACCATCCCATATCCCTCCATAAACCAGACAATCTAACCCGTCAGAAAACCATGGCTAATCGCGATATTTTACTCATCAAGCCCGTTGACAACCTCGGCGCCGAGGGCGACCAGGTTAAAGTCCGCGCCGGTTACGCGCGCAACTACCTGCTGCCGCGCGGCGACGCCGTTCCGCTTACGGTTGCCAACCGCAAGCAGATCGAGGCGCTCAAGAAACGCCGGGCCGAGCGCGAGGCGAGTGAATTCGCCGGGGCGCAGGAACTCGCCAAACAGATTGAAAAGACCAGCATCGCGATCGCGGTGAAGACCGGCGAAGGAGGCAAGATGTTCGGCGCCGTCACGGCCCAGGATGTGCACGACAAGCTCGTGGCTGCGGGCGTCACGATCGACAAGCGCAAGCTCCATCTGGGCAGCCCGGTCAAGACGCTGGGCAAGCACACGGTGAAGATAAAGCTGCACCCCGAGGTCAGCCTCGAATTCGCCTTTGACGTCGTTTCCGAGAACCCGATCGAGCCCGCCGCGTCGTAACGCCGGCGCGGACTCAGTCTTTTGCCTCCGGTCATGGCCGCGACGCCCGTAACATCCCGGCGTGCTCGGCCATCCGCCGACACGCTGTCGGCCAGCTCACCGCCCGACCGCTCGCCGCCGCACAGTCTGGAGGCGGAAGAGCATGTGCTGTCCTGCTGTCTGCTCGATGGCAGCGAGTCCATCGCCCGTTGCCTCGAGGCGAGGCTGACGCCAGAGGCCTTTTATGCCCCGGCGAACCGGCTGCTCTTCGAGGTAATCACCGCACTCTATCAGAAAACCCCGCCGGTCACGATGGAAATGCTGGCCGAGGAGTTGAGGACGCGGCGCCAGCTCGACGCCATCGGCGGATTTGCCTACCTGATGCAGGTAACGAGCAAGATTCCGACGACGGCGCACGCCAGCTATTTCATCGGGAAAGTGAGGGAGAAACACCTGTTGCGCGAGCTCGTCAAGGCGGCCACGGGTGCGGTTGAGGAGTGCTACAATTTCACGGGCGGAATCGAGGAGTTCGTCGACAAAGTCGAGGCCGATCTTTTCCGCGTCACACAGGATCGCGTGAGCGATGCCGCCCAGCCGATGCAGGCCACGGTGAAGGAGGCCAATGCGGTCATCGCGAAGCTGAAGGAGCGCAGTGGAGAATTAACCGGTGTCGCCACGGGTTTCACTGATCTGGATCGCATGACCTTCGGTCTGCAGCGCAGCGAAGTGATTGTTCTCGCCGCACGTCCCTCCATGGGCAAGACGGCGCTGGCGCTCAATATCGCCGAGCATGCGGCCATTCCGCGCCGGCCGAACCTTGCGCCCACGCCTGCCCTAGTGTTTTCGTTGGAGATGAGCGCTTCGTCGCTGGCCATGCGCATGCTGTGCAGCCGCTCCGGAGTGCGTTTTTCGCGCATTCGCGAGGGGTTTCAGGACAACGATGACATGAACAAACTCGGGCAGGCGTCGCGGGAGCTGGCGGCCGCCCCGATCTTCATCGACGACTCCAGCAGCCTTACTATCATGGAACTGCGGGCCAAGGCCCGCCGCCTCTATGCCAAGCAGAAACTCGGACTCATCATCGTGGACTACCTGCAGCTGCTGAGTCCCTCCGATGCCCGCGTACCCCGGGAACAACAAGTAGCCGAGGCTTCGCGCGGATTAAAGGCTCTGGCGAAGGAACTTGAGCTGCCTGTGCTTGTATTAAGTCAGTTAAACCGCTCATCGGAAAAGGAGGAACGCAAGCCGCGTCTTTCTGACCTCCGGGAATCGGGCTCCATTGAACAAGATGCCGACGTTGTACTCATGCTTTCCAAACCCAAGGATGTCCGGGACGATGGTGACGATTCCCAAGTGGCGGGGAATGTCGCAGAGTTAATCGTTGCCAAACAGAGAAATGGGCCGGTAGGAGATTTTAAATTAACCTTCCTGAGGGATATCACGCGCTTTGAAAACTACACCCAGTAGCCCGCTGTTTCGGGCGTTCCTAGTCATCGGCTTGTTTCTGGCGGCACTGGCCAGTGGAAGCGGGCAGATCGCTTCCGAACAATCCCAGCTCGAGGCGCTAGCTCCGAAGATCGGCACCATCACGGTCAAATTTATCGGCGTCGCGAACGTCAGCGAACAAATCGTCCGGGCCAACATGCAGATCAAGGAAGGGGGCATTCTGGATGAGGCCGCCTTGGACCGCGACATCCGTTCGCTTTACCGCACCGGTCTCTTCGAGTTTATTCAGGTCAACCGGGAGGCGTTTCCTGGCAACAAGGTGAATCTGGTGGTCGAGGTCACTCCCAAGTTTCGCGTGCTTAACATCCGTTTTGAAGGTAACAAAAAAGTGAAGGAGAGCCGCCTGCGGAAGGAGATCAAAATCGCCCCCAACGCCGCGCTCGATGAACGCCAGGTCAAGGACGATGCGGAGAAGATTTTCGCGTATTACCAAAAATCCGCCTACAATCAGGCGAATGTGACCTACACGATCGAGCGCAACCGCAGCACGGGCTTCGGCACCGTCACCTTCAAGATTCGCGAGGGCTACAAGGTGCGCCTTTCCGGCATCAACTTCATCGGCAACGATCACGTAAAGACGAAGGCTTTGCGCAAGGAGATGGAGACCCGCCGGTGGCACTTTTTTTCCTGGTTGACTGGCAGCGGAAAGCTTCAGGACGAAAAATTCCAGGAGGATCTAGACAAGCTGCGCGACTATTACCGGGAGCATGGTTACCTCGACATCGAGATCGCCTCCGACAAGATTTCATTCGATTATCCGAAACCCAACCGGCTGATCATCACGATCCGCGTCAATGAAGGCCGCCAGTACCGTGTCGGCGATATCTCATTCAGCGGGAACAAGCTCTATCCCTCGTCGCTCCTGCAGCTCGTGGTGCGGCAGAAGAAGGGTGCCATATTCGCCCCTTCCCTGCTGGACAAGGATCGGGAGCGGGTGGAGGATTTCTATGGCCGCGACGGCTATCTCGAGACTCAGGTTCGTCTCGCCCGCAAGCCCAACTTGCAGACGAGCAACATCGACCTGGAGTATGATATCGCCGAGAGTGAAAAATTCTACGTCGAATCCATCAAAATCGAGGGCAACACCAAGACCAAAAGCACGGTCATCATCCGCGAGCTCAACCTCGGCCCTGGCGACGTGTTTGACACGGTGCGCATGAAGACCGCCAAGGCGATCCTGGAGAACACCCGGTTTTTCGAGGGCGACGTGAACATGACGCCGGAGACCACCAACATCCCCGGCCGGCGCAACCTCAAGATCGCGGTCAAGGAAGGGCGCACCGGCAATCTCACGTTTGGCGCCGGGTTCAGCTCGCTGGAGCGAGCCGTCATCTTCACAGAACTCACGCAGGGAAATTTCGACCTCTTCAATCGGCGCTCATTTTTCCAGGGTGACGGCCAGAAGTTCCGCCTAAAGCTATCGCTCGGCTCGTACTCCAGCGAAGCCATCCTCGCGTTCGAAGAGCCCTGGTTTCTGGAGCGGCAGCTCGCCCTTGGTTTCCAGATTTTCCGGGTCAGTTCGGACTATAGCAGTTCCTACTATGAGGAGATTCGCCTAGGTGGGGAGGTCTACCTGCGCAAAAATCTCTTTGAACTGGTCGAGGGACGGCTTGGCTACACCTACGAAGTCGTCGACATCCGCAATGTCGAATCCACCTCTTCCGCGGTCATCCAGTCGCTAGAGGGCAAAACAAGGGTGTCCAAGGTCAGCCTTATGTTCTTACGCGATACTCGTGATAAGATCATCAGCACCACGAGGGGTAATTATGCCTCGCTCGGCCTCGGTCTGGCCGGCGGGCCTTTCGGCGGCGGCGTGGATTACTACAGCATCGATTTCCATGGATCGCAGTTTTTCCCGATATTCGAAGCCCAGGAGCAGGTGCTCTCGTTCCTCGCCCGCAGCGGCGTCATTCAGAATTACGGCCGCAGCAAGGAGGCGCCATTCTTCGATCGTTATTTCCTGGGCGGTCCCGATTCGCTGCGCGGTTTTGAATACCACATGGTGTCTCCGAAGGATACCCTGGGCGAGCCGATCGGCGGCAAAACCTACGGTTTCTTCAGCGCCGAGTATTCCATCGACATCGTGAAACCCATGCGCTTCGCGCTCTTCTATGACGCGGGCTTTGTGAACAAAGGGGCCTATGATTTCAATCCCCGCGCCTTCAACGACAACATCGGCTTTGGCCTGCGCCTTTTTGTGGCGGGTGCCCCCTTAGCCCTCGATTTCGGGATTCCCTTGACCACGGATCACCATAATAAGCAAGGCAGCCAATTTAACTTTAATTTCGGCACCCGTTTCTGAACCGATTTCTTCACAACCCTATGAACAACATAATCCGCAACTTCATCACTTTGGCTTCCCTCGGGCTGGCCGCGACCGCGCTCCAGGCCCAACCGGCGCTCAAAGTCGTGGTCGTCGACATGGCCAAACTCTACGACACACACTTCAAGACCGAAGAAGCCAACGCCAAATTCCAGGAAGCCGACCGCAAGGCCACCGAGCAGATCGAGGAGCTCAACAAGCAGGGCCAGACCATGGTGGATGAATACAAGGAACTCACCGACAAGGCCAAGAGCACGCTCCTCAATGCGGAGGCCCGGACACAGGCCGAACAGGATGCCCAGAGAAAGTTGCAGCAAATCCAGGAAAAACAAAATGAGGTGAACACCTTCCGGGCGCGGACGCAGCAGTCCCTGCAACAGCGCATCAAGACTCATCGCGACCTCCTCCTTGAGGAGATCAGCAAGGTCGTCACTGATATCGCCAAGCGCAAAGGTGCCACGCTGGTGATCGACAAGTCCGGACCCTCGCTGTTCGGCATTTCCAACGTCATCTACGCGGACCCTTCTTACGAGATCACCGATGAAGTGCAGAAGGAGGTCAACAAGGACCGGCCGGCGTCGGCACCGGTTGCGCCGACGACGAGCCCTGCGTCGGCTCCCGCGGCCAGCCCCGGCAACGCGCAGTTTAACGTGCCCAACGTTACCACGCCGCCGGCCAGCAAGGCCAAACCCTGAGCGAGAGATTACTTGCCAAGCCCTGTTCGTCGGAACAGGGCTTTTTTGTACCTATGCGCATCGTTTTCACTATTGATGAGATTTGCGCGATAGTCGCGCCCCAACGTACCACCGGCGCTGCGGTGGACTCGATCAGAGGCATCGCCTCGTTGGCCCAGGCCCAGCCCGGCGACCTTTCCTTTCTGGGTAACCCAAAATACAAGGCGCAGGTGCCGTCCAGCCGGGCGACGGTGGTGGTTCTGCCGCTCAGTTACGACGGGCGGCCCCAGCCAGGACAGCTGTATCTGCATGTAGACAATCCCTCGCTGGCCCTCGCCCGTCTTTGCGCCCGCCTCGAACAGTCGCTCTGGCCGCGGCCGGTTCCCGGAGTGCACCCCAGCGCAGTGATCAGCCCCGGGGCTCAGATTGCGTCCACTGCACATATCGGGCCCCTGTGCGTGGTGGAAGAAGGCGCCGTGGTGGGAGAGGGGACCATCCTTCATGCTTCAGTGTTTGTAGGGCGTAACGCCCGGATCGGGGGCCAGTGCTGGTTAATGCCCAAGGTCGTCGTCGCCACCGAGTGTGTGATCGGCCAACGCGTGCGCCTGCACTCCGGGGTCGTCATCGGCTCCGACGGCTTTGGTTACGAATTCATCGGCGGTCGCCACGAGAAGGTGCCGCAGGTTGGGATCGTGGTTGTCGAGGACGATGTTGAAATCGGCGCCAATTCCACCATCGATCGCGCCCGCTTTGGGCGTACCATCATCGGCGAAGGCACCAAAATCGACAATCTGGTGCAGATCGGCCATAATACAATCATTGGCAAACATTGCATCCTGGTCTCCCAGGTGGGCATTTCGGGCAGCACCACGCTGGAGGATTATGTGGTGCTGGGCGGCCAGGTAGGCGTGGGCGGGCACATCACCATCGGCAAGGGCGTCAAGGCTGGCGGGCAGGCTGGCATCAGCACCGACCTCGCCCCCGGCAGCTACGTTAACGGCACGCCGGCCCTGCCCTACATTCTGGAGCGTCGCATCGGAGTGTTGAAGCAGCGCCTGCCCGAATTATTCCGGCGGGTCGAAGCCCTGGAGAAACAGCGCGAAAAATCTTTCCCCTCATCATAATCTGCTCAACATCCCTCGGTGATGAGGGAAACACATTTAAAGATATTTTCCGGGAGTTCCAACAAGGCTCTGGCGGAGGGAATCTGCCAGAGTATCGGCGTGCCACTGGGAGAAGCGACGGTCACCTGCTTCCCCGATGGTGAGTCGTTCGTGAAGATCAACGAAAACATCCGCGGGGCGGATGTTTTCATTATTCAGTCGACCTGTCCGCCGACCAATCATCATTTGATGGAGCTGCTCATCATGATCGATGCTGCCCGCCGCGCCTCGGCGCAGCGCATCACGGCCGTCATTCCGTTCTACGGTTACGCGCGCCAGGATCGCAAGGACCAGCCGCGCGTGCCGATCACTGCCAAGCTGGTGGCCAACCTGCTGGTGGCCTCCGGCGCCAATCGCGTGCTTACTATGGATTTGCACAGCCAGCAGATCCAGGGTTTCTTTGATATCCCGGTCGACCACCTCTACGCCTCGCCGGTTTTCTTCCAGTATTTTTCCACCAAGAAGAGCAGCAATTTCGTCGTGTGCTCACCCGATGTCGGGGGAATGAAGATGGCTGCCGCCTATGCCGACGTCCTGGGTACCAGTCTAAGCATGGTGGCCAAGAAACGCACCAGTTCTACAACTGTCGAGGCCATCAACATAGTGGGCGATGTGGCGGGCTGTGAGGTGCTGCTTGTCGACGACATCACCGAGACGGCCGGCACGCTGACCGCCGCCGCACGGATCCTGCGCGATCACGGTGCCGTGAGCGTGCGCGCCGCGGTGAGCCACTGCGTGCTCAACAATGTCGCCTACGAGCGCTTGAAATCAGGTTTGCTGGACGAGATGATCACTACGAATTCCGTGCCAGTGGAGACGCGCGGGCTGCCCATAACCGTGCTCAGCGTCGCCTCTCTGCTGGGCGAGGCCATTCTGCGGATTAACAGCAACGAAAGCGTGACCAGTCTTTTCAAAATCAAAGGTTTCTAGGATCGGCGGGCGGAACTCTGGTTGGTCCATCCTGTCGTTCCTGTGACCCAATTCCCATGAAATTACTCACTCGCCCCACTCTAATTGCACTAACGCTGGTCCTGCTTGGACTTACGGTCTGGTCGGGGGCCAAGGCTGCCGCACCCGCCCAGAAATCCGACGCCCCAAAGGGCAAAATGCCGGCGCTGAAAGTCGACTCCACCCCGGTGGGAGAAGCCGGCCGCAGCGCAACGGCCAGCTATGCCGACATGCTCGATAAGGTGCGGCCGGCGGTGGTATCAGTGTACTCCAAGACATTCGTTCAACAGCAGGCCGTCAGCCAGCTCGGACCATTTTTGGTGCCCTTTGGGCCTCCGGTTTCCAAGGAGCAGCAGGGACTCGGCTCGGGCGTCATTGTTTCATCCAATGGTTATATTCTGACCAACAATCATGTGGTCGCCGATGCCGACGAAATTGAGGTCGCACTCAACGACGATCGCAAACTGTCCGCGAAAGTGGTCGGTCGGGATCCAAAGACCGATATTGCGGTCCTCAAGGTTGAAGCGGAAAACCTGCCGGCGGCTACCTTGGGTGACAGTGATCGGATAAGGGTGGGGGACATCGTGTTCGCAATCGGCAACCCGTTGGCGGTTGGGCAGACGGTCACGATGGGTATCGTTTCGGCCACGAACCGGCAGATGGGAATTCTTGCGGATGTGGTTGGATACGAGGATTTCATCCAGACGGACGCGGCGATCAACCAGGGTAATTCTGGCGGCGCATTGATTGATGCCCGTGGGCGCGTTGTGGGCATCAACTCGGCCATCCTGAGTAATAATTCACAGGGCAACATCGGCATCGGGTTTGCGGTTCCGATCAATCTCGCCTCGATGATCATGCGCAATTTGGTAGAAAAGGGTTCGGTGGCCCGCGGTTATCTGGGCGTGCAGACCAATCCGATCACCCCTGATCTGGCCGAGGCCTTTGGACTCAAGCCCGACACGAAGGGCATGGTCATCACCGACCTCAATCCGCCCGATGGTCCGGCGGCCAAGGCAGGGCTCAAACGCGAGGACGTGATCATCGGGATCAACGACAAGTCCATTACATCGACCGAGGAACTGCGTCTCACGATCGCGGGAAAATCGCCCGGTTCCAAGGTGACGATCAAAATCCTGCGCGACGGCAAGCCGCTGTCGTTCGAGGCGACGCTGGGGCAACTCCCGGATGATACCGGTGCGGTGGGAGATCTGCTGGATGGCATATCCGTTTCCCCGATCACCAACGAGCTGCGGCGCGAAATGCGCCTGAATGATCGTATCAATGGGCTTGTCGTTACCAATGTTTCCGACAAGTCGCCTTATCGCGACATCATTCCCCAGGGTGCGGTCATCGTGCAGATCAACGGTGTGGCGGTCACCGACATGGCCTCCGCCCAGAACGCCCTGCGCGAAGGTCGCAACGTGGCTTTGATTTATTACCGCGGGGCCATGCGATACATTCGCATCGACGTCTAACCCGGACCCGCATCATTGCGGTGATGGTTTCAGGCACGCCGGGCGCCCCGGCGTGCTTTTGCTTTTATCATGTCGCACGAGGGCAACCGGTATCCGGCTGCCGAGACGGTCTTCTCCCTTGAGCCGGGTCTCAGCTGCCCGGCTTTACCACCGGGATTCGCGCCAGCCAGTCGGGCACCTGGTCGGCCGGGTAGGTGGGATAGCTCATTTCAAGCAGGGCCACGAAGGGCGCGCTGAATTTGGCCTGCCCGGCGCTGCGGTCCACCAGCGAAGCCACGGCGGTCGCCTGTCCTCCGGCCCGCGCCACGATGTCGAGGCATTCCTTCACCCGGCCACCGCGTGTGACCACGTCCTCCACGATCAATATTTTCTCTCCCGGCATGATCTTAAAACCACGGCGCAGCACGAGTACGTTGTTTTCCTTTTCTGCAAAGATGTAACGCACCCGTGCTTGCCGCGCCACTTCCTGGCCGACCACCAGCCCGCCCATGGCCGGCGCAAGCACGGTCTCGAATGGGTGGTCCCGGAGCTTGCCGAGCAGGAGGGTGGAAAGGCGCTCGACCTCGGGCATAAACTGGCACACTTGGGCACATTGGAAATAATGCGCGCTGTGCAAGCCTGAGCGGAGCACGAAATGTCCCTGCAACAGCGCCTTGGTCCGGGTGAAAATGTCGATGGCTTCCTGTTGGATAACGTCCATTTCCGCCCACGTTGCGGGTATTTTTGGGGGAAAACAAAATCATTTTTGCAGGACGCGGGGACTCTATTATGATTCAAAGATGATCGTGAATCCGCCATTGGAAGACGAACTGGGCGATGTGATCGAAAAGGCCGCGCGCCATGTTTGCCTGCCACTCGACCGTCTGGCGGCGGCAAGCAGGGTCGAGTGGGGCCGAATCAAGGATGCGTTGGACTACCGGTCTGAATTGAGCTGCGACGAACTGCGCCGGCTGGCGGCGGTCCTGCAACTGAACGAAGTGGGGCTCTGCGCCTTGGGCTCCGGCAAGTATCCGCTTCCTGTGTTGACCGGGCTGCCGTACAGCTTGCACCCGCTGCGCATGCCCTTCGGGGTGGGCGTGGTGAACGCATATCTTGTCAGCACGGGGGGCGACAGCGCCATCCTGTTTGATACCGGAGCCAGTCATGCGGAATTGCACCGCGCCTGGCCGCTGCAGATCCAGCGGTTGGAGGCGGTTTTTGTGACCCACTATGAGGCTGAGCATATCGGCGGTCTGGAGACTGTGCTTCACGAAACCGGGTTGCCGGGATTCCACGGACCGCCGAGCAGACGGTGGACACGCTGCTTGGGAATGGGTGAGGGACAGACGGTCGAGGTGGGGGGGCTGCGCATTACTGCCTACAGCACGCCCGGGCATGCGTCGGAGCACAACTGCTACCACGTGCAACTGGCCGGCGGCGGCCGGGCGAACGGCATGCTCATTTCGGGCGATCTGATTTTCGCCGGGTCCCTCGGCGGTGGCTACTTCTGCTGCGAACGACAGCTCAAACACTCCCGCCGGATGCTGGAACAGCATGCCCCCGAAACGGTGATCGCTCCCGGTCACGGACCACTGACGACTGTCGGCAATGAGCGAACGTACAATCCGTTCTACGTATAGAGACTTGTTTCAGCTCTTATCAGGAAAGCGTTCGGCGCCGATCGGTTTATTTTGGCTCTTCATCAAAGATTGGGGACATGTGGTAATTAAGCCACCATGTCCCCTGCAATGATTGAACTAACGCTGCCAGGATACCGCATCGTCCGGTGCGAAAGCAACTCTGAGATGCGGATTTAC
>JAQUYL010000021.1 GCA_028691845.1 Opitutaceae bacterium
GTAAATCCGCATCTCAGAGTTGCTTTCGCACCGGACGATGCGGTATCCTGGCAGCGTTAGTTCAATCATTGCAGGGGACATGGTGGCTTAATTACCACATGTCCCCAATCTTTGATGAAGAGCCAAATAACTCGGAATCGCTCGCAAATCCCTCTGAGCCAGCGCATTTCACGATAGTTACCAGTTCCCCGACGATTTGCCGGAATCGGCCCAAAACGTCCTTTCCCGTGGTTTTTTGTGCGTGTACTTGTGCGTTTTTGTAAAGCCACGGTAGCTTTCTCACCTCTTCGTGCATGGGCCAAGACGCCATTTCGGTATAAGGCCCCGCAGTAAGCGACGGGTCGGAATGACCCAACATTTCTTGCGCCGCTCGCTGATTGACGTCGGAGCGGGCTCCGATTGTTTGCCACGTCTTGCGGTACGAATGGAAATGCACCACGCGCCCCATTCCATCTTTCCGCTCAATCCCCGCCCGCTCTAAATCTGCCCGCATTTCATCGTAAGTTGGAAAATTAGGGGGCAGCAGCCCGGCCTGAACAGCATTGGGCGGGATAAAATCCCCCAACTCTCGTGCAACGAAGGGATGCAGCGCGATTGGGCGCTTGTCCTTGTCCTTTGTGGTTTCGAACCGGATTCGCACCTCTTGCTTATCCCTTCCTCCGTTTTCCTCGCAGGGAATGCGTGAGGCCTACTACACCCAATCCGAGGATCAGGCGGACGGCCCTGATGGGATGCAGCAAGAAGTGCGTTTCCCCGGCTACGGGTTTGTGTTCCTGTAAGCCAGCTCGAGTGCGTATGGATAATTTTCCAAAAAAACAGGGATCCCTGTGTTTCTGACAAATTTATTGTTAACTATGGTTAATGGCACCCAAAAGGATTTAATCAACCAACCGTCATCGGTCGTCTTGAACGGTATATCTGAAGACCGGCCTCCCGTCAGGATCTGGGACACCGTGACATTGATCGATTCCCTCACGACGGCCCCGCCAGCTAAAAGCACAATATGCGTTTTCTCACCATCCTCACGCCAGACAACCTGCGCTTTATTGACATGGGAAGGTATTTTCAGAATCAGATCCTTCTGCCTCTCGCCATTAATATATATCAAACAGGCAACCTCCCTGCTGGCTGCTTCTTCGCTTGGCAGTGATATTTCGAGAGAGCCGACGTTTAAGAGGTCTCTCAGGGCATGATCAGGCCCTGCGAAAGCGCTGACGATGAAAGCACCTGCTGCTATCATGGTGGATATCTTTTTGGAGAGCATGTTTTCCGGTATGGTTAATGAGGTTTATATTACTTCGATGGTCGCCATCATATAAGTATCGCAATATTATAGCGGCCAGGTTGATCAAGACAGGGCAAAGCTCGCTTCTCCTGCGGCGGTGGCTTGCGGGATGTCTTTTTGGCACTGGGTTTGCCGGCCGCGGGTTGAATCATCGAGTCCAGGCACGGTTGGTTCACTGTTGATTGTCGGCATTTGGGATAATGCGGCTCATCTTGGTGACCGTTGGATGGCGGCGCCCTCTCCGCCAGGGAAACGCTGGTTGCAGCAAACAGGGTAAATCGATTTTCTGTGCGGATATATAATATAAGTGCAATTGGAGTGCGAAATTATTCGCCTCTTCCGGCAGGCCTTTAATTGATGAAATCTCACCAATATTCCCCATTGTCCACCGGCTCGGCATTGTTATATTTGTATTAGTTGTTCTAGGCGGTAATGGACGCCCCAGCTATTAACCATGATTGCGTGCGACGGCATTGGACAACCAATCTAGTCCCGGCCTGCTAGGCCGGGGAAAGCCAGCCGCAGCCGGCGGATTTGCCGAGCACCAGCTTGACCAACTTGCTGCGGTCGATGGCGGTGCCACCCCAAAACACCAGGAGATCGCCGGGCAGGCGCCGGAGCAGGGCATGGAGGAGATCGGCGGCCCGCTCCCTGTAGATGCTACCTTCGTGAAGGCGGAAGTAAAACTGCCGGAGCCTCAGACCGGCGATGACCGAAGGTTTGTCCCGGTTGGCGCTCTCCCGCAGGACCGGAGTCTGGCCGCGGGGAGCTCCCGGGTGCAGACCCGATGAGGTCCGGTGCTCAACCCGCTCTCGTCGATCAATACGATGGCGCGTCCCTTCGCGCCGGATTTTTTCTTAAGGCGCGGCCATTCCAAGCGCTTCCAGCGGGCAATGGCGTCCTCGTCTCGCTCAATGGCCCGGCGGGCCGGCTGCTGGCAGCCGGAGCCCCGCAAGACTCGCCAGACGTGTCCGGGGTGGTAGCGCTGGCCGGTACGTCGTTCGATCAGTTTTGCCACCCGCGGCAGCGTCCACGCTGCCCTGCCGTCGCATAACCGCTCGCCTCGGGCCCGGCCACGGTCGCCTCTGCGATCTCGGCCTTCTGTGACTCGCTCAATTTGAACTTCGGCCCAGCCGCGCCTTTGCTCCGCAGCGCCGGCGTGCCGCCTTCCCGCCACCGCTGCTGCAAGCATGGGCCGATTGCCGTCGCACTTTAACCAACCTCGCCACTTCGCTCGGCCCTTTGCCTCCGGCGAACAACTTCGCCGCCTTCAGCCGCCGCTTTTCCCTCTCTGCATGATCCCGTTGTTGGGGCGTGCCAGACCGAAAACACGCGTCAGACTATTATGCGTGCCTTAACAAGGTCGCGCCAATCAGGCATGAGCCCTTCTGGATTTGAACCGGCAATTACGTCAACTATTAGTTGACTTGTCTCGATCTCCTCCTGCCCCGGCAGCCAGAGGCCGCCGGTGAAACGCCGCTATTCCGTTCCCGGCACGACGTAACGGAAGACCGCCACCCAGTGGCACGCACTGCCGCCCAGCACGCACAGATGCCACACCACATGATGATATGGCAGCCGCTTCCATACATAAAACACCGTGCCGAAGGTGTAGCACACGCCGCCTGCCACCAGCCAGGCCAGACCGGCCCGCGGCAGCGACGCGACCAGTGGCTTGATCGCAATCAGCACCAGCCAGCCCATGCCGAGATAGATCAGGGTCGAAACGAAGCGGAAACGGCCGGTAAACCAGAATTTGAGCGTGATGCCGGCGACGGCAAGCCCCCACACCACGCCGAACATGCTCCAGCCCCATGGACCGCGCAGGGGCACGAGGACGAACGGCGTGTAAGTGCCGGCGATCAGCAGGAAGATCGCGGCGTGATCGAATTTGCGAAAAAGTTGCTTCAACCGCTCGCCGCGCATGCTGTGGTAAAGGGTGGACGCCGTGTAGAGCAGCACCAGCGTGGCGCCGAAGATCGCCGTGCTAACCACATGCCACGCGTTGCCGTAAAGAACTGAGAAGACGATCAGCA
This sequence comes from Opitutaceae bacterium, assembly GCA_028691845.1. Taxonomy (GTDB): domain Bacteria; phylum Verrucomicrobiota; class Verrucomicrobiia; order Opitutales; family Opitutaceae; genus JAQUYL01. The sequence continues at coordinate 3,322 of JAQUYL010000021.1, forward strand.
GCGTCAGACCGGCCACGCTTAATCCCGCGCCCAGCCCATGCGTTAGACTGTGGGCGAATTCCTCGCGCGGGGTGTATCGGGTTGCAAGCATGCTGCCATCTGTGCGCAGTTTCCCATCCGGCGCCAGCCGATTCCATACCGCCGGCCGGGACTCTGGCGGATCTGCCATGGCGCACATCCTTCCCCTCCACCGATTTCGCATTTCGAAAGGGACGGCGGGATCGCGCCGGTGGCGGAACCCGTCCGCACAGTGCCGTCTTGCGGAGGATTGGAACGGCAGACGGGCCGAATCGCGGTGGGGCTGGAAAACGGGATTCCCCTTTCTCCCTTTGGGTGTAGTCTGAAAATTGATTATCCGGTGAACCTCTACGACGCGCATAATCATTTCCAGGACGACTGGCTGCTCCCCCACCGAACGGCTATAGATGCAGACCTGCGCGCCATCGGGCTGGGCCGGGCCGTCGTCAACGGCACGAGTGAAAAAGATTGGCCGGTGGTGGCCGACCTCGCGCGTCAATTCGACTGGGTCCAGCCAGGCTTCGGCCTGCATCCCTGGGACTGCGGCAACCGCTCGCCGGACTGGCAGGCGGTCCTACGCACCCAATTGGCGGCCGAGCCAAGCTCCGTCGTTGGCGAAATCGGGCTCGATCGATGGATCCTCGACCGCGCCAGACCCGACGATTCGCGGCTGGCCGGCCTGCGCCGCGCGCCGCTCGACGAACAACGCGAAGTCTTTCTGTGGCAGCTCGCCCTCGCCGCCGAGCTGAACCGCCCCGTGTCGATCCATTGCCTGCAGGCGTTTGGCGCTCTCCACGACACCCTGCGCGTCACCCGGCTCCCGGCCCGCGGCTTTCTGCTCCACGCCTACAGCGGCCCCGCCGCGATGGTGAAGAAATTTGCCGACCTCGGAGCCTGCTTTTCCTTCAATGGCGCCTTTCTGAAGGAACGCCATGCCGCCAAACGCGAGGCTTTCAAGCTTGTTCCTGCCGACCGGATTCTCGTCGAAACAGACGCGCCGTCCATGCCCCTGCCGGTTGAGCACAACCGTTTCACCCTGCCGCCGGCGCCCGACGGGGAGCCGGTCAACCATCCCGCCAACCTCGCGGCCACCTACGCGGGACTGGCCGAATTGCGCGGCATCGGCATCGCGCAGCTGGCCGCCCAGGTGGAACAGAATTTCCTGCGGCTGTTTGGCGCCTGATCAGCGCCCGTCCGCAATCGCCTGCACCACCGCGCCGGCCGCGGCGAGACCGAACGCACCGGTGACGAAGGCCGCCGTGCCGAAGCCGCTGCCGCAATCGAGCGTCAGGTTTGTCCCCGGCTCGGGTTCGGTCGCGCACGTGCCGTCGGCCCACGGATAAACCGGCTTTTCGGCCGAATAGACGCATGGCACCCCGAAATGAGCGCCTTCGCCGTGGGGAAATCCGTGGTCGCGCCGCAGTTTCTTGCGCACCAAACGCAGCAGGTCGTCGCCATGGGCGGCCCCAAGATCGGACGCCCGCAGGCGGGTGGCATCACGCTTGCCCCCGGCGCCGCCGACGGTCAGCACCTGCTGGCCGCGCTGCCGGCAGGCCGCGATCAAGAGACATTTGTTGGCCAGCCGGTCGATGGCGTCGATCACCCAGTCGAAACGCGGCGCGAGCAGCCGCTCCGCCGTGGCGCCGGTGAAAAATTCCGGCGCCGTCGTGACCCGGCACCCCGGGTTGATCGCCTTCACCCGGGCGGCCAACACTTCGACCTTCGGCTGACCGATGGTGCCATCGAGCGCCGGAAGCTGCCGGTTCACGTTGGTGACGCACACGTCGTCCATGTCGATGAGGGTCAGCGCCCCCACCCCCGTACGGGCCAGCGCCTCGACCGCCCATGAGCCCACTCCGCCCACGCCCACCACGCAGACATGCGCGGCGCGCAACCGCGCCAGCGCGGCGGCGCCATACAGGCGGGCAATACCACCAAAGCGTTCCGGATAGTCACTTTTGCGGGTCATTTTGCCGGTAGCGAAGAATCCAACCGCCCAACCGCAAGCCAATATACCCATGGCCTCTTCTCCCTCGCCCCAAGCGGGGCCCCGCGCCGCCCTCTCTCCGCCCCGCGCGCTATTAGCAATCGACACAATGGCGTTTCGGTCTTGTTATGATGACGTTTTAAACTGTGATTTGCCTTTTCCCTCGGCAGCTCACGCCTATCTCTCCCTTTCAACCCCGCCTTAGCCCTATCAAGGAAACCTGTTTATAACCATGAAATCACAACTCCCAAATAAACGTGGTGTCAGTCTGTTGAACGATCCACTATTGAATAAGGGCACAGCATTTACCGATGCTGAACGCGACGCCCTCGGTTTGCGCGGGCTGTTGCCGCCTCGGGTTTCGACCCAGGCCGAGCAAGTCACGCAGGCGCTGGAAAACATCCGTGGCAAATCGAGCGATCTGGAGAAATACCTCTATCTGGGGGAACTGCAGGATCGCAACGAGGACCTGTTCTACCGGGTGGTAATGGACAATCTCAACGAGATGATGCCCCTCGTTTACACGCCTACCGTCGGACAAGGCTGCCAGAAATACAGCCACATCTTCCGTCGTCCCCGCGGCATGTTCCTGTCCTCCAAGGACCGCGGACAGTTCAAGCAGATCCTGCAGAACTGGCCCAGTGAAGACATCCGCATCATCGTGGTCACGGACGGCGAGCGCATCCTCGGTCTCGGCGACCTCGGCGCCAACGGCATGGGCATTCCCGTCGGCAAGCTGGCGCTCTACACGGCCTGCGCCGGCCTGCGGCCCGACCAGTGCCTGCCGATCACCATCGATGTCGGCACCAACACCCAGAGCATCCTCGACGATCCGCTCTATCTCGGCCTCAAGCAGCCCCGCCTGCGCGGCCCGGCCTACGACGAGCTGATCGAGGAGTTCATCACGGCTTCCCTCGAGCGGTTCCCCAAGGCCTGCATCCAGTTCGAGGACTTCGGCAATTCGAATGCCTTCCGGTTGCTGCAAAAGTACCGCGATCGCATCTGCACCTTCAACGACGACATTCAGGGCACCGCGGGCGTCGTCTTGGCCGGCCTCATCACCTCGCTCCGCCTCACCGGCGGACGCCTGGCCGACAAGAAGTTCCTCTTCCTCGGCGCTGGCGAAGCCGGCATCGGCATCGGCGAACTCATCGTCTCCGCCCTCGTGGCCGAAGGCGTGCCCGAGCCCACCGCCCGGAAACAGTGCTGGTTCGTGGATTCGAAGGGTCTTGTCGTCGCGAGCCGCAAGGATCTCGCCGAGCACAAGCTCCATTTTGCGCACGACCATGCGCAGGTGACGACGCTGCTCGAGGCCGTGGAAGCCCTCAAGCCCACCGCGCTCATCGGTTGCTCCGCCCAGCCGCAAACCTTCACCGAAACCATCGTGAAGGCCATGGGCCGCATCAACAAGTTCCCGGTGATCTTCGCCCTCTCCAATCCGACCTCCAAGGCCGAGTGCACCGCGGAGCAGGCCTACACCTGGACCGAAGGTCGCGCCATCTTCGCCAGCGGCAGTCCCTTCCCGGCCTGCACGATCAATGGTCGCACGCTCACTCCGGGCCAGGGCAACAACGCCTACGTCTTCCCGGGCGTCGGCCTCGGCGTCATCGCCTGCGAAGCCACTCGCGTCACGGACGAGATGTTCTACGCCTCCGCCAAAGCGCTGGACAAGCTGGTAACCCAGGAAGATCTGGCCAAAGGGCGCATCTTCCCCGACCTGCAGCGCATCCGCGAGGTCTCGGTGGCCATCGCCGTGGATGTCGCGGAACTGGCGTTCAAGCGCGGCCTCACCCGCATGAAGGCCCCCGCGGACATCGCCGCCCACGTCAAGGCGCAGATGTACCAGCCGGATTATCCCAGCTGCGTCTGAGATCAGCCGACCTGAAGAAATTGATTTAGAAGCACGGGGTGACTCTCACGAGTCACCCTGTTTTTTTAAGCAGGGCCTCGACCGCCGCGATGGCTTGCGCCTCGCGCTGCGCCCAGTCGCCGCGGACCACCACAAAGGGCAGCCCGCGCCGCTCCAGCGCCTCCCGCCAGAGCCTCATGCAACGCTGCCGGTCCTCGTCCTTCGGGAAACAGCGCGCCGGATCGGGCGCGAAGGGTACGTCCACGTCGAGCAGCAGGTAGAGATCGTAGTGCCGGGCACGCTGGTCCGCCCCGGCCCGTATGTCCGCATCGCACCCGCCGTAGAGCAGGTCGCTCCATAACACGGTTGTCAGCGAGTCGGTGTCGCAGATTAGCACGCGACGGGCTTCCGCCGCGCCGGCTTCCTCCAGCGCCCATTGGCGGTGTGCGATGCCCGGAATGTCCGCCGCCGTGATGCCCCCATGTTCGTCCCAAAACCGCCGCGAATACTCTGGCACGAGCACCGTGCCGAAATGCGCCGCCAGTTTTTCGGCCAGCCGCGTCTTGCCAGTCGACTCCGGGCCGAAGACGGCGACACGGCGCAAGATTGACCGCTGCCACTCGTACCAGCCGGCTGCCGCCATGAGCAGGAAGATGCCGTACAGGCCGGAAGTCAGCTGCAGCCCCTTCGCCCAGTAGACGCCGATCGCGACAACATTGACGATCATCCAGCCCGCCCAGCATTCGAGATTCTTGCGCGCCTGCAGCCATTGCGCGATCAGGCTGAAGACGAGGATGAACGCATCCCAGTACGGCAGCGCCGCGTCCGTGGTGCGGTGCATGAACAGGCCCCACGCAGCCGTCAGTCCCGCCCCCACGGCCACCCAGCCGGCGAGGCCCTGCGAGGACAGCCGCGATACCGGCAGCGCGGCGTGCCCGGTCCCGCCGCGCAGCCAGTGCCACCACCCGTACGCCTGCAGCACGAAAAACACAAATTGGAGAATGACGTCGGAATATAGCTTCGCGGTGTAGAACACCCACGCGTAGATCAGCACCTGGACGATGCCCACCGGCCAGCACCAGAGGCTCTGCCGGATCGTCAGCGCAACGCCCAACACGCCCAGCACCGTGCCGGCGATTTCCCAGACATTCATGCGCCGCCCTTCCGCGTCTGGGCCACGTACGCCTCCAAGGCCTCCCGGGTCAGGGTATGTTGCGCCGCACAGCGCGGGCATTGCACGTGAATGGTCTCCTCGCCGCCAAACATGGCGTCGGGATTCGTGCGGAAGGCCGGCGCGATCGCGCCGAGGATTTTCCGCTGATTGCATCCACAGTGCCAGCGATAGGCCCGCCGCTCGATCAAGGACACCGTCTCGGCCTGCCCTAGGGTCAGCACGCCGGCCGCTTCCACCCCGCGGAACCACGCCATGTCACAGTCCGGATGCGAGGCCAGCATCACATACTCATCCTCTCCCCCGTGAAAACAGCGCACCGGACGCTGCTCGCTGTGAGCATAGTAGGCCTCGACGGCGCGCAGCACCTCCGCTCCATCGAAGTTCACCACACTGCGGCGCGGACGGCCGCCGCGCCGGCCGACGATGTCGCTGTAGAAAATGTTCCGCTCCGCCTCCTTCACGTTCTCAGTAAAAATCCGGCCCACTACCGTGCAGTCCTCATTATCCCCGGCAAAGAAGAAATTGATCAGAGGTTGCTGGAAATTAAGCGTCCAAGCGATGTGCTCGTGGCGCGGACGGGAGGCGCAGTGCAGGGTGAACGCCGCCAGCGCATCCTTGAACATCCGGTCCTGCTCCGGCGAGTGCCGGATGCCGTGGTCCGCCAGGTGCAGGTAGTAGTCGACGAACAACGGGCCCAAATCTCCCCGCGTCAGCAACGCATTGCGGTGGCGCACGAAACTGACCGTGACGGTGGCGCCGGATGCGGCGGACGGGTTTGGCTTTTCCTCAGGCATGCCGCGCCAGTTTACGCAGAATCCGCCAAAGTCGAGCTTCCGGACGACGGCCGGTCCCGCCGCGGACCATCAGGCGCACATCAAAAAATCGCCGCCTTCGGCGTAGCCACGAGCCGCCAGATGACCTCGGATGAGTTCGCGAGCGCCCCGGCTCGCCACATAACCAAGCACGAATACCTCACCCGGCGGCGGAAGCCCGTCCACCGCCAGCACCTGCCGTCCTCCAATCGGCCGACCCGTCTTTTTCGGGTCGATGTCGATGTAGCCAGTTATCCTCACCCCCTGCTCTTTCAACCACGCCGCCCGTTTGCGCGTAGGCCGGCCCGCACCCCAGACCAAGATTTTCCGCGGCGCGCCGATATTGGCCCGCAGCCAGCGCGCCAGCCAGAAGGCCTTCAGCCGGAAAAACGCCTCCGGGTCGTAGCGCGGATCCGTCCGCGAAAGCCGGGCTGGCGGATCGTGCCATGTGAGGAGCATCCGCGGCACCTTGGCCATCCGCACGCCGGCATCGAGCCAACGCAGCCAAAGTTCATAGTCCTCGGGGAAGTCCCCTTCCCGATAGCCCCCCAGTCGGCCGACCAGTTCGCGCCGAAACATCACGCTCGGATGGGCGAACGGCGACTCGACGAACCGGTTGAGCGCGATCGCCTCCGGCGTGAGCAACGAGTTTACCCAATCCACATGCAAGGCGTATCCAGCCTGCGCACGGCGATCGCCGCCGAAGTCGACCAGGCAGCCCACCACGCCGAGATCGGGATTCGCCGCCAAGAAAGCCGCCTGTGCGGCCAGTCGCTTGGGATGCGACTCGTCATCGGCGTCCATGCGGGCGATCAATCGGCCGCGTGCAGCGGCCAGTCCAGCGTTGAGGGCCGCCACGAGGCCCTCGGGCGGACGCTCCAGCAGACGGATGCGCCGGTCGGCTCCGGCGGCGGCGCGCAGCCATTCGCGTGTGCCATCGGTGGATCCGTCATCGACGGCCAGCAGCTCCCAATCCGGCCAGGTCTGCACCCGGATGCTCTCCACCGCCCGCGCCACCGTGACGGCAGCGTTGCGCACCGGCATCAGGACTGAAATCAAGGGAACCATGGGCAATATCGATGGGCATGGATGCCGCCGTGTCCATCCGTGTCCAGTCCGGTGCTATTTCGCAATCACACCTTCCTTCTGCAGCTTTGCCACCTTGGGCCTGATGACGAACGCGCAATAGCCCGCGGATGGGTTTTTCTCGAAGTAATGCTGGTGGTACTCCTCCGCCGGCCAGAATTTCTTCAGCGGCACGATTTCGGTCACGATGGGACGCGTAAGGTTCTGTTGCTCTCCGGCCTTGGCCTTAAGTACGGCCTGATGCTGCGTCTCATCGTGGTAGAACACCACCGAGCGATATTGCGGCCCCTCGTCATCTCCCTGCCTGTTCAGCGAGGTCGGGTCGTGCGCCTCCCAAAACACATTCAGCAGGTGTCCATAGCTGACCTCGGCGGGTTCGAACTCGATCTGCACAACCTCGGCATGCCCGGTTTTATGGGAGCAGACCTGCTCATAGGACGGCTGGTCGACGTGTCCGCCGGAATAGCCGCATACGACATTTTTCACGCCGGGCACGCGCTCGAACACGGCCTGCATGCACCAGAAGCAGCCGCCGCCAAAGGTGGCGAACTGGGATTTGGAAGAGGAGTTGACCGTCTCGGCTTGAACATGACTTTGACTCATAAAAAACAAGGCCGCACTGGCGGCAAGAAGCAGGATGGCGCGTTTCATGATGGGACAAATCGGGGAGACCGCCCTAAGCAGTACCATTCCCCTATCCTTTGGAATTCAGCAATTCGGGAAAAGCAAGCCCGCCGCCCCATTCCCCTCCGCCGTCCGGTTTCTGATTTCCAGATTCTCTTTCCACGCCGGTTGGTCTTGAATCCATTCGCACAATGAAATCCGTCCCCGACTGCCGGCTCGACAAATGGCTGTGGCACGTGCGCGTGTTCAAGACCCGCAGCGACGCCACCGCCGCATGCCGCAACGGCTCCGCGCAGGTCAACAACCAGCCGGCCAAGCCGGCCCGCGACGTGCGGCCGGGCGAGATCGTGTCAGTGCGCCTGGGGGTCATGTCCCGCACCCTCAGGGTGGTCGCCGTGCCGGCCGCCCGGGTCGGGGCCAAATTGCTGCCGGAGTTCGTCGAGGACCTCACCCCGCCAGCCGAATACGAAAAATTGAAACGCCCGAAGGTCGAACTGTTCCTGGCCAGGGGAAAAGGTCTTGGCCGGCCTACCAAGCGCGATCGCCGTGCCTTGGCGCGGCTGTTCGGATTCGAGTAACCGCGTCCCGGCCCGGCCTGCGCCGGCACTAGGCCTTCACCGGCGGACGCGTCCCTCCCTTCCCGCTCATCGGAGGCCGGGTTCCGCCTTTGCCCTCCATGGGCGCCCGGGTTCCGCCCAGCATCTCCGTCAGGGCGGCGCGGTAGACCTTGTAGTCATGCTGTCCGAAGCCGACAAACGTCACCTGCTGCGGCCATTCGCTGTTTTTCAAAAACTCCGCGCAGGTCCTGATCGCAATGCGGCACGCCTCCTCCAACGGATAGCCATAAAAACCTGTGCTGATGGAAGGAAAGGCCATCGTCTTGAATCGGTGCGCCGCGGCGATCTCCAGCGCCCGCTGATAACACGATGCCAGCACCGCGGCCTCCCCCTCTCCCCCTCCCTTCCAAATCGGGCCGACGGCATGAATGACGTACTTCGCGCGCAGTTTGTAACCATGGGTCAGCTTGGCATCGCCCGTCGCACAGCCCCCGTGTCGCTTGCATTCCGTGCGCAACTCCGGGCCCGCCGCATCATGGATCGCTCCATCCACCCCGCCACCGCCGAGCAGTGAATTGTTGGCTCCATTGACGATGACTTCAACCGCCAGCCTCGTGATATCGCCTTCGACCACTTTCAGTCGTTCGCGCATTAAGTAAGGCTATGATTTTTGCCCCTCCAGGCAAGGCAGGGATTTACCCAGGACGACATGGGCACCTCTCCGCAAGCCTTCGCTGGCGCCACCCTCCCAAGCCATGTTCCATCGTTCATTCACCTTCCGCTGCAAGGACGGACCATCAGATGGCTGGGTCCTTGCCTCCATTATCAACCTAAAATGCCAGCGGTGCTGTCATGGATGGGGATCAAGATCGGTTCGGACGGTCTGCCGGAATGCGGGGCCCCATCCACTGGTCGCTGTTGACTGCTCTCTGCCTGCACCCCGCTGGCGGCCTGTTCCGTTCAGCGCGCCAGCTTGCGATACTTGATCCGGTGCGGCTGGTCGGCGTTCTTTGCCTCGGTTTCGCGCGAGCGAGAACCGGGGACAAACACCGGGTGGCCAGCCGGCCACAACGGTGTCGCCCATTCGCGTTAAGCCAATTCCCTACCGTGTGAGCCTGCGATACTTTATGCGGTGCGGCTGGTCGGCGTCCTTCCCCTTGCGCCGCCGGAAGTCCTCGAGGTAGCTCGAGTAGTTGCCATTGAAAAAAACGGCCGTGCTCTCGCCCTCGAAGGCCAGGATGTGCGTGGCCACGCGGTCGAGGAACCAGCGGTCGTGCGAAACGACAACGGCGCAGCCGGCAAAGTTTTCCAGCGCCTCCTCCAGCGCGCGGATCGAATTCACGTCGAGATCATTGGTCGGCTCGTCGAGAAGGATGAGATTGGCTCCGCTCTTGAGCAGACGGGCCAGGTGCACGCGGTTACGCTCGCCCCCGGAGAGCACGCCGACCTTCTTCTGCTGGTCGGCGCCGGTGAAACCGAATCGCGCACAATAGGCCCGCGCATTCACCTCGCGGCCACCCAGCCGCAGGATCTCCTCCCCGCCGCTGATGGCCTCGAAGATCGTCGCGGCACCCGGCAGCGATTCGCGCGACTGGTCCACATGCGCGATTTTCACCGTGTCGCCAACCCGAAGCGCGCCGGCGTCGGGCTGTTCCGCGCCGGTGATCAACCGGAACAGCGTGGTCTTGCCCGCCCCGTTCGGACCAATGACCCCCACGATGCCGCCGGGCGGCAGCATGAAGTCGAGGTTCTCGAACAGCAGATTTTCGCCGTAGCCCTTCGCCACTTTCCGCGCCTCGACAACGAGCGTGCCGAGCCGCGGCCCCGGGGGGATGATAATTTCGAACTCCTTTTCCTTCTCGTCCACATTTTCCTTCAGCATCTCCTCGTAGGCGTTGATGCGTGCCTGCCCCTTGGCCTGTCGGGCCTTGGCCGAGGAACGGATCCATTCCAGCTCGCGCGCCATCGCCTTCTGACGGCGATCCTCCGTTCGCTGCTCGACCGCGAAGCGGCGCTGCTTCTGCTCGAGCCACGAGGAGTAATTCCCTTTCCAGGGGATGCCGTGGCCGCGATCGAGCTCGAGGATCCAGCCGGCCACGTTGTCCAAAAAATAGCGGTCATGCGTCACCGCGATCACCGTCCCCTCGTATCGCGCCAGGTGCTGCTCGAGCCAGTTGACGCTTTCGGCGTCGAGATGGTTGGTCGGTTCGTCGAGCAGCAGGATGGCCGGTTTCTGCAACAGCAGCCGGGCGAGCGCCACGCGCCGCCGCTCGCCGCCGGAAAGATTGTCCACCACCTGTTCCCCGGGGGGGCACCGCAGCGCGTCCATCGCCATCTCGACGTGCGAAGCCACATCCCATGCGCCAAGGGCGTCGATCTTCTCCTGCATCTCACCCTGCTTCCTCATGATGGCGTCCTTGGTCCCTTCATCGGTCGCCCCGTTGATCTCGTCCCACGTGGCATCATAGGCGGCCACGAGATCGGTCAGGGGCTTCACGCCCTCCTCAACGCAGGCCCGTACGGTGCGGCCCGCCGAGAGATGTGGCTCCTGCTCGAGCAGGCCGACCGGATAACCCGGCTCGAAATGCACCTGCCCTTCGAACTCCGTGTCGCGCCCTGCCAGGATGCGCAGAAGCGACGACTTGCCGGAGCCGTTGAGACCCAGCACGCCGATCTTGGCGCCATGGAAAAAGGACAGCGAGATGTCGCGGATAATCTCCTTGCGCTCGATTTTCTTCGAGACGCCGATCATGGAGAAAATAACCTTGGGAGCTTCGTCGGGTCGGGCCATGGGCCGACCATCCAAACGAAAAATGCGCCGTCGGCCAGCCTGCATGCGGGGCCGATCATCCTTCCGGACGGTACCCCGCCCCATTTCGCCGGGCGCGAGAGGACCGCCACAGATCGAACCCCGACCGCGAGACCACCGGACGGCCGGCGCCCAACCCGACATTGTCATTTAATAGATGACATTCTTCTTTGTGCCCCCTCTGCAAGGCGAAGGAATCAAGTTAGATTAAGGTGCGGTAATCGCCGCGCGCCCCTCCGACTGTGGCGTGGCCGCGCCGCAGCAGGAAACCGCGCATTATGCCTCAAGCATGGCAGTGCTTGTGTCGGTGATGCTTCTCGTCGCAGAGCATGGCGCTCTAGCGCTGCCGCCTTGACATCCGATCCTTCCTCTCGTTTCTTCGATCATCTCCTCATGAATCCCTTCCGCCCGACGACTCTAGCTTCCCTCGGCCTCCTTCTTCTGGTCGTCGTCGTCCTGAAACGCGTGCCGCGAGGGATCTGAGTTATAACCGACTTTGCCCCCTCCGGCGCCGACCGGAGGGGGCTTTTTTTTGGCCCCACCGGAACCGGCAAAGGAACGGGCTCCCAACCCAAACCATATGAAAACCACTGGAGCCAGACTTCTCCGCACCCTGCTTGAACGACAGGGCATTCATACCATCGCGGGCATTCCCGGCGGAGCCATCCTGCCGTTCTACGACGCCCTGCACTCTGCGGGTCAGCAGAGAACCATCCGCCATGTTCTGACGCGCCATGAGCAGGGCGCCGGCTTCATCGCCCAGGGCATGGCGCGCGCCACCGGCCGCGCCGCCGTCTGCGTCGCCACTTCCGGTCCGGGCGCCACCAATCTTCTCACTGCGATCGCCGATGCCCGGCTCGATTCCGTCCCGCTCGTGGCCATCACCGGCCAGGTGCCGCAGACGCTCATCGGCACCGATGCCTTCCAGGAGGTCGACACCTACGGCCTCACCCTGCCGATCACGAAGCACAACTTCCTCGCCCGCTCCGCCGCCCAGTTGCTCGAGGTGGTGCCGCTCGCCTTTCAACTCGCCGAGTCCGGCCGCCCCGGCCCCGTGGCCATCGACGTTCCCAAGGATGTGCTCACTGCCACTCTCGAGGTGACGGACTGGCCCGCGCCCGGCGGGGCCGTACCGCCTCCGCCCTGCCCCGAGGAGGAAATCGCCACCCTCGCGCGGCGGCTCGCCGCAGCGCAACGCCCCGTGCTGTATCTCGGCGGCGGTGTGATCTCCTCCGGCGCCGCCGATCTCGCCTGCACGCTGGCGCAGCGCCTCTCGGCGCCGACCGTCTGCACCCTCATGGCCCTCGGCGCCATGCCGCCCGCCAATCCGCTGTTCATGGGCATGCTCGGCATGCATGCGACCAAGGGCACCAACCTGCTCCTCGAGGAGGCCGACCTGCTCCTCGGCATCGGCGTGCGTTTCGACGATCGCGCCACCGGCCGCGTGGCTGAATTCTGCCCGCATGCCACCATCGCCCATATCGACATCGACCAGGCGGAAATCGGCAAGATCAAGCTCCCCTACGTCAGTCTCGTGGGAGACGCCGCCGACATTCTCCGCCGCCTGCTGGAGCATCTGCCCGCACAATCCCGCCCGGCCTGGCGCACCCGGGCGTCGCACCTCCGCCAGGCACATCCCTTGCGTCATCCTCCCCGCGCCGAGGACCCCCTGCATCCGGTCAACCTCTGTCAGTTTCTCGGCGAGATGCTGCCGATCGACACCATTCTCACGACCGACGTGGGCCAGCATCAGATGTGGGTCGCCCAGGCCTACCCCGTGCGCCGGCCGCGCGGACTGCTCACCTCGGGCGGGCTCGGCACAATGGGCTTCGGCCTGCCCGCCGCGATCGGTGCCGCGCTCGCGCAGCCGGGCCGCCGCGTCGCCTGCGTGAGCGGTGACGGCTCCATTCTCATGAACATTCAGGAGCTCGCGACCCTGGCCGAACTGCGTCTGCCGGTCGCCGTGCTGGTGTTCAACAACGGGCAGCTCGGCCTCGTGCGCCAGCAGCAGGAACTCTTCTACCATGGCCGCTACGAGGCTTCCCGCTTTGACGTCGTACCCGATTTCGCCGCGCTGGCCCGTGCATTCGGCCTCCGCGGAATACGGCTCGATCCCGCGGGCGACCCGCTCACCGACCTCGCCGAGGCGCTGGCAGCCCCGGGGCCCTGCGTGATCGACATCCCTATCGAGGAGCACGCCAACGTGCTGCCCATGGTGCCGCCCGGCGCTGCCAACCACCAGATGATTGCCGAACCCGAACTCGCCTCCCTCCATGCCTGACCACTCGCCTTCCTTCCCCTTGCCTGCAAGCTCCTCCCCGCCGTCGGAAACCGCCACGGGGAATTGTCACGTATTGCGCGACAAACCTCCGGCCCCCACGGCGGTGCTCGAGCTGCGGGTGCGCAACCATCCGGGCACGATGTCGCACATCACGGGACTGTTTGCGCGCCGCGCCTTCAATCTCGAGGCCATTCTCTGCGTCCCTCTCGCCGAGGGGGCAACGAGCCTCATGCTCCTGCTCGTGGCCGAGGAGCCACGCCTGGAGCAGGTCGAGCGTCAACTCGCCAAACTTCATGACGTGCTGTCGGTCCACCACCGGAAGGATCTCAGCCCGGGCTTTTTCACCCGCCTCACTGCGGCCGCGTCGCCCGCTCCAGCCGGGTGAGAAAGGCCAGGGCCTCGGCGCGGGTCGCGCCGCACATCTCTTCCGCCGGCCGCAAATTCCCGCACACGGCCGGCCTCCCGGGCCGGCCGAAGAGCGCGCACCGGTAATCCGGCAGCAACTGCACGCAGGGAATACCGCCGGGTTTGCCGGATGGCATTCCCGGAATCGGTGACGAGAGGGAGGGGGCGATGCAGCAGGCGCCGCAACCCGGACGGCAGTCCATGATTACTGCAATTCGAGAAACACGCGCGGCCCCTTCCCGGCCGACGCCGCGGAGGGATCCTTCGGCTTGCTGATGAAAAGCCGGTCGGCCGCGATCTGGCCCTCGGTGGCCAGATAGTCGCGCACCCGGCGGGCGCGGGTGTCGGCGAGCATCTGTAAATCGTCGGAGGTCACCTCGACCGTCTCGGCCAGCCGGCCGGTCATCTCCTCGAGCGGCAGGCCGGTAGCCTTGGCGGCAGCCACTGCCTGTTCGTGTTCCGCCGTCAGACGGGCGTTTTCCCGCTGCGCCGCGCGCTGCTCACGCTGGGCCTTGAAGGTAAGCCAAGCGATCAGTCGCTTGAAAAAGCCCTGGGGTGGCGCAGGCGGAGTGACGACGGCGGGCGGGGTCGGCAATGGCGTGCCGAAGGTGGTACCCGGCGGGAATTTCTCGTCGAAAAGCTTCTTGAGAATCGCGGCCTGCTGTTCCGGCGTGATCACGAGCTGTTCGGGCGGAGCGATGTTGGAGTCGGTTGCGCGCTGTTCCTCCCAGATTTTGCGCCGCACCATGTCGGTGAGTTTCAAGCGTTGCACTGCATAACTGTCGGCAGCGCGGTCGTAACTGCCCTCGATCCCGAGATTCAGTCCAGGCCGGTTGTTGAGCGCCTTGATGAGCGTGGCCAGCTTGGACAGTTCCGCCGCCTGCAGGTCGCTACCTCCAGGAGAGAAATCCTGGTAGGCCAGCTCATCGCCACCTCCACCGAACATCGATCCCAGCAGTGTGAAGGGGGACGTGGCGGCCTTCACGAGCAAATTGGAAATGACGCGCCAGACGACGCGCCCGATGCGGAATTCGGGATCGTCGAGGCTGCCCTGCACCGGCACATCCAAGACGATCCGTCCGTCGCTATCCTTGAGCAGCGCGACGCCAAGCCGGACCGGCAGGCCGGTGGCGTCTGGACTGTTGGTCGCTGTCCCGAAGGTGAACTGGTTCACGGTAACCACATTGGTGAGATCGAGCTTCCGGTCATCGAGCTTGGCGGCAACGTCGACATTGAGCTGGCCGCGCGCGAGCTCATAGCCGGCGAATTTGCCGCTGTAGGGGCTGAGCGGGGTGAGATCGACGTTCTTCACGTCAACCTTCAGGTCCACAAATTTCCTCGCAGCGAGCGGATCGAGCCGCCCGGAGATGGCGATCGGCCCTGCCCCGTCTACGATCGTCTTCAGGTCGATCTGCCCCTGGCCAGGGTGGGCCGAGGAGAGGCCGGTGACCGTGCCCGCGAACTCTTGTAGCGCCATATGCACGCCGGGCTGGAGCGAACGGTCGGTGAAGCTGAAATCGCCCCCGTCTATCACGATCCGGCCGATCTCGACGCTGGGTACGGCTGGCGCAGCCTGAGCCGCCGGGGCCGGGGTCGGGGTCGCCGTTGCCGGCGCCGGCTCACTCTTCGCGACAGCGGCGAGATTGATCGTCTTGTCCTCGGCCACGACCACTCGCGCATAGGGACCGGAGATGGCAACCTCGGCCAGCGTAAGGGATAGCTGTGGGGTCGTGGCTGCCTGGAGCCCGGTCAGCACCACCCGGCCGAAGCCCGCCAGCGGTTCGCTCCGAACTCCGTCGACCAGGGCGAATTTCTCCACCGCAATATCGCCTGAGGCGGTCACCGCCGGCGCTGCACCGTCCGTCAGCGTGACCCCGGTCTCGAGGGTCGCCGACACCGCGCCCTGCGTGAGACGCACGTTGACGAACTGCTCGAGATAGGGGCTGAGCGGTAGAATTTCGAATCCGGCGGCCACGGTCTTCACGCTGGCATGGATTTGCGGCTTCAACTCCACCGTGCCCTCGACGCGCACCGTGCCCTGCGGGGCCCAGGTGAAACTGGCTTGCAGCGGCATCGTCGCATGGTCAGCAAGCGAGAAGTTTTTCAACGATACCATCACCCCACCGAGACTCAGGTGCGCCGGGCGCGGAGCGGCCTGGTCTTCAAACTCCAATGTGAAATTCTCGATGGCCAGCTCCCCCAGGGAAAAGTCCGGCAGCTTGGCTCCTGCCGGGGCCGCGCTGGCGGCCGGGGCCGAAACAGGATCCTCCGCCGGGGGCGGCAGCAGCCGGAGCAGATTGATCGTGCCGGCGGCGTCCCGCTGGGCGGCGACGCGGCCGCCCTGCAGCCCGATCCGGGCGATGGAAACCTTCATGGCCACCGCATCGGCCACCACGCCGGCCACATCAAGAGCCGGCAGTTCCAGCACCGCCGTGGTGCTGTCCCGCTCAGCCACCCGCAGGGTGCGCAATTGCATCCCGCCTTCCTGCAGACGAAGCACCCGTTTGGCCGGATCGAGGTCGATCTCGTAGCGTCCCTGCACGGAGAGTTTTCCCTCCAGCAGATCGGCCCGCACCAAATCCGCATAGAATGGCGCGTATTTCGGCAGCGCCAGATTCTCCACCGAAAATTCACCCTGCGAGCGGAACGGCTCCGCGCGCAGCGAGCCTTTCCACATCAGCTTCTCCCCGGTCTCCGTGACCGCCGCAAACTGATACGGCGCTCCGCGCTCGCCAGCGGTCCGGAAATCCGTCAGAGTGAATGCCACCGGTCCAATCACCGTGCGGAATGGCAACCGCCTTGAGAGGTCGGCAAAATCGAGCTGCGCCCCCGTTACCGCCAGCCGCCCGATGCGCACTGGTCGCGCGGGCGGAGTGGGAGTCTCCGCGGCTGCTGGCGTCGCGGGAGAGAGTTTCTTCAGGATGTCGGAAAAATTGAACGATCCGTCGCGCTCCACAGCCACTGCCGCATGGAATCCATCTAGTTCAATGGCGCTCACGACCCATTCGCCGAAGAGCGAACCGAAGGCATCGGCGTTCACATACAACCGATCCCATCCGGCGAACGAGCCGCGTTCATCCGGCGTGCGGATGTCGAACCGCTCCAGCGTGACCGACAGCGCATAAGGATTCAGGCGAACCTGGCCGATGGTAACGTGGCGACCGAGCGTCTCCGAGAGCTTCTTTTCCGCCTGCGCCTTTATGATCGGCGGGGCGATCCAAAACCCGGCGACTGTGAAAACAAGCAAAGCCGCGGCAATTCCGATAAGCCAGCGGCGCGCACGCAGCGGAAGGTAATTCATGTTTTTATGCTGATCAAATCCGGCTCAAATGGCAATACTCCCGCGCACATCCGGCTTGGCGGACGGCGGGACCGAGTGTAACCGTCACCGGCATGAAATTCCATCGGCAGGAACTCTGGTTTGAGGTGCCGCAACGACGCCAACTGCTCAACATCACGCCGCAGGTCGCCGACGCCGTGAAGGCCAGCGGCGTGCAGGAGGGCCTCTGCCTCGTAAACGCCATGCACATCAGCGCCTCGGTATTCATCAACGACGACGAGGCCGGCCTGCACCACGATTTCGAGGTGTGGCTCGAAAGGCTCGCCCCGGAGAGGCCGCATTCGCAATACCGGCACAACGTCCGCGAGGACAATGCCGACGCCCATCTCAAGCGCACAATCATGGGTCGGGAGGTTGTCGTCGCCATCACCGGCGGCCAGCTCGATTTCGGACCGTGGGAGCAGATTTTCTATGGCGAGTTTGACGGCTGTCGCCGGAAGCGCGTGCTGGTCAAAATCATCGGCGAATGAAATCCCCGAAACCTGCCAGCCGGTCGGCCCGCGAACTCGAAGCTTTCCTGCACGAGAAGATTCCGCTCACGCAGGCGATGGAGATCCGCGTCCCGGAAAACAGCGCGCTGCGCGTCGTTGTTGAAGCCCCGCTCACTGCCAACATCAATCACTTGGGCACCGCCTTCGGCGGCAGCCTGCACGCGCTCCCTACCCTGGCCGGCTACGGTCTGGTGTGGACGCTTCTCCAGGAGGCCGGCCTGTGTGAAGGACACGTGGTGCTCAAAAGCAGCCGGGCCAGCTACCGTGAGCCGGTGCGCGGCAGATTGCGCGCCGTCTGCGTCCGCCCGCCGGCCGCCGTGGTGGCCGAGTTCCTCGCCAATGTGCGCCGCCACAAAAAGGCCCGTATGGAACTCGCCGCTATCGTCGAAGGCGAAGGCGACCAACCTGCGGTCGAATTCCACGGCATGTTCGTGGCCGTGGGATGAAGCCGCGCTTTCTTCAACGAAGGTTCCGTTCTGTGGGTCGCGGCATCGCTGCCTGATCACGCCTGCTCCGAGGCGGCCGGCAGCGGAGAGAATCCTTCCCGAATGTTCAGTCCGGAACGGATGGTGATGCCGACGGACGCCTGCACGCCTTTGACATGTGGTCGGACAAGTGAAGTCCTGACCTCCCTGGGGAAGAGGTGGACCAATCGGGCCCAACCGTCACTGGTTAAATTTCACTAATCCTCGGTGTTGACCTGCCTGCCTTCCGGGATGTTTTGGGAAAATTAGTCTGATATCGCTTACCCCCGTTAAAACTTCGGTATTAGGCTTGATGAGAATTAAGCTTTACCTCAGCCTCGCATATCAAAAGATGCCATTGTCCTATAAGCTGGAATTGGTATGGCATCTGCCCCACTACCCCGCCATTAATCACTACCCCCAGAATTGACCCCACGGCCCAGGCCGAAGTCAGCGCAAGTATTTTCAGCAGATATTTCAGTCGTAATATCCTAACCCCAAATAACTATGACGATGCATCGATTCGTTTACCGCCCACAGCTTAGTGGGCTCATTGCATTATCGTTCGCCGCAGCAGCGACGATTGCGATTGGGCAGACCGCCCCTCAACCCTCCTCCGTAGCCGCTGATGAAACCAATCTCGATAGCTATGTCGAGCAGACGACCACCATGGCGACCAAGGTGCCCGTCGAAAACAAGGAGCATGCCAAATCGCTGACCGAAATGAATGCCGCCGCCATCGGCGACCGCAAGGTGCAGAACCTGGAGGAACTCCAGCCCTATGCGGTGGGCATGAACCGTGAGTCCACCAATTCCAACGGCTTCAATGTCCGCGGCTTTTCCAACGCCGGGACGTTCCTGCAGAATCTCCAGACCGACGGCCTGCAGGGCAGCTTGACCACCAAAGGATCGGCCAGCACGGCGAACACCGAGCGGGTCGAAGTGCTAAAGGGCCCCAATTCGGTCCTTTACGGACAGATGAATCCCGGTGGCCTGATCAACCTGGTCACCAAGGGCCCAAAAATGAGGACGGAGCGAAGCTTCACTTTTCGCGTCTCATCCTATGCCTCGGACTTGAGCGGATTGGGCAAGGATCTCGGCCTGAATGGAACGCTCGACATGACCGGACCGATCGATCAGGACCGGCACTGGCTTTACCGCTTGGTGGTGTTTGGCGAGGACGCCAGTTCCTTCCGCTGGGGAATCGACTCCCAGACCTTCGGCTTATACCCGTCCATGACCTATCGTTGGACCAACGACACCTTCCTGACCCTCAAGGCCGAGTTATTTAAGAATCGGCGCGCCGCCGACGATGGCATGATCGCGCCGTGGAACAATCTCGGTTATCTGCCCGACTACCGGACGGTCTACAATGAGAAGACGGACTGGGATCGCGACTTCGGCGAGAGCTTCAGCTCGACCTTTCAGCACAGATTCGACAACGGCTGGGCGATGCGCGCACAGACCCGCTCCGTTTGGCATGGCGACACCCGCCAAGCCCTGTCGACATCAGGAACCCTGGTTTCGAAATATCCCGTTGAAGACTCCACGCTCCGGCGCCGGTATCAGAAACAAAAGAACGGGCACCGCTGGAATGTTGGGGATGCCAATGTTTTTGGCACTGTCGGCCCGGAATCCTTCCGCAACACCCTGCTTTTCGGCATGGGCGGCCTAATCGAATTCACCGACCTGTGGCGTGTCGGCTACGGCCCGATTGTTGCTACTCCGGTGACAATTTTTAATCCCATCCGGGGATTGCAGCCTTATCCGGCGGATGGCACCGGGCAGCAGGAACCGGTGCAGAACATCTATTCCTATGGGTTTTACGCTTCCGATTTGATGAAAATCGGTGACCGGACGAATGTGACCCTGGGCATCCGCCGCGACCAGACAAATGCGCATGCCTATGATGCCATTCGGAAAAGGTACTACAGCCAGAACGTCAATGCCGTCGTGTACCAAGCCGGCATCGTCTACAAACTGACCGATCTGCTTTCGATCTACGCCTGCACCAGCCAGTCCTTCAAGCCCAACAATCTCACCAATGTCGACGCCACCGGACGGTCCGGTTTCCCGCCGGAAGAAGGCGAACAGATTGAAGCGGGCTTCAAAGTGCAAAATGCCGACTCCAGTCTCTTTACCACGCTGGCCGCCTATGAAATCAAAAAGACCAACGTGCTGGTCGGCACCGGTCTGAATCTCCCTGACGGCCAGGGCATCATGCGGGTCGACGGCGAGCAGACCAGCAAGGGCGTCGAATGGGAGGGGTCTTGGATGCCCATCCCCAACTGGCAGCTCCAGGCTGGCATGGCCTACAATGCAGCCACCATCACCAAGTCCAATAATCTGGCCATAATCGACAAGGACCTGGCGAATGCGCCTCGGGCCAGTGGCAGCCTGTGGACACGCTACAACATCGCCACGGGCTCTCTCAAGGGACTCGGCGCTGGCGTGGGGACTTTCTATATCGGCAAGCGCTATGGTGGCTCTCCGGACTCGAATTACTTCGTCCAGCCGGGATACACGCGCGTGGACTTGGCTTTCTATTACCGGTGGAAGAGTTCCAACTTCACCGTCAATATCGGAAACGTCCTCGACCGGAAGTACATCGGCCATGCCCGAACGTTCCAGAATATCTTTCCCGGTGAGCCCCGTAAGATTTCGTTCACCATGCGGACGGAATTCTAAACCCGCGCTTTCGAGACCTCTGCGGTCTAACTCATTCGCTGCCCCGGCCGCAAGCCGGGGTAGTTTGCGTTAAGGCCCGCGAGGGGATCGTCTCGCAAGGCGCCTACCGCAGTCAAAAAATGTCGTGGCCGGTTCTTGCCGCTGGAGCGCGGGCGACCTCGCCCGCCATACGCGCCTGATTCCGCGGCGGGTCGCCGCGGCTCCAGTCATCCTTCGGCGCGACCTGGATCAGGCCCCAGCGGCCACAGTTTCACTCAAACTGTTCTAGATGTGCTTCGAGTCGTGCTCGTCCTTTTTGTGGTAACCGGTTTCCTGACGCTGAAAGTTCACGGCGTTCTTCTTCAGATAAGCTTGATAGACGTCTTCTGCGGTCATGCCCAAGCATTGCGCCAGTGAAACCAGAAAGTGAAACAGATCGACGATCTCGACCCGGGCATTTTGCTCGTCAAATTTCTGATATTTGGCCCACCATTTCCAAGGCACCGAGTCAATCAGCTCCGCCGTCTCCTGCTGCAGTGCGCGGGTGTAGTTGAGAATCCACTTGGCCTTCTCCTCATCGGAAGCCGGGGGCAAATTCACCCCAATACGCTTATTCAGCGCATCTTGCATGCGAAAAATCTCTTCGAGTTTGTCCATGTTATCTAAGCGTGGGCAGCCCCTGGCCCGCTGGCAAGCCTGCCTCGGCCTGATTTTGCAGTTGCGCTGTCCAGCCTGTTTGGCGACCCTGCTTATTTGCTGCCGCCGTAGAGCGCATTTCTGCGTTCCGGCCGGCACTCCAAATCCGCGTTCCCAACATTGGTGAGCGCCTACACAACAAGAAGTAACAGACATGTCCTCCAATGAATCGTCCGGTGCGTCCGCCGAAGGCACCGCGACCCCTCCCCCGGCGGCCGATTCCACGGCCGTCCCCTCCTCCTTCGGCACTGGTCGCGGCTCAGGGCTGGCCCGCGGCAGACGCCCCACCCCCAGCAGCCCAACATCCACCCCGGCAGCGCCGACTGACTACACTCCGACCGCGATTGAAATCATCAACGCTCCGCGTGAGTACAAAAATCCGTTCGCTCCGCCTGCCGCGCCACCCGAACCCGCACCCGCCACTCCTCCGACGGTGACGGAACCCGCTGCGCCGGCTCCGGTCGTCAGCGACTCGACTCCTCCTGCCACTGGCACGCCGCCCGCCGGAATCGCCGGGCCCACCCTTGATACAGCGGCACCAGCGGTTCCGGAATTGTTCCCTCTGGACAAGACAGCTGAAGCAGCCTCCGTCGATGCCACGAAGGCTGAACTCAAGATTCTTCCTCCGGAAAAACAAAGAGCCACGCCAGCCCAGACCTGGGAAAGCGCCAGTTTCCGGCCCCAACGCGAGCCTTATGGCGAACGCCAGCGCCGCAACGGACGTCCGCCGCGCGACCGGGATCAGTTCCGGCACGAGCGTCCCGAAAACCGACGACCTGAAGCCTCATTGCCGCCCGCTGAAAGCACCGCCGAGGAACCGAAAAAATCCGGTGGGCTGTTCGGATGGGTAAAGTCATTCTTTGGTGGCGAATCCAAGGAAAATCCTCCGGCGGAAGGCGCCACTGCCGCCCAGCCGTCCCGCGAAGGCGAATTCCGCGGCCAGCGTCACCGCCGTCATCGCGGCGGTCGCGGCCGGGGACGGGGCGGCCCCAATCAGGACCAGGGAGGCGGAGGCCAGCGCGGCGGAGAAGGCCAGCCCCGCGAAGGCGAATTCCGCGGCCAGCGTCATGGCCGGAACCGCCGTCATCGCGGAGGACAAGGCCGGGGCGGACAGTACCGCGGCGAATATCACGGGGGCGGTCAGGGCGGCGGTCAGCCCACTTGATACTTGCCAACGCGCTCCGCGCGACTCGGATTTCAAGGCGTTCGCTCTTCGCGGACGCCTTTTTTATTCCCATCTGTCCTTGCGGGGGGCGCAGTGCCGAAGCAATCTTGCGCGATTGCCGGGCGGCTGTTTCGCTCGCGATGACAATCCTCCATCATGGCTGATCTAATTGTTAACGGTGGCAAGCCCCTCAGCGGCACGCTCACCCCCTCCGGCAACAAAAACTCCGCGTTGCCCCTCATCTGCGCCTCTCTGCTCACCGACGCCCCCGTCACGCTCCGCAACGTCCCTCTTATCACTGATGTTGAAAAGCTGGTCAGCTTTCTCGCCGAACAGGGCTCGCGCATCGATTGGGACCGGGACGCCGGCCGGATGACGCTCGACCATTCGACCTTCGACTCCGACCGCCTGCGCGGTGAACTTCCGGCCGGCATGCGGTCGTCCGTGCTGCTGTTTGCGCCGCTGCTGCAGCGCATGCGCCGGCTCGCCATCCCGGCGAACACCAAGGGCTGCTCGCTCGGCATCCGCGAACTTGATCCGCACCTCGAGATTCTGGGGAAACTCGGGGCAAAGATCTCGCACAACGGCACCCTGACGATGCGCCTGAAGGGGCGCTTCACCGCCGCGCGCCACTGGCCCGACTACATGTCCGTCACCGCGACGGAAAACTTCATCATGGCCGCCGCTCTGGCCGACGGCACATCCACACTCATCAACGCCGCCAGCGAGCCCCACGTGCAGGATCTCTGCCGAATGCTCGCCGCCCTGGGCGCCAGAATTGAGGGGATCGGGACGAGCAAACTCACCGTCCGGGGCGTCAGGAAACTCGCTGGCACCACCTTCACGATTAGCAGCGATTACCACGAGATCGTCACCTTCCTCGCGCTGGGCGCCATCACAGGCGGCGAAGTCCGGGTCAGAAATTCGCTCCCCGAGCACTTTGACCTGATCGTCCGCGCCTTCCGAAAACTCGGGGTTGAAATCAGCCATCAGGGCGACACCGCCATCGTCCGGCGCGGCCAGCAGCTGGTCGTCGAGCAACCCTACACGACCAACCTGCTGCCGAAGATCGAGGCGGCGCCATGGCCCTATTTCCCCGTGGACCTGCTGCCGTGCCTGATCGCGCTCTCGGTGCGCGCGGACGGTGCGGTCATGTTCTGGAACAAGGTCTACGAGGGCGGCTTCACGTGGATTCCAGAACTGGTGAAGTTTGGCGCCCATGTCGTCGTCAGCGATCCGCACCGGGTCATTGTGTTCGGCCACCGTCCCCTGCGTCCCTCGGTCGTCGACGCACCCTATATCATCCGAGCCGCCGTCGCGCTCTTCCTCGTCGCCGCCAGCATTCCCGGCCGCAGCGTGGTCAAGAATGCGGACATCATCCGGCGCGCCCACCCCAACTTCGTCGAGAATCTGCGCAGCCTCGGCGCCGAGGTGGAGTGGCAATGATGCCATTCCTGCCGCTGGATTCCTTGCACCGCCCCCCGCTCGGCTTGTCACTTAGCACGCAGTGAAGGATCCCTCCTCCATGCCCCCTGATCCAGCAAAAGGCACCAATTTCATCGCCACGACACTCGCGACGCCCCTCTCCTCCTCCGAGGCCGCCCTGCGTCCGCTCACTTTCGCCGACTTTGCCGGCCAGCCGAAGACGGTCGAACGCCTCAAGGTCATGGTCGGCGCGGCCCGGCGCCGCGGCGAGGCCCTGAACCACATCCTGCTCAGCGGCCCCCCTGGACTTGGAAAGACCACCCTCGCATTCATCCTCGGCCATGAATTGGGCCGCAATGTGCGTGTGACCTCCGGCCCGGTGGTCGAAAAGGCCGGCGACCTGGCCGGCCTGCTCACCAATCTCGAGGAGGGTGACCTCCTTTTTATCGATGAAATTCACCGTATTCCGAAGACCGTCGAGGAATATCTATACTCGGCGATGGAGGATTTCCGGCTCGATATCATGATCGACCAGGGGCCCAACGCCCGCAGTGTCCGGCTCTCGATTCCACGCTTCACCCTTGTCGGCGCCACCACCCGCTCCGGCCTGCTGACCGCGCCGCTGCGCAGCCGCTTCACCCTCCACACACGCCTCGATTACTACGACCATGCCACGCTAGAAGGCATTGTCTGCCGCAGTTGCGGCCTCCTCAAGGTCGAGATCGACTCCGGTGGCGCGCAGGAAATCGCCTCGCGCGCCCGGGGCACGCCCCGCATTGCCAACAACCTTGTTAACTTCGTCCGTGATTTTGCCCAGGAAAAGGCCAACGGCAGAATTACCCGGCCCGTCGCTGCGGCCGCGCTGGAACTCCTGGAGATCGACGCCGCCGGCCTCGACGAAATGGACAAACGCATCCTCCGCCTCATCGCCGAGCATCATCGCGGCGGCCCGGTCGGCCTTGGCACCATTGCCGTCGCGGTGGGCGAGGAGGCAGACACGCTCGAGGAGGTGCACGAGCCCTTCCTGATCCAGGAAGGCTACCTGCAGCGCACGCCCCAAGGCCGCGTCCTCACGGCCAAGGGCTACCTCGCCATCGGCCTCAAGCCGCTCGCGGGAGGCGACCAGCAATCCCTCTTGTAAGAACAGCGCCCCCCCGAACATGATGAGCTGCCGGATGCCCCTTCTCCTCTAGCCCGCACCATGCACCCGCTACAGCCCATCGTCCTCTGTTTCGGCGAAATCCTCTGGGATTTCCTGCCCGACGGTCTTTTCCCCGGCGGGGCCCCCTTGAATGTCGCCTACCACCTGAAAAACCTCGGGGCGGACGTGCGTCTCGTCTCCGCCGTCGGTCGCGACCTGCTGGGCGATGAGCTGCTGCGCCGCCTGCGGCACTGGCATCTCGATACCGCCGGCATCTCGCGTCACCAGGGCCTGCCCACCGGCTATGTGCGGGTCTCCCTTCCCTCAAAAGGCGACGCGCAGTTCGAGATCATTCCGAGTGTCGCCTGGGACCAGATCGGGACGAACGAGGATGTCATCCGCGCCGCCCACAGTGCCCGCGCCTTCGTCTTCGGCTCGCTCGCGCAGCGTTCCACCATGAACCGCGCTACGCTCGAGCGATTGCTGGCCGTGCTGCCGCCGGACGCCGAGCGGGTTTGCGACGTCAACCTCCGTCCGCCACATGACGACCTTCCGCTGGCGCACGAACTGGCCCGGAAGGCCACCCTGCTCAAGCTCAACGCCGCCGAAGCCGCCCGGCTTGCCGCCAGCGAGTCCGCCTCGCCCGGTCGGGAGGAGGCTCACGCCCGTGCCCTCGCCGAGCAGACCGGCTGCGCCACGATATGCATCACCGCCGGCGCGCGCGGGGCGGGCTTGCTGAGCAGGGGCCAGTGGACTTGGGAACCCGCGCAACCGGTGACCGTGGTCGATCCGGTCGGGGCCGGCGATGCGTTTCTCGCCGCCTTTATCGCGCTGAGGCTCGATGGCCGCCCGCCGGCCGAGTGTCTGGCCGGCGCCTGCCGTCTAGGTGAATGGGTCGCGTCCCGGCGCGGCGCCACGCCGGTTCATCACACGGCGAAGGCACACTAGAATCCCCCGAGAGTCCTGTGCGTAACGTCAACTATTAGTTGACGTGCATGTGAGGACTCTAGACGTCGCCCAACTGCGGGCGGAGCACGAGCTCCTCGACAACGCTGCGGCGGCTGAGGCGATAAACATCCAGGATGGCCCGGGCGACATCATCGGCAGGCATCATCCGCTTCCTGTCCACCCCGCTGCCGGCCCATGACGGCGTGAATGTAGCGCCCGGGCAGACGCAGCAGACCCGCACTCCCTTGTCCTTCAGTTCGGCCCGCATCACCTGGCTGAGTCCGGTGACGCCGAACTTGGCCGATGAGTATGCCGCACCGCCCGGATACGCCTGCAAGCCGGCGATGGAGCTCACGTTGAAGACATCGCCGCGGCGGCGCCTGACCATGCCGGGCACCAGCGCCCGCGAGACGAGAAATATACTGCGCAGGTTCGCACGGACGATCCGGTCGAAATCCGCGATGCTCATCTTCAAAAATGGAGCGCTGAAGAATTTGCCGGCATTATTGATAATTGCATCCACCCCGCCGAAGCGCCCTGTCACGGCGTCAGCCATGGCCGCCACGGCCGCCTCGTCGCCGACGTCGCAGGGGAAAACCTCGACGGCGGCCGCCCCGAGCCGCCGGCAGGCGCGGGCCACGGCACGCAGATTCCTCACGTTGCGCGCGACCAGAGCCAGGCGGCAGCGCTCCTCGCGGGCAAACACCTGGGCGGTGGCGGCGCCGATCCCCTGGGAAGCACCGGTGATCAGAACAACGGGGGAGGAGCCCGCTGATCTCGCGGATGAACGCGGATTATTTTTCGGCTTCACGGACGAATCGCTTCCATTGGAGTTTCGCATGCTTGAAATTGAGCAGCAGTGCAAGCTGGAGCCTGGTAATGGCCAAGCAGCCGATCATCTGCCGCAGGCGGGTTTCGTTGAAGGCCTCCACCACCTTCGGATCGGCAATCAACCAAGCCGTCAATGATTAGGCCGGGGACCAGCATGCCGATGGTCTCGCCGGCACAATGAACCACAAACTGTTTCTGCTGATCGATCTTGTGCCTGTGCCTGCGCAGTTCGATGACCGGGGCGCGTTCGTATGGTTCTTCATCCAATCCCGGCCCCGGCTCGTTTGGCACCGCCATCGCGGCACCGATCATGTCCCCACTGGGCTTTTCGTGAATCATCGGTCCGATGCGCGCTGATCCGTGATGTCGGCGGCAGTTTCGCTCAGCACACCAGCGAGCCGAAGGCCATGAAATCGGCGGTGAAGCCGCCGGGCACGCCCTTGCAGATGACGGACACCGCATCGTGCGAGTGCAGCGACTCGAGGTGCGAGCAGGCGATCTGGAAATCCTTGATGCGGGGATCGGTGTCGAACTCCTTGTAGAGCAGCCGCGCGGCATCCTCTACAAACTTGAGGTGCGCGCCGTTCAGTTCGGCGAAAGCCTGCTCGTCCTCGCGCTTCACCATGACCTGGGTCTCGGTTTCGAGCGCCCGGAGGCAGTGCGCCTGCACGTCCTCGATCCAGATCTTCTTGCCCTCGACCTCCTCGAGGATGATGCGTGCCTTGCTGCGCTGCGAATGCGGCACGCCGTAGGCGGCCCGCCGGTCGCGGGCGTGCTCCGCCAGCTCGGCCGAGCAGGGACAGGCCGAGGAATAGACGAAATCGAAGTGGATGAAGCGGCGGTAGATGCCGGTGCGGGTCATGACACCCTCGAACGCCACCTGGTAGTACTGGTAGCCCTCCAGGTTGCTGCGCAGGCTGCGCTGGAGCATGGGGTATGAGAAGCTAATCTTAAGCCGGGCGTCCTTGCTCTCGATCTTGTTGAGATAAGTCTTGAGGATGCGCCCCATCCACTCGCCGGTGAACACCTGGTCCTTGTGGTCGTAGAACGACCGCACGATGCGGCTCATGTTGATGCCCTTGTGCTCGGCCTCGAGCGAAACCGTGCCGGTGACACTGGCTTCGAGCGTATGCTGCGACCCTTCCTTGGTGCGGAACTTGAGCGGCAGCCGAAAATTGTGCACGCCGACCTGCTGAATGGGAACGTTGGCCCCCTGGATCGCATCGTGCGCCGCCTCCATCATGTCGGGCAGCGTGTCACGGTAGGCCGGGGCGGGCCGAAATTTGCGATCGTAGGCGCGCTTGATGCGGGCCGGCACTCCATCTGCGGAACGGTGGAGATACATCGGTTTCTTTTTGCTCATGTCGTAATTGGTATGGAGCGGCCGGGCGGTTGGAACGATACCCGCAGGCGCGGGATGGACCGATGCGGGCGCGGCCCCGTCATCCCATGATTAGCCGGCCAAGGATCCATGGTATTCCGCGAAATGACGCGGCGTTTCGTAGAGGCGGACGCAGTGGAGCCGACCCCGTTTGAGGCAGGGCTCAATCTGGTGCCAGAAGGCGATCACCAGGTTTTCAGTGGAGGGAATGATGCCACGCAAAAAATCAACCTCTTCGTTGAGGTTGCGATGGTCGCACTTGTCCACAATCACCGCGATCAGAATGCGTTTTAGTTCGTCCAAGCTAAGCACGTAGCCGGTCGCCGGGTCCGGCTCGCCGCGGACTGACACCTCGAGCACGTAGTTGTGGCCGTGCCAGTTGGGATTGGCACAGACGCCGAACCGTTGCTCGTTCCACCGCCGGCTGCGTGCCGGGTTGTACAGCCGGTGGGCGGCGTTGAAATGCACCTGCCGGGTCACTGTGGCGGTACCCGGGAGCGAACGGACCGGAGTAAACCGGGCTTTCCTGTGCGCGACGGCCTGCTTAGACATGGATAAACCAGCCAAGCCAGAAACCCGGTCGGGTCAACTCTGCGCGTCGCCGGCGCCAGAAAAACCATTGCCCTTCGGGCCGGACGGGTCTTTGGATGCCCGGCGATGGCCATGCGATTCTGTATTCTCGGCAGCGGCAGTTCGGGCAATGCGGCGCTCCTCCAGACGGAGGGCGCGCGCGTGCTCGTCGACGCCGGTTTTTCCGCCAAAAGACTCGGCGAATTGCTTGCCGCAGCCGGCGAATCGCTCAGCCAAATCGATGCGGTCTTCCTGACCCACGAGCATGGCGACCACGCCGCGGGCCTCAACGGCCTCTCGCGCCATCCGCACATCCACCTCTACGCCAACCGGGCGACGGCGCAGGCACTGCAGGCGCGGCTGCGCCACCGGCCCCAGTGGCATCTTTTTGAAACGGGTGCGACTTTCCGCTTCCGCGATCTGGAGATCACCAGTTTCACGGTGCCGCACGACGCCCATGATCCCGTCGGTTTTATCTTTGCGCACGGCCAAGGAGACCTGCTCTCGCCGCGCCGCAGCCTGGCCTGGCTGACCGATCTCGGCCACACGCCGGCCAATGTCCGCGAGCGCATCCGCGAGGCCGATGTGCTGGTGGTCGAGGCAAACCATTGCCCGGAGATGCTGAAGGCCGACCCGAAAAGGCCGTGGTCGGTCAAGCAGCGCATCGGCGGGCGGCACGGACACCTGTCGAACGCCGCGGCGCGCGAGCTTTTCGAGTCGGTCGACGGCGCGCGCTGGCGCCATGTGTTCCTCGCCCACTTGAGCCGGGACTGCAACTCGCCCGCCGCGGTCGAGACCTCTTGCGGGGCGGCGCTGGCGGCACGACGGTGCGGCTTTTCGGTGGTGGCGCCGGGATGCGGCACACCGTTCTACGAATTCGACTGAGACCGGCGGCGCCGGCGCGGCCGGCTTCTTCCGTCCCGGCTCGGCGACAGCCTGGCCCCGGCTGGGGACGGAATCGGCGCCAAACGACAGGAGCGGCCCGAAGATCGCGCCAAGGACGCCCCAGGCGCCGTCAAGGCAGTGGCTCGTTCCTCAGGCTCGTGCGATGAATGATGCTGTACATAAGCGCAAAACCGAGGACGCCGAACGGCACCATGTAGTAGAAAAAGCAGGTATAACCCGTGTGATCGAGCACCCAGCCGAGGATCTTGATGGCCAGGGCGGCGCCGAGGTATTGGAAGGAATCAATGCAACCCGAGGCAAAGGCGGCCATCTTGCGCCCGCCGATGTCCATCGCCGCAGCCGGTCCCAGCAGCGAGTGGGTCGAGTTGGCGGTAAATGATATTGCCACAAACGAGATCACGATGGCCAGCGTGCTCTGCGCCTGCGCGGCGGCCAGAATGACCGCCACCTCAATGCCATAAATCCCGGCCGCCACCGGTGCCCTCCTGCCAGCGAACAGGCGATCGGAGATGATGCCCGACAACAGCGAGCCGGTGGAGGCGACAAACGGGATCAGAAATCCGGTCCATTGGAAAAGAGGATCGCTCATGCTGAGTTGATGGGCCTCCTGCAGATAGCGCGGGAACCACTGGTCGATGGTCTGCCGCACGGCGCCGGTGCAGGCATAGGCTGCGGCGATGATCCAGACGACGCGATTGGTGACGATCTGCCTGAAGACCGTCCTGATTTCACCGTGCACGTCGGTATCGGCATGGTCGGCCTCGCCGGGGTGCACCTCATGGAAGCCGCATTCCTCGGGCGTGTCCTTGACCACCAGAGCCAGAATTGAGGCCACGAGGGACGCCACGCCAGCCGGGATCCAGAACAGCCAGCGCCAGTGCAACGGCGGCACCTGCCACATGCCGAGGAAAGTGAAGCCCGCCAGCAAAGCCGGCCCCAATTTGAAAATCCCCAGCCGCCCGAGGTTAATCATGAACCCGAAGATGCCCGCGAAGGTGCCGCGCTCCTTCTGGCTGAACCAGGATGCATTGATCTTGATGAAACCGGGTGCGCCGAACGCCTGGGAATAGCCGTCGATGCCGCGCAGCAGCACAAACAATCACAGCATGCCCCAGAACGAAGCCGCGCCAAAGGCAATGTTCATCACCACGGTGCCAGCCGCCCCGATGATCATGGCGCGCTTGCCGCCGAGCCGGTCGGTCAGCAGTCCGTTGACCGCCTGCCCGATGGCATAGGCCAGCAACTGCGCCGAAATGATGCTGCTCATGTCGGACTTCGAGAAATTGAATTCGGCGGCTATGGACTTGTTGGCCAGCGAGAGATTGTAGCGGCACAGGTAGTAGGACGTGTACATCAACCCGACCACGCCCCAGTTGAGGCCCTGCCGCGCGCGATACCCCGGAGGATGCCTGCGATCCGGATCAGGACGCATCAAAGGGGGAGGGACACTCATTGTGGCACACGCTTTTAGACGAATGTCGCAGCTCCGCACAATCAAACTGGCAGCCGATGCCGTTGATGTCGTCGAGGTTCCGCATGTCGCGGCCGGAATCACCGCTTTTGCTTTGCAGGTGCCGGGCGGGTCCGCCCATTTTGGCGTCGTATGCCTACGCACGATCAGCGCCGCACCAAGATCATCGCCACTCTCGGGCCGGCCACGGAAAGCAAGGAAATGCTGGTCCGGCTCATCCAGGCCGGGGTCGCCATCTTCCGTTTGAACATGGCGCACGCCACGCACGAGTGGACACGCACCGTCATCCGCCGGATCCGCGCGGCCAGCCAGGAGGTCGGCCAGGAAGTTGCGATCATGATGGACATCAAGGGCCCGGAGATCCGCACCGGCGACGTCGCCGCACCCATCGAGCTGCAGCCGGGCGAGGTCTTCGATTTCACCGTCAAGCCCGGCGCCACGCGCACCCAGGCCGAGGAGGTGCGCTCGGTCGACGTCAACTACCGCGATCTCGTCAAGGACATCAGCGTCGGCGACACTGTCCTGGTCGACAACGGCCTCATCCGCCTCGAAGTGCTGGAAAAAAACGACACCCGCATCCGCTGCCGCGTGCTTACCCCCGGCCAGCTCGCCTCGCGCCGCCACATCAATCTCCCCGGCGTGAAGGTGAACCTCCCCGCCTTTACCGAGAAGGACCGCGCCGACGCCCTGCTCGGCCTCGAGGAGGGCATCGACTATATCGCCCAGTCGTTTGTCCGCGAGGTGGCGGACATCGAGCTGGTGCGCAACTTTCTCCGGGTGCGGCACGCGAGTGTCCGCATCATCGCCAAGATCGAAGACCAGAGCGCCATCGAAAACCTCGATGAGATCGTACAGGCGAGCGATGCCCTGATGATCGCACGCGGCGACCTGGGGATCGAGTGTCCCTTCGAGGAGTTGCCCATCATCCAGCGCCAGGCCGTGCGCTCCTGCCTCGCCCACGGGCGGCCCGTCATCATTGCCACGCACATCCTCGAATCGATGATCGAGCAGCCCATGCCGACGCGCGCCGAGGTCACCGACGCCGCCAACGCCGTGTTCGAGCAGGCCGACTGCGTGATGCTCTCTGGCGAAACCACGGTCGGCCGCCATCCGCTGGAGTGCGTCAAGACGCTTGACACCATCTCCCGCCGCATCGAGCAGGTGATGGCCGAGGACTTCGCGGAGCCCATGTTTTTCACCGAGGAACGCATGAAGCTGTTCCGGTCGGCCATCGTCATGGCCAACGAGATGCCCGGATCGGCCCTCGTGGCGTTCACGCGCCAGGGCTCCACCGCCTTCGGCTTGGCCGCGCTGCGTCCTGCACGGGCGCCCATCCTTGCCTTCACCAACTCCCGGGAGACACTTCGCCAGCTGCATCTCGCGCGCGCCGTCGAACCGATCTTCCTGCAATTCCACGCCGAACCCGACCAGACCATCGGGAGCGCCATCAACCATCTCCAAGCCTCCGGCCGGATCGCCCCCGGCGCCAGGTTGATCGTGGTGTCGGACATTATTTCGCACGACCGCCGCGTCCCCAGCATTCAGTTGCGTATCCTACCCTCCTAGCCTCCGCCCCGATTGGGGCGACCATCGCCCCGCCGACGCTTTCTCCGCAGGGGCATGCGGGTGCCCCCCGCTGAGGCAAACCGGCGAGCCCTTTGCGCCCTCCGGCCCCGGGAGACGGCGGTGCGCTGGGTTGCAAAGCACGCCATGACGCTTTTGCTGGGCTCTCGTTCCGTTCTGCCGTCTTGCCCGTCTTCCTCTCTTTCTCTCCTCCATGTCCTCTCCGATTCCCGTCACCGTCCTTACCGGCTTTCTCGGCGCCGGTAAAACAACCCTGCTGAACCGCATCCTCACCGGCCAGCATGGCCGGAAAATCGCCGTCATCGAAAACGAATTCGGCGATGTCGGCGTCGACAACCAGCTCGTTATCCAAGGCGACGAGGAAATCTTCGAGATGAACAACGGCTGCCTGTGCTGCACGGTGCGGGGCGATCTGATCCGCATCCTCGGCCGGCTCATGAAGCGCAAGGACCGGCTGGACGGCGTTCTTATCGAGACCACCGGCCTCGCCAACCCCGCCCCCGTCGCACAGACTTTTTTCAGCGACCCCGAGATGCGCGAGAACTTCCGCCTCGACGGCGTCGTCACAGTGGTCGACGCCCGGCATGTGCTCCAGCACCTTGCCCATTCCCCCGAGGTCAAAAAACAGATCGCCTTCGCAGATGTCATTCTGCTCAACAAGATCGACCTCTCCAACCTCGCCGAACTCGACCTGCTCGAGACGCGCCTCCGCCGCATCAACGCTCTCGCCCGCGTCCATCGCACGCAAAATGCCGATCTGGACGTTGAGCGCGTGCTTAATATCGGCGGTTTCAATCTCGACCGTGCGCTCGAGGTCGATCCGCAGTTCCTCGACACCGAATACCCCTTTGAGTGGGCAGGCGTCTACGAGCTCGCCGTCGGCGATTACGAGCTCTGCCTCGGCCATCACGAGCATGGCGATGGCCACGCGCATGATCACGGGCCTGACGGTCATCACCATGCCCGCCACGAGGCGGACGAGCTCGCCGTTGTCCTCATGCCTCTGCCTGGGGACGCGAGGTCAGAGCCGGGTTCCGACCGCGCCGAGGGCTGCACAACTCCCGGAAGCGATGCCGCCATCCAAACCGCTGTGCTCGCCTTCTCCGACTGGGAGAAAATCATCCTGCCCGGCGAAATAATCGAGACCGGCACCGGGCTCCTGCGCCTCAAGCTCCGCGACGGCCATGCCCACTTCCCAGTCAAGGTGAGCCGCCCCGGGCGCCACATGCTTTTCACAGCGCACGCCCGACCCCTCCACCTCCACGGTCCGGGCGGCGCTCCGGTGCGCCCCATCTGGGACCGGAATTTTCGTCACGCACACCCCCACCAGGAAGACGTGGCCTCCGTTGGCATCACCACGCCCGGCGATCTGGATGGCAACCGCCTGAACGCCTGGGTCAGCCGTCTGCTGCAAGCCAAGGGCGGCGACATCTACCGCATGAAGGGCGTGCTCGCCGTGCGTGGAACGGA
This sequence comes from Opitutaceae bacterium, assembly GCA_028691845.1. Taxonomy (GTDB): domain Bacteria; phylum Verrucomicrobiota; class Verrucomicrobiia; order Opitutales; family Opitutaceae; genus JAQUYL01. Next base: position 37,474 of record JAQUYL010000021.1, read on the forward strand.
AAAACGCCTCGTTTTCCAGGGTGTGCACATGCTGTTCGACGCGAGGTTCGACCGCAAATGGGGCTCGGACGAACCGCGCCAAAACACGCTCGTCTTCATCGGCCGGAATCTCGACCGCAGCGCCCTGACCGACGGCTTCAAGGCGTGCCTGGCGGATTGAAGTAGAGAGTAGTGAGTAGCGAGCCTTTTCCCCGACTTCCCCCGATGTAAGCCTTTCTCGATTCTCACTCACCGCTTCTCACTTCTCCTAGATGAACATCACCAAGCACTGGGCCGGGATGCTCGATGATTATGTCATCGATCTGGCGTGGTCGCCCGACGGTTCCCGCCTGGCCGCCGCCGCCACTTCCGGCCCGGTCACGTTGATGGATGCCGCCGCTGGCGCCGTCGTACACCATCTCAGCGGTCATGCTCACGGCACGAATGTCATCGCGTGGCAGCCCGACACGACAGGAGATGGGCAACGGGAGAATTCCTCCCCCTCTCTCCCTCCACCTGCCGCCTCCCGCCTTATTCTCGCCACCGGTGGCCAGGATGGCGCCGTGCGATTCTGGGACGCTGCCACCGGAACCCAAACCGCCGTGGCTGCCGTGGGCTCCGCGTGGGTCGAGCATCTTTGTTGGAGGCATCAGGCTCCAGGTACCAGGCTTCAGACTGAGCCTACTTCCAACCCAAAACCTGATGCTTCGCTCCTCGCGTCTGACGCCTCCGGCCTGACGCCTATTCTTTTCGCCGCCGCCGGCCGCAAGCTTGTCGCCCTAAACGTCGGCGGCTCTGTCGTCCAGCGGTTCATGGACACGCCAAAATCCATCTCCGCCCTCGCGCTGGCGGATATCTCTCCTGCCGCTTCGCCCACCCCGCCAGCCCCGAACCCGCGGCTGGCGGCCGCTTACTTCGGCGGCGTCTGTCTGTAGGATGCGGACACTTTCACTGCGCTAAAGGAATTCGCATATGGCAACGCCATCAATGCGCTCGTCTGGTCCCCTGATGGGCGCTGGCTCGTCGGCGGGACGCAGAACAACGCGGTGCATCTCTGGCTTCCCTCCCAGAACGCCGAACTGCACATGAGCGGCTATGAAACCAGGGTAAACGAGCTTTCGTTCAGTCACGACAGCCGCTGGCTGGCCACCGGGGGTGGACGCGACGCTTGCGTGTGGGATTGCTCCGGCGCGGGACCGGAAGGCCGTGAGCCCGGGATCCTCCCTCAGTCGGCGCGCACTTCCGCGGTCGCCTTCCAGCACCGCCATGGTCTCCTGGCCACCGCGGCGGCAGACGGCGTGCTTTCGCTCTGGGCGCCGACGCGACCGCAGCCGCTCGTGGCCGAGATCCGCATGCCCGCTCCTGCCACCAAGGTGGCATGGAGTGCCGATGATGAGCTGCTCGCGATCGGCACCGAACAGGGCGCAGTCTACGTCTTCAAAGTCACCGCATGACCCGGGGCGAAATTATCCCGGGCTCCCGTCGCCGGATCACACCCTGCGGCGGACATTCCTCGAGCGGCCCCGTATTCACGCCGCCCCTTTCCTTATGTTCGACAGCGCCCCCGCCCCGCGCTATTCCAACCGTCGCACTCGCACCCAGTTTCCCTTGGGCAGGTAATACAGTTTCCATCCGCCAAGTGCCGAAGGTCTGATTTCCACTTCAGGATTGACGGTGGTCTCGATCCATAGGTGGTCGGTCTTGTCCGTTTGCACCCAGACCTGCCCGTTTTCGAGACGAAAGAGTGTCGTTCCGGTCCAGCCTTTGAACTCGCCCACGATATGGGTGCGAAACCCCTTCTTCTTTTCTGCGGATGACAGGCCGGCTTTCGCCTCCTCGCGCGCCTTTGCCTCCTTCTGCACCTGGGTCTGCACCTCCTCCTTTACCTGTTCGCGCGCCTGGCGGACGCCTTCGCGCGCATACCGCTCGGCGAGCATGTTGAGCATCACTTTCTGCTCATCCGTCAATTGCCCGAGTCCCGCCGCCTGACGCTCTCCCGGTGTGAGCTGCTGCCAAAAGGAGGGACCCGTCGCCCCGGCCAGCGCTGCCAGAGAAAACCAAAATGCCAAAAATCGCTTCATGGCCTGCGATCTGATCCCAAAGATCGCCCGATCCAAACCTATTTCTGGCGTGCCGAATCACCGCCAATGACTTTAATGGCTTCATGTCGTCCCGCCGACTCTTCGTCGCCATTGATCTGCCCGAGGTGGTGCGGTGCGAACTTGCCGCCCTGGCTGCCCCCGTGCCCGGCTTGGCTTGGACGCGCCCCGAGCAATTGCATCTGACGCTCCGCTTTCTCGGTGACACGGCGGAGGAGCTCATTCCGGCCATCGCGACGACCCTGGCGACGGTAGCCGTGGAGCCGTTTGTGCTCCCGGTCTCGGGCATGGGCGTTTTCCCCCTGCGCGGCCTGCCGCGGGTTCTCTGGGTCGGCCTGGGCCGCGCCCACACCCGCCTGTTCCAACTGCGGCAGCAGGTTGACGATGCGCTGCTGCGCGTGGACATGAATATTGAAATGCGCTCCTTCCAACCGCACATCACCCTGGGCCGCATCCGGACAAAACCACCGCTGGATAAGCCCGCCAGGAACAAGCTCGACGACTTCCTGCGCCGGAACAACACCTTCGAGGCGCCGCCATTTCGCGTCAGTGATTTCCATCTTTACAGCAGCGATCTGCGGTCCACGGGAGCCGTGCACACGGTGCTGCACACTTTTCCGCTCCACGCGTGACACGGTCCTGATTCGCCGGCAGGCTTGGCTGCCCCGGCTCCCGCTGCGGAGTGGAGGCGCGCCGCCTGGCATAAAACAAAAGACGGAACCGGCGACGGTTCCGTCTTCGTCAAGGAGATGCCTCCCGAGCCTACTCCCAGTTCAGGATCAGGCGGGTGAAATACACGGTGTCGAGCCGTTCGGTTGCCGGCGGCGGCTCGCTCAGGTATTCATTGACGAGGCCGATCCGTAGCTTCCACATGCTCGCCCCGATCGGCAGCTCGATGGCCGACTCATGGTGGAGCCGGTAGTTTTTGAAATCCTTGAACGCCGGAGTGTAGGTCAGATTGTTGATCATCTTGGCGCGACCGGTGAACGTGTAGTTGTGCAACAGCGAAACATCGAGACCGGGCGAGTCGAACTTGGTGTTGTTCGAGTAGGTTTCATACAGGTAGCTGGCACCGAAACGGAACTCGAGATCCTGCACCGGTTTTTTAATCAGTTTGCGCCCGAGACCGAACGCCGAGGTCGAACGAAGATCCAGGGCCTTGATCTTGTCCTTCTCCAGTTCCGTGCGCACGTACCAGACGTTCTTGTCGCTGTAGAATGCGGAATAATCCACGCCGCCCTTCTGGGCATCCGCCGTGTCCCTTCCGTTTTCCTTGGCGCGCTCAGCATGGGCGTAGAACTGCAGCTTGTCGTGCGGGCTGCCCAGCGTCGCCTTGAAGTCCAGGGCGCTGCCGAATTTCTCCTGCGGACCGGTGCGTCCCGTGATGTCGACCCCCGCCTCGTATTTCCATTTCCGCGCACTGGCGGCGGCATCGGTCTTCAGCTTGCGTATCTCGGGGCTCTCTCCCCCGGAGCGCCACACGGCAGTGACCTTTGCCGGCGTGGTGTTCATCTGTCCGTCCTGCGCGAACACTTTGATCCCCGCATCGGTCGACTCGACCCTGCCCTGCACCGTCGTGCCGTCCGGCAAATTAACAAACAGCGCCTCATCGGAGGCAAAGCTCTTGATCTTGTCCTGGGCGATTTCGACCGTGCCGGCGAAGTCGGTCTCCACCTTGAATTTGCCGGCATCGGCGGAGACGATCTTGCCATTCACAACCGAGCCATCCTGCAGTTCAATCCGATCTGCTCGCGCGAAGGCGAAACTCAGGCCCATCGCCAGCAGCACACCAAAGACAAACCTGCACCGGGTAAACATGGTTGTAAGAGGTTTCATAAATATGGGGGAAACGCATATGTAGTGATTTTTCGAACCACAATCCATAAATTGCCTTCCCAATTCATATGGAGGGGCGCACGTCCGGGGGATGCCGGCCGTCTCGAACACCCGCTGCGGATCAATTGCGCCCTGTGTTCGATTCCCCCGTCTTTTCTGAAGCCCCGCCGGCTTTCGCACGTCTCCCCAAACGATTATGACATCCGCGCGTTCGTCCCTCCCCAACCTGTTTCCAGATTGCCGGCCGGCGCATTCCTGCTTTTGCCCCCGCCTCCTGCCAAAGCTGCCGTCCGTCACGCCGCACTGACCACAGCCGGCGGACCATCGGGGGAGAATTTCATCGTTTTTTTAGGCTGACTTCGCGCGCTTGTTCTCCGGATATTGAATTCAGCATTTGGGATGTGAGTCTGCCCGTCCCATCCGCCCTCTGTCATGAAATTCTCATCCTGCCTTTGTTGCCTGCCATGCGGTCTTCTTCTCCTGGGTCTGGTCGCATGCAGCACTGACCGTCCCAACTTCCAGAATGTCTCGGTGAAGGAGACTCCCAATGCGCCGACGGCCATGATGGCCCATGGCGCATTTTTCGCCGGCACAGTCCGGGCGGAGGTCCTGCTGGGTGCAGGCGTCGGTTTTGGTCCGGAATCCGGCAAGCGCAAGGGATTCTGGAGCTACAGCGGCAGCAAGGATAATGATCGCGATATAGCGCCTGCCTCCCCCTATGGGATGTACGACGACAATTATAGTGACGAAGAATACTATGCCGACCCCGTCTACTATCCCACTCAAGGCAGCACTCTCCCTCCGGTGCAACTTCGCATGCGCCTTACCAACACCGGTTCTGTCCCTGTTGATGTCGAGATCCTCGACTTCAATTCCTCGCTGGGCAATTTTTCAGTGCAACCGCCACGATTGACGCTCACGGGAGGCGAAGCGCGCGAAGTCGAACCCATGACTTCGCGAATGGGCGTCACGGCCGACGAGGTTCCCCTCACTGTCCGGCTGCGCGCCAATGGATTGGCCGAACAGCAGGTGCTCAAACTGCAGCTTGTAAAAAAGGCACCCCGGTCAACCGAGCCCCAAAATCCCCCGGCTCCACCGACCAGGACTCCGTAACTCTCCTCCCGCCCAGTAACCCGGATGGGGGTTTTTTCGGGAAGAGAAGGAGTCTGAATTGGTCGGTTGATGAAATACTGCGTCCCTCTCGTTGCGATGGGGCTCGCCGCAGCGGGAGGATGCGAGGTTTTGCGCCGCCGGGCGGCCGTTCCCCGGACGAGTTTGCCTACGCGCCAAGCCGGGCAATTTCGTCTGACTCCACGATGCGCACACCGTGCCCATCGCCGGTTTCCTGCGCACACCGCCTCATCGCCCGCGCCACCCGTTCGGCCTCCACGGCCCGGTAACGCCGCCATGATCTGGGCAGCAACGGCCCGATCGCCCGCATAATAACACCGCTCACGCGCTCCCCCATCCGAAATTCCGTCCGCGGCCCCAGCAGCAGGCTCGGCCGGAAGATCCACGTCGTCGGAAAGCCCATCACCTGTACGGCCGCTTCCGTCTCTCCTTTCACTCGTTGGTAGAAAAGGCGCGCGCCGGCATCAGCGCCCAGTGCCGATATCAGCAAAAAGCGACGTGCTCCCCCCTGCCGGGCCACCCAGGCGAATGCCAGGACAGCACGGTGATCAACCTCGCAAAATTTCTCCGGTGTGCCCGCTTTCCTGATCGTCGTACCGAGACAGCAAAACGCATCGTCGCCACGCAGCCTGTCCGCCACTGCCCTCAGATCCGAAAAATCCGCCACCACCTTGGTCAGCTTCGCGTGCTCCACCCCGAGCGGCCGTCGTCCGACCGCCACAACATCCCCGTAGTCGGGGGATGACAGCAGTTCCCGCAGCAGATATCCACCCACCAGCCCGCTCGCTCCTGCGATCACCGCTCTCTTCATTTCTGTCAGTATGCCGGACCGGGATTGGCTGGCAATCCCGGGATAGGCATGATTTCGCCGTCCTCAGCCACGCCCCGCCGCCGCATCGGCCTTGTTTTCTTTTTCGTGCCCTTGGCGTGTATCGTGATTATAGGACTTTCATGCTCGTGATTCGCCGCATGGATGACGGCAAGCGCTCCTACACGGCCATATTTCTGCCGGGGGAGCCGCCGAGGATTTTCCCCACCAGCGATCAGGAGCACGCGCGCATCCTGCAAATATTCAAGCAGGACCGCCCCTATCGTGACGTGATGAATGATTTTACCGACTTTCAGCTGGGAAGGGAAACCCCACCCGGGGGCCGGAGTGCTGGTTGATCCCCGGCGCATTCCGACCAGCGCGGGACATGGACACGCCGGCTGCGCCATTTCCCTCAGGGTATTCTCCTTCCATCCCCCGCGCTGTTTTGGCCGGCTGCGCGCCACACCGTTGCCTTTCCTGCTCCGTCTGCTAGCATTAAGTCATGAAAAACCCCGCCCCAGGGGATGAGGCATTCGAAATCCTCCACAAGTTGGCTGATGCAAAAAATGCCGGGGCCGATCCCACCACTCTTTATCTCGCTCTCCTTGCCTGGGTAGCCCAAACGCATCCCGCCGATTTTGCTGACTTTGTATCTCATCAAGAAAGCGGCCGCCGCTACCTCGCGCTCAGTCGCGAGGAGATTCAGGAAGTTCGCCGACGCAAGCATACCCGGCAGATCGCCAGCACGCCCTACTGGGCTGTGCTCAATATCGCCACGCCCACCAAGCGCCGTTTTGCGTGCCGTCTGCTCGAGTTCATCGGGTGCCACGATGAGACGATTGCGCTGGCTTCGGGTCTGCTGAGCTTCCCGCCTCCGGACAAAGGCGCCCGTTAGGATTCCCCTGTCATGCCGGCTGGAGGCGGGGTGCCCCACCCCGCGAAGCCAAGGCCGCCATCGCCCAAATCAGAGGGCGGGGACCCCCTCCGCAAGGTCGGGCCTTCATGGACGAAAGGGCGGGGTCGAACTCAGGCGGAAGATGTTGTGCAAAAGTGAATCGGCTCTCACGGAAAGGCGGTCGCCGAGGTCCGCTGAACGGCATCGCTCCGCCTGGGTCTGGTGGCGCAAGCTCAGCGACCCCCACCGCCGCCGGCGACCACGCCGAGCCGGTCGCCCATTTTGGCGTAGGTTTCCAAGCCCTGTGCGCTCTGCTCCACCAGATCGGCGTCGAATCGGATGCGGCCGGCCTGGAACAGCGTCACCACGCACGAACCGCCAAACTTGAACCAGCCCTTCTCCTCTCCTTTCGCCGCGGCACGCCCCGGGATGAAGAACTGCATGATGCTGCCCACCATCGTCGCCCCGATCTCAATCATCGCCACGCGGCCGAATGCCGGGGACTCGATCAGGGTTGTCATGCGTTTGTTTTCCCACAGGTAGGCCAGGCTGCGCCGCAAGGCGATCGGGCTCACCGAGAAGAGCCAGCCGTTGATCAGGCGCGCCTCGCCCGGCGTGCCGGCGACCGGAAAATGAAACCGGTGATAGTCCACCGGACACAGTCGCGATATGAGGATCGCGCCCCCGGCAAACTCAGCAGCCAGCGCGTCATCGCCCAGCAGCGACGCGAGGGAAAACTCCTGTCCCTTGGCATAAAAGCCGGACGCCGTATCGACCCCCGGTAATGCCAGATGCCGGCCGTCGGCCGGCAGCACCGCTACGTTTTCACCCGTGGCGATGGGGCGCGCCGTGGGTTTCAGTGCACGATAGAAGAACTCGTTGAAGTTTTTGAACGCGTATGGGGTCCTGGTAAATTCGTCCACATCGAGATTGTAGTCGACAATGAACGGCAGCACCTTGCTCGCGCTGAACCGGCGTGTCATCCGCCAGCCGTAGATGCGGGAAAGCAGCGCGCGTTTTATCACCAACCCGAGCGCCAGGCGCCCCAGCGGATTCTCATACGTCCAGCGCAGCCACGTCTCGCCGTAGACCTGTTCGGTTTCGACGGTCTTTCGGTAGCGGTTCCAGTAACGAATCGGCTCGGCAGACATGGGCTTTACTTTCGCGCAATCCCGGGGCCGCGCAAAGCCTAAAACGTCAGTTCGTCGGTCCGTGATCTGCCAGCTTCTGGAGCGACCTCTCGCGCAACGCCTCATAGATTGGCGTGTTGCCCAACGCCTCAGCCACTCCGTAGGCCGCGAGACAGCTCACGAGCAGCGGCAGCATGAAATCGTAGACGCCGGTGAGCTCCAACATGAGCACGATTCCCGTCAAAGGGGCCCGCACGATTGCCGTAAACATTGCGCCCATACCCAGCACGCAAAAGACGGCGGGAGTCAGTTGCGGCGTCGATACCACCGTCTGCACGCCCGAACCGAACCACAAGCCGCCCAGCGCGCCCAGCACCAGCAGCGGCGCGAAAATCCCACCGGCCGCACCCGCGCCATAGCTCACCATTGTGAGCGAAAACCGGGCGATAACGAACAGCGGCAGCACCGACAGCGCCAGCTTGCCGGCGAGGGCCGTTTGAACGAGCGCGCCACCCGAACCGGCCAGCCCCGGCACCGTCCAGCCGACCAGGCCCACATAAGCACCCACGACCGCCCCTACTGCCAGCGGCGGCCAGCGCAGCAGACGCTCCCGCAGGTCGATAGTGGTCAGCAAACACCGGTTGAACAGCACCCCGAACCCACCCGCCGCCACGCCGAGCAGCGCCGCCCAGGGCAGCGACGCCACGCCGGGCGCGACGATGCCGGCGAGGTGAAACACCGGCAGTTCCCCCATCAGCAGGCGGGCCACCACATCGGAGGAGATCGAAGCCAAAAACGCGGCCACGAACACCACGGGAGTGAAGTTGCCGTGCAGTTCCTCCAGTACGAACACCAGTCCCGACAGCGGCGCGTTGAATGCGGCCGCGAGTCCCGCGCCGGCGCCGGCACTGATGAGCGCGCGGCGCTCGCCTTCCCCCTGCTTTACCCGGAACCACTCGGAAATCATGTGGCCGGTCGCAGCGCCCATCTGAACGGTTGGACCCTCGCGGCCCAAGGACAGTCCGCCACCGATGGCGAGCACGCCTCCCACGAACTTTACCGGGAGAAGGCGCCGCCACTCCGGCTCCGCCTCGCGGAGCAAAATGGATTTGACCTGCGGAATGCCGCTGCCGGCAGCGTGGGGCGCGAAACGCCGCACCAGCCATACGCCCAACCCGCCGCCTCCCGCACCGAGCAGCAGCGCCACTGGCAAACCCCACCAGTCCGGACAGTGTTGGACAAGGAAGTCGCGCCCGAGCTCGGCGAACTCCAGGGCCCAGCGGAATCCCGAGGCCCGCGCTCCGGCCAGGATTCCCACCACCATCGCCTTGAGCAGGATGTGGCGACGGCGCACTTCGCCGGTCGTCAGCCCCGAGCTGTTTTGCACTTCGACCTGCACTTGGCGAGTCAACCGGCAGAGCCGACCGCCAATCAAGGATTTTTCTTTCCTGCAGGCTCCCGCTCGCTTCTCAATCGATTCCTCTATCGGCGACTGGCGCCGGTCGGGGCACCGACGCCCGCCTTTTACATCTCCACCTCCGGACGACGCATTTGCCAAACTGTGCCAGACGCCTACCATGCAGCAGTCATGGAAAATTTCACCTACCACAATCCCACGCGCATCCGCTTCGGCCGCGGCCAGATCGCCGCAGTTGACCGCGAGTTGCCGGCGGATGCCAAAGTGATGCTGCTGGCGGGCGGGGGGAGCATCAAACGCAACGGCGTTTACGACCAAGTGCGCCGCGCCCTCGGCCGGCGGACCGTATTTGAGTTCTTCGGCGTCGAGGCCAATCCGGACTATGACACGCTGATGAAGGCCGTCGGGTTGTGCCGCCGGGAAAAGGCGGACTGGATCCTCGCCGTGGGCGGAGGCTCAGTGCTCGACGGCGCCAAGTTCGTTGCGGCCGCCGTGCCATTCGCGGGCGAGCCGTGGGACATCCTCGCCCGGCAGGCCCGGATCACGCAGTCATTGCCCATTGGCACGGTGCTGACTTTGCCCGCCACCGGGTCCGAAGCCAACGACTCCGCCGTCATCAGCCGCCGCTCGATCCGCGAGAAACTCGCGTTTATCAACCCCCTCGTCTTCCCTCGCTTCTCCATACTCGATCCGGAGACCACGTTTTCCCTGCCCGCCCGCCAGGTTGCCAATGGCATCGGCGACGCCTTCTGCCACGTGGTCGAACAGTATCTCACCTATCCTGCCGACGCGGCCCTGCAGGATCGTTTTGCCGAATCCATCATGCAGGTCCTCATCGAGGAGGGAACGAAAACGCTGGCCCAGCCGACCGACTACGCCGCCCGTGCCAATCTCGTCTGGGCCGCGACGTGGGGGCTCAACGGCGCCATCGGCCTGGGCGTGCCGCAGGACTGGGCCACTCACATGATCGGCCATGAGCTCACCGCCCTGCACGGCATCGACCACGCCCGCACCCTGGCCATCGTGCTGCCCAGCCTCCTGCAGGTGCAACGGGAGGGCAAACGCGCGAAACTCCTCCAGTACGGGGCCCGCGTCTGGAATCTCCACGAGGGCAGCGAGGATGTCCGCATCGACGCCGTCATTGCCGCCACGCGCAAGTTCTTCGAGTCCCTCGGTATCCCCACCCGCCTCGCCAATTACGGCGTCAAGGCCGACTCCGCCGCCGAGGTCGCCCGCCGCCTCCAGGCGCGCGGCATGGTCCGGCTGGGCGAACGCGGCGACATCACGCCCGCAGTCGTGGAAAAAATCCTGCGCCTTGCGGCGTAGAGCCGCCGGTCCCATCGTTGTAGCAGCCGGGGTCGCTGCCCCCGGTCGTCCAAGGCTGACGCAAACTTCAGCGCTGCCACGGGCCGGCTGTATTGCGGTTTTTAAATACCGGCCAAACCCTTTCCTTGAATTTTATGGGAAGGACTCTGATATTGCGCCAGAGACCTTCATGCCCTCTCTTCCTGAAATGAACAACCTGCTTCTCCCAGGCGTTCTGCTGTTGCCGCCGGCACTGGCCTTCGGCAATCGAAACGCCTCCGCGGGCGAGATGGAATTCACGATAGGGGAATTCACGGAATCGCCGAGACGGGCCTGCTTCGCCTCTCGGCCAAAAGGACTTGTTCGGTGGGGAGACGCCGGCCAAGACACTGGCACACAAGGGCGAAATTCCGCAGATCGGATTCGGCAAACATAATCATGAAAATCACGCTTCACGGCGCGGCGGGCGAGGTCACCGGCTCGGCCTATCTTGTTGAGACCAAGCGCGCGCGGATTCTGGTGGACTTCGGCATGTTCCAAGGCGGCCCGAACCATGACGCACGGAATGCGCTGCCCTCAGGGTTGCTCGACAAACGTTTGGACGCCGTGCTTCTCACCCACGCCCACCTTGATCACAGCGGGAGGTTGCCGCTCTTGTTCAAGGGCGGATACCAGGGTGCGATCCATGCCACGAACGCCACCCGCGACCTGGCGGGCTTGATCCTGCGCGACTCGGCCAAGGTTCAATCCTACGATGTCCAACGCAAGAACCGCAAACGCGAGCGGGCCGGGAAGCCCCTGCTTGAACCGCTCTACACCGCGGACGAGGTCGAGCAAACCATGCAGCACTTTCGGGATGTTGAATACGGCCAGCCATTTCCCGTCGCCGAGGGGATCACCGCCTGCTTCACGGATGCCGGACACATGCTCGGCTCAGCGAGCATCAAGCTGACGGTGCGCGAGAACAGCAGGACCAGAATTGTCGTTTTCTCCGGCGACATTGGACCAGCGGGACTGGCCATCATCCGGGACGCCGTGCCGATCAAGCGCGCGGATTTGGTCTTCATGGAATCCACCTATGGCGACCGCAACAACAAGCCCTTGCAGGAAACCCTCGCGGAATTCCGATCGATTGTCGAAAATGCGGTGCAGCGCCGGGCGCGCATCCTCGTGCCTGCTTTTGCAGTCGGCCGCACCCAGCAAATACTCTATCATCTCGATGAGTTGTTCTGCGCCGGCATAATCAAGCCCTTTCCGGTTTATCTCGACAGTCCGATGGCCATCGACGCGACAAACATTTACCGACGTCATCCGGATTTGTTCGACGAGGAGGCGAAGGCCCTCCGCCGCACCTGTGAGATCACCCGCAGCCAGCGCCACGTCAGGCCGACCCCCTCGGCGGAGGATTCCATGAGGCTCAATGATGCCCCCGGCCCGTGCCTGATCATGGCCGGCGCGGGCATGTGCAACGCGGGGCGCATCCTGCATCATCTTAAACACGGCCTGTGGCAGCCTGAAACCGCCGTGGTGATTGTCGGCTATCAAGGCCAGGGCACCCTGGGCCGCCAGCTCGTTGACGGCGCGAAGTCCGTGAAGATCTTTGGCGAAACTGTGGCTGTGAAGGCACGCATCCACACCCTGAACGGCTTCAGCGCCCATGCCGGGCAAGCTTCACTGCTCAAATGGTTCGGGAACATGGCGCCGTCCAGACCTCGCCTGGTGCTGTCTCACGGAGAAGCCCGCGCGCGCGAACCGTTGGCCGCCATCATCCGCAAACGCCATGGCCTCAAGCCCGTGCTGCCTTCCCCGGGAGACACTATAACACTCTGATCCGCACCCGGGCATGTTTTTTCCCCATGAACGATCACGTCTATAAAATCATCGAACTCACCGGCACTTCCACCGAGTCCATCGAGGATGCCGTCAATACGGCGCTCAAGCGTGCCAGCCAAACCGTCAAGAACCTGCGCTGGTTCCAGGTCCTGGAGACACGCGGAAGCATTGATCAAAACCGGGCTGCTTGCTGGCAGGTCACCCTGAAGGTCGGCTTTACCGTCGAATAAACCTAAATTCCGCAGTTGGGCATGAGCCACGGAGCACACGGAGGCCGCAGAGTGAAATACTCGGACGTGCCCATCACACATTCTGTGCCTCTTCGCGGCCAATCGGTTCAGCCCCGCTTTTTGCGCCTTTTGCGCCTCCTTGCGGCCAAAACCAACTGATCCTTTCCCCTCTCGCCTCGCGCCTCTCGCGACGCTCGGCTAGGAACCATCGATCACAATACTTGGTTCGTCACCCTTCACCTTGAAGGTGACGGTCGCTTTCTTCGGCAGAACGCCTGCAAAAAGCGGCGCTTGTGCCGACAGGCCCGGTGCGCTTCGCTGTCGGCGGCCTTTCGCCCCTGTGCCGTGAGCACTTCTGACCTTGTTCCCGTCGAACATATCCAGAGCCGGATTCTCGTGCTCCGTGGCGTGCGCGTCGTATTGGACCGGGACTTGGCGGTGCTCTACGGGGTGACGACCAAACGGCTGCTGGAACAAGTTCGACGCAATCGGGAGAGATTCCCGAAGGATTTTTGTTTTCAGCTTGAACGGTCGGAGGTTGCGAACTTGAGGTCGCAAATTGCGACCTCAAGTCGCACGCACGGTGGGTGGCGCTACGCGCCTTACGCTTTCACCGAGCATGGCGCCCTGATGGCGGCCAACGTGCTTAATTCGCCAGACGCCGTGGCGATGAGCGTTCATGTCGTGCGGGCCTTTGTCCGGTTGCGCCAGCTCATGGCCAATCACCGAGCGCTCGCCGCCAAGCTTGCCGAACTCGACGCCCGTGCAGGTAACCACGACGAGCAATTGGCCGCCATCGTCGCAGCGATCCGTCAGCTCACTACTCCCGACGCACCCGCCCACGGCCGCCGGATCGGCTTCCATCGCGGCAATCGTTGATCCCACTGTAGGTGGCCGCATTTTGCGACCACCTCGTCCGTTTAATTTTTTAGCTCAGTCCCTGCGAACATGGACCTCGCGACGCCAGTAGTTCCTTCGTGTTCTTCGCGCCCTTCGTGGTGAAGTGTTTTAACTCATCACCAGTTCGTCGCTCTTGACCTTGAAGGTGACGGTCGCGCCGTCGGCGATGTCGCCGGTGATGATCGCGCGGGCCAGTCGTGTCTCAAGGTGGCGTTGCAGGAAACGTTTCAGCGGCCGCGCCCCGAACACCGGATCATAGCCCTTCTCGGCCGCCCAGGCCTTCGCCTTCGCGTCGAGCTGCACCGTCACCCGCCGCTCGGCCAGCCGCCGGTTGATGTCGGCCACCAGCAGGTCGACGATGCGCTCGATCTCCTCCAGTGCGAGCGGCTTGAAGAGCACGATCTCGTCGACACGGTTGAGAAACTCGGGTCGGAGTGACTGCCGCAATTCGCTCAGCACGGATTCGCGCACGCTCTCGGGGATCTCGGTGCCGGTCACCCCGTCGAGCAGGTGGCGGCTGCCGATGTTGGACGTCATGATGATGACGGTGTTCTTGAAGTCCACCGTGCGGCCCTGGCTGTCGGTAATGCGCCCGTCATCGAGCACCTGCAGGAGTACGTTGAACACGTCCGGGTGCGCCTTCTCCACTTCGTCGAACAAGACGACGGAGTAAGGCTTGCGACGCACGGCCTCGGTCAGCTGGCCGCCTTCGTCGTAGCCAATGTACCCGGGCGGCGCCCCGATCATGCGTGCCACCGAGTGCTTCTCCATGTACTCGGACATGTCGAGGCGGATCAGATTGGTTTCGGAATCGAACAGCATCTCGGCCAACGTCTTCGCCAGCTCGGTCTTGCCGACGCCGGTCGGGCCAAGAAACAGGAAGCTGCCGATGGGCCGACGCGGATCCTTGATCCCGGCGCGGGCGCGCAGGATGGCCTCGCTGACCAGGCGCACGCCCTCGTCCTGGCCGATCACGCGCCGGTGGAGTTCGTCCTCAAGCCGGAGCAGCTTTTCTTTCTCCCCTTCCATGAGTTTGGTGACGGGGATGTGCGTCCACATCGAGATGATCTCGGCGATCTCCTCGGCGGAAACCTCTTCCTTCACCAGGGAGGTCTTGCCGTGGCCGGCCTTTTCGGCCTTCGCGAGTTCCTTCTCCAGCTGCGGGATGCGGCCATGCTTGAGCTCGGCGATCTTATTGAGGTCGTAGGCACGCTCGGCCTTGGCCATTTCGAGACGCGCGGCCTCCAGTTCCTCGCGGACCTTTTGCCCACGGCCCAGCGCGTTCTTCTCCTTCTGCCATTGGGCGCTGAGGGCCGTGGCCTTTTCGCGGGTTTCCGCGAGTTCCCTGCGCAACTCGGACAGACGGCGCTTCGAGGCGTCGTCCTTCTCCTTCTGCAGCGCGGTCTCCTCGATCTCGAGCTGCATCACGCGCCGCTGCAGCTCGTCGAGCTCGGCGGGCAGGCTGTCGATCTCGGTGCGGATCATGGCGCAGGCCTCGTCGACGAGGTCGATGGCCTTGTCGGGCAGGAAGCGGTCGCTGATGTAACGGTGGGAAAGCACGGCAGCGGACACGAGAGCGTTGTCCTGGATGCGTACTCCGTGGTGCAGCTCGAATCGTTCGCGCAGTCCGCGCAAAATGGAGATCGCGTCCTCGACAGTCGGCTCGTTGACCAGGATCGGCTGGAATCGGCGTTCGAGGGCGGCGTCCTTTTCGATGTGCTGGCGGTACTCGTCGAGCGTGGTCGCTCCGAGACAGTGCAACTCGCCGCGAGCGAGCATCGGCTTGAGCATGTTGCCCGCGTCGATGGCGCCCTCGGCCTTGCCCGCGCCGACGATCGTATGCAGCTCGTCGATGAACAGGAGGATGCGGCCCTCGCTTTGTTTGACCTCGGCGAGAACGGCCTTGAGGCGCTCCTCGAACTCTCCGCGGTACTTGGCCCCGGCGAGCAGTGCGCCCATATCAAGGGCGAAGATGGCCTTGTCCTTGAGTCCCTCGGGCACATCGCCGCGCACGATGCGTTGAGCCAGTCCCTCGACGATGGCCGTCTTGCCCACGCCGGGTTCGCCGATGAGCACGGGATTATTCTTCGTCTTGCGCGAAAGGATGCGGATGGCGCGGCGAATCTCGGCGTCGCGGCCGATCACGGGATCGAGCTTGCCGCGCCTGGCCTGCTGCACGAG
Organism: Opitutaceae bacterium; assembly: GCA_028691845.1. Taxonomy (GTDB): domain Bacteria; phylum Verrucomicrobiota; class Verrucomicrobiia; order Opitutales; family Opitutaceae; genus JAQUYL01. The sequence continues at coordinate 53,221 of JAQUYL010000021.1, forward strand.
ATCGATGCCGTATTTCTCGAGGGCGTTGTAGGTGGCCTCGGGATTGTCGGAGGTGACGCGCTGGTTGCCGCGCAGCTGCTTCAGCGCCTTGAGGATTTTCGCGCGAGTGAGGTCGAAGCTGTCGAAATACTTTTTCAGCGCGGTCGGCCTGGCCACCTGGAAAAGCGCGAGGAAGAGGTGCTCCGCGCTCAGGTACTCGTCCTTGAGCTGCTGCGCCTCGGCCTCGGCCTGTGTCAGCACCTCGTTGAGCGCCTGGGTGACGTAGATCTTCGACACGTCGACGCTGCCGGAAACCTTCGGCAGGCGGTCGAGCTCGCGGCTCGCCGCGAGCTGCATGGCGCTGACCGTCAAACCGAGCTTGTCGACCAACAGAGGCACAAGGCCGCCCTCCTGCCCCAGCAGGGCGGCGAGCAGGTGCCAGGTCTCGACTTCATTGTTCGAGCGGCGGCGGGCCTCGTTCTGCGCTTCCTGCACGGCTTGGCGCGCCATGACGGTCATTTTTTGTAGATCCATAAAAGCCTCCGCCCCCAACCTTGCAGGAAGCATTCCAGTTCGGGGCAAGCCCTTTCGCCCGGGCAAACGGCCGGCGGCGGACCGCCGCTGGGTCAAATTTTGACCCTGCTGGCACATCCGGGCGACAAAGTGGCTTGGCCCGCGCCCATTGACTCCCGCTCCCCCGTGCCTCCTACTGGTGGTCTCATGGCCGACTTTCTCACCGACGAAAAACCTGCGGATCGCGCCCTGCTCATCGGCATCCAGACGCCCGACATGCCGCCGGGCGAAGGGGCGGAGCTGCTGGCGGAGCTGCGCGAGCTCGTGGAGAACCTCGGCCTCACGGTCACGCGCACCGTGCTCGTCAACCTGCGCCACCCCCAGCCCAAGTTCCTGCTCGGCACAGGCAAGGCGGCAGAGTTGATCGAGCTGGCCAAGGCCGACGACGCGCAGCTGATCGTCGTCGACGATGATCTGACGCCCGGCCAGCAGACCAACTGGGAGGAAACCTCCGGCCTTGCCGTCATCGACCGCCAGGAGGTTATCCTCGAAGTATTTGCCGACCGGGCGCAGACCCGCGAAGCCGTGCTCCAGGTCGCGCTGGCCCGCATGGAATACTCGCTGCCCCGCCTCACACGCGCTTGGACGCACCTGTCGCGCCAGCGCGGAAAGGGCGCACTCGGTGGCGAAGGAGAGACCCAGCTGGAGCAGGACCGCCGCATCGTGCGCGACCGCATTGTCCACCTGAAGGCCGAGCTCGCCAACGTTGTCCAGCAGCGCGAGGTGCAGCGCCGCAAGCGGATGCGCGTGCCCGTGCCCACCGCCGCCATCGTCGGCTATACCAACGCCGGCAAATCCTCGCTGGTAAACCGCCTCACCGGCGCCCGCGTCTATGCCGACGACAAGCTGTTCGCCACGCTCGACCCCACCACGCGCCAGCTCCGGCTGCCCGACGACCGCCGGCTGCTAGTCACTGACACGGTTGGATTTATCCGACGACTGCCGCACCGCTTGGTGCAGGCATTCAAGGCCACGCTCGAGGAGGTGGTCGTCGCCGATTTTCTGATCCATGTGCTCGACGCGACAAATCCCAACGTCGAAAAACACCGCGTCACCACCCTGGTCGTGCTCGGCGAGCTCGGCGCGGCCGACCAGCCAATACTGACCGCTTTCAACAAGGTCGACATCGCCGCCCCCCAGACGCTCGCCCTGCTGCGCGCCCGCCACCCGGATGCGCTTTTCCTCAGCGCCAAGACCGGCGAGGGGCTCGACAACCTGCTGCACCATTGCGCCGATCTTGCCGCCGACGGATTCCAAGCCGCCGAACTGCTCATCCCTCACCATCGCCACGACCTCGTGTCGCGTCTTCATACGCTGGGCCATGTGCGGGAGCAGGCGAACCGGGACGACGGCGTGTTGCTCAAGGGACGCTTCCCCATTGCGTCCGCCGCCCTCTACACGCCTTACCTGGTCCACCGCCACAGTCACTGAATTGCGCTGGAATGGCGCCAGGTCAGTGAAACAGCTGGTAGAAGAGCAAGCCGTAGCTCTCGCGCATCGCAGTCTCGGAATTCAGCAGGGCGTCTGCTTTGGGAAGGAAGTCGAGCAGGGTGAACGGCCGGGTCGGATCGCAGCGGTAGTCGACCGGAAACGGCGTGACCTCCACGCCGGCGTGTCGAAAGAGCCAGGCCGCGCGCGGCATGTGCCACGCCGAGGTGACCAGGATGATTTTCCTGAGGCCGTGGACCCGGCAGTAGTCCGACACCGCCCGGGCCTCGTCGGCGGTGTTGCCAACTTCGCCGGTGATGCCGATGGCCTCGGGTGGAATCCCCCGGGCGAGGCACTCCCGCTGCATGGCCGCCCCTTCCGTCTCCGGCCGGTTCTCCCATGGAATGCGCCCGCCGGTGAAAAGCAGTTTCCCGGCCTTCCCCAATTGCATGAGCCGCACCCCCGCCTCGAAACGATCGACCGGATCCGCCCATTCGGGGAAATACTGCGGACCTCGCACCGGTCCCATCACGCCGCCCAGCACCAGCACGGCGTCGGCGGGCGCCAGCTTCGCCGGCTCCAACAGAGGATATTGCGTCTCGAGCCGCCCGATGAGCCAATCCCCCACCGCCGGCATGCTCACGGCATAGAGCCACAGTGCCGCCAGGAACGCGGGCCATTTCCTGCGCAACAGGAGCGCCAGCAGGAGCAGTACAAATACAATTCCGATTGGCAGCGCCATGACGGGCAATAGCTTGTTGAGGAAAAGCATCAGCTTGCGAGAAATCCACCTCGGCGGGCCGAGTCAATCCCAAGCCCTCTGGGAAAAAGCGCCGCGATCAGAATCATGCTGTTGTGTTAATGTTGTCCCACCAGTCAGTTCCTGCCGCCCCTGCGAGCATCGGCAGCCATTTGTCGGAGAGGGGCGACCAAGGCGGGCGCACGGCGGATCGAGTGCTGGAGCCTGCCGACTATGCCCCGGTCTGACCGGGGAATCCGTGTTTTCCGACCTTGACCCGGCACATCGGCGAGGTTTCCCTGCCGCTCCTGATTTGCCTGGTGGTGTAATGGTAGCACAGGCGACTTTGACTCGCCTAGTCCTGGTTCGAATCCAGGCCGGGCAGCCAAAACTCGGGTCTACACCAAAGATTGGGTCTACACCAAAGATTGGGGAGTGGGTTGAAGGGAGTGGAGGTTCATAAGTCAGCCGCACTGGGCGATGACGCGCAGGCGGTAGTTGTTAAAGTTCCTAAAGCCA
>JAQUYL010000003.1 GCA_028691845.1 Opitutaceae bacterium
AAATCCGCATCTCAGAGTTGCTTTCGCACCGGACGATGCGGTATCCTGGCAGCGTTAGTTCAATCATTGCAGGGGACATGGTGGCTTAATTACCACATGTCCCCAATCTTTGATGAAGAGCCCCATTTTCGAACCCATATCTAATCAACTAGATATGGGTTTTATTATTATAGAAGAGCGCCTGATGGCAACGACACTGGCAACAAGTGCGGCGAAGTGTGCCGTATAAATGCCGGCGATTTTTATACCTGATTGTGGAGGTCTGCGCTTCTCCTCCACTGTCCCGTCTGCTGCATCAAACGCGCCTGCTCGCCGCGTCTCCGATAACCGACGTTCTTCGTGCGGGTGATTTTCGGCTGTGGCCTGATCAGCGATCTCGCGCTGCTGCCAATGCCATCTTTAGCCCGTCAAAAGTGCGATGATCGATTTTGTGTCCCTTGCGGCTCGCTTTATAGATTATGGGGGAGCGAACTTAGTTCATGCGATCCCATTAACGCGAGTCACGTCAATTGCTTGCTTTGAAACTGGCAACACGACACAAAGGATATCATTATGAAGAAAAGGGTTTTCGCTGCGCTGCTTGTTATCGGCAACCTTTCTCTCGCCGCACCTAAACAGCAGGAAAAGATTCCTGTGATGCCAAAGGAGGTCACGTTGACGAGTGGCCGCGTTCTTCGAAATGTGCAGGTCGTGCGCTGGGAGCGCGATTGCGTGGTTCTTCGCTATTCAGGCGGAGTCGACCCGATTTCATTCGTTCTTTTCAAGAAGCCAACCCCAGCCGAGGTGGCGAAGATCAAAGCAGCGCAGGAGGAACAAGTCTCTGTAGAACGCGAGGCTGCGCTTGCCAAGGCCCAGAATGCGCTACCGGAGAAAATTAGAGATGCTGTGCAGCGACGCGCTAAAATGGAATTTATGACCCATCGCAAGATGGGTGCGGAATCTGAACTCAAATACGATCTCCACATCGACTTGGAAGAACCTCGTACCGTGGAGGGATGGCCGGGCCGCTATGAAGTCCTTGGTGTCGGATGGTTTCAGTATTACGATTCCATTCGGGGCAACTTCTCGAGCGACAAAAGTTGGTTTCGCGCCTATGTTGAAGTGAAGAATGTCAGGGGCACTCCTCGGGTCATCGAGTTCTCGCGACTGCCGAACGAGCCACTGCGCTGAAGTGGACTCTTTGGTTAGCCTTAGGTGGCGGTCTCTTTCGTTTCTATCGACGCCGCCTGATCCGCTCCCGTTTTCGAGGGCAACGTCAGGTTGCCTTTCATAGTCTGGGTATCTTTCTGGCCCAGACTAACACTGAAGGCGGCCTAAAAAGCGGAGTCATGTCACACGTCTCCCGTCACAGCGCAGTGCCCCTCTCCGAAATTGGAGGTGCGGGACACAGGAGGTGACTACGGCGCGGGTTTCTGAGCCGGCTTAGCCGCAGGAGGAAGGATGACAAGTGCACACTTGGCCCGCTTGAGCAGACCGGAGGCGGTGCTGCCGACCAGCAGATCGTAGAACTTGCCGTGGCCGTGCGAGCCCATGACGATGTAATCAGCTTGGACTTTGTCGGCCTCCTCTAGGAGGGTCGCAACTGGCGCCCCGTGCAGAAGGACGGTGGAAACCGACACGCCCTCCTTGGCAACGCGCTCTTCGAGCTCGGCCAGACAGCTTGTGGCCGTCTGTTCGATGATAATGATATTGTCCGGCTGCAACGCTTCAACCGGCAGACCGTATTCGCTAATGGCCAACGGAGGCTGGATCACGTGCGCGAGTATGACTTTGCCGTCCAGGGAACGGGCAAGCGAGACGGCGGTATCGACCACATGATCGGTAACCGCAGAAAAATCGACCGGCACGAGGAACGTTTTCATGGTAAGCATACTATCGCACAGAAGGCCGACGGTGCAAGGCATACGATTCCTTTCGCATGAGCGTGCCGGTCTCGTCCCGGACTAGGACCGGGGTAGCCAGCACAAAACCCGCCTCTTGTCGTGAAACGTGCCGAAGTGGGATGCGGGAATGGCTGATGTACGGTTGCTCTGCGCCGCCGCCACGCCCCAAACCCCAGCGCGGCTGGCACGGCGAAGCTGGATAGTTCGGGGACGGTCGTGACCGTCATAATGAATTCTATCGCGCCGGCACCATGGCTGCCATCGCAGCCCCAGTCGACCACAACGTCCACAGTGTCCCCGGAGGTCGGCGTCCGTACTTGGTCGAACGAGTATTTCGAATCGCAGCCCCTCACGTCCACTGTATGGAAGACGGTCGTGTTCTGCACGACATACGCGTAGGTATCAGTGACGCTGGATCCGGATAAGCATTTGCCGCTAGCGTGCCGGCAAAGGCACATGTCCCGGCTGACGGTGCCGTGGACCGAAGCGTTGCATCTGGTTTGCGAGGCCGGGAGGCAGTGTCTTTTCGTATGCCTCAGTGATCGTCGGATCGCTGGGATTGCTCCTCCACCTATAATCGTCACCTTGGAAAATCAAATGGTTGTCGCAGAGTTGAGAAACGCAAACGTTCGGGTGTTCCCGCTTTCCCAGCCGCAACCCCACGGTCCGTTCAGCGAGGGATGTGTGTTGAATCCCATTGCCCCCCGGAATCATAGACGGTCTGCCCGACTCCAAGATTGGCGGAATCAAGTGCTAGCGCCCGGATTGTGGATAGAAATCCGGTGAACGCAGCACACGGCTGGGCTCGGCGATGGCTGCCGCGATCAATCCCTCCATCGCCCCCCCGGTAAAGTGCCCATTCAAATACCGGGCATGATCTGGAGTGACAGGGTTGGAATTGTCGCCGCGCGCTCGCCGACCGAGACGGGACCGTTGGATAGGTTGGGCGAAAAAATGAAGCGCCGCATCGGCACGTTTACAGACCTGCTCGAATAGCATCAATGATCCAGGCGAATGTTCACCGCGGGATGTTCTCGGCACAGGGCACATGCCTCACCGTTTAAAGGCGAGCACGAGAGCGCCCCCGGCGATCATTAGGATGCCGGTCCATTCGCGAAGTGATGGCCGTTCCCCGAGAAATGCGACGGCGAAGATGGCGACACAGACAACACTTAGTTTGTCTATGGGCGCAACCTTTGAGGCATCACCAAGCTGAAGGGCGCGGAAGTAGCATACCCAGGAAGCGCCGGTAGCGAGACCAGACAGGCCAAGGAAAAGCCAGGTTCTGGGGGGGAGCGAAAACGGATTGCTCCACTTCCCCGAGGCCCAGATGAAAGCCGAAAGGACGACCAGAATGATAGCAGTCCGAACCAGTGTGGCTAAATCAGAATCCACCCCCTTGATGCCGACCTTGGCGAAGATCGCCGTGAAACCCGCGAAGATGGCGGACATGATTGCCCAGTAGAACCAGCTGGTAGATGCGCTCATGGATTGTCCCTTTGCCCAACTATGTTTATGCGGACAGCGCAACAGGCAAACCGGATATGCTCCCCGCTCCCTGCGGCAAGCGCATCCACCCCGACCGTCCTGCCCCCGCCGGCCAGGGCCGGATCGCCGGCAGATTGCTGGCGGCGAAATCGCCGCGCCACCGATCAATCATTCCAGCTTCTTCAATTGCTCGCGGACTACCTCGGCGGTGAGCGGAAGATATTTCCCGTCGCGCTGCACTTCGGCCTGCCCCTCCTGGCTCAGGACATAACGGCAAAATTCCTTGAGTTTCGGATCGAGGGGAGTTCCGGGCCGGACGTTCATGTAAAAAAACATCTCGTTGAACAAGGGATATGTCCGATTTTGGACGTTTTCGAGTGTGTGATCCACGTAGTTGGTGGTGCCCCGCGGCGCAACAGCCAGGCGCTTGGTCCCCGGACGATCACCCCGGAAAAGGAGGTAGGCGATACCGTAGCGATCCTTGACCATGCTATCGTTAATCTGATCGGCCTCGATGGATCGGGTCCCATCCGGTTTGACGTAATTGGCATAGGCGTGAAGATCCTCGTTCCATTTGTCGCTTCCCTGCAGCACCTTGTCCGCAAAAAAATCGCTCGTGTTATAACGCAGCGAGAAACCGTACGGCGTAATCCGCTTGTCGGCCCATTCGCCGGTCAGGCCCAGTTGCCCCCACGTGCGGATGTTCTTCTCCGGGCCGCGGGCCCAGTCCGTGTGCCAGTTAGTGCCGGCCCAACCGCCATCGCGAGCAGCACCGAAGACGCCGTCAAGCTGGTCAACGGTGATCTTTGTCAACGGATTCGCGGCATTGACGATGACAGCGAAGGAATTTGTCCAGCCGCTGACATCGTACGATCCGGTGACCACCGTGATGGCCAGGGGATCGTAGTTCATGATTCGCTCGTACGCCAGTAGGTCGTAAAACTTTGGTCCGAGCCCCATTCCGATGTCCGCCTGGTTATCATAAAGGGCGGAGAAGGTGGCCGCCGAGGTCGGCAGGAAAAATGAAAGATGCAGGCCGGGCTGGAATTTCTTGAAGCCCTGCTTCCAGTATTCCCCAAGATTCCCGTCGTTAATGTAGTTGTTTCCGTGGATTTTTATCCACCCTGCCAGGACCTGCTCGGGCTGATAATGCGGCAGTCCACTGAGGTCGAATTTCTTCGTGTAAAAAACCTGCTCACCGCGACGGGCAACGGCGGCGTAGTGATCCATCTGGGCGTGCAGCGCCAGCTGGGCATCTTTGGAGAGCTGGTTGTCGGCGTTCGACGTAGCGGGCGTAAGAAGGGCGGCAAGCCCGATGTTGATGACAATAGCAATGTGTCGCTTGCTTTTCATGCTGGGGCCTATTGGTTGGGGGTTGAAAAATTAGTAGAGGCCAAGGCTGGACCCGTCAATTGCAGCAAGAAAAGAATGGGGAGATTGGCGACTTGAAGCCTGGAGACAGGGCATAGATTAACTGAAGGGAGGAGACTGCAGCCTCCTCCCTCTCGTGAACTAAGCTGGAGTCGCTTCCAGGGAAGGGTATGCTTTCAGAGGAAGGGAGTCGGTAGGATAGCCTCGGGAACAGTCAGCAGGCCGCTTCTAGTGAAAGACGGCCAAACCATTATTGCAGGAAATGAACCAGCGGATTCGAGGAGGCAGGCAAAGCGGCCCGGCGGATCGATTATAAAGCGTGAACGCTGATGAATCTCCCTCTCCCCGCTTCAAACTCTGAGCGCTCCTGCTGAGACAGGGGGCGATTCCCTTCGGATCAATCCCTCGATTTGTAGGCTTTTCTTGATCCATCGATCCAGTAACATGAAAAGATGAAACGTCTCACTTTCTTGCTTCTCATCGCCTCCTTTGTGTCGCTGTCGAGTGGGATATTGCTCGCGGCCAATCCGGCCCCAGCGAATTCGACCAAGGAGAAAGAGGTGCCCAGCGCCGGGCTGGAGCTGGCTGCGCTCACCACGCAGGTGACCGGCATCGCTATCTCGCCTCTGCTCGGAGTAAGCGCTGTGGGCGCCTACCAGTACTTCACCGCCCCGGCTGAAAAAAAGCCCGAGCTTCCTTGGTTTGCCAACCCCTTGGTCTGGTCGACCGGGCTTCTAATGGTCGGGGCTTGTGCGTTCAAAGACACGTTTGGGGCCGCCCTACCCCCCGGATTCAAAAAACCGTTCGACGTGCTGGAAACCACCGAAAACAAACTCAGCGGGCTCGTGGCCACCGGCGCGGTCGTCCCCGTGCTGGTAAATGCCGCCACCAAAATGATGAGCGGCACCCACGCGGCTGTGGATGTGCCAGCCGCTGCGGCAGGTGGACTCGCCATGCTGCATTACGGCGCCATCGATTTTTCGTGGGCGCTCAGCCTCCTGATGGTACCGCTAACGATAGCCGTGTTCTGCATCGTCTGGGTGGTGGCCCATGCCATCAACGTGCTTATTCTCCTCAGCCCGTGGGGAGCCGTAGACACAGTGCTCAAGACTGCGCGCACCTCTGTGCTCGGCCTTGTCACGGCCACCGCCTATATCGATCCAGTAGTGGGGGCGACCCTGTCAGTCGTCATTATCATCCTCTCTTACTTCATGGCTGGATGGGCCTTCCGGCTCATGGTGTTTGGCACGGTGTTCTCCTGGGATTTTCTGACCCGCCGCCGCCACCGCTACACAACCGCCGGACGCGAAAACTGGGTCTTTACCGGACGGGAAATCGACCAGGCGCCCATCCGCTCCTTCGGCCGTCTCACCCGCCGCGACGACGGCCGGCTGGAACTCGTCTACAAGCCGTGGCTCCTGTTGCCAGAACGCAAGGTTGAATTGCCCGCCGAGGGGCTCGCGGTGGGCCAAGGCCTCTTCTGGCCGACTGTGGAATTCCGCGACAAGGAAGGCAAAGACCGTACCTTGCTAACACTGCCGCCGCGTTACAAGGGGCATGAACGCGAGTTTGCCGACGTCTATGCGATCCCCGATATCCGTGATGTCGGCCTGCGGCGCGGCTGGGCCATTCTCAAGGAATTGTTCGGGAGGGGGGAAAAGGTAGCTGCCGTCCCCGCCCAAGCATAGCTGTCAGCTTCGAGAGGTCGAAAGCAGAGCACCGCCTCCCTTGGAGCCTGCCTCCTCCGGCGGAACTAATAGGTCGGAGCGGTTGGCGGTTGACTAGCCGGTTCGTCCGGCGGAGGAGCGACCTCCCGTCGGGGAGGATGCAGCCAGGTGATCAGCACCGCGAGCACGATGGAGCCTAATAGCGTGGCGCGCGCAATGCGACGGCGCTTTTTCTCGTCCGGGAGCCATCGGGGCTCCTTTTTCGCCATCCAAGCGAAGAAGAAACCCGGCAGCAGCAGCACATATAGCCAATGTACCCCCAACGACACCAGCAAGGAGCTGACGCCCCCCATGATCGACGCACCCAGCACGAACGAGGCAAAGAGCGCTGCAAAGGTCACGCTGTACCCTTTCAGTCCCCGCCAGAACCATACTACCGGACCCAGATTCACGCCATCCAGTTAAGCCGCTGCCAAACCGCTTGGCAAGCCGGGCCATGCAGGCTGCAAACATTCCGGGCAACCATGGAGGCATTCCCCCTAAAAATATGCTCAGCGCGACAATGCTCATTTGCAGGCGGGTTCAATTCCCATGCCGCCACCCGCCCGCTTGGGAGTATGCAGACCAACTGCCGCGCTCTCGTGGCAGAATCCACAGCCGTTGAATCACCGCGCCCGCTCCACTGGCCCGGCAGGATTGATTTACGGATGCCCGGCCGCCCGCCGGTACGACACATCCTGTGTTTGACGTCGCGAGTCTTTTGCCAAGCGTAGGTGACGGAGCACCGGTTCCCATGCACCTCGACGACATCAAAAAGGCTTTGCTCGAGTCCTACGAGACCCAGGGCGGCATCAACCATCTCGACGGAACCAACCTTCCCGTCGAGGAATCCGTCAACCGCTTGGCGTCGGACTTCATGCACCTGCTCTTCCCCGGTTTCTTCGAACAGCAGCCGGTCACGACCAAGGCCGTGTCCGCACTGACAGAGCGCCGGCTCAACGACATAGCCAGCCGTCTCGCCAGCGAGATAGAAAAAAGCCTGCGTTTCGCCCAAATTCCGCAGCCAGGGGTGCGGGCCCGCGAATTCACGCTAATCACCCTCGGCCGGCTGCCCGAGATCCGGCGCATTATCCACTCCGACGTGAAGGCCGCCTATCAGGGAGATCCCGCCGCCCGCAGCGTCGAGGAAATTATTCTCGCCTACCCTTGCGTGCTGGCGATCTCCCTGCAGCGCATCGCCCATGTGCTCTACCAGCTCCATGTGCCGCTCGTGCCGCGCATCCTTACCGAATACGCCCACGGGCGCACCGGCTGCGATATCCACCCAGGAGCCGAGATCGGCGCCCATTTTTTTATCGACCACTGCACCGGTGTTGTCATCGGGGAAACCGCCCGCATCGGTCAGCATGTGAAAATCTACCAGGGTGTCACGCTCGGGGCGAAATCGTTCGAGATCGACGACGCGGGCAACCCTATCAAGGGCGTGAAGCGCCATCCCGACATCGACGATCACGTCACGATCTACTCCCATGCCACCATTCTCGGGGGCGACACCCACGTTGGGGCCAACTCCATCATCGGCGCCAACGTCTGGCTGCTGCAATCCGTCCCGCCCCACAGTATCGTCTACTACAAGGGGGAGAGCCTCGTGGTCCGCTCGCGCCGCAAAAAGGAAATCGCCGTCGAGACCACCCGGGCCGATCAGGTCAAGGACGGCGATTGGGTGATCTGAGCCCCGTTCTGCCCGCGACTGTTCGCCCCTCTCCCCAAAGGCTGGAATCTTTAAATTGCGCGCAGATATTGCCTGGGCGCCAGCCCGCCCGTGCTTTGGCCCAAATTGCCGGGAATTGACGGCGGAACGCACACCACCCAAGCTGCGGCGCATCGATGATTGAGCGAACCGTGCAAATTCTCGCCAACGAAAGAGTGGCGGACCAATACTTCCGGCTGGTGCTGCGCGCCCCGGAGATCGCTCCGTTGGTGCAACCCGGCCAATTCGCCCATGTCCGCATTCTGCGCCTCAAGGAGGCGCTGTTGCGGCGGCCGTTCAGTATCTTTCAGGTGGAGGGCGACACGTTTTCCATCCTCTACAAGCAGGTGGGCAAAGGCACGGAGGTGCTGGCGCAGATGGCGCCAGGCGAGACATTGAGCGCGATCGCCCCGCTGGGGAAGGGCTTTGCCGTGCCGCCGCCCGGTGGCGAGACGCCGCTGCTGGTGGCTGGCGGCTACGGCATGGCGGCGATGTATCTGCTGGCAAAACGGTCGCCCCAGAAAGGCATTGTGTTTGTCGGCGGGCGCCGGCAGGTGGACATCCTGTGCGCCGATGATTTCCGGGAGCTCGGCTGGGAGGTCCGGATCGCCACCGAGGACGGCAGCCTCGGCTCAAAAGGCTTGGTCACGCAGCCGCTGCGAGCCGAGTTGGAGCGCACAACGGCGGGTCGCCGCCTTTACGCGTGCGGCCCCACGCCCATGCTGCGGGCCGTCGGCCTCCTGGCCGAGGAGTTCCGGGTGCCGGCCGAGCTTTCAATGGACGAGCACATGTGCTGCGGCGTGGGCGTCTGCCTCGCGTGCGTCATCCGCGTCAAGTCGGGAGACGGCTGGGAATACCAGCGTACCTGCACGGAGGGACCAGTCTTCGACGCGCGTCAGATCGTCTGGGAGGGCCAGCCATGAATCTTTCCGTCCAACTCGGCTCCTTGCAGATGCAGAATCCGGTCACTGTGGCCTCGGGCACGTTTGGCTACGGGGTGGAATACGCCCAACTCCTGGACCTGAACCGGCTGGGCGCCGTCACCGTCAAGGGCATCCGGCTCAATCCCGTCCGCGGCAATCCGACTCCCCGCACCGTCGAGGTCACCAGTGGCATGCTCAACGCCATCGGCCTGCAGGGCCCCGGTGTGGACGGATTCATCGAGAAATACTGGCCCTTCCTCCGCTCGCTGAATGTACCCACGATCATCAATATCTGGGGCACCAGCGTCGAGGAGTATGCCGAAGTGGCGCGCCGCTTCGATGCCGTGGAGGGCGTGGGTGCGCTGGAGCTGAACGTTTCCTGCCCGAATATCAAGGAGGGCGGGGCGCAGTTCGGCACCGATGTCAACCTGCTGCGTCAGGTCGTGTCGGCTTGCCGCCAGGCGACGCGCCTGCCGCTCATCACCAAGCTGAGCCCCAACGTGCCGAACATCGCCTCGTTCGCGCGGGCGGCGGCCGAGGCCGGCAGCGACGCCCTCTCGGTGACGAACAGCGTTCCGGCCATGGCGATCGACAGCGAAACCCGCCGGCCCCGTTTAGCCAATGTAACCGGTGGCCTCACCGGCCCCTGTATCAAGCCCATCGCTCTCAAGCTGGTTTGGGAAGCGGCGCGGGCGGTGCGGATTCCGATCGTTGGCATGGGTGGCATCCAGACCGCCACCGACGCGATCGAGTTTCTAGTCGCCGGGGCGACAGCCGTGGCGGTTGGCACGGCGAATTTCTATGAGCCCCAGACCGCGTTCCAAGTGCTGGCGGGATTGCAGGAATACATGGAGCGCCATCGCATGACTGACGTCCGCGAGCTTACCGGCAGCCTCCGGGCAGGTCCCTGATTCGCCCGGCTGGCGCGGAACCATCTGGAAACCGCGGCAAATGACGCAGGCGGCATTGCCGGTTGGTTGCGTCGCGGTGCCGGATTTCACCCCTCGAAGGCGGCCAGCGACTCGGTCATCCCGGCCGGGCCGGGGAGGCGCCTGAGTTGCCGGGGCAGTGGGGATCACCTAGAGCGAAAGTGTACGATCTCCCTCCACACTCGTCGACGAGTTCGGCGAGGGCTGGGACGAGATCCTGCCCCAAAGCGCGCAGGCCCACGGCCGCCTCAACCAGCACGTGGCCGACGCCAAGGGGCGGCAGACGGTGGCTCGGGACGAGGACAATGTCGGGATCAAAGTAATGACAGATGACGCCTGCGGGCCACGCTACCATGCTGTTCCATCAAGGTGAATCAGCCCAAGGGAAACCCAAGATCTGGGCAAAAATAGCCGCCGCCGTTTTTGGCTTGTTTTTTCTTCCGGCCCTCTCACAACCTGCGCCCGCAAATCCAAACCGGGGCGGACCATGCAAGTTTTTTCATAAATCTGCGTTTCAGTATTTGACTCTGGCTTGTTCCCCCCATTTTCGTGCAGCGGAAAACCGTACTTCTATTCATGGCGAAAGGAATCCCACAACTCGAATGGTGTATCGTCCGTCTCGGTTCCGACCATAATTGGTGGGTCGACGAGGTCAGCGATCCCGTGCACTGGGACGTAGATGGTCTCAGCATTATTGATCCCCGCCAGGTGGATCACATCATCGAATCGATTGATCCACTGCGTGAATTCGGCTTTGAGCCGGACATCCTCGAGCGGGCGTTCATTCCGTTTCGCATTGCCAAGGACCTCGGCAAGGGGCGCGTCCGCCTGGCCCGCGTGAAAGAGCCGCTGATCGAGTCGGAGGAGAAACTTTTTGCCCTGCCCGATGTGATCGACGATGAGAACGGCCCATTCGCCGACTTCCTCGACCACATCACCCGCCTACGCGTGAAGCTCCTCAACGACATGTTCGACTTTGAGGAAAAACTCACGGTCGACGAGGTGGAGGATCAGCTTCGCGAACAGCAGAACACAGACTTTATGGAGGGCAAAGCCGTGCATGCCTTCTATGAAATCTCCAGCATTCTTGATTTCATGCCGGAAGGATATGAAAACGAGGATGAGGAGGCCGAAGGCAAGGCCGTCAAAGCGGAAGAGGATGACGACGACCTGCCCGATATCGAAGAGGAGGAGGACGAGAAGATGAAAAACGATGCCTCGCTCCGTTGGGACGATGAGGACGACGAAAAGCACGAGGATGACGCGGACCTCGATGACAAGGAAGAGGACTCTGAGGACGATCCGGAGGAGGACGACGAGAAGGAAATCAAGAACGCGCGCCGCTCCCGTCCCAGCAAGCGATAATCACCATTCTTTGGTTAGACTCCTTCAAGGTTGGACGAGCCGCCGGTAAATCGTGCGGCTCTTTTTTTTCGGCCCCCGGGGCAAAGGCAGTATTGCCTCTGATCGGCGAATCCCTCACTTAGCAGGCATCCCCATGTCATCCCTCCGCTTGGCCTTTTATTGCATTGTCGTCGCGGCAGTGGCTTTTCTGCCCGCCGGCTGCGCTTCCCCCGGCACGGAGGCGGCGGCAGGCGCAGGAACCAACCCCCGCGTCGCTGCCGCCAATTCCGCTCAGTTGCGTCCGGGCGACACCCTCACGGTTTCCCTTCTCGGCATTCCCGACTCCACCAACTATCCCACGCAAATCGATGATCAGGGGTACATTAGTCTGCCATATATTGGACTGATTCCGGCGGGCGGACTCACCACTTCGGAACTTTCACAGGGCATCCGGCAGACCTACCTTGCCAAGAAATTCTACACCACCATGGATGTTTCTGTGGTGGTGACGGAACGCTATGTCTATGTAGGCGGGGAAGTGCAACGCCCGGGCCGCATCACCTGGTCGCCAGACCTCACCCTCACGAAGGCCATTCAGGCCGCCGGTGGCTTCACCCTCTACGCAAAGGAAACCAAGGTCACCCTTACGCGCGACCGCAAGGCCTATGATTTTGATTCCCGGCTCGCCCAGCGTCGCCCGGAGGAGGATCCGCTGCTTTTCCCGGGCGATTCATTGCAGGTGCCCCGCTCGCCCTTTTGAGCCCGCCGTCCGATGCCCACTCCTTCGTTCCCCACGCCTGAAGGATCCCCGCCCCGCCCGGCGCCAGTCCCCAGCGCACAGCCGTTCGCTCGGTCGCAATCGCCAGAGGTCCAAGCGGGCGCCGAACTTCCCCCTCGGTCCGGACCTCTCCCGCTAGCACTGGTGGGGTTCGGTCACTCCCACCTATGAATCTGCTGCGGCGAAAAACTGTAGCCTCGCTCCAGATCGAGGCCGAAGGGGAGCATCGCCTGAAGCGTGTCCTTGGACCCGTGAACCTCACGATGTTGGGCATCGGGGCGATCATCGGCACCGGCATCTTCGTTCTGACCGGTACCGTCGCCGCTCAAAACGCCGGCCCGGCCGTGATCCTTTCCTTTGTGATCGCGGGCATCGCTTCGGTTTTCGCCGCGCTGTGTTATAGCGAATTCGCGTCACTCGTGCCGATGTCAGGCAGCGCTTACACTTACAGCTACGCGACCCTCGGCGAATTCTTCGCGTGGATCATCGGCTGGGATTTGGTGCTCGAATATGCCGTCGGAGCCATCACCGTTGCCATCGGCTGGTCGGGCTATGTCGTCTCGTTCCTGCGCGATATTGGCATCGCCGTTCCGCCCGAACTTTCCGCCGCGCGCGGCACGCATCTGATTGAGATCCCCGCCTCACTCGCGGCGGACATGAACGTGAATCCCGGCTGGCAGATGCTGGGCGAAGGTCTCGCCCGCGAGATCGCCCGGCACGGCGTCGATCTTGCCACGTTGGCCCAGGCTACGGCGGTTTTTAATCTTCCTGCGGTTGTCATCATTTTCGTGGTAACGACGATGTTGATCGTGGGCGTGAAAGAGTCGGCCGACTTCAACAATGTAATCGTTCTCGCCAAACTCGCCGTCGTCCTGCTTTTCATCGGCGGCGGCGCAAGGGCAATTGTTGCCGGCAACTGGCATCCGTTCATCCCGGCCAACACCGGCCAGGCGGGCGCCTTTGGTTGGACGGGCGTCATGACCGGGGCCGGTATCGTGTTCTTCGCATATATCGGCTTCGACGCCGTAAGCACCGCTGCACAGGAAGCAAAGAACCCGCAGCGCGACATGCCCATTGGCATCATCGGGTCGCTCATTATCTGCACCGTGCTCTACATCGCCGTCTCGGCCATCGCCACCGGCGTGGTGCCCTATCGCGAGCT
The DNA here is from genome assembly GCA_028691845.1 of Opitutaceae bacterium. Lineage (GTDB taxonomy): Bacteria > Verrucomicrobiota > Verrucomicrobiia > Opitutales > Opitutaceae > JAQUYL01. Next base: position 13,296 of record JAQUYL010000003.1, read on the forward strand.
TGACGTGCCAGACCCGATTGCGCTCGCCGCCGACCGTGCCGGCCTCGGATGGATGGCCTCGCTCATCAAACTTGGCGCGATCGCTGGCCTCTCCTCAGTGATCCTCGTGATGCTCTACGGTCAGTCGCGCGTGTTTTGGGCGATGTCGCGCGATGGGTTGTTACCACCCTTCGTGCACAAGGTGCATCCGCGTTTTTGCACCCCTTGGATTACGTCGATCTTCACGGGGGGATCGGTGGCGCTGTTTGCGGCCGTGTTCAATATTCGCGAGGCGGGCAGCCTCTGCTCCATCGGCACCTTGCTGGCGTTCGTGATCGTCTCGGTCGGCATCCTGATGCTCCGTGTCCGCCAACCCGAGTTGCGGCCGCGTTTCCGTACGCCGGCCGTGTGGTTTGTGGCGCCGGCAGGTGCCATTAGCGCCCTCTACCTCATGTTCTCGCTGCCCTGGCACACATGGATGCGGCTGATCGTATGGTTCCTTATCGGCCTTGTGTTTTATTTCGGCTACGGCGTGCGTCATTCAAAACTCAACCAGCAGCAGCAGCCCTAAGCCAACTGCGCGCGCCGGCATATTCGCCGGTGATCGCGAATGCCCGCCGCTTCCCTCCGTCGGAAGCACGCAGTCTCCTTGGCTCCTGCCCGGCTGCCACTGGCCGGTGGGCCCGCGCAGTCGCCAGCCCAAAATCCACGTCGCTGACCTTCTCCGCGACGGCGAGTGCCACCGCCACGTCAACTAATAGTTGACATGCTTCCCCTCCTCAGGATCGGGTGAGTTAAAGGGACCCTGCTTTACATTCAAACCTTTCCCAGCGATCCAGCCAGTGGCAGGCGGGGTTGTTGGCCACGTCAACTAATAGTTGACGTGTTTCCTCTCTTCAGGACTGCGAAGCAGCCCGAAGCTGTTAACCTTATTTAGCTAGTTCCTTGGCCTGGTCCTTGGCGAAGTAGGTCAGAATCATGTCGGCGCCGGCGCGCTTGATGGCGAGCAGCGACTCGCGGCGACACTTGGCCAAGTCGAGCCACCCCAGCCGCGCGGCGGCGCAAATCTGGGCGTATTCGCCCGACACCTGGTAGGCCGCCACGGGTTTGTTCGTAGCATTGCGCACTTCGCGAATGATGTCGAGGTACGGCCCAGCCGGTTTTACCATGATGATGTCTGCCCCCTCCTGCTCGTCCAAGCACGCTTCGATCAGGGCTTCGCGGCGATTGGCCGGGTTGAGCTGGTAGGTGCGCTTGTCGATGTGGTGCGTGCCCGCTGCCGACGCGCTGCCCACGGCGTCGCGGAACGGACCATAGTAGGCCGAGGCAAATTTCGCCGAGTAAGCCAGCACCGCCGTGTCAGTGCGGCCTGAAGCGTCCAGCGCCCGGCGGATAGCGTTGACGCGACCATCCATCATGTCCGACGGTGCGACAAAATCCACGCCGGCCTCGGCCTGCATCACGGCCATCTCACACAGAATTTCCACTGTGCGGTCGTTGTCCACATCTGTCTTGTCCGGTGTCAGCACGCCGTCGTGCCCGTGGGTCGTGTAGGGATCGAGCGCCACGTCGGTTATGACCGTTATCTCCGGCACTGCCTTCTTTACTGCCCGCACCGCCCGCAGCACCAGCGCTTCAGGATTAAGCGCCGCCGTACCCTCCTCGTCCTTCAGTTTGACGTCCAGCTTGGGGAACAGCGCCACTGCCGGCACGCCGAGTTTCAGCAGTTCGCGGCATTCCTTCACCAGATCGCCGAGATTGAACCGGAACACGCCCGGCATCGACGCGATGGGCTCAGGCCGCCCGTTGCCATCCACCACGAACAGCGGCGCGATGAAATCGGCCGGACTCAACACGGTTTCCTCCACCAGCGCACGGCGGCTGGCCGTGCGACGCAACCGGCGGGGACGATGGATCAAATCAAGCTTGAAGTTCTTGGCCATAGGCGGTCTCTTTCAGGATATTTCCTGCATGCTGCGTATTCACACATTGTTTGGCAATGATTTGCCGCGCCGGGGTGGCGCACCTCGAACGTGTCGCCGCAGCCGCACGACCGCATGTTGTTGTTAGTCGGCAGTTCCGACTGAATTCGGCCCCGGCTAGGATCGACAGTTCGCAACGTCTCGAACGGGACGTACAAGACGTACGTCACAAGAAAATCGTTTTACCTCCCGCCCTTTCCCCGTCTTAAGCTGCTTCGCTCATGGCCATCCGACTTTACGATTCCCTGACCCGCAGTGTGAAGGAACTCCGCCGCCCCGATCCCAACGATCCGTCGGACGTCTTTCGCTTCTACAACTGCGGCCCGACGGTCTATGCGCCGGCCCACATCGGCAATTTCCGCACCTTCCTCGTCAACGACGTCATCCGCCGCCTGCTCGTGCTAGAGTTCGGCAAAGACAAGGTGACGCACGTCCGTAACCTCACCGATGTCGACGATAAGACCATCCGGCGAGCCCGCGAGGAGAGCCGGCCGCTCGCAGCTGTCACGAAACAGTGGACCGACAAATTCCACGCCGATTGCCGCGCGCTCAACTGTCTCGATCCGCATCTCGAACCGACCGCCACCGGCCATATCGCCGAGCAGGTCAAAATGATCGAGGAGCTGATGCAGAAAGGCCATGCCTACCGCACCGCAGATGGCTCGGTCTATTTCAAGGTTTCGTCCTTCGGTGGCTATGGTGCGCTTTCCCGCGTCAAGGAGCGCGAACTCTCGCTCGGCTCGGCTCTCGCAGGCAAGCCGCAGACTGTCGACGCCGACGAGAAGGAGGATGGCAGCGACTTCGCCCTCTGGAAGGCGTGGAAGCCCGAGGACGGCCCGAACAAATGGCCCGGCCCAGCCGACGCCGCGCCCGGTCGCCCCGGCTGGCACATCGAATGCAGCGCCATGAGCAAGAAGCATCTCGGCGACACCATCGACCTACACACCGGTGGCGTCGATCTGCTCTTCCCCCACCACGAAAACGAGATCGCGCAGAGCGAATGCTGTAACGGCGCGCAGTTCTCGCGCCACTGGTACCACAGCGAGCATCTGCTCGTCGACGGCAAGAAGATGAGCAAGTCTCTCGGCAACCTCTACACGCTCGACGATCTCACGGCCAAGGGCTTCTCACCGATGGCGCTCCGCTACGCCCTGCTCTCGGGCCACCCCCGCAAGCAGCTCAATTTCACATTCGATTCTCTGCACGCTGCAGAAAGCGCGCTCACGACAATTCACTCTTTCTGGCAATCGTTGCGCGGAGGGAACGGCCCTGCCGGTCATTTCGATGAAGTCGTTGCCGCGCTAAAAGATGACCTGAATGCTCCGGCGGCCCTGGGCGCTTTCTTTTCCATCGTTAAACGCGGGCCGCATGGCGTTTCGAAGGAAGCCTGCGATAAGGCACTTTTCGCCTTGGGGCTGAAACCCGATTTCGTGGCGCGTCCCCAGAAGGATGCCCCCTCTGAAATTATCGCCCTCGCTGACAAGCGCTGGGCGGCGAAGCAGGCCAAGGATTTCGCCACCGCCGACGCCCTGCGCAAGGAACTGACCGCCGCCGGCTGGGCCATGCTCGACGGCAAGGACGGCTACAAACTCGAACCGCTGAAAAAGGCCTGAAGCCGCCCCTCCTCGCTCCTTCCCTCCTGACTCCTCTCTCCTCCCTTTCCGCCATGATGACTCCGCTCGAAGAACTCCGCCACTCCTGCTCCCACGTCCTCGCCACCGCCGTGCTCCGCGTCTTCCCCGACGCCAAGCTCGACATCGGCCCGCCCACGGACACCGGCTTCTACTACGATATCGATCTCGACCACAAACTCACGACCGACGACCTCGCCAAAATCGAGGCCGAGATGAAAAAGGTCGTCGACGAAAACCAGCCGTTCCAGCGCCGCGAGGTGCCGCGCACCGAGGCCATCGAGTTGATCAGAAAATCCGGCCAGGAGCGCTACAAGCTCGGCCGCCTCGACGACATTCCCGACGGCGAAGCCATCTCGTTCTACCAGAACGGCGACTTCATCGACCTCTGCTCCGGCCCGCACGTCCGGTACACGAAGCAGATCAAGGCGTTCAAGCTGCTCTCCATCGCCGGCGCCTACCACCGCGGCGACGAGCGGAACAAGCAGCTCCAACGCATCTACGGCACCGCCTTCCCCTCGAAGGAGGAGCTGGCGAACTACCTCACCCAGCTCGAGCAGGCCAAGCTCCGCGACCACCGCAAGCTCGGCAAGGACCTCAAGCTCTTCGTCATCGACGAGGACGTCGGCCAGGGCCTGATCCTCTGGACCCCGGCCGGCTCCATCGTCCGCCAGGAATTGCAGACGTTCATCTCGGCCGAGCTGCGCAAGCAGGGCTACTCGCAGGTGTTCACCCCGCACCTCGGCCGCCTCGCCCTCTACAAGACCAGCGGCCATTACCCCTACTACAAGGAGTCGCAGTTCCCGCCCATCGTGGAGCGCGAATTCCTCGACCAGCTCGTTTCCGCCGGCTGCACCTGCGCCGAGATGACCAACCGCATTGAGGCCGTGTCGGCAAACTTCGCCGCGACCGTCAATACTCGCACCGGCAAGGAGACCATCACGGCCGACCGCGTGCTGCCGGACGACCAACTCCTCGAAGGCTTCCTGCTGAAGCCGATGAACTGCCCGCACCACATTAAGATTTTCGCGTCGCAGCCGCACTCGTACCGCGACCTGCCGGTGCGCCTCGCCGAATTCGGCACCGTCTACCGCTGGGAACAGTCCGGCGAGCTGAACGGCATGACGCGCGTCCGCGGCTTCACCCAGGACGATGCCCACCTCTTCTGCACCGAGGAGCAGGTGCCACAGGAGATCATCGGCTGCCTTTCGCTGGTGAAGACCGTCCTCTCCACGCTAGGGATGCAGGACTACCGGGTGCGCGTCGGCCTGCGCGATCCCGATTCCAACAAGTACACGGGCGACTCCGCCAACTGGGACAAGGCCGAGAACGCCTGCCGCGAGGCGGCCAAGACGCTCGGCGTGCCGTTCACCGAGGAGCCCGGCGAGGCCGCCTTCTACGGGCCGAAGATCGACTTCGTGGTCCGCGACGTCATCGGCCGCGAGTGGCAGCTCGGCACCGTGCAGGTCGATTACAACCTGCCGGTCCGGTTCGACCTCAGCTACATCGGCGCCGACAACCAGGCCCACCGCCCGGTGATGATTCACCGCGCGCCGTTCGGCTCGATGGAACGCTTCTGTGGCGTGCTGATCGAGCACTTCGCCGGCGATTTCCCGCTCTGGCTCGCGCCCGAGCAGATCCGCCTCGTGCCCATCAGCGACAAGGTGCTCGACTACGCCAAGGCCACGCTCGACCGGTTGCTCGCCGAGGGGTTGCGCGCCACGCTCGACACGCATTCCGACAAGCTCGGCGCCAAGATCCGCCGCGCCGAGCTGGAAAAGATCCCCTACACGCTCGTGCTCGGCGCCAAGGAAGCCGAGGCGCAAAGCGTCTCCGTCCGCTCCCGCGCCAAGGGCGACGAAGGCGTGCTCAAGGTCGACGACGTCCTCGCCCGCTTCAAGCAGGAGGTCGCCACCCGCGCGCTGCCGAGGAAGAAAGACGCCAGCGGCAAGGGTGCCAGCGCGTAAGGAATCGGCCTCCTCCGGGTTTTCCTGCCGGGCCATTCAGCCGGCGCGTAATCGGCTGCCCCGGCACATGAAAGCCATCGCAGGGAGGCGGCGCATCAGGACAACGTCAACTAATAGTTGACGTTCTGTCCGAGCAAGAGACCCGCTCAAGACCGAATCTGATTGGGCTCAGGCGTAGCGATCAGGAGACAACGGGCTGAGCGCCACAGAGGGCTGGCGGCCATCCACTACCTCCGCCACCAACTTGCCCGTGATCGGCGCCAGCGTGACGCCCAGCATGGCATGTCCGCTCGCGGCGATGAGATTGCGGTACCGGCGGAAGCGGCCGATGTACGGCAGGCCGTCCGGCGACACCGGTCGCAGGCCGCACCACGGCCTGGCCTCGGCGAAATCCTCGGCGCGAAAGTCGGGGAAATAACGCGGCACGGACTCGATGATCTGTCGGACGCGCTCGGGGCGGACCACGGTGTTCACCCCGCTTAGATCCAGCGTGCCGCCAAAGCGCAAAGACCCATTCAACGGTGTGACGGCGATGCGCGCCTCGGTGAAGATCATCGGGATCCTCGGCCGGAATCGCGGCTGCGGCAGCGTCAGGCTGTAGCCCTTGCCCGCCTGCAACGGCAGTCCTAGGTCCAATTCGCCCGCCAGCGACGGCGACCAGGCGCCCGCGGCGAGCACAAACTCGTCGGCCACGATATCGCCCGCCGTGGTCCGCACTGCGGCGAGACGGCCGCCATCAGCATGCCAGCCGTAGACCGTGGTGTTCCATTGCAGGCGCACACCCATTTCGGCGAGCAGTTGGGTCAGGGCCGCGGTGAATCGCGCCGGAGTCAGGTGGCAGTCGCCGGGAAAGTAGACGCCCCCGGCGACATCCAGGCGCACGCCCGGCTCCAACGCCGCAACCTCGCCGGCGTCGAGCACACGCGCCTCCACGCCAAGGGCGCTCGCCACTCGCGCCAGCCTGGCCTCCTGGCGGGCGAGTTCCTCCCGCGTTTTGCAAAGCTCGAGCCGGCCGCGCCTCTCGAATTCGCACACGCCGCCGGCGATGTCGTCGAATTCCTCGAACAGACGGTGGCTGGCGGTACAGAGATCGCGCAGCACCGGCGCGCTGCGCGCGACGTGGCGCCGGCGACAGGCGCGCCAGAACAGCCAGCTCCAGCGGAGGAGTTCGCTGTCGAGCCGCGGCGGCAGGTAGAACGGGCTGCGCGGATTGAACATTCCCTTGAGCGCCAGCCCGGGCAGGCCCGGCGCGGCGAGCGGCAGGATCTGGCTCGGTGAAACGTAACCCGCGCTGCCAAGCGCGCAGTGGTCTCGGTCCTCAGCGCCTCGATCGATCAGTGTCACCCGATGCCCCACCCGGGCCAGATAATACGCGCAACAAAGGCCAATGACGCCGCCACCACAGATGACGACCGCCTTGGCTTTGCTCATGTCCGCTCCCCCAAGAAGCCGATTGCATGCAAATCTGTTCCTCCCCATCCGCGCGAAACCTCGAAAGTCATGTCGCCGATTTATTGTGCGCCTCCCCCGCGTCTGACAATGAAAGAAATGCCGCCGCCCAGATCAGCTCTGCCATACGGGTGCTCTGCCGCCCAACCATGCCCACCCTTTTTTGCCCGCAGATCGCGTCCCCACTCGGCCTGCAGCAGCCGTGGTTTATTCCTCCGGACGAATTGTCATCTATTAAACGACAAAGCTCAGCATTACATACCATCAATTGTCATTTAATAGATGACAAAGCTCCGTGGACGGTGAAATATGCTGTTATCCTCCCGAGGGGCCCTCAACGAGAGGGGCGCACATGGGGTCTCGCACCGCACAGAGACAAACTCCGGCGCCTCCGGACAGGAGGAAGCCCGCATCGCGGCATCGATCGGTCCACAGGGTTTGCCGCCACCGAAGCCGGGCCCGCAGCCCCGCACATGGATAAACGGGAGAGGCCGGATCTCGTGGGATTTCCCGGATGAGTCTGGCCCGGCGGGACAACCGAATCGATGAGGCGCCGGCGGCGAACCAATCAGGTTGAATCGTCCAACCGGCGGTCGTCCCGTCAAAGGGCGGATTTACCGCGCTCGGCGGTACGGATGCGCACGGCATCCTCAACAGGCACGATGAACACCTTGCCGTCGCCGATTTTTCCGGTCTTGGCGAATTTGACGACGGTCTCGACTACTTGGCCAACGATTTCGCTGGGCACCACCACCTCGATCTTCACCTTGGGCAGGAAATCGACGGTGTATTCACTGCCACGGTAAATCTCGGTATGGCCTTTCTGCCGGCCAAAGCCCTTCACTTCGGTGACAGTCATGCCTTCCACGCCGACCTGAGCCAGCGCCTCTTTAACTTCCTCGAGTTTGAATGGCTTGATGATTGCGATGACGAGTTTCATGAGAATATGGTTCGGGGATTCGATTCAGGATTTTTGTTCGAAGATGTAACCTTCCTCACCGTGATCGGTGAGATCGAGCCCCTGCATTTCCTCCTCCAGCTCGGGCCGCAGGCCCAGGACCGCCTTGAGGAGCAAGGCGATCCCCGTGGTGGCCAGAATCGCAAGAACGATGGTGAAGGCGATGGCCTTGAGCTGCTCGAGCCAGAGGGTGTGGCCCACGATGTCCTTGAGATTGAGGCTCAGATTGCCGTTGGTATCGAGGTTGGCGAGCAAACCCGTGATGAACGCACCGAGGGTGCCGCCGACAGCATGCACGCCAAAGGTGTCGAGCGCATCGTCGTATTTGAACATCGCCTTCATCCTGGTGCAGGCGAAGAAGGGCACCGCGCCGGCCAGCAGGCCGACCAGGACCGCGGAGGTGGAGCTGATAAATCCGCAGGCGGGCGTGACGACCACGAGGCCGGCCACCGCGCCCGAGCAGAAGCCCAGCACGCTGGCCTTGCCCCGGGAGATTTTCTCCAGCAACGCCCAGGTAAATGAAGCCACCGCCGTGGCGAGCGTGGTGGTGGTGAAGGCGTTGGCGGCGATCCCATCGGCAGCGACCGCGCTGCCGGCATTGAAGCCATACCAGCCAACCCAGAGCATGCCGGTACCGACCATGCACAACACCATGCTGTGCGGCGGCATCGGGGTCTTGCCGAAGCCGACGCGCGGCCCCAGGATGAGGCACAGGATCAGCGCCGACCAGCCGGACGACATGTGCACGACGGTGCCGCCGGCAAAATCGATGGCCTTGATGGTCGCGCCGGCATTCCACACGCCGTTCATGAAGCCGTTGACGCCCCAGACCATGTGCGCGAGCGGGAAATAGACCAGGAACATCCACGCCGTCACGAATAGGATGAGCGTCGAAAACTTCATGCGCTCGGCGATGGCTCCGATGATGAGCGCGGGAGTGATGATCGCGAACATCATCTGATACATGGAAAACACGTTATGGCTCACCCAGTAGGCATAATCGGTGTTGGGCGCGGAGTTGACGCCCTTCAGGAAAAAGAATTCCGACCCGCCCAGGAATCCGCTGCCAAAGTTTTTGCCGAAAACCAGGCTGTAACCGAACGCCCACCAGAGGATCGAGACCAGACCGGCGATGCCGAGGCACTGGGCCAGCACAGACAGCACGTTCTTCGTGCGCACGAGGCCGCCGTAGAAGAGAGCCAGGCCGGGCAGCGTCATGAAGAGAACAAGGGCGGCGGAGGTCATCATCCAGCCGTTATGGCCCGGACCCGCGACGCCGACGCCGGCGACGGTGAGGCCGACGGGGACATTACCCTGCGCGTCCTTCAGTGCCGCCGAGGGATCACCGTTGTTCACGTAGGCCTCCAGGGCGGCGAGCCGCTGTTCGGTGGTGGGAGTGAGAGCAGCGGGGACAGATGATTGCCCAGAGGCAGCGAGAATAGAGAACCACGCCACCCAAGCTAGAACAACCAATCGGCCGGTTTTTAGTAGAGCGGATTTCATAAGCCGCGGAGCTCTAAAGCACGCCCAATGCCATCTCTCCGGCATTTAATTCCAAGCGGGACAAATACTGCGCGAATCGCTGGTCCCTCCTGCAACGCCTTTTAGGTTCAGTCTGCCCTCGTACTGCCCCCGCGCTGGTCCCAATATTAGTATATACCCCCAGCGCCACCGGGGGCTGCCGGGAGCCCGGACACAATAAGCCCGGCGTTATGGCCGACGCCGGGCAGGAAAGTCGTGAGGTTCCAGCTGGATCAGAAGGCGGACTCGCCGCGCTCCTCCGTGCGGATCCGTACGGCGTCCTCGACCGGAACGACAAAAACCTTGCCGTCGCCAATCTTGCCGGTCTTGGCCGATTTGACGATGGTCTCGACGACCTTGCCAACGATTTCGTTTGGCACGGCCACCTCGATCTTCACCTTGGGAAGAAAATCGACGGTGTATTCGCTGCCGCGGTAAATCTCGGTGTGCCCTTTCTGCCGGCCGAAGCCTTTGACTTCCGTAACCGTCATTCCTTCGATGCCGACTTGAGCGAGAGCCTCCTTAACTTCCTCCAGTTTGAATGGCTTGATAACAGCGATCACAAGTTTCATCGGGGTCCCTTTTGATTTTATTGAAAGTTCTGTATCGAGTTAGTCGGCTTTTAGGAATTGGTGCAAGGAAATGTTCCTGCGTCACGCAGACAGGGACGGAACGATCAGCCGGCGCCTTCAAGCCTGCGGGACGACGGTCTGGATGTGCAGATCGCGGAGATGCTTCGGCGTCACAGGCGTCGGGCTCTGCGTCATGAGATCCTGCGCCTTCTGCGTCTTGGGGAAGGCGATGACGTCACGGATGCTCGTCGTGCCGCAAAGCAGCGCCACCATCCGGTCGAGTCCGAACGCAATACCGCCATGTGGCGGCGCCCCATACTGGAACGCCCGCAGCATGTAACCGAACCGGCTTTCGACCAGGTCCGGCGGAATCTTAAGCACGTCCTCAAAAATCTTCTTCTGGATCCCGGGCTGATGGATGCGGATGGAGCCGCCGCCAAGCTCCGTGCCATTGAGCACGATGTCGTAATGCTGCCCGCGCACCGCCTTGGGATCTGAATCGAGCAAGGCGGCGTCCTCGACCACCGGGGCCGTGAACGGATGATGGGTGGCCACATAGCGCCCCTGCTCCTCATCGTAGCTCATGAGCGGAAAATCCACGACCCAAAGGAAATTCCATTGGTCGGCGGGGATCGTGAGTCGGCTGCGCTTCACGAGCAATTGTGCCGCTTCCAGGCGGATGCGACCGAGAATAGCACAGGCGCGCTCCCATGGCGCGGCGGCAAAGAAGACCAGGTCGCCGTCGACGATGTTTAACCGTTTCGTCAGTTCGGCCTTCTCGGCGTCGGAGAAAAATTTAACGATGGGTGACTTCCATTCGCCGTTTTCGCTCTTGATGTAGGCGAGGCCCTTGGCGCCGAGTGTTTTCGCAATCTCCTCCAGGTCGGTGATTTCGCCTTGCGTGATGTCGGCCAGCCCCTTGGCGTTGATGGCCTTCACCACCCCGCCCGAGGCGATCGTGCCTTGAAAGACCTTGAACTTGGAATGCTGAAACACGTCGGAAAAATCGACGAGTTCGAGGGCAAAGCGCGTGTCCGGTTTGTCGACCCCGAAACGGTTCATAGCCTCCTTGTACGGGAGGCGTGGGAAAGGCGTCGGCAGGTCCACATCGAGCACATCCTTCCACACCTTTTTGAGCATGCCTTCGAACAGACAATAGATGTCCTCCCGTTCAATGAACGACATCTCGGCGTCAATCTGGGTGAATTCCATCTGCCGGTCAGACCGCAGGTCCTCATCGCGAAAGCATCGCGCGATCTGGAAATACCGCTCCACGCCCGCGACCATGAGGATTTGCTTGAACTGCTGCGGTGACTGCGACAGCGCGTAAAACTGCCCCGGGTGGACTCGCGACGGCACGAGGTATTCGCGTGCCCCCTCCGGCGTGCTTTTGAACAGGGCCGGGGTCTCGACCTCGATGAAATCGTTGGCATCGAAGTAATCGCGAACCGACTTGGTGGCGCGATGGCGCACCTCGAGGTTCCGGCGCATTTTGGGCCGTCGCAGATCGAGGTAACGGTAGGTCAGGCGCAGATCCTCGTTGACTTTGTCGCCGCTGGCGTCGTCGAGCGGGAACGGGGGCGTCTCGGAAATATTGTGGACCACCAGCGAGGTGGCATCGACCTCGATTTCCCCCGTCACCAGATTCGGATTGGCCGTGCCCGCGGGGCGGAGCGAAACCCGGCCCGTCACTCCGACGACGGATTCGGACTTCAGATGCGCTGCCCGCGCCCCCACATCGGCATTGGAATTGGGCTCAAGCTTGATTTGGGTGACGCCCTTGCGATCGCGCAAATCAATGAAGATGATGCCGCCTTGATCGCGAATGGAGTCAACCCAGCCGACCAGAGAGACGGTCTGGCCAAGGTCGGTTTTAGTAAGTTGGGCACAATGGTGCGAGCGCATCATAGAAATAGGCAATGGAGCGGTGAACTAAGCGTCCCGATGCTCCGGAGGGCAAACAGATTTTCCTCGCGACTCCAGCTATGTCATAATCAGGCTCTGACCGGTCATTTCCGCCGGCTGGGGCAGCCCCATGAGATGGAGGATGGTCGGCGCGATGTCAGCCAGGCGGCCATCGGCGCGCAGCTTCATCCTGGTTTTCTCGCACCCGGGACCGACCACGAAAAACTCTACGGGATTAAGGGTATGCGAGGTGTACGGGCCTTTGGCCGTCGGATCCCACATCTGCTCGGCGTTGCCGTGGTCGGCGCCGATAATGGCGTGGCCGCCCTGCTGCGCGAGCGCGTCAAGCAACTCGCCCACCCCGCGGTCAGTCGCCTCGACGGCCTTGATCGCGGACGGAATCGAGCCCGTATGCCCCACCATGTCGGGATTGGCGTAATTGACCACAATCAGCCCGTACTTGCCGGAGAGAATCGCCTCTTTCGCGACACGCGTCACCTCGGCGGCGGACATCTCGGGCTGCTGGTCGTAGGTCGGCACCTTCGGGCTGGGCGGACAGGATCGATCTTCGCCCGGGAACGGCTCCTTGCGGTAATTGTTGAAAAAAAAGGTGACGTGCGGGGTCTTTTCCGTTTCGGCGCAACGAAACTGAGCGATGCCGGCGTCGCTCACGACCTGCCCGAGAATGTTTTTCAACTTCTCCGGCTTAGGCAGCATCAACTTCACCGGCAGTCCGGTCTCATACTCGGTCATGGTCGCAAAGTAGAGATCGAGCTTTGCACCGCGATCGAATTCCTTGAAGTCATCGAGCACAAACGCCTTGGTCAGCTCGCGCGGACGGTCGCCGCGATAATTGTAGAACACCACGGCATCGCCGTCGCGGATGGCCGCGAGTGGCTGGCCATCCGCGCCAGTCACCCAAGTGGGCACCACAAATTCATCGCCCTGTCGCGAGGAGTCGAGTGGCTGATCGTAGTAGGCCTGCACGCCCACCTCCGCACTCAGCGCCTTCGCCTCGGCCTGCTTGCCCGTCAACGCCCAGTAAGCCTTGGCGACACGATCCCAGCGGTGGTCGCGATCCATGGCCCAAAACCGGCCGCAGACGGAAGCGATTCGTCCCACGCCGATTCGCTGACACTGCTCCTCGATCTGACGCACGTAACCGAGACCGCTATTCGGCGGCGTGTCACGGCCGTCGGTGAAGGCATGGATGAACACCTCGGTCAGTCCATCCTCCTTCGCCTGGCGCAGGAGGCTGTAAAGATGCTCCAGCATGCCATGCACGCCGGCGTCAGACACGATGCCCATCAGGTGCAGTCGCGAACGGCGCCCCTTCACCCTTTCCACGACGCCGCGCCAGACCGGATTGACTCCGAGGAGCTTTCCGGAAAACCGCTTGCTAATGCGCACGAGTTCCTGGTCGACGATGCGACCGGCCCCGATGTTCTCATGCCCCACCTCGCTGTTGCCCATGATCCCGTCTGGCAGGCCGACATCGAGGCCGGACGTCCTGACCAGCGTGCAGGGCCATTTGGCATGCAACAGATCGTCGCAGGGTTTCCTGGCCAGGTGAACCGCATTGGTATTGTTCTGGCCCGGATCGGGATTCTTGCCCCAACCGTCGCGGATAACGAGGAGCAAGGGGCGACGTGGTGAACTCATGGGAAATGGGTCAATTAAAGACATTAGATTCAAGTGTCTACCGACATGCAAATCCAGTCTATTAAGACGCGCCTGCCTATAAACTGCTATTATCATAATTTATTCCTGATAGCCGTTTGCCCCAAGCGGAGGCAAACGGGAGGCTTCCGCCCATGGTGCGGAAGGAATCGCCGTACCAAACCAGGCCTTGCCCGAACGGTTGGGCCGCAATTGACGAACCGGGTCGATGCACGAAAACTGAACCGCGCTTCGACGTGGCCGTCCCGAACACCGGCACCAATGGCGCCGATGATGACTGCTGCGTTCCGGAACTGAAGGTAGCCTTGCTGCCGTACGGAGCAGCAGGCCGGTTGCCGCCTTTTCGGTGTCACCGATGCGGCTCTGCCCTTTCTCTCCCTGGCTGAGGGCGAACCGCGCCGACACTCCGGCAAACAGGTCGCTGGTAGCCAACTGGATGAATCAGCATGCTCCGGAGCCGGTCTTCCTCCCCTTCGGTCACGACCAGAAAGGCGGCCACCGGAACATCTATGAACTTTTCAGCGGGATCGTCGAATTCGGACGCCTCTTGTTGCCCGGCCTGATGAACCGGGATCCCAAGACAGTCCCAATGCGGATCGATGCCGCTATGCCCCACGATGAACGAACCGCTGCAGGGAAGACGGTGTTGCTGCGTTGCCACGGTTCGCAGCAGCAGCGGAGAATCTCCGCCTTCTCGGCCGCGGCTTTGACGAGCGTATCCTCGCTTTGGATCGACGCAGCGCCGCCGAGCTCGACCTAGCCTGCCGTCCTCCGAGATGCTTGAAGTCGAGTAGTTTCGCGACGGCATAGCACGGAGCCGGCCTATGAGCGCGGCAAAGCGAGACACCAAAGGAGGCGCTTCCGCGGGAATTGGAGCCAAGGCCCATGATTTCCGGCCATCAGCGGAGCCAGGCTATGCCGCGTTCTGCAGAATGAGTGAATCCGATCGATCTGCGCCCTGGTGGGATTGGGAGATGCCGGAAACCTTCATCACTTGATGTCCGGCCGGCGGTCCCGTCACCGATGTGGTCCACTGCGGATGGTAGGCGCGTCCGACAACTTACTTTTCGGACATGGGGGCAAGGCTGCGGGAGGACGGGGTCACTGGTGGCAGCGGAAAATCCCTCGCATCCAGCCGGCCTTCGCTTTCGGATCGCATCGTGCCAGCCGGCGGCTTCCCGTAGAGTATGACCTTGAGGCGGTAGTCAAAGCACTTCGATTCGAGAATGGGCCGGAGGCGCGTGAGCAGGCGGAGGTTGCTCAGATGGACAGTCACAGTCTGGGTCGCCGTGCCAAGCCGTGGCAGGTCCATCGAATCGCCGGTCAGACCTTCTCCCACATAGAGCCCATTCACGTAGATTTTGTAGACGCCGCCGGTGAGTTGCACCGGTTCGGGCGACTCGTTGCTGAGACGAAGCGTGAAGGCCGCAGTCGTCTCAAACGCGGTCGCCTGTGTGAGCTGCAAATCGACGAGGCTGACCGCCGGCCCCGGTGCCATTTGGCAACCGCCGAGGAAAACCGACAGGCTGATCAGGAAAACCGGGCTGATTTTCATGAGGGCAGGCACCATTTGATGCGCAGGCGGCACCGCGGGCAACTGGATTTTGGTCACCCCGGGCCGCACATCGGATCGTGATGGGGCGGTCGGCCAAGTTCCATGAAACAGTTCAACCTGTCGGAGCGCCACCGGTTGACAACCCCACCAAAAAAAACGACCACTGCTCCATGGGCAAACAAGCTGTCCTGCTAGTCAATCTCGGCTCCCCCGCTTCCCCCTCAGTCGCCGATGTCCGTCGCCATCTGGCAGAATTTCTCGGCGACAAGCGCGTCCTCGATGTCCCCGCCCAACCGTGGCGCTGGCTGCTGCTCCACGGCATCATTCTGCCAGTCAGGCCGAAAAAATCCGCCCACGCATACCAAAGCATCTGGACCTCCGAAGGCTCGCCGCTGATTGTCACCAGCCGTCGCATGCAACAGCTCCTGCAGGCACGATTGTCCGTCCCGGTTGAACTGGGCATGCGCTATGGCGAGCCGTCGATTGCGGCGGCGATCAGCAGGCTCGCTTCAGCGGGCGTGGATCGCCTGCTGCTGTTTCCTCAATATCCGCACTACGCGATGTCGAGCTGGGAGACGGTGGCTGTAAACGTCTACGAGGAGGCCAGGCGACTCGCGCCGCAGATGCGGGTGGATTGCGTGCCGCCGTTTTTCGCCGACGAGGACTATATCTCCGCCCTCGTCGAAAGCGCCCTGCCCTATCTGGCCCAGCCCCACGACCATCTCCTGTTCAGTTATCACGGCATTCCGGTGCGCCATCTCCGCAAGGCGGACTCGTCGAAGGCCCACTGCACCATCGTGCCCGATTGCTGCAACCGGTGCAGCCCCGTGCAGTCCACCTGCTACAAGGCACAGATCACGCGCACCACGCAGGAGTTCGCCCGCCGCGCCCGGCTCGATCCGGCGAAATACTCCATCTCCTTCCAATCGCGCCTGGTCGGCGAACCATGGCTCTCTCCCTATACCGACTTCGAACTCACGCGGCTTGCCCAAGCAGGGATCAAACGCCTTCTTGTCATCACCCCGGCGTTCGTCACCGACTGCCTGGAGACCCTCGAGGAGATCCGCGTGACCGGGGCGAAAACCTTTCACGCGGCCGGCGGTGCGGAATTCACACACATTCCCTGCCTGAATGATCAAAAAGTCTGGATCGAATTTCTCGCCGCCCGCGTGAATCGTTGGTTGCCGGCAACGGCATGAAACCGTAGTGTTCTCCCATTCATTCTAAGCGATACACCTCAAGCATCCGGTAAATAACTGGCTAATAAACCCCAAGGGGACAAATTTGTTAGGCAGTTGCCCTCCGTCCGCTTTAGGGTGCGCGCCTTTGACCCGCTTGCAAATCTCCCAGCAACCTCCCTCCGCCAGCAGGGCCGGGACAGCCGACAGCGCCGCCATGCTGTTGCTTGACGCCACCGGTCGGATTGAGTTCGCCAATCCGGCGGCGTGTGCATTGTGGCAGGCCGGCGCCACCAGGCTCACCGGCGATAACTTCTCCAATCTGTTTGTTTTTGAGGTTTTTTCCCGGGATCCAGGGCTGCTCCAGGCTCAATGGGAGGTGGTACTGGCCGCCGCACGCGAGCAGCCCGTCACGTTGAAACTCCAGCCCAAGGAGTCCGCCGCCTTTGATGTCAGCGTGCGCCTTGAGCAGATGGGAGACACGCCGCCGCGCTACTTGGCGATGATTGCCCGGCCGGCCGCAACGGAGGCGACGGCAGCCCCGGCCGGCACACCACAAACGGCCCATGCGATTCCCGCGGTAGAAAACCTATTTTCTCTGCTCGCCGAGCGCAGCCAGATTGGATTCTTCGATCTCAATTTCACCAGTAATGAGGTTTACTACTCCCCGGCGTGGAAGCGCATGCTGGGCTACGCGGAAAACGAATTGCCCGACACGATCGAAACCTGGGGCAGTCTCATTCATCCGGAGGATTCCGCCGCCGCTCCCGACCACCACGGCAAGACTGCCGCTCCCGGCGCGCGCCCCTTCGCGCTCGAATTCCGAATGAAGCACGCCAGCGGCCACTACGTGTGGATTCAAAGCGCCGGCCTCCAGCTTTTCGGCCCCAACGGCGCCCTGCAGCGCGTGGTGGGTGTGCACATTGACAACCAAGACCGCAAGGAATTCGAGGAATCCTCGCTGCGCAGCGTGGAACGGCTCGAAATGCTTGGCGAATACTGCCAGCTCGGCGTCTTCGACCTCGATTTTTCCTCTAATCACTACTGGTATTCCCCTGCTTGGAAGCGCCTAATCGGCTACAAGGAGACGGAGCTGCCCGACAAACCGGATACCCTCGCGGCTGCTCTCCCGGGCGAAGAAATCGCCGCAGGAATAAACGCCTACTTCCTGACCAAGGATCCGGCCCACCCCGCCTATTTCGAGACGGTAAAGCTGCACCATCGCGAAGGCCGCGATGTCTGGGTCTATGCCGGCATTTTCCGGCAGTTTTCACGCCGCAAGGAGTTGCAACGCGTCGTTGGTTTCATGCTGCCGGTTCCAGCGGGACAGACCGCTCCGCCGGTCGCCAAGCAACCGGGAGGTCTGCCCGCCGAGTTGCTTGCGGCCATGCTCGCCGAACTCCGGGAGGGTGTCCTGATCACCGACGCGGACGGCCGGGTTACTCTCCTCAATGCCAAGGCCGAGCAGATACTGGCGCGTTCCGCCGCTCATGTGAACGGCCAGATCGTGTCGGAGGTCTTTCCGCTGGTGCATCGCCTTAATCACCAGCCAGGGGAGGATCCGGTCGACAAGGTCATTGCCTCGGGCGAAGCCATCGACTTGAACGATGAATTTGCGCTCGATCGCGGCGACGGGAAATACACGCCGGTGGTCTGGAGCTGCCGTCCCGTGCTGGACGCCGCGGATCGGATCACTGGCGCGGTGCTGGTGTTCCGCAATCCCGAGGAAATGAGTCTCACGTCCGAGGAGCTCATCCGCGCCAACCGCTTCGAGTCGCTCGGCCATCTTGCAGGTGGCATCGCGCACGACTTCAACAACCTGCTGACGACCATCCTCGGTGGCGTATCGCTGGCCAAGGACAACAAGGATCTGTCGGCGATCGAAAACAGCGAGCGCGCCTGTCTGGCCGCCAAGGGTCTCAGCAAACAGCTGCTCACCTTTTCCAGGGGCGGGACATCCGTGCGCCATGTCGTCAAACCCGCCGATATTCTGCACGATGCGGTGCGGGTCGCCGCCGCCGGTTCAGCCGTCAAGGTGACGATCGAGATTGCCGACGACGTCCAGACCATCTGCGTGGACCGGGCCCAGATTCTGCAAGTCATCCAGAACCTGATCATCAACGCCATTCAGGCGATGCCCACCGGTCAGGGCAACATCTGGATCAATGCCAGCAATGTCGCACTGGCCGAGGGCCAGGTCCCGCCGCTCGGCGGAGGCAATTACGTCGCCATCGACGTGCGCGACAACGGCGGCGGCATCAAGCCGGAGCACATGCAGAAGATCTTTGACCCCTTCTTCACCACGAAGAAGGCGGGCACTGGATTGGGTCTCGCGACCGTGCTCAACATCGTCAAGCGCCATGGCGGACAGATTGGCCTCACCTCCGAGGTTGGCGCCGGCACCACGTTCACGCTCTTTTTCCCGCAGGCCGACAAACCCGTCGAGGTGGATGCCCGGCGCGCCCCGTCGCTGCGTTTCGGCACCGGCCGCATCCTGTTCATGGATGACGACAGGGAGATTTGCATGCTGACCGCCACCATGCTCGACGGGCTGGGCTACAAGTACGACCTGGCCAGCAACGGCGAGGAGGCGCTCCAGTTCTACAAGCGTTATCTCAATATCGGACGGCCCTACGACGCCGTTATCATGGACCTGACCATCATAGGCGGCATGGGCGGCGAGCAGGCCTTCAAGCACCTCCGCGAGATGGACCCCGATGTGCGCGCCATCATCGCCAGCGGCTACGACAACGAGGACATGGTGCGCCAGTTTCTCGACATGGGATTCCTCGGCTACCTCACCAAGCCCTACCGCGTCGCTGATCTTGGCAAGATACTCAAAACCGTGCTGGGAAAATAGGCCGCGGGAACTGGAGAAGGCCGGCACCGCCGCCTTCCACGGCGCAGGTTGGCTTCAACCGCGCCACGTCAAGGCGTGGCAGATCGCCACGCCGGCCGCATCGGATTCATCCAGCGCCAGGGTTCGCCCGTGCCCCAGCAACTGCATGATGGTGCGGGCCATCTGCTCCTTGCTGGCACGGCCCGCGCCCACCACCGCCTGTTTCACCCGCAGCGGCGGATACTCGAACACCTCCCGGCCTTTTATTGCCGCCGCCGCAATCAGCGCGCCGCGCGCCGCGCCCAGAATCTGGGCGGTCCGGATGTTCTGCACATAAATGGTCTGCTCCAGCGCCACGTGCCGGGGCTCGTATGCATCGATCACCGCGGTGGCCGCCTTAAAGATCTCCCCCAGACAATGGGCCATCGAGTAACGAGCGGAAATCCTCAAGGTCCGGGAGTGCAGCAGCACCGCCGGCCGGTCAGCCGCAAACTCGATCAACGCCAGGCCCGTGCCGCGCAGGCTCGGATCGATTCCAAGCACGCGCCCGGCGTAGGCGGAACGATGCGGGGTGGCTGTCTCCGGCCATGACTTGGCCATGAGCTTCCCCGCGATCTTTGCTTTCCACATCTGCCGGACGGACATTCGCGCCATAAAGGTGCTCCACCGAATACACAGAACCTGCGGAAAGAAAATGAGGAATATGGCGCTGCGCCGGCCTGATCGACCACCGCCGCCATGAGAAATGCCCTCCTGCCGGAGTGGCATCGCTCCTGTCTGGAAAGCGACAGCCGTGTCCATGTTTGCCGGGCGGGCTGGCGGACAAACCGCCTCCGGCCCCATCCCACGAGCGAATTTGAATCCTTCGCCGCCCGCTCCAGGAAGCCGGCCGGCTGGCTGACTTTGGACGCCGATCTGCGGGTCCGCGACGAATACTTCCACAACGCCAACATGAAGCTGCTGCCGGTTGGCGCCAGCAACGAGTACAACCAGCTGCGCACCCGCATCCGGGCCTGGTCTGCCGGCACGCCCGCGGAGAACGCCGAGGTCAACGCCTGCCTGACGTGGGAGTCGCGGTGCTACAGCCGGCCGCAACGAGCGCTTCGATCCGCTCTGGGGACGGTGACCGCAGTACAGCGAACTCTTCGCGTACAATCCCACCGTCGGACCGAATGTTATTGAGTACGGCAACCTTCATCGCCTCAACCTCGGCTGGAGCTGCAATCCCGCCAGGAAACTGGAGCTCACCACGGACTACCACGCGCTGTTCGCCGTGCAGCACGAGCCCTTCAGCGTCGCGGGCAAGACCTATCAAACCACCGGAAATTTCCGCGGCTATCTGGTGACCGCGCAGGTGGAATGCCTCTACAACGCTCATCTCCGCGGTCATATCCGCGCCGAGATATTCCTTCCGAGCGATTACTACTCCACCGTGCCCGCCGGGCCGACTAAGGCGATGGAGACGTTCCTGCGAACCGAAATCCTGCTGACCTGGTGAGCGAACCGGCCAGTTGACCTTGCCGCCACCGGAAGCCCCCTGAGGAGAGGAGGGGATAAATGATGACTTGGGGTGGACCGTGTGGACGCGAGCCGCCAGTTTGTCCGCGCTATGCCATCTTTATCCACGCGGTCACACAATGCGTCAAACAACGCAGCGGCGCCGTCGTCCAACAGCAGCAACGCCCAATGCGGCCAGGCCAAACAACCCCGCGTAGGTCGAGGGCTCGGGGATCGCCGTGCCCTCATATTTGATGTCGTCAAATGCCGCGGCGATGCCGGATGAACCGCTCGTTCCTGAGCTCAAGATGATCATAAAGTCGCGGTTCGGATCGGAACCGGGAATAGTGGCCTGGGCACTTGTCCAAGCGTTTCCTGCCCCTGGCTGGTTGACGTCGAAGACAGACAGATATCCGGTTCTCGTCGTCAGATTTGCAGTGAACGTAATTTGGAAAGTGCCGCAGGTCGCATAAGGATAGAGAGCCGGGACCGAAGTGATATACCCTCCTCCACCTCCGTTTATACTCACCGAAATCTTTTGGGCAACTTCGTCCGCAGGAAAGCTATAGAAGTCAATCTTTGCACAACTCTGGATCGAAGCAGCGCCGTCTGTGGTTAAACCGAATTCAACGGTCGCCTGAGAGACATTCATGGTGTCATTGCTAGGCCGGACTAAAAGCGACATGGTTAGGGTATCGGATGAATTGGGGACATAGTAGTCCATCACACCAGAGCCACCGCCTGCGATTGTTAGACTGTGAGTACCTGGTCCTATGTTTAGCGTTGAGACTTTTGCAGTAGTTGAAAGGCCAAAATATGGAGTACCACTAGGAGGCGTCTTCCAATGCGTGGTGTTGGCCACGAGATAGCTGGCAGCCGAGTTAATGGCGTAGGATTCAAAATCCTCGATCACCTGCTGGGCGCGAACGTTAGTAGCAGCGAAGAACGGTGCGATGGATAAGAGGGCTACGCGAGCCGCGAACCGAGAAGTGCTCATGAGGGTATTGTTGTGGCAATTGACTCCGTCACGCGTTCCTCTGAAACCATCTCCGAGGATCAGAGTGATTACAGGGCGTTACTGCATACTGTCGTGAAACTATTTTAATATTCTTACGTATAGCTACGATTTGCGAGCCTTAAAATGGTATTCCCAATGAACCTCCGGGGAACAGGGGGCCGAAGCAGTGCTTCCAAAGAAAGCCAATGATGACCTGGGTCGACCGTGTGGGTGCGAGACGCCAGTCTGCCCGCGCTATGTCCTCTTGCCCGCTAGGTCTTGAACAGGTCCACCGCCGTGAAGACACCGATGCCGGCCTTCTGCAGCACGACGACGGCACGGTCCATGTCGGCGAAGCGGAAGATCATGATGGCGTCACCGCCGGTGCGCATCGCAAACGCGTACATGTACTCCACCGAGATCCCCTGCGATTCGAGTGCGGCGAGCACCGAGGCCAGTCCGCCCGGACGATCGGGCACCTGGAGGGCAACGACCTCGGAGATGGTGGCGGCGTAGCCAGCGTGCTCCACCATTTGCTTCGCCTTCTCGACGTCGGGGGTGATAATCCGCAATAGGCCGAATTCGCCGGCTTCGGAAAGCATGAGGGTGCTGAGATTCACCCCCGCCTCGGCGAGGATGCGGCAGAGGCCGGACAGGCTGCCGGGAAGGTTTTCCAAAAAGACGGAGAGCTGGCGGATTTTCATGGTGAAGGAACTGGTGGGCAACAGGTAGTGAGTAGGGAGTGGCAAATGATACCGGGGAAGCCGCTGTCCGGGGGGCTGGAGGCGATACTCGCTGCGCGATGCTCGCCGCTATGCTTCGTTTCTAGTGTCGAGCAGTCGCTTGGCCTTGCCCGCGCTGCGCGGGATGCTGCCGGGCTGCACAAGGGTCACGGTCGTGTGCAGGCCGGTGATCTGCTCGATGCTCCGAGCAAAACGCTTTTGCAATTGCTCCATTTCGCCGACGCTGTCGCGCAGCATGTCACCGGTGACCTCGACACGCACCTCCATCTGGTCGAGGCCGGACTTGCGGGTCAGCACGATCTGGTAGTGCGGCAGGCTCGCCTCGGTCTTGAGCAGGGCGGTCTCGATCTGCGTGGGGAAGACATTCACGCCGCGGATGATGAACATGTCGTCGCTGCGGCGGCTGATGCGGCGAATGCGCCGGATGGTGCGGCCGCAACGGCAGGGCCGGATGTCGATCGCCGTGATATCGCGCGTGCGGTAGCGGATCACCGGCATCGCCTGCTTGCTGAGAGTCGTGATCACCAGTTCGCCCTCCTGTCCGTCGGGCACGGGTTCGAGCGTCGCCGGGTCGACGATCTCAACGAGAAAATGATCCTCAAAGATGTGCGGGCCGTCCTGGTACTCGCACTCGTTTCCGACGCCCGGCCCGATGATTTCGGAGAGACCGTAGATGTCGTAGGCCTTTATTCCCGAAGCCGCCTCGATGTACTGGCGCATGTGGTCGGTCCACGGCTCGGCCCCGAAGACGCCGCGCCGCACCTTGAGGTCGCGCTTGAAATCGAGCCCCATCTTCTGCGCCACCTCGATCAGGTGGATGAAATAGCTGGGGGTACTGCAGACGGCCGTCACGCCAAAATCCTTCATGACCATGATCTGGCGCTCGCTGTTGCCGCCGGAAATGGGAATCACCGTGGCTCCGATGCCTTCCAGCCCGCCATGCAGGCCGAGCCCGCCGGTGAACAGGCCGTAACCGTACATGTTCTGCACCACGTCGGCGCGCCTGAAACCCGCGGAATAAAGGGAGCGCATGATGGCCTGCTTCCAGACATCCATGTCCTGCGCCGTATAGCCCACGACGATCGGCTTGCCCGTGGTGCCGCTTGAGGCATGCAGACGCACCACCTCGCTCATCGGCACGGCGAACAGCCCGTAGGGATAGGTGTCGCGCAGGTCATTTTTGACCATGAACGGCAGCCGTCGCACGTCCTCCAAGCGGCGCACATCGGCGGGCTTCGCTCCCTTGGCGGTCATGCGTTCGCGGAACAGGGGCACGCGATCGTAGGCCAGCGCCGTGACGGCCTTGAGTCGTTGCAGCTGTACCTCCCGCAAACGGTCTTCGGGCATGTAGTCGAGGGCGCTCTCGGGAAAGAAAGTGCCTTCGAGGTCGTTCCAAAGATGGGGTATCATGAGTTTCTTCCGAGGGCAAAGGCCGCGGCGTTGGCCGCGTGGAGTTTTTCGGGGAAATGGGCGCGCAGGCTGTCGTACCAGACTTGCTCCGGAATATCGAAATGCCGGCTTAGGCGCCCCAGCATCGCGACGTTGAGCGCCTTGGCGCTGGGCAGCTTCGCGGTGGCGATGTCCGCCGGCGTGATCAGCACGCCGTTCGAGCGCAGACCGCCGCGCACCACCTCGACCTGGGTCGGTTCCATCACGACCAGAAAATCGCAGGTCCCGTCGGGGATCATCGGGCTGTGGACCTCGGTGCCGAAACGCACGTCGGACTGCACCGAGCCGCCGCGCTGGCTCATGCCATGCACCTCGGCCTTCTTGACCATGTGGCCCGCCCGGAAAACGACGTCGGCAAAGATGTCCGAGGCCTTGATCACCCCGGTGCCGCCGAGGCCGGCGAAGCGCACGTTGACGGTCTGGTTGGCTGGCTGCTTCATAGTTTGCCCTCCCCCGCTCCCGGCACTCCCGCGCCGCCACACTCCGGACAAGCCGAGGCGGCCGACGATTCCACGGCGCCTTGCTTGGCCGCCTTCCGCTCCTTCTCCCAGGCCGTGATGCGGCCGGCGGCCAGAATGCAGGGGCTGCGCGCGATCAGCACGGTCAGTTCATCTTTTGCAAGCGACTCTGCCAGCAGGCTCTTGAATTTCGCCCGCTCGCGGATCGGATTGACGGAGAAAACATTTTTGATGCCGGCGGCGCGCGCCATGTCCTCATAGCTCACGCGATAGGTGCCCGAGCCGTCGAGCCGTCGGCCCGTGCCGGGATGCTCCTGTTGCCCGGTCATGGCCGTGGTGCCGTTGTCGAGGATTACGAGCACATGGCCCGTCTCCGGCGGATTGTAGGCCATCTCCACGAGTCCGGGCAGGCCGCCATGCAGAAATGTGCTGTCGCCGATGACCGAGACGACGCGCCTGGCCTGCTCGCGCGGCAGCACATGGCGCAGGCCGAGGCCCATCCCGATCGCGGCGCCCATGTCGATCATCATGTCCATCGCGGCCAGCGGCGGCAGCGCCGCCAGCGTGTAGCAGCCGATGTCGCCCGACACGATGCAATCAAGTTCCTTCATCACCTCGAAGCTCGAACGGTGCGGGCAGCCGGGACACAGTTCGGGCGGTTTGCCGCGCGGCGCCACCGGATCGGGACGGGAATCATGCGCCAGGATGCGGCGCACGCGGTCCACGTTCAGTTCGCCATAGCGGAAGATGGCGTCGTCCTTGGCCTCCACCTTTATGCCGGCGGCCCGGCAGGCCGTCGCCAGCCAAGGGTCGTTTTCCTCGATGACCACGCAGCGGTCCACCGAGGCGGCAAAACTGCGGATCAGCGAAAGGGGCAACGGGTAACTCAAACCGAGCTTGAGGACGCTGGCGTCGGGCGCCGCCTCGCGCGCATGGTGGTAGCTGATGCCCGCAGTCACTATCCCCAGCGTGGACTGGCGCCGCTCGATGCGGTTGGGTCCCTGCGTATCGTTCCAGATCTCCATCTCGGCCATCTTGGCGCGGAGCCGCCGGTGGGCCGGACGGGCGTGACCGGGCACCATGACGTGGCTCGGAATGTCGCGGACGAATTCAGGCTGGGGCACCCCCGCCATTGGCGGCCGGGTTCCGAGGGGGAACCGCGGCTTAACCGGCGACATCGAATGGCTCACGCGCGTGGTCAGGCGGAAGATCACCGGAATCTTCCAGCGCTCACTGACCTCGAACGCCACCTGCAGCAGGTCGTAGGCATCCTGCGAGTCCGCCGGCTCGAACAACGGCGCGACCGCGGCCTCGGCGTAGCGGCGGCTGTCCTGCTCGTTCTGGCTGGAGGCCATGCCGGGATCGTCCGCCACCGCCAGCACGTAGCCGCCGTCCACGCCCGAATAGGTCATGGTGAACAGCACGTCGGCAGCGACATTGAGGCCGACATGCTTCATCGTGCATATCACGCGCGCCCGGCCGAATGCGGCGCCGAGCGCGACTTCCGCCGCCACCTTCTCGTTCGGCGCCCACTGCGCCTTGCCGCCGAGCGCGCTAAAGGACTCGAGGATCTCGGTGGAAGGAGTGCCGGGATAGCCGGTGCCGAGCGCGACCCCGCAGTGCCACGCGGCAAGGGCCACGGCTTCGTTGCCGCTCAGCAGGAGCCGGCCGGATTTGTCCTGGGAAAAGTGCATAAAAGAAATCCTCCGGGTATTCAGGCGCGGGCGGCAAGCCAGGCCTTCAGACCGGCGAGGCAGCGCTCGTTCTGCGCCGCGGTGCCCACGGTGATGCGCACGTGCTCCGGCAGGTTACCGAACGGCCGCACAATCGTGCCGCGCGCCTGCAGATACTTGAAGACGCCGGCGCCGTCACCCACCTTGACGAGGATGAAGTTCGCTTCGGACGGCACGTAGTCGAGGCCGAGGCTCTGGAAGCCGGCGGCGAGCTGCTTCAGGCCGGCGCGGTTGGTCTCGCGACTCCGCTGGACGAACTCGGTGTCGTCGATCGCCGCCATGGCCGCGGCCTGGGCGGGCAGGTTCACATTAAAGGGCTCCCGGGCGCGCTGGAGCAGCGCGGCGATGTCGGGCCGGGTGTAGCCGTAGCCGACGCGCAGGCCGGCCAGGCCGTAGATCTTGGAGAAGGTCCGCGCGCCGAGCACGGCGCGACCCTCGGCGATCAGCGACCGCAGATCGGGGGAGCGGTCCTGGTATTCCGCATAGGCCTCGTCGAGCACGAAGAGTACGTGTTCGGGCAGGCTCCGGACAAAGGCGATCAGTGCCTCCTCGGTGTCGGCCGTGCCGGTGGGATTGTTCGGGCTCGCCAGGAAGACGACGCGCGTCTTCGGCGTGACCGCGGAGCGCATGGCGGCCAGATCGTGGCGGTAGCCGGGCATCGGCACCTCCACGGGCTTGCCGCCCATCAGCAGCGTCACGAGCTTGTAGACGATGAAGCCGTGCGTGCCCATCACCGCCTCGGTATCGGGCCCCAGAAAGGCATGCGCCACGAGTTCGAGCACCTCGTTCGAGCCGTTGCCGAACACGAGCTGGTCGCGACCGACCTTGAGGAAGCCGGCCACCTTGCCCGTCAGGTCCCAGCAGCTGCCGTCGGGATATAAGTTCGCCTCCCGCAACGCCGCGCTCGCCGCCGCCACGGCCTTGGGCGACGGACCAAGGGGATTTTCGTTGGAGGCCAGCTTGTCAATCCCCGCGGGATCGAGGCCGAATTCCCTCGCCACATGCGAAATCGGCTTGCCGGGCTGGTAGACCGGCTGGTTCAGGATGCGGGGCTGTGCAAATTTTGAGGCGTCCATGGTGAGGCGATGTAGAAACTGACGACGGCAAACTTGAGTGAAGAATTCTTGATGATTGCTAATCGCCCTCCCCTACTTCAAGGGCAATCCGTGCCGGCAAACCCGGCGCCACAACGGCAAGGTTTCAGCTGGCAGAGTTGCTCCCACAATCCGCCATGAGCTTTGCTTCTCGGAACATGGCACCACCGCTTATATCTCCGTTTTTCGCCGCGGGACAGTTTTTCTCTTCGCTCGCTCGGTATTGCCACTGGGGTCGCTGCCCCGAGCGCCATGATCAAAAAAACAGCAGCTTCACCGCCGCCACGGCGGTGAAGAACAGCGCCACCGCCTCGAATATCTGCTGATTGAGGTGGGGAACGATTCGGCGGCCAAGGACGGCGCCGGCCAGCACCGCTGGAGTCAGCCATAGATTCAGCATGACACTACCACCGTTGATGAGGCCCAAGTCCACCATGAACGGCACCTTGAACCAATTCAGCAGCATGAAAAACACCGCACCGGTTCCCAGGAACTCCAGTTTCGGCAGACGCATCGCCAGCAGGTAAAGAATCATGACCGGCCCCGCTGCGTTTGCCACAAGCGTGGTGAATCCAGCGAGCAAGCCGATGACAGCGGCGAACCACGGCGGGGCATGCGCCACCGCCTGCTCTTCCCGGCCCCGGGTCGTCTTCCGCCAGAAATGCAGCGCCAGCATGACGGCTAGGATGCCGCCGATCAATCGCGCGGTCTGTGCGTCGTTGATGCGCCCCATCGCCAGCCAGCCAAAGACCACGCCGGCGCCCGCCCACGGGAACATGCGGACCACATGCCGCCAGAGCGTATGCTGCCGGTACATCGCCACCGCCACCACGTCGCCCACGATCAACAGCGGCAGCACCAGGCCCGACGCCTGCCGGGCCGGCAGCGTGTTCGCAAAAATCGCCACCGTGAGAATACTCAGACCGGCAATGCCGGTCTTGGAGAGCCCCGCAAGAAACGCCCCCAGCGCCAACAAGGCCCATTGCCACCAGTCGAGGCTCATGCTGACTTCGTCCCTGCTGTGATGGCGCCGGCAGCGACGCGGAAAACCTGCCATTCCGATCCGTCGCGTTCGGGCGGGCTCGTGCCCGTCGCAATGACCTGCGGCTCACCGTCGAGAGACGCCCAAAAACGCGCCCGGCGCACCGGATCGAGCTCGCCCAGTACGTCGTCGCACAGCAGCACGGGCGTCACGCCGCTCTTCGCCTTGAAATACGCCGACTGCGCCAGACGCAGTGCGATGACGAGGCAGCGTTGCTGCCCTTCCGAGGCGTACTGCTTCGCCGGCCGCCCGTTCAAGCCCAACTCAAGGTCATCGCGATGCGGCCCGTGTTCGGTGGTTTTCAGCAGATGATCCCGCGATCGCGCCTGCGCCAGCGACGCGAACATCTGCTCAGCCGAGGCGATGACCTCGTCCGGCACATAAGCAAGTCCCGCCGTCTCGCCCTCCGGCACCAGCCGCGCATGCGCCGCGAGAAAAAAGCCATCGAGTTCCGCCGCGCCGGCCTGTCGCTTGGCCACCAGGATCGCCGCCGGCCCGGCCATCTCGCGCTCGAACGCCGCCAATTCGGCCGGACTGCCATGCGTTTTGAGCAGACTGTTTCGCTCCGCCAGCGCCCGATGATAAGATTGCAGCGCCGCCAGATACTCCGGGTCCATGGCCGCCAGGGTCAGGTCGAACCAGCGCCGACGCACTGAGGGCGCGCCGCGCAGGAACTGGTTGTCGTTTGACGACAACACCACGGTCGGAAATTTGCCGATGACATCGGCCAGCCGAGCCACGTTCGTCTGCTCCCACGCCACGGCTTTGCCCTTCGGCGTGAGGGTCAGGGTCAAACGACTTTCGCCCAGCTGTTCGTGCTCCAATACAAACGCCGCGTCGGCCTGCGGCTGCCCGAAGGCGATCATGGTCCGTGGATCGGCGCCGCGAAACGAGCGCAGCGCCGTCACGAGTCCCGCCGCCTCGAGAAAGTTCGTCTTCCCCTGTCCGTTGGCGCCGGTCAAAAAATGCCGCCGCCCCGCCATCTCGGCTGACACGAGGGCGAGGTTGCGAAAATTCTGGAGGGAGATCTGGCGGAAGCGCATGAACTAAAAACCGAAGCCGCAGCGGCCCCGGCGCGACGGGACGCAGACGAGGCCGCCGGAGTTCCACGGAACGATGGCACCCGCAGGCTTGCTGGCAAGCCGCTCCTCTGTTTGCGTCTGGCCCATGAATTTCGACGATTCCGTGCAGAATACCGTGCGCACGCTGCAGGCGCTCGGCACCATCCGCCCACAAATCGACCGGGCGGCGGCGATGATCCTCGGCACCCTGCACAACGGGCGCAAACTGCTCATCTGCGGCAACGGGGGCAGCGCGGCAGAGGCGCAGCATTTCGCCACCGAACTCGTCGGCCGTTATTTCAAGAACCGCCGTTCGCTGCCGGCCCTTGCCCTCAGCGCCGATGGCGCGCTGCTGACGTGCATCGGCAACGACTATGGCTTCGACCAGGTGTTTGCCCGGCAGATCGGCAGCCTGGCGCAGCCCGATGACCTCGTCGTCGTGTTCACCTCCAGCGGCAACTCGCCCGACATCGAGGCCGCGCTGATGGAAGCAAAGCGGCTCAACCTTCCCAGCATCGCGTTCCTGGGCCGCGGCGGCGGTAAATGCCTGGGTCTCGCCACCTGTGATCTGGTTATCCCCGGCAGCTCCGGCCGCACGGCGCAGGAAGCGCATTTGTTCCTTGTCCACCATTTCTGCGAGCAGATCGACGCGAAGTTTTCCTGATCGGCGGAACGCTTAAATAGCAGAACGGCAAGTTTTTCCGCTGCTCAGATCCGCGGCCTTCGTGGCGGAGCAGCTTCCGTCTCCATCAACCGCCAGGCTGAAGGGGATGCATGCTGCTGCCTGGGGCCGCGGCGACCTAATCGCGGCTGGCAGCGTGGTTACCCGCACCCACGGTGACCCGTCGCGAGATTGCCACTGAACGCACGGTAGGGGGTCGATTTGCCGCTTGCCGCCAGTAATCCGCATCGCCTTGCTGTCGCCCGCTATGAGTAAAGATACCGCTCCCACTGAAGTCGCCATCATCAACACCTCCTATGGCGAAATGACCATTGCCTTCTGGCCCGAAGTCGCGCCGAAGACCGTAGAGAATTTCAAGAAACTCGCCCGCGAAGGCTACTACGACGGCACGGCCTTCCACCGAATCATCAAGGGCTTCATGATCCAGGGCGGCTGCCCGAATACCAAGGTGGGTGCTCGCGGCGTCCCCGGCACCGGCGGCCCGGGCCATACGATCAAGGCTGAATTCAACGCCAAGTCGCACGTGCGGGGCGTCATCTCCATGGCGCGCTCCTCGAATCCCGACTCGGCCGGTTCCCAGTTTTTCATCTGCCACGGCGACGCCAAGTTTCTGGACCGCCAGTACACCGCGTTCGGCCAGCTCACGGCCGGCGACGACGTGCTTGAACGCATCGCTTCGGTGCCGACCAAAAGCAACGGCGGCGAAAAAAGCACGCCGATCGACCGCATCGCTGTCGAGAGCGTGCGGATCGTCGCCGTCCCAGCTGCTTGAGTATTGCCCGCCGCCCTCTCTCCAGCGCTACTCGCCTGGGAGGGGGCTTTCTGCGCGGCCAGGCCGGTCCCCTTCGTGGGGGGCTGGCGCCGCGGCGCCCTGATTAAATGGGGAAACCCCGCCGGCATCAGCGGGCTAATGTTTCGGCATTCAAGGGAACGACCGGTTGCCGCGCCTCCCTCCGCCCGGATTGGCCTCAGGAGTCGAATCCAACCGCCTTCACAACCTCGTCGTTGATGATATGGCCGTCCCGTGTGTTCACGCCGGCGGCCAGTCCCGGGTGCTCCTGGATCGCGCGCTCCACGCCCTTTTGAACGATCATCGCCACATAGGGCTCGGTCGCCTGCGTCAGGCCGATGGTGGAGGTCCGACCGACGAGCGCGGGCATGTTCGGGACCGCATAGTGGATGACGCCGTGATGCCGGTAGACCGGCTCCTTGTGTGAGGTCGGACGAATGGTCGCAATGCAGCCGCCCTGGTCGATGGCAATGTCGACGATGGTGCTGCCGGGCCGCATCTGGCCCACCATTTTCTGAGTGACCACGATGGGAGCTTTGGCAGCCGGAATCAGCACCGCGCCGATCAGGAGGTCGGCGGCGGCAACCTCCGCCTCGATGTTGGCGGGATTCGACATTAGGGTGATCACCTTGCCGCGGTATTCCTGGTCGAGGTTCTCGAGCTTTCGCATGTCCAAATCGAGCACCGTCACGCGTGCTCCAATGCCCGCCGCCATGCGCACGGCATGGGCGCCGGCATTGCCCGCGCCCACCACGACGACGTGGCCCGGGGCCGTCCCCGGAATGCCGCCTAGCAGAACGCCGGATCCGCCATACTGGGTTTGCAGAAAATAGGCGCCAATCTGGATGGAAAGCCGCCCGGCGATATGCGACATCGGTTTGAGCAACGGGTAGCTGCCGTCCCCGCCTTCGACCGTTTCATAGGCGATGCCAAGGATCCGTCTCTGGCAAAGCTCCTTGGCCAGACCCGCCCCGGCGGCCAGGTGCAAATAAGTGAAAAGCGCCTGCCCTTTTTGCATGAGGCTGTATTCCGCGGGCAAGGGCTCCTTGACCTTTAGAACCAAGTCGGCACTGCGCCACACCTTTTCCGCCGAGGAGGTGAGCGTCGCACCGGCAGCCCGATACTCCGCATCGAGAAAACCGGCACTGCTGCCAGCGGACTTCTCGACCAGCACTCTGGCGCCAAGCGACACGGCGCGGCGGCACAGGCTGGGGGTCATCGAGACGCGCGTCTCGCCGATTTTGATTTCCCGAGGTACTCCGATTATCATGGCTGTGAAATAGGCCGTCGCGTCAATTACTCAAGAATGCAAGCGAGTGTCTTCCGGCCTAATCGGCCCGCCCGATCCGGGCTTGTGTTTCGGGCTTCCCCGACCATCAGCTTGGCGGCGCCGCCTTCCCCCCCCTTCCATGCCGCCCGACAAGCCGCTCAATCTCATCGCCGCCTGCGCGGAAAACCGCGTGATGGGCCGCCAAGGCAAGCCGCCCTGGCATATTCCGGAAGATTTCGCCTGGTTGCAGGAAAAGACGGCCGGCACAGTGGTGGTGCTGGGCCGTCTCACTTTCGCTGCCTGGCCCCGGGCCCGGCTCGACGGCCGCCGGCCGGTGGTCATCACCCGCGACCGGTCGTTGGCTGGCGGCGGAGTGCTCGTCGCGGACAGCGTGCCGAGTGCACTGGCGATCGCCCAGCGGCTGCCGGGTGAGATCATGGTCTGCGGTGGTCAGCGCGTCTTTGCCGAGACACTCCTTCTCGCCCACCGCCTTTACCTGACACTGGTGCACGCAGAGATTCCCGGTGACGCCTATTTCCCGGAGTGGCGGCACCTGGCCTGGCGCGAAGTCTCGCGCCGCGAAAGCCACGACAGCCGCCACCGCTACACGTTCTTCGTGTTGGAGCGGTCCTGAGCGTCAGCGGGCGGCGCCGGAGGAGCCTGGTCTTTGGACGGCGGACAGGTGTTGATCCCGAACAACTGGTAGGGCGGACAATAGCCGATGATCGCCGTCAGTATCGGCAGCAGGCCCACCAGCCCCCACCAGCTCTTAAGGCGATATCCGATGGCGAGAATGACCAAACCAATGATAAGGCGAATTGCGCGGTCAACTGGTCCAACATTCTTCTTCATGGCGGTCAGTGACTCCTGATTGAGAAGCTATAGGATATCACACTTCCGCCAACATCAAACGTCACTGCCAATTCACCCGGGACACCGCGCTGCATGGGCTTTTGCCATCTCGATATATCTCTCCGCGATGCGCCGCCCTTCGTGCCGTTCCTTCTCCGTCAGCGGGCGGATTACCTTCGCTGGAGTCCCAATCACCAGCGAGTCAGGCGGAATGACAGTGCCCGGGGTGACGAGTGCGTTGGCCCCCACGATGCTGCGTGCGCCGATGCGGGCCCCATTGAGGATGGTCGCGCCCATGCCGATGAGGCACTCGTCCTCGATGGTGCAGGCGTGAAGGATGACCGCATGACCGATCGTGCAGTAGGCTCCGACCTCCGTGCCGGCCGCATCCGACAAATGCACTATCGTGAGATCCTGCACGCTAGTGCCCGGCCCGATGACAATGCGGTTGATGTCGCCGCGCAGGACGCAGCCATACCACACGTTGCTCAGCGGCCCCAGCGTCACATCTCCGACCACGGTTGCGTTGGGGGCCACAAAAGCGGCCTGTGTCATTTCGGGTGCCTTGCCCAGATGGCAAGCGAGTCTTTCCTGGATCGTCATGCAAAAGTTTCTCGCGCCGGACGGGCCGATGCGCAAGCTCGCCGTGCGATGGTCCAGGCTTCGCCCCTTCTGCCAGCCCCATGGAAAGCCTCCTTCATGCCTTCCGCGGTCTGTCCGGTATCGCCGCACTGCTGTTCCTCGTCTGGCTGCTGAGCGACAACAGCCGCGCCATCTCCTGGCGCATCGTGGCAGCCGGCGTCACGCTGCAGTTTGTCTTCGCCTCGCTGGTGCTCTATTTCACCCCGGCGCGCGTCGCGATCGAGTGGGTCGGCGGCCGCTTCGTCGATCTGCTGGCCTTCACACAGGCCGGATCGATGTTTATGTTCGGGTCGCTGGCGGACCAATCGAAGCATGGCGCCGTTTTCGCCATCAGCATCCTGCCCTCGATCATCTTCTTCTCCGCGTTTTCGTCGCTGCTATACTATCTCGGGATCCTGCAGAAGGCGTGTACGCCTTCGCCTGGGGCATATCGAAGGCCATGAAGCTCTCCTGAGCGGAAACGCTCAGCGCCTCGGCCAACATATTTCTCGGCCAGACCGAGGCGCCGTTCCTGATCAAGCCCTATATGGCGGACATGACGCGCTCCGAGATCCTCACGATCATGACCGGCGGAATGGCCACCATTGCCGGTGCGGTGATGATTGCCTACATCAGTTTCCTCGGAGGTGACGACCCCGGCAGCAGGTGCTGTTTGCCACCCATCTGATCACCGCTTCGGTCATAAACGCTCCCGCCGGGCTCATGGTGTCGAAGATGATTCTGCCCCAGACCGAGGAGGTGAACCGCCGCCTTGACGTCTCCCGGGAGAGGATCGGCTCGAACCTGGTCGACGCGGTCTGCATCGGCACGACGGACGGACTCAAGCTCGCCGTGAATGTCGGTGCGATGCTTATCGCCTTCATAGCCCTCGTCGCCCTGTTCAACTCCATATTGGGCTGGATTGGCGCCGCGCACACGCTGACCGTCGGCGGCGTGCCCCTCTTCACCTACCCCGGCTGCAACGGCTGGATCGAACAGGCCACGGGCGGGACGTTCAAGACCTTCTCCCTGGAGTTTGTGTTCGGCATCATCTACGCGCCCATCGCCTGGCTCATCGGCATCGATTACGGCCACCTGCTTCAGTCCGGCCAACTGCTCGGCACGCGCACGGTGCTCAACGAATTCGTGTCCTTCCTCCATCTGGGCCAGATGAAGGCCAGCGGGGCCCTGACCGACCAGCGGACTATTGTCATCCTTACCTACGCGATGTGCGGATTCGCCAACATCGTGTCAATCGGCATCCAGATCGGTGGCATCGGGGCGCTGGCGCCCAACCAGCGTCAGAATCTCTCCGCCCTCGGCGTCAAGACCATGCTCGGCGGCACCATCGCCTGCTACCTCTCCGCCTGCGTCGCCGGCATGCTGACCCCGTGAGGTCGAGCCGGAGCCCGCACCCGTCCACGCTTATTTCTTGTACCATCGGCCGCTGGGATCCTGGAGCCACACACCCGGCCGGCTGCCGGCGGCGATCTGGCGGGCGAACTCCCGCCCCACCGCATCAGCCGAACTACCGCTGCGGCGCGCCGTTTCGATGAAAACCACGTCGCGATCGGCGTTCTCGGCGCTCGCGGTTTGCCCGGCGCCGGATGCGGCCTTGCGCACCTCAAGATAGCCGCGGTTGTTCTCGCCTATCGCTTCAGACAGCTTGAGACGATCGATGGCCGGCACCCTCTCGCGCATCCGCGCCTTGGCGTCGGACAGCGTGTCGGCCATGGCCGAACCAACGAACAGGGAGCCCAGCAGGATGAGCCACAGGAGGGAAAGGCTTCTTGAGTTCATGACTTGGAGGGAGGAACGCTCACGGTTGAGGAATCACCATAGATGTCGGACAAAAGGCTGGAGACCGCCTGCTCCACCTTCACGTTCACGTCGACGGTAATGCGGATGGGTTTGACCTCGATTGGCTCGGTTTTGATGCTCAGGCAGCCGGTCAGCAGCAGGGGTGGCAGCACGGCAGCGATAGCAAAGCGGCGTTTCATGGGTAGGTGGATGGCAGATTAGTCAACAGGCGACAAACAAAGTTTCATGGCCGCGCCGTGCCGACCTCCACGCGTGAGTCGAACCCCAGGTTGAGCAGCCGCTCCACCGGACCATTGATATTCACATCGAGCGAGACGGGGGCCCTGACCGATTCGTCCACTGGAGTTCCCGCCATGTGGAGCCGGGCGGACTGGCCGGGCGGCGCGTCTGCCGGATACACGTCGAGCCGCAGTTCATCGAGTCGCAGGCGCAGAATACCGCCCTCAATCTTGCTCAATACAGCATAGCTGGGATTGCCGGGGCTGAGCCCGCGGGTCAGGAGTCCCTTGGCGTTGAATTGCACCTCGGCGGCCACCCCGGGTGCGAGTCCGAACCAGCCGGTGCCGAGATGGATGCCGCCGGCGCCGATGCGGACAGGCAGGCGGCCATTGATGCGTCCGGCCGCCTGGGCCGGCACGTCGGGAGCCAACGCGAGCACTTCTTCAATGGCGAGCGATTCGGCAACCACCGTTGCGTCGAATTCGCCCCGCGCGGGTGAATAACTGAACGGCTCCGCCGCAAGCCGGCCACCCATCATCTGGAGGGCGAGCCGCGTCACGTCGATCCGGCTCCGGCCCTGCACTTCGAATTGCATGTCGAAATCGTTCAGCGCCACCCGGCCCGCCCGCATCTCGGCCACGTGCAGGGTCTGACCTGGGGCGGTTCTGAGCTGCGTTAGGTCGGTGAAAACCACATCCGCCTCCACGCCTTTGGCCATCGTTGTTTGGGAGGAGTTGCTGAACGCTCCTCCGCGCAGCTTCACCGCGGCCGCCGCTGCCGACTTGCCCGGCGCCAAGGTGCCTTCTGCCGTGCCGTCGATCTGCCCATCTATGCTCCACCCCTTCCCCGCCACCGGGACCACTCGCCCCAGGAAATCCTGCCAATGCTGCAATTCGAAGTGGGCTATGGGGATGCGGAAAGACAGTTCCTGCGAAGAGGGCCGATAGTCTGCGTCGACTCGTACAGCCAGACCCGGTCCGTCCGCCGTCATCTGCCCGACCCACTGGCCTTCCGGTTGCATGGTGGCGTCCAGTTTGACCGTGAGTGCCTGCTCGATCCCCGGTGCCTGCACGACCAGTTGCCCATCGATCGATACCTCCTCTGCCGGCACGCTCGCCGGCAGCCTCGCGGTTGCGACTGTGGCAGTTGCCGGCAGGGGTTCATCTGCAGACATGGGATTGAGCGCCGCCACGTCCACAGGCACGCGCAAACCGGCTACGCTCACTCGACCGAGAGTCGGTGTCCACCAGTGCGGGCGCACCACGCTCACCTGCCCGGCCGCCAGCGGCTGTCGCTGGAAGCGCAAGCCCACGTCATTGATCACAATCTGCCACAACGAGACAGCGCGCACGTCCAGGCGGATATCCTCGGCTCCCGCCGAGCGCAACGCCGTGCGCAGCGCCCAATCGGTCAGCGTCGCCCGCGCCCCATAAGCCGCCAGCGCACCCAAGGCCGCGCCAACTCCCAGCCAAAACAGAATCCGGGACCAGTTACGTCGAGCAAACATCATGAGGTCAGTGGATCATATTCGCGTTTGAAGCGCCATCCTGCGGAGGGGGCGCTCCCTGCCGTCGAGTTTCTCGCAGCCTACACCGGCACCTGGGGAAGACGCCAGATTTGCTCCGCATATTCGCGAACGGTGCGGTCGCTGGAGAATTTGCCCATGCGGGCGGTGTTGAGGATGGCCATGCGCGCCCAGCGTCGGCGATCGCGATAGGCCGCGTCAACCCGGGCCTGCGCGTCGCTGTATGCGCGAAAGTCAGCGAGCACCATGAACGGGTCGCCCCCTTCGAGCAGGCTGTGGCGCACCTGCATGGGCAGATTCTGGGGTTCGCCCTTCACAAAATAATCGGACCCCAGCCAGTCGAGGACCGCCCGCAGCTCTTCATCGTCGTCATAATAACGCCAGGAACGGTAGCCGCGGCTCCGCAGTGCCATCACCTCCTCGACCGTCATGCCGAAAATGAAGGCATTCTCTTCTCCCACCTCCTCGCGGATCTCGATGTTGGCGCCGTCGAGCGTCCCGAGCGTGATCGCGCCGTTGAGCGCCAGTTTCATGTTGCCCGTTCCCGAAGCTTCCATGCCGGCGGTGGAAATCTGCTCCGAGACGTCAGCCGCAGGGATGATTTTTTCAGCCAGCGACACCCGGTAGTTGGGCAGGAAAGCGACCTTGAGCTTGCCGCCGACACGGGTGTCGGCGTTGATGCGCGCGCCCACGGCATTGATGGCCTTGATGATAGCCTTGGCCAAATCATACCCAGGCGCGGCTTTCGCGGAAAAAATGAAGACGCGCGGGACCATGTCCTGTGGCGGATCCTGAAGCAAGCGCCGGTACAAAGCGAGGATGTGCAGCAGGTTAAGATGCTGGCGCTTGTATTCGTGCAGACGCTTGATATGCACGTCGAACAAGGCGTCGGGCGACACCTCGAGACCGCCGCACTCAGCGCGGATGGTGGCGGCGAGTTCCGCCTTGTTTGCCGTCTTGACCGCCATGAATTCATCCTGGAACTGCGGATCGTCCGCCCATTGCTCGAGTCGCCGGAGCTGATCGAGATCGCGCGCCCAGCCGGGGCCGATCCGGGCGGTTATCAGGTCGGCCAACCGGGGATTGGCTTTGAGCAGCCAGCGTCGCGGGGTGATGCCGTTGGTCTTGTTCTGGAATTTGCCCGGATATAGTTCCGCGTACTCAGGAAAGAGCGTTTGCTGCAGCAATTGGGTATGCAGGGCGGCTACCCCGTTCACCGTGTGCGAGCCGACGACGGCGAGGTTGGCCATGCGCACCCTCTTGCCGCCGTTCTCCTCGATGAGGGAGCAGACGCGTTTTTTGCCGTCGTCACCAGGCCACTTGAGCTCGACCTGCTTGAGCAACCGGGCGTTGAGATCGAAAATGATCTGAAGATGCCGCGGCAGCACGCGCTGGAGCAGACCCACGCTCCATTTCTCGAGCGCCTCGGGCAGCAGGGTGTGGTTGGTATAGGAAAAAGTACGGTTGACGACGGCCCAGGCGGTTTCCCAGGACATGTTTTGCTCGTCGAGCAGAATGCGCATCAACTCGGCGATGGCCACGGCCGGATGCGTGTCGTTGAGCTGCACCGCGACTTTGTCGGCGAAATTCTCCCATGAATTTTGGGGGTTGCGAAAATGGCGGCGCATGATGTCGCGCAGCGAGCAGGCGACGAAAAAATACTGCTGCACGAGCCGCAATTCCTTGCCGTTCTCCGTCTTGTCGTTCGGATAAAGCACCTTCGAGAAGGTCTCCCCGAAGGCCTTTTCGCGCACGGCCTCGACATAGCCACCCTCGTTGAATACCTTAAGGTCGAAATCCTCCGTGGCCTTCGACGCCCAGAGGCGCAGCAGGTTGACGGTTTTGGTGCCGTAACCGGCAGTTGGGATGTCGTGCGGTACGCCGAGCACGGTCTTGGTGCCGACCCAGCGCGGGCGGCTGTTGCCGCGATCGTCGAATGCGTATTCGACACGGCCGTACAGATTCACCTGCTGGGCAAATTCCGGATGCACCACGCCCCATGGGTCGCCGAAGATGGCCCAGCTGTCCGGGTGTTCCATCTGGTAGCCGTTGATGAACGCCTGCCGGAAGAGGCCGAATTCGTAGTAGATGCCGTAACCGAGCGCCGGATACTCCAGGGTGGCCAGCGAATCGAGGAAACACGCTGCCAGCCGCCCGAGTCCACCGTTGCCCAAGCCCATGTCCACTTCGACCTCGCGCAACTGCTCCATGTCCAGTCCCAGCGATTTGAGCGCGGCCGTCGCGGTTTCGAGCTGGTCCGTGGCCAGCAGGTTGTTGCCGAACAGGCGGCCCATGAGGTATTCGAGGGAAAAATAGTAGAGGCGGCGTACGTTCTGCCGGTTATGCGCCGCCTGGGTGGCGATCATGCGCTCGTGGATGCTGTCGCGCACGGCCAGTGCCGTGGCGGTCCACCAGTCGCGGGGGGTCGCTCCTTTGGTGTGACGGGCCAGCGTCGATGTCAGGTGCCTCAGGATCAGCGAGCGAAAGATGACCTCGGGTGAATCAGTGTGGTGGCGGCTTTCTGTCGTCAGGTTGTTGCTGGAATCAGTGAGGGGGGCAGAGGAATTGGCTTCAGGCATGAAGGGAGGGGGAAAGGTTTCCGAATCAATCAAGTTTCATGCCCGCCCGCCCGGCGGTCACGACTATTTTTGAAAGCGGCGTCTGAGTTCCCCGCGACTCAACTCGAAATGGGTCGGCCGCCCGGCCGGGCTGGCGTGCGGCTGCTGACAGGCAAACAGTTGCGCAATCAATGCCAGTGCCTCCGACTCCCCCACGGTATCGGGCAGGCGAATGGCTTTTTGCGCCGCCAAACGAGCCAGTTCCTCGTTCGCAAGGTCCGCCCGTTTTTCGTCCAGGTGCCCTTCGCGAATAAGCCCAATCACATCGCGCAGGAAGTTCCCGGCGTCAGCCGAGTTGAGCCAGACCGGCACGCCCTCAATGCGGAAAAAATTTCGTCCAAACGCAGCCACATCGAAACCGTGCCGCTGCAGGAAACCGAGCCGGTCAAGAAGCAGGGCCGAGCTGATCGCGTCCATCTCCATCGGCACGGCAAAGAGCAGACGCTGGCTCTCGACCGCACCCGCTTTGAATTGCGCCTGCAACCGCTCGAACCACACGCGTTCATGGGCGGCCCGGCGGTCGACAAACACCACGCCGGCCGGCGATTCGAACATTGCGTACTCACTGTGGGCCGTGCCCAGAAAGCGCCAGCCGGTAAGACGGGGCAGGCCTGTGGAGGGAAGCGGTGCCACTGAAGCGAGGGAGGTGGCCGCAGGGGCGTCCATCGGCTGGCGGGCCGGTTGAGGCGCAGCGACCGGGCCCGTCTCCGGAGAAGGTGAGACCGCGGCCACGGGGACGGGCAGGCTGGATCTTCCAAGCGATGGAGCCAGGGCGGACGCGGACCCGGTGTTTCCCGCTCCGCCTTCCCAGCTCGGCGAAGGCACCCGCGCAGCCGGCACGGTTGCAGGCTGTTCTCGCAATGCCTGCAGCACGGCACGGATCACGAAGCCGCGCACCAGACCCTCGGAACGGAAACGCACCTCGCGTTTCGCCGGATGCACGTTCACATCGACGCCCGCTGGATCGAGTTCGAGAAACAAAACCGCTACCGGATACCGCCCCTTGGCCAGCGCGGTGGCGTAGGATTCGATGAGCGCGTAATTGAGCGTGCGGCTGTCCACCGGACGCCGGTTGACGTAGGTGATCATCTCGTGCCGCGTGGCCCGGCTCACGCCCGGCCGGCCGATGAGGCCGGTAAGCCGCAGGCCGTCCCCGGCGGCGGCGATCGGACGCAGATCCTGGGAAAATTGCCGCCCGAAAATCTCGTCCACCCTCTCCTCGAGCGTCGGGCAAACAGGCGATTGAAAGAGAATCCGCCCGTCCTCAATGAGTGTGAACGCCGTCCGGGGGCACGCCAGGGCATAGAGGCGCACGGTCTGGATGATGTGGGCGGATTCGGTGGCGTCGCTCTTCAGAAACTTGCGCCGCGCCGGCACCGCCTGGAAGAGATGCGACACGACGATGCGCGTGCCCGGCGCCACCCCGCATTCGCGCACGTGGACGAGTTTGCCCCCGTTGACCACCACCTCGGTGCCCGCGGCGGCGGCCGGCGGACGGGTCTGCATCTCGAAGCGCGCGACACTGGCAATCGACGGCAGCGCCTCGCCCCGAAAACCAAACGTGCCAAGCTGGTCAAGATCGACGGTCTCGACGATCTTGCTGGTCGCATGGCGTTCAAGCGCGAGCAATGCGTCGTCGCGCGTCATCCCGCCGCCGTTGTCCTCCACCCGGAGGTAGGACTGTCCGCCGTGCCGGAATTCCACCTCGAGGCGGGTGGCCCCGGCATCGAGGGCATTTTCGACCAGTTCCTTCACGACCGCAGCCGGCCGCTCGATCACCTCGCCGGCGGCGATCTGGTTAATGACACGGTCGGACAGGATGCGGATGGCGGACATGGCAGGGACGGATTCGGAAGCGTGCAAAATTCCGCGGCGGCGGCGAGCCTCTTAACGCGCCGGATCGTCGGGAGGCCGGGTCGGCGGTGGCGCGAGGAACAGGCTGGCCAGGTAGGTGACGCCGCGGAACGGCCGCAGCAACGACTCCCCCCTGATCAACGGCTCCACCGCCCCGGTCTTCTCCTTCAGGCAGGCCACCACCGGGAACAGGACAAGGGTGCTGACCAGCGTGACGCCAAAGAACACCTGAAAGGCGACGACGTCGACCGATGGCGCGGCGCCGCCCTTGAGAAAACCGCCCCACAGGACCGTCGCCACCCCGCCCATGAACGAGGTCAGTGCGGCGTGCAGCGCCACCGGCAGCGCCCGCTCCTGCTCGGGCAACAGCTTCGCCAGGTAATTCATGTTCGCGGCGTTCCAGCAGCCCGATCCCATTCCCATCAAGAAATACAGGATCCCCGGGACGGCGCCGATGCCCGCGCCGAAATGCAGGAGCCCCCACCACCCGACGGCCAGCAGCGCGTATAGGGCCAGCGAGAAGAGGAAGAACGGTCTCGCCCCGGTGCGGTCGATGCGGGTGCGCATGAAGGCGGTGCCGGCGATGACGCCGAGATACTGCATGATGGTGAAAAGGACAATCCGGGCGGGAGTGAGACCGGCTCCGGCCTTCAGGTAATACGCGGTGAAGGGCGACATCGGCGTGCTGATGACCATGAACCACACCGCCATCCACAGGTAATGGCGGAAGGAACCTCGGCGCAGCATAAGCCGGGGCGTCTCCACCAAGACCTTGCGCAGGTCGATGGCCCCGGGCCGCGCCACGTCCGGCACGCGCACGAGGCAACGGTACGCCAGCCAAGCCCCCGCCCCTGCACTCAGATATTGCAGGGAAAACGCGGTATACGCAGGCAGGGCGGCGAACATCAGGGAGGAAACGCCCAGGGTCGTCACGCTGGCCAGGGCGCTCATCAGTTGATCCATCGCAAAATACCGGCCGCGGACCGGCTCGGGCACCCACGCCAGCATCCACGCCACGATCGCCCCCACGCCGATGCAACGGCTGAGGTTGTAGCAGAACATCGCGGCGACGAAGGCGTAGATCGTCCAGACTGGGGGCACCGCGGGCCCCCAGACCGCCAGGACGACCGGCACGATGAGAAACCATCCGCGCAGTCCCCAGCCCAGCAGTGTCAGCCGCTTGAATCCGTAGCGCGGCAGCCACGCCGTCGCGACCACTTGCACGGGCGTCAGCAAAAACGTGAACGCATAGGCGAGCCCGACCTGAAACGAACTCGCGCCGAGCTGCTCCATGAACAGCACCATCGGCGTGCCGATGCCGATCTGCCAGTTCAGCGCGTTGAAAAACGAAAAATGCAGTCCGTGCCGGTACGGATGGAGCTCCGGATCGTTTTTCTGCGTCGGAAATGGATTGAGCCGTTTAAGCACGAAGAATGCCTTGAGTGGAAGGCAGGGGAAAACTTGCGGAAGCAGGGCGGCCGGTCGCACTGGCCCGTGCTTCAGCGGAAATCGGCCCTGTGGACACCGCCCCGATGCTTAGGCCAGCATCTTCCTCCACCGAGCGAGCTGGCGGCCGAGCTGCGCGGGTCCGGGCATTCCTGTGCCGGCACGGCGGGTCATCGCCTTGGGCAGGTCAAATGCCTCTTTCCAGTCGGGCCCCAGGGAGGGATGCACTCTCCGCACCTGATCGGGCGGCAGGTCGCAGATCCGAATCGATCCCGCCTCGGCCAGCCGGACTAGCGCACCCACAGCATGATGAGCCTCCCTGAACGGCACCCCC
Organism: Opitutaceae bacterium; assembly: GCA_028691845.1. Lineage (GTDB taxonomy): Bacteria > Verrucomicrobiota > Verrucomicrobiia > Opitutales > Opitutaceae > JAQUYL01. Next base: position 56,618 of record JAQUYL010000003.1, read on the forward strand.
TGGCGCACGAGGAAATCGGCCACATCTGTGGCCATCAAGCCGGGGTCGGACACTGCTGCGGCACATGTCTCGGTCCGGACCTTGATTCCGGCCACCGTGCCGGCAAGCACCTCGAGGCACAGCGCCGTCTGGTCATGACTGTCGAAAACCGGCGGCTTGTCCTCCTGCAGATCGCGATTGTAGGTAAGCGGCAGGCCCTTCACCAGCGTCAAGAGCGTATGGAGGTTGCCCTGCAGACGCGCCGACTTGCCCCGGATAAGCTCGAGCGAGTCAGGATTTTTCTTCTGCGGCATCAGGCTCGATCCGGTGCAGAAAAGGTCGGGCAGTTCGATGAACTTGAACTCGTGACTGGTCCACAAAATCAGATCCTCGGCGAGGCGCGACAGGTGCGTCCCGATGAGGGCGCAGGCGGCCGTGAACTCGATGAACACGTCGCGGTCGCTCACTGCATCCATGCTGTTCTGGGTGACCCGCGGCCGGCCGCGGGAGTCGACAAAGCCCAGTGCTTTCGCAGTGAACTCTCGGTCGATGGGCAGGGTGGTGCCGGCGATGGCACCCGCCCCCAACGGACACCAGTTGGCATGGTCAGACACCACGGCCAGCCGCTCCCGATCACGCTGCAGCATTTCCAGGTAGGCCAGGAAATGGTGCGCGAAAAAGACGGGCTGGGCGCGTTGCAGATGGGTGTAACCCGGAATCAACACGGTGCGATTGGCCGTGGCGACACCAAGGATGGCGCGCTGGGCGGAGGTGATCTTACCCTGCAGATCGGCGCAGGCGGCCTTGAAGTACAGACGCATGTCAGTCGCTACCTGGTCGTTCCGGCTGCGCGCCGTGTGCAGCTTGGCGGCAGCGGGCACCCGGCGCGTCAGCGCCTGCTCGATGTTCATGTGCACGTCTTCGAGCTGGGTGCTCCACTTGAACCTGCCCGCCTCGATTTCGCGCCGGATCGCCTCGAGGCCGGCGTGGATATCCCGGTGCTCGCGGACGGTCAGCAGGCCCACATGCGCCAGCATGGCGGCATGGGCCTGGCTGCCGCGAATATCATAGGGAGCGAGTCGGCGGTCAAACGACACTGATTCGCTGAAACGCAGCATCAATTCGTCGGGGCCGGCGGAAAACCGCCCGCCCCAGGTTGCTTGCGCAGAACGGGCCATAGTGCGGGCGAACCAACGCGCGAGCGCCCCGGTTGGCAACGCGGAAATGCCCCCCTCCCGGCCGCGGCCGGCCTTGGGCGGGGACGCCCCTGGCGGCAAGACCGCGGCGACACGCCTCGCGGGACCGCCCGCTGGGTGCATTGCGGTTGCCGATCCCGGGGTGAAAGGTTCGCCAGCGGCGCACTTCATCCATCCGCCAATTCCAGCCGCCGGGATGGCGCCGCACTGGCCGCGGCCGGCCCGGACGAGTGCGACAGACGGGGGGATGCGCCCCTGCCGCCCCACTTCCGATTTGCCCATCCCGGTCCCGCCTGCATCGTAGCGCTCGATGTGCCGGCGTGTCATTCTCCTGCTCCCTGCGCTTTGCGCCCTGGCGGCCGCCCTGCGGGCGGAGGGGCCGATCGATCCGCGCTGGCAGCGCGTGACGGTGGAGCCGATGAAGACGTCGATCTACCTCGGCAGCGTGCGGCTGACGACCGGCGTCTTCGAGCACAACGGCGGCAACCTCACCACGACCTATGCGGCCGAGGTTTTCCCTTTCTTCTTTTTCGACGAAGTTGGGCGCATCACCGTGACGATGCCGGAGGACGAGCTTCGCCGGGTGACCCGCGGCGAGGTCAGGCCCTTCACCGGCGAAGCCGTGAATAGCCAAGGGGGAAAGCGGCATGTCGAAGGCCGGGCCGAACCAATCGACGCCACGCACGGTAAAATCAAGGTGCGCGTCTTCGTCTCGAAGCACATTGAGCTGATCTTCAACGGCACCTACCGGTTCACCGGACTTCCATAGGTCCGTTTTTTTTGCGCGCCCGACTGCCATAATCTACCCTTCCTTTCAATGGGCTTCGCCACGTCCTTGCTGTGAAGGATCTGATTGGCCGGCTGGTCGACAATCTCATCCTGTATCATCAAGTTCAGAAAGGGAAGACATGCCTGTTCCGCCGGAGTACCAGCGAGCCACGGATGATTTCTACGCGTTTCTGGTCGATGCGCGGGATATTGCGGGATTGGCCACCACCCACCAGACATACACGATGGTTCAAGGCGTGCTCCAAGCGTTCCGCCGCCGACTCAACGTCCGGCACGCTATAATTTTTGCCGGCGCGCTCCCGCCCGTGCTCCGCGCCATCTTTGTGGCCGACTGGGACACGGATGAGCCCATACGCCCGTTCGAAGACCTGGCGACAATGACCAGGGAGGTGCGGGCACTCCGTCCCGAACACAATTTCGCGCCGGACACGGCGATTCGCGATGTGGCACAGGCTTTGCGGCGGCATGTTGATGGCAATACTTTCGAGTCCGTTCTCGCACGCCTCCCGCCGGAAGCCGCTATTTTCTGGGACGTGCCATCCGACCCCTAAGCGAGCCAAGCCAACCGCCTCACTCCTTCCAGTGGAATACCACCGGCTGCTCGATCGACGGATGCAGGCTTTGGTGCACGGGACAGCTGAGCGCGGCGGCTTCGAGAATTCCCTGCGGATCGACCGAGCGCGGCACCGGCAGCCAGATTTCCGTCCGCAGTCGCGCAATGCGGCGCGGGGCGTCGGCCGACATCTCCTTCGTGACCTCGAAGCGAATGCCCTTGAGGTCGAGCTTGAGGCGGTTGCGCGCCGCGATGTTCATGACCGTGACCATGCACGAGGCCAAGGAGGCGGCGCAGAGATCGGTCGGCGAGAACGCCTCACCCTTGCCGTTGTTGTCGACCGGCGCGTCGGTCTCGATGGATTTGCCGGAGGGGCCGTGCGTCAGCCGGCAGTGCAGTTCACCTTGGTATTCGCCTGTGATTTTGACCATAAGAAAAGCGTGACAGAAATCCGGAACGCAGGAAGTCAGGCAGAGAATTTCCGCAGGCGAGCCGCCACGTCGTCGCGCAGACGGTCAATGAAGCGCAGGATGAACGGTTCGACCGGCAGCCGGTCGTCCTGCACGAGCGGCGTCAGGTCCATCGCCCACGTCAGCGCCGCGTGCCGGTCGATGGCGTGCGAGGCATGGAAGGTGGCGTTGGCCAGGCGGCGGCCCATCGTGGCCAGATCGTAGCGCTTGCCGCCGGTGATCTGCGACTGGAAGCAGCCGAGCAACTCCACCGCCAGATCCGGCTGGGCGGACACATCGAGCGGCCGCTTGTCGTCGTCGGGCAGCCAGTCGAGATCGCGCCAGCCCTCGCAGCCCAAAACCTTCTTCGGCCGCCGGTCGCGCGGCAGCTGGCGCAGGGCCTCCAAGCTGCGCAGGAAAACGGCCACATGCGTGTCATGCTTGTCAGCCGGATTGTGCAGATAAACAACCTGAGGCGAGCACTCCCTGAGGATTTCCGCCAGATCGCGCCGCACGGGCTCGCCGCTGGACGTCTTGACCACCGCGCTGGGGTGCGCGAGTTGGATCACAACCGAATACTGCCCTACCCGGGCGGCCTGCCGCTGCTCCTCCGCCCGCACCGCCTTCATCTGCTCGTCGCTCAGCGCCGCAAAAGCGCCGGCTCGCGGGCTGCCGGCGCCGTCCGTGACCACCACGCCGGTAAACCCCCGGTCATCGCGGCCATAGCACGCGGCAATGCCGTGGTAGGCCATGATCTCGATGTCATCCTGGTGCGCGGCAATGCACAGATGGGTCGTGCGTTTCAGCGTGACCGGAAGCGGCGCACCGTCGGGGGCAAAAATATCGGCGGCGGACTGGCTGAAGCTCATCGGATCAGGCGCCGCTCCGGGCGGAGAGGAGTTCAATCTTCGTGGCGCGCCGGGTAGCGGAATCGAATTCCACGAGCGCACCGGTAAGCCGCACGTCTCCGGTCGCGATCTCGAAGCGCCGCGGCATGCCGTCCAGAAAGCGCCCAAGCACAGGCGCAATCTCGCGGCCGAGCACAGAAGCATGCGGGCCGGTCATGCCGGCGTCGCAGAGAAATGCCGTGCCCTTGGGCAGCACGGCGGCATCGGCCGTCGCGACGTGCGTATGGGAGCCAAGCACGGCCAGGGCGCGACCGTCGAGATACCAACCCATGGCCTGCTTCTCCGAGGTTGCCTCCGCATGAATCTCGACCAGCACCCCGTCGCACCGTCCGGAGAGTTTTTGCAGCAATGCATCCGAACCCAAAAAGGGACAGTCGGCTTTTGCCCCCATGAAATTGCGGCCGAGCACGGTGAAGACCGCCAAGCGGAAGCCGTTCTTCTCGACGATGACGTGGTCGCGGCCCGGGCACGCCGCCGGCAGGTTGGCCGGACGGCAGACGCGGCCCAGTGCGCCGATCTCGTTTTCAAACCCTTTTTGGTCCCAGACATGATCGCCAAGGGTGATGACATCGACGCCCGCCTCGAGCAGCGTTCGGGCGATGGTTCCGGTGATCCCCGCGCCGGCCGCCGCATTTTCGGCGTTGGCCACCACGAAATCGAGGCCGTGATCGGCGCGCAATTTCGGCACAAGCGCGCAGACGATTTCACGTCCGGGTCGACCCACAATATCGCCGATAAACAGCAGCTTCATGATCGGGTGATGCTCAGCGCGAGATCGTCCCGCCCGGCCGGGGAGATCGGGCGGCTTGGTTTCGAGCCCCGTGCCGACGGGAATCCGCGCTGGGACAGAAAGGGCTCACGGGGCGAGGTAACTGGCGTTGCCGGAGGAGCCAAAGCTGGAGGGGCTGAGTGGCGTGGCCTTGCCGGACTCGGTATCGAGCAGGTGGAGTCGGCGCCCTGAAGATGTGCGGGCCGTGTAAACAAGGTGGCGTCCATCCGCCATCCAGCAGGGTTCGATGGCATCGTATGGTGCGCGTGAAACGATCCGACTGCTGCGGGTGGAAAAATCATAGACGGCAATCTGGAAGCCTCGTCCCACTCCGCAGGTGAACGCGATCTTGCTCGCATCCCACCGGCACCAGTCGGGCTCGGCGCAGTAGTTACTGATATTGGTCGCCAGCCGGCTCAGCGAACCGCCGCTCGCGGGCAGCAGGTAAAGCTGGGGACCGGGCTCGGACGTCAGGACCAGGCGAGAGCCATCGGGCGACCAGCAGGGGCCGGCTTCAACGCCGGATGAAAACGTGAGGCGGCGGATCTGGCGGCCTTGGGCGTTGCCGACATAGACTTCCGGGTTGCCTTCGCCGCTGAGCACCATGGCCGTACGCGAACCGTCCGGGCTGAAGCGCCCGCCACTGTTCGTGCCCTTGAAACTGACGAGCAGCGACAGGTTGTGGGAGCGCAAGTCGAGCACGTAAATGTCCGGGAAAAGCGGCCGGTAGGCCGTGAAGATGATCCTGGTGCCATCGGGCGCCCAGTGCGGCGCGATGATCTGCTTGCTGTTGGACGGGTGCATCAGCACCTCCCCAAAGAACAGGTCCGAGGTGTAAATCTCTGAACGACCGGAGCGGTTGCTCACACAGGCCAGCTTGCCCGCAAAGAAACCGCGCAGTCCGCTCGTCTTGGTCACGGCGATGTCGGCCGCGCGCAGGAGGGCGTTGCGCAGGCTGGTGCCCGTTGCGGTCTCGGTCGCGACAGGCGTTCCGGCGTTGCCCCGGGTAATCACCACGCGCACCTGGCTGGCGCCGACGGCGGTGAAATTGAGGGTGTAGCTGCCCCGGTCCGCAACGGGACGGTAACGCCCGTGGGCGTTGAAGGCGGTCAACGCCAGGCTTTGCAGTTCGGGCGTGGAACCCACAATGCGGACGGGAATCGTCGTCCCATCGGCCTGAACGTTGATCGTGCCGATGTTGCGTGAATCCTGTGCGACCAGAGCGGCGGCTGACAGGGCTAAACCGGTCAGAAAATGGAGAATTTGACGCATGGCGAAAAGTAGCTGAGCTATGAAGCGAAAGACGGGGCCGGATTTTGTTTTACTCCCGGCAGCACCTTCACAACGTCAAACCGAAATTTTTCCAAGCTCTTTTCCGTCGCCCGCACCGTGAACGCCGAAACCATCAAGAATGCCCTCAAGCAGGTGAAATATCCCGGCTTCAGCCGGGATATTGTGTCCTTCGGGCTCGTCCGCTCGGCCACGTTCGCCGACGGCACCGCCCAGGTCTCGCTCGCCCTTACAACTTCCGATCCGAATATTCCCTCCCAACTCAAAAATGAGGTGGAGCGCTGCCTCCATGCCCTGCCCGGCGTAAAGACGGCTGTCGTCGACGTGTCGGTATCCGCAGCCAAGTCTCCGACCAAACCCGGCAGCAGCAATCTCGGCGGCGGCACGACGCCGGCGGGCATCGGCCGTTCCGTCGCCATCGCCAGCGGCAAGGGCGGCGTCGGAAAGACGACTTTCGCCGTCAACCTCGCATGCGCCCTGGCGCAAGTGCTGGCAAAAAAGGGCCGCGAGGGACGGGTGGGCCTGATGGATGCCGACATTTATGGTCCGTCCGTTCCGCTCATGATGGGCATGTCGGGGCAGCCTGAAATCGACGGCGATTCGCTAATCCCGATGGAGCGCCACGGCGTCAAGGTCATCTCGATGGGGTTCCTAGTGGACGACGACACCCCTGTCATCTGGCGCGGCCCGATGATCATGAAAACCATCCAGCAGTTCGTGCAGAACGTCAAATGGGGCGAACTCGACGTGCTTCTGGTCGACCTGCCGCCCGGAACGGGAGATGCGCAGCTCTCGCTCGTTCAAACCCTGCCGCTTGATGGCGCGGTGCTGGTCACGACGCCCCAGACCGCGGCGACCAATGTCGCGCGCAAGGGCGGCTTGATGTTCCACAAGCTAAACGTGCCGCTCCTTGGGGTGGCTGAAAACATGAGCTGGCTGGAGAATGGGGACGGCCAGCGTCTGCATGTCTTCGGCGAAGGCGGCGGCGCCAAGGCGGCTGAAGCGCTAGGCACAGTGCTGCTCGGGCAAGTGCCGCTCATCCCTGCGATTCGCGCCGGAGGCGACTCCGGGCAGCCGGTCACGATCAGCGATCCGGCGGGCAAGGCGGCCGGTGTTTTCCGAGAAATGGCCGGGGCGCTGCTGACTCGCCTCAAGCTCAGCTGACCACCTCTGTTGACAGGATGCACGGACACCCTCTAGGCTGAAACTGATGACAATGATGCCAGGCCAGCCCATGATATCCAGTGCGTCTGGCACCTTTGGATTAAGATAACAACTTATGACATCACCGTTGCGGCTATGACGTCTCCGACCAAGGAATCCTCCGGCGATCGCGACTTCGTCAAACGGTCGAGCCTTTACCAGGAATTCCTGGCCGAGAGGGAGGAAATTCTGAAGCACAAGTGGCTGGAGTCAGAACGTCTGGGGTACGACATCGGTTTTGAGCGCGCGCTCCTCGATTGGATCCGCAAACACCGCGACAGGTGGCGCGCGCATCGCCGCACCCAACTGGCCGGAGACAGCCAGCCCTCTTTTCGCCGGCCGCCGGCCGCCGAGACCGAGAAAAAAAAGTAGCCCCACTGCCGGGGGATCGACCCCAGGTCTGGCTGCCTCCATCATTTCAATCCCAAGGGGGGGTATGAGTCCGGTCGCGCCGAGGCTCATGGAAGCAGACTGATTCGCACCGCTTTCGACAGGACCAAAAAAGGCCGGTTCCAAGCGGAACCGGCCGGGAAAATGCGTGTGCCCTTGGCTTGGGCTCGTGGCCAGAGAAACCAGGCTCACAGCCCGGCGGGTCCGGGCATCCCCTTACTTGATCTCCTTGTGGAGCGTATGGCGCTTGAGGAAGGGATTGTACTTCTTCTTCTCGATGCGCTCGGTGACGGTCTTCTTGTTACGCTTGGTCAGGTAACGGGAGGGCGGTTTGCCTTCCTTGCGGGCTTCGGTGCATTCTAAAGTGACGACTTCTTGCATGGTTGGAAATTGTTAAAGGTGTGAGAGCAAAGCCGCAGGGTTTCCGCGTGCAACCCTAAACTTCTCCCTCCGCCCGCCGCCGGCCGGCGGCGCAACGGAAGCGGCATCCGCCTAGAAGGTTACATATTTCTCCGTCAGCGGCATCATAACGCCGCGACGGAAAAGTGTCACCTGGGCCGTGCTCGATGAAACCACCAAGGCGATGCAATCCGCAGCCAACGAGATCGCCGCCGCCGCCGCATGACGAGAACCGAGCCCGCTGGGCAGGGCAAAGTTGTACTCTGAAGCCTGGATGAGTGCGCCCGCCGCTTCCACAACCCCATCGCCACGAATAATAAAAGCACCGTCGATGGAGGAGAATTCCTTCACCGTCTCATCCATGAACGGATTGAGGATGTTGCGGTCCTCTTCCTTGTAACCGAAAAAGGGATTGAGCACGAGCGGCTTGGTCATCTTCTCCACTTTTGCCAGATCGCCGACCACGAAAAGACACCCGACCGTCCGGCCCTCGCGCCCTTCGACTGCGAGTTCCGTGACTACCGCGAGGACCCGTTCCAGCACCTCGGGCTTCACGTCCGCCGGCAGCAGGTCGGCGTGCCCGGTCAGCAGCGGCTGAAACTCCTTTTCCACGTCGATGACCACGATCGTGTCGAATTGACTGGTCCCGGCTATCCCGCCGATACAGCAGATGCGGTCGCTGAAACTGAGGAAGCCCCGCGTCAAACCAATGAGCACCGCGCTGCGGAGCTGTGCCATACGCTGATTCGAGAAGGAGCGGACCTGGATCGTCTCGGCGAACGGCGACAGATGGTCGCCAGCGTCGGCCAGATTGCGCGACACGTAGATCGCTTTGAGGGAAGGCTTCCAACCCGACGCCTTGAAGCCGCTGGGGAAGGTGTCTCCAAACACCATGAGCGCCGTGCAGCCGCTGCCGCTCGCCACCTTCTCGGCCTCGCGCAGCACGACGCGATTGACGCGGTTCTGCTGCACCTGCACCGGCTTGGCCGCCAGGCCGCCGAAACCGGCGTGCAATCGCTCATAGAGCGAATTGATGTCGGGCGCCTGCACGAGCCTGTCGACAAAATCCTTGTCCTTCATCAGCCCCGCAATCGCGGCCAGCACCTGCAGATAGTCGCGCGTTCCTTCGTCGGCGATCAAGAGCAGGATCAGTCGCACCGGCTCGCTTTCGATCGCCCCGTCGTAACGGATGCCAAAGGGACTGCGGCCGACCGCGATGATGTAGCGGCGGTTCATTTTCACCCTCACATGCGGCAAGGCCACGCCCTGTCCCAAGTAGGTTGTCATGGTGTCCTCGCGCCGCAGCAGCCCCTTGAGAACTGCGTCGCGATTCAGGTCCGGAAACCGGCTGACCGCCAGGCCCAGCAATTCTCCCAACGCGCCTTCAGTGTCGACGCTGACCAGATCGATGACCCGTCGGCGGGTGATGAATTTGTCGAGGCGCATGGTTCAGGGTTTGGCGGGACGGGCAACAAAGGCTAGGAAAATCAGGAAAATGGGAAGGGAAAGGGAGGACCCTGTGATTATCTCCCGGCTCCCAGGTTCCATATTTTTACAGTATTGTCCGAAGCGCAGGCACCGGCCGCCGCTCACCGCTCCCACTCCAGCGCGCCCTTCTTGATTTCGTAGTACAAGCCAAGCACGAGCACGCCGAGGAAGAACAGCATCGGCCCCACAATGGAGATATGGTGGGCCAGAAAATCGCGGTAGACGAACGTCCACGGGATGAGAAAAACCACTTCGATGTCGAACAGGATAAAGAGCATCGCTGTGACATAGAATTTGACCGAGAAGCGAATGTGCGGTCGGCCCGTCGACTGCACGCCGCACTCGTATGCCGAATCCTTGATGGCATGGGGCCGGGCGCGCTGCCCGCAGAGATGACTGGCGGCAATTACCCCGCCGGTGATGACCGCGGCCAGGACGATTTGCACAAGGATCGGCAGATAGGCGACGGCATTCATCGGGGGGGAAAATGCGCCCAGAACGGCACCCTGTTCAAGTGGAATTTCCCCCGTTATCGCCAGCAGGAGGGCCTCACGACCCGGGGCAGCCCGCCCACCCGGGCGGGTGCGAAAGGCGCCGCGCGGTCCCAGGAGGACCGGATCGGTTGCGGCTAGGAAGCCTGCGCCAAGATGACGATATCTTCCCGCCGGGGCGCCCCGGCACTCGCGTCCAACGCATACTTTCTCGTCTCGGGGACAACGACCGCATCTAATCGGCACATGACCCCACGTTATCTGGCAATGTTCTCGCTGCTCTTCAGCGTTTCAGCTCTGGCCCAATCCGTCGACGATGCCAAATTTGTCAATCTCGCGCACAATTACCTTGAACGAGTCTTCCGGCTTCATCCGGAGGACGCCACCTCTCTGGGAGACCATCGCCATGATGACCGGCTGTCCGACTACAGCCCGGCAGCGATAGCCGGCGAGCTGGCCGGCGAACAGAGCTTTCTCCAGCGATTGGAGAAAATCGATTCCGGCCGCCTCACCGGCCCCAACCGAGTGGATGCACGATTGTTGCGCGACGCCATCGAGGCACAGATCTTCACCTTGACGGAGCTGCAGCCCGCCCGGCGGGATCCCCTCTTCTACGAGACCAGCTATGCGGGCGGTCTATACCTGCTCGTTGCGCGGGACTTTGCTCCGGCGGAGGTTCGCCTGCGGGCGTTGGCGGGACGGCTGCGGGATATTCCCCGCGTGTTGCAACAGGCCAGGGGGAATCTCGATCATCCGCCGCGCGTGTTCACGGAAACAGCGATCGAACGGGCCGGCGGCGCGATTGTCCAAATCCTCCACGGTTTCGACGACCTGCTGGCCCAGGCACCCTCCCTGAAGGCCGAACTGGCCCCGCTGCAGGCGGCCGCCAGCGCCGCTCTATCCGACTACCGCGACTGGCTGCAACAAGATCTCCTGCCCCGCTCGAACGGTGATTTTCGGATTGGGGCTGACGTCTTCCGCCGCAAATTACGCTTCGCCCTCGCCTCGGACCTGTCGATGGAGGAAATCCTGCAACGAGCGGAGGCCGACGTGGCCACCACCACTGCGGCGCTCTACGACACCGCCCGGCTGCTTTACCGGGAGTATCTCCCCCAGGCGGCTGGCTCCCAGCTGGCCGACCGCCACCACGTGATCAAGACCGTGCTGGACCGGCTCGCGGACGAGCATCCCACCCAGGATACGGTTGTGGCCAGAGCCGACGCGACGCTTCGGGAAGCGACCGATTTTGTGCGAAAGCACGACCTCGTGACGCTCCCCACCACGCCTCTTCAGTTGATCGTCATGCCGGAATTCAAACGCGGGAGCGGCATCGCGTACTGCGACGGACCCGGCGCCCTGGAGAAGAACGGTGAGACTTTTTATGCGATCTCGCCCACGCCCCAAGATTGGCCCGAGGCACGCCAGGCGTCGTTCTACCGCGAATACAACAACTACATGCTCTACGACCTGACGGTGCACGAGGCCATGCCCGGGCACTTCCTGCAGGGCGCGCACGCCAACCAGTTCCACGCGCCAACCCTCGTGCGCGCCGTGTTCCAGAACGGACCTTTCATCGAGGGCTGGGCGGTGTACTGCGAACAGATGATGGCCGAGCACGGATTCGGCGGCCCCAAGGTCCGCATGCAGCAGCTCAAGATGCGGCTGCGCGCTGCGCTCAACGCCATCCTCGACCAGAAGATTCACACGGAGGGGATGACCGAGCGGGAGGCCCTAGATCTGATGATGAACACCGGATTCCAAGAAGAAGGAGAAGCGGTCGGGAAATGGAAACGGGCCCAACTCACCTCGACGCAGCTTTCCACCTATTTTGCTGGCGCGAGCGAATGGCTTGATCTGCGCGCTTCGGCGCAGGCCCGCGACGGCGCAATGTTTGACCTGAAACGATTCAACGATACGGCCTTGTCCTACGGCAGTCCACCGGTCAGATACGTGCGCCAGTTGATGGGCTTGTAATCCCCCGTCAACACGGGACCCTCGTTCCCGCCCTTCACCGGCTGCCCAATGGCGGAGGCGGGCAAGGCCGAGACTGGTCGATTGCCCGATCGCCCCTCCGGGCAGGGCATCCCACCCCTCGCATCAATAGAAAGCACGCCCGGGTCCAGGATGAAATTCCGCCCGCGCATGGATGCGGTTGACCTCGGATATCGGTTCGCACATGGATTCATTCTTCAAATCTCCCATGAAATTCCAATCCCTCCTCTCCCCCTCTAACCGGACTTGCTGGATCAAACCGGGGTTGATCCTCCTTGCGGGATTAATCCTTGCTGCGTCCCCTGCCCCCGCCCAAAGCGAAAAGGCCGACAAGGCTTCCCGCAAGTTGCGGGAAATAAACCAGGGAGCCACCTATGAGCGGTCACGGAAGCAGTTTTATACCAAGAAGTGGGATTTGAGCGGTCTGCCGGAATACACCCCACAAGCCCAAGTAGTCGGCACCATTCGAATCGCGCGTGACTGCTACCTTACCGCCGCCAGAGTGATGCCGCTGTGGGCGGAGGGATTTCGGAAATACCAGCCCTTGGTCAATTTTGAGTACGTGGATGAAAGGCTGCAAACCGGTCGGATCGATATCGTGCAAAATCGCCGGTGGACGTTTGACGAATTCCAAGATTATCAGAACCGGTACCATCATTATCCGCTCGAACTCGAGATGGCCACAGGCTCTTTTAATGTCCCGGGTTGGTCGCCGGCCTTCACCATCCTGGTCAACAAGGAAAACCCGATCACGCAACTCACCCTGAAGCAGTTGGACGGCATGTTTGGCGGACCGCGAACCGGCGGGTGGGACGGGACCTTCTGGCGGACTGATCTGGCGCGTGGACCCGAAGGGAACATCCGCACCTGGGGGCAGGTGGGGCTAACCGGGAAATGGAAGGATGCGCCCGTCAACGTCTATGGCCGCGCCCTGAAGATGCACATTCAGCTTTATTTTGAGCGCAAGGTGTTTCAGGGCGGAAGCATCTGGAATGAAAATCTGCGGGAATTCGCCCACCAACTCAATCCAGACGGCACCAGGACCCGCATGAGTCCCCTGATGGTGTCAGCGGTCGGCAAGGATCCCTACGGGATTGTTTATAACGACGCAGGCAACCAGACGATCGAAGGGGTAAAGGCTGTGGCGCTGGCAAAAGACGAAGGCGGGCCTTATGTTGAGGTCTCCCTGGAGAGTGTGCATGATCGGACCTATCCGCTCTTTCTTGAGGTCTATTTGTACACTCATCGCAACCCGGATGCAAAGATCAGGGAATTTCTCCGCTACGCGCTGAGCCGTGAGGGGCAGGAGGCGATCCAGCAGGATGGGAAATGGTTGCCGCTTACTGCCGACGTCGCCCAGGAACAATTGAAGAAACTGAGCCAGTCTTCCGTGCCGGCTAACCCGTAAAACCTCGGATCAATCCGCGGGAATGAATGATGACCGGCGGGCGGAAGCGGATTGACCGCTTGGATCTGCGGCGAAAGTCGGGGAATCCCGCCGGTTCCCCGCGCCGGAGCTGATGCGCACAGGCGGCAAACGGCCCTGACGCCTATGCAATACCCCGTTAGGATCGCCCGGGTTCCCCGGCCGGACTGATGATGTCAGGCGATCCCCAGCCGCTCCCAACCAGGGGGAGTGCGCCAGCCTCAGACTCGGAGGGGTTCAAACGCCGGCACTGGCGAGGCGGAACGATCAGCCAATCGGTGGGCGGAGGATTGATCCCCCTCCGGAATATTGCCGGAGGCGAGTAGATAACCGTAGGAGAGGCCCAGCATGTCCGCTACCCCGCCCATGGTGAGATTCATCCTAATATATTGGCGATTTAGCTCCTCCAGAATCGGGAGGAAGTTGCCGCCCTGGTTGATGATTTTTTCCAATCTCCGTCCATCATGCCTAATCTGCTCAAGCCCCGTTGCACCACAGCGATGAAGAGCGGTGGTGTCCTCCACGACCTGCATCAGCCGCGCCAGCATGGAGAAGGAGGCCTTCTGGAAGCATCCGTGCTGTTCCATGGCGGCGAGATAGGCAGGGATCGCTTCCTCAAAGAGTGAAGGGAAGCCATGGATGGATTCCTGCACAATCCCCCCCACTGGGAAGCGTCCCCGCACCTTTTGGCCATGGGTGGGAAGACTTCCCTGCGAGGCAAAGAAATTGCCGGCCAGGGAGCCGATCGTGTCGCGCATAATCCGCTCATCGGCGGTTCGGGCGTGCCAACGGGCAATCAGCATCAGACCGCTCAGAAACAAATACCCCTTGTGAGTATTGCTGCCCAGGTTTTCGTGCATCCTCTTTTCGGCGCGTTGGGCAATGGACACTTGCTGTGCGAAATCCTCACCCCGGCCGAGGGAGCCTATCAATTCCTGCAGGCAATCGGAAACCATCGTCAACGACTGTTCCATCAGTGCCACCGTCAGATCGGGATGCGAGCCGCAATCCTTAAGGTCAACCAGCCCAGGTTTCGGGGTCAGGTGGAGCTCAAGCGTAGCCCCTTGAACCAGAAAGGCGGCCAGCCGATCAACTTCCGATATGCGCGAGGAGTTCATCCGTGCCTGTTATAATCTCTTCGGAGGTATGCCGGTTGACGCGCATGCACTCCATGGCTGGCTGGTCACAGACCAGACACTGGCGGGGAGGCAGGCCCAGACACCCCCGATCGATTTGTTCCCCCTTGACGTCATAGACATCCAGATCAACCAGCCGGGCGGACGGTCGCGCCGTCTCAATGCCAATGCAAAGCCGTTTTGCCTCAATCGCATTCCGATCAACGTGCATGACGGCATAAGGGCCCAGGGCATCCTGCCCAATGCTGAGATTCAGCCGGTCCGGGAAGGTGGTTTCGAGCATGGTCTGCGCCCAGGCGAATAGGCCACCCGTACCGGGGCGATCCTTCTTCGGTCCGGATATATTAAGCGCAAGGAAAACGGTGGCAGGATATCCCCGACGCAGATACTGCTGAAGGATATCCTGCCGCTCGTCGCGGGCAGCAATAATGCTACTTCTTAACCTGGCGAATGGCATCGATGATCGAGCCGTCGCGATATTCGACCAGCCCCACCACCTTGTCCTCGAATTCCAGCGGACGTGGAGCTCCGGTTATGGCGTAGATCTCGTCCCGCAATTGCCGGATGTCCTTCACTGGCGCCCGCCGCTTGATGAGTTCCTCCTTCAATTCGGGGAACTTGTCGTTAACAGCGATGCCCCGCTCGGTGACAATCACCCCGATGGTCTCGCCCGGGGTGGTGACGGTGGTCACCCGATCCCGGATGATGGGGAGGCGTCCCCGGATGGCGGGAGCGACAATGATCGAGAGCTTGGCCCCGGCCGCACAGTCTGAGTGCCCGCCGGTATTGTGGAGGAGGTAGCCGGTTGACTCGGTGTTGACATTGACGTTGAAGTCCACGTCGACCTCGGTCGCGCTGAGGATGACGCAATCGAGTCGGTTGACCACGGCCCCGGCGTTAAAGGGGCTGGCATACATGCTCGCGCTCATCTCCTGATGGTTCTGGTTGCGGCCGATTGATTCGACTGCCTTCAGATCGAAGCACTGGACGTCAAACAAGGCGCGGAACAGCCCTTCCTGCAGCATATCCACAAAATAGCCGGTGATCCCACCGCAGCCGAAACTGCCCTTGATTTTCCCCTTGCGCATCATGTTGCGGACATGGTCAGCCACGGCGAGGGAAATGCCGCCCGTTCCGGTCTGGAAGGAGAATCCGTCCTTCATCAACCCGGACGCCTCGATGACCATCGCGGCATATTTGGCGGTCTGCAGGCCGATGGGATCGGTGGTGATGCGTGTGCTGGTGGAAACGATCTTCTTCGGATCGCCGAGAGACTTTACCGTAACCACGAAGTCGACGACCGACTGCGGGATGCCGACCGGCACCGCCGGATAGGGCACCAGGTTATCGGTTACCGCCACCACCTTGCGGGCATGGATCGAATCCGGTATGGCATAGCCGAGGCTGCCGCAGGCCGAGGGGCCGTAGAAGCCGTTGAAGTTGCCATACTCATCGCAGTAGGGAGCGGCTAGAAAAGCCACGTCAACAAGGACTTCGCCAGTGATCAAGGAGCGGGCCCGCCCGCCGTGTGACCGGACCACCACAGGGCAGTCCAACTCGCCCTTGGAGATGAGTTCGCCAATCATGCCGTTGACTCCGCACTCCAAGCCGGTGATGACCCCCTTCCGTATATAGGGGATGATTTCGGAGTGGATTGCGTGGACAGAACTGGAGGCGATCTTGATGTCCCGGATGCCGAGAGCGTCGATCTCCTTGACCAATTGGTTCAGGAGGTGATCGCCATTTCTCAGAGCATGGTGGGTCGAGATGGTCATCCCATCCTTCAGGCCCGAGGCGATGATCCCGTCCCGAAGGTTGCCAACGAGTTTCTTGGCATTGTGATCAATGCGCTTGATATCTCTGGTGCCGCGTTTGCAATGCGGCTGCAGGGACCAGGGATCCTTATAGGGGGTGTATGTTTTACCTGCGAAAACCTCGGGGACTAGACGTCCTAGACTATTCTTTACCATAAATAACCTCTTCGTTGATTTGTTCGTTGATTAAACCTTGTGCATAGGCGATTTGCAGGGTGGTCACCGCGCGTTTGACCACAGGAGCATCGACCATTTTCCCACCAAGCGAAATTACGCCGGTGCCCATCAGCCGTGCCTGTTTGATGGCCTCCACGACTTTCAGGGCATGGTCGATTTCCTCCTGCTTGGGAGCAAAGGCCTGGTGAATAACATCAATCTGCCGCGGATTGACCATGCTCTTGCCGGTATAGCCAAGTTTCCTGGCCATCTCGGTTTCATGGAGCAGTGCCTCCATGTCGTTGGCATCAGAGAAGACCGTGTCGATGGCCTGGATGCCGGCCGCCTTGGCCGCCCAGACGACAACCATGCGGGCATGGAAAAGCTCCTCTCCGGTCCTCGTTCGCTGAATCCCCATGCTGGCGGTGAAATCCTCCGCACCAAACGCCAGTCCGGTGAGCCGCTTCGAGGACTTCGCAATCTCGTAGGCATTGAGCACGCTCTTGATCGTCTCGATGGAGGGAAGAATGCTGAAATGGCCGACTTCCAGCCCGGCCTGCTTTTCATATTTGGTGAGGGCTTCATCAAGCTCCCGCACGAGTTCCGGGGTTTCCGCCATCGGGAAGCGGATTCCATCGGGCCCTGCGGGCAGAATCATCTTCAGATCGTCGTACCCCCATTTTGTATAAAGGGGATTAATGCGCACCAGCACCTCCTGGCTGCGCTTCCGGTAATTCTGTAGAAAGTTCGTAACTAGGATGCGGGCGGCATCCTTCTCCGCATAGTTAACGCCATCCTCCAAATCGATGATAATCGAATCGCATTTGAAGAGCGGTATGTTTTGCAGCATGGACGGCATATTGCCAGGCACATACAGCATCGATCGCCGCAGTTTGAAGTCTGTCATGATATTGTTTTTTGTCGAAATTAAGAAGTTGGATCTCGCTGGTGTTCGGAGATGGCGTCTCGGCGCCCTTTCCCGCGGCCAGCTTGATGGTGAGTTTTTCCTCCTACTGCGCCCGTTGCAGCGCGGTTTCCACCCGCGCCTTGATGGCATAGTCGAGGGCCCCGCGATCATTGACGCGGATGATTCCGGCCGTCACGCCGCTGTCCGCCAGGGTCTTTTCAACCACGGCCTTAATCAGGTGCCCATATTGCCTTTTGACCGTGGATTCAACCTCCACGCGCAGTTCATTCGCCGGCTCCACCACCACCATCAAGTCGCTGGACTGTGAGGTGCCGGCTTGGCTTTTTTTCATTATTTTCATTTAATTCCTCTCTGTCGAGTGTTTCAGTTTATCAAAAATGCTCCCGGCGGAGCCGGTGCGTAAAAAGGACAGGGTGGCAGGTGGAACAAGCTTCCCCAGTGTCGCAAAATCATCATCCGCCAGCAGTTTTCTCACACGGGAGGCGCTGATGGCGGAACCGTCGACTTGTTTCCTCTCAATTTCGATCAGGTCGATGCCGTAGACCGGCAGAATGCGCTTCATGGCGTCGTTATAGCTGCCGGTCATTGCGCAATAGGGTTCCGTCCCGACAAAACGCGCCGTGATGCCGAAATAGGGAGCCAGCTTGGCGGCGAAAAGTGTCACGTCCAACTCCATCTGGATTTGCGCCGCCGGATCATTCTTCTTCAGAAAGTAGGTTGGGAATGTGGCGCTGCTCACGGCATAGCTTCCCGTATCAAGCAGAATGACGTTCGCCAGGTCGCTCACGCCCTCGCGGACAAGCTGATAACGTATATCAAACGGAAAGATGGAGCGATCTTCGCGGACGACAAAAACATATAAATTGTCCACCTGCCGGGCGGCGGCCTCAATCAAATAGCGGTGCCCCCAGGTGAACGGGTTGCAGTTGACGACAATACCGCCGTTCTTCCCGGGTTTGCGCAGGGAGCGCTTGGAGGAGAACCAGCGTTCCAGCCCCTTCCCATATTCCAGCAGCGCCACTCGCTCCTGGCTGGCCAGGAGGGAGAAGTTCAGGGCCTCAAAACTCGTGGAATATTCGGGCTTCGTATAGACAAACAGGGAGTCGAAGCCCGCGACAGATCCGCGCTCAATCAATGCCGAGACGATGTCGCCCAGCAGCGCCCCCCCCTGATAGGACGGCTCCACCGCAATCATTTTCAGGACATTGCCGGCGCGGGCCCCCACCGCGACAAGCTTACCATTATCGTACGCTCCCACGAGGTCATCGAACCCCTCTTCAAAGTCCAACCCGCTCTTCCGTACGAATTCCCGCGCCTCTTGTATGTCAGAAGCGCAGTTTAGCGAGGTAATTGTGCCGTAATGAAGTCCCACAAAGAATAAAAAAATTAGTTATTCCGTATTTGATGTGAATCGAAAAATCATCCGTTGATCGCGGTCGTGCACAGTCGTTTTTGAAAAAGAGACCGGGGCAATTTTCGCGATCCGAGGCCTGTCCACTGGCGTCGTTCCCTAGGTTTTACCCTGTCAACATCTTGCCCACTCGAGGCCGACCAAGCTGCCGCGCGTAAGCCGAAACCTGGACAAAAACAAACAGCAAGGGACTTAATGCGCCTGTGCAGAATAGCGCATACCTTCAAGCCCAGGGTGCAATATCCCGGTCCCGCGGCCAACAAGCCCCCCTGCTCGATCGGGGCAGCAGGCCGGCACGAAGCAATCTGTTCCGGGGGAAGGGTGTTTGTGTTCATGGCTACAACAATGCTGAAGGGGCAATTTACTAATATAGCATCTATAATTAAACTTTGTCTTAAACTTAACTGAATTTATGTTCAGGGTGTTGTAGTTGTGTTCACTGAATCCGTCTTTATAGACAGGCGGCTGGACCGATGCTCCCAACCGAAGGAACCCGGTGGCGCATGTCTGGGAATCAGAGGGAGGGCCCCAAGCGGAACAGTCAGCGGCAAGGCCGGGCCTGGGTGCTGCCGTGGGCTGGCGGCTGATCCAGCCACGCGTGGATTCCCGGCTCTGTCATTGCCGCCCCCGCTCCGCCGACGCAGCCCCCGATCTATGGCAAACTCCTCCAGTCAGAAGGCCTGCTAGGGTGCGGGCGGCAGCGAAGCACCGAAGCGGACCCACCGCACTTCCTCCGCGTTTTTGCTCCCGACTCCAAGCTGCTGGGCGAAATCCAGCAGGCGGGCGTCGTCCTCCGAGATCGGTTCGAAGCCGTTCAACTTCCGCCATCGGTTGAGGCGTTCGAACATGAGTTGATCAAGTGCCACGGGATCGGCGCTCATCCACACGCGCGGCTCGGAAACGGTGTAGAGCGAATTGAAGTAGGGGCCCCCGATGTACTGATAGCTTTCCAGACTCGCGATGGTAAGCACCCAGCCCTCTCGCAGCTCAGGGATGGCGGCCATCTCGGCCACGGCCGCAGGCGCGGTCGCGGGACTGCGCAGAAACCGCAGCGTATTGCTGGCGTTCCAGAGCGTAGCGCTGACGAGCGCCCCGTTCACCCCCAATACGGGATGGTCCGTGTAAACGGGCAGATTGATCCAGAAGTCCGCGTCGATGAAGAGCGGGGTGGCCAGGAAGCTCTTGCGGTCCTCCTCTAGGGTCGTGTTGGACTTGCCGCCAGCGGCAACCTCGGCGACGTGTTCGTTGGTCACCGGATCGAAACGCGACGGCAGCGGGCTGTCGTAGAACCATTGCGGATCATAATAGCGCCCGGACTCCAGAACGTAGACGGGGTGCCCCGGGAAGCGCGAAATGCCTGTGGCCAGGGATGGCAGATAACCCGTAAGACGCATGCGCAGCTGGTTCAGTCCCACCAGAAAGATGTTCTCGGTCTTGAAGCCGCGCCGTTCCAGTGCGGCGATCACCCCGCGCACCAGCCCGAACGGCGTGGCCAGCCCCGGCCCCGAGTCGGAATAGATCTTCAGCCCGACCTTTTTCCGCAAGCCCGGCCCTAAATGCCGGCCGGTTTTCTGCTCAAAATCCTGCAACAGATCCTCCACCGCCCTGGCATAATCCGCGTCGGAGAAATTCTTCATGGAATGCTCCCACACCGGCAGCAAGGCCGGCGGAACCTCCAGCCGGGGAGGCGAATCAGATGTCGGTTCAGTCGCCTCAGCGCCCCGCCCCGGGGAGATCAGCGCGAGGAGCAGTGCGAGCAGGCAGAGGGTCCGAACGGGAATTGTCGTTGTCATTGATCGAAGAAAGACGAGTGAAATCCAGGACCCGTTTTTCGG
Organism: Opitutaceae bacterium; assembly: GCA_028691845.1. Lineage (GTDB taxonomy): Bacteria > Verrucomicrobiota > Verrucomicrobiia > Opitutales > Opitutaceae > JAQUYL01. The sequence continues at coordinate 77,220 of JAQUYL010000003.1, forward strand.
GGCGGGCAAGTTGACAGACACCCTACCGGCTTAAAAGTTTAATCTTCCCGCAGGCCCATCGCCGGGGCAAAGTGCGCCGGATTTCCACTCATCGATGCCCATCATCAAGGAACGCAGCATCCAGGACCTGAAACAGCGCGTGAACATACACGACGTTGTGGCGCGCGTGGTATCGCTGAAAAAGGCCGGGGCGCGGTTCAAGGGCTTGTGTCCGTTCCACCAGGAGAAGACGCCGTCGTTCCATGTCTCACCCGAAAAGGGTTTCTACAAATGCTTCGGCTGCGGGAAGGCGGGCGACATTTTCACGTTCGTTATGGAAACGGAGGGCCTCCCGTTCACGGAGGCGGCCGAGGCGCTGGCGCAGCGTTTCGCCGTGCCTATCGAATATGATGAGGGAGCGGGCCCCAGCCTTGCGGAACGTTCGCTTCGCCAGGAACTCTTCGACCTCCACGAACTGGCGGCTGATTTTTACCGGCAGGCCTTTCTTGCCCCGACCCCGAACGGCGAGCGCATCCGCCAGTACTGGACGCAACAACGTCGCTTTGGCCTCGATCTGGCCGACGAATTCAGGATAGGCCTTGCCCCGGCGGACGACTCCTCGCTGGCCGCGCTGTTCCTGAAACGGCGCTTTTCCGATGAGGCCCTGCGGCAATGTGGCCTGTTTTTCGTACGCGAAGGGGCCGTGCTCACCCTCGGCTCGCTCCGGCCTCGTTTTCGGGGAAGGCTGATGATTCCGATTCGCGATCACCAGGGCCGCGTGGTGGCGTTCACGGCGCGCCAGCTCGAATTTACGCCGGCCGACGATCCGGCGCGCGAAGCCAAATACGTCAACTCGCCCGAAACCCCTATCTTCACCAAGGGCCATCTGCTGTTCAATCTCGACCGGGCGCGGTCGCACGTCGGCGAAGGCCGGCCGTTCGTTCTGGTCGAGGGCCAGATCGATGCGATGCGATGCTGGAGCGTAGGGCTCAAGACCGCAATCGCGCCCCAAGGCACGTCCATCACCGACGGCCAGCTTGTCCTGTTGCGCCGCTACCATCCTCAGGTCGAGTGCTTCTTCGACAGCGACAGCGCGGGGCAGAATGCCGCGCTGCGCTTCCTGCCGATGGCGCTGAGGGCGGGCCTCGAAGTGCGCTTCCTCAAACTGGCTGGAGCGGAGAAGCTTGATCCCGACCTGCTTTTTCTTGAACGCGGTCTCGCCGCCTATGAGGAACTCCGACGGATTGCCCTCAGCGCCATGGATTTTGCGTGCCGGACCTTGCTGCCGGCGCCTGAAACCGCATCAGCCGAGGCCAAGAGTCGCGCGGCCCAGACGGTTTTTGAAATTATCCGGGCAGCCGAAAGCGAAGTGACACGCTCAGAATTCATTGCTGAAGCAGCCCGGCATCTCCGCCTGCCGGTCGCAGCGTTGCAGCGGGATTTTCAAACTGCCAGCGCTGCTATTGCCCGCGGACAGCGTTTCCCGGACAGGCCGAATTCCCCTTCCCCTCCACCGTCCCCGGTTGAAGCACCGGGCAAGCCAACGGAAGAGCACCTGCTTTTCCTTTGCCTGCACCATGAGGAGTTGCTGGCCGGAATCGCCACCCGGATTCCGGCCAATTGGATCGACTCCACTACCCTCTCCGGCCGTCTGCTGAGACGCTTCCTCGCCGAATTTCGCGAGCACAACTGGCCGGGCCGGGAACACATCGACCAACTACTTGAGAATCAAGAGGAAAAGACGTTGGTTGCCTCGCTGCTTTTTGACCCGCCCAACCTCGACGATCCACTGAAGGCTGCCAACGAGGGACTTAGGGCGCTGCAACGCCGCAATATCGAACCGCTGCTGCGTCAGTTAGAACTTGAAATAGCCCATAAAGGAACAAACAGTGACGCTGATATACTTTTACTCTTGAAACAGCGTACCGAACTCAAGCAGCAGCTCCTCCATCCGCCCCGGCTTTCCCAGGCCGTTTAGTCAGCTGCGCTCCCACCGCCGTTTCGGGACCGATTGATCTGATCCGGAAGAACTTATTGCCCATGCCGCGCAAATCTCAACACGCCGAACCTTCATCGAAAAATTCCGAGCCTGCCGCTCCCGCGAAAAAACACGCGGCCCGCAAGGCCGAGCCTGCCGCCGCGGCGAACAATTTAGCGTACCGGCTCAAACACTCCGAGCCCAAACACGCGGCGGTCACAGCCGCCCTGGAAAAACATGCCGCGGCCAAGGCGGCCAAGGCCAAAACCCAGGACCCCGCCCAGGTGGCAGCGAAGGACGCGGCCCGTGAAAAGGCCCTCGAAAACCTTTCGGGTGACCTCAACGAGAAGATTCGTTACCTTATCCGGCTGTCCAAGGAACAGGGGTACCTTACCTACGGCGACATCAACGAGGCGCTGCCTGAATCCGTCGACAATCCCGAGGACCTCGATAACGTTATATCAATTCTCCAAAACCTTGAGATCGACATCCTCGATCCGGACGAGGTCGATAATTACAAGCAACGCCAGGAGGAACTTGAGGAGGTGGAGTCGCGCTCTTCGCAACACGACATCCTCGACGACCCCGTCCGCATGTATCTCAAGCAGATGGGCCAGGTCCCGCTGCTGACCCGCGAACAGGAAGTTGAAATCTCGAAACGCATCGAGACGGCCGAGATGAATGCCCAGGAGGCGCTCTACGGTCTCGGGCCCGTCGGCCGATATCTTTGCGACCTCGGCGAAAAACTGGTCAGCCGCCAAGAACGCTTCGACCGACTCGTTATCGACAAGAAAATCGAGAGCCGGGAGACCTACTTCCGAACCCTCCCGAAGCTCATTGAGACCACCCGCCACCATGACGAAGCGGCCGTTCATGCCTGGCAGGACTGCATGCACGCGCGCGACGAAACCACACGGAAGCGTGCCCACACCCGTTTCCGCAAACGCGAACGGGAACTCCGCAACTGCTACCTCAAGTTTTTCTTCAAGCTGAAGGTCTATGAGGACTTTATGGAAAGCATCGCGCCAATGCTCAATGAGACCAGCAAGCTTTCCAATGATCTGCAGCGAGCCAAGCACCCCAAGACCAAGCGCGACGCCGGGATCGACACGCGGACGGTCAACCAGCGCCTCAAGCAAATCGAATCCGAACAGCGCCTCCCCTGTGCCGCCCTGCTCGAAACCATCGGCACGGCGCGGCAGCATATCCGCGCGGCACACCAGGCCAAGACCGAGATGGTTGAAGCCAACCTGCGCCTCGTGATCTCCATCGCGAAAAAATACACCAATCGCGGCCTTTCCTTCCTCGACCTCATCCAGGAGGGCAACATGGGCCTGATGAAGGCCGTCGAGAAATTCGAATACCGCCGCGGCTACAAATTCTCCACTTACGCCACCTGGTGGATCCGCCAGGCCATCACCCGCTCGATCGCCGACCAGGCCCGCACTATTCGCATTCCAGTGCACATGATCGAAACGCTCAACAAGGTCATGCAGGTCCAGAAGCAGCTCCTGCAGGAATACGGGCACGAGCCGACTCCGGAAGAAGTCGCCGACGAGATGCAGATGCCCGTCGAGCGCGTGCAGCAGATCATGAAAATGGCGCAGCAGCCCATCTCGCTGCAGTCCCCCGTTGGCGACGGTGACGACACGAGTTTCGGCGACTTCATCGAGGACAAATCAGCCGAGAATCCTTATGATATGACCGCATTCTCGCTGCTCCGCGAGAAGATCATGGATGTGCTCGACTCGCTCACCGAGCGAGAGCGTAGGGTGCTGTCCCTGCGGTTCGGCCTCGTCGACGGCTATAGCCGCACGTTGGAGGAGGTCGGCAAGCAATTCAAGGTCACCCGCGAGCGCATCCGCCAGATCGAAGCCAAGGCCCTCCGGAAAATGCGCCACCCGACGCGTATCCGGCAGCTTCACGGTTTCTTCGACGCGGAGCAGATCGACAATCCGCAAAATCTTCTCAACAAGCCGCCGGCAATTCCAGCCGACTTCATCAAGCAGATCGTGCCCGGCCTGGCCACGCCCGAGCCCGACGGCGCTTCTTGATTCTCCCCCGGTCCCCGCGGTACTGCAGCCCCATCTGGTTGGGCCGGGCGTGGCGCTTGCCTCCCAGCCTGCTGGAGGATGCTGTCCTCCCCAGGCAACGGAGGCTGTCCATCGTCGGCTTTCGCCCTTTACTTAACCCCTTATCAGGGTAGATTTCTTCTATGTTTTTCCTCCCGCCGCAACTTGCAGGCATCTTCGGTCTCGGGGGCCCGGAGCTGGTGCTCATCCTTGTCATTTTGCTGCTGTTGTTTGGGGCCGCCAAGCTGCCTGCGCTGGCCAAAGGACTCGGCCAGTCGATCCGCGAGTTCAAGAAAGCGGCTGGAGAAGGCCAGGATGCCGACACCAAGTCCTCCGAGCCCAAGAAGCCCGAACAGACCAACGGCAAACCGCCCGGCCCAAACTGACTGGCCAGGCTCGTGACGGATCCAGCTGCGCGCCTTCTCGATGCGCGTGTTTTTTGGGGGCCGTTTTCCTGCTTTATGCTCCGCCCGACACGCCGCTGCGCACCCGATGGAGCGCCGCCGCATCCACCACCTGTGCCCTCCGCACTCCAGTTTGCGGTTGCCGCTGGGAAGGAGGACGCCCCGTGCAATAAGCCGCGGTCATAGCCGGTCCAGCGCTTCCCACCCTGTCCACTCGTGCGCCGGAAGAGTTTATTAGTTATTGCACTTTGTTTTGACAATTCCGCCGCCCCCCCGCTTTTATTCATCAACCCCGCATCGCCAAATGCTTAACCAACTGCTGGGATTGTTTTCCAACGACATCGGCATTGACCTCGGCACTGCCAACACGCTGGTCCACGTCAAAGACAAGGGCATCGTGCTCCGGGAACCCAGCGTTGTCGCCGTGCACACGAGCTCCCGCAAAGTGCTCGCCGTGGGCGACGAAGCCAAGCGCATGCTCGGCCGCACCCCCGGCAACATCACCGCCATCCGCCCGATGAAGGATGGCGTCATCGCCGATTTCGATATTACCGAGGCAATGCTTCGCTACTTCATCAAGAAGGTGCACAACAACTCCAAGGTGGTTTCACCTCGCGTGGTCATCGCCATCCCCAGCGGCATCACCGAGGTCGAAAAGCGAGCGGTCAAGGAATCCGCCACGCACGCCGGCGCCCGCGAAGTCATCACCATCCTCGAGCCGATGGCGGCCGCACTGGGCGTGGGACTGCCCGTCGACGAGCCGGCGGCCAACATGATTTGCGATATCGGCGGCGGCACGACTGAGATCGCGATCATTTCCCTGCACGGCATCGTGTTTTCCAAATCCATCCGCGTGGCTGGTGACGAGCTCGATCTCGCCATCATCAACTACATGAAGCGCGCCTACAATCTGCTCATCGGCGAGCGCACCGCGGAGGAAATCAAGGTGACCATCGCCTCGGCCTATCCGCTCGAAACGGAGCTATCCATGGAGGTCAAGGGCCGCGACTCGGTCGCCGGCCTGCCCAAGACGATCCACATCACCTCCCAGGAAATCCGCGAGGCCATTTCCGACACGGTCGGCGCCATTGTCGAAGCCGTGCGCTCCGCCCTCGAACGCTGCCCGCCCGAACTCTCCGCCGACCTCGTCGACCGCGGTTTCGTCATGGCCGGCGGCGGCTCGCTCCTCCGCGGCGTTGACAAACTCCTTTCTGAAAAGACCGGCCTGCCGGTCACGGTCGCTGATGATCCGCTCTCGGCGGTGGCCAACGGCGCCGGCGTCTTCCTCAACAACATCGACGAGCTCGCCCGCATTGCCGCCGACTTTTAGCAGCGCCCGGGCCGTGCGTGCCTCCGGCTGAACGCCCGCCTCCGTCGTGCTTCCAAAACGCTTTGATCAAGCCCGTCCGTTTGCCACGCTGGGCGCTGTTCTCCTCGCGTGGATCCTCGTGCCGCTGGCCGTCAAGTCGTTTGCCCGCGTCAGCTTCTTTGAGCTGCAGGCGCCATTCATTGCCGCTGCCGCGTACGTCCGGGATCTGCAGGAATTCTGGGCGCTGCGCCTGCACCCGAAGGACGAACTGATCAAGGCCGGACATGAGATCGCCGGGGTGATCGCCCAGTATGAGTTCAGTCAGCAGGAACTCGAGAGCCTGCGGGCCGAAAATGTGCGCCTGCAGAACCTCCTCAACCTGCCGCCCCAGCCCGCCTTTCGCTACGAACGCGCCCGGGTTGCCCGCCGCGATCTTTCCGGCTGGTGGCAGCGTCTGATCATTCGCAAGGGCGCCAATTACGGCCTCGTTGTCGGTTCGCCGGTGGTCTTCGCCGGCGGCGTCGTCGGCCGCGTGAGCGAGGTCTATGGCTACACCGCCGTCGTCGACCTCATCACCAGCCCCACCTTCCGATTGGCCGCTTCCGTGGAGGGCGATGCCCGCCCCATCTGCTACCAGGGGGGCCTTAACGATTCGTTCAAGGCGCCGCGCGGCACGGTCGAATACGTGCCGACCGACATCTATGCCTCGCCCACATCCCCCCGCCTTCTGCTCACTTCCGGCCTCGGTGGAGTGTTTCCGACCGGTCTGAGGATCGGCCGGATTGTGCGCCTTGAAACGAGCACCGATGGCCTCTTCCAATCCGGTGAGGTTCGCGTCGATGAACGCCTCGTCTCCCTCACCGAGGTCACTGTGCTTGTGCCCCTCGAAACCGAGGACCTCTGACCGACCGTCCCTCGCCTGCCCATGGACCGCCGCTTGCCCCTGCTTTTTTTGACCAACCTTCTGCTCGCCTGGCTGGCCGGCCAGGTCAACCATTCCCTCGCGCCGATGGCGGTCCACCTCTACTTGGGCGGTCTCTTCGTGGCGTTCGCCGCCCTGCGGCTGGACCTGAAAAACGGCGGTCTCTGTACCGTGCTCACCGCCTTGGCCTGCGACTCCACCACCGCGGCGCCCTTCGGCACCAGCCTCGTGCTTTTCGGGCTTGCTCATGCCACGGTTCTCGCCGTGCGCCAGGGCTTTCCCCGCGACGAGCCGGTCTTCGCCACCGTCGTTACCCTGATCCTTAACCTGTTTCTTTTTCTGGCCTGCTCCTTTGTCCTGGTGGGCCTCAATCCCCGTCCCGCCGATGCTTGGTTGCGCCTTTTTGTCGACCTGATCGCCTCGCAACTCGTGCTGGCATTCATCACGCCCTGGTTCTTCGCGCTGCAAGCCCGCGTTTTCGAGCTGGCCCGCCTTGATCCGGAGACCGGCCGGCCGGCATCCTGATACGGCGGCTAAGGCCTCCCCCCACATGCCCCTTCACTGCATCGGCTTGCCGTCTACTCGTTTTCCCGCTTCTCCCTTGCCTCCTCCCTTGGTCCCGTGAGCAATATTGTTGAAACGCACAGCGCCCGCAAGCCGCGGATCTTTTTCTTTTACTTCCTGCTGGGGGCGATGCTGCTCACGCTTGCTGGCGGCCTGGTGTTCCGTCAATTGTTCCGCAGCACGCTCTACAGCGAGCGCGAACGCCTCCAGAATCAGCGGCGGGTCATCGTGCCCGGCCCCCGGGGCAACATTTACGACCGCAATGGACAGCTGATCGTCACCAACCAGCCGCGCTTCTCCGTCACGCTAAATCTGGGGGAACTCGGTGGCGAATTTGACCGAGAAACCGGCAAGGTGGCGGCCAATTACCGCTCTCTCGATCGCAGCGAACGACCGTCTTATGCCGAAATGACGCGGCTCGCCCGGGTGGCGGTGGTCCAGCGTTATCTCGACCAGACCAATACCATTCTGGGCCGGAACAATCAGGTCGATTCGCGCATCCTCGACCGGCATTTTGCACAGACCCGCCTGCTTCCCTTTGTGCTCCTCGATAATCTGACCCCCCAGGAATACGCCCGCCTGATCGAGCGGCTCCCGGTGCGATCCCCCCTGCAGGTTTACGCTTTAAGCAACCGTTTCTACCCCTACGCCTCGGCAGCGGCCCACGCCCTGGGATATGTGACCACCAACACGGATCCCCCCGTGGAGGATTTTCCCGGAGAGGACCTCATGACCTTCAAAATGAAAGGGACCGAAGGTCGCGCCGGACTCGAAGCCCGATATGACGAGCATTTGCAGGGGGTTGCCGGCGGCGCCATCTATCGTGTCGATCCGGCCGGCTTCCGCGTCGACCTACCCCTGCAAAAGCGCCTGCCGGAAAAAGGCCATAATATCATCACCAGCCTAGATATCGACCTGCAGGTTGCAGCGGAACAGGCGATGGAAAACCGCGTGGGCGCCTGCGTGGCGCTCGAGGTGAAAACAGGCGAGGTGCTCGTGCTGGTTTCCAAGCCCGATTACAATCTCAACGACTTCGTCCCGCGCCTGTCGACGGAGACTGCCCGGCAGATCGAGGAATCCGGCGCGTGGTTCAACCGCGCCATCCAGGGGCAGTATCCGCCAGGTTCCACCTTCAAACTCATCACCACCCTCGCCGGCCTGCGCAGCGGTGCCATCGATCCGCACCAATCCCGCACGGAGTGCCCGGGGTATCTGATGGTGGGCAACCGCCGCTTCACTTGCCACCGTCATTCCGGCCACGGCGAACGCGACCTCGTGGGCGCCATTCGCGACTCGTGCAACGTCTTCTTCTATACCTTTGGCCTGGAGGTCGGCCCGCAGCTCATCGCCACGGAGGCCCGCCGGTTCGGCTACGGGCATCCCACAGGCATCGAACTCCCCGCCGAATTCCGCAATCCGGTCGTGCCGGACCCGGCGTGGAGGTTGCGCGTGCGCAATGAAACCTGGAACCGGGGCGACACTGCCAACGTTGCCATCGGCCAGGGTGATTTGCTCGTCTCGCCCATGCAGGTGGCCTGTTTCATGGCGTCCTTCGCCCGCGGCGAAACCGAGACCAAGCCCACGCTGCTCCATATAGCTGACCGGCCGCCACTGCACACCACCCCGATCGGTCTCTCCCGCGACGACTACAACACCATGGTCGAGGGTTTGGAGCAGTGCGCACAGATCGGCACGGCCAAATTTGCCAACGTGGAGGGTCTCCGCGTCGCCGCTAAGACCGGCACGGCCCAGAAGGGACGCATCGAACTCGCCTGGACCATCGCCTATGCGCCGATCGAAAATCCCCAGATCGCGGTCGCGGTTGTGCTCGAGGGCTCCGAGGAGGACACCAACTTCGGGGGCGGGGTTTTTGCCGCCCCGGTGGTGCAGACCGTCCTGCAAGCCTGGCGTGACGGCCACCTCAAACCCAAGGTTTCCGGCGTTACCGGCCGGTAGCGGTGCAGCGCCCGGCCCCCCCCTCCCTCCGCGCCCGACGGAACACCGCTCCGGGTTCCGGCCACGAGGAACGCGGCCCGTAACGCAGTCGTTGCAGATCCGTCACGATCCCCGCGTGCACAGCCTGACGCTCGGCCGGCACGATGCGGTGCCCGATCCGCGCCAGCCACCGTCCCGCCTCCCGCCGCACCGGATCCACTCTCCCGCGCTGGCACAATCGCGACCAGCGCCAGCGAATTTCCTCCCGCCCGCGCCAGATCAACCAGACGAAGGCGCCAGCCAGAACCGTCCCGCCCGCCACCCGGCCCGCCCTCGCCCAGTTCCAGGGCCCAGCCAGCCAGGCGCGCAGTCGCGCCATCATCCGGTCGAGGAAGGCGCGCACCGCCTGCCCCGAATCAGCGGTGAGGGATTTCAACTGCTCGGCCATCTCCGTCTGCGTCCGCTGGTCAAAACTCACCACGCGCCGGTACCACATGATCCGCAAACTGTCCAAACGCGCGGACCAGCTGCGATCGCCCTGCCGCGCCATCGCCGTCTGGACGGCGGCTCGGCTGTCTGCCAGGCCGCCGCCCGGGGTCGGATCCACTCGCAGCCATGTGCCCCGGCCGGTGTGAATTTCGCTCCAGGCGTGGGCATCCGAATTTTTGATCTGATAGTAATTGCCCACGGCGTTCCACGTGCCGCCATGGAATCCCGCCACCACCCGGGCCGGGTATCCCGCAGCCCGCGCCAGCACCGTGAAGGCCGCGGCAAAATATTCGCAGAAACCCGGCTGGTTCGATTCGACCCATCGCACAATGTCATCCTTGTCGCCCGACGGCAGCGTCACGGACAGCGCGTAGGCGTGCCGGCGGGAGAGCCAGGCACAAGCCCGGCGCGCGAATTCCTCGGCGGGCAGACCGGTCGCCCCGTCCTCGCCGCCGCGAATCTCCGCTACGACCCGTTGCAAGGCTTCGCGGTTGTCCGCCCCCGCTGGCAACTGGAGCGACTGCGGCAGAGCAGAAGTCTCGGACCGCCCGGCGGCCGCCGCCCTGCCCGTCGGTGGACGGGCGGGAGGAACGTCCGCAATCTCGCCCGCCAGCTGCACCCCCTCGAGCCGGTAGGCGGTCATGGTCATCGGCTCCGTCCGCAGCGCCACCACCAGCCGGGACACACTGCTCTGCAGGGGCAGCAATTCCCGCAGCCGCAGCATTTCAAAGTTACCGGGTAGCGGCAGGAACCGGCTGACTCCTGGCTCGACATAAAAAGTCCATTGCCCGCCCACCCCCGCTGCCCGGGAACCAGTCCGCCGGCCTCGCAGGTACGCCGTCACCCTCTGACTGCGCAACAATTCGGCCTTGGCCGCGGCCGAAATCTTGAAGCCTTCGCGGGAATACTCGTCGAGCACCACCAGCCGCCAGTAGGGATTCCCCGGACGCGCGGCGGGATCGCTGAAATCCACGCGCAGCGCCGTTGTCTCATCGCTAATCAACTCCGCAACGTCCCCAAACCGGATCGTCTCCGTAAAGCCGGTGCGGCTCTTCTTCGTGATGTACCGGTCCAGAAAGAACCCGGTCGCAATCTCAAAACGTGGAATGATCAGGAACAGCACCCCCGACAGCACCACCACCACCGCAAACAAACTGCCGGCGAAGGCCAGCAGGCGCCAGTCCGCCACCTCCGCGAGCCGCCCGAAAAAGCGCCGCCACCCGAGTCTGGTCCACGCCGGAGCCCCTGTCGCCGGAAGGGAATCGGCCGTCCCTCCGCCGGTCTCCTTGGTTTCAATCAACGTGACGACAAACAGAAACACCAGCGCACAGGCGGTGAACAGCAGCAGCAGAAAGGCAAACCCCAGCGCCACCGTCAGTACGCCGGCCACCACGATGAGGAACAGCCCGAGCACGATGAGTTGCAGGTCCTCGCGCCGCTGCCGGTAACCCACCCCGCGATAGAGCACGAGCAGGATGGCCAGCCGGATCAGCGGCGGCAGGGTCTCGGGGCTCAGATAGAAATCGCCGACCAACACCGCAATCAGCGCCGGCACAGAAAGCCATCGCACAAATCCCGGCACGCGGGCCGGCAGTTGCGGCCAGATCAGCACCGCCACCACCGCCAGACTCGCGAGGCTCACCAGGCTCAGCGCCTCCACGTCGAGGAAGAATACCGTCCAGAGCGAAACGAGCGCCAGTGCGCCGCCGAGCAGCCATTTCAGCAGCCGCAATTCGTCGAGGCTAAGCTGCGGCCGTTTTGACTCCGTCGACATAGGCTGCAACTCCACACGCCCCTTCGGGCGCAAAGGTGATTATGTTCCTGGATGGGAGGGGCGCGACACCCGAGTCGCTGATGGCGGACGGGGGCGTCCGGCCTCCATCATCAACCGGTTCCAGTCGGGCAAGTTCGTCCAGAAACGCTTCGACATCCCTCACCTGCCGGATGGTCACGGATGGTTGCGCGTTGACCTTCACACCGCGCAATTTGCCGGCCGCAAACAGGTCCTCCGCCATGGTCGCAGCCAGGCTGCACAACAACTCGAATTGCCCGGGCCGGGTCCACACCGCCGCTGACGTTTCCAATTTCAACCAGAAACTCTCGTGGGCTTCCGCCGAAAATTGCCGCACCATGAGCTTCTGCAACCGGGCACTGGCCTTCCAATGGATGAGCCGGTGCGAATCGCTCGTCCGATAGCGGCGAAGCGCCATCAAATCGTCACCGGCGCCGGCCCGGGGCACCCGTTCGCCCTGCGCACGCCCGGCTGCGACTGTCCCGAGCCAGCACTGGTATTCGACCTGGGCCGGCCACACCAGCACTTGCTGGCAGACATTCGCTCCAAGGTTTTTCCCCAGGAATCCGAAGGGGAAAAACGATCCGACCGAGGTGAGTTCGACCCTCTCGACGCCACGCTGGGACGGTCGGACCACCCATTCCAGCCGGCTTTCGCCGCCCGCGGGTTCCATCCGCTCGCGCAGGAACAGGCGGACGCGGGTCGTGGCCTTGTCCACCGCGGCCAGTGCCTCCCGCACGCTCACCTGATCGTCGTCGGGTCCGACCCGGTTGGCCGTGCGTGTCTCGAGATCAAACCAGAGGCCGTACGTCGGCAGCCATTTTTTCCCATTGACCGTCTCCACCGTCACGAGCGCCTCATGCCCGGCGCGCCATGGCGCCTGCGCCCGCACCCTCCATCTCACGCCCATGAAGTTGAACCAGGACAGCAATCCGCTCAACAACAGGCATGCCAGGAGCAGCGCCAGGGTGAGAAAGAGGATGTTGCTCGCAGTGTTGTAGGCCGCCGTGCCGATGCCCAGCGCCAGGGCGATGAGAAACAGACCGGAAACCGTCGGCGCGATGCGGTGCTGCCGCGGCGGGAACACCAGCGACCACACCAGCGCGCTCCACCGGAAGGCCTGCCGCCGCCGGCTCCGCGCGCCGGGCCCGTGCCAGGCAGGCGTGTCGAATCTTGCTTCCGGCGGCATCGCCCTTCCCCCCTACTCCGGCACCGGCACCGCCGCCACGATGTGACGGAGGGCGGCCAGCACCGTGCGGCGTTCCTCCAACGCATCCGACGTCTGCCGTGCCAGGGTAAGCCGGTGTGTCAGCACTGGTCCGCTCATTTCCTGCACGTCCTCGGGGATCACGAAATCGCGCCCCCGCACCAGGGCCCGCGCCTGCGCCGCCACCCGCAGCGACAGGCCGCCGCGCACGCTGATGCCCGCCTTGAACTCCGCCTCAGTCCGGGTAGCGGTGACGATCTTGAGCACATAATCAAGGACGCTCTCCTCCACAAACACGTGTCCGGCCAGCGCCTGCATTTTCAACACATCCGAGCGTGTCACGACCGGATTCAGGGCGATGGCATCGTAGCTCAGCCGCGGGGCGCGCAGGATCTCCAGCTCATCATCCGCCTGCGGGTAGCCCATGGGCAGCCGCATGAGAAAACGGTCCATCTGGCTCTCCGGCAGAGGGAACGTCCCTTCGTAGTCCACCGGATTCTGTGTGGCCACGACCATAAAGGGCAGTCCCACCGTATGCGCCTCTCCGTCGACGGTGATCTTGCTGCGATCCATCACCTCGAGCAACGCCGACTGCGTCTTGGGCGTGGCGCGGTTGATCTCGTCTGCCAGCACGATATTCGCGAACACCGGGCCGGGCTTGAACACGAATTCCTTCACGTGCTCGTCGTAAATGGACACGCCGGTCACATCGGTCGGCAGCAGGTCGCTGGTAAACTGGATGCGTGAAAACGTGCAGTCCATGGAGCGGGCCAGCGAGTAGGCCAGCGTGGTCTTGCCCACCCCCGGCAGATCCTCAATCAACAGGTGTCCACCCGCCAGCAGGCAGACGATCGTCTGCTCGATGACGTCGTCCTTGCCCTTGATGGTCTGGCGCATGTTGGTCTTCATCCGCTCGAGAGCGGCACGGGCGGAGGACACCTCCGCCGCAGGGGCGAAATCACTCATAAGCCCATGGTAACCGGCCCGGTCGGTGGCGCAAACGCTTTCCCTCTCCGGGGGAGCGGCATTCGGCCGTCACGCGTTCACGCCGCCGCGCTTGCCGCGCGCTGGTGTTCCTGTTCCAGTGCGTGCCATGTACGCCGTGTTTGCCGCGGTTCTCGCCTCCGTCGTGGCTCTGCTCCAAATTTATGTATTTTGGCGCGCCGCCTCCGTGCCGGCGATCAGCCGCCGCTTGCCGTCGGCTTGGCTTTGGCTGATCGGCGCCGCGTTGTGGGGCCTCTTTCTGGTCGGCCGCCTTTACGGCCACGGCCGGCAGGGAGCGCTGGCCGCGGCGCTCGAGTCCGCCGGCATGTGGTGGCTGGTTGTGTTGTTCCTGGCCGCAGTCTGCCTGTTGCTCGTCGAAACGCTGACCGGATTCGGCTGGTTGTTCCCGCGCGCGACCCCGCGACTACGAGGAGCGGCACTGGCGGCCGGCCTCGGACTTTCCGCGGTGGCCTTCGTGCAAGGCCACCGCCCCCCCGTGGTCGAGGAATACAGCGTGCCGATCGCCGGTCTGTCGCGGGAATACGACGGCATGGTCGTCGTGGCGCTCTCCGATCTCCACCTTACCTCCGCCGCCGATGCCGCCTGGCTGGCCGATCGCGTCCGCCAGGCAATGGCGGAGCGGCCGGATTTGATCGTACTGCTGGGCGACATCGTCGAGGGCCACGGCGAGGTGGATGGCGAGCTGGCGTCCATCCTGCGCGGCCTGTCGGCGCCGTTCGGTGTCTGGGGCGTGCTCGGCAACCACGAATCCTACGGCCCGGGCGACGGCAACATCGCCTTTTTGCACGAGGCCGGCATCCGCGTGCTCCTCAACTCCTGGGAGGAAGTCCGGCCGGGCCTGATACTGGCCGGCGTGAACGACCTTTCGCGCGACCAGCACACCATCGCGGACCTGACGGCCACGCTGCACGGCCGCCCGCCCGGGGTGACCGTGCTGCTCTCGCACGCCCCCGTGGGCGCTGATTTTGCCGCAACCCAAGGGGTGTCCCTGATGCTCTGCGGGCACACGCATGGCGGCCAGATCTGGCCCTTCTCGCACCTTGTGCGACTGTACTACCCGCTGCTCAAGGGCCGCTTCACCATCGGCGACACCACCGTACTCGTGGGGCGCGGCACCGGCACGTGGGGCCCGCGCATGCGTCTCTGGGAGCGGGGAGCCATCCTGCGCGTCATCCTGCGCCAGGCCTGATTGCGCCCCAGGTGAAGGCTGTGGCCAAAGTTACCGCAGGAAGTTCGCCGTGCAGCCTTAGCCCTCCTGCATGCGGCGAAATGAAATCGTCGATTGCCGCATCTTGGTCTCTGTCTGCACCTGAATCTCTATTCGCGAGACAGGACTCACTCCTTCAGCTCTGATTCGATTTCGCGGAACTGCTCCAACGCGGATTCGAGGTCTTGGACGATTTCTTCGGCGATGACATCCGGCGGCGGCAGGTTGGCGCTTTCTTCGAGGCTCTCGTCCTTGAGCCAAAAGATGTCCAGGTTGGTTTTGTCGCGCTTGCTCAGCTCGTCGTAGCTAAAGCACTTGAAGCGCTCGGTCTCTTTCCGGTTGAGGCGATTCCTCGGGTTGTAGCACTTCACGAAATCGTCGAGGTCGTCACGCTTCAGCGGATTCTCCTTCAGCGTGAAATGCTGGTTGGTGCGGAGGTCGTAAATCCAGAGTTGCTGCGTCCAGGGCTTTTCCTGTGCCGGCTTGCGGTCGAAGAAGAGCACGTTGGCCTTCACGCCCTGCGCGTAGAAGAGGCCGGTGGGCAGGCGGAGGAGCGTGTGAACGTCGGCCTGCTTGAGGATCTCGCGGCGGATGGTCTCGCCGGCGCCGCCCTCGAAGAGAACGTTGTCGGGCACGACGACGGCAGCGCGGCCATGCTGCTTAAGGATGGTGAAGATGTGCTGAAGGAAGTTGAGCTGCTTGTTGCTCGTGCTGGCCCAGAAGTCGTCGCGATTGATGACGAGCGACTCCTTCTCGGTCTCACCGGCGGAATTGACGATCGTGACGCTGCTCTTTTTGCCGAACGGCGGATTGGCGAGGACCATGTCGTATTCGCCGTGTTTGCCGGAGAGCGCGTCCTTGGTCGTCACGGGAAGATCGGTCGCGTTCGCGTCGCCGCCGATTCCGTGGAGAAGCATATTCATCGCACAGAGCCGCGTGACGCTGTCGACCAGCTCAACGCCGAAGAGCGTGCCGTTGTGCAGCTTCTTTTTCTGCGCGCGGTCGAGATCCTTGCGGTTGGCAAGATGGGAGTAGGCCGCGAGGAGAAAGCCCCCCGTGCCGCAGGCAGGATCGCAGATGGTTTGGCCAGGTTGTGGGGCCATCGCTTCGACGATGGCGGCGATGAGCGGGCGCGGCGTGAAGTATTGGCCGGCGCCACCTTTCACGTCTTCGGCGTTCTTCTGAAGAAGGCCTTCGTAGGCGTCGCCCTTCACGTCGGCATCGAGCGAGGTCCACTGCTCCTTGTCGATCAAATCGACGATGAGGCGGCGGAGCTTGGCGGGGTCCTGAATCTTGTTCTGCGCCTTGCGGAAGATGATACCAAGCATGCCCTTCTGTTTGCCGAGCGATTCGAGCACATGGCGGTACAACGTCTCTAGGTCGTCGCCATCGACCTTCAGCAGCGCCGGCCAATCGAAACCCTTGGGAATCGGCGACGGCTTATTGTGCGGCGGCCGGCTCTGTTCGTCCGCCATCTTGAGGAACAGCAGAAACGTGAGCTGCTCGACGTAGTCGCCGTAGGAAAGGCCGTCATCCCGCAGGATGTTGCAGTAATTCCAAAGCCTTTGGACAAGGGCGGTGGGATTGCTCATGAAATAATCAACGACGCTTCCGGTTGCCTTTGGATGAATTGCAGCCACGGCACATAAGCGCCGAGTTTTCGAGTTTGGAACGGCCACCTTTGCTGTGCGGGTCAACGTGGTCGATTGTGAAATCGTCCCAATTCAAGGTTTTGCCGCACTCCTGACATTTGCGTGAAGCGGTCGTATTCCAGAGAATACGACGCTGTTCAGCCGTAAAGCCGCGTTGTGAATCCTTCTTGGCAAACAAGCTTTCCAAAATCCCCCGCAAGATGGATTCGCGCCGACGCCGCTGGTTGACGTCATCGGTCGTCTGGGAAACCGTCAGCAAATAGTCGCGATAGATTTCCTGATCAGGTTTAACACCGATGGCTTTACGCTGCTTTTCTCGGACTTCGTCAACCTGTGTGGCAAAGGCCACCAGAAGATCCCAAGCTAGACGATTTCGTCGGCGATCGGTTAAAATCAACCCATCAGCCTCGAATTTGGCAATGAGAAGTGTGAGAGTGTAGAAATCCGTCAACTGGCAAAGCCTCGTTGTGTATAGTTTTGGAAACATCTTCCGGACGCGGTTCAAAGCGGTGACTGTCTTGCTGGAAGCTTTGGAAATGTCCCGCATGTTGAAGCTGTCCGTTTTCATGATCCGATCCAACGCGGACTTCTTGTTGATGACATCCCCCTGATGGATCGAAACCATCAACTCGCACATCAACTCCACATGTTTCATGCGGGAAATCTGACCAGCACTCAGTATCCCCATGTCCGTGAAATACCACTCGTAACGCCGGGCCAGCCGGTCCGCCTCCTTCAGAAAATGGCTGTTGTAATATTTTGCGTGCCGTTTTTCCTGGGGCGTGAGTGCCTTGCCCGTCGAATTGATGCGAACGAAAACGTCAATGATGTCACTGATGTCGCCGTCAACTTCAATGGCAGGAATTCGATACCCGGTGATTAGATGTTGCAGGCGGCGCTTGCAAAGCCGCCTCCAGTCAATCCACTCAATCTCATCGTGACCGGGCAATTGAGTCTTGAGCCAATATCGGCCACGCATCAAGCCCATGAACATCAGAATGGATTCCAGCCGCTGTTTGCCATCAATTACATCGTAGATATACTGCCCGTCGTGCTCGCGACGGTAGAGGAAGATCGCTGGCAACGGATAGTTGCGCAGGATGCTGTCGATCAACTTGGCCCGGTCGCGTTCTGACCAGACTGATTGCCGCTGGAAGCCCGGTTCGAGATTAAGCAGGCTGTCTTCGTAAAGATTCTCAAGGTCCTTGATGGTCTTGTTTTCAGGCCGGTGAGTGATAGTTGGCTGGCTCATAAAGTTAACAAAGGGTCAATGCTTCCAATGTTCGTAAATTCCCTTCCGGCGTGTAAAGGCGTCCCGTCCACCTTCCATTATGTTGATGATTTTTGCCTGCGTGTCATGTCCATCAATGCTGCCGGCGTGGGTCGAAATTGTATTTGTTGAAGCATTAAAGGCGCATGCTTGAACCTGCTCAGCCTCGCCCAACACAGGTATGTTCGGATTGTGAGTCGCGAATAGGAATTGTGTGGCTTCTTTAGCTTGCCAAAGACGTTTGATCACATCCTCGAACAGCGAGCGGTTGTCCAAGTCGTCCTCCGGCTGGTCAATTATCAGGAGATGTTGGTCAGAGCGACCAAGAAGAAAAAGAATGAGCGCTGTGGCGCGTTGGCCCAGGCTGTGCCGTTCAAGCGGAATGTTGTTGTAGAGCAAAGACAGCACGTCGGGCACACGATAATTTAGAAACGCCGAAAGGTTCTGCGTAACGCGTTGGTAAAAATTCCCCCAACTCTGAGGCGAGCCAAATATCTTTTCCGCCTCTGGCGTGCTGCTGGCAAGGTCGCGGTAGAGCTCGACCGGGTCGGCGAACTTTTCAGCCAAGCCTTCAAGCGTGCGGCGTTGAATTCCTGTTCCTTCAACAAGTTTTCTAAGAAAATCTATGAATGCGCCGCGATCGCCGCGGTATTCCAGTTTTAAGGTGATTGACAGGTTCTTTTGATTCACCTCCGAAATGCTGGCGTTGAGCGCCTTGAATTGTTCAAGCCAAGCAGTTTGGAGCTCATCCAAACTCTTTAGGAGTTCTGTTCGCTTCGTGTTGAGCGCTTCCTGCTTCCGATCAAGTTCCGTTAGTGCTTTGTTTAGCTGGTCGAGCCTTTGCTGCTCCTTTAGTACGGAGTCGGCGTTTACCAACGGGACAGCAATGGCGCGACGGATCGAAGCAAATTCGTCCTCAAGTGCACCGCGTCGCTCTGCCAGGCGCGATTGCATTGCCTGGAATTCTGCCATTAACTTCGAGATGGCGCTGAGTTCCGTTTCGAGTCCCTGAATAAACTTCGCTCTAGCTTCGAGGTTTGGACGGATTGTGCTGAGGATGTCAGCGTTTTCTTTGCTTTGATAAGCCAGCAGTTCGTTGAGCGCGTCGCCGTCTGCCTTCAAGATTGCGTCCAGGTTGCCTCGATATGCTTCTAGCCATTGGGCGACAGCTTTGGCGTGCTCGTCGTCACGGCTGAACTCCAGTTGCCGCTGAAGTTTTTGCGTTACGTTGTTTTGCTGATAACCCCGCGCGTTATTGTCTAAGCGAGCCTTTTCCTCCTCGACTTCCTTTTTGTTCTGGAGCGCCTTTTCAAGCAGTTGTTGTTCTCGGACTTTTTCTGATACCTGCTCAGCCAAATCCTTCACAACTAAATCCGCGTCCTTTGTGGCGTGCGGAAAGAAGCGCTCCAAAATCGTCCGGCTTGTTTGCACTTGCCCGATCTGCGCCAAATCCTTTTGCCCGAAGTAGGCGACTTTGATGATTGCAGAAGGTAGCAAGTTGGGAACGAGTTGACCGTCGCGTCTGACCTTCGGCTTCGCGTCATTTAGGACTCGCTCCACTTGGTAGACAATCCCGTTTGCGACGATGTCGATGGACACCTTACCACCACTGCCCAAGTGAGCCTGCAAAAGCTGAGCTTTGTATTCGGCGTCTTGAGCCTCTTTTTCTGCCATGACGTCCAAGGCGTATCTCAAGATTTCGATCAATGTTGACTTGCCGCTTCCTCGTATGCCGATGAGCGTGTTCAATCCCTCGTTAAACCTGACTGTGAGTGGCTGCTTTGTGCCGCTGGTAATCGTCATTGACCGAACAAAAGGAGTCGTTCTCGCTGGCTTGGCACTTCTGACACGCAGCCCGTATGCTTTCATGGCGTATTGCACCGCCTGAAAGTTGTGATCTCCAATCTTGATATATGTTTTCTGCGGATTTCCACCAACTTGATGTGCCCTGCCAACTTCCTCCATCGCTTTGGGGTCTGAGCCTTCGACCAATGCTGGCAACGTCCCCAACCAATCTTTGCAGTTCTTTAGGTCATTCCGAGTTCTCGCCTTCTGAAGCCCAAGCACAAATTCCTTGAACTGCGGGTCTTGGCCGATTTCTGTGATCCGCCCGCCTTCGAGTTCCTCGCAAAATCCTGAACGGTCCTCGATGTGGGCCATGATTACGAAAGACTCTCGCCCGTAGCTCTTCTGTTCGCTGAGCTTTTTGAAAAGGGTCGCCAAATTGTAATCGCAACGGGCGTTTTCGTTTTCACGGTCACGCACATGCAGTCCAAAAGCTTGGTCCAGAAACCGGTTGATGTAATCGCTACCGTCCAACCAAGTGGCGGGATCAAAAACCAGCAAGCAGTGAATACCATTTGCCCCTTCGGCTACGGAAAGCTCCACCCCCGGCAAAACGAATATACTTTCTCGCCCTGCCATGCGTCGGATTTCACGGTATTCGTCGGCATCAAACTTGTTGTGGTTCGTAATTGCGGCGACTCCGATTTCTTCCGTCTTCAGACGCGCGACGTAATCGCTGACAAAGAAGTTTGCATCGCCAGCAAAGGTGAACTCCTTGTCCGCTTTCGTGTGCAGGTGAAAATCAGCCCGTAACCATTGGCTGCCGTATTCAAAAGGTGCTGCGCTCATAAAAGTTCTCCGGTGAAGGCTTTTTGGAGGGTGGACTGTCGGAGGCGGGCGGAGCGCTGGAGGTTAGCGTGCACGAGTGTTTCCAGTTCCTCCACCACGCTCAATCGCCGATCCACTTCGGCCACGATACGCGTTTGCTCGGTGTGAGGGGGCAGTGCGATCGCGAGCGGCAACAAATCTTTCGCGTAAACCGCAGCGACGTTTGTTGTAGCTTTCTTCACTAACTCCATCCGGCGCCGGAATTCATGCGAACACATTTGCAGGCACAGAAAGGCAGGCGTGACACCGCGAGGAACGCGAATCCGCATCAAGTTGTTGTTGTAGATTGCCCCGCGTGGTGGATTGCGGGCGATGCCGATCTTGCCAACAAGTTCTTTGCTGTTGCGTGTGTTGAAAAGAATGTCGCCGTCTTGAACTGCGAACCGCTCTGACTCTTCCATGTCCGCTGGCACGTAAGCCATGTCCTCGTAAAGGACGCGGCCTTCCATCGTGACGTTGTTCATCTTGATGTATGGCACGCCGAAAGATGGATCATCGCGCTGCTGGGCGCGGCCACGGTCGAGGCCGATCATTGTCTCCGCTGCAAGTTGGTTAATACTGGCCCACGTCCAGCCATCAGGGAGAGATGGCAATTCTTTGGTAGATGGGGGAATAGGCTCTTCGTACTTGCCGCGACCGGCCCAGTTCTTGCGGCGCTCGGCGAGGATGCGCTGGAGGAGTTGCTCGCCGGTTTCGTAGCCCAGATTTTGCACCGCAGAGAACGCAGAGACCGAACCGGAGTTTTTCTTTGGGCTCTTTGCGTTCTTTGCGGCTAACTCGGCTTCGGTTGGCACGAGCTTGCCCTCGCAGGCGGCTTTGAGAACTGCGGCGCGGTAGCGTTTGAGGTTGGCTTGCACGCGGCGCAATGCGGCGACTCCGGCGTCCAGGCGCGTGAATTGCTTTTCGATCTCCGCCACGATCCGGCGCTGTTCGCTTACCGGCGGGACAGGAACTTGTAATTTCAAGAATCGCCCATGAGTAAGATTGAGACCGCTATCGCTTATGCCGGTCTTCATCCGATCTATCGCGAGGCGCGCATCCTCACTCTGAAGGAAAGCCTCCAAAAACTGTGGTGTGATCTTATCCTCCCGCGCTCGGAAACGATACATCTTCCCCGAGATCAAAAGTCGCGGTCGAGCTGTGCGGACTAGACACGCTACGCCACATCGTGCGCGTGGACCAGCACACGTGAGGAGCAGATCGCCCGATTGAACTTCTAACAAAGTTCGAGGCTTGAGCGCGTCTGGTAGGCGCTTGTTATGTTCAGGCTGAAAGTCTCCGGCTTGAATCGCCGTGGTCTTCAGAACTCCCCACTCAGCATCGCCGGGCGATGGCTCCACCTCGCATTGTGGGCTCCACCCATGGTGCAGGAGCCGGCCGTCTGGCAGCGGCGCCAGCAACTTTTCGATGGGTTCGCGATCCCATGCGGTTTTATTGGGTTTCGCTCTCATGCGGCCAACGCCATGTTCAGTTCATCGAGCAATTTCGCGAGTTGCTCTCCGAATAGCTGATGTGCCTTGCCGAGACCGCCGCGCTGGGAGAATGGAGCGAATTCGAAATCGTCCGACTCGATGCTGCAGGTGGTGGCGATTTGATCGCGGATAAGATTGAGCCACGCCAATTGCTCCGAAGTGAACACGGTGCCGCCCTTGGCCTTATCCATCAGCCATTCGTTGAATCGTTCATGGACGGACTCGGCGAAAGGTTTCAGGACGGGCTGCTGTTCGAGCGAGAAACGCACGAGCGCGACCAGATCGGCGAAGCGGCCGGGTTGCGAGCGGCCTTTCACGCGGTCGGGATGCGCGGCGGCGAAAGCTTCCCAGAGGCGATCCTCGGTCCACGCGGCGTGATTTTCACGGAGCTTCTTCTCCAGCTCCTTGAGCATGGACTCGGTGAGACGCTGCGCATAGGGACGCGAGTAGAGAATCTGGAGCGCGGTAATCTCGGCTTGGTGCTTCTCGATGTAATCGCGAAACGATTGGACGAGGCTGGCGGCGGCTTGTTTGGCCGCGGCGTCGAAACCGCGAGTGGTGACTTGGTCGATGGTGACGGTGTCGATGGTTTGCTCGGCGTCCTGCTTGGCCTTGGCGAGAGCGTCGCGGAAGGCGGGGTTGTCGAATGGCGCGCAGGCGGAGGTGATGAGTTGTTTGCGCGCGGAGTCGATTTGGGCGGAGGTGGGTTCGGGGAGAATGAGTTTTTCGAAAGCAAGCGTGCCCGGAGAGCCCGCTCCACCTGCCAAAGCATTGATTTTGTCGGGATCGACAGCGTCGAGAAGGGAGCCGGCGATGTCGGCGAGAGATTTGCCGCCGGCGAGTTGTTTCAGTTCGGCCGCGGTGTCGCGGGAGATGGCGCGGTCGAGCCGGGCGATGCGGGCGGCGAGCGTCGTAAGCGTGTCTTCGTCGCGTTTGCCGAGGGCGACGCCGAGGAGGAGCGCCGGGAGCGGCATGCTGGGCTCGCGGTCCAGCGGGCGGGAGTCGGTCTTGTCGCTCTCGCAGACGCCGACGGCATCGACGATGACGAAGTGGGTTTTCGCAAGGGCGTCGGCGCCGCTGACGGACTGCAAATCGGTCGGAGTGAGGACGCGCGTGCCGCGGCCTTTCATTTGCTCGAAATACGTGCGGCTGCGGACATCGCGGAGGAAGAAGAGACATTCGAGCGGCTTGATGTCCGTGCCGGTGGCAATCATGTCCACCGTCACCGCAATGCGAAGCTGCGGCGAGGTGCGGAACTCCTGGATGAGTGTCTCGCTCTTCTCGTAGCGCTTGGTCTCGGGGTTGTAGGTCTTGTAGGTGATCTTCTTGGCGAAGTCGTTGCCCTTGCCGAAAACCTCGCGAACGAGATGGACGATGTCCTCGGCATGGGAGTCGTCCTTGGCGAAGATGAGCGTCTTGGGCACGAGGGTGCGGCCGGGAAAGAGCTCGGGCAGGCTGTCCTTGAAGGCGGTGAGAACGGTGCGGATCTGGGATTTGACGACGACGGAGCGGTCGAGGTCGTTGGCGCCGTAAACAAGATCTTCGTCGAGGCGCTGCCAGCGGATGGCGCGCGTCTCGCGGTGGCGTTTGTCCACGTAGAAGCCCTTTTCGACCCGGCCGCCGCGCTCGGTGACCTCCGTGCGGATGCGATAGACGAGGTAGCCGACGTTGACGCCGTCGGCGACGGCGCGCTCGTGGTTATACTCCATCACGAGATTCTGGCCGAAGAAGCCGATCGTCTGCTTGGACGGTGTGGCGGTGAGGCCGATTTGGAAGGCGTCGAAGTATTCGAGGACCTGGCGCCAGAGGTTGTAGATGGAGCGGTGGCACTCGTCGGTGACGATGAAGTCGAAGGCCTCGATGGGGACGGCGGGATTGTAGACGACTTCGCGGGGGCGGTCGTCGGCCGCGGCGAGTTCGAAGCCGGATTTTTCGTCGAGGTCCTCGTCGAGCTCCTCGCCGCGCAGGATGGAGTAGAGCCGCTGGATGGTGCAGATGGTGACGCGGGAAACGTCGTCGAGCTGGTTGGAGGTGAGGTGCTGGACGTTGTAGAGCTCGGTGAACTTGCGGCCAGTGTCGGGCGTGACGAACTGGTCGAACTCGGTCTTGGCCTGGCGGCCGAGATTGGCGCGGTCGACGAGGAAGAGCACGCGCCTGGCGCCGGCGTATTTGATGAGCCGGTAAACGAAGGCGCAGGAGGTGTAGGTCTTGCCGGCGCCGGTGGCCATCTGGATGAGGGCGCGCGGATCGGCGCGACCGAAGGATTTCTCAAGGTTGGCGATGGCTTCGACCTGACATTGCCGCATGCCGTTGGTGGCGAGCGGCGGGAAGACTTTCAGACGGGCGCGGAGTGGCGGCGGGTTGGCGAGCCAATGCGCGAGCGTGGCGGGGTGGTGGAAACTGAAGACGCGGCGGGAGCGTCAGTCGGGCTCGCGCTCGTCGCGGAAGAAGGTTTCGATGCCGGTGGATTCGTAGGCGAACGGGAGCAACTTGCTGCCGGGGATGAGGTTCGCGAGGAAGTCGGGGAGGTTTTCAGCGTAGCTGCCAGATTGTTCCACCACGCCGGAAAGCGTCGTGCCGGCCTTTTTGGCCTCAATCACGCCGACAGGGACACGATCAACCAACAGGAGGTAGTCACAAGGTCCGGTCTTGAGCGGAACTTCGCGGAGGGCGATGCCACGGGCCGCGGCGAGGTTAAGAGCCTTGTAGTCTTGCACGGTCCAGCCCGCAGCCACGAGCATAGCATCGATTTGCTGCCGGGCTTGGGCTTCTGGGGTCATACAGTGTTCATAACAGCTTAAATCAACAAGATCGGCAAGCGCAGAGGCTGGCAATCGTGAAGTCTAACTGATTCGCGTGGCAGGCAGGCTGAAAGGGAGGCTGCGCCGGAGGCTTTCTTCAACTGGGCGCGCACCACCTCGGCGGTCAGGGGCAGCCATTTGGCCGCACTCAATTACTCGTCGTTTCCGTCAGGCTCCCTATTGGCACCAAATAGGGTTCCTATGCTTTCAGTCTATCGGCCCTTTCCCTTCAAGAAACTGGAATAGACGCCGGCCATACACCGCCCATAATCCTGGTGCAGTCAAAAGTTGGGGTAACGTTTACGCGCCCCGCCGACAATGCCGTGCCGTTTCGTCTCCGGTGCCTTTAGGCATATTAACCGTGGCCACGCTCCGTGTTCCACCCGTAGGGCCGGACCGCCGGACCGACCGCGAATCATCGCTTCGCGCACCTGGAGTGCGGGCGACCTCGCCCGCGGCACCGTCGGCGAATCATTGTCCGGCGCGCCCAGCGGTCGCGCCTACCTCGATCCGACATCAGACGGATCGAAACGGCCGCAGGATTGCTCGATATGCCTTAGCGTTCCAGCAGCTTGATCAGTGCGCAAAAATCGTCGTTGGCCAGGCCGCCCTCTTCCGCGAGGCGCAGGCGCTCGCGCACCGCTTCCAGCAGCGGGAGCCGCCCCGCGCCGGCGGTGGCGCTCGCCAACCGTGTGTCCTTGTGCATGTGCTTCACGGAGAACTGCGGCGTGAAATCCCCCGCCCGCAGCTTGGCTTCCTTGTTCCGCGCCATGCCGGAGTAGGCCGCGGCCCGGCTGAAGGCCTGGAAAAACAGGTCGTCGGCAATGCCGGCCCGGCGGGCGAAAGCCAGGCTCTCGCAGACGCCTTCCATCACAATCGCACCGTTGAGGTTCATCGCCAGCTTCAGCGCCGCCGCCTGGCGGGGCCCGCCGACCCGGAGGCGCACTTCCGACACAAGCGCCAGAAATGGTTCGCCCGCGCCAATGGCCGCCTCGCTGCCGCCCATGTAGAAAACCATCTGCCGCTGCTCGGCCGCCGGCTTGCTGCCGGTGAAAGGCGCCTCCAGATACAACGCCCCCCGCGCCTCCACCTGCGCGCAAAACCGCTCCGCGCTGCCGGAATCGATCGTGCTCGACTGGATCACCAGCTTGCCCGGCCGTAGACCCGGCAGGATGCGGTCGAGCACCGCCTGCACCGCCGGAGGATCGGCGACGACGATCTGCACGGCGTCGACCGCCGCCACCAGCTCCTCGGGCGAGGACCGCCATTGCGGCGCCGCGGGCTGCGGTGTGCGATTCCATGTGCCGGCGAGCACTCCCGCCGCCGCGTAATGCCGCGCCCACACGCTGCCGATGATGCCGAGACCAGCGACGCCGATTGTTTTCATATTGGGGAAAGAGATTGAATCGCGCCCGGGACGTCAGCCCAGAATCTCCAACATCCGCGTGAACAGGCGGTTCACGCGCGCCTGGTTGTCCTTCACCATGTCCTTGAACTTCGCGAAATCGATCTCGGTGCCCTCGAGGCCGTTGGCATAATTGTCGATGAGCGCCAGGCTGTTGTAGCGCAGGCCGAGCTCGCTGCACAAATCGGCCTCGTGTGCCGCCGTCATGCCGATGACATCCCCCCAGTGCCGCACGATCCGAATCTCGGCCTTCGTCTCGAAGCGGGGGCCGCGCACCTGCACATAAACCCTGCCGGTATGGATTTTGAACTCAGGCGCCAGCTTTTCCACCAGGAGAGGGATGAGATTGTTCGCGATTCCCGGCGAGCCGCCCTTGAGCTCGGTGTCGAAGTAGGTCGCCGGCCCCTGCTGCAGACCTACGTAGTCGCCGCACGACACGAAGGTGCCCGGCGGCAGCTCTGCCTTGAGCGAGCCGACCGAGTTGACCGACACGATGTCCCGGTAGCCGAGGTCGGCCAGCGCGCGGATGTTCGCCCGGTAGTTGATCGAGTGCGGCGGCAGTGGGAAAGCGTAGCCGTGCCGGTTGATGAGCGCAAAGTCGCCCTTGGTTTTGTACGTGACCTCGCCGAAGGGCGTGGCGATCTTGTTGACACTCCACGTCGCAAAAAGATTGGAGTTCACAATGCTCGTGCCACTGATGAAAGCGACTTTCATGGCGCCACTAACACGCCGCCTTCCCCGCGAGACAACCCGAAATCTGCGTCCGGCAGCCCGCCGATGCGAACCCTTGCACACGTGCGCTGTTTCCACGGTGGGTGCCGGTCTCCGCTCCGGCGCCGTCCGTCTGTTAATCTGGCCGGCACTCTGTGCCGTCGCTCTAGTCGCCGGCGCTTGCGCCACGCCGGGCATCAATCACGTTTACGTCGCCACGCGTGGCGGCGCCCCGCTGCGCGATCTCGCACCGGCCGGCGACGCCGTCGCAGATGTACCCACCCACACCACCGCCAGCGATGTCATCCTCGGTCTGGCCTACGACTTCAACACCGACCACCTCTTTTTGCGGCTCGCCCCCGGCAACATCATCCGCGTCATCGAGCGTCCCTCCGGCCGGCAATTGCGCGAAATGACTTTGCCGGAGCTTCCGGAGGGCGCAGTCACCATCGCCGGCACACCGACGTCGGACCTCGCCATCCGTTCGCGTGACCGCCACCTGTTCGCAATCATGCCCGACGGACGCTCAATTCTGGAAACAACGCTGTCCGGCGACTATGTGCGCACGATCGGCCCGCTTTCTCTCCCCGGTCCGATCGGCGGCCTGGCGTATGATCAGAAGAGCGACCGCTTGCTCGCCCTCGTCGCCACCGGCCCGGCGCGCATCGTCGCCGTCGGCCCGGACGGGAAAATCACCGACGGGGCGACGCTGTCCGAGCCCTTGCGGCCCGTGTCCCTGGCCTACGACTCGGACCGTGGACACTATTTTGTCCCTCTGGCGGACGACCGCAGCATGGGCGAGTTCGACGCCGATGGACGGCTCATCGCCCGCACACCGATCGAATCCCCCGTCAGCGCCCTCGACGCCGGCCCGCGCTCCTTCCTCCGCGTGTTCTGAGCCGGCCAGGCATTCAGCTTTCAGCGTTCCGCCTATCGTCTTTCGCCGTCTCGCGTTCTCGCTCGTCTTCCCCTCTTCCTCTTTCTGCTTTCTTCTTTCCGCGGTCTCGTCCGTCTTCCTCTTTTCCTCTTTCTGCTTTCTACTTTCTTCTTTTCGCAGCCTCCCCCTCTTCCCCTCTCCCCCTCTCGTCTGTCTTCTCCGTTTCCCCTCTTCCTCTCTTCCTCTTTCTGCTTTCCACTTTCTTCTTTCCGCAGTCTTTCCCTCTTCCTCTCTTCCTCTTTTCCTCTTTTCCTCTTTTCCTCTTTTCCTCTTTTCCTCTTTTCCTCTTTTCCTCTTTTCCTCTTTTCCTCTTTTCCCCTTTTCCCCTTTCTTCTTTCTTCTTTCTTCTTTCTTCTTTCTTCTTTCTTCTTTTCGCAGCCTCCCCGTCTTCCTCTCTCGCCCGTCTTCCCCTCTCCCTCTCTTCCCCTTTCTGCTTTCTACTTTCTTCTTTTCCCTCTCTCGCCCGTCATCCCATAGGACGCTGCAGTTGTCCAAGATTTGGAGTCGCGGATCGCGACGCTCACGAGCGATCACTTCTTCTACGGCGAAAGTTCCGGATGTTTGTCGCCCAGCCAGGCGACGACAGCCTCCCGAAGCTCCACCGCAAACTCCCGCAGTTCCTTCGCATCCTTGGCGCTGACGCGTCCGGCGGCATCGTATTCGAGGCTGTTGCGCTTGGCGCGGCAGGCATCGAGGTAGTCCGCCCCATCATGCCAGTCCGGCCCAAGAATCTGGGGCAAAGTGGTGATGGTCAGGTAGTGCGCCTTCGACTTCTCGGCTCTCCACCCTTCCGCCAGCAATGCGATGGCGCAAAGCTGCAAGGCGGCGTTGTAAGCGATGTTGAATTGGCCGTCGGGCGACAGGTTGCGCCTGGAATCCTCGATGTCGCGGTCCACGACGCCGAAGATCTTGCCGATCTGCTCGCGTGTCGGCTCGTGGGGCTTGAGCAGGCTGGCCTTAGCCAAATCGTTTAAGCTCATCGGCCCCTCCTTTCACGAAGAGCTTCGGTTTACCGAGTATGTCCACCAGCAGCGGATGCTTCTTGCGTCCCTTCTTGTACTCGGCGGCAGTCATGGCGACCGGGTTGATCTCCCGTCGAAGCGTTTCCCCCGCCTTGCGGAGTGCGGGCGCCAGCGTGCGCAGGCTGGCGTCGCCGATGATGAGCAGGTCCACGTCGCTGGCCGCCTTGCCAGAATCCGAGGCCAACGAGCCGAAGACAAAGGCCACCTCGACGCCTTTCAGTTCAGCGAGCGCGCCGGCCAGCACGTCGCGCAGGCCGGCGGTCTTGAGCACGATTTGCTGCAGGTCGGCGAAGAGCGGATGTCCGGCGTTGGCTCGGAAGTAGCGGCGGTTGCCGTCGCGCCGACTGGTGACGAGATCGGCCTTCGATAATTTTTCGAGCTCCTCCTGCACGGTCTTGACGTTGAGCCCGCTCTGCCGCGCCAAGTCGCGACCGTGCCTCTCGCGCCCGGCGTCGGCGAAGAGCAACCGGAGCACCTCGGCGCGGACCCGGGGAAAAAGCAGGTGCAGCAGTTTCATTGACGGCTTATTCCCTACACACGACGGCTTATTCCCGTCAAGCTCATCTTCCGCTGCGCCCGCCCTCCGCTCGCACCTCCGGTGCGCACCCTCGACGCCGGCCCGCGCTCCTTCCTCCGCGTGTTCTGAGCCAGTCAGGCTCGCGGCTTTCAGCGTTCCGCCTATCGTCTTTCGCCGTCTCGCGTTCTCGCTCGTCTTCCCCTCTTCCTCTTTCTGCTTTCCCCCCTCTCGCCCCTCTCCCTCTCTTCCCCTTTCTGCTTTCTGCTTTCTTTTCACGGTCTCCCCGTCTTCCTCTCTCCCTCTTTCTTCTTTCCCTCTTTCTTCTTTCCCCCCTCTCGCCCGTCTCCCTCTCTTCCCCTTTCTACTTTCTACCTCCTTCTTTTCGCAGCCTCCCCGTCTTCCCCTCTTCCTCTTTTCCTCTTTCTGCTTTCTACTTTCTTCTTTTCCCCCTCTCGCCCGTCTTCCTCTCTCCCCGTCTCCCTCTCTCGTCTGTCTTCTCCATTTTTCACCCTTCCCAGAGCAGCCGGGCTTCTTTGCTGAGCGGCAGGCCGGCGGCTTGGGGACGGTTCCGGCCGCCTGGTGGCTCCGGCCGAAGCAGGCCGGCCTCGGGATGTTTGGCACACGGGCATTCCCCTTGTCAAAGCCGCGCCCGCCCACCTAAATCACCCACTACACCAATGACGCCGGTCACCGCCAAGATTCCGCAACATGTCGCCATCATCATGGATGGCAACGGCCGCTGGGCCAAGCAACGCGGCCTCCCCCGCCTCGAGGGGCACCGGCGCGGCGTCGAGACCGTGCGCACCGTCGTCGACGCCGCCCGCGAGATCGGCATCCGTTACCTCACGCTTTACGCCTTTTCCGTCGAGAACTGGCAGCGGCCGCCCGACGAGGTCTCCGGCCTTATGGGCCTGCTCGACTTTTTCCTGCGTCGTGAACTCGACAATCTGACAAAAAACCGCGTGCGTCTCCACACGATCGGACGCACCCAGGAGCTGCCCGAAAATGTTCAACGCGAGTTGCGGCGCGTCACGGACGCCACCGCTTCCTTCACCGAGTGGCATCTCGTCCTCGCGCTCAACTACAGTGCACGGACCGAAATCGTCGACGCCGCCCGCGCCTACGCCGCGGCGGTGGCCGCCGGCCATACCAGCCCCGACGCGACCACCTGGGACACTTTCGGCCGTTATCTCTACACAGCCGACCTCCCCGACCCCGACCTGATCATCCGCACTTCAGGCGAGCAGCGCATCAGCAATTTTCTTCTGCTTCAGGGCGCCTATGCTGAGATGGTCTTCACGCCGGTGCTCTGGCCTGACTTCGGCGCAGGGGATTTGCAGGCCGCCGTGACTGAATTCGCCCGCCGTGAACGCCGCTTCGGCCTGACCTCCGAACAGGTCAAGCCCGCGACCAGTTAAACCCGCCTGCCTCAAACCCGTGTTTACCCGCGTTCTCAGCACCCTCGTACTCTGGAGCGTCATCCTGGCCAGCCTCTGGTTTTTTGGCGCGCACGCCGCCGTGGTGCTGTTGACGCTGCTCAGCGCACTGAGTCTCCATGAATTCTACGGACTCATGGATCGGATGAATCTGAAACCATTCCGCTGGCTGGGGCTGGCGATTGGGGTCGTGATGACGGCCGCCCCGTATTATCTCACGGTTTACCTGTTCGACGGAAAAGAGTTCGGCGGTTTTGCCCCGGCGGTTCTGGCCGTCGCCGTCGTGATCTGCGGCGTGCGCATTCTCGGCGAGCGCGACACCACCAACCGCTTTGAGGCCTTTTCCTCCACCCTTTTGGGCCTGATTTATCTGCCGTTCATGCTGCATTACATGGGGCGCATCCTGCTGATCCACGAGGAACCTGTCATCGGGCTCATGCTCTGCCTCTGGCTGGTCGCCACGTCGAAGTTCTGCGACGTCGGGGCGCTTCTCACCGGCCTGGCCATCGGCCGGCACAAACTGGCGCCCAACATCAGCCCGAAAAAATCCTGGGAGGGCGCCGTTGGCGGCGTGCTCGTTTCGGTGGGTGTCGGGGCGGGCATCGCCTATCTCGCCGCCGACTGGCTGCCGGAGAGCTTTACACCGGCGATTGCCGCGCTCGTCGCCCTGCCCATCGCGGTGACGACCATCGTCTCCGACCTGGTTGAGTCCGCCATCAAGCGCCGCGCCGACATCAAGGACACCGGTACGGTGATCCCCGGAATCGGCGGGGCCCTGGACCTGACGGACAGCCTCATCCTTACCGCGCCGATGGGATATTTCATCTTCTTTTTTCTGAGCTGATGAGCAATTCCGCTCAAACTGCAGGAGTGCCTTTGCTTCGCGACTCCCTGGCTCCGCCGCCTCGTGTCGGAAAATAAAACCACTCCTCCCCTCGTGGCCACCTCCACCTTTCAACGCCGGGTTGTAGTTCTGGGCGCCACCGGCTCCATCGGTGAAAGCACCCTGCGCGTCATCGCGGCCCATCGCGACCAGCTGGAGCTGGTCGGAGTTGCCGCCCGGAGCAACCATCCCCGCTTGGCGGAGATCGCCCGGGAATTCGGCGTCCGCCATGTCGGTCTTTATGACGAGCACGCCTATACCGCCGCCCGGACCAACGACGCCTTCCCGGCAGGCACAAGTTTTTATTCCGGGCTCGATGGGCTGAACACACTCGCGGCGCTGCCGGAGGCGGATACCGTGCTCGTGGCCGTCGTCGGCACCGCCGGCCTGCAGCCGGCGCTCACTGCGCTCGCCGCTCGCAAGACACTGGCACTCGCCTCAAAAGAGATCCTGGTCCTTGCCGGCAAATTCATCATGGCGGCGGCGCGGGCCCACGGCAGCCGGATCATCCCCGTCGACAGCGAACACAACGCCGTCTTTCAATGCCTGGAGGGCCACCCAGCCGCCACCGTGCGGCGGATCGTGCTCACCGCCTCGGGCGGAGCCTTTCGCGACTGGCCGGCCGAACGCCTCGCCCACGTCACGCCCGCAGACGCCCTCAAGCATCCCAACTGGTCGATGGGGCCCAAGATCACCGTGGATTCGGCCACCCTCGCAAACAAGGGCCTCGAGCTTATCGAGGCGCAATGGCTCTTCGATCTACGTCCACCTCAGTGCGACGCCGTACTCCACAACCAGAGCATCGTGCATGCCTTGGTGGAGTTTGCCGATGGCGCGATGCTGGCGCAGCTCTGCCCTCCTTCGATGACATTTCCCATCCAACACGCCCTGCTTTTCCCGGAGCGTGTCGCCGGCCCCGATCTGTCCCTTAATCTGGACCGGGCCTTCCACCTCGATTTCCGCCCCGTGGACGAACACCGCTACCCCTGTCTCCGCCTCGCCCGGGCCGCCATGAAGGCCGGGGGCACCGCCCCGGCCATCTTTAACGCGGCCAATGAGACGGCCGTGGCCGCCTTCCTTGCCGGACGCGTGGGCTTCCTTGCGATCCCACAAATCATCGATAAAACACTGGCCGGAACCAAACACTTTGAACCTCAGAGCCTGGCAGAGGTCCTATCCGCCGACGCCGAGGCTCGCCTGATCGCCAGCCAATCACTGTCCGCACACGCCTAATCTCCCGCATCGGAGCGCCCACGCCGAATGTCTTCTGATCTAGTCAACTCCCTGATGGCCAATCTCTGGTCCATCTTTCTCATCATCCTTTTCTTTGGCGGTTCGATCTTCGTCCACGAATTCGGTCATTTCCTGGCGGCCCGCCGCCGGGGCGTGAAGGTGGAGCGGTTCTCCATCGGGTTCGGACCGAAGATCCTGGCTTGGCGGGGAAGGGACGGCGTCGAATACCGCCTCTCCTGGCTGCCCCTGGGCGGTTATGTAGCTCTGCCCCAACTCGCCGACATGCGCTCGATCGAGGGTGAGTCCACTGTCGATACAGAGCACCTTCCGCCCGTCAGTTACTCCACCAAGCTTCTCGTGTTCGCCGCCGGCGCCGCGATGAACATTTTGTTCGCCTTCCTGCTGGCTACAGTGATTTGGATCGCCGGCCAGCCGACCTTGAGTGAATTGACCACGACGCGTGTTGGCTTGGTGTTGCCGACAATCGCGCTGGCCGATGGCACAACCGCGCCCAGTCCCGCCTCCCAAGCTGGATTTCAACCCGGCGATCTCATCCGCTCCATCGATGGCAAGTCCATTCAGACCTGGCTGGATCTGCAACAGACCCTTTATTCCGGCACCGGCCGGACTGTGGACGGTCGGCCCAAGGCCATTTTCCAGATCGAACGCGATGGCCGGCCGATGGAACTGACCGTCTATCCGCGTCTCGCGGGTGACGAGGAGGTGCGCATGGTCGGCATCGCTCCAGCCGAGGATCTGATCGTGGGCAGCGTTCTCCCCGGATCGTTCGCCGAAAAAGCCGGACTTCTGCCCCAGGACAAGATTGTCCTTTTTGACGGCCACCGCCTGCTCTCGCGCAATGCCTTCGTGGAGTATCTTGAGAAAAATGCGACGAAGGAGATTGCGCTGACCGTCGAACGCACTGGGGAAAATGTCCCTCTGGTCCTGCCCGCCCGGCCCGAAGCCCCCACCGTGGACAAACTGGGGCTGACCCGGCGATCCAGCACAACGCTGGTGCACATCAACCCCGTCCGCCAGCTGGTCGAGCACGTCACGATGTCGTTCCGGGTGATGGCCGGACTCCTGAGCCCCCATTCGGATCTGGGACTCTCCAAACTCAGCGGTCCGATCGGCATCGCCCGTGGTTTCAGGGCCCTGGCCGAGGTGGATATCCGGCTCGTGCTTTGGTTCACGGTCCTCGTCAACGTTAACCTGGCCATATTCAACCTGCTGCCGATTCCGGTGCTCGATGGCGGCCACATGCTCTTCGCCACCATCGCCCGCCTGCGGGGTCGGGCGCTCCCCTCCAATTTCATCGCGGCCACCCAGAGCGTTTTCATCATCCTCCTCTTCAGCCTCATCATTTACGTCAGCTTCTTCGATGTCCGCCGCATCGTCCGCGACATGCGGGCAGAGGCCCAGACCGAGGAAAGCGTGCCCCAGCCGGCCGCCCCCGCCAAGCCGTAAGCCCAAACGCCCGGGCCAAGGGAACGCCCCTGCGACAGCCGCGGCTCATCCGTCAACTCACAGCCCGACCCGAGGAGAGAGGGGGCCGGATCTGCGGAAGGTTTTTTGCAGCGGAATCACAAGCTCTGGCCGCCTCCGCCGGGAACGGAAAATCGTGAGCTTGCTCACTCCCTCGCAGCGGCAGAGGAAACCATTCCTGCCGGGAGCATGCCGGGCCATGATTGGCGGGGGAATCCGCCGCCGGGGCGCGGCTGCCATCCTGTTGCTTTGCCGGAAACGCCCGTTTATTCTCAAGTTATGGACTACATCAATCTTGGAAACGCCGGGGTAAAGGTTTCCCGAATCTGCCTGGGCACCATGACGTATGGTTCAAGCAAGTGGCGCCCGTGGGTACTCGAGGAGGAGGAAAGCCGGCCCTTAATTGAGCGAGCCCTGGAACTGGGGATAAATTTCTTCGACACTGCAGACATGTATTCCCTCGGCCGGAGCGAAGAGATCCTCGGCCGCGCCTTAAAGCACTTCGGCCGGCCGCGCGACCAGGTGGTGATCGCCACAAAGGTCTTCAATCCCATGGGGGACGATCCGAACCAGCGGGGCTTGTCGCGCAAGCACATCATGCATGCCATCGATGACAGTCTGAGGAGGCTCGGAACCGATTACGTGGATCTGTACCAGATCCACCGGTTCGATTATCAGACTCCGATTGAGGAGACGCTGCAGGCACTGCATGACGTAGTAAGAATGGGCAAGGCGCTCTATCTCGGAGCCTCTTCCATGTACGCCTGGCAGTTCGCCCGGATGCTGCACAAGGCGGACGAGATGAGGCTGACCCGTTTCGTCACGATGCAGAACCACTACAACCTCATCTACCGGGAGGAGGAGCGAGAGATGATACCGCTATGCCGCGAGGAATGCATCGGTCTCCTCCCGTGGAGCCCCCTGGCCCGCGGATTCCTGGCCGGCAACCGCCGGCGGGGAGACGCCGGGGAAACGACCCGGGCCAGAACCGATGAATACGCCCGCACGCTTTACTATCAAGATTCCGATTTCGTGGTGGTGGACCGGTTAAGCGAGATCGCGCGCCGGCGCGGCGTGCCGAACATGCAGGTCGCACTGGCTTGGATTCTCCATCAGCCCGGCATCACGGCGCCAATCATCGGCGCGAGCAAGCTGCCGCACCTGGACGACGCGGCGGCGGCGGTGAACCTCAAGCTGGATGAGGCCGAACTGAAGGCGCTGGCCGAGTCATACCGGCCACACCCCATACTCGGCCACGTGTAGGCAGGCGCGGGCCGTCGCTGACGGAAGCGGCCGGTTCCGGCCCCCATCCTCCCTGAGGGGGCTTACAGATCCTCCGCCACGGTGGCGAGGGCCTCGGCGAGAGAGGTGACCCCCTCCTTCACCTTGACCAGACTATCCTGGTGCAGGGTCTTCATGCCCTTGCGCATGCTGATTCTCTTTAGCTCAACCGTCTCGGCCTCCTTGTTGATCGCGTCCACCAGCTCATCGTTGATGATCATGAGCTCGTGGATGCCGACGCGTCCCTTGTAGCCGGTGCCGCCGCACTTCGGGCAGCCCTTGGGGTGGGCCTTGTAGATCTTGCCGCTCCAGCCGATGCCCTCCTCCAGCACCGCCTTTTCGCGCCCTTCCGGTTCGTAGACGACGCGGCAGGTCTTGCACACGCGGCGCATCAGGCGCTGCGCGCAAACGCAGAGCAGGGAGGAGGAAATCATGAACGGTTCGATCCCCATGTCCACGAGGCGGGCGATCGTGCCCGGCGCATCGTTGGTGTGCAGGGTGGAGATCAGCAGGTGACCGGTGAGCGCAGCCTCCACCGCGATGTTGGCCGTCTCTTTGTCGCGGATTTCGCCCACGAGGATTATGTCCGGATCCTGGCGCAGGAAGGCGCGCAGCGCCGTGGCAAATGTCAGCCCGATCTGGCGGTGCATCTGCATCTGGTTGATGCCGGGCAGGGTGTATTCGATGGGGTCCTCCGCGGTGCGGATGACAACATCGGGTGTGTTGATCTCGTTGAGCGCCGAATACATCGTCATCGACTTGCCCGAGCCGGTCGGCCCGCAATGCAGGATCATGCCGTAGGGCTGGCGGATGCACTCGCGGTATTTGGCCAGGTTCTCCTCGGTGAAGCCGAGCGCCGGCAGAGGCAGCGTGGTCTTCTGCTTGTCGAGCACCCGCAGCACCAAGCCCTCGCCGTGGTTCAACGGCGCCGTGGAGACGCGCAGGTCGATATCGATGTTCTTCTTCGTATATTGCTTGAAGACAATGCGCCCGTCCTGTGGGAGGCGCCGTTCGGCAATATCGAGATTGCACATGATCTTGAGGCGCGCGACCAGCGCCCCGGCCACCTTGATCGGCAGGCGCAGCTTCTCCACGCAAATACCGTCGATCCGGTAGCGGACAACGAGCTCCTTCTCCCAGGGCTCGACGTGAATGTCACTGGCTCCGCCGAAATAGGCGTCCTCGATGATCCTGTTGGCCAGATCGATGATCGGACCCGATTCCTCGCTTTGCAGATCCTCGTCCTTGATCTCGGTCTCGTCACCGCCGAAATGCATGCCGATCTGTTCGACGACATCGGTGAACTGCAGTTCTTCCCTCGGCTGTTCCTTTTTGAGCTTCTCACGAATCTCGCTTTCGCGACCAAGCAGACGCACGACGCGCTTGCCCGTCATCTCCTGGATCTTGGCCGGGATTGTGACCTCAAAGGGATTGGCGAAGGCGATGAGCAGGAAATCGCCCACCTGCCCCACCGGCAGCACGAGGTTCTGCTGGCAGAATTCCGTGTCGAGCTTCTCAAATGTGGCCGAATGCACCCGGTAGCGGCTCACGTTGTAGGGAGTGAGGCCGAGTGCCTTGGATTTCGCGAGCAGGAGCTGGAACGGAGTGATCCGGTAGTCCGCTTGCAGTAACTGGTCGAGGGCGTCCCCCGTCAGCTCGGTCGGCGTGGCGAGCAGCGCCTTCTTCTGCTCAGTCGACAGCTTGCCCAACTCCACAAGTTGGTCGATGATTTGAGTCTGGACGCGGCCGAGGGGCATGGCGGATCAGCTGGCCTTGGGCTTCGGCGCGCCGGAGGAGGGCTTGCCGAAGGGGGCCGCAGTGGGGGTTTTCCCGAACGGGGCTGCCGTTGGGGGTTTCCCGAACGGGGCTGCCGTTGGGGGTTTCCCGAACGGGGCTGCCGTTGGGGTTTTCGCAACAGGAACCGTTTGGGGAGGGGTGCCAAAGGGGGCGATTGTCCCCGGCCGAATGCCCTGCGGGTTGGCTCGCTCCTGCTCCAGTTTCTCAAGGAAATCGGCGATGATCTCCATCGTCGTGGCCTGCCAGATGATCTGGCCGCCCAGTTTATTTTCAAAAAGGCTGCGTACGGTCGGACTGAGGTAGTAGGCCGAAGCGACAAAAAAGAAATCCTCCTCCCGATCGTAGGGAATCGACCACGTTGCCCAGCACTCGCCGATTTCGATGTCCTTTTTGACTTCGTCTGGCACCTCATAGCCCCGAAGGTCGACGAGTCCGATGCCCTGCTCGTCCACCACGTGCTGCAGCAAGTCCTCCTCGCGCAGGACCTTCATTTCATACACCAGGACGCCCAGCACCGAGACCTGCCGCGGCATCCCCGTGTCGACCAGTTCCAGCAAACGCTCGTTGGCCAGTTCGAGGTCTTCGAGCTTCACGAGGCCGTGCTCGGCGAGCGCCGCCCCGAGCATGCGGTTGGCGCGCATAACTAAAGTTCGAGGTCCCATGGCCATCCTGCCCGGCAATTATCCGGCTGGCGGCGTCTTTGGCGACACCTTTTCGTGCCCCCGGAACCTGCGCACCCGCTTTAACAATTCTTTCTTAAGTTTCTCAAGTCCATCGCCAGTCGTGCAGGAAATCGGGAAAATTCCTTTTTCTGGATGGCGGCGCTTGAACTTTGCCAAGTGGGCTTTGGCCTCCGGGAGATCCGTTTTGTTGGCCGCAATCAGCCGCGGTTTGTTCAGCATTTTGGGATCGTAGAGTTCCAGCTCGCGCAGCAGCTGCGTGTAATCTTCGCGTGGATCGCGCCCGTCAACACCGGCCATGTCCACGATCACCAGCAGCACGCTGCACCGCTCGATGTGCCGGAGAAAACGGTGGCCCAAGCCGCGATTCTGGCTGGCTCCCTCGATGAGGCCGGGCACGTCGGCCATCAACAGGCGGTCGGATTCCTCCGGATAGTCGATGACCCCGATCTGCGGATGCAAAGTCGTGAACGGATAGGACGCCGTCCTTGGACGGGCGTTGGTGATGCGGTTCGTCAGGGAGGATTTGCCGGCATTGGGGAAACCCACGAGTCCCACGTCGGCGATGCTCTTCAGCACGAGCCGGAAATCGCCCGACTCGCCGGGCTCGCCGGGATAGGATTTCCGCGGCGCACGATTGACCGGCGATTTGAAATGTGTGTTGCCCCAGCCGCCCTTGCCGCCCTTGCAAAGCACGAACTCCTCCCCATCCCTCAGGATCTCGGTCACCATGGCCCCGGTCTCCTCGTTCGTCACCACCGTGCCAAGTGGAACCCGGAGGGTCGCCGGCCTGCCCTCGCGGCCAGCGCAATCCTTGCCCTGGCCGTGCTCGCCGCGCCCCCCCCTCCAGTGCGGCTTGTATTTGTAGTCGATGAGATTGTTCGTATCGTCGTCGCCCACGAGGATAACGTCACCGCCCTTGCCCCCGTCGCCCCCGTTGGGGCCACCCCATGGCTCGTATTTTTCACGGCGAAAGCTGACGCAACCGCGCCCGCCATCCCCGGCCTTAACTTTGATGAGTGCTTCGTCGACGAACATGCCGGTTACGGTGCAGACTCCGGGCGTTTTGCCAAGCGATGATCTGTCGGGACGCCCCCTCCCTCCCCGCCCGCCCCCGGAACGAAGCTGCACCCTTCGGCCGGACAGCGCAAAGACCGGACCCTCATACCGATGCCGGCGAAGATGATCCTTTCTCCCTCCGCCGATTTGATTATTAAAAAAAACCCAAAGTGAGGTCATGAAAACGAGTCCTCTCGTGTTTGGCTTGCTAGCCTGCCTTCCGATGCCCTGGGCGGGAAGGGCCGCAGATATGTGGTCGTTCGAGTTTCTCGGCGGCGCTCCCTACCATTTTGTCACGCCACTCCGAATTTATCAGTCCGGCCAGCCCGTTATCAAGGTCAACGCCCGTTATAACGCCAAGCCGTTCGAGGTCCCGCGTTACTATTCCGTGCGGATCGGAGCCTGGTCGGGCAACCGCGCATGGGAGATGGAGCTCATCCACGACAAGATTTATCTGAAAAACCGTCCGCCCCAGGTCGAGGAGTTCTCCGTTTCCCATGGCTATAACCTGCTTACCGTAAACCGAGCCTGGCTGCTTCGGAAATTCGTCTGTCGCCTGGGCGCTGGCGCCGTCGTCGCCCACCCAGAGAGCACCGTCCGGGGAAAGAAAATCCCCGAGGACCGGGGACTCTTCAATGATGGTTATTATCTTTCCGGTCCGACGGTGCAGACCTCTCTGGGACGTAGGATCCCCCTCCACCCAAGGCTGTTCCTAGCAGCTGAGGTGAGACTGACCGCCTCTTTCGCACGCATGCCTGTGGAAAATGGACGGGCGACTGTGCCGACAACCGCCGCGCACGTGCTCTTCGGTCTTGGTTACAACCACTGAGCCCCGGATGGGTAGCCGCTGGAAAATGGCTCCGCCCTCCATGCGGTCTGGACCCTTCCCACTCATCTAGGATGAAACCCAGAAATCAGACGCCACCCTTTCGCCAGCGCTGCTCCCAGGTGCAAACCCCGGGGATGCTTGGCGCAACCTGCACCGCTCCGCTCGCAGAATGCCGGCCGGGAGGCCTGATATCAATCGCGATACCCCGTAGCCAGCCGCAGGACAGATCTGCGGCCATCGTCAATCCGCTCGCACTTCAGACTGCAATCTTGATGCCCCTCCGCAGATAGGTGGGCACATCGAGATCCTGTCCTTCGAACAGGTTGCGCTCGGATTTATCGAAGGCTCCGCGATCCGGCGAGGGCTCGGTGAAGGAAAATTCGTCCTGGTTGGCCGTGTCTTCCTTGTCGGCGGCAGGTTTGGCCGCCCCGGCATGCGTCGCCGCCGTCGTCGACGGATGCGAACCTTCGGAAACAACCGTGGTCGTCACCGTGGGATTATGACCGGTGGCGAAGGACGTGGCGGTGTGGCCCGGTTTCTCCGGCTTGCACACGCGGACCGGAGTCCGGCGGGCGAAGTTGCGACCGCCGAGATCAGTGGTGCCGATGACGCAAAGCTCCACCCGCCCCTGCATCGCTTCGTCGATGACCGCGCCCATGACGACGTGCGCCTCCTTGCCGAATTCGTCGGTCACTGCGGTCATCAATTCGTTGACTTTTGTCAGGCTCAGGTCCGGCCCGCCGACCAGGTTGACGAGCAGGCGATCGGCCTTGCGCGCAAACTCCGGCGTGTGCAGGAGGGCGCATTGCTTGAGGTTGGCAAACGCCAGCATCGCCGGATCCTCGCCTTCCCCGGTGCCCAGGCCGAAAAGCGTCTTTCCCCCGCGCTGATGGAACACCTGCCGCAGGGTCTGGAAATCGACATTGATAAGTCCGGTACGGGAGAGCATGGCCCAGATGGATTTCACCCCGCGGCTGATCCATTCGTCGGCCCGCGCAAAGGCATCAAGTACGCTGGTCTGATCATTGCCTTCCTGCAGGAGCATGTCGTTCGGGAGTGGAATCACGGCGTCGCACACCTGCCGCAGGGCCGCCAACGCTTCCTCGGCCTGCTTGCGGCGGCGTCCTCCCTCGAAGCTGAAGGGAAGAGTGACAAATGCGATGACCAGTGCGCCCGCCTCGGCCGCCGCCTCGGCCACGACAGACGCGGCCCCCGAGCCCGTGCCACCACCCAGTCCGGCCAGCAGGAAGACCAGATCGGCGTCCTTCACAACCTCGTCGATCTTGTCGCGGTCGGCCTCGGCCGCCCGCAGGCCCAGCTCAGGATCGCCGCCGGCGCTCAGCCCGCGCGTGACGGATGTGCCAATGAGCACCTTGTCCTGCACCGGCGAGGTGCAGAGCGCCTTGTAGTCGGTGTTGATGACCGCGAGCTGCAGGCGGTCAAGATTCTCCATCTTCAGACGGTCGACGGCATTGGCGCCACCCCCCCCCACTCCCACGAGCTTGATGGCGACCGAGCGGTCTGTCAGGGCGTCAGGGGTGAGAGGTAGGAAATTTTCTCCCGGAGTCGGTTGCATGGGTCAGGTGGAAATAAAAATCTTTTTGAGATTGGATAGGAACGAGGGATGGCGCCGCGTCCCCCCGCCCGGCGATTCCTGCAGGGCGCGCAGGCCGAACTGGAAGACCCCCAGCACGGTGCTGAACATCGGATCGCGCAGCTCCTCTTTCACCCAGGGAGGGGCTTCGCCGCGCCGGGCCGGAAGCCCGAACACCCGGGTGGCGGCCTCCTCGATGGCGGGCAGCTTCGCCGTGCCGCCGGTGAGAACCACCCCGCCCCCGACCTGCTCGGGGACGAACGCCGGACCGAGTTTTTTCTTTACCACCTCCAGCAGTTCCCCCGTGCGCGCAGCGGTGATCTGTTCAATGGCAAGCCGCGGAAACTGCCGGTCGCCGATCGTCAGCGCGCCGTCGAGCCACACCTTGTCGTCCCGGCTGCGGGTTTGCACCAAGGCCCGGCCGTAGCGGAGTTTCAGCACGTCGGCCGGCGCCTGGGGCACGCGCAACCCGATGCTAAGGTCGTTGGTGACATGTTCGCCACCGACAGGCACGGTGCCGGTAATCAGCACGTGACCGTCGCGATACAGCACGTAGTTCGTAATGCCCTTGCCGATGCCGATCACGAGAACCCCGTGGGCCCTGTCTTCGGCGGTGGTGAGCAGCGTTCCATTGGCAAGGCTGGCGAGCACCAACTCGCTGACCTCGATATGGTGGCCGGTGATGGCGTGAATATTGTCGCTCACCTTGCTCTGCTGACCATGCACAATCCAGTAGCCGACTTCGAGGCGGCGGCCGCAATGGTGCTCGGGATTCGGGACCGTGCGCCCGTCGAGCCGGAACGGCCGGCGCAATTCGTGGATACGCGTGCGCCCCTCTGGCAGTTCCTTTTCCTTCGCCAATTCGCACACATGGGCGATATCCATCGCCGTGACTGTGTTGTCGGCCGACTTCACGTTGACCGAGGCTTCATTGTAAAATCCGTCGAGGTGCCCGCCTGTCTGCGCGAGCCACACCTCCTCGATGCGGGCGCCCGCCCGCTTCTCGGCCATCTCCAGGGCTTGGCCCGTGCATTCGCACGCGGCCTTGTAGTCGATGATCTCGCCCTTGGTCACGCCACGGCTCGAGGCCACGCCCAGACCGATGATATTGAGACTGTGCCCCCGGGCAATCTCGCCCACAAGCACCGCCACCTTGCTAGTGCCGATCTCGACTGCACCAATGATCCTCCCGCTGCTAGAGAGCACGTTTCCCTTTCGTTTGATTGCTCATGGTTGGCTGTAATTGCAGAAGCTCCGGCGGCGGACGCTCCGGGGTGAGCGGCACCTGGCTGCCCAGCGTCAGATTCACCGTCTTGATCGCGGGATCCGGCAAGCGCCGCATGGCGTCCATCACAAAATCCAATCGGGACAACTGGCGGAAGAAGTCGTCCTTCCGGCTGAATAGGACGACGGGAATCTCCTTGGATCGGACCATGATCTCGCCGTTCTCCTTCAGGCGCGCCAGCGAGACCACCTGCCAGCTGCGGTAAAGGTGCGGCGCCTGCAGTTGCGCGGTGGCCAGCAGGTCCGATACGATGTCCATGCCCTCGATCGGCCGAAACCCCGTGCCCGCGCGCACCAGCTTGATGCCGTCGAGAAACGGCAGGGTTGAAAGCATCGGCAGATCTGAGTGGATGCCCTCATAGACCACGCCATCCTTGGCCACGAGCAGCTGCTGCGGCCGGCCGCTCGCGTCCGCGGCCTGCACCCGTGCGACCGGGGT
This sequence comes from Opitutaceae bacterium, assembly GCA_028691845.1. Classification (GTDB taxonomy): domain Bacteria; phylum Verrucomicrobiota; class Verrucomicrobiia; order Opitutales; family Opitutaceae; genus JAQUYL01. The sequence goes on from JAQUYL010000003.1 coordinate 120,543, forward strand.
GCGCTCCTGAATCGCGACTCCGAGTTTGTCCGGGAAATTGCGGGTCAGCACGACGCCGCGCACCTGGCCATGGGCCAGCAAACGGTCGCGCAGTGCTCCCAGATCGAGCGACATGAGGGTGGCGTTCCGGGGCAGATTGATCACTCCTTCGACCCATTGCTGGGTGAGCACGCCATCCGTGACAAACGGTTCGAGGCCGCACACGGGATCGCTGTGCACCGCCGCCGTGACAGCAGTGCGGTCTGTCTCCCAAGCATAGACAATCTCGTAGATGCCCCAAGCCGCCAGTACGACGCCAAGGAATAGCAGGCCGACCTTGAGCCAGCCCAGCCGCTGCCGGCACCGTCCCTGGCGCGACATGGCGCGCGGCTGAACTTCCTGGCGGATCTCCCGCCAGGAGCAGCCGGCCGAACGACGCATCGGACTCTTTGTGGCTGAACTCATGCTTTGACGGCCAAGGTGTGGTGGAAACGATCCAGGGCCGGGGTCACCATCTCCCGGCAGAGGGCATTGAAATCCAACCCCACGCAACGCGCGCTCATGGGCAGCAGACTCGTCTCCTTCATGCCCGGCAGTGTGTTGATTTCGAGCAGGTAGGGCTCCCCTTCGCCGGACAGCATGAAATCGATCCGCGCGTAATCGCGGCAGCCGCACGCGGCGAAGGCGGTTTCCGCCATGCGCCGCATCTCGGCCGCCACGTCGTCCGGCAAGGCGGCGGGCGCATGATATTCAGTCAGGCCCTTGGTGTACTTGCTCGTATAGTCGAACGTCCCTGACCTGGGAACAATCTCGACGATACCCATCGCACGGCCGCGCAGCAGTCCGACCGTGAATTCCCGGCCCAGAATGCGGCGCTCGGCCACCCAATCGCCCTCGCGCACCCCGTCGAGCGCGTGCGCCAGATCGGTCTGGTTCGCGTTCATCTGCAATCCCACGCTGCTGCCCTGCCGGTTGGGTTTCAGCACAATCTGCGAACCGAGTTCAGCGGACAGCCCGGCGGCTGTGGGTTTGTTTGCAGCGTTGAAAAAACGCCCCGGAGCCACCCGCACACCCATGGCGGAAACGCTCTGGCGGGTTCGCCATTTGTCGAAGCAAAGGCCGCTCGCCGTGGCGTCGCAACCCGCATAGGTGATCCCAGCCTCATCAAGCAGGCGCTGCATGCCGCCGTCTTCCCCGAAAACCCCGTGCAAAGTGGAAAAAACCACTTGCCCCTCCGGGTCCAGGCCGGCCGGCAGCAAGTCGTCCAAAACCTGGATCAACTGCGTGGGATGCGAGTGGGCCAGCGCCATGGCTGCGGCCTTGCCCGAACCGAGCGAAACCTCGCGCTCGGCTGAGGTCCCCCCGCACAAAACTGTCACGACCGGTCCATTCATAATACCTCACCCCATTCCTTGCCGCAGAGCAGCACCTCGGGCTCGAGCTCGATGCCGCGCGCCTGCTTGACGCGTTCCCGCACCCGGCGCATGAGCGCGATGATGTCCGCGCTCGTCGCGTGTCCTTGGTTGACGATGAAATTGGCATGCACGGACGACACCATGGCGTCCCCGATCCGTTCGCCCTTGAGGCCGGCCTCGTCGATCAGCTTGCCCGCGGACTGGCCCGGGGGATTCTTGAATACGCAACCGGCACTCGGCTCGCGCGGCTGGGTTTCTTGGCGCTTCCTCTGGTAAAACTCGATCCGGCTGCGGATCTCGGCAGCGTCCGCCCGGGCGGCGGGCATGAGCAACGCGCCGAGAGCGATCGCCTTTCCCAGGTCGGGGCAACGCCGGTAATGGAAATGCATGTCCGCCTTTTTCAGCACTCGCCGCTCCCCCTGGAACGTCATGAGGTGCACCTCCTCCACCACGTCGAACATCCAGCCGCCCATCGCGCCGGCGTTCATGCGCAACGCACCACCGACCGAACCGGGAATCCCTTCAAGAAACTCGAAGCCCTGCAGGCCGGCCTTGGCGGCCAGTCCGCACAGCTGTTTCAGCCTCAGGCCCGCCCCCACCCACACGCGGCCGTCCGGCTGCAGTTCGAACTGCTTCCAGTTTGCGTGTCCCAAGCTCAGCACCAGTCCGTCCACGCCTTCATCGGGCACGATGATATTGGAGCCGCGACCGAGGACAAAGACGGGCAGGCCGCGCGCGTCAGCAGTTTTCAGGAGCAACTGCAGATCGTCCGGATTCGCGGGTTCCGCGTAGATCCGCGCTGGACCGCCGACCCGCATGGTCGTCTTGGCCCCGAGCGCCTCCCCTTCGACCAGTCTGGTCGCCGAGGAAACGGCACCGCGCGCCCCGGTCAGAAAACCGGTCCATGCCGCCTCGCGCTGCTCCTCGGCCTGCAAGCGGGCGGCGAACTGCCGCGCCGTTTGATCAATATCTCCCGCTCCCACAAAAACCAGCGTGTCGCCGTCGCGCAGCGCGGTCCGTATCGCGGCCGGCAATCCGGCATCGTTGCCCGGCAGATGGGTCACCGGCATGGCGGCGCCGGTTTTCCTTATTTCCGCGTAAAGGTCGGCCGTCGTCCCACCTGGGACAGGTGTTTCGCTCGCCGCATATACGTCCATCAGGAAAAGGGCGTCGGCCCCGGCCAACGCCGCAGCGAACTCCGTCTTGAACTGAGCGGTGCGGGTGTAGCGATGCGGTTGGAAGACCACCAGCAGGCGTCCGGCCGCGCCCTGCCGTAACGCGCCAAGCAGGGCGCGGATTTCCGTCGGATGGTGGGCGTAGTCCTCGTAGATTGTGCAACCTTTCGCCGCCTGGATCTGGCTCTGCCGGCGGCGCACTCCGGCAAAGGCCGCCAGGGAGTTGCCGGCGATCCCGGCCCCGAGATATTGCGCGACTGCAAGCGCCGCCCCGGCATTGGCCGCGTTGAAGTCGCCTCGCGCCCGCACGATCGCCTCGTGCAGGGTAAACCGGCCGCCCAGTCCAAGTTTCTGCCCCGCGGTAATGTCACCTAATAGGTTACATTTGAAATCCCCGGTGCGCCCGAAGGTGAACACGGGCGCCCGCAGGTCGCCTCGGGCCACCAGTCGCGCGGAAACCGGGCAGGCATCACTGATGAACACCGCACTCCGGGTGCGGGCAAAAAGCGCGGCGAATGTCGCCTCAAGGTCGGCGATCTGCAGATAAAAATCAGGATGGTCCCAGTCGAGATTGACGGCGAGGGTGATTTCGGGCGCAAAGCCGTCGATGGTGCCGTCGCTTTCGTCGATTTCGGCGATCACCCAGTTGGTTGAGCCGACGCGCGCCGGCGGCAGGGCATCGTCATTGAAAAGCCCGCCGAGCAACCAGCCGCAGGGAAAGCCCGCGGACTGCAAGGCCGTGATGAGCATGGCCGTTGTCGTCGTCTTGCCGTGCGAGCCGACAACGGCGACGAGCTTTTTCCCGCGCGTCAGTTCTGCCAGCATTTCGCCGCGGCGCACTTGCGGTATGCCCCGAACCGCGGCGGCGCGGCGCGTGGGATGGGGCGCTGCAACCGCCGATGAAAACACCACAGCCTCCGCCTCTGCCGGCAGCGTGCCGGGAGGCACGAGTTGCACTCCGGCACGCTGGAGCCAGCCCTGCGTGGCGGGATTCCAGTGGTCGTCCTCCGCCGTGACGGCGACACCCAGCTGGGCCAGGAAGAGGCCGAGCGGAGCCATGCCCATGCCTCCCGCCCCCACCAGATGAAGGACGCGGACCGGACGGCCGAAAAGGGTTGGGTGGGATTTGGATCTCATCAGGCAGCGGCCGATTGGCGGGGATCCGGAGACATCGTCGCCGACGTCAATTCCTCGAGGTCGTGCACGATGACGGCGCTGCTGGTCTCCTGCGACATGCGGCACAGATTGCCGCGAAATTTGTTCAGGAGCCAGTCGTTGAAAATCATATCGAGCACCTCCTGTTTGAGGGTGTTGAGCGCCGGCTGCTCGATGAGGATGCCGCCGCCCTGCTGCTCGAAGTAGCGAGCGTTGGCCAACTGATGGTTGTCGGCAGCCTGCGGGTAGGGCACGAGGAGCGCGGGAGTCTGGCAGCGCACCAGCTCGGCCAAGGTCCCGGCGCCGGCGCGGCTGAGCACGAGGTCGGCCGCCGAAAACAGGCTGGCGACGTCATCGCAAAAGGGCACGAACCACGCGCGCACGACGGAACCGTTCTGGGCAGGAAATTCCCGGACCCCTTCCCGGCCCTTGCCCAGTCCGGTAACACAGTAGACTTGGATGCCTTCACGCGCGAGAGCAGCGAGGTTGTCCTCGATCCACTGGTTGAGTGGACCCGAACCCTGGCTCCCGCCGAAAATGACCAGCAGTTTCTGCTCCGGATCGACGCCCAGTTTCTGCCGCGCCTCGGAGCGCGGCAACCGCCGGATCTCGCGGCGCACCGGCAGCCCGGTGTGGCGGACGAGCACCCCCCGGATCCCTGGCAGCCGCACGCCAGGCGGCAGATAGAGGCGGCGCGCCAGGTCCGCCAGCAGCCGGATGGCGCGCCCGGGAACGCGGTTGGCCTCGTGCAATGCGACCGGAATGCCGAGCAGGCGGCCTGCCACGACCATGCCGGCGTTGGTGAATCCGCCAAAACCCACGATGGCGTCGGGCCGGTGTTGCCGCAGGTACCGGAAGCTAAAGACGAGGCTGTGCGACTGCCCCCATATGCACCGCGCAAGCACGCCGGGTCGCCAGCCAAACGGCGCTCCCGGGATGCGCGCAATCGCCAGATGCGGATATTTTTCGCAGAGGCGGGTATCGACCTTCTTGCGGCTGATGAGCAGCGTCACTTCGTGACCGCGGGCCATCAGATCCTCGGCCAGGGCAATGCCGGGTGAGAGATGGCCGCCCGTGCCGCCGCAGGCGATGAGGAACCGTTTCATGCGGCCACCTCCGTCATGGAGCGCCGGTGCTGGAGCGGCTTGGGCCGTGTCCAGGTGCGCTGCGTGTTGATGATGATGCCAACGAGCAGCCCCATCAACAGGAGGTTGGAGCCGCCCGCGCTGATAAACGGCAGGGACATTCCTTTCGTCGGGAGCATGCCGGTGACCACCCCAAGATTGATGACGGCCTGAAGGCAGATGAGCAGGAGGCAGCCGGTCACGAGCAGAAACTGGAACAGGTTGGGCGCCCGGCGCACGTGAATGAGCCCGGCCACGAAGATCGCCATGAACAGCGCCACCACAAGCAGGGTGAAAAGGAGCCCGAGCTCCTCCCCGAGGATGGCGAAAATAAAGTCCGTGTGCGCCTCGGGCAGGAACGACATTTGCTGCCGGCCGTTGCCCAAACCGACTCCGCCGAGGCCGCCGGAGGCAAACGCCAGGATGGCCTGCCAGAGCTGGTAGGCGCCCGTGTCGCGGGAAGCGTCAATGTCGAGAAACGATGTGATGCGGCGCAGCCGCACGGGATCGTGCAAAACGAACACCGTCACCGCCGCCAGTGCGGCCAGATTGATGGGCGCCAGATAACGCAGGGAGACGCCGGCGAGAAACAGCAGGAGCATGCCCACCACCCCAGTCAAAACGGTCGTGCCGAGATCGGGTTCCAGCAGGATAAGCAGGGCGAAGGCGCCGATAATCCCGGACGGGACCAGCGCCCCATGGACAAGGCTTTTGAGCCGGTTTTGGTTGAGGGCCAGGTAGTGCGCCAGCACGAAGACAAGCCCCAGCTTGGCGAACTCCGACACCTGCAGGCGCAGGAAGCCGAGGCCCAGCCAGCGACGGCTGCCCTTCACCGCCACGCCGACCTGGGGAATGAGCACCAGCACGAGTCCGATGAGCGCCACGGCGCCCACGATCCAGGTATAACGGCGAAGCTGTTCGAGGTCGGCGCGGGACATGAACCAGCCAGCCACGATCGAAAGCGCCAGGAAGATCAACTGCTTGTAGAGATAGGCATAGGGTCCGCCCTTGGCTGTGGAACTGGCGCTAAACAGCACCGCTAGGCCGATGGCGAGAAGCGCGGCTACGCAGATGAAGATAACGCTGGCTGGCGTGATCTTCAGGGTGCGGCGGTGGGAGTGCGCGGCGCTCGAATGGCTCACCATGGTGGATGACGGCGGGAAGACTCAGATGCTTTGGGACGGGCTGGAGGGATCCTTGGGTTCCTCAATCTTGATGGTCGGCACATCGGTCCCCGTTTCCTTCAGGCCCGAATCGAGGTCCTGGCCGGGAGGAGGAGGGGTGATTTCAAAGCGGGGAGCACTGGACGGCGCCGGGGTGACAGTGGGAGCGGCCGGTGCCGCGGGCGGCGGGGTTGACTCGACCGCCTGCTTGCTGCCGACGGGCTTGAAACCGGGAATGATGAGCTTCTGGCCGGCCCGGATCTTGGCGGGATCGGTGATGTTGTTGGCGGTGGCCAGCTCGCCGACTGTTATCTGATACTTGCGGGCGATGGTTGCGAGTTTCTCCCCCGGCAGAACCACGTGCTCCAGCGCTTCTCCTTGGGCGCGTGGGGAGGCCGTAAACGTACTGGCCGCGCTGGCGGCGGTGTATTCGGCCGTCGCTTTCGCGCCGACTGGGAGGCGCAATTCCTGCCCGGTTTGCACCAAGTCGCTCGTAAGATTGTTGGCGGCCTTGAGCGCGGTGACAGTGGTGCCATGCCGCTTCGCAATGCTGGAGAGGGAGTCGCCCGACACGACTTTGTAGGTCTGGCCTTCCCCGGTCGCCGCAACCGGACCGTAGGCTGCCGCGGCCAGGCCGGGCCTGCCGGGAATGATGAGTTTTTTTCCGGGCTGCAGCGTGCTGCCTGCACTCAGATTGTTGGTTTTCGCGAGTTCGCTGACAGTGAGGCCGTTTTTCTTGGCGATCGTCCACAGGCTGTCCCCCTTCACAACCGTGTAGGTGCTGACCGGAGCCACATCCTCGACCACCGGCTTGGAGGGAGTCACCGCGGCCGCCGCCGGCGAACCCGGACGCGTTGGGGCCGCCCGGCCCGGCGCGTAGGAAGGACTATAGGTGATCGGGGATCCCGCCGCACCGCCGCCGGTGCTCAGATCGACCGGCGTGGAGGCATAATTGACCGTGGATGCGCTCGTGGCGGAGGGCACTGTGGAATCGGGAGTGGGCACATTGCGCGGGTTGGACTGGCATCCGGGGCTGGCAAAGATGAACAGGAAAGCGAGCAGGTGAAGTGCGACGACTGCTCCGAAGATCTGGAGAATTTTCATGACGCGAATATAGGTCGGTAGGTTGGCGAGTTAATATTCAGGAAATAGGGTTTTTCACAGCTTATCCACAATCTTTTCGAACTGTAAACCGCGGTCGTCGTAACCGCGAAACATGTCGAAACTGGCAAAGCCGGGGCTGAGCAGGATGTGATTGCCCGGACCGGCAAGGGCGAAAGCGGCGCGTACGGCCTCGTCGAGCGTGGTGCAAGTGGTGGCCGGCACATGAACCTCGCGGCAATGGCGGGCCAGTTCTGGCCGGGTTTCCCCGATGAGAAAGGCATGCCGGATTTTCGGGCGGATACGCCGAACGAACCCTCCGAGGTCGCCTCCCTTGGCCTTCCCCCCTCCGATCCACAGCACGGGCCGGTCAAAGGTCGCCAGGGCCGCTTCGACGGCGTGAAAGTTGGTGGCTTTCGAGTCGTTCCAGAAGGTGACGCCGCGGCGCTCCACCACCCGCGCGAGCCGGTGCTTGCCCAGTTTGAAGGAACGAGCAGCGGTGTAGAGCATTCCTCCGGGCAGGCCGGCCTGCCGCCACCAGGCGGCGGCCAGGAGGAAATTCTCCCGCTGCGGATAACCCGCAAACACCGTGCCGGCCAGCTGCGGATCAGCTGGCTGGTCCTCGGTGGCGAGGCAGGCCGCCGCCGGAAGCTCGCGGCCGAACTGCCGGGCAAAGCGCTGCACGGATGAACCGACCAATAGGGCCCCTGTGGGCCGGCCGCCAGCGCGCGCGGGAAGGTCCGTCAGCGTCTGCTCCACGAGCCGCCATTTCGCGGCAAAATAATCGGCCATGCCCGTATGGCGCTCCAGGTGATCCTCGGCAAAATTGGTCCACAGCGTCGCGGTGGGCCGAAGGTGCCGCAAGGTTTCCGCCTGAAAGGAACTGACTTCACACACAGCGACCTGCACCCGGCCGGCCTGTTCGACCACGAAACGGCTGAACGGATAGCCGACGTTGCCGGTCACCTCGGCCGGACGCCCGTTCTCCCGAAGTGCGTGGGCCAGAAATTCGGCCAGCGTCGTCTTGCCGTTTGTGCCCGTAATCGCGACGAGCTCTTCCGGCCAGAACAGCGAGGCCAGATCGAGTTCGCCCAGGCATGTGCACCCGGCCGCCCGCGCCACGGCCAGCCATGGATGGGTGGGAACGAATCCCGGACTGGCAATGACGAGCCCATGGCGGGCCGCCTCGGTTCCAGTGAACACCGCCCGCTCCCCCTCCCCCATTTCATCGTAGACGATCCCCCGCCCGCCCAGCTCCTTCAGCAGCGTGATCACTCCCTGTCCGCTCACGCCCGCGCCGAAAATGGCCACGGGGCGCTGGAGAAGCGGCAGGAGAAAGTCTGGCGGCACGAGCGGCATAAAAGTTGGAGCAGGAACCCGTCCGTCGGTCAGTGAATTCCGGGTTTGGAGGTGAAAGAACAACCGGCGGGCGGGTTCCTACGATTGGCAGCTGCAAAGGGAGTAGGCATGATCAGCGAAGCTTGAGCGTGGCGAGGCCGGCGAGCGCGCAACCAAGCGAGAGCAGCCAGAAACGGAGCACGACCTTCGATTCAGGCCAGCCGATCTTTTGAAAATGATGGTGAAGCGGCGCCATGCGGAACAGGCGCCGGCCCTCGCCAAAGCGGCATCGGGTGTACTTGAACCAGCCGACCTGCAGGATCACCGAGACGGCCTCCAACACGAACACCCCACCCACAATCACGAGCGTGACGGGCTGGTGGACCATGAAGGCCATCACGCCGATAAGTCCGCCCAGCGCCAGCGAGCCGGTGTCTCCCATGAACACCTCGGCCGGATGCGAGTTGTACCACAGGAAGGCCATGCATGCGCCGATCAGCGCGCCGCATATCACCGTGAGTTCCCCTGTGCCGGACACGTAGCTGATAAGCAGATACTCCGAGATGCGCGCATTGCCGGCCGCATACGCCATTATGCCAAAGACCAGCGCCACCGTGATGGTACAGCCCACGGCCAGGCCGTCGAGGCCGTCGGTGAGGTTTATGGCGTTGCTGAAGCCCACGACCCAGAGATAAATGAGCACGAACAGCAGCCACCAGGGCATCGACGGAATGAGGGCATGCTTGAAAAACGGCACCCAGAGCTCGCGGATCTTCTGGGCGCTGGCCGGGTGCCAGAGCAGCACACCAAGCGCGGCCACGGTCGCGAGCGACTGCCAGGCGATCTTTTCCCAGGAGCTGATGCCGGCGCGGTGCTTGTGCACCACCTTGAGATAATCGTCGCGCCAGCCGGGTACAGTGAGTGCCGTGTAGACGAACAGGCTGGTGAAGACCCACACGTTGGGCGCCGCCCAGAGGACCGAGCTGGCGAAGACCGCGATGAAGATGATCAGTCCGCCCATGGTCGGCGTATGCTGCTTGTCGAAATATGACCCGCCGAGCGAAGCCGTGCGATCGTCGATGTAGCCGTGGCCCAGCTTGAGTTCGCGGAAACGGCGGATGAGCCAGGGGCCGATGATGAAGCCGATCACCAGCGCCGTACCGGCCGCCAGCAGGGTGCGCACCGTCAGATACCGCAGCAGGCGCAACGGTCCAAAGTAGTTTTCGAAATCGGCGAGATAGCTAAGCATGGACGGGGTCGGAGGCAGAGGGTTCGAGCGCGGTCTCGAGGTGGTAGCGGCGGCTGCCTTTCATGAACACGGTGCCGGTGAACCCCGCGAGGCGGGCCCGCACCGGTTGCAGATCAGCGATGATGGCGATCTGGGCGGCCGCATGGCCGCTGGCGATCGCCCCGGAGCGCACCGCAGCCGCCTGGTCCCCGAGGAGGAATAGAAAATCGCCGGGCCGCAGGTGCAGGGAACGGCCGAGCTGGCGGTGATAATCGGCCGAGCCCGCGCCCAGTTCCTCCATGCATCCGAGCACGTAGAGCCGCGGCTGATGGGCAGGCGCCATGCCCATAAAGGCGTCCAGAGCGTCGGCCATCGACGCCGGGCTGGCATTGTAGAAATCACAATAGCAGGTCGCCCCGCCGATCCGGCGCTGTTCGCCGCGCCACGGGACCGGCTGCCAGGCTCCGAGCCGCTGCTGGATGACTTCGGGGTTCACGCCGAGCCAGAGTGCCGCAGTCAGGGCGAGAACGACGTCCTGCGCTATGCCTTGCGACACGCGCCGCAGCGTGAAATGCAACGGTGGCGGCGGGCCGTAGGCCAGGGCAATGGAGGTCTCGTCGACGCGCTGCGTGATGGCATAATAGACCCGGTCCGGCGGCGGCGCGGACCGACGCGCCACCCCGGCGGGTTCGATCACCAGCCGGCGCACATTGAGGCCGGCAAAGGCGCTGAATTCGGCGCATGCCTGCGGGAACAGCGCGATCCCGCCTGGTCGCACGGCCGCAGGCAGCAGGGCCTTTTCCCGGGCCACCCCGTCGACCGTGCCCAAGGCGTCGAGATGCGCGGGAGCAACGAGGGTGATGAGCGCCACATCGGGCGCGATCATGCGCGCCAGCGGCGCCATTTCGCCTGGGGCGCTGATCCCGGCCTCGACGACTGCAAACTGATGCTGTGCCGGTTCGAGGCGCGTGAGTGTCAGCGGCACCCCGATCTGGTTGTTCAGGTTGCCCTCCGTGGCGAGCACGGCCGGCGCCCCTCCGAGCAGAAGGGCAAGCAGGTCCTTCGTTGAGGTCTTGCCGGCGCTGCCCGAAATGCCGATGACCGACCCCGGGAACTCCCGGCGATGCTCGCGCGCGATGGCTTGAAACGCGGTCAGCGGGTTCGGCACCACGAGCTGCGGCAGCGGCACCGCGGGATTTTCCCGGCTGACAATCGCGGCGGCGGCGCCGCGCTCCCGGGCCTGGGCCAGAAAATCGTGCCCGTCGCGCCGGTCAGTCCTGATCGCCACAAACACCTGGCCGGGGGAAAGCTGTCGAGTATCCTGCGTAAAACCGGACATCGTTTCTCCCGGGGGACGGGTCCACCAGCCGCCCGTGGCGGCGGCGATTTTTTCTGGGGAGAACGCGGGCATGGGAGTGGGCTCAGGCAGGCTTGATGCTCTTGATGGCGATGAGCTCGCGCACGACCTGCCGGTCGTCGAAGGGAATGACCGTATCGGCGAATTCCTGGTAAGTTTCGTGACCCTTGCCGGCGACGAGCAGGCAGTCGCCCGCGCGGGCGGCGTCAAGCGCCAGGCTGAGGGCGCGCCGGCGGTCGTCCACAAAGGTGATTTTGTCCGGGTCCCTCACCCCGGCCTTCATGTCGGCGAAGATTTGCGTGAGGGCCTCTGCGCGCGGGTTGTCTGCGGTCGCCCAGGTGTAGTCGGCGAATTCCTGCACGGCGGCGGCCATCAGCGGCCGCTTGGAGCGATCGCGGTTGCCTCCGCAGCCGAAGACGACAAGAAGCCGGCCGGGTGTGATCGCGCGCAGCATGCCCAGGGTGTTGCGCAGTGCATCGTCGGTGTGGGCGTAATCCACCAGCACATTGTAGGGCTGGCCCTGCTCGATGCGCTCCATGCGGCCTGGCACGCCGGCAAAGCTCTTGAGTCGCGGGGCGATCACCATCGGATCGCGGCCGAGCACCCAGGCGGCGGCGAACGCCGCCAGCAGGTTGCTGACGTTGTAGCGGCCGATCAGCGGGCTCTCCACCTCAAGCGCTCCGCCTGCCCAGACGAGCCGGAAGCGCGTGTTCTTGAAATTGAGCCGAATGTTCTCGGCGCGCACCTGGGCGTCGGGCGCCTCGCCAAAGGTCACCAGCCGGACCGGGGACGGCACCAGGGCGGCGAGCTCGCAGCCATAGGGGTCGTCGAGGTTGACCACAGCCGCCTTGGGTGCGCTGCCCGTTGCGCCGCTGAAGCAGCGCGTCTTCACCTCGAAATAGGCATCGAGCGTCTTGTGGTAGTCGAGGTGGTCGCGGGTGAGGTTGGTGAAAACGGCCACGTTGAACTGCATGCCGCGCACGCGATGCTGGTCGATGCCGTGCGAGCTCACCTCCATGACGGCCTGCCGGCAGCCGGCGTCACGGATCTGCGCGAGCATTCCGTAAAGCTCGAGCGATTCCGGCGTCGTCCGGTAGGACGGCACGGTGCGGGCGCCGAGATCGTAGTTGATGGTGCCCAGCAGGCCGACCCGCTGGCCGGCGTCGCTCAGGAGATGCTTCAGCAGGTGCGTGACCGTGGTCTTGCCATTCGTGCCGGTGACGCCGACGAGATCGAGCGCGCGATCAGGAAAATTGTAATAGCGTTGCGCCACCTGCGCCAGCACCAGGCGGGGATCCGCCACCTGAAGGTAGGTGACCTTCGCGGCGGTGGCGGCGGGCATCCGGGGGGTGACGATGGCCACCGCGCCGCGGTTAACCGCCTCGTCAATGAATGAGGCGCCGTCGCTGCGCCGGCCGGGCAGCGCGAAAAAAACATTGCCGGGCATCACGCGTCGGCTGTCCATGGCGAGACCGGAAATGGGACGGTCCAGGTCGCCCTTGACGGCGAGGCAGTCGGCGGCGGAAAAATATTCGGATAGTTTCGGGGCCATCTTGAAAATACGCGAAGCCAGTCGAGCCGGACGGCGGGTGCGCTGCAGCGGGTGGGCGCGGAAGGCGGCGATCAACGGGTAATTGGGCGTAAGATAGCCGATCACCGAGCGCCTCCTTCCACGGCGAAGTAGTTGCGACGGACACCGGACACCGGCTTGATGTCGAGATATTGGACGAGTTGTTCGCCGATGCGCTTGAAGGCGGGCGCGGCGACCGCTTTGCCGTAGGCGATGCCTCCATGGGGCATTTTGGCATCGTCGACGATGACAGAAAGCACGACCTCGGGGCGGCTGGCGGGAAAGAAGCCAATGAACGACGCCACGTGGCGCGTGGATGAATATTTTCCGTCGATGATCTTTTGCGTGGTGCCGGTCTTGCCCGCCACCTCGAAGTTCGGGATGGCCGCCTCGGGTGCCGTGCCTTCGGCGGACGCCACCTTGGCGAGCAACTGGGCCATCGTGGCGGCGGTGGAGGTGGCCAGCACGCGATGCCGGATTTCCGGGACCATGCGGCGCACGACCGCGCCGGTAGGATCGCGGATTTCCTTGACGAGCTGCGGACGCAGCAGCACGCCGCCATTGGCGATGACGCTCATGGCATAATGGATCTGGAGCGGCGTCGCCGCCACGGCGTGTCCCATCGGGAGCCGGGTGATGGTCAGGCCGTCCCAGCGGGAGGGCGGTTCCAGGAGACCGCGCACCTCGCCTCCCAGCGGGAAACCGGTGGGCTGGCCGAAGCCGAACCGCCGCACATAGTCGTAGAGCCGGTTCTCCCCGAGCAGCAGCCCCAGATGGGCCGCGCCGCGATTGCTCGAGTGCGCCACGATATCGGCCACGGTGAGCGTCTGGAACGGATGATCATCCTTCGACAGCCGCAGTGTGCGCCCGTGGTATACGACGGTCGGGCTGCCGCAGTCGAAGCTCGAGACCGGGGTGACTAGCTGCTCGTTGAGGGCGGCGGACGCCGGCACGATTTTGAAGGTCGAACCGGGCTCGATCACGTCCGTCACAGCGCGGTTGCGCTGCACCTCGAACGAGACCTTGTTGAATTCGTTCAGGTCGAAGGTGGGATGGCTGGCGAGCCCCAGGATCGCGCCGGTTGCGGGATCGCTGACGATGATGGTGGCGAAATTCGGGGAGTACTGGGCGGCCAGATGGCGCAGCTCCTCCTCGATCATGTGCTGGATCACGGAATCGATCGTAAGGACAACGTCATAGCCGTCCTGCGCGGGGACCTCCCGCGAGCGGAATTGCGCGAGCTCGCGCCGGGCGCCGTCCTTTTCGGATTCGATCCAGCCGTCCTGCCCGCGGAGATAGAGGTCGAAATGGCGCTCCACCCCGGTGACGGGCACCTCCTCCTTGTTGATGTAACCGAGCACATGCGCGGCCAGCGACCCGCTCGGGTAGACGCGGCGGTAATTGCGCGTGCCGTAGACGCCGCGGATATGCAGCGATTGCACCTGGTCGTAGGTTTTGTCGTCCAGTCCCTCGCATATCTTCACATACTGCACAGGGCGGGTCCTGCCGTCGCCATCCACCACCGCCGGCGGCCGCCGGCGGAGCGTCTCGGCGAGCTGGGCCTCGGGAAGACGGAGCAGGCTGGCCAGCTTGGGCCAATTGGCCTCGTCTTCCGGACGCATGACCTGGGGATCAAAACCGAGCTCGATGTAGGGACGACTGGCGGCGAGGAGGCCGCCATGGGTATCGAGAATGACGCCGCGGCGCGCATGCTCAATCACGACCTGGTGACGAGCCTTTTCGATGAGTTTGAGCAGATCATCGCGATCGACCACGTGCAGGAAGACCAGACGCACCGCCACGCATACAAAGCAGCTCAGCACCCCCAGGCCAAGCAGGGTCATGCGTGCATTGGAGGCAAAGCCCTTAGACATGGTTCAACGCGAATTGGCGGCGGCGGAGAGACGGAAGACGACCGGTCCGGAAGCCACGGACAGAACCTCCTGATTGCGCTTGGCCATCAGGATCATTTCCGGCGAAACCTCGACGCGCTGCACCTGCTCCTCCCGTGGCCGCAGGAGGCCTAGGCGCATGAGGTCGTTCTGCCGCAACAGGGACTCGGTGCTGTCGGCCATGGCGATCTCGGCATTCACCTCGTCCAGCCGGCGGTCGAGATCGGCGATCCGCCGCTCCAGGAGCTTGTTGCGGTTGGCTGTCTGGGAAATTTCCTGGCGCACCCACACCGCACCGAGTCCGATGGAGCCGGCAAAGACGAGCAGTGTCAGGATCAGGGCGATCAACCGGTTGGGCATGGCAGGGGCGGAGGGGGTTCTCATGGCAAACGGATGACTAGAGTTTGCGCAGGCCCCGGAGTTTGGCGGAGCGGCTGCGCGGATTGGCGGAAATTTCCGATGCGGAGGGAGTGAGCGGACGGCGGGTCAGGAGTTCCGCAGATTTCGTGCGATCCTGCTGCGGCGTGGCGTCGTTCTTGTCCACCGGCAGGCCGGCGGCATGGCGGAAGAATCGCTTGACGAGTCGGTCCTCGAGCGAATGAAAGCTGATGACGGCCAGCACGCCGGCCGGTGCGAGCCGGGCAAAGGCCGCCGGCAGCGCGCGCTCCAGGGCGCCGAGTTCGTCGTTGACCGCGATGCGGATGCCCTGAAAAGCCCGCGTCGCAGGATGGATTTTCGAGGCATGGCGATCCCGCGCCGGAATGGCCGCGGCGATCAACTCGGCCAGCGGCACCGTCCGGCGCAATGCACCCGTGCCGCGGGCGTCTTCGAGGGCGCGGACCACGCGCCGCCAGTGCGTCTCCTCGCCAAAATCACGGATGGCACGCACGAGTTCGTCATGCGGAGCCCGCTCGAGCCATTCTCCCGCCGGCACTCCGCGCCGCGGATCAAGCCGCATGTCCACCGGGGCGTCGGCCCGAAAGGAAAATCCCCGCGCCACCTCATCGAACTGGAACGACGAAACCCCCAAATCGAAGAGTATGCCCGCAAACATCCCGGGGCCGAACTGCGCGAGATCGCCAAAATCGAGATCGACCAGTTCAAACGCCGCGCCGAATTCCGCCCGCACCGTTGCCCCCCTCGCATGCGCCGCCGGGTCGCGATCGAGGGCGACGACCCGCACACCGGGCGCGGCTGCCAGCAATGCGCGTGTATGGCCGCCCCCGCCGAAGGTGCAGTCGAGGTAGACCCGTCCTTCCTGCGGAGCGAGCAACTCCAGCACCTCGTGCAACAGAACGGGTTGGTGTCCGGTGGGCATGGGGCACGGGGATGGATCAATTGCGACTACGCACATGGGACTGGCTCCGCTGAGGTTTGCCGGCCCTCATCCCGAGCGCCGGGTGGCGACTCGCACGGATGACAGGGGCGAGTTTGGGCAGCGGTTGGAGGCGGATAATCGCGGTCTTCATGGCTCAAAGGCCGATGCGGCGCATCAGGTCGCCGAAGTTCTCACCCGCGGTGCTCTGATGCATTTCGTCCCAACGCTTCGGGCTGTAGATGTTGAAAGTATCGCCCATCCCGCCGAGCACCGCTTCCTTGGTGATGCCGGCGTGGTGCAGCAGGTCCGCGCTGACGCCGAACCGGCCCTGCTTGTCGAAGGTGAAAGAAAGGGCGTTGGCAAACAGCCGGGCCTTGACCGCCTGCGCATCGCGGTCGGAAAGTCTCATCTCCGCGATCTGCTGCAAGAGCCGGGCAACACGGGCCGGCGGCAGGACCGCAATGTAGCCATCCGGATGGGGAATCGCGAGGAACGTCTCCGTGTCGGAATGCGTCCAGCGCCAAAGCGACGGAATCGTGAGTCGATTCTTGTCATCGATGGAATGCCGGAAAAGTCCGGAGTATACATTTATGCCGGTGGTCGTCATTGGGATGCCCAGTTCCCCAAAACGCCCCATTTCTCCCTTTTTTACCCCACCCAGTCAAGTAAACTCTCTCCTGAATTTACTCACAAGTTGTTGGCAAGTTGACGGAAGACTCCATCAACTGATTTCACCATTGGGAGAAGTCGCGCCCCACTACGGCCAAAATGGACTCATTCCGTCGAATTTACCTGGCACGCTGAGGCCAATTAACCCGGCATCCACACACCCCTTATATGGGGCTTTTCTTGGCGAACACAGCTCACGCCCAATATGTGCCTCACTGGAACGCCAGTCGCGGATGGAATGTGGCTATCTTTTACCGAAAACCGCGAACAAATGGGAAGCAGTTTGAGATCGGCTCAGCAACGGCAGCATTCCATCCGCACGATTGGCGGCGGATGTTTCCTTCTTGGGAACCGACCGCGGATACTTAGCATGAAATCGATATTATGTTCTCCCTCTTCGACATCGCCTTGGAAATCCTGGTCATCGTCGCCCTCGTGTGCGCGAACGGCTTCTTCGTTGCCGCGGAATTCGCCCTCGTAAAAGTGCGCGCAAGCCAGCTCCACCCGCTCGCGAAGACCGGCGGCTGGCGGGTGAAGTTCGCGCTCAAGACCACCGAGCACCTCGACGCCGCGCTCTCGGCCACGCAGCTCGGCATCACGCTCGCCAGCCTCGGTCTCGGCTGGATTGGCGAACCGTTCGTCGCGCACCGGCTGGAACCGCTGCTCACACGCTGCGGCATCGTCAACCCCGACACCGTCGCTTCGATCTCGTTCGCCGCCGGGTTCGGCGTGATCACGTTTCTGCACATCATCTTTGGCGAACTCGCGCCCAAATCCCTCGCCATCCAGCGGGCCAAGGGTGTGGCGCTATGGGTGGCGGCCCCTTTGCTTGTGTTTTACTATGCCTTTTTCCCGTTCATCTGGGTGCTCAACGGCACTGCGAACCGCTGCCTCCGCTGGGCCGGCCTCCAGCCCACGGGCGAGGGCGAACACGGCTTCGGGGCAGAGGAACTCGAATACGTCTTCAGCCACGCGCGGCACTCGCACCCGGGCGACGCGCTCGTGAACAAACTCATGGTGCAGTCGCTCCGTGCACGCGACACCACCGCCCAACAAATCATGCGGCCGCGCGATCAGGTCAGCGCCCTCTGGCTCGACCGGTCGTTCGCCGACAACCTGCGCATCGCCCAAGCGAGCGGCCACAGTCGCTTCCCCGTGTGCGATGGCACCCTCGACCGGGTCAAAGGCATGGTGCTCGTGCGCGAGTGGCTGTGGCAGATTCAGGCACTCGGACCAGAAACATCGTTCGCTCCGCTGATACGCCCAGCGCTGGAGTTTGCCTTGAAAACGCCCGTCCACGTCATGATCGAGCGCTTCCGCATGGAGCGAAGCCACCTCGCCATCGTCCGCGACGACGAGCAAAAACTCGCGGGCATCGTGACTTTCGAGGACGTGCTGGAGGAAATCGTCGGTGACATCCGCGACGAGCTGGATATCGGCCTTGGGCCCATCTATGAGCACAAAGGGCAGACCATCATCGTCAGCGGTGCTTTCACAATGCGGGAGTTGCAGGCCGAGACCGGCTGGCCATTTGAATGGATCACGCTTGAAACCGTCGCGGCCTGGTTCGTGCGACATCTCGAACGGATGCCACCGCGCAACGAGACGTTTTCGATTGGAGACTATCGCTTCACCGCACTCGACGTGCACGGGGAGCGGATTCGCCGCGTCAAAATCGAAAAACCGCCACCAGCGGAATGATCGTCGCAGGGGCGGTGCCCCGGGGCTGGCACTGTCCAAGCCGGCAGGGGCCATGCCGACCGTCTGAAGGGAAGACCGGTTAGGCGCTTATATCCGGACATCCGGCGTGCCAAACTGTTTTTGGGCACCGCGATCTGATACACTGATTCGTTGTGGATTTTCATATAGTTCTGCAAACCGCGCGAGCAGGAGAGAAAGGGGAGCCGACCGCCGGTCCGGCATAGAGATTCCACTTGCTGCGCCTCATTCCGGCGATAACCTAAACCTGCATTCCAGAAACAAACGCCGCGCGTTCGCGGCCCCTGCCCTCCCGCACTATGCCAGCCCGTCCATCCAGCCATCCACCCCGTTCGGTTCCTGCCGTGATCGGCCGCGTGAAAGCGTCCTATCCCCGGATCGCACGCCTGCTCGTACCGCTCGATTTTTCCGGACAATCGCGTCAGGCCCTGCGCTATGCAGTGCCGATCGCGCAAAAATTTCGTGCCCGGATCATTCTCGTACATGTGATCCAGCCCACTTACCGCAATGCTCCCGGGGTGACCCTGCTGACCCTGGATTACGCGAAGCTGAAGCAGAAAGCCGAACGCCGGCTCGCCGACATGGCCGCCAGGCTGCTTTCCAAGGATCTACACGAGCGAAACATCGTGCGCATCGGCACACCGCACACCGAGATTCTGTGGACGGCCGGTACTTTGAAGGTGGACATGATCGTGCTCGCGACCCACGGCCGCACCGGCCTGAAACGATTCGTCCTCGGCAGTACGGCGGAGCAGGTAATGCGACATGCCGAGTGCCCCGTTCTCTCCGTGCGGCGCCGGTAAACCCTCCCGGGCTGCAGTTCGCCATAGCCAAGTTTTTCAGCTACGTATTCGTGACGCTGGGCTTCTACATCGCCCTGCTTGTCAACGGAGTTGATCTCAGCTCGCTCGCCGTCATCGCCGGCGCGCTGGGCGTGGGCCTCGGTTTCGGCCTGCAGAACATTGTCAGCAACATCGTCAGCGGACTGGTCATCCTGGGGGAAAGGCCGATCGCACTCTGCGATCGGACGAAGTGGCGGGCGTCGCCGGACAGGTGGCGAAAATCAGCCTGCGCAGCACCGCCGTTGTAACCAACGACAATATCTTCATCATCGTTCCGAACACCGATCTGATCACGCAACCGATTCCCAACTGGAGCCATGGCGACCCCAAGGTGCGCATCCGCCTCCCCATCGGCGTCGCCTACGGGACGGATATGGAAATGCTGAAAGCAGTGCTGCTCGAGGTCGCGACAGAGCACCCGAGCGTGCTGCCGGACCCTGCGCCCGCAGTCCACTTCATCGACTTCGGTGAAAGCTCACTCGATTTCGAGCTTGGCGCGTGGACGCAGGAGATGGCCCATGCGCCGCGGCGTTTCCGTGGCGAGATCAACTATGCGATCGCGCGGAAGTCGCGCGAAAACGGGATTGAAATTCCGTATCCCCAGCGCGTCATACATCGTCGATCCACTACTCCATGAATTTCAGGGTTCTGTTCTTCCTGTTCCTGCTGCTGGCGGTTGCCGTGTTCAGCGTGCAAAATGCCGACGTCGTCCAACTGCGGTTTCTCGTCTGGAATTTTTCCGCCTCCCAGTCCCTGGTCATCTTTCTGAGTGCGCTCATCGGGATCGCGATGGGCGCGGTTTCCTCATTGCGGTATCTCCGCAAACGAACCGCCCCTACGCCCCCAAAGCCACTCACGCCAGCGGTATCCAGCGCCAGCCATGAGCCTCAAGAAACGGCTGGCCCGCGCCCAGACTCCCCGTCGGGACCGTGACGGAACCGGCACTGACGTTGTGCAGGCAGAGCACGCGATCGCGGCCGTCCACGGTTTCGCGCAATACTGCGAACACCCGCGGATCGAGTTCGAGCACCCGCTGCGGGGAGTTCGGGGCGAAAGCCGGGTGGGTGCGCCGGAAACCGAGCAAATCGCGAAACCCGCCAAACACCCGGGCCCGCAGCGAAGCGGGATCCGCCAGTTCGGTTTCCAGGTTCGCCCGAGCCAGTTTCTCGCGGTTGATGCGCCGCTTGATGCCGCTGGCTTCCACGCCGCGCAGATCTCCCCGCGAGCCAAAGAGTGAGTGAAAGTAAATGCCCGGCAGTCCCGGTAGACAGAGCATCATCGCCTGCGCCGTGAGAAACCTGCGCGCCGCCATCTCCGCCGGTTCCGCCGCCCCCGGATTCGAGAGCGCGTCGAGATAGTTGATGTTCATCTCGTATGGCACCTGGGATCCGTCTGGCAGGTGCTTGTAGGAGATGAAGCCACCGTGATCCAAGGTACGCTGCACCAATGCGTCGATCTCCCCTTCGGCCAGAATGCCGCGCACCGGGTTCAATCCGACGCCGTCATGCGACGCGAGAAAGTTTAGGAAGGTCGCGCGATCGGACGGCAACACGAGCGTTTGCGCCCAGCGGGTCAGCTTCTCCGCCCGGCCCGTCTGCATGGAATGGAGCACCAGTGGAGGCAGGGCAAAGTTGTAGACGAGCTGGGCCTCATTCGCGCCATCGCCGAAGTAGCTCAGGTTGTCCTCGTGCGGCACGTTGGTTTCGGTGACGAGCAGAACGTGCGGAGCGACCTCGTCGAGCACGGCGCGCAGGAGCTGGATGAGATGGTGCGTCTGAGGCCGGTGCAGGCAGGAGGTGCCGATTTCCTTCCAGAGAAAAGCGATGGCATCGAGCCGGATGAACCGCGCGCCCCGGGCCACGTAGAACAGGAGCGCTTCCAGCACGGCGGCCAGAACCTCGGGGTTGCGGAAATTCAAATCCACCTGATCGGCGCCAAAGGTGGTCCAGATCTGCTGCGGGCCTCCTCGTCCGGCGAACTCGGTCAGCAGCGGCAGCGCGCGCGGCCGGACCACCTGCGACAAGTCGGGCTCGCCGGTGACGGTGACGAAAAAATCGCGGAATCGCTCGTCGCCGGCTAGAAAACCCCGGAACCAGTCGCTTTCTGATGACAGGTGGTTGAACACCGCATCAAACATCAAGTCGAACTCCGCGCCCAGCCGGTCGATGTCGTTCCACGTCCCGTATTCCTGCGCGACCGCAAAATAGTCCTTCACGGCAAACCCGTCGTCTGAAGACCAGGGGTAGAAAGGCAGCAGGTGTATCCCGCTCACCACGCCGCGGAGATGATGGCGTGCAAAATGGGCGAGCGCGGCAAGCGCCGTTATCTCCGGATCGCGCACTTGATCGGCATAAGTGATGAGCAGGACATCGCGCTCGGAGAGATCGGTCGAAGAGCGCGGTCCACGCCGAGCGGCCAGCTCCGAGCGGAAGCGATGGAGCAGGGTCGCTAGTTTCGGCGCCAGCACAGCGGCCCCGGCTGGACCGTAGAGCGACTCGAGGAGAGGGAAGATTCGGGAAGCCATGTCAGTCCAGGCGGCGCGGCCTGCGCGCGACGGTCCAGGCGGCGCTCATTCGTTGTCCATCCGCACCGCCTCGCGCAGCTCGTCGAGGAAGGTCGGCAGCGCCGATTCGACCCGGTTCCAGTTCGAGATGCGCGGCGACCAGAGCGGGTCCTCCTGAAAAGCCTTGGCCGCAATGCTGATGCTGCGCACGAACACCGTCACCGCCGTCTCCTCCACGTGGCGGGGATAGTTGAGACCGTTGAGCGCCGCATCCGCCCCGTAGAACCGCAACGTGTCCTCCGCCTGGCGGCTGTAAGCGCTCAGCAGCGTGTCGAACAGCCCGGCGTCGAGTTTGATGCCCTCGGCCGCCATGCGGTGGAAGAAGGACCGAGCGATGTCGATGGCCATCTTGTTCAGCCCCCGGTCGGGGTCGCGGATTGAGAGCTCCTGGTGCTTGTGCTCGTAGATCTCGCACAACTCCGACTGGCAGATGGCGCGCGGCGCGCAGTTGCGCATGACCTCGGACAGGGTGCCGACCTCGAGCGCCCAGTCGTGCGGAATCCGCAGGCGCCGCACCAGGTCAACGTCCAGCGCGATTTCGCCCGCCAGCGGATAGCGGAACGTGTCCATGTACACCAGGTAGGGGTGCGGGCCGACGATGCTCTTGAGCGCCCGGATGAGCGGGGTCAGCAGCAGGCGCATGACCCGGCCGTTGAGCCGGTCGGTCACGCGGGCGTAATAGCCCTTGCAGAAGTCAAACCCGAGGGCCGGATTCGCCACGGGATAGCACAGCCGCGCGAGCAGCTCGCGGTTGTAGGTGGAGATGTCGCAATCGTGCATTGCCACCATGCGCGCCTGTTCGCTGGCCAGCACATAGCCGAAGCAGGTCCAGACGTTGCGCCCCTTGCCGCTGGGACCCGGGAAGATCTCAGCCTCATCCAGTTTCTTGAACAGCGCCAACATGCGGGGGCCGTCGTTCCAGAGCAATACCGGCTTTTGCGGCAACTGCCGGAAGCAACGGCGCGCCTTTTGCCAGTCGCGCAGGCGCGTAGCCCCGTCGATGCCAACGATAATCTGCTTCAGGTAGGGCACGCTCTTGAGCTCGCGGATGATGCCGCGCAGCGCCTTGGTGCCGATTTCGCGAACATGGCATGGCAGCACCAGGGCGATTGGCGTCTCTTGGGAAAACTGGATCAGTTCGCGTTCGAGCCGGGGCAGGTCTGTCCGCCCAAGACGGTGGAGAGTGGCAATGGCGCCGGTTTGGAAGAAGTCAGACATGGATTAGCCTTTCGTTGTCATCAATCGCATCCCGCATCGTCCTCCGGGAAACTGCTCGGCGTCGGAGGGTCTCCAGTCCACGGCGAAAAAGGGAAAGGCCGGGCGTTCGGATTGCAGTTGTATTGCCACCGACCTCATTGCATCGCCGTTGTGATTCGAGACCCGGATGGTGGCCCGACCATCCGCATTTTGCCTCCGGGGTTACGCAGCCCGGACCCTTGAGTGAACTTGGAAGCTGTCGCATCCAAGCCCGTTGAAAAGAATCCTTCTTTGTTCGCCTGAAGCAAGCGCCAATGCATTTCCATCGAGGAAAAACTTGGCTCCATCGTCTCAACATGAAACAGTGCGCTTCCGTGAAATTTGTGATCATCCACAATCACTTCCGCCCGGGCGGGGTGCGGCGCGTCATCGAGATGGCCACTCCCTATCTGGTCCGGATTCTCCGGCCCCGAGTGGACCAGGTTGTGCTCGCGGCCGGCGAAGCGCCGGATGGGCCGTGGCTCGACCGCTTCCGAGCCGGGCTGGGCGCCGTGCCGGTCGTATGCCGTCTCGAGCCCGCGCTCGGCTATGTGGCGGAGAAGCGGCAAACCCCGGTCGTGCGAGAGCACCGGCTGCATGGATTCTTCGAAAAACTTTTTGGAGCGATGCGCACGGAGGATTGCGTCGCATGGGCGCACAACCAGGGGCTCGGCCGCAATCCCGCACTGACGCGCGAGCTGACGCGGGCCTGTTCAAGGCGTTCGATTCCGCTCGTGCTTCACCACCACGACTGGTGGTTCGACAATCGCTGGCACCGCTGGTCCGAGATGCGGCGCGCGGGGTTCCGGACCATCACACAGGTGGCGGAAACCTTCCTGCCCTCCCTCCCCCATGTCCGGCACGCCGCCATCAACCAGGCGGACACGGCCATTTTGCAACGCCACTTCCATCAACGCGCCGGCTGGCTGCCGAATCTGGCCGATGCGGCGCCGAACCCGGCCGCTGCGCAGGTTCGCCAGGCCGGCCGCTGGCTGACGGAGCAACTCGGAGAGGCGGCGCCGGTTTGGCTTGCACCCTGTCGCCTGCTGCGGCGCAAGAATCTCGCCGAGGCCCTCCTGCTCACCCGCTGGCTGCGGCCCGAAGCCTGGCTGGTCACCACCGGCGGAATCAGTTCCGCGGAAGAGCAGACCTACGCCCGCCGGCTTGGCACCGCCGCCCGGCAGGCGGGTTGGAGACTCCGCCTCGGCCTTCTGAGCGGCGACGAAAACAGCAAGCCCTCCGTCCCGGCACTGCTGGCGGCAAGCGAGGCGGTGCTGCTCACGTCGTTGTTTGAAGGTTTCGGCCTGCCCTATATCGAAGCGGCCGCCGCTCACCGGCCGCTGCTTGCCCGGTCATTGCCGAACATCGCGCCAGATCTCGCTCGGTTCGGATTCCGGTTTCCGCAATATTATGAGGAGCTGCTGGTGGACCCCGGCCTGTTCGACTGGTCTGCGGAACATCAGCGCCAGCGCCGTCTCTTCCGCGTTTGGCAGGAACAGTTACCGTCCGCCTGCCGCCGGATCGCCGGCCGGCCGGCACTGCTCGAGGCGAAGGGAGCCATAAGCCCCGTCCCCTTCAGCCGCCTCACGCTGACGGCCCAACTGGAGGTCCTGCGCCAGCCGCTGGCAACATCGTGGAGCCTGTGCGCGCCGCTCAATCCGTTTCTGGCCGAATGGCGAGCGCGGGCCGCCCGCGGCACGCTGGGCGTCACACCCTGGCCGCGCCAGGCCGCGCGGTGGCTGGGCGGCGCCGCCTATGCAGCGAGGTTCACCGCCCTGCTTTCGGCCCGGCCGACCGACCGGCTCAACCCGGCAGCCAGCCTCGCCGCCCAGAGGGAATTCATCCGGCAAAAGCTTTGCGCCGCCAACCTCTACCCCCTGACATGGTGCCGAAACTCATGAAAATTCGCGCCGTCATTTTCGATCTTTACGGCACGCTTCTCGAGATAGGGCCGCCACCCGCCGATGCCGACCGCCGCTGGACCCAGGCATGGAAGGACGGACCGGGCACGGCGCCGCGTCTGGACCTGGCGCAGTTCGACGCCCGGTGCCGGCAGGTGGTCGCGGCCGAACATGCCGCCGCCCGGGCACGCGGCATTCCCTATCCCGAAGTCTATTGGCCCGACGTGGTCGACGCCGTGCTGCCGGAGTTCGCTCGCCTGCCGGCCGCCCAACGGACCGGTGCGTCCGTCTATCAGGCCGATTTCATGCGCGCTGTGCGCCTGATGCCCGGCGCGGCCAACGTCCTTCGCGCCGCCCAGCGGGCGCAACTCCACCTGGGATTGGCCTCAAACTGCCAGCCGTATACCCTAGGCGAACTGGACGACGCGCTGGCGGGCGCCGGGTTGTCGCGCGATCTGTTTGATCCCCGGATCAGTTTTCTGTCGTTTCAGCAAGGTTTCAGCAAACCCGACCCCCATGTCTTTCGATTGCTGACGGCCCGCTTGCGCACCCTGGGCATCGAGCCAGGGGAGGCCGTCATGGTCGGCGACCGGGCCGACAACGACATCGCTCCCGCCCGGGCCCACGGCTGGCAAACCTGCCAGATAGGCCCGCAAACCGATACCGACTGGGAACGCCTGGTCGGTTGGTTCAGCCAACCCTAATGACACCTGCCATAACATGAACACCTGCATCCTGAGCATCGGCGCACCCAAACGCATCGGCTTCATCTCCACGCGCTTTTCCGGCACGGATGGAGTGACCCTGGAGGCGCGCAAATGGGACCACGTCCTGCAAGGCATGGGCCACTCCTGTTTCTGGATGGCCGGATTGCTCGACACCCCTCCCTCCGCCAGCCACCTGGCGCCGCTGGCTTACTTCGACCACCCGGAGGTCGCCGAACTGCAGCATCAACTCTTTGGCGTGCCGGTGCGCACACGCGCCATCACCAGCCGCATCCAGGCTATCAAGGAGACGCTCAAGGATGAACTGTACCGGTTCATAGACAAGTTCCGCCTGGAGGTGATCATCGCCGAAAACATCCTCGCCATTCCCATGCATGTGCCACTGGGGCTGGCGGTGACAGAGGTGATTGCGGAAACCGGCCTGCCCACCATCGCGCATCACCACGATTTCACGTGGGAGCGCGAGCGCTTCGTGGTCAATTCGGTCAACGATTACCTGCGGGCCGCGTTCCCCGGCGGACTGCCGGGTGTCGAGCATGTGGTCATAAATTCGATGGCCCAAAAGGAGCTCGCCCGGCGCTGCAGCCGCTCAGCCGTCATCATCCCAAACATCCTTGACTTCGAGACCCCGCCGCCCGGCCTTGACGATTACAACCGCGATCTGCGCCGGGAGATTGGACTGAGGGACGACGATTTCTTCATTCTGCAACCGACTCGCGTCATACAACGCAAGGGCATCGAACACGCCATCGAGCTGGTGCGCCAGCTCAAGGATCCCCGGGCCAAACTCGTCATTTCGCATCCGGCCGGCGATGAGGGCAACGGCTACATGGCGATGCTGAACGAGCGTATCCTCGATGCGGGCATTGACGTGCGTTTCATCGCCGACCGCGTGGGCGAGAACCGCGGAACGAATGCACAGGGCCGCAAGTTTTACTCGCTCTACGACGTTTACCCGCACGCCGACCTAGTCACCTATCCGAGCCAATACGAGGGCTTCGGCAACGCCTTCCTCGAGGCCATCTACTTCGGCAAGCCGGTGGTCGTGAACACCTATGCGGTCTACGCCCGCGACATCGACCCGCTCGGCTTCAAGACGGTGGAGATGACCCAACTGGTGACCCGGGAGACGGTCGAGCAGGTGCGCGCGTTGCGGCACGACCCAGCCCGGCGCGATGAGTGGGCCCGCACCAACTATGCGCTCGGATTGAAGTATTTCTCCTACGCCGTGGCCCGGCGAAAGCTGGTCGCCCGGCTGGCAAACCTCTTCGGAGAAAGCATGTGACGGCTTCGCCGGAACCTCGGGCTGCCATGAACCGGCACCATCGCATCCAGCCGTGCCTGGGCAGGACGGGGCTGCCATGAAACGGGTCCGTCTTCCTTTGCCCGACGCCAAGTGGCTGTCGCCTTTCCAGCCGCAACGGAGCGATCCGGATTTGCGGCCGGTGCCGCTGGGATTTCTGGCCATCATCGCGGTCGGCACAGCGCTGCTGCTGCTGCCTTTCTCCCACCTGCCCGGCCGTCCCCTGCACTGGATCAACGCATTTTTTTTGGCCACTTCCGCGACATGCGTGAACGGGCTCAGTCCGATCAACGTAGCCGAAACCCTGAGCGGGTTCGGGCAGGGAGTGCTGCTGGCGCTAGTCCAGGCCGGCGGTCTCGGCATCATCACCGCCAGTCTGGCGCTTGTGATGCTGAGCGGCGAACGGCTGTCGCTCGCGCACGAGGGTGCCGTGACGGCAACAATCGGACGGCTCCAGCGGGCGCGGCCAGCCGAGCTGTTCCGGTTTAGTTGCCTGGTCATCGCGCTGATGGAGGCGGCTGGCGCGACCAGTCTGTATTGGCGGCTGCAGACGCAAAACCCTGCAGCCGATCCGCTGGGGTTGATCTGGCAGGCGGTGTTTTATTCGGTGAACGCATTCTGCAATGCCGGCTTCTCCATTTTCCCCGAGGGGCTGGCCCGCTGGCGGGGCGACGCGGCGCTGCTCGGGATCGTCGACCTGCTCGTCATCGCCGGAGGCATCGGCCTGCTGTCGCTTGTCAACCTGCGGTATTACTATTTCTGGCGCCGCGATCCGAGGCGGCGCGGCCGGATAACGCTCCAGACCCGGCTGACGGTCGTCGTCTCGGCCCTGCTGATCGCCGCCGGCACCGTCGCAACGCTGCTTTTTGAATGGGGCCACACCCTGGCCGGCCAGCCGTGGGCGCAAAAACTGTCGTGGGCGGCGTTTCATTCCGTGATGACCCGTACGGGGGGCTTCAACGTCGTCGATGTTGGGCAGATGCATCCGGCCACCCTTCTTTCAAGCCTTGTCCTGATGTTCATCGGCGGCTCGCCGGGATCGATGGCCGGCGGCATCAAAACCGTGACGGTGGCCATCCTGTTCTGCACGGCGCGGGCGGCACTGCTGCGGCAGGAGACGGTGCAGGTGTTCGGACGGCGCATCGCTCCGCGCATGAGCGGCATCGCCCTGATGATCGCCTTGCTCGGACTGACCGTGGCGGCGACCGGCATAGGCGCGCTGATGCTCACCGAGCTTGGCCAGCCCTCCTCAGCAGCGCGCGGAAACTGGCTGGGGCTGGCGTTCGAGGCCGTATCGGCCTTCGGCACCGTCGGCCTGAGCACGGGCGTGACCGGACTGTTGACCATTTCGGGCAAACTGGTCGTGATAGCGTTGATATTCACCGGTCGTGTCGGCCCGCTCATGCTCGCGGTTTATCTCGCCCGGCCCGTGAAACCGTGGCATGTGCGTTACCCGGAAGAAGACGTGGCACTCGGCTGAATCCTATGGCAAAGAGAATTTTCATCATTGGCGGCGGACGCTTCGGCGTCCATCTGGCGACACGGCTGTCGGAGTTCGGCTGCGAAGTGGAGCTGGGCGACTGTCGTGCCGACCGCGTGAAAGAACTGGCCGACGACGGTTTTCATGCAGTTGAGATGTCGGCCGACGACGAGGATGCGATAAAGGCCTCGGGGGCGCTCGGCGCCGACGTCATCGTGGTGGCGATCGGCGAAAACATGCAGGCCAGCATTCTCTCCACCCTGCTGCTCAAACAGCTCAAGGCGCCCCGGGTGGTGGCGCGGGCCGTGGACGTGAAGCACGCGCAGGTGCTGGAGCGCGTGGGGGCCGATGACGTGGTGCTGCCAGTCCGGGACATGGCGTACCGTCTGGCCGAGCGGCTGCGCGACGACACCCACAGCGAGCGCCATCCGCTCGTCGGCGATTTTCTGATCGCGGACATCCGTCTCGGACCAGCCTTGCATGGTCAGACGCTCGCCCAGGCGCAGCTGCCGAAAAGATATGGCGTGACTGCCGTTCTCGGCAAACAGGCGGAAGGGAACCGGCTGAAGATCGATGAGGCTACCGCCGCGCTCGTGCTCACCGAGGGCAGCGAGCTGCTCGTGGTCGGCCGGCGCGACCGCCTCAACCGCTTCGAGCGCGAGTGCGGCCTGCCGCACTGAACAGGAAGGGGCAATTCCGCCCGCCCGGCCCGACGAATTTCCCCTCAAAAAAAGCCATGGAAGCGCGGCGCCATTTGTCCTGGGGCGGTCGTGTGCCTGACGGAAAAGCCAGACAATCCCACCAGAAATAACGAGTCATAATGGCGCGCTGGGAAGCAGACAGCGAGTTGCCTTCCCGCGAGCAGGTGGTTTCCTCGCGGCGTTTCCATGTACCATCACCCCATTGCACAGTTGGCCGCAGTCGGTGTCCAGGCGCCGGGGGACCCTTTGAGCCCGGCCGCGATCCTGCCGGCGCCGCTCGACAGTTACGCCGATCCGGTGGGCGCCGGCCTGTGGGATGTGCTGATGCACCGGGCCGCGGCCGATCCGTTCAACGCGGTAGCGCTCGCGATCTTCGCCTGCGCCATCCTGCACACGTTTCTGACAGCGAAGATCCGGCACTGGGCGCACGTGATCGATGAACGCCATGCCGCGAGCCGGGCCGGTGTTCCCGCGGCACCGCAGAGCGACGCCGGTGACGAAGGAGTGTCCGAAGAGGTGAGCTTCGCCGGACAGATGCTGCATTTTTTCGGCGAGGTGGAGGCGGTGTTCGGCATCTGGGTGCTGGTGCTGGCGGGGGCGATCACCTGGTTCAAAGGCTGGCCGGCGGTCGCAAGCTACCTCGGCGAGCGCGTCACCTACACCGAGCCGTTGTTCGTTGTGATCATCATGGCGCTGGCGGCAACGCGTCCGATCCTGGGTTTTGCCGAGCAGTGTCTGCGGGCGGTCGCCAGACTGGGGCGGGAAACGCCGGGCGCCTGGTGGCTGGCGATTCTGCTGCTTGCACCGCTGCTCGGATCGCTCATCACCGAGCCGGCCGCGATGACGATCGCGGCGTTGCTTCTGGCCCGGAAATTTTATGACCTGCAGCCGAGCACGCGGCTGCGCTACGCCACGCTCGGCCTGTTGTTTGTCAATGTCTCGGTTGGCGGCACGCTCACTCATTTCGCGGCGCCACCGGTCATCATGGTGGCGCGGGCATGGGACTGGGACCTGCTGCACATGCTGACACATTTCGGCTGGCGGGCCGTAATGGGGGTCACCCTGGCGACGGTGGTCTACTATCTGGCCTTCCGCCGCGAACTCGCGGGGCTTGCGGGACGGCCGGGCGGCAGCAGTTCGCAGAAAAAGCGGCCGGCGGTGCCGGCGTGGATCACAGTGGTGCAGATCGGCTTTCTGGTGTTCACCGTGTGGCAGGCACACCATCCGGTGCTGTTCATCGGCGCGTTCCTGTTCTTCCTTGCGTTCGCCCAGGCGACGGCCCACCACCAAAACACCGTCGACCTACGCTCGCCGATCCTTGTCGGCTTCTTTCTCGCCGGGCTGGTGATTCACGGCGGGCTCCAGACGTGGTGGCTGCAGCCGATCCTCGGCCGACTGACCGACACGTCGCTGTTTTTCGGGGCCGTCGTCCTGACCGCATTCAACGACAACGCCGCCGTCACCTACCTGGCCTCGCTCGTACCCGGCTTCGGCGATTCGCTCAAATATGCGGTGGTGGCCGGCGCAGTGGCGGGCGGCGGTCTGACCGTCATCGCCAACGCTCCCAATCCCGCCGGACAGGCGATCCTGCGGCGCTATTTCCCCGGGGGAGTGGCGCCGCTCAAACTCCTTGCGGCCGCATTGCTGCCAACGATCATTATGTGCGCGTGCTTTCTGGCGCTGTAAGACGCCCTGCGCCGCGGCCGGCACAGCCCGGCCATGTCTGCGAACAGCCAGCCCGCCTGATCCACTTAATGTCCCGTGGCGGGCCGGTCCGCGCCGAACAGCGCCTCAATTACCTCCGGGGCCTTGAACATTTTGGCTCCCGAATGGCCGATGCCGGGCGTTTCCACGATGCGCCAATTGAACGCCCAGCCGTGGTCGACGGCCAGTTTCTGCATGAGGTTGAAGAAATTGTGGTTTCGGGCCAGGCGCACCGGGCCCTGGCGCATGGCATGCTCGCTGAAGTCGAACCCATCGGAGACATTTTGATAAACATCGCCGGTGCCCAGAAACAGGGTCAGGGGGGCCGCGCAATACTGGCGCAGGATTTCGTCGTTGCTCAATTCGTCCGGCAGCCCGCCCAGCCCGTAAGGGAAGGGGATGCTTTTATCCGGAAAGACATTCGAGCCCGGATTGGCCGCGACAAGCCGCCGCGCCTCGCCCGGCATGAACATCGCCATCTTGGCGACAATCTGGCCGCCGCCCGAGTGGCCCAGCAGGTAGTATGGCATCCCGGGCTGGGCCTCCCTCCTTCGCACCTCCCCGACCAGGCGGAAGATGATATTGAATGTCCATTTGTCCCGGGGCTGCAGTTTGCCATCCTTCATCACCCCGCCACCGCGCTTGTAGCGCTCGTCGGTGAAGCGCTCGCGATCAAAAAGCGGCGCGACGATGATGGCGTTGCCGCGCTCGGCCACCGTGATCGCGTTGTTCCGATAGTCCTCGGCGTTGCGATCACTGCCATGCACCACGACAACGAGTGGTCCGTTTTCATAGGTGGGCGGCTTGTAACAAAACACCTCGATCGGCTCGCCTTCGTTTTCCAGAGTGAACCGGCCCGGGCCAGCCGGCAACGGATCGGCCGGACTGACCGAAGCTCCGATTGCGAGCATGAGCCCGCACAGCAGCGCACGCCATTGATCTGGGGAGAGAGGAAAGCCGGCCCGGCAGGCAGGCTGTTTGACTCGGCCGATGACCGGATTCCTATTCATGAGATTCACTGGTTAATAATTATTGAGTGATGACAAATTGCCCTTCCGCGGCGACGGCCGGGATGATCTTCGTTCCGTGCGCCGATTCCATCGGCGCCGACTGCACAAAAGGCTGATGGGCGGCAGTGGCATGACGGCGCATTCATCCGAAAATGAGCCGGCCGGGGCGAGCGGATTCTGCGGGGAGACTGGACCTTTTGGCCTATTCGTCACGGTTGCCAGGGCGATGAAACCAAACCTGTTTCCGGCGCCGGAGCCCCCCCACCGGTTTCGCTGGCCGCTGGGCTGGATGACTGGTAATATTCAGATCAAGGAAACTCCACTCCCGTTCCTATGCCCCGACGCACGCGGGCCCATCCCTCCCCTCTCCCACCGGAACAGAATCATGCCAGCATTCGCGAACGGCCGATTCCACCCCTCCCCTCATGTATGTCCTCCGCCCCATCCGTGAAGATGATCTGCCCCGGTTCGTCGCCCTGGTAAAATCCATCGACGGCAGCCTCACCTCCCTTCCGGCCGACGAAGAGACCCTGACGGAGCATCTTGAAGAATCGCAGCGGGCCTTCTCCCCAAAGGTGAAGAAGCCCGGAGGCGAACACTATCTTTTCGTCCTTGAAGACACCGCCTCCGGCGAGCTGGTCGGCACCAGTGGCATCCTGGCGAGAGTGGGAGGGTTCGAGCCCTGGTATAGCTACGAAATCCGTCGCGAGCCGTTCGTGCACAAGCCGCTCAGAATCGAGAAGGAGATCCCCGTGCTGCATCTCAAGGAAACCCACCGCGGGCCGACCGAAGTCTGCTCGCTGTATTTGCGGGCCGAGGCGAGGCGCGGCGGCCTGGGTCGACTGCTCTCGCTCGGGCGTTTCATGTTCATCGGCACCTTCCCTCGCCGTTTTGCCGAAACCCTGATCGCCGAGATGCGCGGCTATATCGACCAGCAGGGCAAGTCGCCGTTCTGGGAGGCCGTGGGCCGGCATTTTTTCGAGCACGATCTGAATGCCGCCGATCAGCTCAGCGGCCTGGGCGACAAATCCTTCATCGCCGCGCTGGTTCCGCGCCACCCCATCTACATCCCGCTGCTGCCTCCGGAGGTACAGGCGGTGATCGGCCGGGTGCATCACGACACCGAGCCTGCACTCGCCCTGCTGAAAGCCGAGAGTTTCGTCTCCATGGGCGATGTCGATATTTTCGATGCCGGGGTGCACATGTGCGCCACAACGAAGGACGTCCGCACTATCCGGCAGATGCGCACGGGCGACATCAGTGAATTGATCGACTCTGCCCCGCCGGATATCACCCACCTGCTGGGCAACGGACGCCTTGACTTCCGGGCCTGCCTGGGGACGGTCGCCGAGGACGACGCCCGGTGCGGCGGCGTACGCCTTGCGCGGGAGGCGGCGGAAGCGCTCCAACTCAGGGTTGGCGATAAAATCTCCTATGCGCCGCTGCGGTAGCAGCCATCGCCATCATGACAACCTTCTCCTCCCGCAACCCCGCCACTGGCGAAATCGTCTGGACCGGACCGGCCGGCACGCCGGACGATGTCGACCGGGCCGTGCATGCCGCCCGCCAGGCCTTTCCCCGCTGGTCCCATCTGCCGCTAACGGAACGTGAGGCGCACCTCAGGGCTTTCGCGGCGAAGCTCGAAGCGCGAAAAGACCGTCTCGCTGAAGCCATATCGCGCGAAGTCGGCAAACCGACCTGGGAAGCACTGTCCGAAGTGCAGACAATGATTACCAAGGTCGAATTCTCCGTGACGGCCCATGCGCAGCGCTGCACCGAATTCGCGGGCGGGCCAGCGGTGACGCGATTCCGGCCCCACGGCGTCGTTGCCGTGCTCGGGCCATTCAACTTTCCCGGTCACCTTCCCAACGGCCATATTGTTCCCGCCCTGCTGGCAGGCAACACGGTCGTGTTCAAGCCGAGCAAATACGCCCCGCTGATCGCCGAAGTCACAACCGCGGTCTGGCATGACTCGCGCCTTCCCGCCGGCGTATTCAACCTGGTGCAAAGCGGGCCGGAAATCGGGGCCGCTCTCGCCCGACATGATGGCATCAACGGGTTGTATTTCACCGGCAGCAGCCAAACCGGCCTGGGGCTGGCGGAGGCTTTCGCCCGGACGCCAGAGAGGATTCTCGCGCTGGAAATGGGTGGGAACAATCCGCTCGTGGTTTGGCAGGCGCGCGATCTCCGGGCGGCCGCCCTGCTCACGGTGCAGTCCGCCTACCTGAGCGCCGGCCAGCGTTGTACCTGCGCCCGCCGGCTCATCGTGCCGGACGACGCCACCGGCGCGGCCTTCCTCACCGAGCTCGTGCGCCGCATCGGCGGCATCCGTGTCGGCGCCTACACGGATCGGCCGGAGCCTTTCATGGGGCCGGTCATCAACGCCCAAGCCGCTCGGGAAATACTGCAATACCAGGATTCGCTTCTTGCTCATCAGGGACGCCCTCTTGTCAGGGCCCGTCTGCTCAAAGAGGGCACGGGCCTGCTGACTCCCGGCTTGATCGACGTCACCGCCGTGCCGCGCCGCGACGACGGGGAAATCTTCGGACCGCTGCTTCAGGTCATCCGCGTCGGTGATTTTGCCGCTGCCATGGAGGAGGCCAACCGCACCTGCTATGGTTTGGCCGCCGGTCTGATCAGCGATGACCGCATCCTGTACGAGCGTTTCCGCGATGAGGTCCGCGCCGGCATCATCAACTGGAACCAGCCGCTCACAGGGGCGAGCGGGGCCGCCCCGTTCGGGGGCGTCGGCCGCAGCGGCAACCACCGGCCCAGCGCCTATTTCGCCGCAGACTACTGCTCCTATCCGGTCGCTTCAATCGAAGTGCCTGAGCTCAAGCTGCCCACCCGGCTTCCGCCCGGCCTCGCCGACTAGCGTCGATCCGCCCGCCATGACCAGACTTCCACCCTTTGCCTGTCCCTGGTTTTCCCGCACTCCGGCCAGGGAACCTTTGCGGAGAAAGTGTCACTTGATGGATGACACTTCCCCCCGGCCTGAAATCCGCCCCCCCGATCGGACCGGAGGCGGCCTGGAAATGAGCCTCCATCGCACTTCCGGTGGGAAAAGAAGCCGAGCATGACCGCTGCCAGCGAAGTCAATTTTGATGGTCTGGTCGGGCCGACGCACAACTACGCCGGACTCTCCTATGGCAATGTCGCTTCAATGCGGCACCGCGGAGACGTCTCCAACCCTCGCGAGGCGGCCCTGCAGGGTCTCGCGAAGATGAAAATGCTGGCCGACCTCGGCCTGCCGCAGGCCGTGCTCCCGCCGCACGAGCGCCCGTCAATTGCCACGCTCCGCGCGTTCGGATTTTCCGGCTCCGATGCCGCCGTCCTGGAAGCTGCCGCCCGGCAGGCGCCGGCGCTGCTCGCGGCTTGCGCATCCGCCGCCAACATGTGGGTCGCCAATGCGGCCACGGTGGCGCCGAGCGCCGACACGGCCGACGGCCGGGTGCACATCACCCCCGCCAATCTCGCCAGCAAATTTCACCGCGCCATCGAGCCGCCGCAGACCGCCCGCACCTTTCGCGCCATTTTCGCGGATCCCTCCCGTTTTGTCGTGCATGATCCCGTGCCCAGCGACGCCGCGTCCGGCGACGAGGGCGCCGCCAATCACACCCGGCTTGCCCCCGTTCACGCCCAATGCGGCCTGCACTTTTTCGTCTACGGACTGGACGGGACCGGCGCCGCCGCGGGCGGGCCGCGGCCGGTGCGCTATCCGCCGCGCCAGGCCCGGGCCGCCTCCGAGGCGATCGCCCGCCTGCACCTGCTGTCCGCCCCCCAGGTCTGTTTTGCGCAGCAGCATCCCGGCGCCATCGATGCGGGGGTGTTTCACAACGACGTCATCTCCGTCGGCAATGAAAATGTGCTCCTGTACCACGAACACGCCTTTGTGCACGGCGCCGGGGTCATCGACAGCCTGCGGCGCCAGTACCGCCGGCTGCATCGCGACGCTGAGCTCATCGCGATAAAGGTGCCGGCAAAACACGTGACGCTCGCTGACGCCGTACGCACTTATTTCTTCAACTCGCAACTCGTCACCCTCGGTCCGGGCCGCATGGCGCTGATCGCACCGGAGGAATGCCGGACAACGTCCAGCGTCTGCAGGTTCATCCACGAACTGCTAGCCCGCGACGGACCGGCCCCGATCCGCGAGGTGCATTACGTGAACCTCCGGGAGAGCATGCGCAATGGCGGCGGCCCTGCCTGTCTGCGGCTTCGCGTCGTCCTGACCAAGGCCGAGCTCGCCACGTTGCGTCCTGCTTTGTTCATCACGGGCGCCAGCTTCGCCACCCTCACCGGATGGGTGCGGTCGCACTACCGCGATAAAATCGCGCCGGCGGATCTGGCTGATCCCCGCCTGCTCGAGGAGTCGCGACAGGCGCTCGATAATTTAACCCAAATCCTCGGGCTGGGCAGCATCTATCCATTCCAAACCGGGTAGGGGCCCCGTCCTTCTTCCCGGAGCGCAACCGCGGAAAATCCGGCGGACCGGGCTTGCGCAAGAACACTCCCTGCCCTCGCGCTGCCGCCCTGAACCGGTTGCCGGCATTTTTCAGGCAGGGCCCGCCCCGGTTTTCTCCTCGGGTGGCTTCACCTTCCGGAAGGCGCGCCATAAAGCCAAATCATAGACGATCTTCAGGGCCCCGCAGATCAAAAATGGCGCGCCGGCCAGCGTCGCGGATGCCAGTAGCGGCCCCGCGCACAGCGGCGCAAGGGACACCCCGAATTGCCGCGCTGTGCCGGTCACACCGTTGGCGGCCGAGCGTTCGGATGCCGGCACCACCGCATTCACGTAGGACTGTCGCGTCGGCACATCCATCTGCGAAATCACATGGCGCACGAGCAGCATGACCACGGTCCAGCCAAACGTCGGCATCAGCGGCACGCACATGAGCAGCAGGTTTGACGGGAGATGCGTCCACACCATCGTGTTGACGAGGCCGATGCGCCGCGCCAGCGGCACCGCCATCAACGCCGACAGGCCGGAAAGCAGGTTCGTGCCCAGGAAGACCCCGCCCAGCGCCGCCTCGCCCACCCCGAATTTCCGGTGAAACCAGAAAACCAGAAAGCTCTGCACGATGAACCCGCCGGCAAAGGCATCGAGGGAGAACAGTGCGCCCAATCGCAGCACGAGGCCGCGCGATTCGTGCAATCCCAGCAGCGCCGCCACCGGACCGGCCGACGCGCGGCTCACGAGTGGCGGGGCCTCGACCGACGCGTTCAGCCGCGTGCACATCATGCCGATAGTCCCACCCGCCATGCCGTAGGCCACAAATAACATGCGGTAGCTGTCGAGCGTGTTCCAGCCGGCCTGTTGCAGCCCCTCCGCAAGCACGCCGCTGACCAACGCTCCCAGCGCCGTCGCGGTGAAGCCGGCCACGTTGTACCAGGCGAAGACCCGGGTCCGGTCCCGGTCGTCGATCACCTGCGCCAGGCAGGCCTGCTCGACGGCCAGAAACGGTCCCACTTCATTGCCGGTCGGGCTGATCACGCCGATGGTGGCCGCCACCAGCAGCAGAAGGAAATCGCCCGTCGCCGCCATCGCGAACCCGCCTGCCGCCATAAGCACAGCGCCCGCCACCAGCGTGCGACGGCGGCCCCATCGGTCGGCCCGTGTGCTCAGCCAGAGTGAAATTGCCGCGTCGCCCAGAAAAGTGAGCGCGAGCAGCAGACCGACGCGTGCCGGTTCCAGCCCCACCTCAACCAGATAAAGCACCAGCACAACGCCGAGCATGCCGTAGGCAAACATGCGCAAAATCCGCATCGCAAACAACAGGCGGAGGCTGGCCTTGCGGGCCCTCATGCGCCCGATGCAGCCCGTCCGGCCGCCTGACCGCAAGTGCGTTCTGCACCGGTGCGTCCGGCCACGGTTGATCCACCCGCGCCGATCAGGAGGCTGATGTTTTGGGCAGCAGGGCGAGGGCCTGCTCCCGATCGCGGGCGATTTGGGTGCGCAACTCCTCCTGGCTGCCAAACTTCCGCTCCGGCCGAAGGAAACGCAGCCAGTGCACGGTGACCTTGTCCCCCGGCCCCATTGACGTCTCCTCCAGCATGTGCACCTCCAGCAACGGCCGCAGGTCCGTCCCCACTGTCGGCCTAACCCCGTAATTGGCCACGCCGGATTGCCGCCGCGGGCTGCGACCGGCCTGCACCCTCACCAAATACACGCCATAGCGCGGCGGCAGTTCCGGTTCCCAGGGAATGTTCAGGGTCGGAAACCCCAGATGGTGCCCGAGCCGCCGGCCGGTCTCCACGACGCCCTCGGCGAAATAGGAATAGCCGAGCAAGTCATTTACCTGCTCGATCTCGCCGGTCACCAGCAACGCGCGCAGGCGGGTGCTGCTGATGGGCGCCCCATTGTGGTTGATGCGCGGGGCACTGAATACGGCAATGCCATCCTTGCGGCCCGCCTCCACCAGCAACGCCACGTCACCCTCGCGGCCACGGCCGAAGCGCCAGTTTTCCCCAACATACACGGCCGCGATCTGGGGCAGGCACCGTTTCAGCAGCGGCACAAACTCCCACGCGCCGATCCGGGCAAACTCGGGGGTGAAGTGCTGCTCGATGAGAAAATCGATCCCGAGCCGGGCCAGGATGGTGCGTTTCATCTCCGGGCTCATGATGAGGCGCGTAGGATGGTCGGGACTGATGAGCGAACTCGGATGCGGCCAGAAGGTAAGCACGCCAGCCAGCCCACCGCTGCGCCGCGCCGAGTGAATGGCCGATTCGATCACCGACTGGTGGCCGAGATGAACGCCATCAAACATGCCGATGGCCAGATGCAGCGGACGGGAAAGCAGGTTCACCCGTTCCAGAGCATCGAACTGGACAGGAGCTTTCACACCACCAGGCGGGGCGCCGCCGCATGGACGGGAATCAGCCGTTTCGCAATGTCGGGCACCGGCAGTTTTTCGATTTCCTCCAGAGGGAGGGCTTGCGCGAGCGCAAATTTGCCGCTGCCCGTGCGGCGCAAGGCGGCGAGATGGGCGCCGCATCCGAGCTTCTGTCCCAGTTCGTGCGCGATGGTGCGCACATAGGTGCCCTTGGTGCAATCCAGCCTGAAACCGAGGCGCGGCAGGGCAAATGAGGTCAGTTCAAACGCCGACACACGGATGAAGCGCGGCTCCCGCTCGATCTCCTCGCCCTTGCGCGCGAGTTTGTAGAGCGGCACTCCACCCTTCTTAATCGCCGAATGCATCGGTGGCGTCTGGTACTGGTCCCCCAAGAACGAGCGCATGGCGACCCGCGCCTCGGCCTCGGTGAGAGGCGGCACCGGGCGCGTTTCCATCACCTCGCCGTCGGCATCCTGCGAATCTGTCACCACACCGAGGACGATTTCCCCTTCGTAGGATTTGTCGAGACTGATGAGATACTGGGAAATCTTGGTCGCCTTGCCCACCAGCATGATCAGGAGGCCGGTGGCCAGTGGGTCCAGGGTGCCGGCATGGCCGATCCGTCTCATCTGCAGTTTGCGCCGCAGCCGCGCCACCACGTCGTGCGAGGTGAAGCCGGTCGGTTTGTC
This sequence comes from Opitutaceae bacterium, assembly GCA_028691845.1. Classification (GTDB taxonomy): domain Bacteria; phylum Verrucomicrobiota; class Verrucomicrobiia; order Opitutales; family Opitutaceae; genus JAQUYL01. Next base: position 159,736 of record JAQUYL010000003.1, read on the forward strand.
GACCAGGAGGACGCCTTCGAGTTCCTTGGGAGGCATTAGGTTCATGACGGAGACTGGGAGTCGACGACCTGGATCTGACGCTCCAGCACGGCGAGCAGCTTGGGATAGAAACTGGCCAAAGTATCATGGCAGTTAAGGCCGGCCGCGCTGGCATGACCGCCACCTCCGAACTGGGCCGCAGCCAGATCCATGCGGTAGGCTGCGTGCTTCGCCCGAAGGCTGGCCTTGATGCCGCTGCCGCGCTCCTCGATCAGCACGCCGATCTCAACCCCGTCGATGGCCCGCGCATAGTCTACCAGGCCCTCGGTATCCTCGATGAGCGCGCCAGTAGCTTCGAACACGCCGTGGGGCAGCAGGCCGATGCAGACCCGGCCGCCGCATTCGAGTTTCAATGACGCGAGGTAACGCTGCAGGAGCTGCATCTTGGCGTAGGATTCGCGTTCGTAAAGTTCGTTGCCTGCCACGCTGGGCTGAGCGCCGCGGGAGAGCAGCTCCGCGGCAAAGTGAAACACTCGTGTCGATGTGGACGGGAAACGGAACTGACCGGTATCGGTCATGATGCCCACGTAAAGGGCTTGGGCCGTGACGGCATCGATCGGTTCGCCGGCGTCCAGCAGCATCCCGGTCAGGATCTCCGCCGTCGCCGCCGACCCGGCGTCGATGAAATTAAACCGGGCGAAACCATCGTTGGAAATATGGTGATCAAGCACCGCCAGCGGCTCGGGGTAGCGCTTCCTCAGCTTGGTGCCGCCACGTCCGTGATCCGCGCAGTCCACGAAAATGGCCACCCGCTCCTCATCCCCCAGGTTGTCGCGCCGCACAAACGGCGTGTCGGCGAGCAAAAACCTGAGGCGGCGCGGAACGGGATCGGAGGTCACGCCGACGGCGTCGATGCCATGGGCCTTCAGCAGGCGGCACAGGGCAACCTGCGAACCGATGCAGTCGCCGTCGGGCCGCTGGTGCCCGACGACCGACACGCGCTGGCCGGGCAGGGCGGCCAGCAGTGCATGGAAGCCCGTCCTAAACTGTGGGTAGTGCTGTTTCACGATGGAGAGGACGGACCGGAGGCGCCCAGTTCATCAAGCAGCTGTTGTACGCGGCTGGCCCGCTCGCTGGATTGATCCATCACGTACGTCAAATGTGGCAGAAACTTCAAGACGATGCGGCGGCCGATCTCGTGGCGGATTTCGCCCGCCTTGCCTTCCAGCCAGCGGGCGACCTCCTCCGGGATGACCTTGCCTCCCACCACGGAGTAAAAGACCTTGCCGGTATGCAGGTCGGGCGCGATCGCGACGCCGGTGATAGTGATGGGCATCGCCTCGCTCTGGTACCGCGTGTGCAGGTAGGAGCTGATCTCGCGTTGCACGAGTTCGTTGATACGCAGGATGCGGTTGCTCATGGCCGGTCAGGGAGGAAGTATGGCCGACTGCTACCAGACGGTCCGGATATCGGTCAAATCAGTCGACGCTGGCGTGGGCGGAAGTTTAAAGGGAAGCTCGTACCTTTTGGATTTCGTAGCACTCGATGCGGTCGCCCGGCTCGTAGCCGTCGAAGCCGTCGAGCCGCACGCCGCACTCGAGTCCGGCGCGGACCTCGTTGGCGTCGTCCTTGAACCGTCTGAGCGTGCCCACCTTGCCTTCGAACAGGATCTCTTTGCCGCGCCGAACACGGGCGGAGGCATTGCGGTTGACCTTGCCTTCGGTGACCAGACAGCCGGCGACGAACCCCTTCGAAACGGGGAAGACCTGCCGTACCTCGGCAACACCGAGCTTGCTTTCCTTGAGGTCAGGCTCGAGCAGATCCGCCATCATCTCCTTCACCCGGTCGCCTAACTCGTAGATGATATCGTAATTGTAGATTTGAACACCATGGTGCTTGGCAAGCGCCACCACCCCATTTTCCTGCTTGGTGTTGAATCCGACGATGATGGCCTTCGCGGCGCTGGCCAGCAGGACGTCGTTCTTGCTGATCAGGCCGACCTCGGTTCCCACCATCTCCAGGGAAACCTTAGTGCTCTTGATGCTTTCGAGAACGTTGCGAATGGCCTCGACCGAACCGTAGACGTCGCATTTGACCACTACGCGGAGGACTTTTTGCTGCGTCGCCGCGATGTTGGCAAAGAGGGCGTCCAGCGAAGTATCCTTGGGCTGGGCGGCAGCGGCAACGACCTCCTTCTTGAGACGCTCCTGCTCGGCCTCCGCCTGCCGCTCGGCTTCGCGGGCGTTTTTGACCGACTGGAACATCATGCCGCTGTCGGGCGTGCCCGACCAGCCGATCACCCGTACCGGGGTGGAGGGGGGGGCCTCCTTCAAATTCTTTCCCTGATCGTCGAACATCGCCCGCACGCGGCACCAATGTGGACCGCAGACCAGGGTGTCTCCAACCCTCAACGTGCCTCGACCGACGATGACGGTGGCAAGCGGGCCGCGTCCGACGTCGATTTGCGACTCGATGACGATGCCGGACGCCGCCGCCTTCGGGTTGGCCTTGAGCTCGAGCACATCGCTTTGCAGCAAAATCATGTCCAGCAGATCGGCAATGCCCTGCCCCTTGACGGCTGACACGGGCACGCAAATCGTATCGCCGCCCCAGTCCTCGGAGGCGATGCCGCGCTCCTGCATCTGACCCTTTACGCGGTCGAGATTGGCGCCTTTGACGTCCATCTTGTTAACAGCAACAATGAGCGCCACCTTCGCGTTCTGCACGTGTTGCAGCGCCTCCTCGGTCTGCGGCATGAAGCCGTCGTCGGCCGCCACCACGAGCACCGCGATGTCAGTGACGTTAGCGCCGCGGGCACGCATCTTGGTGAAAGCCGCGTGGCCCGGGGTGTCGAGAAAGGTGACTTTGCGACCGTTGTGCTCGATCTGGTAAGCGCCAATATGCTGCGTGATGCCGCCTGATTCGCCGGCCGCGACCTCGGCCTTGCGGATGGAATCGAGTATCGAGGTCTTGCCGTGGTCGACGTGGCCGAGGATACAAACAACCGGCGGACGCGGCCGGAGGTTCTTCAGATCCTCCTCCTTGGCCTTTTCATCCTTGGTCTTTTCATCCATTTTCGCCGCGGCCGCTGCCACAGTGGCAGGCTGGGCTTCACCTCGGTGTTTGATCTCCAGCAGAAAACCGTGTTTTTCAGCCAGCTGCACGGCCACGCCCTCCTCGACGGACTGATTCATCGAGGCAAAGATGCTCATCTCCATCAATTCAGAGATAAGTCTGAACGGCTTGAGACCGAGCGCGATGGCGAAGTCGCGCACGATGATCGGCGGCTTAAGATGAATGATTTTGGCGTCGCCGTTCTGGGTGGCCGTGGCTGCCGGAGAGTCCGGAGCGGCGGGAGGCAGGGGAGCGGCTTTGCCGGCCAGCACCGGCGGTGGCAACGTGGGCGGATGCGGAAGCGGTACAGGCGTCGTCGACAGTGGCTTCGTTGAGGGGGGGGAGGATGGACGAGGCGCCGCCTTGACTGCAGGCGGGAGAGTAGGAGCGGCCGGCGCCGGCTTGGGGGCAGCCACTTCAACCGCCAGGGCCCGGGGTGTCGACACCGCCGGAGGTCCGACCGGTCGCAGTGCCTGCGGCGGAGCGATCACTGCGCGCCCCTTGGCGGGCAGATGTGGTCTGGGCGCCACGGGCGCTGGCATGACCACGGCCGGACGCGCCGCCCTCGCCTGTTCCTCTTTTTCACGGGCGACATCCTGCGCCGATTTCACGAAAACCCCGGCCGGCAATTTGACCCGCGGTGCATCCCCCTCGGGGGCAACCGACGCGGGGGCCACCTCAACCTTGGCCTCGGCGGCTTTTTGCGCGGCCAGCTTGGCAGCGAATTCCTTCTCGATCTCCTCGATATAGATTTTGCTGACGGTACTCGAGACGGACTTGGTATCCGCCGAAACGTAACCGCGTTCCTTGAGCAAGGCGAGCATGTCCTTGCTCTCCATATTATGGCGTTTGGCGAGTTCGTGGATGCGGAGACTCATTGAGTGCGGACGCGGATGGGTCGGGGAAATTATAATGGTCGGGTGGCTTAGCTAACCTTGTTGATGATGGCCTGGGCCTCCTCGGGAGTGAAACCAAAGTCGGCCAGGTCGTTGGCCTCGACTCCCTCGAAGGCTGCCGGTGAATTGATGCCATGGCTGACGAGGCGCTCGGCCACGTCGCGGTCAAACTCAAAGGCTTTGACGAGCGAGGTGATGGCCTGTTCGCGGGGATCAGCGACCTCGCCCTTGAATTCCTCGATATCGAGCTTCCACCCCAGCAGGCGGGAGGTAAGCCTGGCATTCTGGCCCTTGCGGCCGATAGCGATCGCGAGATCCTCGTTAATCACCCGCAGCCGGATGCGCTTGTTCCGTTCATCAAGCGTAATTTCGCGTGGGACCGCCGGTTTGAGGGCCTCGGTCAGGAGGATCTGGGGATCGGCATTGTATTCGATGATGTCGATCTTTTCGCCGTTCAGCTCCCGCACGACGCTCTTCACGCGGGCTCCGCGGGCCCCGACGCAAGCTCCGACCGGGTCGACCTTGGCATCGGTGCTCGAGACGGCCATTTTTGTCCGATAGCCGGGCTCCCGGGCAAAGGCTTCGATCTTCACGGTGCCATCGGCGATTTCGGTAACCTCGAGTTCAAAGAGACGGCGGACAAACTTGCTGCTGGCGCGACTGAGCACGAGTTCGGGGCCGCGGCTCGAGTTTTCGATGTCAAGGAGCAGGCAGCGGATGCGCTCCCCGGGCGAATATTCCTCTCCGGGCACCTGCTCCTTCGACGGCAGGACCGCCTCAGCTTTGCCCAAATCGATGAACAGATCGCTCCGTTCGCGCCGCCGGACCGTGCCGCTGACAATGTCGCCGATCGAATCCTTGAAGTCATCGTAGATGCGCTCCTTTTCAAACTGACGGAGCTTTTGCATGATGGCCTGGCGGGCTGTCTGCGCTGCGATCCGGCCGAGGAAAGATGGGTCGATTCCCCTTTCGATGACATCCCCCATCACGGCGCCGGTCTTGAACACCTGGGCTTTCTCCACGTGGATTTCCTTCTTCGGATCAGCCACTGAATCGACAACCTTGAGCAACGCCCAAGCGTTGAGCTGGCCGTTCTTGGGATTGATGTCGATCTTCAGCTCCTGACCGGAATTCACGCCTTTTTGCGCAGCCGTCTTGATCGCATTTACAATGGCGGAGATCATCTCGGCACGCGGGATGCCCTTTTCCTTCTCCATGTATTCAAGGACGGACAGGATTTCGCTGCTCATGTTTGTGGTTGTGATAGTCGGAAAAAAAAAGCGGGCCAAGGGCCCACTTTTCGTAAAGTGAACTTTTTTGAGTGAACACCGTACCCCCCATGGAGAATCTTTGTCAAGCACTCGGGCAGTCCTTTTGGTTTCAATTAGTTGCGCCAGTCTCCTGGCTGAGCCGCCAGCCGATGAAACCTTGTGCCAGACCATGACAGAGGGGCTGTTGGCGATTCGTTTCTTCCAGTGCGCGCAAGGCACCTTGTATCTGCGCCGGCTGATCCCCGGGAAACCAGTGAAACCAGACCGCACTGAGATCGCGCTCACCCTCCGCTGCTAACAGGGGGAGAAAGCCGTCGCAGATCAGATTGTCGAGGCGCGTGCCGCCAATGGCTCCCGCGCAAAGAACGCCGGCCATCCGTTCGCGCAATTGACGCAGGCGCCAGACGGTGCGCACCTGCCGCGTGGAGGCGGGTACGGCAGCAGCTGCCGCTACCGGGACTTCCACTGACATCGAGCGCAGGCGGTCAGGCCAGTTCGGGCATGCTTTCACCCAGGTCTTATATTGCCGCAGCCGTGCCAACGGATGATTGGGTGGGCGCACCCCCTGCAATCGCCACTCGCGGCCTTCGCTTTCAAACAAGGCCCGGGGTGAGACGATGTCATCGGCCCACTTCGCCAGCGCGTGACGGGAGGCCAACGCCAGCATCGGAACGCGGTTGAAACGATACCCCAGGATTTCAAGTGCCGCATGATGCGCTGCTTCCGTCCAGCCGAGCCGGGCGATCCGGGCGCGGGCGAATCCGATTTTCTGTCGCCAGCGCTGTTCCGACATCCGGATCAACAACGAATGCCGATCCGCACTCCCCAGACGGGCCAGTGCCTCGATGCTGCGCAATTCACCCCGGGCTGTGAGGTTCTCCAGCGCGTCGTCAGAGGCATATTCTTCAAGATCCCGCAGCAGGAGCGGCATCATCACCAGCACCGGGATGACCGCGCCGTCCGCCGTGCGGGCGGGCTGGTCGCGGGGGCCCGGCGGGAACAGCACCACGTGCAGCACGACGTTAGCATAAGCTGAATCCTGCTGATGGCCGTGCGCAGCCCAGTCTCCGGCATGAAAATGCACTTCCACGGCACCCGAAACCGTGCGTCCGTCCAGTCGCAGGTGCGCCCCGGTAAAATCCGGTCCGCCGAGCAAATTCCATCGTCCGGGCGAGAGGACCTCGACCGCACGCCCATCTTCGGTAACAGCCCGGCTGCGATCAAATTCGCCCTGCAGCCAAATTTTCTGCAGCACCCGCTCATGACAGGCATACGGGCCATAAAGACCCGGCATCTCCCTGATCAAAACAGACGTCTCCACCAGTGGAAATTGCCAGTTCCGGCACTCGACTTCCATTCCAAACAAAAGCCAAATTTTTTCCAGCTCATGCTGCCAACAGTACGCAGCCTGGCATCCGGGAAGGCGTCAGAGCAGCCCATTGCAGCTGTATTTGTTTCTGTGTTTCCTATTATTGACCAATTATTTCCATCGCAATTGAAGCGAGGCGAACCCTTGCATGGAGAATGTGCGCCCATTCAGGCAACAAGCGGTTATTGGCGCAGGCCAATGTAGCAAGGCCCGCCAACAAACCACCGGAAAGCGTGCTTAGCCTGCATATTTCGTGAAACAGGCATCGCGCAGTTCCTGAAGCTCTGCCAGTGGCCGGCCGCTGGCAGCGCCTGCGCTGGGTGATCGTGAAAGCCGAACACACCGAAAAGGGCAGCAATCCGCGTTTCATCGCAACCAATGTCGTCGGCGACCCGCCTCGCCTGTATGACCGGCGGTACTGCCAGCGCGGCGAGATGGAGAATGGAGTAAAGGAGCAGATGATGACCTTCGCAGGCCGCGTCAGCGCGCATCGCTGGTAGGCCAGCCAATGGCGGCTGTTCTTGTCCGCGATCGCGTGCACGCTGACCGAATCGATTCGCCGGCTCGCCCTGTCGGGCACCGAGCTGGCCGAAGCGACGGTCGACACGACCCGCACCAAGCTGGTCAAGAATGGCACGGTGTTGGAAACCAAACTGAGCCTGATCCGATTCCATCTCAGTTCGCACCATCCGCTCCAGCACCCCTTCCGCCACGCCGCTCGCATCCTGTGTCCTGATTGAACCTAGAAAGCGCAATGGAACCACCGAGGCACAGAGAGCACAGAGGAGAGGCGTGAGGCGAGAGGGGAAAGGCGAAGACCAAGAAGGCGCAAGGATGCATGATGGGCACGTCCGAGTATTTCACCCTGTGGCCTTGTATGTTCAATCCGATGAACAGGCCGAATGAGGGCAGAGCCAAAGCCAGCTTCCGAGAACGGGCGTTCCAGCTCGTCGGAGGAAGCCGGCTTTGGCGGGCTTGCGGTTCTGGGCCGCGAGGTCTGGGCTGCAACGACCGGGACGCCGTGCCAACCGGCCGTCGGCGCGGCGCTGGGGTGGGCAAGCCGTTTTGTACCTCGAGGCTCGACCTCCGCACAGAGTCATGGGCCCCGGTCCCAGACCTGGTTAAACTCGAACACCGCTACTCCGTTGTTCAACCCAACTGCGGAACTTAGGTTGAAGCGGTCAACAGGGCGTAGGAAGGCAGTGTCTTCAGCCGCTATCGAAAACCACGCCATGCGATCCCGAACCGTGGGGGAAATGCCCAAAACCGGCTTCGCCCATCAAAAACGTCCCGATTCACCACGTTCGTGAAAACATCGGGCCAAGCGGGCACATGAGCGGCATGCCAAAAGCAACACGCTGCGGGACGGCCGGGCCGTCTTCCGCAGCGTGCGGGAACTGGACGGGAAGAACCCGTCCGCGGATTTTAATTCAAGCGACTCTTAGAATGACGTCCGAATGGCCAGGGTCAGCTTTCGCTCGGCGCCGACGCCGAGAT
>JAQUYL010000004.1 GCA_028691845.1 Opitutaceae bacterium
TGGCTTTAGGAACTTTAACAACTACCGCCTGCGCGTCATCGCCCAGTGCGGCTGACTTATGAACCTCCACTCCCTTCAACCCACTCCCCAATCTTTGGTGTAGACCCAATCTTTGGTGTAGACCCGAACACAGTTGGCCAAGGCTGTCCCAAGTTGGGAAAACGCAAAGGTGGCGGAGAGGGTGGGATTCGAACCCACGGTGGGTTTCCCCACTCCTGATTTCGAGTCAGGTGCTATAGACCACTCTGCCACCTCTCCGAAGGCGGGAGGCGAAGATGTAGGGTTCGGCGGGAAAAACGGAAGCCGAAATTTGGGTTCAATCGCAACCAGTTGGGTCTAGCCTCAAAGAAGCGCAAGGGGAAAGGCGAGAGGGGTGAGGGTGCAAGGATCAGTGGGTTTGGGCCGCAAACGGAGTGCGAAGCACGGAGATGGTCAAACCGGAGGTTTGGCCCCGATGGGGGCGAGCGGAGCGGGTGCCCATCGGGCAGCGATGGGAGCAAAAAGCGCAGAATGCATGATGATCCTAGAAAAACGCGGCAGTCAATCACACAAGGCCAAAGCTCTCACAATATTCCCCGTGTGCTTGCACCATTGCACACTTGCCAGAAGGGGGATAAATAGTACGGTGTGCTCTCATTTCTCCATGAAAACCCTCCCTCTTTTGCTTGTTCTTGTCACCTGTCTGTGGTCGGGCTCCCTTGCCTACTCCGCCGAACAAAAACCCCTTCCAAATGAGGTCAAGTCCACTGCCATCTCCTGGATGGAACTTCTGGACAAGGGGCAATATTCCGACAGCTGGAAACAGGCTGTCGCAAAGATCCGGTCGTTTTACGGTGAGAAGGACTGGAGTCAAAAGATGACGAAATTGCGCCAACCGCTCGGCAAGGCGGAAAAGCGTGAGTTGGCCGGCAGCAACCACACAGACACCCGTCCAGGCATGCCTCCGGGTGACTACTGGGTGCTCGAATTCAACACAAAATTTGAAAAGATGCCGGCGGCGGTCGAAGAAGTCACCCTGATCCCGGACAGGGACGGGAAATACCGTGTCTTCGCCTTCGCCATCAGGCCGGCCAGCAGTTAAAAGTTTTTTGGGGTTCTCCCTGCTTGTTTTCCTGCAAGCCTGCCGCCGACCGGCACGGTTGAATGTGTGCTCGCAGGCAATGCCCGGACTACGGATGCCGGCAGTCTACGGATGCTGTGATCATCCGAGGGGACTCCCCTGGCACTTTGTGACTTCCCGAATGAGTCCGGATTGTCCCGCCGCTGTTATCTGCCATGTCTCACGGCAAGGAGTCACCAAAATAGTATAAGTTTATATCCTGCTGTTGGATATAAACCTCGGAGCACGGAGACCACAGAGTGAAATACTCGGACGTGCCGATCATACATCCTTGCGCCTTCTTGGCCTTCGCCTTTCCCCTCTCGCCTTTCCCCTTGCGCTTCTTTGAGGCCTATCAGCTCAGCCCCACTTTTTTGCGGATTCTGCGCTTTTGCTCCCGTCGCTGCCCGGTGGGCACCCGCTCCGCTCGCCCCTATCGGGGCCAAACCTCCGGTTTGACCATCTCCGTGCCTCGCACTCCGTTCGCGGCCAGGTCTCCTAACCATGCGTGTTTTGCGCCTTTTGCGTTTCTTTGCGGCTGCCCCGGCCCAGATGGGGCGGCCGAATAAATGGATTCAAGGGGCGGGTGGATGGACCCGCCCCTGATGTCAGCCTGTTCTCAAGACCCGGAGGGCCTACTTGCCGCCGGTCTTGAACGAGATCGGGGAGGCCGGATCCTCGTTTGTTTTTCCTGTCTCGCCGGGAAGGCTGACCAGCAGCAGCGCGGCGCGCTGCGACCACATGCTCGCAGGATCAATCCGACCGATCTCTTCAACCTGTTTTTTTACCTCGTCCACCTTGCCGGCGTCGGCGGCAAGCGAGGCGAGATGGTACGCGGCCTCACTGCGTGTGGCTTTCAATAGTGTCGGGTCGCCGGCGACCGCCTTGAGCCCGGCCTCGCCCGCAGCACGATCGCCGACGTTAAGGCTGCTCATGGCCTCGCCCAGACGGGCGCGTCCGTTCAGCGCCTTGTTTTCAAGCACTCCACCGGCCTTTTGATAAAAAACCACCGCCTGCTTGAAGTCGCCGCTTTCAAATTTCTGGTCGGCCAATGTGAGATACGCAACGCCCCCGAGCGCATGGGAGCTATGTCCATCGGCAAATGCGGCCAGCTTGGCTGGGCTGGACACGGATGCGGCAAATTGTTCCTGCAAATCCCGCTCGCGCATCGCTGAAAAATACTGCCACCCTTCCTTTACCACGATGGCCAGCAGCACGGCCGCACACAAAAAGAGAACCTGCTGGCGGTTTTCCCGCCAGAATTTGTGGATTTTTTCCTCAAAACCCAGCACACCGACTGACGTAGCTTCTTTGGCCGGAGCGGCATCGGATTTCTGGGCTTTGCCTTGAGGTTCGGACGATGGAACGGTGGTCATGGAGCCGTGCAAGATGAGCCCCTCTCCCTCCCGCCTCAATGCAAAAGTTTGGATGTACCAGCCTCCGGGTTTCGCGTGGCATGTTGCCCTGGCCTCCACCCCTGATCCAGGCAACCGCCGGGCGAAGGCAGTGGCAGCTCCTCCAAAAGCATGCCCAAAACCGGCACCTGCCCGGGGGGCCTTCGCTAGGGGCCGGCATCAACCTAAGTTCCGCAGTTGGATATGAACCACAAAGACACGGAGGCCTCAGAGTGAAATACTTGAACCTGCCGATCATACATCCTTGCGCCTTCTTGGCCTTCGCCTTTCCCCTCTCGCCTCTCCTCCCTCCCCTCTCCTTTCCCTTTTCCCTTGCTCCTCTTTGCGGCCAATCAGCTCAGCCCCACTTTTTGCGGATTCTGCGCTTTTGCTCCCGTCGCTGCCCGGTGGGCACCCGCTCCGCTCGCCCCTATCGGGGCCAAACCTCCGGTTTGACCATCTCCGTGCCTCGCACTCCGTTTGCGGCCAGGTCTCCTAACCATGCGCGTTTTGCGCCTCTTCGCGGCCAAGACCCACTGATCCTTGCACCCTCACGCCTCGCGTCTCTCCTCGCGCCCCGGTGGTTCCTCAATCAAACACCACGGTCTTGTTGCCGTAGACGAGGACGCGATTTTCAAGGTGCCAGCGCACGGCTTGGGCCAGCACCTGTTTCTCAAGATCGCGGCCGTAGCGGATGAGATCGTCCACGCCATGCCGATGCGTCACCTGGGCAACCCCCTGGTGGATGATGGGTCCCTCGTCGAGCACGCGCGTGACGTAGTGCGCTGTGGCTCCGATCAGTTTTACGCCGCGGGCATGGGCCTGGTGGTACGGTTTGCCCCCGGCAAACGCGGGCAGGAATGAGTGGTGGATGTTGATCACCGGCTGCGCGAAGGCGTCGAGAAAATCAGCCGAAAGCACCTGCATATAGCGTGCGAGCACCACGAGTTCCGCGCCCGACTCCCGCAAAATGGCGAGCTGTCTTTTCTCCGCGTCGACCTTGGTCGCAGCCGTCACGGGAATATGATAAAAGGGCAGGTTGTACCCCTGCGTCACGTCCGCGAGGTTCGCGTGGTTCGAGATGACGGCCACGATCTCGGCGGTAAAATCGCCTGCGCGCCATCGCAGCACCAGATCGTGGAAACAGTGATCGGCTTTCGAAACGAAGATCGCCACCCTCTTCCGGTGCGCCGAGTCGGCCATCCGCACCTGCATCTGCAGCTCACCGCAGGCAAACGCGGTAAACGCCGAGGCTTCCGATTCCACCACCGCCGCGCGCGAAGCGCCTTTCGCGGCGCGACTGAGCGCAGGCTCCCACTCCACGCGCTGGAAGAACACGCCCGCCTCCTTGTCACGGTGCTGGTCGGCGTGAAGGATGTTGCCCTGGCGGGAGAAAATCCAGCCGGCGACACGCGCCACGAGACCGCGTTGATCGGGTCCGTGCAGCAGCGCGACGAGGGTCACCGGGGGCGTCATGGTTCAGACCTTGCTGACATTGTTGCGGTACTCCTGCAAGGGGCGCACGTTGAGGCGCTTCTGGCGCAGCGCAAGGATGCCGTTGAGCCCGGCCCGTGCGCCGGTGAGCGACGTCATGATGCAGACGTTGTTCGCCCAGGCCACCGAGCGGATGAGATTTTCGTCCTTGCGCGGAATCATGCCGGAGGGGGTGTTGATCACCATGGCAAGCTGGCCGTTCTTGATCATGTCGACGGCATGCGGACGGCCTTCCGCGATTTTGTTGAGCAGACTCACGGTGACGCCGTGCTTCGCGAGGAATTTCCCCGTGCCCCTGGTCGAGTAGACTGTGAAGCCGAGTTCCTGCAACTGCCGCACCACGTCGACGGCGCGCGGCTTGTCGGCATCCTTGATGCTCACAAAGACGTTGCCGCCCTGCGGCAGCTCGGGCTTGGCCGCCATCTGCGTCTTGGCAAAGGCGATGCCCAGGTCGTCATCCATGCCCATGACCTCGCCGGTGGAGCGCATCTCAGGACCAAGCACGATGGCCGCCCCGGGGAAGCGGTTGAAGGGAAACACCGCTTCCTTGACGCACCAATGCTTCGGCGTGAGCTCCCGGGTGAATCCCAGCTCCTTGAGTTTTTTTCCAGCCATGACCTTGGCGGCAAGCTTTGCCAGCGGGACACCGATGGCCTTGGCCACAAACGGCACCGTGCGGGAGGCGCGCGGGTTCACCTCCAGCACGTAGAGGTGGCCGCCCTTGATCGCGAACTGCACATTCATCAGGCCGACAACATTAAGCGCGCCGGCCAGGGCCGAGGTGGCCTGGCGCACCTGCGTCAGCATGGCTTTCGACAGGGTGTGCGGAGGCATGACCATTGCCGCATCACCCGAATGCACTCCGGCATACTCGATGTGCTCCAGCATGCCGCCGATGACGGACGTCTCGCCGTCGCTGAGGCAGTCGACGTCGAGCTCGATGGCATCCTCAAGAAACTTGTCAATCAGCACCGGCTTGCCGGGCATGGCGTCGAATGCCTGGCGGATGACCGCCCTGAACTCGTCCTCATTGTAGACGATGAACATGCCGCGGCCGCCGAGCACGAACGAAGGGCGGAGCAGCACAGGGAAGCCGACCTCATGAGCGAACGTCAGCGCCTCGTCCTCATTCATTGCGGTGCGATTGGGCGGCTGCCGGAGCTTCAGCCGGTCGAGGATGGCGGCAAAAAGCTTGCGGTCCTCCGCCACCTCGATCGATTCGGGCGTGGTGCCGATGACGTTGACGCCAAGAGCCTTCAGCGGGCCGGCGAGATTGAGCGGCGTCTGGCCGCCAAACTGAACGATGGCACCGGTGCATTTCTCCTGCTCGTAGATTTCGAGCACGTCTTCGAGCGTGAGCGGTTCGAAATAGAGGCGGTCGCTCGTGTCGTAGTCAGTCGAGACCGTCTCGGGATTGGAGTTGACCATCACTGTTTCGAAACCGATTTCGCGCAGCGCGAACGAGGCATGCACACAGCAGTAGTCGAACTCGATGCCCTGGCCGATGCGGTTGGGCCCGCCGCCGATGATCATGATCTTCGGCCGCTCGCTGCGAATGACCTCATTCTCGTCGCCGTAGCTCGAATAGTAGTAGGGGGTGAACGCCTCGAATTCCGCAGCGCAGGTGTCGACCAGCCGGTAGGTAGTGCCGACGCCGGCCGCCCGCCTGTGCGCCCGCACGGCGGCCGGATCACTTTTTAACAGGTGGGCCAGCTGCGCGTCGGAGAAACCAAACTGCTTCGCCCGTCGCAGGTGGGTGGCGTCAATTGTCCGGAGCGTCTGCTTCCCCAACTCCTCCTCCATCTCGTGGATTTCGCGCAGCTGATGGAGGAACCATGGATCAATCTTGGTCAGGTTGAAAATCTGGTCGACGGTAAAGCCCGCCTTGAACGCATAGCGGAGATAAAAAATGCGCTCGGCGTTGGGCGTGCCGAGTTTCTGCCGGATGGTCTGCTCGTCCGGCACGTCGTTGCCGCCGAACCTGCCGCCGCCGCCAAAGCCGCGCGCGCCGATCTCGAGCGAGCGCAGGCATTTCTGGATCGACTCCTTGAACGTGCGCCCAATGGCCATGGCCTCGCCGACCGACTTCATCGCCGACGTGAGCGTCGTGTCGGCCCCGGGAAATTTCTCAAAGGTGAAACGCGGAATCTTGGTGACGACATAGTCGACCGTCGGTTCGAAACACGCGGGGGTCTGGCGCGTGATGTCGTTTTTCAGTTCATCGAGCGTGTAGCCAACGGCCAGCTTGGCGGCAATTTTGGCAATGGGGAAACCGGTGGCCTTGGACGCCAGCGCCGACGAACGCGACACGCGGGGATTCATCTCGATCACAACCATGCGTCCCGTCTTCGGATCGACCGCAAACTGGATGTTCGATCCGCCCGTGGCCACACCGACCTCGCGGATGCAGGCAAACGAGGCGTCGCGCATCGCCTGGTATTCCTTGTCGGTAAGCGTGAGCGCCGGGGCGACCGTGATTGAATCGCCGGTGTGCACGCCCATGGGGTCGAAATTCTCGATGGAGCAGATGACCACGCACTGGTCCTTGTGGTCCCGCATGACCTCCACCTCGTATTCCTTCCAGCCGAGGAGGCATTCCTCGATGAGCGCCTCGTGCACCGGCGAAGCTTCGAGCCCTCCGCTGGCGATCGCGTCAAACTCCTCGCGATTGTAGGCGATGCCGCCGCCGGTGCCTCCCAGTGTGAAACTGGGGCGGATGATGAGCGGGAACACCCCGATCTCGTCCGCCGCCTTGCGGGCCTCCTCAAGCGAATGGACCATGCGCGATTTGGCACAGTCCAGACCAATCCTCAGCATCGCTTCCTTGAAAAGCTGGCGATCCTCGCCCTTGGCGATGGCCTCGGGCTTGGCTCCGATCATTTCCACTCCGAATTTCTGGAGGATGCCCGCCTTGTGCAGGTCCATCGAAAGGTTGAGCGCAGTCTGCCCACCCAGCGTGGGCAGCAAGGCCGAGGGCCGTTCCTTCTCGATGATCTTTTCCAGAATGTCGACGGTCAGCGGTTCGATGTAGGTAACGTCGGCAAACTCCGGATCGGTCATGATCGTGGCCGGATTGGAGTTGACCAGGATGACGCGGAAGCCCTCCTCCTTCAGCGCCTTGCAGGCTTGGGTGCCGGAATAGTCAAATTCGCAGGCTTGGCCGATGATGATGGGACCAGCGCCAATGATAAGGATGGACTCAAGATCGGTGCGCTTGGGCATGGACGTGAATGGTCGCGAAGGTTGGGGCCAGCCGATACCGGCGCAAGCGGGAAAGAGGTCCACCCGATGCATTCATCTTTAATCCTAAGTTCCACAGTTGGATATGAACCACGGAGCAGCGCAGGCCACAGAGTGAAATACTTGAACCTGCCCATCATACATCCTTGCGCCTTCTTTGCCTTCGCCTTTCCCGTCTCGCCTCGCGCCTCTCCTCGCGCCTCGGTGATTCCATTGCGCTTTCTAGGTTAATCGCAGGGACAACGCTAGTTAGCGATCACGCGCCACCACGCCTTTCCGCCCCGCACCCCAGCTCAACGAACCGGCAGGGCCAGACCAACAGTCAGGCTATTTTCTTGGGGTCGATGCCCAGCAAGGTTGCCGCCTTGACCTTGTCGCCACCGCACGCATGCACCATGCGGGCCACGTATTGTTTTTCCTGGCCGGCAAGATAATCAGCCAGTGTCGGCCAGTCCTTGGGTTCATGCACCCGCAGCGGCAGTTGCGCTGATGTGACGACCCGCGTGGTGGAAGTGGAAAGCACTTGGGAGATGACTTGAATCAACTCCTCCATATTGCCGGGCCAGCGGTAGGAGCGCAGGGTGGTCATCGCATCTTCCGTAAATTCGATCTGCCGGGTGTCGAATTGCGGATTCACCGTACGGCCGGCGGCCTGCTTGATGATGTATGGAATGTCTTCGGGCCGGTCCCGCAATGACGGCAGGGTCACCGGCATGGCCGCGACCCGGTAAAAGAGTTCCTCGTTGAATTTGCCTTCCTCCGTCAATTTTTCGAGATCCTCCTCACTCGAGCAGATGAGACGAATGCTGCCGATGTTGTTTCGCAGCACGGAAACCAGCCCGGTTTGAATGGGGAGGGGAAGACACTGCAAATGCTGCAGGAACAGGGTCCCACCGCGGGCCTGATGCACCCACATGCCGCCGGCGCCGTTTTGTCCGAGCAGCCCATCACGCAAACTCTGCTCCGAACTGAGCCGGCAGTCGATGCGCACCATCGATCCCTTGGCCTCGTGCCCGGCCGCATGGAGCAATTCGGCCACGGTTATGTGGCCGGTGCCGACCTCCCCGGTGAGCAGCACGGGGGTGTGCGAGGCGGCCAGCTTTTTGAGCTGGGCGATGAGGCGCTTGATTTTCGGGCTTTCGCCGACAAGCCCCGCCTCAATTTCCCCGGCCTTGGCTGCAACAGGCGCCGCGCCGGCCTCGCGCTCGCAGGCCAGACGCTTGTACTCGATGCCCCGCTTGAGCGTGGAGATCAGCTCATCGACCTTGAACGGCTTTTGGAGGTAATCGAAGGCTCCAAACTTCAATGCCTGAATGGCGCTCTCCGTGCTCGCATACGCCGTCATGATGATGATGACAGAGGAGGGGTCATAAAGCTTGAGGCGCTTGAGCAGCGTGATGCCGTCCATCGGTTTCATGTCGATGTCGGCTAGCACAAGGTCGAATTTCTCCGCCTTATAGCGGGCCAGCGCCTTTTCGCCATCAGTTGCGAAAGCCGTGGCAAAACCGGTCGGTTGGATCACGGCTTCCAGCATCTCATGAATCGAGATAAGATCGTCGACAATAAGGACGGAAGACATCGGGGAAGAAAAAAACAACTGAGCAGAGCACAACACCGGCACGCAAGCGATATTCCGTGGGAACTGGGCTGGAGGGCGGCCTTCCGGCTGCCGCTCCAAGGGATTCGTCGGGAAAGGGGCTTAGCCCATGCCACCGGCGACTGCACCGAGCTTGAAGATGGGCAGGAACATCGCCATGACGATTCCGCCGACCACCACGCCGAGAAAGACGATCAGCATGGGCTCGATAAGGGAGGTGAGTGCCGAGACCGTGGCGTCGCATTCCGTGTCGTAGAAATCGGCGATCTTGTTCATCATGCCATCCACATTGCCGGTCGATTCGCCCGCCTTGACCATGTGCTTCATCATGGGCGGGAAAAAGGGATTGGCGGCCAGCACCTCGGATACCTGTCCGCCCTGGCTGACATGCCGGGCGATCTCGGCACAGGCGTCCTCAACCTGCACCTTGCCGCTGGCGGATGCGACGATTTCCAGCGTGCGGAGGATGGGCACACCGGAACGGATGAGCGTGGCGTAGGTGCGGCAAAAACGGGACAGGGCGATCTTGTGTATCAGGTTCCCGAATATGGGCGCCTTGATGAGAAAGATGTCCTTCTGTCGCCGTCCGCCGGGAGTGCGCACGTACTTGCCGGTCCCCCAGTAGAGGGCATAAGCACCCAGCCCCAGGGCCCACCACCATGCCTTCAGGAAATTGCTGAGATCGATCAGCATCTGGGTCGGTGCGGGCAGCGTCGCCCCGAAATCGGCAAACATGGCCGCAAACACCGGAATGACAAAGATCAGCAGCACGTTCACCAGGGCGACCGCCAGGCCGATGACCGCAATCGGGTAGGTCATGGCCGATTTTACCTTCTTCGTGAGCTTCACGGAGGACTCAAAGTAACCCGCAACCTTGCCGAGGATCTCGGCCAGGCCACCCGACGCCTCGCCGGCCTCCACCATCGAAACGAAAAGCGTATTGAAGGAATTGGGGAATTTTTTGACCGCGGCTGAAAACGAAGTGCCGGAGGAAATGTCGTTGCGCACATCGCGAATAACGATGCGAAAAATCGGATCTTCCGTCTGATCCTGCAACGCCTCAAGAACCGAGACCAGGGGCAGACCGGCTGTGAGGAGGGAGGCGAGCTGGTTCGTAAATATTGCCAGTTCGCCCATGTCGAGCTTGTAGCCCTTCGCCTTTTTCTCGAGAGCCTTCTGCTTTGCCAGAGCCTGAGCCGCCTTGACGTTGGACTGCTGTCGAGGGGCGGGCTTGCCTGCAGCCGTCGTGGTTTGCGCCATAGTAGTGAGGCGGAATTAAGCGCATCGGCAACAATCCCGCAATCCCAATTAATGAATTATCACAACTGTTCGCACTCTCTTGAAACAGCAAAAACCCGGCCGATTGCACTCCCACCTGGGCGCCAGGGATCGCGGCACGCCCGCAACGCCGAATTGGCGGGTCGGGGACGGTTGCGAGGAGCAGGAAGCCGCCTCCCCCGGCAGGCGTTCAGAAAGCCTGATTCCAACCAAGGTAACCGAGCAAGGTCACCTTCGGCTCAAAATGATTATGGAGCTCGCGCCCTAGGGCAATCAGCAGCTCCGAATTTTCCATGACCGCGATGCGTATTCCGACATTGGCCGTCAGCGCACTGCGCCCGACATCCTCATCGGTCGCGACATGAAGCTCGGCCGCTAGCTCGACTTTCTCGCCTATGGCATGACCCACGCACAGGCCGCCGAACCACGAATCATCTGAGTTGGTGAACTCCCGGCCAAAATCCACGTTCACGTCCACCGGGCCGAAGACTTTCTGGACCTGGAACGGCAATACAATGACCGTGCCATGTTCGACAAGCTCACGCTCATCGGAACGCGAGCCGGGATTATTGAATTCGAGCTCCGGGGTGACCGAGGCCAGCAGGCCGTCTTCGCCCGCATCGTAGAAACGCCACTTCATGCCGGCGACGGAATTCCCCAGTCCGGTGGTCCGCGGCTCCCCATCGACGCTCTTGCCCAGATAGGAAAGGCCATAGGCCAGTTCAATCCGTTTACCGAGGCCGTACTTGATCTCCATGGCGGGCAGCTCCGAAACGCGCTCGCCGGAGCGTCTTTCCGTTGTGAAAGCCGTGGTCAGCTCCCACTTCCCTGCGCCTGGCGTGCCAGTGTCGTCTGTCAGCATGGGCGAGCCGCCCTGCGCACGGAGCGCCGGGGCAAATGACAGTGCGAGCAACAGCCCGCAGGTGGATGTAAAAATCAAACGTTTCATGGAATTGGAGGAGGATGGGAAAGCTCCCTGATGGGAACCGCCATCCCTGCTGGTTGAGCGAACATGTTTTCCGGACAGCAGCAAGGATGGCCTTTTTGGCATGCGGGTTGAACATTACCACACGCACCGCCGGCTTACCTTGAAGGGAGGTGACAATCTGCTCATGCGCCCCTCCCCTGGCCGACCCATCCCTCCGGGAATGATGACAAATTTGTCATGCGGCAAGTGGGGTCTCCTCCATCTTTCCGGGGTAGGATGATGCACATCTTTCCACTGCAAAAACGCTCCGCTCGCTTCGCACCAGTCACTTTCCCCAATGAAAAACCTCCTCCCCCTCCTGTCGGCCACCTGCTGCCTGCTGGCCCTCGTCATTGGCACCGCCTCCTGGCTTTCATTTCAGGAGGCATCCAACACGGCGCTGGCCACAGCCCGAGGCCGGATATGCCGGAGCAAAATCGCCATCGAGCACGGCAACCTTGTTTATTCCTTCATCATTGCCGGCAGCGACCTGAACATGACTGAAGTCAGGATCGACGCCAGCAACGGGACCGTGCTCGGCGCGAGAAAAGCCGGTTCGTTCCAAACCAAGAAAGGTCATGGCGGCTTCCTCTCGTCGGGTTGACCCGATCCGCCCAACTGTTTTTTGTCTCGTCTAACCTCCATGTCTGACTCTATCGAACAACTCATGCGTATTCTCGTCGTAGAGGACGAAAAGAAGATCGCTTCGTTTATTCGCAAAGGCCTGGTCGAATCGGGATTCAATCCCCTGGTTTGCCACAATGGAGACGATGCCCTGCATCTTGCCACCACGGAACGCTTCGACACCATCGTGCTCGACATCATGCTGCCCGGCCGCGACGGCCTGAGCATTCTCAGAAAAATCCGCGAGGATCGCAACACGGTGCCGGTGATCATCCTCACCGCCCGGGATGGGCTGAGTGAACGGATCGAGGGACTGGATCTCGGCGCCGACGATTACCTCACCAAGCCGTTTTCCATGGATGAATTGATCGCCCGCCTGCGGGCCATCGGCCGGCGGATGTCAGGCGGCGGGCTGAGCCTGCAGCAGTACGAGGATCTGACGCTCAATCTCATCACGCGCGAGGTCAGCCGCGCAGGCCAGAAGATTGAACTCACCCCACGCGAATTTTCCCTGCTCGAATACCTGATGCGTTCGCCCGGCCGTGTGCTGACGCGCACGCAAATCTGCGAACAGGTCTGGGACTACCACTTCGATCTGGGCACCAACGTGGTCGATGTCTGCATCCAGCGCTTGCGCCGGAAAATCGACGACGGACATGACGTGAGGCTGATTCAAACCATGCGGGGCGTGGGCTACACCATGAAGGCCACCTCATGAAAAACTGGTCCCTTCGCACCAAACTCACGTTCTGGTCGGTGATCTTCTCCACGCTGGCGCTGCTGGTCTTCGGAGCGTCCGTGGCAATCGAACTCTATTCCGATCAGAACGAAATCACACAAAAACTCCTGGCCGCCGAGGTCGGTATGATATTCCGCAACCGGACCGACAACAGTGAGCACGAATTGGACAACCTGGCCTGGCTCATGGAGCGGAAGGGCCCCCTCCACCTTTATGGCTATGTGCTCCGGCGCAGCAAGGACGGCTCCGTTTTGGGGGCAAAACCGTCGCAACTGGCACATGTCAGGATTCCCAAATCCTTAAACAAGAGAAATTGCTTCACGCACAGCTTGGGCGGCCGACGGTTGCAGATCTGCGCCTCTACTCAGGAGGGCATGACGCTTTTGCTGGCGGCGACGGACGAGGAGGCGATGGACGCCTTGAGCGAACTGCTTGACTCCTATCTCTTTGCCTATCCCATCGTGCTGCTCGTCGTGCCGCTGGGCAGCTGGTGGATCGCGCGTCAAACCTTCAAACCCATAGTCAAAATCACCAACACTGCGGCCGCCATCACGGCTGACCGTCTCGGTGATCGGATGCCGGTGCCGGCAACCAACGATGAGATCGGATGCCACATCCGTGTGCTCAACGACATGCTCGACCGTCTCCAGCGAAGTTTCGAGCAGGCGAACCGCTTTACGGCTGACGCCGCCCACGAACTTCGCACCCCCCTCACGATCATGCGCGGCCAGCTCGAGGATGCCCTGCGGTCGGAGCATCTGACTCCGGAACAGGAAGAACTGCTCGTGGATTTGCTCGAGGAAACCACCGGCCTGCAAAAAATCTCCGACAATCTGCTGCTGCTTGCCCGCTTCGATACCGGCAAGAGCACCCTGCGCGTGCAGGCGATCGATTTCAGTGCGCTCGTCGAGGAGGCGCGGGAGGATGCCGAACTCCTTGCGTCGCCCAAGCAGATCCGCATCAGCGCCGAGATCGCCCCCGGAATCCGGGTCAACGGTGACGCAGTCATGCTGCGGCGCGTCCTCGTCAATCTCATTGATAACGCGGTTAAATTTAACATCAGTGATGGCGAGGTACGGCTGGCCCTGCGTCCGGACAAGGGCCAGGCGCTGCTCACTGTCGCCAACACCGGGCATGGCATTCCGGCTCATCATCAGAACTCGCTTTTCAAGCGGTTTTCCCGTCCTGACAACGGCCGCAACCGTGAGGCGGGCGGCAGCGGACTGGGACTCAGCCTTAGCCGGGAAATCGTTGTCGCGCACAAGGGACAGATCGAACTTACCAGCTCCGACGCCCAGTGGACGAAGTTCTCCGTGCGCCTGCCTCTGCTAGCCGCCGGAACCCAACCACCGAAGCCTTCCGCCAAGGTCTGAACCGACTGGTCTTGCCGCCGCTCCCGGTGTGCCCGCCACGCCGGAGCCATGCCGCTGGCTGCGGCCATGGCCGGCCTTGTTCTCGGGACAAGCCTGACGCCGGAAGCCCCGCCGTTACCACGCGCTTGACCCGGCGCCCTTGTGCCTAAAGAGTCTTTCTCGTCGTCGCGGGCATAGTTTAGTGGTAAAACCTCTGCCTTCCAAGCAGGTGTCGTCGGTTCGATTCCGTCTGCCCGCACCAACTGATTCCCCACGAATCGCGTATGCGCCCAAAGACCCGCAGGGGCGCGGACACTACCTGCGATTAGACCTAAATTCCGCAGTTGGATATGAACCACGGAGCAGCGCAGGCCACAGGGTAAAATACTCGGACGCGCCCAACATACATCCTTGCACCCTCTCGGCCTTCGCCTTCCCCCCTCTCGCCTCTCTCCTGTCGCACCCTCTCGCCTCTCCTCTGTGCTCTTGGTGGTTCCATTGCGCTTTCTAGAGTATTTTCCGATTTCGTGGGCGCGCACAATTGTAGCCGGTTGAGGCCGGTCGGAATGCGACACCGGGGTCGCCAACCCCGGCTGCTACAAACCACATCGTTCTAGGACAATGGACCGGCCAAGGATTCCATGGGCGAACGCCTCAGGAGGTTCGTCTCGTGAAGAGAGAGCCACTGCACCCACGGAAACAAAATCATGCCTCCCCCACCCTGCCCGAGTCAGAGTCAAAACCAATCGCTTGGCCGTGTGGCAAAAAAACATTCCATTTTTGAGGACGAATCCATATGAAAAATTTTCAATAATCCAAACCCTTATGAACAACACGACCAGCAATCTGAAGGAAGCCTTCGCAGGGGAGAGCCAAGCCAGTCAAAAATATCTGGCTTTCGCCAAAAAAGCTGAAAAGGAGGGCTTCCGAAACATAGCCACCCTTTTCCGCACGACAGCGGAAGCCGAGCGCATTCACGCTGAAGGACACCTGGGCGCCATGGACGGCATCGGGTCGACCGCCAAGAATCTTGAGGCTGCCATTGCTGGGGAGACGCATGAATATACCGAGATGTATCCGCCCATGCTCAAACAGGCGGAAGCGGAAGGCCACAAGGCAAAGCGGATGTTTGCATATGCGGTAAAGGTCGAAGCCGTCCATGCACGGCTTTATCAACTTGCTTTGGAAGCGGTGCAAAAGGGGACGGATTTGCCCCAGGACAAAATTTATTTGTGCCCCGTCTGCGGCGACATCGAGTTCGGGGCTCCTCCCGAAACCTGCCCCATCTGCATGGCGAAGGGATCAAGTTATATCCAGGTGCGGTAGCCGCTGGCGGACTTCCGGCGTCCACTGCTGCCAGGGACGCGAGGCGGATCCGGCTCCCGGGAAGCCCGATCTCACGCGATCGGGATGGTCTGTCCAAATCGCCGGCTCGGAGCCGCCGCCTTTTTGAAGCCCACGCTTTCGCCTTTCCCCTCTCGCCTCGCGCCTCTCCTCTGTGCTCAGTGGTTCATATCCAACCGCGGAATTTAGGCTGATAGATTTCCCCATCATCCAAACAGGTGCCAGCGGATCGATTCCGCCTGGCCGCTCCAACCCGAGCGGACGGGAGCCATACCAGGGCATGGAATCCGATCAACGCTTCCTTCCTCCGGGCGAGCTCGTTATTCCGACTCCGGATCGACGACTTGCTGCCCCGCGGCAAAGGCGGCTTCGTTCAGGGAGATAAGCGAGGATTTGTCCTTGAAGACGTGCCGCATGGTGCTGAGAAGGCCTGCAGCCGGAAGCAGATCCGTGGCCGCCTGCAGCGCGCCGAGGGCCACCACGTTCTTGGCCACGGGCCGTCCCAGATCGACTGCCAGCTGGGTGCAGGGCACGGCCAGCACTCGACGGTTCGGCGGGAAAGCCGGCGGCTCGGTGATCATCGTGCGGTCATAGATGATCAGGCCTCCCTCGCGCACGGCGGGGGCGAATTTGGCAAGGCTGGGCGCATTGAATGCGATCAAAACGTGCGGATCGGGCGCGGCCGGATTGAGCACTTCCTCCTCGGCGATGTGCACGTCGGCATAGGAGGTGCCTCCCCGGCTCTCCGGGCCGTAGCTGGGAATATGAGTGGAATCGAAGCCTTCGTCGATGGCAGCCCGCGTCAGCAGCAGGGCGGCGATTTGCGCCCCATCGCCACCCGCTCCGGCGAGCTTGAGGCTCAAGTCCTTTGTGCCGAGGCGGGGCGCGAGGCGATGCCTCGCCGCGGTACGCACGGTGGCCGGCTCGGCCCCGCTGAGACCCAGCACCGCTTCGGGGGAAAAACTGGGAGCATGCCGGTCAAACCATGGCTCGACTGCCAGGTCCTTTTTCACGCCCAATGGGAAAACGGGCTCCATCTGCGTGCGCACCCATTCTTCCGTCGCTTCGGGCGACATCTTCAGGTGCGTCGGACACTCGGACAGAATCTCCACAAATGCATAGCCGCGCCCCTCCATCTGGAGACGCAGGGCCTTTTGGATCGCTTTCTTCGCCTTGACGCGCTGCCTGGCTTCGAAAAGCGCCACCCGCTCGACGTAGACGGGACCATCAAGCTGCGCGATGAGTTCCGCCATGCGCAGGGGTTTGCCCATGGCCGGCTGGCGCCCCTGCGGGCTTGTGACGGTTTTCTGGCCGAGCAGGGTCGTCGGTGCCATCTGCCCGCCGGTCATGCCGTAGACCGCATTGTTGATGAAGATGACCGTGATCGGCAGGCCCATTTGCGCGATCGAGATCGTCTCGGCCAGGCCAATGGAGGCGAGATCGCCGTCCCCTTGGTAGCTGATGACCACCGCCTCGGGATTGGCCAGCTTGTGGCCGAGCGCCACCGCCGGCGCCCGGCCGTGGGCCGCCTGGGAGTTGCCGACGTCGAAATAGTAGTAGGCAAAAACCGAGCATCCGACCGGGCTGATCAGGACGGTCCGGTCCTGGATGCCGAGTTCGCCGATGGTGTCGGCCAGATCGCGGTGCACGATACCGTGGCCGCAGCCCGCGCAGTAATGGGTGCTGTGGCCCTTGAGTCCCTCGCCATGGGCGTGCCGCTCGAAATGATCGTAGAAGACGTTCATGCGAGTGCCTCCCGGAATTCGCTGATCTTGGCGAGGATTTCGGACTCCTGTGGCAGGACGCCGCCAAAGTGCCGCACCGCGGCAATGGGCGGCGGGACGATGCCCGCATGGCTCAGGGTCAGGCGCAGCTCGTTTTCAAGCTGCCCAGGGCTCGCCTCCACCATGATAATCTGCCGCACATGTCGGATCGCTTCTGCCAACGCGTCGCCGGGGAAGGGCCAGAGGGAAATGGGCCTCAACAGACCGGCCTTGATCCCC
The DNA here is from genome assembly GCA_028691845.1 of Opitutaceae bacterium. Lineage (GTDB taxonomy): Bacteria > Verrucomicrobiota > Verrucomicrobiia > Opitutales > Opitutaceae > JAQUYL01. The sequence goes on from JAQUYL010000004.1 coordinate 17,132, forward strand.
TGCCGGCGGGCCGCCTCCACCGCCCCCTTCGCCATGCGCGCCGGCGTGTTGCAGGCGATCACCAGCACCTCCGCGTCTTCGCACCGGTAGAGGTCCGACCGTTGTTCACGGGAGGCAATCTCGGCATATTTGGCGTTGAGGCGGCGGTTGTGTTCCTCGAGGTCAGGCTCGGCGAGATGGATCGAGCAAATTAGATTTTGCCGGTGCGACCGGTCTCCCCATACGGCCCAGGCGGGCCGGCCCGGCTTGCGCAGGTGGGTGGGCAGCTTGACCTGCCCGGTCATCTGGCCGAGATAACCGTCGCCCAGAATGACGACGGGGTTCCGGTATCGGAAACTGAGCGCGAACGCCTCCATGGTCAGATCGAGCATTTCCTGCGGCGTGCTGGGCGCAAGCACCAGGGCGTGGGTGTTGCCGTGCCCCAGCCCGCGGCACGCGAGCTTGATGTCGGCCTGCTCGGGCCCGATATTGCCGAGACCGGGCCCGCCGCGCATGATGTTGACGAAGACACCGGGAATCTCGGCCCCGATCATATAGCTGATGCCCTCGAGCATGAGGCTGAAGCCGGGGCTGCTGGTAAAGGTCATGGACGGCACGCCGGCGCCGCCGGCGCCGTACATCATGTTCACCGCAGCCACCTCGCTCACGGCCTGCACGAACGCGCCGTCGAGATGGGGGAGAATCTTCGCCATCAACTCAGCGCCCTCGGTGCTCGGCGTAATGGGATAGCCGAACACATGCCGGCAACCCGCAAGCAGGGCGCCGATGGCGGCGGCGTAGGTGCCCTTGAGCACCAGCGGCTCGCACGCAGGCAGCTCGATCTCCTCATCCGGAAGGCCGGGCGATTCGTGCAAATCGACCACCTTGCGTCCGAAAAGTTTGGACGGATCCTTGATCTGGAATTCCCTCTCCAGTTCCGCCCCTGGCGTAGCGGGGGAGGTTCTCAGGCCAAACGGTTCGGGACAGGCCGAAATGCACAGACCGCAGCCATTGCAAATCTCCAGGTTGATTTCCACGGGCACCAGACCCGTGGCGGGGTTGATCCTGGTCCCGGGGCTGATGCAGCCCTTGGGACAGGCTTCAACACAGCGCAGGCACCCCTTGCAATAGGCGGGATCGAGAAAGGGCTTGGGACGGGAGTTCGTCGTGACGGAAGGCATGGAACACGGAACCGTCGAAGTTTGGCTCTGAGCCTCCGGTGTGGGCGCACTGGGAGAATTCAAATTGTACGGAGACGGCGGAATTTCTTGTAGACGACATTTTAGTCGCTCAACCAGTTTGTGCTCTGCATCATTTGCCTAAGACTGCGCGTCGCTTGCCCCGGCCCGGAAACTAGCCGCGATCGAACCTCCACGAAAGCGCCGGCGACCACCGGCGGCCGCGTCCGCGAGCCGGATGTTCACAACGGGATTCCCGTCCCGCCGCCCTCCCTTCTGTTGGCTTGAAATGACTGCGATTCCCGCGAGCCTAGGAGACAACGGTTCACCTGCTAGGGCGCCGCCGCCCGCGACCTTAACTGCCGGGAAAACAACCCTCGCCATGTCCGCTGCCCCAGCCTCTCCCGGTCCGTCCACCCCAGCCGCACCGCCGGAAGGACGCGAGCCGGTTTTTCATGTGCGTGGCCTCACCAAGGTCTATGGAACCGGCGAGGCCAGCGTGACGGCGCTGGCGGGAGTGGACCTCGATTTCTTTGAAGGCGAACTCATCGTGCTGCTCGGCGCTTCAGGCAGCGGCAAGTCCACCTTGCTCAACAATCTTGGCGGGCTCGATGCCCCCACCGGCGGTTCCCTCTCCTACCGCGGATGGAATCTCGGCGAAGCCGACGAGGAAAGCCTTACCCGCTACCGCCGTGATCGCGTCGGCTTCGTGTTCCAATTCTACAATCTCATCCCGAGCCTCACGGCACGCGAGAACGTCGCCCTCATCACGGAGATCGCCCGCGATCCCATGCCGCCCGAGGAGGCGCTGCACCTCGTGGGACTCGGCAACCGGATCGATCATTTCCCCGCCCAAATGTCCGGAGGGGAGCAGCAACGGGTGGCCATCGCCCGCGCCATCGCCAAGCGCCCCGAGGTGCTCCTGTGCGACGAACCCACCGGCGCACTCGATGTGCACACCGGGATCACCGTGCTCGAGGCCCTCGAGCACATCAACCGCGAGCTCGGCGCGCTGACCGTCGTCATCACCCACAACGCCATCATTGCCGGCATGTCCGACCGCGTCTTTACGCTTTCCGACGGCCGCATTGTCAACGTCCGCGCCAACGCCACACGCGCCGCAGTGTCCAGCCTGGAATGGTAACGTCGGCAACCGCGCGTCTCCCCCCTCTTCCTGTCTTCCTCTCTCCCTCTCTTCCCCTTCTTCCTCCCTCCCTCTCTTCCCCTTCTTCCTCTCTTCCCCTTGACGCCGCTCGACCGCAAGCTCTTCCGCGACCTGTGGGGCCTGAAGTCCCAGGCGCTGGCCGTGGCGAGCGTCATGGCGTGCGGACTGGCAATGATGATCATGGCGCGCAGCCTCATCCTCTCGATCGAGACGGCGCGCGACAATTACTACCGCGACTACCGGTTCGCCCAGGTGTTCGCCCAGCTGAAGCGTGCCCCTATGCCGCTCCGCGAGGAACTGGCCAAAATCCCCGGTATCGGCACAGTCCAGACGAGCATCGCCATGATGGTGACGCTCGACCTGCCGGACATGGCTGAACCCGCCATGGGACTGATCCAGTCCCTCCCCGAACACGGCGAGCTCCAGCTCAATCGCGTCCACCTGCGCCGGGGCCGCATGCTCGTCGGCCCGGCCGGGCACGACGAGCTGCTCGTCAGCGAGGCATTCGCCGAAGCGCACGGTCTCCAGCCCGGCGACCGCATCGCCGCCATCCTCTACGGCCGCAAGCAGACGTTCCGCATTGCCGGAATCGTGCTCTCGCCCGAATATGTATATGAGGCCTTGCCCGGCGTCGCCCTGCCCGACAACCGTTCGTTTGGCGTGTTCTGGATGCCCTACAAGGAACTCGCCACCGCCACTGAGCTTTACGGCGCGTTCAACAAGGTGGAACTCACCCTCGCTCCGGGGGCCTCCGCGCGCGCTGTCATCGCCGCCGTGGACCGCCTGCTCGAGCCCTACGGCGGCCGCGGTGCCTACGCCCGCCAGGACCATTACTCGCACATGCGCCTCAACGACGAGATCCGCACGCTCACCGTGCTCTCCATAGGCTTCCCGCTCGTGTTCCTCAGCGTGGCCGCGTTCATGGTCAGCTCCGTGATGAACCGGCAGATTACAATGCAGCGCGGACAAATCGCGGTCCTGAAGGCGTGCGGTTTCAGCAACCGTCAGGTCGGTTGGCATTATCTCAAGTTCGCGCTTGTCATCGTTGTCGTCGGCGCCGGTCTCGGCGTCCTCGGCGGCATCGTGCTCGGCCACCGGCTGGTGGACATGTATCACGTGTTCTTCCGGTTCCCTGCGCTGCACTTCCTGCTCGACTCGCGCGTGGTGGCGATCGCCACAGGTCTCAGCGCGCTGGCGGCCATCGCCGGCGTGTGGGGCTCGGTGCGCGCCGCGGTGCGCCTGCCTCCCGCCCAGGCGATGCGCCCCGAGCCGCCGGCCTCTTACCGGCCCTCCTTCCTTGAGCGCACTGCCTTCGGCCGGCGGTTCCCGGCCTCGCTCCGCATGGCGCTGCGCAACATCGAGCGCCGGCCGCTGCGCGCCCTGCTGACCTCCGTCGCCCTGGCGCTCGCCACAGGCATCCTGGTCGTGCCGAACGCCATCAACGACGGCATCGACTACGTCCTGAATTTCCAGTGGGACCTCATCCAGCGGCACACCGTCATGCTGTCGCTCAACGAGCCCGGACCACCGCGCGCCCTGGCCGATCTCCGCAGCCTGCCGGGCGTGGTCCGGGCCGAACCGTTCCGCGCCGCGGCCGTCGAGTTTCGCAATGGCAGCCGCACCCGCCTGATCAACGTCGTCGGCCTTCCCTCCGACGCCACGCTGGACCGCGTGCTGGACAGCCGGTCGCGCCGGATTGCCCTTCCGCCGCACGGTCTCGTGATCTCGGCCAAGCTCGGCGAAGTGCTCGGTGTCAAACCCGGAGATCCGCTCGTCATGCGCGTGCTCGAGGGCAGGCGCCCGCAGCTGGTTGTCCCGGTCGCGGAGTTCTGTGACGACTTTGCCGGCGTGACCGCCTACCTGGACATGGCCGCGCTCAACCGCGCGCTCGGCGAGGGCGATCGCATCAGCGGCGCCTACCTGACCGTCGCCGACGGACAGTGGCGCGAGTTTCTCCGGAAAATCAAGGAAACGCCAAAGACGCGCAGCGTCGTCATCAAGGCCGCCATGCGGGCCAGCTTCCGCCAGTCGACCGAGCAGCTCATCGGCGTGATCCGAATGATCTATCTCGTCTTCGCGACCGTCGTCGCCTTCGGGATTGTCTATAACAGCACACGCATCGCGCTCTCCGAAAGCCAGCGCGAGCTGGCCACGCTGCGCGTCATCGGCTTCACCCAGGGCGAGGTCGGCGCCGTGCTCGCGGACGAGCTCGTGCTGCTGACCCTAGCGGCGCTGCCGGTCGGCCTGCTGCTAGGCTCGGTCTTCGCCGCCGGCATCGTCACGAGCATCAACACCGAGTTTGTCCGCCTGCCGCTTGTTTTCACCGCCGCCAACTATGCCTACGCGGTGATGGTTGTTGCCCTGGCCTCACTCTTGTCGGTTGTCCTTGCCTGTCGTTATCTCAATCGCCTCGACCTCGTCGGCGTTCTCAAAGCCGCCGAATAATCCCCTTCCCCCCAATGAAACAGCCTCCTCCCCCGTCCGCCGCTTCGCGTCCCGCCGGCGCCGGCGCGCGCCGCTGGCAGCGCCGCTTCCCGTGGATCGGCGGCGCCGTGCTCGCCGCGCTCATCGTCGTCGGCCTCTGGCCCAAGCCCGTGCCGGTCGAAGTCGCCACTGCCGCGCGCGGCCGCCTGCGCGTAACCGTCGATGATCAGGGTCAGACCCGCGTGAAAAACCGCTATATCGTCTCCACCCCCGTCGCCGGACAGCTGCGCCGCATTGACTTGAAAGCCGGTGCGCCGGTCGTCGCCGGCCAGACCGTGCTCGCCGAGCTGGAAACCAGCGGGGCCGACCTGCTCGACGCCCGGGGGCAGGCGCAGGCAGATGCGCGCGTAAGCGCCGCTGAGTCCGCCCGTGACATGGCCGCCGCCCGCCGGGAGGCCGCCAGGGCCGGCGCTGCGCTCGCCAAGACCGAGTTCGATCGCATGTCGCAGCTCCTCCGCCAGCAGGCGATCTCGCAGCAGGAGTTCGACGTGGCCGCGATGCGCGAGCGCACCGCCGCCGAGGATGGCCGCGCCGCGGAATTCGCCCTGCAGGTGGCCGAGTTCGAATTGGCCCAGGCCCGCGCCCTCCTGTTGCGCGGCATCAACCCTTCGGCCGCGAGCGCCGAAAAGCCGATCGTCATCCTCTCGCCGGTCAACGGCCGCATACTGCGCGTCTTCCAGGAAAGCGCCCGCATCGCACCGGGCGGATTCCCGCTGATGGAAGTCGGCGATGCGACCGATCTCGAGGTGCGCATCGAATTGCTCTCCCGCGATGGCACACGCGTCCAGCCGGGTGCGCGGGTGTTTCTCGAACAATGGGGCGGGGCCCACCCGCTCGAAGCACGGGTGCGCCTCGTCGAGCCGTCCGCCTTCACGAAGATTTCGGCTCTCGGCGTTGAGGAGCAGCGCGTCTACGTCATCGCCGATTTCACCGATCCCGTCGAAATGCGACCGACCCTCGGCGACAACTATCGCGTCGAAGCCCGCGTGGTCGTCTGGGAAGGGGCGGACGTGCTAAAGGTTCCGGCCGGCGCGCTGTTCCAACGCGGCGTCACCTGGCTAACCTATGTGCTCAACGGCGGCACCGCGCGGCTGCGCCCGGTCAAGGCCGGTCACACGAACGGCTTGGAAACCGAGATTCTCGACGGCCTGAACGAAGCCGACCGCGTGATTGTCTATCCCGGTGACCAGGTTGCCGATGGCGTCCGCGTCCGTCCGCTCACCGTCAGCCCGCGGTAGGCTCGTCGCCGGAGCCCTCAAGCGGATAGATTTTCCACGGCCACTGCACGCAGCCGTCGACATCACGAATGAGGGCAAATTCCACCTTCCCCTTCAGCACGAACGGCAGCACCTCGACATCCGCGGGAAGCTGGGCGCGGGCGGCCTGCCAGGACCGGCCCGTCACGTATACGTCGTCCACGAGCAGAATGCGTTTCCACGGGCGCACCTCGGGCGGCGGAGACTCCACCCGCGGTTCCGCGAAGCGCGGTTGATTCGCCTCATCGCGATAGTTGATCGCCAGGATTTTCAGGCCCACGCCGAGCCGATGGGCGACCAGGGCGGCCGGCACCACTCCGCCGGTCGCAATGCCCACCACGCCGTCGATCCCTGCCGGGAACCTCCAGCTTCTCAGCCGGCCGGCGATGTCTTCAAATGTAAGTGGAATCATGATAGGCATGGGGTCGGCTTCCGCCCGACGAACGCGAAAGTGGACATTTCGGTGCACTTCCTACACTCTCGAATGTCGGCGAGGCAAACGCGTAGTGCAACCGGATCCCTTCCCGGCCCGCCGTCCTTTTTTGCCGGAGCGTTTCCCGGAGAAAGTCACCCAATAGGTGACAAACTTTCCGGGGAGGCCCCCGCTTGTCCGATGTCAGTCAATCATGGGGGATCAGCGCGCCGCAAATCATCCAGCTTCACCGGTGGAGACCGTGGCGGGCGATGCATTCCGCCTCGGCGGCGGAGACGAGACCGGCCCGGAGGCCCGCCGGAAGAAACAATGATGGAGCCCGTCGGCCCAATATCCCGGGCTGGACTCCCCGCCGGCTTTTTCCGAGCATCCGCGCAACCTTCATCCCTTATGGCTTCGCCGACAAACGCCAGAAGCCCCGGTGCGCGCGAAACTGCGGTTTCCTGGTGCGTGCTGGCGGGGCTTGGCGCCGTTGCAGCGTGGATGCTGGTCGCACAGCATCAACTCAACCCCGCCGTGACTGTCGCGGCCACCGCCGCACGAGAGGCCGGCAAAGACGCCACGAGTCCGGCCCCTGCCCCGCCTGATCTGCTGTCGCCCTGGCCCGCCGGCCTGCGTCCGATGAGCAATGCCGAGACGTTCACGCCGGAGACGCTCTCCGACAAGATCAACGGCAAGGCTGAGCTCTACCTCTCCGCGGGATTTGTCGCCCTGAGCTGTCAGCGGGTGGCCCTGGCCTGTACGCCGGACGCGTGGATGGAGATGTTCGTGTTCGACATGGGCCGGCCGACGAACGCATTTTCGGTCTTCAGCTCGCAAAGGCGGCCCGGCGGCCAGGATCAGGCAGTGGGCGACTACAGCTACCGGGCGGGCAACCAGCTCTGCCTGGTCCACGGCCCCTACTACATCGAGATCGTCGCCGCCGAGGACAGGGATCCGACGCTTGCCGCCGCCATCAATGTGGCACGAGCCTTCGTGGCCGCGACCACCGTCGTCCGCCACGCCGATGTCAGCCGGGACCAGGCGCTGTTCCCGCCGGACGGCTTGATCGCGGACAGCGTCATGCTGCTCAGCGCCGACGTGTTTGGTTTTGACCAGCTGAAGCACGTGTTTGTCGCACGCTACAACGACGGGGAGGACGAGGCGACCCTCTTCCTAACGCGCCGCGAAAATCCGGCGGACGCCGCTCAAATGGCCGGAGCCCTGATCAATTTTTTCGTCCGAGACTGCGGGGGCACGGAAACGGTCTCGCCTGAGGTGCCGGCCGGGGCGGTGATCATCGATTCGGGCGGCCTGTTCGACGGCGTGCTCACGACCGGACCGTTCCTCGCCGGCGTGCACCAGGCCCCCAGCCGCGAAGCCGCCGGGCGCTGGATAATTCGCCTCCACCAGCATCTTTCCTCCAGCCGGCCATGACCCACCCCCGCTCCCCCCATCGTCCGCCGCACCCCGGCCACGTTTCCTCGCGTCGTGAATTTCTTCACCGCGGACTGCAGGCGGGCGCCGCGATCGCCCTGACCGGCGGCCTGGGCGCGTGGCTGTGGAACCGGCACCCGCCGGGCGATTTTAACCGCCGGGCGCCGACGACCCTGCTGCCGGATTTTTCCCTAAAGGACAGCGGCAGGCAAATGAGCCTCGTCACAGGCACGGACCGTCCGGCGATGCTGCGGCGCGGCCTCGATGCGATGGGCGGCCTCGAACGGTTCATCAAGCAAGGCGACCGCGTCATGCTGAAGGTCAACGCCGCGTTCGCCACGCCTGCGATCCTCTCGGCCACGTCGAATCCGGAGCTGGTGGCCGAGCTCATCCGGCTCTGCCTTGCAGCCGGCGCCTCCTCAGTGCTTGTAACGGACAATCCCATCAACGATCCGGAAAGCTGCTTCAACCTCACCGGCCTGGCGCCGGCGGTGCGGGCGGCCGGTGCGGAGTTGATCGTGCCGCGCGCCAGCCAGTTCATGCCCGGCACGCTGCCCGGCGGTCGCCTGATTCGCGACTGGCCGGTGCTGCACGGGCCCTTCCGCGGCGTAACCAAGCTCATCGGGGTCGCCCCGGTGAAACACCACAACCGCGCCGGCGCGTCGATGACGATGAAAAACTGGTACGGCCTCCTCGGCGGGCGCCGCAACCAGTTCCATCAGGACATCAACGGCATCATCGTCGAGCTCGCCATGATGGTGCGGCCGACGTTCGTCGTGCTCGACGGCACGACCAGCATGATGACCAACGGGCCGACCGGCGGATCGCTGGCCGACCTCAAGGCCACGAACACCCTGATCGTCAGCACCGATCCCGTCGCCGCCGACGCGTTCGGAGCAACGCTGCTCGGGCAATCCTGGCGCGATCTGCCGTATCTCGGCCGGGCCGTGGAACTGGGCATCGGAACAGCCGACTTTGAATCGCTGCGCCCTGAGCGCGACGCCGTCTGAGCCATGAAAATCACCACGGCCAGGCGCCTCGCGCAGATTTTCTTCTTCGTCCTGTTCGTATGGCTCTGCCTTGTGGCGACGGTCGGGACAGGCTGGTCGCAGTGGCGCGGATGGCCGATCAACTGGTTCCTCGAACTCGATCCGCTGGTCGCGCTGGGCACGGTGCTGACCACTCATTCGCTGCATCCCGGGCTGTGGTGGGGGCTGGCGACCGTCGTCGTCACGATTCTGCTCGGACGTGTGTTCTGCGGTTTTCTCTGTCCGTTCGGCGCGATCCACCAGTTCATCGGCTGGCTTGGCCGGCGGGGCGGGCGCTTCAGGGACCACATGGCGGCCAATGCCTACCGGCCCGCCCAGGTCATCAAATATTACATCCTTATCGCGCTGCTCTCCGCCGCCGCGGGCAACCTTCTGTTCTTCCTCGTGCGCGCCAGCCGTGATTCGCCCGCAGTCGCGATGGCCGTCATCGCCGCCGCCGTGCTGGCGTTGTTCTGGCTGACGCTGCGCAAGGTGATCGCCGATTTCCGCCGCGCGTTGCTCATCGGGGCCGGGCTGCTGGCAGCGTGGGTGGGGCTGGCCGCCATTCTCCCGCCCGATCAGGCGATCATTGCGACGCTCCAGACCGGGCTGCTTGATCCGATCCCGCTGGTTTACCGGTCCTTCAACCTCGCGGTGCTGCCGATCGCCGGACTTGCATTCGAGCAATGGCTCCCCGGCAGCCGTCTCTATGCCGGCGCCGGTCTGATCGGCGCGGTGTTTGTCGTTTTCGTGCTATTGAACCTGGTTGTCCCGCGGTTTTTCTGCCGGTTCATCTGTCCGACCGGTGCGCTGCTCGGCGTGCTTGGTCGCGGCACACTGTGGACCATTGGCAAGACGGGCGCGAAGTGCTCCGGATGCTCTTTCTGCGACGTCGACTGCGAGGGCGCCTGCAATCCCATCGGCCCGATCCGCGTCAGCGAATGCCTGATGTGCATGAACTGCCTCGACAACTGTCCGACAGCCCAGCCGCTGGGTTACCTGCCCCGGCCCGCCCGCGGCGGAGAGATTGTCGGCCACGGCATCACCCGCCGCGGTTTTGTCGCCTCGGTGGCAGCCGGGTTCGCCGCGGTGCCACTGGCCCGACTGGGTGCCGCCACCGGCGCCAACTGGTCACCCCGTCTCATCCGTCCCCCCGGCTCGGTGACCGAGGAGGAATTTCTGGCCCGCTGCCTCAAGTGCGACGAATGCATCCGCGTCTGCCCGACCAACGTCCTGCAGCCCGCCGGCTTCGCCCATGGCTGGGAGGCTCTCTGGACGCCGGTTCTCAACAACCGCATCGGCACCAGCGGCTGCCAGCTCAACTGCATCGCCTGCGGCCATGCCTGCCCGTCCGGGGCCATCCGTCCCCTCACGCTCGACGAGAGGCACGGAAAGGGCGACTTCGCCGCGGCCGGCCCGTTGCGCATCGGCCTGGCCTTCGTCGACCGGGGCCGCTGCCTACCGTGGGCGATGGAGCGGCCGTGCATCGTGTGCGAGGAGAACTGCCCCGTCACCCCAAAGGCGATCTACGTGGACGTCATCGAGCAAACCGTGCGCGACGGCGCAGCCAGGGTCGCCTCCGTTGAGGGCCCAACGCTCCGCCTCACCGGACCCGCGCTGACGCCCGGCCGCTTTGCCACCGGCGATTTCTCCTGCCGGATCACCGGCGAGAAACGCGGCCGCAAAATCATCGCCAACACCGCGGACAGCGTGACCGTTGATGCCGCCCAAACCTGGGCGGAGCCGCCCGCCGCTGGTGCCGTAGTCGAGGTGCAGGTGCGCCTGCAACGGCCTGTCGTTGATCCGGCCCGCTGCATCGGCTGCGGCATATGCGAACATGAATGCCCGGTGAGCGGTCAGCGCGCCATTCGCGTCACGGCCGACAACGAGACGCGCAGCCCCGGCCATGTCTTGCTTTTGAAAGCCAACGTGTAAATCGAACCTCAACCACCCCCTCTGATGAAAAACCACGTCCTGAATCCATCCCGCCGGCGCTTCCTGCAGGCCTCCGGCGCCATCGGCCTGGGCACCGTGTTGATGCCCTCGCGTGTCCTGGCCGCCGTGACCGGGACCCCCAGGGTCGCCACGCGGAAATTCGGCCGAACTGGCGCGGATGTGTCGGCCCTCGGCCTCGGCTGCATGTTTGATATCATCAACAACCAGGTCATTCTTCGCCGGTGCTTCGACCACGGCGTGACGTACTGGGACACCGCGGCCTCCTATAGCAAGGGTGGCAGTGAGACCGGGATCGGCATGTTCCTCGAGCGGAATCCCCCGGCCCGCAAGGAACTCTTCCTCGTCACCAAGGGCAGGCCGGCTGAACTGGCGACCACGCTCGACGAGTCGCTCGCGCGCCTCAAGACCGACTATGTCGATCTCTTTTTCCTGCATGGGATGGACAGCATCGGCAAGGTCGACAAACCCGAGATCAAGGCGTGGGCCGAAAAGGCCAAAAAGGCCGGGAAAATCAAATTCTTCGGCTTCAGCACGCACAGCAACATGGCGCAATGCCTCATCGGCGCAGCCAAACTCGGTTGGATCGACGGCATCATGCTGACCTACAATTACCGAATCATGCACGGCGATGAGATGAAGGCTGGCATCGACGCCTGCGAGAAGGCCGGCATCGGCCTGACCGCCATGAAAACCCAGGCCCCCCGGCAGGGAGCGGAAACGCCCGGGCAGGCGGCGCTGCTCACCCCCCTTCTCGGCAGGGGATTCACGCCGGGCCAGGCGAAGCTGAAGATGGTGATGGAAAACCCGCAGATCGCGTGCGCCTGCATCCAGATGCCCAACATGAATTTTTGCCGCGAAAACATCGCCGCCGCCCTCAACCGGACGAAACTGGCGGCAACCGACCGCGCGGTGCTCGAACGCCATGCCGCGGCCACCTGCGACGCCTATTGCGCCGGGTGCAGCCATCTCTGTGAACCGGCCATCTCCCACGCCGTGCCAGTACGGGACGTAATGCGGCACCTGATGTATCACGACCATTATCCAGAGGTCGACGCCCGGGCCATTTTCGCCGAACTGCCGGCGGATGTCCGCGCACGGCTGCAGCAGGTCGACTACTCTGCCGCTGAACGCGTCTGCCCTCACCGCCTGCCCATCGCGCAGTTGATGCATCAGGCGGCACGAGCTCTGGCGTAACGCCCCGGCCTGCCGTCACGCTGGCGGCGGGTGGCCAGGCCCCTGGCTTCCGTTTCCCAGGCCGCGTCAACTTTCTGGCGCGACTCCCGCATGCTTTCCATTTAGGTTGACGGTGGATGAATCTCATCCTCTTCGAACCCGCCGAGATCACACGCCCGCTGCCGCGCACCGACCCGCGGGCGGAACATCTGCTGCGCATTCTTCACCGGCAACCGGGAGACACTTTCGATGCCGGACTCATCGATGGGCCGCGCGGCAAAGGCACGCTCGTGGCCATCAGCGACGAAGACCTTGCCCTGTCGTTTGCGTGGGGGGACATGCCCCCTCCACTGTCACCCCTCACCCTGTTGATCGGCCTGCCGCGCCCCCAGACGGCACGGGACATCCTCCGCGACGCGACCTCGCTTGGTGTGACCGCCATGCATTTCGTGGCGACCCGGAAAAGCGAATCGAGCTATGCCCGCAGCACCCTGTGGACGAGCGGCGAATGGCGCCGGCACCTCATTACCGGAGCAGAACAGGCGTTCGACACCCGACTGCCGGAGGTGACGCATACCCGTTCACTGCTCGAAGCCGTCGCCGCCCTGCCCGCCGATTCCATGCGGCTGGCCCTCGACCACTACGAAGCGCAGGACTCCCTCTGGTCCTGCCCGCTGATGGCTGCCAGGATGAAAGCCCCTCCTCCACCAATGACACTGGCGTTCGGACCGGAACGCGGCTGGGCGGACACCGACCGCGCGTTGCTGCGCGGTACCGGCTTCACCTTGACGCATCTCGGCCCACGCGTGCTGCGAACGGAAACAGCCGTCGTGGCGGCGATCGCACTGTTGAAAGCTCGCCTGGGTCTGGCCTGAGGCCGGACGTAATGGGTTGGAACACGGATTGCCGGAAGGCCTGACCGTCACGCCGGCGGCAGGATGGGCTCCAGTCTTTTTTGTCGCCGGGCGGGCAGCATTCGGTGGGGACGGGCGCCCTGGTGTTCTTCCGCGCCATCAGCCGGCATGTCGGAAAAACGCAGCGGTCGGTTGACGGGCGCCTTTCCCCAAGCGCTTTACACAGGTCCAGCCAGACGGGGAGAGAGTCTTTTCGCCAGGCAGTTCGAACACGATGATCGCGTCTGGCTTCCCAACCAGCAGTGCGCTCAGCCGTTCGAACAGGCGAGGTGCGATCTGGTCGATCATTTCGTACGGTGGATCGATGAATACGAGGTCCGGGGCCGGACTGGAGCCCGTCGGCACGGCAGTCGCATCCGCCGTGATGATGTCGAGATTATGCGTGTCGCGCCCGAGGCTTTTGCACACTGTGTCGAGGTTGCGCCGGATGCACGCGGCGGCCCTGGCATTTCTCTCGACAAACACACCCGCGACCGCGCCCCGGCTTAAAGCCTCCAGTCCGTAGGCGCCGCTGCCGGCAAAAAGATCCAGAAACCGCGTCCCGGGTACCCGTGCCGCCAGGCTCGAGAACACGGCCTGCCGCATGGCGTCGGTCGCCGGGCGCACGGCGTCGCCCTTGGGAAGGGTGAGCGGAATGCCACGGGCTGTTCCTCCGGTGATTCTCATTTTGGCGAATTTCGTATCAATAGGAGCGGGGATCTACCGTTGTCCCCGCGCCTGTTCAAGAACACGAATGCCCGGCATTCAACCGCCCACTCCCCGGAAAGCCCGGGGGACTTGGCATCAGACTGGAACATTTTCATCTAAATCAGGTTGTAACATAGCATTTGCACGAGACAGACAGTTTGATATCAAGACCCGGCAATCTGGCAGACTCCGGCCTTGCCGGTGTCTCTCCGATTGAAAGCATACCAAGCAAACCACCTAACATGACCTACCGACTCCCAGTCTGGCTGCTGTATGCGGCTGCACTAGTGGCGCCGCTATGGGCCGTGGAGTCCAACGGCTGGCCCTTTGCAGTCTGGCAGGTCGATGCGGCGGATGCCACTGAGTCGTGGCAGGCGGTTGGGCCGCTTTTTTTTGCGGAAAAAAAGACGGGCTTGCGCGAAGCGTCGGGTTTCCGGCCCTTTTCCGCATGCACACAGGAAGGAGATAAAAAGTCCGCATATTTCCTATACCCTCTGCTCCAATGGCATCAGCAGGGTACAGATCGGCAGTTCAGCCTTTTCAACCTGATTAATCACTCTCGCGATCACCGTGCTGCCGGTGGGGGGCCAACCGGCGGCTTGGATGTCTGGCCGTTCTACTTTTCGCGCGACACGGGCGCTGCGGACACCTCCTACCGCGCATTTTTCCCCATCAGCGGCACCCTGAAATACCGCTTCGGGCAGGAAGCGCTCACCTGGCATGGCTTCCCGTTTTTCGCTCAGGCGGAAAAGCGCGGACGCCAGACCACTTACGCTCCCTGGCCCTTTGTGCGCCTGATCGACGGCGCCGGACACAAGGGTTTTGAATTGTGGCCGTTATGGGGTCGGCGTGGCCGCACGAACGATTATCGCGAGCAGTTTTGTCTCTGGCCGATCTTCTATCGACAGGAGCGCCGGCTCGCCGAGCCGCAACCCGACACCAGGATCGGCGTGCTTCCATTCTACACGCGCGAGCAGGGCCCCGGCTATCGCAGTGAGACCTTTCTCTGGCCCTTTTTCGGCTACACCCAGCGCAACGCACCGCAGGCCTACGACGAGAAGCGCTGGCTCTGGCCGTTCCTCGTGCAGGGCCGCGGCAAAGGGCACCATGTCAACCGCTGGGCTCCTTTCTTCACCCATTCGGTCGTCCGGGGTTACGACAAGACCTGGGTTCTCTGGCCGCTTTTCCGCGAAGCGCAATGGCAGGAGCAGGGGGTCGCCCAACACAGGTTCCAGTTTCTGTATTTCCTGTACTGGTCGCAGGAGCAGCGCAGCCTCGCGAACCCCGGCGCCGCTCACGCCCGCAAGACCCACGTCTGGCCGCTTTACAGCGCCTGGGACAACGGGGCCGGCCGCCGTCAGTTCCAATTTCTCAGCCCGTTCGAACCGCTCTTCCCGTCCAAGGAAGCCGTGCACCACCTCTATTCGCCGCTTTTCGCCCTCTATCGCTTCGACCAGCGGTCGCCGCAGGATGTCCGCTGGTCGCTGCTGTGGAACGGCATCACCTGGCGGCACAGGGATGCCGCCAGGGAATTCCATCTCGGTCCGCTCTTAAGTGTCCAAACAACGGCAACGGAACAACGCGTCGCCCTCGGCCGCGGCCTTATCGGCATGACGCGGCAGCCCGGCGACAGGGTGTGGCGGGCATTCCTGTTCGATTTTTCACGGAAAAATAATAACAAGGAGTCTTTGGCCCCGTCTCCATGAAACAACTCACCGCCCTCTGCGAGAACTTCGGTAGCGCGATATGCATGCTGGCGCGCTCGGCGCGCCACATCAACACACTGCCGCGACAGTTCCCGCGCTTCATCGAGCAGTGCTACCTGATCGGCTACACGACGCTGCCCATCGTTACCATCCTCAGCTTCTTTATAGGCAGCGTGCTGGCGCTACAAAGCGGCTACAGCATGCAGAATTTCGGCGCCAAGCAGTTTATTGGCACCCTCGTGGGGCTCTCGATGTGCCGCGAGCTCGGCCCGGTCATGGTGGCAATTCTGGTCACTGGCCGTGCCGGCTCGGCCATCACCGCCGAGCTGGCCTCAATGAATGTCTACCAGGAGATCGACGCGCTCATGACCATGAACATCCCACCCGAGCGCATCCTGGTGCTGCCACGCCTCGCGGCCGTGCTCGTCATGATGCCGGTGCTCGCCATCATCGCCAACCTCTGCGGCTGGTACGGCGGCGCCATCGTCTGCCAGTACACCGCGTTCATCTCGGTCGACACCCAGTCCTATTTCGCCGCGCTCAAGCGCTACATGGAATTCAACGACATCCTGGACGGTCTCCTGAAGGCCGAGATCTTCGGTTTTGTGATCGTGACCATCTGCTGCTACATCGGCCTCAGCGTCAAGGGCGGCCCGCGTGAAATCGGGGCCTCCGTCACCCGCGCCATCGTGGTTTCACTGATTTTCATCCTGGTGCTCGACTATTTCGTCACCAAGGCCCTGCTCTAGCCCGCCATGAGTGCTGCCAACACCACCACCCCCCTTGCGGGCAAAACGGTTGGGATATCCATCTCCCATCTAACCAAGCAATTCAACAACGTTACCGTGCTGCACGACGTCAGCTTCGACGTGCATCCAGGCGAGATTTTCTGCCTCATGGGTCCGAGCGGGTCGGGCAAGACCGTCCTCCTCAAGCACATCGTCGGCCTGGAAACGCCCACGAGCGGTTCGGTTCGCATCGGTGAATATGACGCCGCGGATCCCGAGACGCGCGCCAAGGTGCATCTCGCGTTCGTCTTTCAGGCAGGCGCGCTGTTCAACTCGCTTTCTGTTTACGACAACCTGGCCCTCTATCCCCGCGAGCACCGGCTGGGCTCCGAGGTGTCCATCCGCGAGCGGGTGATGTACGCGCTGCAGATTCTCTCGCTCGAAAAGGCGGCCGGGAAGATGCCGTCCGAACTCTCGGGCGGCATGAAGAAGCGTGTCGCCATCGCCCGCGCCCTCGTCATGGAGCCGCAACTGTTCCTTTACGATGAGCCCACGGCGGAGCTTGATCCGGTAATGGGCGCCACGATCAGCGAAATCATCGGCACGCTGCGCGAACACACCGCGGTCACCAGCCTGGTGGTCACCCACGACCGTTCCCTGGCGCTCAGCATCGCCGACCGCGTCGCAATCATCATGGACGGCCGCATCCGGGCCGTCGGCGTGCCGGACGACTTCAAGCACACCACGGATCCCGCAATCGCGAACTTCCTCAATCCTGTCGTCGACATCAAGAATCCCCGTTTTAAGCAACTGGAGAACGCCAATGAATAGCACCCAACAAACTGTCCGAGTCGGTCTCTTCTTCCTCCTCGGCCTCGCCCTTGCGTGGATCACGTTCGAGTCGCTCAGCGGCGGCCGGTTCTTCAAGGAGAAGGGCTATACTGTCATTGCGCCCTTTTCCAACCTCAAGGGCCTGAAAAACGGGGATGAAGTACTTATGGCCGGCGTCAAGGTCGGCAGTGTCTTCCGCACGCGCCTCGGCCACCAGCGGGTCGAAGCTGTTCTCACCATCGATCCCGGGGTAAAAATCCCCAACGACGCGGTCGCCAGCGTACAGCAGTCCAGCCTGCTCGGCAGCAACCACCTCGAGGTCGGGTTCGGGACACCCGGGGCGCCCCTCATCAAGGATGGCGACGAAATCAAGACCCAGGACACAGTCGACATGAATCAGGTCATTGCCCAGCTCGGAGCCCTTGGCTCGAAGCTCGAGCAGGTTGCCGGCGACATCGGCAAGGCACTCGGCGGCGGCGGCCAGAGCGCCAGCCTCTTCAACAAACTGGACACACTCGTCACTGAGACCGGGCCCAGGTTCGAGGACGCCGTCTCCAATCTGCAGGACATCACGGCGAAGATCAAAAATGGCGAAGGCACCATTGGCCGTCTCGTGAACGATGCCCAGTTGCACGACGAACTGCTCGCCGGCGTCACGGAGATCAGGAATGCCGCCGCCCAGGCCAGCAGTTTTGCCGTCGACGCCAAGGCCATCACCGAACAGATCCGGAGCGGACAGGGCACGATCGGGGCACTTGTCTTCGACCAGAAAGCGGGCGATGACATCAGGGTTGTGGCCAGGAATTTGCGCGAGATCTCCGACAAGCTCAACAGCGGGCAGGGTACGTTCGGCAGGCTGATGACCGACGATACGCTTTACAGGGAGGCGCAGGGTCTCGTCAAAAAGGCCGACCGCGCGCTCGACAGCATGGGCGACTCCGGCCCGATCACGGCCGTAGGGGTGGTCGCGAACCAATTGTTCTGATCCCGGGCGCCATTGGGGATCAAGCCGTTGGCTTGAACCAATGGTCCCGGGCTTTCTCCGGGGACCCCTGCCGATGCCGCAGAGCCGCCAAATCAGCTGCGGTAATCCGCGTTCTCGCTGACGTATTCGTGCGTGAGGTCGGCGCCTATGACGGTGGCGGAGCAGGAGCCGGTCCCGAGGTCGATCGCAATTTCGACGCAGCGCTCATGGCGCGGAAAATCGATCGGCGGCGCGAAGACGCCGTCCTTGGGCGGGGAGCTGGCGTAAAGCTCGGCCTGCTTCAGGTGGGAGACGAGCGCATTTTCCTTCGCCGGGTCGAGGGAGAACTCGCCCTGCTGTACAATGGGGATGCCTCCGAGAACCATCCGCGTGCGACGAAGATCCAGTCCGGGCTCGTTTGCGCCGACATACTTGCCCACCGCCTGCACGAGCCGGCCGACATTGGGATCGTTGCCGGCCACAGCGCATTTGAACAGGGGGGCGTTGATTACGGCCTTGCCTATCGCGCGGGCCGTGCGTTCGGAAGGCGCACCGGAGACCGTCACGCGCACCACATGCCGCACGCCCTCGCCGTTGCGGACGACGTCCTCGGCCAAATCGCAGCACACGGTGGCAAGCGCCGCCTCGAACACGTCGAGATCAAGACAGGGCACCGCACCCGACGATACCAGGGCCACGGTGTCGGAAGTGCTGGTGTCGCTGTCGATGCTCATGCAGTTGAAACTGCGGTCCACGGCGCGTGCCAGCAGCGCACGCAGCGTCTCGCGCGGCACGGCAAGATCCGTCAATAGATAGACCAGCATCGTGGCGAGATTCGGTTCGATCATGCCAGCGCCCTTGGCAATGCCGACGATGCGGCCGCCGCCCACCACGGCGCTGCGCACCTTCGGGAAAAGATCGGTCGTCACGATGCCCTCGGCCGCGGGCAACGCCGAACCAGGAGCGAGCGCCGCCACGGCCTGCGGGAGGGCCGCAGTCATTGCCTCGACCGGCAGCCGCCAGCCGATCACTCCGGTCGAACTCGGCAGAATCTCCGTTGCGCGCAGTCCCAGCGCTTGCGCGGCCGCGGCGCACAGCCGCTCGGAGGCCTCGACACCGCCCGGGGCGCAGACGTTGGAAATCTTGTTGTTGATGAGAATCGCGCCCAAGGCCGGTGCGCCAAGGCGTTTCCGGCCGATGATCACCGGCGCTCCGGGAAAGGCGTTTTTCGTGAACAGGGCCGCGAAATCCGGCGTCGGCCGGTCGAGCGCGATCAGTGTCAGAGTCATCTTCGCCGGCTTCGGCACTTCGATCGGCGTGAATTCGAACCGGGCCGCGCCGACCCGGAATCCGGCGGGCAGGGCCGCCTGGGAGGCGAGCCAGGCGCGATGCCCTTCGCGCGACGAGAAGACAAGTGACGTGCTGCTCACGTCATGAGAACTGCGCAGGCCTGGTGCGCAAGTAAAGCCGCTTTTGCCGCCCGCCCGGCTGCGGGCGTGATCGGGTTCCTTGCGCCCGCCGGGAGGGGGAGCCTCGGCGATGTGGCGGCGACCCCCGGGGCTGCATGGGCGGCAACCCGGACACGCCGGGCGCGCAACGAACCGGTCGGAGTGGTTTATTTCCCCGACCCGCGCTGGACGTAGTGCCGGGCACGGAGGCGCAGACCGTTGAGCCGGATAAAGCCGGTTGCATCGTCCTGATTATACCAACTCTTCACGCCTTCCATAGATGCGACGTGTGGATCATAGAGCGAAAACCTCGATTTGCGGCCGCAGGTCGTGATGTTGCCCTTGTAAAGCTTCAGCCGCACGGTGCCGGTCACATACTTCTGGCTCTCATCCACCAGCGCCTGCAGGGCCTCGCGCTCGGGCGCGAACCAGAAGCCGTAATAGACGAGCTCGGCATACTTCGGCACGAGCGAGTCGCGCAAATGCATAACCTCGCGGTCCATCGTCAGGGACTCGACCTGCCGGTGGGCATGCATAAGGATGGTGCCGCCGGGCGTCTCGTACACACCGCGCGATTTCATGCCGACGAACCGGTTTTCGACGAGATCAACGCGTCCGATGCCGTGTTTGCCGCCAAGGGCATTTAGTGTGCGCAGCACGCCGGCCGGGCTAAGGCGTCGGCCGTTGACCGCCACACAGTCGCCCCTTTCAAAATCGAGCTCGACGTATTCGGCCCGGTTGGGCGCGTCCTCGGGGGAGACAGACAGTTTGAACATGCCCCGGTTGGCCTTCGTCGTCGGATCGAACCACGGGTCTTCAAGGATTCCGGCCTCGTAGGAGATGTGCAGGAGGTTCCGGTCCATCGAGTACGGTTTTTTGAGCGAAGCCTCAACGGGGATCCGGTGCGCCTGACAGTAGGCGATCATCTCGGCGCGACCGGGGAACTGCTGACGGAACGCCTCGGTCTTCCACGGTGAAATGATCTTCAGGTGCGGCGCGAGCGCCATGTAGGAGAGCTCAAACCGGCACTGGTCGTTGCCCTTGCCCGTGGCCCCGTGCGCGACGGTGTCGGCCTTCTCGCGGCGGGCGATGTCGATTTGCGCCTTGGCGATGAGCGGGCGGGCGATCGAGGTGCCAAGATAATACTGGCTCTCATACTGGGCGTTGGCGCGCATCATGGGGTAGATGAAGTCGCGCGCGAACTCCTCGACGAGATCGAGGGTGTGGTGCTTGACCGCACCCGTGCGCCGGGCCTTTTGCGAAAGACCTTTCAGCTCCTCTTCCTGGCCGATATCCGCCGCGAAGGTGATTATCTCGGCTTGATAGGTTTCCTTGAGCCACTTGAGGATGACGGAGGTGTCGAGTCCTCCGGAGTAAGCGAGCACGATTTTCATGATGGACGGAAAGGGATTCCTGGGTGGGTTGTCGCGACCGGAGCCGGAGAAATATCAAGGCCCCGGTCGGGCCGGGGCGGTCAGCGGCGGGCCGCGCGGGCCAGCACGGCGAGGATGGCTTTTTGCATATGCAGCCGGTTTTCGGCTTCGTCGAAGATCACGGAGCGCGGGTTATCGAGCACCGCCTGCGCCACCTCCTCGCCCGGATGGGCGGGCAGGCAGTGCATGAAGAGAGCGTCGGGTTTCGCCGCGGCGAACAATTTCGCCGTCACCGCATACGGCCGCATCCGACGGATGCGCTGTTTCTCCTCGCGCTCCTTGCCCATGCTCACCCACACATCCGTGTAGACCACATCGGCATCCGCAACCGCCTCGTACGGATCGGGGGTGTAATGGTAGCCGGCCGCCAGGCCCTGGTCGGCGAGGAGGGTCCGGATTCTTTCCCCGGGAGCATAGCTCTTCGGACCCGCCAGGGAGATCTTCATGCCGAAGAGATTCGCGCCGACGATCCACGAATTGGCCACGTTGCAGCCCACATCGCCAAGAAAGGCGATCTTGCGGCCGCGCAAGGACCGGAGCAGGTCGCCCCCCGCGGGAGCCCAGCGTTCGGCGAGGGTGAAGGCGTCAGAGTAAATCTGGCACGGATGCAGGAGGTCGGTGAGGGCGTTGATCACCGGTATCGAGCCGGCGGCGGCGAGCCGCTCGACATCGTCCTGGGCAAACGTGCGCACTATCAGACCATGCACGTATCGCGACAGCACCCGCGCAGTGTCCTCGATGGTTTCGCCGCGACCGAGTTGAATGTCGCGGCAATTGAGAAACAGGGGGTTGCCGCCGAGCTCATGAATGCCAACTTCGAAGGAAACCCGGGTGCGCGTGCTGGACTTTGCGAAAATCATGGCCCAGGTCTGCCCAGCCAACACCGACTTTGCCCCCTTGGAGCGGGCACGCCGACGCTTGAAATCCCGGGCCATAGCGAAAATCTTCGCGGCTTCGGCCACGGTAAAGTCGGTCTCCTTGAGGAAATGCTTCATGGGAAAACGCTAATTTATACGCTTAGTCGGGGATTCCAGCGAGCCAAAATTCAAGCTCGCTGGGCGAGTACCGCACGGAGGATCCCCGTCGCCTGGCCAAGGTGCTCGGCCGTGGCCACAAGCGGCGGGAGCAGGCGAATCGTATTGCCACCCGCGCCAACCACCAGCAGCCCGGCATCGCGCAAGGCCGCGACAAACGGAGGCGGTTCGCTCAGCAGCTGCAGGCCCAGCATATAGCCGCGACCGGTAACGCCTTTCACCTGGGCGGGGAATTCCCCCGCCAGTTTTTCGAGTTCAGCTCTCCAAGCGGCGCCGTTGGCGCGGACCTTGCCGAGCAAGCCGTCGCGCTCAATGACGTCGAGCACGGCGAGGGCCGCCGCGCACGCCAGGGCCGTGCCGCCGAAAGTGGTGCCATGCGAGCCTGGAGTGAAGAGACCGGCGTGTTTTTCCCCGACCCACATCGCCCCCATCGGATATCCACCGGCAAGCCCCTTGGCCATGCCGACGCCATCGGGCCGGACGCCGCAGTGCTGGAACGCGAAAAAATCGCCGGTGCGCCCGATCCCGCATTGCACCTCGTCGAGCAGGAGCAGCAGGTTGTGCTGGTCGCAAAGCTGCCGCAGACCCCATAGAAACTCATCCGTGCACGGCGTGATGCCTCCCTCTCCCTGAATGGTCTCGACCAGGACCGCCACCGTCTGTGCGTCGATCAGATCGGCGAAACTCTGGAGATTGTTGATCTCGCCGAAGGCGAAGCCGGGCACCAGCGGACGGAAGCCCTTCTGGATTTTTTCCTGGGGCGTGGCGCTCATCCCGCCGAAGGTGCGGCCATGGAACGCGTTCTTGGCGCAGATGATCTTGAAGCACTGGCCCTCCTTGCCCGACTTCCGGATGCCGTGCAGGCGGGACAGCTTGATGAGCGACTCATTGGCTTCGGCCCCGCTGTTGCAAAAAAACACCCGGCCCGGCCCGGCCAGTTGCACCAACCTTCGGGCGAGCTCCCCCTGGTTGGGGTTGCGGTAGAGATTGCTGACGTGGATCAGCTCGCCCGCCTGCCGGCGGACGGCCTCAATCCACGCCGGATGGCAATGGCCGAGCGCGGCCACGGCAATGCCGGAGGTAAAATCCAGATACTGGCGGCCGGCGTCATCCCACACCAGCACGCCGGCTCCGCGCACGAGCGTAAGGGGGGGGCGGGCGTAATTCTGCAATACGTAGGCGTCGTAGAGCTCGGCGGTGCTGGCGCGGACGATGGGAGAAGTGTTCATGGAGGGGACCCCTTTCAGTCTTTCGATCCGGATTGCCGCCTGGTTCGGCGGGATCCGGCAAAAAAGTCGAAATTTGCTCAGCCTTGGACGATTTCCGTGCCGACACCCCGGTCAGTAAAAATCTCCAGCAGCAGGCTGTGCGGCAGGCGACCGTCGATGAAATGGACGCGCTGCACTCCTTCCTCGAGCGCGCGGATGGCACTGGCCACCTTGGGCCGCATGCCCTTGTCTATGATCCCCTTCTTCTTGAGACCCTCGACCTCGCCAATTTTGAGCGTGGAAATGAGTGAGCCGGAATCGGTGGGATCGGCGAGCAGGCCCGGCACATCGCTCATATAGACGAGGCGGCGGGCTCGCAGGGCGCTGGCCACGCGACCGGCCGCCGTATCGGCATTCACATTGTAGGGCTTGCCGTCGAGGCCTTCCGCCACAGGCGAAATGACCGGGATGAAACCTTCCGAAATCTCCTTTTTGATGAGCTTTACCTTCACCTCGCTGACGTCGCCGACGTACCCCAGGTCGACCGCATTACCGTCGTCGTCCGTGGTGAGCTTGTTGCACACGAGCACGCTGTCGCCCGGCATTCCCCTGGGCCGGGCCATCACCGACGCCAGTGTATCGCACACGTCCTTGTTCACCACCTCGTCGAGGGTCTTCTTGACGATCGCGATTGTGGCCTCGTCGGTGACGCGCAGCCCGTTCACGAAAGTTGGCTTGATGCCCGCTCCGTCCATCGCGCGGCTGATGGCCTTGCCGCCGCCGTGCACGACCACGACATTGATGCCGACAGCCGCAAAAAACGCGATGTCCGTGGCCACGCGGTTGCGCACAGCCGGATCGGGATCATCCATGAAACTGCCGCCGTATTTCACCACGAAAATCGAACCGTGAAAATCCTGGATATAGGGCAGAGCTTCGAGCAGCACCCGCGCCTTGGCTATGACTTCGTCGACGTCCATCGGGATCAGGAGCCGACGCCGGCGAGGATGCTCACGACGGTCTTGGGCGGGAAGGTTGGCGGAACGGTGGCGGTGTTTTTTATCACGGGAATTTGAAGATGGGAATGGCATACACCAATTGCGGCTCGCATATCCAACAAAAACTTTCCCCTCCGCCCCGGAGTCCCACGGGATCCGCCGCCGGTCGCCCGCGCACGTCGCGCCATCATTGGTTCACATGAACCACGGTGGCCGGCGGCATGCCGTTGAAATAGGTGGACGACGCGTGGCTGTAGGCACCGATGTTTTCGCTGTAGACGAGATCGTCGCGCGCGAGGTCCGGCAAATTCTCCGCCATCGAAACCACGTCGAGCGCATCGCAGGTCGGCCCAAAAACGGTGCAGATCCGCTTCCGACCCTTTTTGAAGGAATGTATGGGATATTTGCAGTGGTCGAAAATCACGCCGGAGTAGGTGTGATAGACCCCGTCGTTGATGTAATAGCAGGTTTTGCCGTCGCGCACGGCCTTGCCGATGATCTTGGAGACGGCATAGCCCGCACTCGCGACCAAAAAACGCCCCGGCTCGGCGAGAATCCGGATTTCCTTCGGGAAGAGCCGGTTGATCTCCGTATTGATGACCTTGGCCAGTTCGCGGAACGGTTTGACCGTCGCATCGTACGGGGCCGGGAATCCGCCGCCGATGTCGATCAGGTTCATTTTTTTGTACCCGCGGTCCCGCGCCTCCTTGAACACGCCCGCGGTGAGGCTGATCGCCTGGACGTAATTCTCGAAATTCGTTGTCTGGCTGCCGACATGGAAACTGATGCCTTCGACCACCATGCCGAGCCGGTCAGCCTCGAGAATGAGATCCACCGCCTCGCCCGGAGCGGCGCCGAACTTCGACGACAATTCGACCATCGCCCCCGTGTTGGGCACCCTGAGCCGCAAAGCCAGACCCGCGCTGGGTGCGTGTTTTTTGATTTTATGGATTTCCTCGATGTTGTCGAAGGTGACCAGGGGCTTGTACCGGTCGAGTTCCTCCAGCGTCTCGACCGGCTTGGTCGTGTTGGCGTAAATGATCTTGTCCCAGATCCAGTCCTGGCGCGTTTTGGCGGGCAGGTGCTTGATGTTCTCGTGGACGATCCTGAACTCCGGCATCGAGGCCACGTCAAAGCTCGCCCCCTCCAGAAACAGCGTCCGGACGATGGCCGGATCAGGATTGGCTTTGACGGCGTAGTAGGCCTGCACGCGCGGCAGGTGGCGCCGGAATTTCCGGTAGTTTCTTCTGAGCTCATCGTGGTCCACCACGAAGAGGGGCGTGCCGTGACGGCGGGCAAGCCTCTGCAATCTGGCCAGGGAGATCATTGGGGTCTTGGGTTCAGTCGCTGTCCGTGATCAGGAGGTTCCTGAACTGCCACGGATCCGCAGCCCGCGAAGAGAATCTTGTTTTTGAATTCGATCATGATGCCACTAATTATTGGGTTTGCTTTGTGAGAGGAGCGCCGGCGCCTGCCGGGTGGTGGTCCACACTTCGTTCCCCTATGATGAAAAGGCTTTTGGGTCCGCACGTGGAAGCGAAAGAGTTTTCCGAGCGACTCCCCGCGTCGGCCGTGCCTGCGGCGGCGGTCATCCCCCCTGGGGCTGCTTCCTGCTCTTGTTCTTGCTGACGCAGCCGTCGGCAAGATCGCTCGCGAGGAGGCGGAACGCCCCTTTGCCGATATGGAGATCAAGGGTGATGGAGAAGCGCCGCGCTTTCACGATCTCCTTCCACTTCGGCATCAGTTCGGGATGCGGGCAGCCGCCAGTCATGGCCGGCACGTCATTATAGAGAATGTCGAGTTTGCCTTCAGTCAACCTGGCCCCGGCGAAGCCGGCGGCATTGGCTACCCTCCCCCAGTTCGGTTCCTCGGCATACCACGACGATTTCACGAGGGACGAATTGCCGATGGCGCGCGCAACTTTCTGCGCGTCCTCCGCCGAGGCCGCGCCGTTGATGCGCACTTCGACGACCTTGGTGACCTTCTCACCGTCCGAGACGATCTTGTCGGCCAGCACGCCGCAGGCTTTCCACACCGCTTCGGCAAAAATGGACCGAAGGGCCCGCGGGCTCTTGTCCCCGACGCTCACGCCGGAATGGCCGTTGGCCAGCATGAGGACCGTGTCGTTCGTACTCATGTCACCGTCCACCGTGATGCAGTTGAAAGTACCGGCCACAGACTCGGAAAGGGTCTTCTGAAGAAAACTGCGGGGCACGGAAAAATCGGTGGCGAGAAACGCCAGCACGGTCGCCATGTTTGGCTGGATCATGCCCGCACCCTTCGCCATGCCGGCAACAGTGTGCTTCTTCCCGTCGTAAACAAATGAAACGCTAACCGTCTTTGGGCGCGTGTCCGAAGTCAAAATAGCCTCCGCGGCCTTGCGGCCGTGCGCAGCCGTGCGCCCTTTTCCCGAGACGGCGCGCTCCAGGCCACTGAGCACGCGGTCCATCGGCATCGGCTGTCCTAACCGGCCGGTCGAACAGACGAAAAACGCCGAGGAAGGCAGACTGAAGGAAGCCGCCAGCCGCTCGGCCGTCCGGCGCGCATCGGCCTGCCCCCTGGCGCCAGTCCAGGCGTTGGCGTTGCCGCTGTTGGCCACAATGCCATGGAAAGG
This sequence comes from Opitutaceae bacterium, assembly GCA_028691845.1. Classification (GTDB taxonomy): domain Bacteria; phylum Verrucomicrobiota; class Verrucomicrobiia; order Opitutales; family Opitutaceae; genus JAQUYL01. Next base: position 43,765 of record JAQUYL010000004.1, read on the forward strand.
CCCGCCCGCCGCCAGGTGCTGCTGGCACAGCAGCACGGGCGCAGCCTTGACGGCATTGGTTGTGAACGCACCCGCGGCGGTGCAGGAACGCAGAGAGAATATCAGCGCAAGATCGGCACGCTTCAGATCGTTCTTCCCCTGGATGTCGCAAGCCACGCCGGCGGCCTCAAAGCCCGGCACGTCGGTGATACCCGCGGTGTCGGGCGTCACCAGAATTGGAGTTTGCGACCGCACGGAAGCAGAGCAGGAAGTCGTCACGTCGATGGGGGTTCAAGGCAGACCGGCGGTTTCGGGGAACCCGCACCACAGATTCATTATCTGGATCGCCTGGCCACTCGCGCCCTTGACGAGATTATCCTCGGCCGAGGTGATCACGAAATTCTTCGTGCGCGGATCGAGGACGGCGGACAGGTCGATCCGATTGGTGCCCGTCACATGCGCCGTGTCGGGTGTTTCGCCACTGGGCAGGATGTGCACGAACGGGGAGGAGGCGTAGGCGGCACGCCAGGAGGCGTACAGGCCCTCGATCGTGGAGCCGGGCGCGGCCGGCACTGTGATCGTCGTCGCGATGCCACGCCGCATGGGCGCGAGGTGCGGATTGAACTGGATGACGACGGGGGCGCCGGCCCCAAGGGAAAGCTGCTCCTCAATCTCCGCCAGATGACGGTGTTTGATGAGGCCGTAGGCCTTGGCGCTTTCGGCCCGTTCACAATAAAGATATGCCTCTTCCGCCTTCTTGCCCGCGCCGCTGACGCCGCTGAGGGAGTTGACAACGATATGTTCACGGCAGACCACGCCGTCGCGCAGAACCGGAATGAGCGGAAGGAGAATGCTGGTCGGATAGCAGCCGGGGGCGGCGACCAGTTTTGCCTCCTTTTTCCAGGCGGGTGGAGTGAGCTCGGGCAGTACGAAACGCGCCTGCGGGAGCAGTTCGGGCGCATGGTGGGGGCCGTAGTATTTCTCGTAAGTGGCGAGATCCGCGATCCGGAAGTCGGCGCTCAGGTCGATGACCTTCCGACCGGCGGGAACAAGTATCCGGGCAAATTCGGCGGCGGCGCCGTGCGGCAGCGCCAGAAACCAAAGCTCGATCTCACCGCGAGCAGCCAGCGCCGTTGCATCGGAAGAGATGAATTGCATCCCCCGGTCGAGACCGCGCACAGCGGGCATGATGCGAGCGAGCGGCTTGCCCGCATGCTGGCGGGAAGTGACCGCCGCCAGCGTAACCTGCGGATGCCGCAGGAGAAATTGGACGAGAACCTCGCCGGAATAACCGGCTGCACCGACAATGCCGACATTCATTTAGTAAATGTCATGATTAAGAGTTCAGCAGCGGGAATCGAGCAGGATTTCCATGCGCCGGGCCTGAAAACAAAAAAGCGGAGACCCCCGGGCGCTCCGCTTGGAGAAAATAACTGTCCGCGGAAGGGACGGTTTAGCGCTTCGAGAACTGGAAGCGTTTCCGGGCGCCAGGCTGACCGGCTTTCTTGCGCTCTTTCTCGCGCGGATCGCGCTTGAGGTGTCCGGCCTTCTTGAGCGGGCTGCGCAACTCGGGATTGAATTTGAGCAGCGCGCGGGCGATTCCGTGCGCCATAGCCACCGCCTGACCGCTATTGCCGCCACCGGCGACGTTGACGGAGACGTCGAATTTGTCCTTGAGGTCGACCGTGACGAGCGGCGCGATGGCATGGCGGCAGAAGTCCTCGTGCTTGAAAAAAGTGTCGAACTCACGGTCATTGACCGTGAGTTTGCCGCTGCCGGGAAGCAGGCGCACGCGGGCCGTGGAGCTCTTGCGGCGGCCGGTGCCGTAGAAAACGGTAGTTTCTGCGCTCATGGATTAAAGGGAGATCTTCTCAGGGTTCTGTGCTGTATGCGTGTGCTCGGGGCCGGCGAAGACGCGGAGCTTGGTGAGCATGCGGTTGGCCAGGCGGTTTTTCGGCAGCATGCCTTTGACCGCCTGTTGGATGATGAACTCGGGATGCCGGGCGCGCACTTCACTAAGCTTGCGATATTTCTCGCCGCCGACGAAGCCGGAAAACGACATGTAGGAATTCGTCTCTTCCTTTTTGCCCGTCAGTACAACCTTGGCGGCGTTGATGACGACCACGCAGTCGCCCGTGTCGACATTCGGGGTATAAGCCGGCTTATTGCGGCCGCGAATAATGTTTGCGACTTTGACGGCGAGGCGGCCCAACACTTGTCCGTCGGCATCGACGAGATACCACTTGGGCTGGACCGTTTCTTTCTTGGCCAAATAGGTTTTCATTGCGAAAGGGGCCAAAAGGAATGGTTTCACAGGACGGTGTCAACCCCGAAGCTGGCAAACCGAAAGTTCAATCAGGATCGATCTGTGGTGGACGGTTCGGCCAACCCTAAGTCGCAACCCACCCGCTGGTTGACTATGGCAGGGGGGCCATGTACCCCCACCAAATGAGGGTTTTGCGGCCAATTCGGAGCGTTTGCTTCCAGCTGCCCCCCAAAAAAAGCCCGCGACGGGGGGGCGCGGGCCAGGCAGTGGGAGCATCGATCAAAACGCGATCGCGCAGGATATGGTCACAACCCCGCGACCAACAGCCGACGAATTTGATGTCTTCGGCGTCGATCCCACCTTCGTGTAGTTTTCCGTACCCTTGGTGTAAGCCCAACCGACTGTGAGCTTTGTGTCCTCGGTTATGCCAAACGGAGCAGCGACCCCCAGCAGCCAGTAATTACCCCAGTTCTTGGCTTTCTGGGTCGTGTCTTCAAAGGCGTCTTCCCATTTGAAGGTGCCGGCGGTCCCGGTGAAATCGAGTTCCATGCTCAGTTCCTCCAAGACAATGGCCCAGGCGGCGCTGAGCTCGAACGTTGTACCGTCGAGCACCAGATCCTGGTAGATTTTTGGAGTGAATTTCGCGCCGACGCCAGTCGTGTAATTGAGCGCAATGCTGGGCTCGAACGTTGTCTTGTAGAAGCCGTTGCTCTTTTCCGCGCGGGGATAGGTGTAGAGCGTGAAGCCGGGCTGCAGCGTCAGCGTGTCTTTGACCAGCTCGATGGTGTAGGAACCGTAGGGATCGACCTCCGGATCTGACTGGCCCGGCACCTTGTTTTTCAGCGGAAGACTTGTCCAGATCCCCAAGGCCAACGCGCCGGAGTCAAATTCGACCGCTGGCTGGAAGGCTGGACCGCCGAGACGCACACCGCGAAGCATGTATTGTGAGACAAACGTGGGTGTCACAACCCACGACGAAGAGGGTGCTGCGGCCGCCGCAGCCGCCGCAGCGTCGTTGGCCTGCAGAGATGCAAGGATGGCGAACAGCCCGCCAGCGGCGAGCAGCAATGCGTGTTTTTTCATCTTTGATTCCTATTTGGTTTGATTGTGCTAAGGCTTCGGGTCCGACCGTTGGTCCGCGACCCGGTGACAAAAGCGAGCCAACCCGCTTTTGTCCTCATGACGTGGAACAGTCGCAGCCGACAACTGCCGCGCCTCCCGAGCAAATCCCCTGCCAGCTTCTTGGATAATAATTGCATAACCTCTCCCGCTCTATGTAGATGACTCCCTCCCCTATGCCCGACCACCCCGGAGCATGGACAAGGGATTGCGGGCCGCGGCCTGCTGGCCAGCAGGGTCTCGTACACCCCCCTTCGAGCATGGCGGCAGGACTGGGGAGGCGCCACCCTTGCCCAAAATTTCATGTTATGCGCACCTGGCCCGTGGTCCCCGGACATGCCGTCGGACAGCAACCGGTGCAAACGGGCAGAAACAAGATGCGCACCGCTAAAGCACCCGGATCTGCCGGCCACATGTCGCTCCCCCTCTGAGCACGACCCCGGGCGTCAGCCACGATCGGCCTGCCCAGCGCGCGCGCAATTTCAACGCCACCGCTGGCTCCGCAGGGGCTTTCCACCAAATTTAACGTCAACTAATAGTTGACAAAATTTACATGCTCCGAAATCACGCCGGCGCCTGGCCTTTGCGCACGGCGATCAACCAGGCCACGAGCTGCAAAGTGCGCTCAGCGTCGGGCATGCGCCGCCGCGCCGTAAAGTAAGCGTGCACGGCCTGACGATCCAGGCCCAGCAGGCGTGCGAGATTCGCCTGGGTGCCTCGCTTGCGCAGGTACGGACGGATTTCCGCCGCCAGCCCATTCCATAATGGCGTCTCCATCCCAGGCCGCACGGTGCTGCCACGGTGCGTTCGCTTTGCGAGTCGGAATGCCCGCCGGCGATCTTCCGCGATGATTTCCGCTGTCCCGATCAGCAAGTCGATCAAGCCGATCGGGAGGGTCAATGATTTGGGCAGTCCGGAGGTGGTTTTCATAGGTATTGTCAACTAATAGTTGACGCTTTATCAAAGGGAAGGACCGATTCACCTGGAATGGAAGCCGCGTCCACAGGCCTTGCGCTGGGGCTCCCGGCGGATAATTGTCCACTACATACTTTCGCTCAGATCCATTCTGCCATGATCATTTCCGTCAACCGCGCCACCGGGCTGGCCGCCCTTTTCGGGGCCTCCGGCGTCCTACTGGGGGCGTTTGGCGCCCACGCCCTCAAGCCGCAGCTCGCTGACTATGGCACCGCCCCTCTCTGGCAGACCGCAGTGTTTTACCAATTGGTGCATGCCCTGGCTTTGTTCGTGGCCGGTGGCTGGCGCAGCCTCCAAGGGAAACCCCTGCGGTTCCTGGACGCCGTCACGGGATGCTGGACTCTTGGCATTGCAGGTTTCTCCGGCTCCCTTTACCTCCTCGCTTTGCGCGGCCCGCGCTGGCTTGGCCCGGTTACCCCGTTTGGCGGCCTGGCTTTTCTCGCCGGCTGGCTGCTTGTCCTGGCGGGGGTGTGGCGGAAATCCAGCGACTGAAGCCGGAATCCAGTCGCCATGATACTGCCCGAACCACTCCAAGCCGCGTTGCGCGCGGTGCGAACCGCCGGTGGCCGGCCGCATCTCGTCGGGGGCTGCGTGCGCGACTGGCTGCTGGGATTGGTCCCGAAGGATTTCGATGTCGAAGTCTATGGAATGGGCTTCGAAGAACTAAGTCGCGCGCTTGCCCCGTTCGGCCCGACGGATCTTGTCGGCAGGAGCTTTGGCGTCCTGAAAATCCATCTCGGGGGCAGCGAGTACGATTTTGGCCTGCCGCGCAGGGAATCCAAGACGGGCGCCGGACATCGCGGTTTCGCGGTCGCCCCGGACCCCTCGCTCGACGAAGCCGCCGCCGCCGCCCGGCGCGATTTCACGATCAACGCCATAGCCTATGATCCGTTTGCCGGCCGTCTCATCGACCCGCATGGCGGCATCGATGACCTGCGGCGCAAAATATTACGGCACACAAGCGCAGCCTTCGTCGAGGATCCTCTCCGGGTATTGCGCGGCTTTCAGCTCGCCGCGCGTTTCGATCTCGCTCTAACCCAGGAAACCGCGGCCCTGTGCAGTTCCATCGCGGAGTCATTTCCCGAACTGCCCCATGAACGCGTCTGGGGCGAATGGGACAAGTGGGCAACCAAATGCGTCGTGCCATCACGCGGGATCATCGTGCTCGAGGCAACTGGCTGGCTGGCACATTTCCCGGAGATTGCGGCCATGCGGGGGGTGCCGCAGGAGCCCGAATGGCACCCCGAGGGCGACGTGCTCACCCACACTCTGCATTGCCTGGACGCTCTGGTGACCCAACCGGCATGGGCGGCGGCGGATGCCCTCCGCCGCCGGGTCTGGATGTTCGCCACGCTGGCGCACGATTTTGGCAAGGCCACCACCACTCATCAGGCGGAACACCGCGGCCGCCAGCGGTGGATCAGTCCGGGCCACGAAGCAGCCGGCGGTCCCCTGACCGAAACCTTCCTCCACCGCATCGGTGCCCCGCACGGATTGATCGACCACGTGCGGCCGCTTGTCATGCTTCACCTCACGCACGAGCATGGCCGCACAAATTTCACCGACAACAGCGTGCGGCGCCTCGCCCGCAAACTCTGCCCCGCGACGCTCGACGACCTGATCGCCGTCATGCTCGCCGACCATTACGGCCGTCCGCCCCTGATAGCGGAGAAAACCATGGCGCGCATAGAGGAGTTGCGCCAGGCGGCGCAGCGCCTTGTGCTCGCCCGCGCCGCCCCCCGGCCCATCCTGCTCGGCCGGCATCTGCTCGCCGCCGGTTTGACATCCGGCCCCGCCTTCCGCCCGATCATCGATGCCGCGTTCGAGGCGCAACTCGATGGAGCCTTCCACGACGAGGCCGGTGCCCAGGCCTGGCTGCAGAAGCATCTGCACCAACCGCCCGCCGCGCGGCCTTCCTAGGAGCAACCGCCCGCCATGATCAAAGCCTTTCAATGGGACCTGGCGCGACAGGTCGAGCGTCCCGATTACCTGGCCAAACTCCTGCCGCGCTACGCCGCATGGGGCTACGAGGAACTCTACCTACACCTAGAGGATGCGGTGGAGTATCCCAGCCTGCCGGGGGTGGCCCGGAGCGATGCCTTCAGCCACCGACAATTCGGCCGGCTGGTTGAGAAGGCGGCCGACGCCGGCATCAGCACCGTGCCGATCGTGAATCTGCTCGGCCACACCCAGTATCTTCTCAATCATCCCTCCCTGCGGGACTTGAATGAATTGCGCGCGGCAGATGGCACGGCGCTGGCGCACGGACAAATCTGCCCGCTGCATCCGCGCACCCTCGAAATCGCCGAAATATTGCTGCGGGACATAGCCCCATTTTGCACAGCGAGCAAGGTCCACGTGGGCCTCGACGAATCATTTCACCTCGGGAAATGCCCGCGCTGCCGGGCAGAGATCGCCCGCGTCGGCCTCGCCGCCCATTTTGCCAGGCATGTGCAACGGCTGCACGGATTGTGCCGTCGGCTCGGCCTTCGCCTGGGCCTGTGGGCGGACATGCTCTATTTCGTGCCGGAGGCCATTCCCCTGCTTCCGCGAGATGTGACGGTCTACGACTGGTATTACTATCCGTTCGCCCGGCTGCCCCGGGTGGAGTTGTTCAATTTTGCCGAACGCGACCTCGCCACGCCGCTCCGGCGGCAAGGCATTGCCTATTACGGCTGCCCGATGAACAGCGGATTTCGCCACGAGCCGCTGCCGGTATTCGGCGAACGGCTGGCCAACCTCTCCTCGTGGTGGCGCCGGTGCAGGGAGGCGGAGGCCGAGGGATTTCTTGTCACCTCGTGGGAGCCCAACCGGTGCGGGCACGAAATGACCACGATCGTTGACGCGGCGGCGGCCGACCTCTGGCTGGAACCGTGCACGGATGACGCGACCGCGATGCTCACGCGGGGGATTGAACGGGTCTTTGGCTCCCGGCACGCCCGCGAGGCGGCCCGCACCTTGCTGGCGGGGGATGAGCGTGCCTTCGCCGGTTACGCCCGCTGGCAGATCAATGACCGGTGGGACGTCTTTGCCGGCACCGAGGGAGTGGCGCCCTACGAACGCGAGGAAAGATATTTCAGCCGCGCGCACGCACGTTCCCATCAGGCGAAATGGCCGCCGCCGATCACCGCGTCGCTGGCGTTCAGGCGTTACCTGGCGGCACGCGATGTGTTTGTGCGCAGGGCCGCGCGCGGCGTGTTCCGCCTGCGACGGCACCTGGCCCGAGAGGAGAAGTTCGCGCATTACGTGACAAAGCTCCGGGAAGAGGCGGCGGATTTCGCCCGGGCACTGGCCGCCGGACGCCGGGCAGCGCGAGCGCTGTGGCGGCGCACCCGAAATCCCCAGGTGCGCGGGCAGAACGAGCAACTGGTCGATTTGGACGCACGGCGCCTGCGCAAATGGCGGTTGTGGCTGCGCCGCGCAACGCTGAATCCCTCCATTGTCTGGAACCGCACTCCGGTCTGCGGCTCCTGGCAGTTGCAGTTCATGGTGCACAATTTCGCGCCGGCGGTGCAAAAAGTGGTGGTGGAACAGCAGCAGGCCGACGGCACGTGGCAGGAACTTGCCGGGCGGTTCACCATCGAGTTTCGCGCTCGGGCGGCGTGCCCTCGATGGAAGGGCAAACATGAATTCACCGTACCGATAAGGATGGGAAGCGGGCGTTCTCGTCCATCCAAGGAGAGCGGCGCGGCCGCCGCGCCTCCCGCAGCCAGGCTGCGCATTGCCGTGCGCGGTGTGGGACAGGTGGCGATCAGCCATGTGACCCTTACGGATGGAGTGGCCCTGCGACGCCCCGGCGACTGGCGTCCGACCCAAAGGAAAATCCTGGGGGATCCTGCGCCGTGCGCGGGACTCCCCTCCTTCAACACAGGGCAGAATTCCGGAGCGGTGAAGCTGGCGTTTTGTTGAGCCAGACGGCTTGCGGACACCCGGAGGCGGCTCAACCATTCTGCAGCTTACAAAAAAAAGCGGCCCGGCAAAAGCCGGGCCGCCGAGAAAACCATCCAAGTCTGCCGAAATCAGAACCGTTTCGACATTTCGACGAACCAGACGCGGCCACGGATATCGCCGATGGCGCGGTCATATTGATTCTCGAAGCTGGTGATGACGTAGGGCGGCTGCTCGTCGGTGAAGTTATTGACGCCAACGTTGAGCACCACGTCGATCTTCGGGATGCGATAACTCGCGCGAATGTCGTAGGTCTGGTAGGATTCAACAGACCGATTGTCGTACTCGTCTTCCTTGTACCCTCCGGCATAGTTATATCCAAGGCCCAAGGTATAATCCCGGTATTTCCAAGTCAGGCCGGAGGATCCCTTCCAATAGGGGAAGCCATAATTCTCCATCGCGGAGCCGCTACCCCAGTATTTGCCGAGGTAGTCAATCTTGCCCGCCCCCGGGAAATTCTCCATTTCGAAGGTCAGGACGCGGGTCCATGTGGTATCCCAGATGAATCTGCCAATGCTGGTGTCGAATTCGTAGTTGGCGAACAAGTCGATGCCATCGGTGAGGCGCGTGCCGGTGTTGATGGGGCCGACGTTGCGCACCTGGTACAATGAACCATCAACGTTCATCTCCACCTGCGCCCCAAGGGGATTTGCAGCACTGGGAGCGGCATTGGCACCAAACGGATTGCTCGCGCTGTCCGGTCCGTTGGCAAACCACTGGTTGACGATGTATTGGTCGCTCGTGAACGGAATGCTCGACTCCTTGATGCGGTAGTAATTCATGCCCACCGTCAGCCCCTTGGCCTTCTTGGGCGAGTAAACGATGCCGACCAGATAGCTGTCGGACTTTGCCGGCTTGAGCGCGGGGTTGCCCTGGAAGATCGAGCCTTCGGTCGCCTGGGTGCGGATATCAGTAACCGGATTATAGAGTTCGGTGTATGACTGGTATGGCGCACTCGGATCAAGATCGCCCATACTGGGGGCGACGAAGCCCTTTGCCCACGATCCGCGGATAGTCAATTCCCTGGCCATCGGCTCCCACCGGAAGGCGAGGCGGGGCTTCACACCGGTGCCACCGACGTCGGAAAACTTTTCATAACGGGCGGCCAGCGGCAGCGCGAGTGTCTTGGTGACAGGCACCTCCGTCTCGAAATAACCCGCGTTGATCCCGCGGGAGTAGCCGTACGCCGACTCAATGTTGAAGGGGAATATGGAGCCGGTCAGCAAGGACACGTCAGGCTGGTAGATATCCCGGACAAGGCGGCGCTCGACGCCGACCACGGCCTTGAGCGGCCCGGCGGGCATATCGAACAATTCACCCCTGACCGTCGCGTCGATCTGGCGCATCCGCTGGTGTTCGATGGAGGAGGCCGATCCTTTGAATGTATCTATAAGGCTGCCGGGGTTCACCGGCGAAACCATGCTCATCACCGGCGTGACACCGTAGGGATTGAAGGCGCCGCCAGCCGTCCCGTCGTTCAAGGCCGCATCGTAGACCGAGGCATAGACACCACCAGTCTGGACACTCTTGAGGCTCCACAGGTCGTTCATGACGGCGACCTCAAAGTCCCAGCCTTGGGCAATCTCACCCTTGAGTCCGGCCACGATGCGGGTCTCCTCGAACTCGTTGTAGGTGATGCGCGGGCCCAGTTCCGCGGGGCGGTAACTGTAGGAGAAGTTCCGGTCGGCCGCGGCGGCAGCGGGGAATACCTGGTTATACCAGTAGTTGGTGGCCCCCATCGCGAAGCCACTCAATGGCGACGGTGCCAGGTTGTTTTCGCTCTGGTTGCGGGACACGACGATGTCGGTGAACATCTTGATCTTTTCCGTGAGCTTGGAATTTGTATTGAGAGTCAATCCCATGCGCTCGGACGGACGCACTGCCAGAGTGTAATAGCCGTAGGGGAACCCGGGATTGAGGCCGGGCATCAGCGTGGCGTTGCCGCCGTAGAGAACGGGCGAATTCGTGCCAAGGATGGCGTTCAACCGGGCTTCTTCAGCATTACGCGCGTTGTTGCGGGCCGTAGCCGACATCGTATTGGGCACGGTGAGGAACACCGCCGGATTGAACGCCGATGGAATCTGCGAAGCCGACGTCAGTCCGGTGGCTTTGGCCGGGTTCACATACCAACGCAGGGGCACGAGAAGATTGCCCGCGGCGGCTGCGGCGGCCGTTTCCGCCGACGACGCCCTGGGAGTGAACAGACCGGGATTCGATGTACCCGAGACGCTGTCGCCCGAGGGCGTGCTGACGGAACGATCCGTGCTAAACTGCGAGTTCGACTGACTGGCCTCAAAGGACACCGTGAACGTAGTGTTGAGGACCTTGCCGCCGGTAACCATCGTATAGCGCTGTTCGCTGATGTCGGTCTTGGTCGTGTTGGCGAACCGGGCCGTAACCTCGGCTCCCTGATAGTCCTTTTTCAGGATGAAATTCACCACGCCGGCCACCGCGTCAGTGCCGTAAATGGCCGAGGCGCCGTCGTTGAGGATTTCCACTCTTTCCACCGCCGCCTTGGGAATCAGGTTGAGATCCGCATTGGTGCGGCGGCCGTTGACGAGGAACAGCGTGCGGCTGAGCGGGAGATCGCGCAGCGAAACCAAGGTCTCGCCGCTGCCGCCGTTGCCGAATCCCTCGTTGACGGTGCCGATGCCTCCGCCGAATTGCGGCAGCTTTTTGCGGAGCATCTCACCCACGTTACTATAGCCTTGGAGAATAACATCGTCCATCTTGTAGAGGGACACGGAGAGAGCGCCCTCGACGGTCGCTCCGGACAGACGAGTGCCGGTGACTTCCACCTTCTCCAGCGTTACTGTCCCATCTGTTTTGTCAGACGAGGTCGTCGTCTGGGCATTTGCCACAATCGGGATGCTGACGCCAAAGCCCGCCATGAAGGCAAGCGGGATAGCAAACTTCCTGTAGGAGTATAGCTTCATATATTCGGTTGGGGTTGTGTTGTGTCAGGTTCAACAATAAACGGTTGGACCTCTGTATAGTTAGCTCGGTTGAAAGGAATACATATGAGCCCCTAAAACACAACCAATTTTTACATTCTTGATTTGGGGGATCATCGGTTTTTTGGGGGGCACCCAAATGACAGGGGGCCGCAAGGCTTTCATGAGCACGCGGGCATTTCCGCATTTACACAGCACAATTATCCCAGCGCAATGGAACCACCGAGCAGAGAGCACAGAGGGGAGGCGCGAGGGGAAAGGATCAGTGGGTCTTGGCCGCGAAGGGGTGCAGGAGGCGCAAGGATGTATGATGGGCACGTCCAAGTATTTCACTCTCTGGCCCCGTGCTTTGTGGTTCATATCCAACTGCGGAATTCAGGATTATCGCCATTTTACCGCAACAACCTGTATCGAATCCGGAGGTCGACATGCCAACCGACGGTTGTTTGCCAGGCCACAAAGACGGAGCTCTGCCGGCGCGCGCACTGAGCGGCTCTTTTTCGTTCGTCCCGATTGCGGAAGAACCGCCTTCATAAATCAGGCTGTCGACGGGCGCCATAAAGCACAGCCGAGCGTTTCCCCTCGCAATGTTTCCCAAGGGCCAATGCCCTTCCATCCCCGGGGTTAGATCGCCCTCCACCCGGATTCACCCCATGCCTGCATTCCACCTCGGCAGACAAGGGCACGTCTGTTTTCTCTACATCGCCCAAGCACATCAGGTGCTTCACAGCATCCCGGCGCCGTCGAACTGTCATTGCGTCACCCGGGCATATCCGTCGAGGTCGCCGCCACAGGAGAAGGCGTCCTCAACCACGCGCAGACCGTGGTTAACCGGCCGGACGGTGCACCGGTCACATGGCGGATCCTCGGTCCGCGGGCACATGCCCAATTGGACTGGGACGGTTGTTAAGCGTTGCACTCGGATTGAGGATATTTCGAATGGGCCTTCTTCGCCGGGAAGACCCGGCGCGATCATGAAAAGAACAACGATGGATCATCCGACCGGACTGGTGGCGCTGACGCTGCCCATGCCGGATGCGCTGGCGGTCTGGGGGCTTCCCCCGGCGGAGCGCGTCCGTCGGGAACTTGCGCCGATGCGAGTGCCGGTGATGGAGGGGATGGAGCTTCCCGCTGGGGCGGCGGCCTGGCTGCTGCTGCGCGGTGACGCGATTTTCCACCATTCCGTACTGCGAGGAATGATTGACCACCCCGACATCGCCCTGACGGACGAGGCCGGGCGACCGCTCGCCGCCCATGTCAGCGGGCAACGGAGCCCGGGCGAACGCCAGGCCGCACTGGCCTGGCTGCGGGAGGAAGGCGAGTCGCCGGCCGGTCTGCGCCGGGTGCGACCCGCCGATGTGGCCAGTCTTTACAACGCGAGACTGCGGCGGCGCGACGATCCCTATGCGTTGCGCGTGAGCCGCGAGAACCTCGCCGCGATCGAGAAGCGCCTCTTTCTGGCAACCTACAAGGGGGTGACCGATCTGGTGACCAAATATTGGTGGCCGGTGCCGGCCCGGATCGCAACCGGCTGGTGCGTGCAACTGGGGCTGACGCCGAATTTCGTCACGACCGTCAGCGGCGTGCTGGCGGCAGCAGTCTGTTTCCTGTTTGCCGACGGACTGTACGGGCTCGGACTGGCGCTGGGCTGGGTGATGACGTTTCTCGACACCGTCGATGGCAAGCTCGCGCGGGTGACGCTCACGTCCTCGAAATTTGGCGACCTGCTCGATCACGGCATCGATCTCGTGCATCCCCTGGCCTGGTACTACACTTGGGGCATGGGCCTGGCGAGAGGCGGGGAGCACTTCCCACCGCTCATGTGGATTCTCTTCGGCAGCTATATCGCCGGACGGTTGTGCGAGGGTTATTTCGCGCGGCGCTTTGGTTTTCATCTCCACGTGTGGCGAAGATTCGATTCCGCCTTCCGGCTGGTGCTGGCGCGGCGGAATCCGAACATGATCATTTTGACCCTGGCCTGGGCGGCGGGCCGGCCGGATACCGGTCTGTGGCTGGTCGCCGCCTGGACTGCGGTGACCCTGGCGGTGCATTTGGTCCAGGTGACCCAATCGGTGGTGGCGGCACGCCGCGGGCCGGTGCGTTCCTGGCTGGAGTTGACTCCCGGATGAGCCACAGGAATCCATCCATGAAACTGGCGCTGATCCACAATCCGCAAGGCGGCTACAACCGCCGGCATGGCCCGGTTGTGCCGGCACTGGCCCGGCAAGCCGGCATCCCGTGCTGGGAACTTATCCGGCCCGGCGATGCGGCAGCGGCGATGCCAGCGATCGCTCAGAGCCGGCCGGACCTGCTGATCGTCAATGGTGGCGACAGCACGGTGGATTCGGTGATAGCCAGCCTGCGGCAAGCGGCGAACTTTGAGACCGAACCGATGCTCGCGCTGCTGCCGGGCGGAACCACCAACATGATTGCCCGTGACGTGGGGCTCGATGGTCCGCCGGAGAGGGCCCTGCGCCGTTTGCTTTCCGCGATCGCGGCAGGCACGCCCGGGATGCGCGTGGACCGGGCGCCTCTGATGGTGCGGAGGGCGGATGGATCGGCGGATCTTCACGGGTTTTTCCTCGGTGGCGGGGCGTTGCCCTGCATGCTGCGGAAGGTGCAGCAGGGGCTGCATGCCCGCGGCTTCGTGGGCCGGGGCGGGGAGACGATGGCGCTGCTGCAGGCCACCGGCCGGATGTTGTTCGGCGATATCCGCCGGGATCCTCTGCTGGCCCCCCGGCTTCTGGGCTGGACGGCGGATCGGGCGGCGAAGGAAAGTGAACCGGTAGTGTTGTATTTTGTCACCACGCTCGATCGGCTGGTGCTGGGCATCAATTCGTCCAGGCCGGCACCGAGCCTGCGGTTCCTCGCGCTGCGTCATCCTTATCGCAATATCATGGGGTCGGTGGCCTCTCTGCTGCGCCGGAAACCCTTCGCTGCGCTCGGCCGAAACTTCGTTTTCCGGGAGAGCCGAAGTCTGACCCTCAACCTCGAAGGCGAAGCGGTGTTGGACGGAGAGATGGTTCCACTGGCATCCGGCCCGGTGACCCTCGGGCTGGAGCTGGCCAAGCCGTTCACATTTTGGCGAATCTAGGCTTGCTCCCGGCACGCTCTGGACCGCTTGTTTTTCGGGAGTGAACATCCAAAATCGAACCCTAGCGGCGCACCCGACCGCGAAGGACGCGCCTGAGCACGACTCGAGCCGGAGCCGGCTGGAGTCGTGGATCTCCTCCGAGGCGGCCCAGCCGGTAAATGCCGACGTGGAGGTGCTGACCGCAACGCTGGCCCGGCGGGCTGGCATTGCGGCGGTGGTTTTTTACGGCTCGGGACTCTGGGGGCCGGCGGGAGCGGACACGCTCTACGATTTCTACGTGCTGGTGGAGCGATTACGGGATTGGGCGCCGGGCCGGATCCTAGCAGTCGCGGGCCGGGCGCTTCCGCCCAACGTATATTATCTCGAAGTAAAGACCGGCGGGACGACACTGCGCTGCAAGTATGCGGTCATGCGGCGGTCGCAGTTCGAGGCGGCGGCGCGCGGGGAACATTTTACTCCGCAAATCTGGGCGCGCTTCTGCCAGCCGTGTCGATTGCTGCAGATCCGGGATGAAGCGGTGCGGGCCTCCCTGATTCGGGCCCTGGCCGATGCGGTGGTGACGTTTCACCGGCGGACGCTGCCGCTGGTCGCGGGGGTCTCGATCCGGGATTTCTGGGTTGCGGGGCTCGGCTCGACCTACGGAAGCGAGATTCGCAGCGAAAAGGCGGGCCGGGCGGCGCGGCGGGTGGAGGCCGAACTGGCCACCTTCACCGCGCGGACCCGCCTGGCGCTGCCCTTGTGCGGAGCGGGGGCGGCGCTCACGCCAGAAGGCAACGTTACCTCGGACATTTCGGCGCGCGAACGGCGCCGCTTTCGCCGGAGGCTGGCGCTGAAGCGGCCGTGGCATAAGGCGGTGAATTTCGCCCGGCTGATCAAAGCCGGTTTCACTTTCCAGGGAGGGCTGGATTACGCGAGATGGAAGATCGAACGCCACAGCGGAGTGGCGGTCCGGGTGACGGACTTCCAACGGCGTCATCCGGTGCTGACCGGCCTGCTGTCGTTTTGGAAGATCGTGCGGCGGGGCGGGCTGCGGTAGCCGCCGGCGGAGGCGCTCAGCCGATCTGGTCCCGCACGCGGGCGAAGGCGGCGAGCACGGTGTCGAGTTGCTCGCGGGTGTGCGCGGCGCAGAGGGAGCAGCGCAGCAGGGCTGCGTTGCTGGGCGTGGCGGGCGGCAGGGCGAGGTTCACGTAGACCCCGGCGTCGAGCAGGGTGCGCCACCCGCGCAGGGCTTTGGCGGTATCCGGCACCGTGATGCCGATGACGGGCGTCTTATTGGGACCGATCGGCAGGCCGAGCGCCTGGAGGCCTTGGTACAGATAGTCTGTGTTGGACCAGAGCCGAGTCCGGAGGGATGGGTCGGTGCGGATCCGCTCGAGCGTGATGCTGGCGGAGGCAACGACCGACGGCGGCAGCGAAGCGGTGAAAAGATAGGCCCGGGCGGCGATGCGGACCGCCTCGAGGGCGTCGTGGTTGGAGACACAGAAACCGCCGATGGTGCCGACGCTCTTCGAGAAGGTGCCGATGATGAAATCGACCTCTTCACCGAGGCCGAGATGCTGGGTCAGGCCGCGGCCGGTCTCCCCCAGCACGCCGAGCGAATGAGCTTCGTCCACCATGATGTAGGCGCCGTAGCGGCGGGCGACCGCGACAAGTTCCCGCAGCGGCGCGTAGTCGCCGAGCATGGAATAGATGCCCTCGACCACGATCATTTTGCAGGCGTGCCGGGGCAGCCGCTCCAGCCGCCGGGCGAGATCCTGCGGATCATTGTGGCGGAAACGATAGATCGTGGCGTCGCTCAGCTTGCAGCCGTCGTAGATGCTGGCATGGCTGTCGGAGTCGATCAGGAGGATGTCGTCCTTGCCGGCGATGGCCGAGATGAAGCCGACGTTGGCCTGGTAGCCGGTGGTGAAAAGCACGGCGCGCCGGCAGCCGTAGAAATCGGCCAGCTGGCGCTCGATGCCTTGGTGGCAGGCGTAGCTGCCGTTGGCAACGCGGGAACCGGTCGTGCCGGTGCCGAAAGCGCGCAACGCCTCCGTGGCGGCAGCGAGGGCATCGGGACTGAACGTAAGGCCCAGATAATTGTTCGACCCCATGAGGATGACGGGGCGTCCGTCGATCCACGCCTGGGTGGGTGAATCCATCCGATCGATCCGCATGCCCAATGGATCGACGCCGGTGCCTTCCTTGATTTGCGCATGCCGATCCTGCAGCGCGCGGAATTTGGCAAAAATGTCAGGCTTGGGCCTGGAAGGCACCGAAGCGGAATCGGCTGATGCGTTCAGCGGTTGATTCTTCAAAGGGTCCACTGTTCTGAATAAATTGGGTGGGTTGAAATATGGCCGTCAGTTTTTCCGATAGGGAGCACGAGTGGCCAGGATGAATCGACCTCCCGTGCATCCGTTGCTGTCTGGCGTGCGTCCGGGCCTGCCGGGTTCGGCGCCATCGGCAGGCGGCTAGCGCAATTTGACGATGAGGTTGGCTAGTTCATGCACCTGGCTGATGTTTGCCAGTTCATTGAGAGGCAGAGAGACGTCCAGTTTGTTTTCGAGCTCGAAGACCAAGGTCATGGTGCCGGCGGAGTCGAGTGGCAGGTCCTTGGTCATGTCTGTCGTTGCCGTGATCGGACCTTCCTTGGGAAACATCTTCTGCAGCTCGGCGCAGACGATGGCGAGGACGTCGTTGTAGGTGTAATTTGCCTGCATGAATTACAATGGGAGAGAGGAGAGGAAGCTCACGAGATGCCAGCGCCGCCCGGGTTTCCCATTTCGCCGAAGAATGCGGCGGCCGCGATTCCGGGAGTGGGCAGCAGTGCTGAGGCGCTGGGCACGGCGGGCCGTATCGCCTTAGTGCGGGCGGAGTGATCGTTGCACGAATGCTTGCGGAGCTCGAGCCAGCGCTGGCGGGCCTGAGCACGCATCAGCTTGCCCGAGGTAGTGAAGGACAGCGTCTTGGGTGGCACCACCTCGACCTGGCAGTCCACGCCCACGTTGCGCAGCACCGCCGCATGCACCTCTTTGATCAAGGTGCGCAGTTGCTCCGGGTCAGTGAGGCGGCATTGCACGAGGAGGACGGCACGTTCCCCTCCATCGGCATCATGATGCAGGAAGGCGGCGGTGTCGCGCGTACGCAGACCGGGCACCGACTGCTCGACGTGCCACTCGATGTCCTGAGGCCAGATGTTGCGGGCGTTGATGATTATCATGTCCTTGCGCCGGCCCGTGATGTAGAGGGTGCCGGCGGACAGGTAACCCATGTCGCCGGTGTCGAGCCAGCCGTCGGGGGTGAGGCTCTCGCGCGTCGCCTGCTCGTCGTGGTAATAGCCGTCCATCAGACTCGGTCCCTTGACATACACCGCGCCAATGCAGCGGTCCGGCAGGAGCTTGTTTTTCTCATCGCGGATCTCGACAACGTGGCCGGACAGGACGCGTCCACAGGATATGATGTTGCGCCCTTCCGGCGCAGAGTCGGGCACGGCGATCACCTGGCGTCCCAAACGCTCGATGGAGCTCGGTTCGACGCGGTCATAGGTTATGCCTTCCCCGGGGCAGCTGAAGCTAACCCCGAGGGTGGATTCAGCGAGACCGTAGCTGGGCAGGAAGGCATGCGGGTTGAAGCCGGCGGAAGCAAACGTCTGGGCGAACCGATCGAGCACAGGCTTCTGGACCATGTCCCCACCAATGCCCGCGACCAGCCAGCACGAAAGATCGAGACCGGACTCGGGCAGTCCGGTGCCGCGGCGCGCGGCCAGATCATAGCCAAAGGTCGGACTGAAGCTCAGGGTGGCGCGCCGCGCAGAGATCAATCGGAGCCACAAGAACGGGCGGCGCACGAACGCGTCGGTCGGCAGGTAATCAGTATCGATTGCGGCGACCGTCGGAACCAGCATGTTTCCGATCAGGCCCATGTCATGGTAGAAGGGCAGCCAGGACACGACCCGGTCCGTGGAGACGACGCGCACGCCTTCGTACATGATGCCGAGAAGGTTGGCCATCAACGCCCGCTGGCTGATGGCGATGCCCTTGGGGAAGGCCGTGCTGCCGGAGGAGAACTGGATGTGGCTGATCTCGCCGGGGCCGAGCGGCCGGCCGGAACGCGGCGTCGGGGCAAGGGCGGAGAGGTCCGCCACCGTGCAGATGGCGCGGAGATTGAGCCCTTGTGCGGCCTGTCGCAAATGGTCGAGGGAAGTGGTGGGGCCGAGTGCGACACGGGCGCGGGAGGTCGTCAGCACACGGGCCAATTGCTGATTATATCCGCGAGCCGTGCCCATTCCCGTGACCACCGGAAGTGGAACAGCGACCAAGCCAGCATATTGGCAGGCAAAAAAAGCGCAGACGAAATCGACATGAACCAGGGCGACGATCCCGACCGAGTCCCCCCGCTCGAGCCCAAGTCCAAGCAGCCTGCCCGCGATCGCTTGGGCGCGAGTGCGAATCTCGGCATAGCTCAGGTGGACGTCCATCTCTCCGCGCGTATCGAGAAAACTCATGCCCCGATCGCTGGTAGCCGCACGGTCCAGTGCCTCCGGCAAGGAGGCCGGGACATCAGCCGGCCAGGAACCGTGGGTGGCGGGCATGGATGGGGAATGACCGTTCCGGCGTTTCCTTTTGGCGCCGACTCCGGTATCGAGAGAACGTTCGTGGATCATTGTTCGCACAGTGAGGGCAAGTGGGCGCGGAGAATCACGGGAAGGGGCTCTGAGGCTCCCGGTTTAGTAATTGTTGCTTATGGCTGTTATTCGTCGTGCTTCTCAAGCGATTAATGTTCAGTGACTTTTCTTCCACAGTCAACGCGACAAAAATCATCCCCGATCTTCTGGTTTCGGAGCGAAGGCGCCTCCCGGGGCTGGTTTTTGGGGTTGAAGGGGAAGGAGGGCGGGCATTTCCATGTCTGCGGCGGAATCGCGGCAGCGAACCCGCCTTCTGTTTGTGGCTCCTCATTCCAAACTACTTCTGCATTCGCTCCTCGGTTGGGTTTTCCTGATGTTTCTCGGGATCCCGGCCGTTGCCGGTCACGACACAATCTACCGGGTGACACGCAACGGCCGCGATATCGGGGGCTATAAATTCTCGATTGAGGACCGCGCCGGCCGCCGTGAGGTGGCGGTCAAGATGGCGATCAAGGTCAAGCTGTTGTTCGTGACCGTTTACTCGGCATCGCATGATCGCCGCGAGGTCTGGGAAAATGGCCGGCTGGAGTATTGCGCCGGAGAATCGACCTACAACGGAAACAATTATGTCTTGTCCCTGAACCGGGAGGGCGGGCGCTGCCTCTGGCGAGTCAATGGAACGGAGCAGGAGTTGACCGATCCGGTGATCAGCTTTGTCCCTTGGCGGCCGGCCGTGACCGGCAAGGTTACGCTGCTGTCAGAAAAGGGCCGGGCGGATGGCGTGACAGTGGCCTTCGTCGGCCGGGAAACGATCCAGGCCGGCGACCATGCGATCGAGATGGACAAATATCAGATGACCGGACGGAGGAACGAGGAGTTGTGGTATGATCAACAGGGCGTCCTGCAACGGGTCAGATACGAGAGGCAGGGTGCGATCATCGAAATCCGGCTAGCGCCCGCCGCCTGAAGCCACCGCCACGCGACCATCGCATGTTCCGCTTCATTCATTGTTCCGACTGGCACCCAGCGTGGCCGTTGCGACCGGCGACGGGAGGCATGACGCTCAAACAATTGCTCAGCACCATCTCCTGGCATTGCGTGCGACATCGGCGCCATCGGCGGGAAGTGCTGGATGCGGCGCTGCAAGTCTGGTTGCGATCGGGGGTCGATCGGGTTTGCGTCACCGGCGACCTGGTGAATTTTGCCCTGCCCGCGGAATATTGCGGGGCGGCGGACGTGCTCGATCGCCTGAGCCGGGTGGCTCCGGTCAGTCTGGTGCCGGGCAATCATGATGCCCTGGCGGCGTCCGGGATGGCTGAGCTGCGGCGCCATTGGGCGCGGTGGTTGGATGGAGAGGAAAACTCCGCGGACGGTCTGCTGGTCCACTTTCACGGGCCGGTGGCGATAGTGGGACTTTCGAGTGCGATCCCGACGCCCCCCCTACTCGCCTATGGTGCGGTCCAGCCGCAGCAACTTTCCGCCCTGGAACGTTTGCTGCCGAAACTGCGGCAAAGCGGGCATTTCCGGGTGGTGATGTTGCATCACCCGCCGCAGGCAGGGGTGATGGGCTGGCGCTGCGGTTTGCATCAGGCGGCGGCCTTGCGGGGGATTTTGCAGCGCACGGGGGCGGAACTGGTCCTGCATGGGCATCTCCACCGTCCGGTGCGAGCCTGGCTGGCAGGGCCGGACGCACCGATTCCCGTGTTTGGCGCGGGCTCATCCTCGCTGCTTGCGCGCAGGGGAGGCAGCGGTCGCCGAGGCCACTTCCATCTGTTTGCGCTCGAGGGAAGTCCCGGGGGCTGGCGGCTGGAGGTAACCGACTATTTCCATGACACGAGCGATGGGGTCTTTCATCCCGAAGCATCCGAAACGGTGCCGGGTCCGGCATGTTTTCGCTCGCATTGAACTCCTTTCCCGGAACAGCGTCGCCCGTCAACTCTTCATGAAAGTCATCATTCTCAGCGCCGGACAGGGCAAGCGCCTTTATCCCCATACCATCGATCGCCCCAAGTGCCTGGTTCCAATCGCGGAAAACTGCACCATATTGGGCTGGCAACTCAGGCAGCTCGAAGCGGCCGGCATTCGCGATGTGGTGATCGTGACCGGATTCCAGGCGAAGGAGGTGGAGGAGGAGATCCGGCGACATGGCGGGGCCATGACGATCCGCACTCTTTTCAACCCGGCCCATGCCACGGCGGACAATTTGACGAGTGCGGCCCTGGCGGCGCCGGAGATGGATCAGGATTTCATCATCCTCAACGGCGACACTCTCTTTACCGCCAGCGTGCCGGCAGGCCTGTGTGCCGCACCTTTCGCCCCTGTGACCATGGTGGTGGCGTGGAAGGATCGCTTCGACGAAGACGACATGAAAGCGATCGTGGAAAACGGCCGACTGAAGGCGGTGGCGAAGACCCTCGACGCCCGCGCGGCCAATGCGGAGTCAATCGGCATGATCCTGTTCCGAGCCGAGGGCGTGGCGCAATTCCGCCAGGCCCTCGCGACGGCAGGACAGGCCAGTGACTCGGCGCGAAAGTTTTATCTCAGTGCAATCGACATCCTGGCGCGCCAGCATCCGGTCGCCGTCCATCCAGTTGCCCAGGACGACTGGTCGGAGGTGGACGTGCCGGCGGATCTGGAGCACGCCCGCAGCTGCATCGAGCGCTGGCGGCAGCCCGGCGGGGCCGGCGAGACGGCGCGGACGTAATCCGGCAGCCGCAGCACCTCAACCGGCGCGACCTGCGCCGGATTCCCTGCGGACAATGATCTCGGTCACCAGCCGCAGGTCGTCCGGCGTATCGACATCGATCCCGGCATGCGGGTCCTCGAGCCGGACCGCCTGCAGCCGACAATCAAAGCGCCGGCTGAGCCGGGTGAAGAGACCGGCGAGGGCAAGCCGTCCGCAAAGGTAAAGCGCAAGCGTGCCCCAACCGAGGGCATGCGCGATGCGCCAAGGCTGCTTCCGATGCCGGTCAACCTGCCGCCAAAAATCCAGAACCCGCACGGCGCCGTCGCCGCGAAAGGCGAATAGATTGCAGCCTGTGAGCCGGCCATCGGAGAAGGCCAGCTTCGTGCGACGGGACTGCGGATAGAGGGAGGAGATTCGGTCGGCATCGGCAAGTGCAACCCCCACCTCCGCGCCACTTGTGGCGAAGGCCTCAAGAAACGTTTCCACCATGGCCGGAGTCAACAGCGGGTGATCCGCGGTCGTCACCAGCACGATTTGCCGATCCAGGCGCGGGGCCACGAAACTGCGCACACTGGCGCTGGGCGATGACGCCGGCGCCACGCGTGCAAAGGGCCCGGCGGCGATGGCGCTGGCAAGGCCGGGGCCGCCCTCCGCGAGGTCCGCCTCGTCGGGCAGGCACAGGTGGATCTCACCAATGGCGAGGCTCTGACGGAGAGTGCGCACAACCCTCTCGAGCATCGACTGGCCATTGATTTCGACAAAGGCCTTGACCGAGCGGCCGCCGGCAGCGGCGACCGCGTCGGGCGGACCGACGGTGCGCCGTCCAGCCAGGATCAAGACGGAAACCGATCCAGGGGAAAGGGTCATGACAACTCCTTTTGATACAAGCGGTATCGCTTTTCGATCACGCCGCCGAAAAGCTCGGCCAGCCGGAGGGTTGGTCTGTTGTCCTCCAGAATCCACGACAGCTCCAGTTTCCGGTATTGCCTGCGGCGCAGGGCTTGGTGCAGCGGCACCAGCAAGGCGGCCACCAGGGCGGCGCTGCGCAGGTCCTTTTGCCAGGCACGACTCACGCCCATGAGGATGACGCGGGCGGCCGCGGGGCGCCTGACCTTGAGCCGCCAGAGCAGGCGCGCCCAGCCGAAGGGCCAGAGCCGGCCGTGCAAGCCGCGCAGGGCTTCATTGATGTCGGCGAGGGCCACGACCATCCCAACGGGTTTGCCATCGACCTCAACGAAACGGACCAGATCGGGCTCGACGAGGGGTTTGAGACTGGCGCCCAGATGCCGGATTTCGTCGTCGGTCAGCGGCACATAACCCCAGTTGGAGCGCCAGGCGTCATTGAAGATCGCGCCGATCGTGCGCAGTTCCTCGTCGAAGTGCTCGGAGCGCAGCGGCCGCTCGCGAAATCCCGGGATTGTACCGGCCTGCCCGGCCATGCGAATCGCGCCAGACGGGAGATCGCGATCCAGGTCGAGCAGCATGGCGAGCAGATCCTTTGCCTTGGTGTAGCCTTGGGCCTCAATGGCGCCGGCATACCACTCCGGTGCGTAGTTCATCATCAGCCGCGGCGGGAGCCCGTGCCCCTCCACCAGCAACCCCGACTCGTCGTTGACCGAAAGGCTGTAGGGGCCGACAATGCGTGTGACGCTCCTCTCGCGCAGCCACGCCTCGGCGTCTGCCAGCAAAACATGCATCACCCCCGGGTTTACCGCCTCGATCAGGCCGAAGTGCCCCTCGGGCCGGCCGTCCACCCTGGGGGCGAGGGTGTCGCACTGCGTGCTGATCCGCCCGACCGGACGGCCCTGGCCGTCGCGGGCGATGCGCAATCGGACCTCGGCATGCCGATAATAAGGATTGGCCGGGCTCAGATGCGCTCGGCGCTCGGCGTCCAGCGGGCGCACCCAATTCGGATCGTCCCGGTAGATCTGCGCCGGCATCGCGATGAAATCGCGCAGATCCTGCCGCGTCTGGACGGTATGGAGGGTCGGGGGCGGGTTCATTTTTGCAGCATGGAGAGCAGGATGATCCCGACGAGGCCGAAAACCGCAAGCGGACCCCAGACGGCCAGCGAGGGGGCGAGGGCGCCGCTTTCGCCGAAGGCGAGCAGGAGGCGCTCGATGATGAAAAACAGAAAGCCGAGGCCGAGGGCGATGCTGCCCCACTGCAGTTGCCGGCCGCTGCGCTTCAGCTGCAGTCCGAGAGGCGCGGCGAGGAGGATCATGACCAGCGAACCCAGCGGCTCGGCCAGGCGGCGGCCGATCCAGGCTTTATAGTGCCATGAGGGAAAGGCGGCGCTGCCCGCGGGCTTCGCGCTGAGGGCGCGCAAAGCCGCGAAATCGAGGCTCGATACCGGGAGCCGGACCTGGGTCACCTGTTCTGGATCGAGGGGCAGGGCCAGCGGCAGGCGAGCAAAGCCCTGGCGTTGTCCGTCGGTGATGGATTGTTTCCAGCCGTTCATCAGCGTCCAGCCCGACCCGTCGTAGCGGGCTTCCCGCGCCTCGTAGTAGGCCATGATCGAGCCCGGTTCGTCGCGCTCGATCAGAAGGACTGTATCAAGCAGGCGGCCATCATCCCGCGCGTTGGAGATGTGCGTTTGAAAGGCACCGGCGGCAAACCAGGCAGGCCCCGGCTCCAGCACGGCGCGGCCCGGCAGCCCCTGGTAGTTTCGTTCGGCCCAGCGAAAGAGGCGGGCCTCCGCCGGTGGAACGACGTTGACCGCCAGGCCGAAGTGCAGGACGGCCACGGCGATCCCTCCCAGGAGCAGGATGAGGCAGACCTGATACATTGACACTCCGGCGCCCTGGAGCGCCACGAGCTCGTATTGGCTGGCCAGGCGCTCAAACGTCACGAGCGCGGCCAGAAGCGCGCACATCGGGGTGATCATGGCGAGCAGCACGGGCAGGCGCAGACAGGCATAGCAGGCCATGGGCAGCAGCGTCTCGCGGTGGTTGACCGCCAGATCGTCGGCATGGGCGAGCAGGTCGAACAGGACGAGCAGGCTGGTCAGCGTGAACAACACGAACAGGAAAATCCCGGCGAAGCGGACGAGCAGGAACTGGGCGAGAATCCGGCGCATGGGGAATCAGCCGGCGGGCCGCGGGGAACCGGACGCCGGCCGGCGGCCGCGGGGCGCGGAGACATTGCGATCGCCGCCGAACCAGTGGAACAGCGCGGCGGCCAGCACAGTAAACAAGGCATAGGGGAACCAAACGGAGATGCCGGGCGACAGCTGCCCCAGTTTCCCATAGGCTTCGCCGGTCCCGTGGATCTTCTGGTAGAGCACGAGCAGGACGACGCCGATCACGAAGCCGTAGGCCCGGCTCGATCGCCCCCGGCCAAGCAGGGCCAGTGGCACCGCCAGCACTGCCAGCATCGGCACGGAGGCGCATTTCACCATGCGGCTGTGCCACTCCGTGAGGCGGTGGGCCGGAGTCACACCGGTGGGCGCCACGGGGGCATTGTTGGCGAGCAACTCGCCGAAAGTCATCTCCCGCTCATCCTGACCGCGACGCCCGTAAGGAGGCAGCAGTCCGGTTTCGGACAGGCTCCACGGGAACACTTCGAACGACATGCTCATCATTCGCGGGGAGGCCTCGGCCGGATCTTCGCGCACCACCAGCATTCCGTCCTGCAGATCCAGCGTCGTGTCGGCATCGGAGCGGCCGGCGACAGGTGCCTCGACCACCGCCTGGCGTGCGGAGACGAAGACGCGGTGCCGATCCTCCTTCTGATAACTGGCGAAAAAATCCTTCAGCAGCCGGCCGTCGTTCTCCACCGCACCGACCCGGATTACGCTGCGATTCCCTTCGACAGGAGTGAAGACGCTCGGCTGCAGCTTGGACCAGAAATCCCTGCGCTTGAGTTCCTGAAGGCAGGCGCGGTAGGCATAGCGCGTGTACGGCTGCAGGTAGCCGGTCAACCCTGCCAGGACCAGGGAGAGGACCAGGGAAACGGCCAGCAGCGGCACAAGCAGGCTGCGCAGCGGCACGCCGGAGGCGCGCATAACCGTAAGTTCCGAGTCGCGCTGCAGCCCGCGGAACCCGATCAGCACGCCCAGAAACCAGGCGGCAGGTATTGCCAGTCCGAGATAGTGCGGCAGCAGATAGGCCACCAGCTCCCCCACCGTGTAAATCGGCGCGCCCAACTGGGTCACGGCCTGCACCAAGCTCAATACCCGTTCCAGCGTGAGGGCGAAGAGCAGCACGGCGGTCAGCACGGCAAAGGGACCGAGCGCACGCCGGGCGACATAGGTCATCAGCACGGGCAGGTCAGACGAGTTCATGCGAACGGCCGACCGGGGCGCCGACGGACGAGAAAGAGTCCCTTGTCATTCAATGAAAACATCCAATAGCCTGCCCTCCGGGAAATCCACCCAAATTTGGTCCGGCGGCATCGTCGCCTGCCTCGCCTGATTTCACGGTCCCGGTTCCCCTCTCCCATGTGCGCCGGCTCCTCCTCCCCCGCCCGGAAAATCGCCCTCATCGGCGCGACCGGCTTCATCGGTCGGCGCGTGGCCGCCCATCTGCTTGCCCGGGGCGATGATGTGCTCGCCCTGGTGCGGCCCGAGTCGCGCCATCGCGACGCCCTTCCTCCCGGCGTGCGGTCGAGCGAAGTCCGTCTGGACCCTGCCGACCCGAGGCTGGCGGCGGCGCTGGGCGAGGCGGACGCCGTGATCTATGCGGCCGGGGCGGTGCGCGGACGGGATTTGGCCGATTTCCTCCCGGCCAATGTGCGCGGAGTGGAGGCGGTGGCCGCAGTGCTCGGAGCCCTGACTCCGCCCCGCCCGCTGATCCTGTTGTCCTCACTTGCGGCCAGCGAGCCGGGCCTTTCGCCGTATGCGCGAAGCAAGCGCATGGGCGAACTCGTGCTGGCGGGATCGCCCGGCCGGCTGCCTTGGACGATCCTGCGTCCGACCGCGCTTTACGGACCGGGCGACCGCGAACTGCGCCCATTGCTGGCCCTCATGCGCCGCGGCTGGCTGCTTTGTCCGGCCGGACCGCTCCAGCGCCTGTCGTTCCTCGAGGTGGACGACCTGGCGCGGGCGCTACTGGCCGCGCTCGACCACCCCGAGGCGGTGCGGCACCGAACCTACAGCTTGGACGACGGCAGGCCGGGAGGCTACGACCGTTCCGCTCTGGCCGCCAGCCTGCGGCCGCACGGCCGGATGCACTGTGTGCGCGTGCCGCGGGCGGTGTTGAGCCTGGCCGCCCACATGAACCGAGGCGCAGCGCGGCTTTTGGGCTATGCGCCGATGCTGACTCCGGGAAAGGTTGGCGAACTCACCCACCCATCCTGGATCGGCGACAACGGTCCGTTCACCGCCGCCACCGGCTGGAGGCCGCAATCCGATCTTGCAGCGGGCACCCGGGCGCTCTTCGGGCCGGTGTGAGAGGTCTGGGTGTCCGATCCGCCCTCACAGCGAGAAACCCTCGCCCAGATAAACCGAGCGGACCTTCGAGTGTTCCACGATTTTCGCGGGGGGACCCTCGATCAGGATCCTGCCGCCATGGAGAATGTAGGCGCGGTCCACGATGCTCAGCGTGTCACGGACATTGTGATCGGTGATGAGGATACCGATGCCCCGTTTTTTCAGATGGAGGATGAGCTCGCGAATTTCCCCGACGGCGATCGGATCGACTCCGGCAAGCGGCTCGTCCATCATGATGAAGCTCGGCCGGCTGGCCAGGGCGCGGGCGATTTCCACCCGGCGACGTTCTCCCCCGGAAAGGGCAAGCGCGGCGATCTGGCGCAGATGGGTGATGGCGAATTCCTCCAGCAGGGCGTGGAGAGACCGCCCGACCTCCGCGCGTGACAACGGCTGCAGTTGAAGGATCGACATGAGGTTCTGCTCGACGGTCAATCCGCGAAAAATGGAAGACTCCTGCGGCAAGAAGCCGATGCCGGCGCGCGCCCGGCGATACATCGACATGGACGTGATGTCCCGGCCGTCGAGGAGGATGGAGCCGCCGTCGGGGTGGAGCAATCCGGCCAAAAGATGGAAGCAGGTGGTCTTGCCGGCACCGTTGGGTCCGAGCAGGGCGACGGCCTCGCCCCGCCTTACCGTGAGACTGACCTGCTGCAACACGGATCGTTTCTGGTAATTTTTTTGCAGGTTGACGCCCGCCAGGCTGTCGCGTGGCGCGGTGGACGGGTCGGGCGCGGCGGCTGCGGCTTTGGTTTCAGGTTCCATCGGTAGGCTCGGCGGTCGGGGCGAAGATCAGCTGGGGCGTCTCCCGCAAGGCGGCATGATACACCCAGTGCGGCCCGGTCATGATCTGGTTGTGCAAATCGTA
This sequence comes from Opitutaceae bacterium, assembly GCA_028691845.1. Taxonomy (GTDB): domain Bacteria; phylum Verrucomicrobiota; class Verrucomicrobiia; order Opitutales; family Opitutaceae; genus JAQUYL01. Next base: position 71,688 of record JAQUYL010000004.1, read on the forward strand.
AAACGGGGGTTTGCGACGGAAACCCGGATTGGGCAGGTCCTCGACGCGAAGGCCAACCAGCGGTTCGCCCCGGTGGTGAGCCTGAAGGTAGCGATCGACATGGAGGGCGCAGATCCACTGGGGTCGTTCGGTCCGGGCAGTCGAGTTGCGAATCTGAAAACGGATGAGAGAGGCGATCAGAAAACAGCAAACCGCCCCGCCCAAGCCAACCGTCAGCACGGCTCCAGGCCCAGCCGAGGAGGTGGCGACCCCAAAAAACAGCCCGCCAAAGACGGCGGCAAGCGCGTTGAAATTAGAATAATTGGGGCTGTACCACGGATGGCTCAGGCTGACATCCTCGGGCGAGAGCTCGCGCAGGACTTCGGTCGCCGCGGCCGTGGTGGCAGCGAACCGGCCGACGGTCAGCGGCTGGGCGAGGTCGCGGGATTGGCGGATGGCTTCCAGCAGGCCGAAGGCACTGAACTGCGGCATGGCCGCCTTCACCACCGGCTCCCGCCGAAAAAAGTCCTCGATCATCAGGCGAAAATCCTCCTGCGGGGCGGCCCGGCGTTCCAGGGCACGCAACCGCTCATACAGGCTGTCGCTGGTTTCGGTTCTGCCCGATTCGGCTCTCCAGCAATTGTTCTCGGTCATCATTCGCCTCCAGTAGCGGGTTTATGAGTCGCGCAATCAAGCGAAACCTGGGGATATTCTTCGTGGCTCATGCCGTCCCCTCCTCCGGTTTGCGGCGAAGAATGCGGCGGGCGGCGTAGGCCAGGATGCCGGCGTTCAGACTGGCGTAGGCCACCGCGGCCATGCCGACTCCGCTGAGTCCGCAGGGGCCGATCAGTCCGAAGAGCATTGGCACATAGACGGCCAGCGGCACTGTGCCCGCTACGGCGATGGTCCGAATCCGCCCGGCCGCCATCAACAACGGCTCCAAGGTCACGCTCAGGGTCCCAATCACGCCGGCGGCGGCCAACCAGATCATGACCGAATTCGCCCCGACGAAATTCTGCCCGGCCACGAGCCTCAGCAGGGGCTTGCCGAACAACAACAGGAGCAAAAAGAGCATCGCCACGACCGCGCCCATCCAACCGGTGATCTTCATTACCACCTGACGGCTCTGGGTATGCTCCCCGGTGGCGTTCAGACGCGCCAGCTCAGTGTAGAGCGATGGGACCAGCAGTTTGGAGTTGGCCCGTTCGAACAGGGCGGTGATCTGCTGGGCCACCTTGAACAGGCCGGCGGCGCCGGTATCGGCCAGGCTGCCGATCGCAAGCAGAGGCAGCTGCGTATCCGCCAAACCGATCGTTGTGGTCCATTGCAGCCAGAGGACGAACCGCCAGATCCCCGGCTCCGGATTCAATATCTGGCGCAGCGACGGGCGCGCGGAGGATGCCAGCCGCGCCTGCCAAAGCGTGTAGCGGGCGGCCAGCACCAGAGTCAACCGGCCGACCAACAGGGCCACAAACCACGCCACCAGGAATCCAAACAAATCGGCATGGAGCAGAAGCATCAGCAGTGCCGCCAGCAGGCGCAGCACCGGCTCGACCGTGCTTTGATAGGCCAGCAGATTGAATCGGTCGAAAAGACGCAGGACGCCGTTGGACGTCTGCGAGAGATTCATGATCGCCACGGCGGCGAACCAATAGATCAGCGTCAAGCGGTGCAGGTTGTCGACCAGATCGAACTGGTTGAACGCCCATTCAGCCGCCACCGCCATGCCTCCCCAGGCGAGCACGGTGCCCATCAGATCGAGCACAATGCCGAAGCGGATGAGGCGGCGCAGCCGCGCGACATCGGGCGCTCCGGCCAGGGCGAGGGAACCGAACCGCACCAACATTTCCTTCGAACCGAAGGTGCTGAATTGGGCGATGGTCAGGGCCAACGCATGGATCAGCACCAACGCGCCGAAATCCTGCGGTCCCAGCGCGCGAGCCGCGATGGCGAGGTAGCCGAGGGAGCAGACTGCCTGCACACCGCGGCCGGCCGCGAGGCGGCCCGCATTGCGCAGGGGTTTGGTCCAATCGGGACGAGCGGACGGCGCGCCGGAACGGGTGGACATGATGAAGGCATGCATAACGTCCGCTTTATCGATAACAAGTCAGCGTTGTTACGCAGAACGTGAAGCACCTGTTCCCGCAGTCCATGCCGCAGGGGGCAGAAGTTCGCGGCGGCGCTGCCAGCCGGCACGCCGCCCTCGCTGCGAGGCTGGAGGGGAGACGGCGGCAACGACGCCGGCAGCGCACCGGCCATCGATCCACCCGGAACCGACGATCTTCCGCCGGACAGGCGCTGCTGCAATGTGAGACAGGGAGTGTGTGGTCGCTCCTCCCACAAATGCGGTGAGAATCGTGCTCGCCCGATCTGCAAGGGTTTGTCAACGTGCCTCAATAGTATTGCCCGGGTGGTGGAATGGCAGACACGACGGTCTTAGAAGCCGTTGCCGCAAGGCGTGGGAGTTCGAGTCTCCCCTCGGGCACCAATTTCATAAGCCGCTTACTCTCAAAGTTGAGCGGCTTTTCGTTTGGTCTGTGCGACAGAGCAGACGCGCCGAGCACTCGGAGCATTCAACCATCGTTTCACGTTCAATGGCGTTAGTCCCGTGTGGTGCGAGCAGCGACAAACCAAGTCGCTCCCATGCCCAACCATCGCCACGCCGAGGAATACCCGCCGAAGGCAGTGGCGCACCCCGGGGGCGCCCCAGTCCCTCAACCGCCTGGCAGGCCAAAATCAGGCGCAGTCAAGCTGCGCCCCCTGCCCACACCTCATGCCGGCTGCTCCCGCAGCCAGGCCTTGAACTCGCGGACCTGCGCGGGCGTGCCCAAGGCGAGCACTTCGTCGCCGGCGAGCAGCATCTCGTCGCCACCAGGGTTCAGGATGCGCCGGCCCTCGCGGCGGATGCCGGAGACCTGCACGCCGTGCGCCTTCGTCGGTGACAGCTCTGCCAACGTCCGGCCGGCCGCGCAGCTCCAGGTCGGTACCGAAAGCGACAGCATGCAGACCTCCTCGAAAACCGAATCGGGCTGCGGAGAGACCGACACCGCGCCGAGGAACTCGCATCCCGCCTTCACCTGCTCCGTTGTGCCCATCAACAGCACCCGGTCCCGGGGATACAGCACCCGGTCGGGTCCCGGCAGCGGGATCATGCAGCCCTGCCGCTCGATGCCCACGACCGAGCAGCCGAAGCGCGAACGCAGCCTGAGCTCCGCGATGCTCTTGGTCGCGCAGTCCGCGAGGTATGGCAGCATGCATTCCACGACCTGCAAGTCCCACTCCTCGTGCGCCTGCAGCCAGGGCGGCGCGGTCGCGGTCATCGGCGCTCCCGGCGCCTCGATGATGCTGTGCAGTTCCACCTCGAGCTGGCTGTGCCAGTAGATCAGCTGGTGGCGCAGCAGGAAGAGGGCGGCGACCGCCACCAGGGCGCTGCCGAGGAGGAGCCAGCGCGCCGTGCCCTCGGCCGGCAGCACCGCCGTCAGCCAGAAGAACAGCCCCGTCCCCGCCACGATCTTGATGCTCGTCTCCACCACCGGCGTGAGCCGGGCCGCGTTGGCCAGGCCCGTCGTTGCCACCTGCGCGTACAGCAGGGCCAGCACCGAGATGTTGCGCCAGATCGCGACCAGCGGCGCCAGGGCAACGAGGGTCAGCGCCGGCCAGAACAGCAACTGCGGTCCGTGCGGGAACAGCCAGTCGCGGCCGAGCCATTCCTCCACCACGGCAAACAACTGCTCGGAGAAGATCAGCAGGCCGCTGACGAACAGGATCTCCACCCCGATCTGCACGAGGCGTTTGCGGCTGAGCCGCCACAGCGGGTTGCTCTTCTGTTGCACCGCCAGGCGCTCCAGCCAGGCGTGGTAGTAACCCAGCCAGTCATTGAGCCACCGTGGCTGGCCCGCCATGAGCTTGGCCGAGATCAGCCCGGCGTGACGCGTGAGCACAGGCGTTGCCAGCGTCGTCAGCAGCGACACGCCCACCGCCATGGCGTAGAAACGTTCCGGCACCACCGCCGCCGTGACGCCCAGTTGGGCGATAATGAAGGCGAACTCGCCGATCGGCGTGAGCATCAGGCCCGTGCGCACCGCCTCGCGCGCTGGCTTGCCCACCAGCACCAGTGCGAGCGAACACGAGAGGGGGCGCACCACGAGAGAGAAGAGCGACACCCCCACGATCAGCCCGGCCGACGCCCATACCTGCCGGAGGTCGATCTGCATGCCGATCGCCACGAAAAACACCGCGCTGAACACGTCGCGCATGCCAGCAAAGGTGTGCTCGACTTGATGCCGGTGCGGCGTTTCCGCCACGATCGTGCCGAGCAGGAACGCTCCCAGCGCGAGCGAATATCCGGCATGGTTCGCGACGATCGCCATGCCGAAAAGCAGCGCCGCCATGCCCAAGGTCTGCAGTTCCTCGTCGACCGTCAAGCTCATGCGCTTGAGCAGCCACGGGAACAGCAGCAGGCCCCCGATGATCGCCAGAACGACGAACGCCCCCATCAGCCCGAGCGTCTGGCCGATCCCCGCCGCCTGGACTTCCGAAAGGTGCACGATTGAACCGAGCAGCGTCAGCATCACGACGGCGACGATGTCCTCCATCACGGTCACCGTCATCGCCATCTGACTCGTATGCTCGTGGGCATTGCCCAGTTCTTGCTGGATCTTGCTGATGATTGCCGACGACGAGGTCACCAGCATCGCCGCGAGAAACAGGCCCTCGGTCGGGTTCCAGCCCGTTGCCGTCGCCATGAGGCGGGTGAGGTAATAGACGCCCACTGCGCCGGCGAAGGTCGCGAACAGCAGCGCCAGTCCCAGGCGGCGCAGCTTGCGCAGGCTCAGCCGCAGCCCGATGCCGAACATCAGGAAAACGAGGCCGACCTGCGCCGCCGTCTCGATACGCGCGAGATCGGTCACCAGCGAGAACGGCGGCGTGTAAGGACCAACCACCATGCCCGCGGCGAGGAACCCCACCACGACCGACAGTCCGATCCGCTGGCAGAGCCACCCGACCACACCCGCCACCACGAGGATCACCGCCAAGTCTTGAATGAAATAAATGCCTTGCATGTTGGGTGCGGGTTGCCCACGAGGACGCGGACAACCGCAGCCGCCGTCAAGCCCGGGTTCCCTCGCAGCCGGAATTTCCGACCCGGGAGCACCGGTTCGGCCACAGGCCATTGCATCGTGCCCGGACGCTGTCAGGGGGAGCGACTGCGCAGCATGCGGGGGCCCCTGCCCGGTCGGGGACGAGCCACCATGTCGGGCAGTTTCGTGGCGGCCGCCGCATGGCGGATCGGTCCGACATGACAGCCTCCAACAAGAAGAAATTGGGTATAGGGCAGTCTAGGGGTATGCAGAACCATCAAGGCCCAGCATCTTGTGTGGCAAATAACACCTATCTCACTACCGGCCTAGAATATTGGGCTCTACTGATGTACCTTACCAGATTGAACAGTGAACCAAGGCACAGGCATGAGACCTTTCCTCCCGTGTTTTTTCAGAGATAAGAAACTGTGCTACCTGGTTTTAAGTTCAGCGAGGAGTGCCCCTCTCTCATAAAAACCGGACCGGCCTTGTGTTGGTTTTCCGGAGGGCCCTGTGAATGAAAGAGCATCCCAAGTGAGCATTCGGCCTTGAACGACCGTTCCTCCCGCCCAATCAACGGAGCCTACTTCAGTGTTTAACGAATGCCTCGGCATTCAGCCCCGGAGGGAAGGCTGCCTTGGCTTCCGCAATTGTAGGACAAATAAACCGAGCCAGCGTGTCATCGTTCACCCAATCGCCATCCTTCCTTCCAGCCGCGGCCCGTAGCGACATCTGAGGTATCCGAAACGAAATACACTTTGCATCTCTTCTTGTCGGAATTGTTGTTGTTCCGCCCAGGAGGCGCGGCGGGGAAGCGCGGCCTCTGCGGGCGGAATCCGGCAACCGCGCGCCGCCCCCATCGGCCCTCAGGCGGGACGCGTTTGCCTTCGAGTCGCCGCCCCACTCCTGCGGGCCTAGGGTAACGGACGGAATTTCTGTCTGCCCGATTGCTAACGCATCCGCCCGAAGAGCCAGGTGGCTATGCCGATCATCGCCAGGTTGGGCGCGCACGCCGCCCAAAGCGGTTCGATCATCCCCTCGCCGCCCAACACATTCGCGAGGCTGAGCAGCACGTAGTAGACGAAAAACAACCCGATCGATTTCGAGACGCCGACCGCCGGGCTCACGCGCACGCCGGACACGGAAAACGGAATCGCAATGGCCATGATGATGAGCGGCCCCAGTGTGTCGGCCAGCAACCCATAGTAGCGCACCGCGTAACGGGTGACCCTCGGGTAATCCGCCACCGTGAAATAATCGACAATGCGCCGGAGTTCAAAGAACGACAGGTCGACCGGCCGGCGGTCGATGAGCAGCATGAGTTCAGGGTCCTCCGTATAGCGCGAGATCGTCTTCTCGGCAAAAGGCACCGAGCGCAGCAGGTCGCCCGTCTCCGGGTCGAACCACAATTCGCGGCCGTCGGTGAAGATCCAAGCGCGGCGGGCGGCGTCGAAGCGGGCTTCACGCGCCAGCAGCCGGGTCTTTTCGCGACGCCGGGGGTCAAGCTCCGACACCGTGGCGCCATAGGCACGGCCCAGGGGGCGGCTGTAACGATTGATGAACCAGATGTGCCCCTGCCGGACGTTGTCAAAGGTCACGCTGTAGACCAGGCCGGCGCCGGCAGAGCCCGCTTGCTGCATCTCCTTCCGCAGTTGCAGGCCATCGTAGAGACGGCGCGACTGCTCGACCGACCACGGCACCACCCGCGCATTGAGCAGCAAAGACACTCCGCAACAGACCACGCTCGCCAACCACAGGACGCGCGTAGTGCTGAAAATATTGAGCCCGGCCCCGCAGATTGCGATGATTTCGTTGTTGCGGTGCATTTTGCTCAGGACGAACAACAGGGAAAGCAGCAGCGACAGCGGCAGCACGATCGAGAGGTAGCTGGGCATCGATACCGCAAAGTAGCGCACGACATCCCCCACCCCCGCCCCAAGGTCGATGAGGTCGCGAAAATCATTATACAGCGCCTGCATGAACAGCAGGCCCATGGTCGCCCCCAGCAACAGGGCCAGAATCTTGAGCCATTCCCGCAGCAGATACCGATCGATGAGATTCACGCGGCCCCCAGTCAATTCACCGCCGGCTCCGATGCAAAGCGAAAGGCGCGCGGGCACCCTCTCCGCCAATCCGCGCCTCGCCCCTCTTGATTTCTGGCCCGCGGCTGGTAAAGTGCGCCCTCTTTTTCATCCTTCCCCCCTTAACTCCGCATCCCAAGTTCCATGTCCACAACCGCTCCGCAAAAATTCGAGTTCCAAACCGAAATCAAGCAGCTGCTCGATATTGTCGTTCATTCGCTCTACACTGAAAAGGAGATCTTCGTGCGCGAACTGGTCTCCAACGCCTCCGATGCGCTGGAAAAGCTGCGCCACCTGCAGGTCGTCGAGAAGGAGATCTTCGACGACCGCCTGGATCTGGAAATCAACATCACGACCGACGACAAGGCAAAGACCATCACGATCCAGGATTTTGGAGTTGGCATGACGCAGGCCGAGCTTGTCGAAAATCTCGGCACCATCGCCCACTCCGGCTCCAAGGCCTTCCTCAAGACGCTCAGCGAAACCGGCCAGAAAAACGCCAGCCTCATCGGCCAGTTCGGCGTCGGTTTCTACAGCGCTTTCATGGTGGCCAAGTCGGTCAAGGTTTACAGCCATTCGTGGCGCGCCGCCGAGGCGGGCCATCTCTGGACGTGCGACGGTTCCGGCACCTATGAGATTGAGGAGTGCGATGGCCAGCGGCGCGGCTGCAAGATCATCATCGAACTGAAGGACGAATGCGCCGAGTTTTCCCAGGAATGGCGCATCACAGAAATCCTCCGGCGGTACAGCGCCTTTGTCGGATTCCCCCTCAACCTGAACGGCAAGCGCATCAACACCGTCCAGGCGCTCTGGCTGCGCAATAAAAACGAGATCAAGGAGGAGGAATACACCGAATTCTTCAAATTCCAGGCCCACACCACGGACGAGCCGCACCTGCGCCTCCATTTCTCCGCCGACGCCCCGCTCGCGATCAACGCGCTGCTCTTTGTGCCGAAGGAGAATCCCGAGCGCTTCGGCCTCATGCGGACCGAGCCGGCGGTGGCGCTCTACTGCCGCAAGGTGCTCATCGACGCCCGCCCCAAGGATCTGCTGCCCGAATGGCTGCGCTTTCTCAAGGGCGTCGTCGACAGCGAGGATCTGCCCCTGAACATCTCGCGTGAAACGATGCAGGACAAGGCGCTCGTCGACAAACTCAACAAGGTTATCACCAAACGGTTTCTCAAACAGCTCGAGGACGAGGCCCGGAATCGGCCCGACGTCTACAAGATTTTCTTCCAACAGTTCGGCCTCTACTTGAAGGAGGGCGCCGCGCTGGACTACATGCACAAGGACCAGCTCACAAAACTCCTCCGCTTCCAGTCGTCGCTCACCGCTCAGGATGAGCTCATCTCGTTGACCGACTATGTCGGCCGCATGAAGGAAGGCCAAAAGGAAATTTATTACCTCGTCGGCACGAACCGCGAAGCCTTGGAGTCCGGGCCCTACGTTGAAGGTTTCAAGGCCCGCGGCCTCGAAGTGCTTTTCTGCTACGAAGCGGTCGATGCCTACGTGTTTGATCACGTGCGCGAATTTGAGGGTAAAAAGGTGCTCGCCGCCGACTCGGCCGAAGTGAAGCTCGACCCCGCACCCACCCCGCCCGGCAGCGAACCGCTCAGCGAGCCCGAAACCAAGGAGCTGGCGCAATGGCTCAAGGAGACGCTCGGCGAGCGCGTCGCCGACGTGAAATCCAGCGACCGCCTCGTCGATTCGCCCGCGCTGGCCACCAATGCCGACAAGATGATGCCGGCGCATCTGCGGCGCATGATGAAAGCGATGAAAAAGGACGGGGAGGCCGACGAGCCCGTGCGCGTCAACTTCGAGATCAATCCACGCCACTGCATCATCCAACGGCTCGCCGCCATCCGCACAACCACCCCCGACAGGGCCAGGCTCGTCGCGGAGCAATTGCTGGACAACGCCCTGATCGCCGCCGGCCTGCTCGACGATCCGTCCAAAATGGTCGCACGCCTCAATAAATTGCTCGAGTCGGTTTGACCGCCCGGCGTCTGCTCGGTGTGAATTCCGCCGGGGGCACCCGACGCCGGACAAGGAAGAGCACGGCCCTTGTCCATCCCCGCTTGCTTCCGCGGCCGAGAGGCCTGGGCAGGCGTCGTTTCGTTCGCAGAGGCGTGGTTTGCCGCCACGCAGGATGATCCATTGCGGCGGGAAAGAATCAAAAGAACACCCTCGACGGCAGGCGCTGCAGCCGAAATTGATGACCTTCCCGGCCCCATCAGCATATTCCACTTGAACCCTATGCCTGGAGTTGAAAGCGCCCTGCCGCCCCGCCGCAGAGCCGGCGCTTTCTTGCCCTCCCCGGTTCTTTCCTTCTCACTGAGGTCACCTTTTCACCCCATGTCTCTTGTCTCCATCAATCCCGCAACGGGAAGAAAGATCCGCGCCTATCGCGAGTTCACCCCGGCCCAGGTCATGGACGCGGTTGCTCATGCCCACGCCGCGTTTCAGGACTGGCGTCACCTGCGCTTCACCCAGCGGGCAGCCTTCCTGCGCGCCGTGGCGCGCGAATTGCGGCGCAGCCAGGTCGAGTACGCCCTGCTGGCGACCGAGGAAATGGGCAAACCGATTAGCCAATCGCTTCCTGAGATTGAGAAATGCGCCGCGTGTTTCGACTACTTTGCCGCCAATGGGTCTCGTTTCTTGGCCGATGAATCAGCCATCGACGGCAACCATCGACGCGCCTTTGTCACCTACCAGCCCCTCGGGGTGATCCTCGCGATCATGCCTTGGAACTTCCCATACTGGCAGGCTTGCCGGGCCGCCGCTCCTGCGTTGATGGCGGGCAATGTGATGCTGCTGAAACATTCGTCCAACGTCACCGGCTGCGCGCTGGCCATCGAGCAAGCCTTCGTCCGTGCCGGATTGCCCCGCGGCGTTTTTCAGGCCCTGCCTGTTGGCTCGCCCCGCGTCGAGGGTCTCATCCGGCATCCGCACGTGCGCGCCGTCACCCTAACCGGCAGCACCGAGGCCGGCAAACGGGTGGCCTCAGTGGCGGGCTCAGTCATGAAGAAGGGGGTTTTCGAACTGGGGGGCAGCGATCCCTATGTCATCCTTGAAGACGCAGACCTCCCCACCGCGGCGGAGATCTGCGCGGCCTCCCGCCTGATCAACTCCGGCCAGAGCTGCGTCGCCGCCAAACGCTTCATCGTGGTCGAACGCGTGCGGAAGAAATTCGAGCGGCTTTTCATCGAGTCCATGGCCGCACACAGGACGGGCGATCCCCGCGTCTCCACCACCGAGATCGGCCCGCTCGCCCGCGCCGATTTGCGCTCGGCTTTGCACGCGCAGGTCCAGGCCAGCATCCGCCGCGGCGCCCGGCTCGCTCTGGGCGGGAAAATTTCGTCCGGCCCGGGATACTTCTATCCCCCGACAGTTTTGACCGGGGTGCAGCCGGGCATGCCTGCCTATCACGAGGAATTGTTCGGGCCGGTCGCGGCGATCATTCCGGCCCGAAACGAAGCTGCCGCCATTCGCATCGCCAACGACTCGCCCTACGGTCTCGGCTCCGCGGTGTTCACGCGCAACCGCCGCCGCGGCGAGCGTATCGCCCGCGAACAGCTCGAAGCCGGGCTCGCTTATGTCAATGGCGCGGTCCAGTCGCAACCTGCCCTGCCCTTCGGGGGCGTCAAGGACTCGGGCTACGGCCGCGAACTCGGCCTCATGGGCATCCGCGAGTTCGTCAATACCAAGACCATCCTGGTCGCCTGAGTTCGTCCTGCCCGGAAACCGGCCGCTACAGGAGAAATCTGGAATTCCCGCCATGCTCACCTCTCTCAAACCGCCGGCGCTGATCGCCCTCGCCCTTGCCTGGTCAGTCATCTCGCTGACCGCCGAAACGCCGTGCGTGGACAGCGGTCTCCCGACTTACAAGCCGGAAGGGCATCCTGTCGGCACCCTGACCATAGCCCGCCTGGCTTCGACGGAGACACTGGTCGGCGCCTGGGTGCGGGAGTTCAACCGCCTTCATCCCGAAGTCAGGGCCCGCCAGTCTGAGAACGGCACCGACCTGCCGGCCGTCTGTCTGCAGCAACTCATGCGCGGCGACGTCGGGATCGCGCCGTTTGTGCGGGATATCCAGCCGCCAGAGATGGCCCAGGCGAAAGCCGCGCTCGCCGGCGAGCCGCTCGAAATCGCCATCGCCACAGGCAGCCGCGCCACCCGGGCGAATGGAAGTGCCATCGCCATCTATGTAAACTCAGCGAACCCGCTTTCCCGCCTCACCCTGGCGCAACTCGACGCGATTTTCTCCGAGACCCGCCGGCGCGGACACCCCGAGGCCATCGATCGGTGGGGACAACTCGGGCTGACAGGCGAATGGGCGAATGCGCCCATCCATTGCTACGGCATGGTTGTCAACCGCCCCGCCGGAGCCACCTACGCCGGCGTCGTATATTTTCTCATGCATCGTCTCATGCTCGACGGGAAATTCAAATCCGATGTCATCCAGTTTCCGGACACCGCCGCCGGCCGGGGCAACAACCGCGTATTCGACAATATTGTGAGCGCCCTGGCCGCCGATCGGCTGGGGATCGGCTACGCCGGTTTCTTCAACCAGATTCCCGGCGTCAAGACCGTCGCGCTCGCCGAGAGCGAGGGGCAGCCTTTTTATGTCGGGACGGCTGACGAGGTGGCACGCCGGGCGTATCCTCTTTCACGCACCATGTACGCATTCGTGAAGCGCCGGCCCATCGATTCGTTGGTGCGGGAATTCATGCTCTATGTACTCAGCCGGGACGGCCAGCAGGCCGTGGCGGAGGATCCGGCCAATTTCCTGCCGCTCCCGGCCGCCGTCGCCGCCCGGGAGCGCGCCAAACTTGATTAGCTCAGGCCCGTGGCTGCAAATGCGCCGCCAGCCCCGGACAAAGATGAAGAATGCCGGGAACAACGGGTGTTTATTGCCAGCGATGGCTGCTGCACAAAGACGCCCTGGAATTATCCTAGAAAACGCAATGGAACCACCAAGGCACAGAGACAGCGGGGAGGAGTGAGGGGAAAGGCGAAGACCAAGAAGGCGCAAGGATGCATGATGGGCACGTCCGAGTATTTCACTCTGTGGCCTCCGCGTCTTGTGGTTCATATCAAACTGCGGAATTTAGGACTATTCGCCGTGTCTTCCTGCCCTCACGAGGCCATCGCCGTTCGGTTGCACAACCGCTTCGCCTGCCGGCCGTCCGCCGCCTGGACCAGCCTCGCGCCCGATCGAATAACGGTCTCTTACCATCAAATCGCCAGACGCGCAGGATTGGCCATCAAGGGCATCCGGCGACGCTCGGTCAGATCGCTGCGCCCAATCTTCTGAGACTGCGACACGGCACATAGCGGCTTGCACTCGGCTTGCGTCTCCCGAAAGTAGTTCATGTCTGGAGTGTCCCGCAGTCTGGCCTGTTCTGGCTTCCCCTCCCTGTCTGTATCTGGTTTACTTCGGTTCGCCGTTCCCCCTGCAATTTATTTCCGCCGGCATGAAAATCGATGCCCATCACCTCTTCTGGCGCTATTCACGCAAGGAATTTGACTGGATCAGCGACGACATGGGCGTCCTTCGGCGCAATTTTCTTCCCGAGGATCTGGCGCCACATCTCGCCGCAGCGAACATAGAAGGCACGGTGGCCGTGCAGGCGCGGCCGGCTGTGGGAGAAACCCACTGGCTGCTTGAACTCGCCGAGCATCACCCCTTCATCAAGGGCGTTGTCGGCTGGGTGCCTCTCAACGACCCCCACGTGGAGGGTTTGCTGGATCTGCTGATGGAAAACAAGGCCTTGAAGGGGATCCGCCACGTTCTCCAGACGGAGCCCAGCGTTTTCCTGGAAACCACAGGCTTCAATGCAGGCTTGCGCGCCGTCTCCTCGCACAAGCTGGTCTATGATTTGCTTGTCTTCGCGCGGCAGCTGCCGGCGGTCATCGCCCTGGTGGATCGCCATCCGGAGCTGGTGTTTGTGGTCGATCATATCGCCAAACCCATCATCACCACCAGCACGCCGCCACCGGAATGGCGCGCGGACATTCGCGAGCTGGCCCGGCGTGAACGCCTCTTCTGCAAAATCTCCGGCATGCCCAACGTGGTGCGCGGCACTTCCTGGACGCCCGAATTGCTCTGGCCGTACTTCGACGTCGTGCTCGACGCTTTCGGTCCGGATCGACTCATGTTTGGCTCGGACTGGCCGCTCTGTCTCGTCGCCTCCGACTATGCCCGCTGGCATGAGTTTGTCGAAGGTTGCGTCGTCGACCTTAATCCCGATGAGCGCGCCAATATCATGGGCGGGACAGCCAGCCGCGTGTACCGGCTCTAGGCCAAACAGGCGGCGCAAGCGGCGGCGGAACGCTTCCACGACTGCCTGGGGCCTCCCTTGTCTGGGCCGGCAACCCCTCCAATTGTAGGTCTTGCACCTCGGGCGTTTTGCACGATAATAAAGTTGTCATGAAAACGTTCATCGTGCCCGTCGATTTTTCTGCGGTCACCGACCATGTGGTCGATACCGCCGTGTCTTTGGCCCGTTCCCTGGACGGTAAAATCGCACTCGTGCATATCATCCAACCACCCGTGGTCACGAGTGAATACGGCCTGCCGGTTGAAGCATTGCAGGACGCGATCATGATCAGCGAACAGGCCGCCACCAAGCACCTGGCTCGGCTCGGGGAGCGTGTCGCCAAGGAGGGAGTCAAGTTTGAGACCATCCTGCGCCACGGTCCGCCCGTCTCGGGTATTCTCGAGGAAGCCGACAAAGCCCAGGCCGATTTCATCGTCATCGGATCGCACGGTCACGGAAAACTTTACGATCTGCTCGTCGGCACCACTGCCTTCGGTCTGTTGAAACGTGCCAAGTGCGCGGTTGTCATCCTGCCGCCCGAGGCCAAACCGGCCCCAAAACCCGTCCTGCCCTGAGTCACACCCCGGTGGCATCACGGGGATTCCGCCCGGCGGGGTGCCAGCTGGGAATGTCAACCGGCAGTGGCGTCATGGCCACCGGGCCGGTGCGGATTCGCCTTGATGATGCTGCCGGGATTTCAGCTATAAAACCCGCTCCAGCCTGGCGACGAGTTCCCGGAGAATTTGCACGCGGGCCGAAAGTTTGTCATTGCCAGCGACCAGCGTCCACGGGGCAAACTCGGTGCTGGTCCGCGCCACCATCTCGTTGATGGCATCCTCGTAAAGCGGCCAGCGCTTCCGGTTGCGCCAGTCTTCCTCGGTGATCTTGTAGACCTTGGTCGGCGTCCTCTGCCGTTCCTCGAAGCGCCGCAACTGCTCCGCCTTGCTGATATGGAGCCAGAACTTCGCGAGCACTCCACCATGCTCGACCAGTTGTTCCTCGAAATCATTGATCTCCAGGTAGGCCCGCCGCCACTCAGCCTCGGTGGCAAAGCCCTCCACCCGCTCCACCAGCACACGGCCATACCAGGTGCGGTCGAATATCACCATGCGTCCGTCGCGCGGCAGGTGCCGCCAGAATCTCCACAGATAATGATGCGCCCGTTCCTCGTCGGTCGGCGCAGCGATGGGCACCACGCTGATCAGCCGCGGATCGATTGCTTCCACGACCCGGCGGATCGCCCCGCCCTTGCCGGCGGCATCCCAACCCTCAAACAACGCAACCGTCGCCACCTTTTTCTCGCGGGCTGCCCAGGTCAGCCGGGTGAGATCGGACTGCAGCTGATCCATTTCCTTGTCATAGGCCGCCTCCGTCAGCTTGGACTTCAAGTCGACCCGGTCCAGAATCGAGATGGCATGATCAGCCCGCGGGGCCACAGTTGATGTTTTGACCGGGGCCGGTTTTTCTTTCTTGGCCTTGTTTTCCAGCGCCTGCTGCAAAGCTTCGAGAATCAGGCGCCCCGCCTCCAGTTCCCGGTAACGGCGGTCAGTTGCCTCCACGACATGCCACGGGGCATGCGCCGCGTCGGTGCGGCGGATCGCCCGCTCGGACACCCGGGAAAACTTGCTGTAGAGTTTGCAGTTTTTCCTGTCGGCCTTCGTCACGCGCCAGCGGGTCAGGGGGTCTTTTGCCATCTGCTGGAGCCGTTCGCGCTGCTTCTTCTTCGAAAGGTGCATCCAAAGCTTGACGATCACGATGCCGTCGTCGGCCAGCATCTTCTCCAAAAACACGATCCGCTCCAACGCCGAATCCAGCTCGCTGTTGCTGGATTTTCCAAAAACCCGCCGGATGATCGGGGCCGTGTACCACGATCCGAAAAAGATGCCGATCCGGCCGCGTGCCGGCATCGACCGCCAGAAACGCCAGTAGGCAGGACGCTCGCTTTCCTCGTCCGAGGTATCCCAGAACGCGTGCGTCTCCACCCCGCGGGGATCGAACCAGCCGTTCAGTCGGTGCACCATCTCGCCTTTGCCTGCGCCCTCCACTCCCGACACAATCACGATCAGGGGAATCCTCGCCTCGCGTGCGGCGAACTGCGCGGTCAGAAGACTCGATCGCAAGCCCGCCAGCTTTTTTTCATACTCTTCCTTGGTAACCTTACGTCCGAGTTCGGCAGCTTCGAACATGGTGTCCTCCTATGGGGTTGATTTTCTACATGCTAAGGGCCCCGGCGGCAAAGAGCGAGCCTGCACTTTGGGTTGCCGCCGCCTGGCTTGATCCTTGCCGGCCCCTCCCCCGAGCACGGCGCGGCGGCGTTCCTGTGTCATGCCCTGGGGCCATCCTCTCGGCGCCCTAGGCCACCCCGACGGTTTGGGGAACTGGTACTGCTGCCCGCGGTGCGCCAGGCGCCCGCGGACACGATCATCGCCGCCCCCGGTACCATCTGCCGCCACCAGATCCAAGACGGCACCGGCCGCCGGGCCTTTTATCCGGCAGAAATCCTGTTCGACACGCTGGCGCAGCCTTTGCCATCTGGCGGCACGGTGACCTCTCCGCGCATGCCTTGAAACCTCAGCGGTGTCGCTGCGGCTCCGATCTTTCCTCAATCCCCGCTACGCCTTCGCTGCGGTCTTCCGCCGGCGCCACGCGGCGAAACCCAGCGCCGCCATGCCCGCCAGCGCCGCATAGGTGGACGGCTCGGGGATGGCGGTAACAGTGAGATTATCGAACGTCGTAGTGATCGGCTGATAGTAGGATTGGATACCTATTCCCTCTACCGTTGGAGCAGTGACGTAGTTATTCGTTGTCACCAGTCCATCGTTGACGAAATAGCTGACCACGGCGCTTCCATCGGCCACCCGGGTGTAATCCAAACGAAGCGTGGAAGAGGTAGGAAAGAATCCCGGATTTTTTGTAAGTATTACAGAGCCAGAAGTTTTGTATAGATCCGCTCCACCGTTGTTGCGCAGTAAAAAGAGCGGACCGCCCGCATTCAGCACATCCCTATTAGGATTGGAAAATTTGCCCAATCCAAGAGCGACCCAACAGGTAGTCTCATTCCCAGTATACGTGCCTTGCGCCGCCATATTGACCGCAACCGACACAGAATAGGTAATACCGGTGGTGATCGACAAAGACAGCCAACCAGTGGGCGTGTATATCCCCGAACCGATCGGATAAGCGGACGAACCGTTGGTGGAGAGTCCGACCGAATCCTGCCACGTTTCCGATCCGGGTCGGACATCGGGCGCGGTTCCTGCAAGCGCCCCAGACCTCGTAAACGTGTCTGAAATGACTGTCGTCTGGGCGACGACCGGTAGCGCCACACACGCCATCAACAGGGCGGGAACGACTGTTCGATGAAGAGACGCAACGATGGAGGTGGTCATGATATCGGTTGGGTAAAGGGGCGGTGGTGGTCTCCTTCAGGTGATGGGAAGGAATGCCGGCACGGAGAGAAGATATCCGTCGTCAAGGTTCATGACTCGGTCCGAGGCCTTGCGCCGATGCTTGCTCGACGACGACGCCACGCGGCGAAGCCCAGCGCCGCCACGCCCGCCAGAGTCGCATAGGTGGACGGCTCGGGGATGGCGGCGGTAAGCGTGAAATTATCGACCGTGGCTGTTGAACTAAGACTGCCACGTTGAATGAAGACACCGTTAATCGACGGCAAACTCGAATACGTATAGGCCGTGCCGACTTGGATATCGTTCACATAGTAGCTCGCGGTGGCGCTGGTGCCGTCTGCACTTGGAGTGTAATCGATGCGAAGCTTAGCAGAGTAAGACACCCCGCTCGGAACGGCATTGAAAACGGGAGCGGTCGCCACTCCCACGCCGGGATAAGCGACAACCTTGCTGTCGCCGGCCCTCAATGACATCCAAGGTGCCGCGTAGTAGTAGGCCATTCCGGTTGGAAGGTTGTAAGCGAATCCAATTCCCATGAAATTATCACCTGAGCCTTCATTGACGACCGTGACGTCAGCGGACAGTTGATATGTCAAGCCGTTCGAGAGCGTAGTAAGTGGAAGGCTGGCGGAATAGGAGAAATACGCGACATTCAGGTTTGTGCCGTTGGTTGTCCAAGTAGTCCCAGACGCGGTCGACGTAGTCCATTTCGCCCCGCCCGTCGTAATTGTGGGCGAAGAACCATTAAGGTCGAGAGGTGCTCCCGTGGTTCCACGGCTAAAATCGTCGTAGAAGATCGTCGTCTGCGCGACGGCTGGCGGCGTGGCGCACGCGAGCAGCACGGTAAGACCGACGATTCGGGAAAGCGAGACGGGGAGTCGGAGACTCATGATGGACCTCGATGGTGGGAGTTTTCTTCGGCGCTGACCGGCCATGTTGCCTGGCGGTTCGGAGGGGGACAAACTAACAGGATTCGGGGTCTGCCGCGGATGACGAGACTATCCGGGCGTTGTCTGAGATGAGAGAGTCGAATCCACGCAAACTAGTCGACTGCATAATCGCCCGGGCGGGTTTTATTAGCGACGTTGGTCGCTACGGAAAGAATTTTCATGCGCCTCCGTCGGCGCGGAATTCTCGCCTCAAAATTGCCGCGGGCACTTCCGCTGGTCTAATGGCCCGGAGCCATCCGGCCGATTGCGACCACGGCATGCGCGCATAGGCTGCCATGCCCATCGAGGCAACCGCCGTTTCACGCGATCACCTCGAGGACGCGCGGCGGCAGCGTTCGGGCCGAACGGCCTCATCCGTCAGCCTCCGTCCGGTCCGCGCGCGTCCTTATGCCGGGCTTCCGTTCCGGGGCGTTTTGTGTCTTGCTCGCGACAAATGAACCCCGACTTCCCCGCGCGGCGCGCGCGCCTCGCCGCCGCCCTGGCCCTCACCGACGAAATCCTGCTCGTGGGGGCAGGGCACCCCGTGCCCAAGCCCGAAATCAGCGACCAGCAATTCCCGTTCTCCACCCATCAGGAGTATTTTTATCTCACCGGCCTGAACGATGCCCCCGGCGCGGTGGTGGCGTTTGATCCGCGGGAGGGAAACAAACGAGGCTGGGTTTCCTTCGTGGCCGACGTTTCCGAGGCCGAACGCGTGTGGGAAGGCCGCCAGCAGCCGCCCGGACAATCGCTAGCGACCCTGGATGCCTGGCTGACCGCGCGGCGCCACCGGCCGGTCGTCATGCTCGGGGTCCCGCTGCGTGGCGTCCCTTATGACGAGAGACGCACGAGCCGGGTGCGCGAGGCTTTCACTCATGCCCGGCGGCCCAAGGACGAAGCCGAGCTCGAGCTCATGCGCCGCGCCGCCGTGGCCACTGCCGCCGGCTATGCCCTCGCCGCCAAATGCATCCGGCCCGGAGTCACCGAACGTCAGATCCAGATAGAATTGGAGACCGGATTCTACCGCGAGGGCGCAACCGCGACGGGCTATGGAACCATCGTCGCCACCGGCCCCAATGCCGCAGTGCTGCATTTTTCGCCCACCGCCCGCGCGGTGCAGGCCGGGGAGTTTGTTCTGATCGATGCCGGGGCTGAGATCGATCGCTACGTGATCGATGTCACCCGCACGTATGTGGCGGGCCGGCCGTCGGCGTTTCAACGCGATCTGCATCAGGTCGTGCTCGGCGGCCAGGAGAGGGCGATCGCGCGCTGTGTGGCCGGGGCTGAGTGGAAGGAGATCCACCTGCAATGCGCGGTCGACATGATCGCCGGCCTGGTGGCCATGGGCGTGATGCGCGGCCACCCCGAAGCGCTGGTCGAGCAGGAGGCACACATGCTTTTGTTCCCGCACGGCATCGGACACATGGTCGGCCTCGGCGTGCGCGATGGCAGCGGTTTGCTGCCCGGTAGGGCCAGGGATCCGCGACCCTGCCTCGCGAGCCTGCGCATGGACCTGCCGCTGGCGTCGGGCTATGTCGTGACGATCGAACCGGGGCTTTATTTCATCCCGGCAATTCTCAACGACCCCAGACGCCGCGCACGCTACCGTGAGGCCGTGAACTGGCCCCTCGTCGATCAAAACCTGCAACTCGGCGGCGTCCGGATCGAAGACAACGTGCTGGTCACCGACGGCGCCCCGGAGGTGCTGACGCAAGCCATCCCGAAGACTCTTTGAGCGGAGGGGCGCCGTTGGGGCGGTTTCCGCCCAGGCTGTCCCTCGCACGGCGGCCCCGGCCAGCTTCAGAGTTTCAACCAGGACCGCATGCCGCCGATGGTGATACCCAGCGAGGCCAGCGAACTGGCGGGCATGAGGACCACGGCGAGCAAGGGACTCATGTGGCCGGCCACGGCGAGGCCGACGGCGACAGTGTTGTAGGCAACCGAAAACACGAGCAGCCATTGCTGCGTGCGCCGGCGACTGCGGTTCACCGCGAACAGCCGCCGCAATCCGGCCAGGCCGCGACCCAGGTAGTAAAAGTCGGCCTTGGCCTCCAGCGCACCCCGGTGAATGACGGGGGTGCCGCGGCAGAAGGCGGCATCGAAGGCCAGGCTGTCGTTCACCCCATCCCCCAGCATGAGCGTGTCGCGGGCGTCGTGACGCCGCAGCCAGTCGGCCTTTTCCTCCGGAGTGACGCCTGCCAGCGCCTGCGTCGCGGGCAGGCCGAGCGTCTCCGCCATCGCCTCCACCTTTTCGCGGCGGTCGCCACTGAGGATATTCACCATCATCCCCTCGGCGCGCAGCGCGGCGATTTCCGTGCGGGCGTCGGGCCGCACGGCATCGGCAAAATGAAAGCGCGCGAGCACCGTGCCGTCACGGGCGAACTCGGCATCGTGCCCGTCTTCCGCCAAGGAGGGAGGGGATCCGGCCGGGGCCGCCGCCGCGCCCAGCCAGCCGGGTCGACCCAGCGACCAGAAACCGCGCTCGGTGCGCAGCGTCACGCCCTGGCCCGGCTCCTCGCGGAACTCGCCGGCCGGCGCGGCTCGCGCCGCGCCGGTTTCGCCCGGAGCCAGCCCGCGCACGAGCAGGTTTTCGTAGAGGCATTGGCTGACCGGGTGCGGATTGTCCCGCACGAGTTCGGTCAGGACCGTCCGCGCGCCGGCATCGAGGGCGGCGAGCGTCTCGGGATTCTGCAGCGCGGGCACCTCCAGGGTGAGCGTGCCGGTCTTGTCGAACACGAGCCGGCGCACGCGGGCGAGCCGGGGCCAGAGGTCGCTCTCGCGCACGAACACGCCGAAACGTCGCAGGGCGACCGCCGCCATTTCGTCGGCGAGCGGAAAGGCCAGCCCGATGGCGCAGGGACAGGAGACGACCAGCACGGCGGTGACCACCGCCCAGGTGCGCGCCGCATCGTGGGTGGCCAGCCACCAGCCTACCCCGGCCGCCCCGGCGAGGGCAAAGATGCCCAGCAGGTAGCCGGCGACGATCCGCTCCAGCAACCGGTGCCGGTAGGCATCGCGCCCGGCCGGCTGGAGCAGGCGGGCGAGCAGGGAATCGCGCCAAGTCTGACCGGCGCGGAGGCGGATTTCCATGCGGCCGAGGTTGACGGCTCCGGACGGCACGCGCTGCCCGGCGCGCCAGGTGTGCGGCTCGGCCTCCCCGGTGATCCACGCGGTGCCGAGCGTGGCCGCGGGGGTGGCGAGCTGCGACTCCACGGGGACCACCTGGCCCGGGAGCACCTCGTAAACGTCCCCGGGGGCCAGCGTCTCGACCGGCTGCTCGCCGGTCGCCCCGGCCACCCGCACCTTGGCCGGCCGCGCCTGCCGGCTGAGCAGTTGCCGGCGGTTGCGTTCCACCGCCGCCACCTGCGCCCAGCGACCAACGAGCATCAGCAGGATGAAAATCGTCACGAAATCGAAATAGACGAACTCCGCGGCCCCGGTGAGCCAGCCGAAGGCGGAGCCGGCATAGGCGCCGAGGATGCCGACGGCGATCGGGAGATCGATGTGCAACACGCAGTCGCGCAGCGCCTGCGCCGCGCGGCCGATAAAAAAGGTGCCGCCCACCAGGAGACTGAGCGTGGCAAAGACGAACGCCAGCGTGCCGAAGAGCCGCGCATAGGCGAAGGTGTCGTCCATGCCGAAGTAAACGGGCAGCGTGAACAGCATGGCGTTCATGGCGAACGCGGTGCACAGCCCGATCCGGCGGGCAAGCAACCGGCTTTCCGAAACCGCGGGCTCCTCGCCCGGCGGGCCGAGCAGGTAGTTGAACGAATGCAGCGTGCGCGCGAAGGCGGGCGCGTCAAACCGACCCCGCTCCCAGCGCAGACGGACCCGCCCGAGCTGGGCGTCCACCACGATGTCGAGCGCCCCCGGCTGCCGGAGGAAGATCCTCTCGATCAGCCAGACGCAACCCGCGCAGGAGATTCCCTGCACATCCAGCTCCAGGCGGGGCGCCGGCCCGGGGGCGCGCTCCGCGTGCTGCTGCAGATCCGCCAGCCACGCGTGGTCGCGGGGCAGGAAGACGGCCTGGTCGACGGGGGGGATGACTGCGTCCTTGATGCGGTAATAGCCCTCGAGTCCGTGCTCGCGCACGAGCCGGTTGACGTACGCACAGCCCGCGCAGCAAAACCCCGCCTCCCGCGCCGCCTCGGTGACGAGCGGGGCGCCGCAGTGGGCGCAGGCCGGCGGCGACGTCGCGGCCGGAACCTTGTCGGCCGGAGCGCTCATCTCAATGACAGCAGAGGAAGCTGTCGATGCTGGGGCCGTCGAAGCCCAGCGTCGCGCGGAGGCGCCAGGCCAGGCCGACGGCGACCATGAGCGCCATGACGGATTGCGTGCGGGCCAGCCACACCGGTCCGAGCCGGACGCGCAGCCAATGGTAATTCGTCTGGGCGAACCAGAGCAGCGGCACGGTCCCGAGTGCGAACAGGAGCAGCGTTTCGGCTCCCTTCAGGGCGGAGCCCGACATCAAGGCGAATGCGACCAGCAGGTAGAGCGGGCCGCACGGCAACACGGGGCTGAAAAAGCCGAGGATGGTGGCACCCTGCAAACGGGAGCGGCCGCGGATCTTTTGGCCCAACCATCCATAGATCCGGCCCAGCCACGGCACCCGCGGCAGGCGCTGATCGAAGCGCACCGCGACGGCGACGAAAAAAAACACCAGCAGCCACGGCAGATAGCGCAAGGTGGCGCCGCTGAGATACGACAACGGCACGCTTCCCACTCCCCCGGCCGCCGCGCCCAGCACCACATAGCCGGCCATGCGGGTCAAATGATAGACGGTGCTGACGGCCTGGCCATCCGCCCGGTCCTGCGGTCCCGGCATCAGGGCGCAAGCCAGCGGTCCGCACATCCCGACGCAGTGCAGGCTCGTGACGAGACCGGCGGCGAGGGCGGCGGCAGGACTGTTGAAAGCGGAGGAGAGATCCATGGCGGCAAGCTATCGAGGAAACGGAGCCAGGCGAATTGAATTTCCCGGTTTTCAGGGGCGCGGGGTGCCGGGTGGTCGAGCCCGGGGGACCTCCGTCGTGTTCGCGTAATGTGCCGCTACAAACATCGCGGCATTCGCCAGTGCGAGCAGCAGGAACCCGATCCCCACCCACCGCCAGAAGGGGGCCCGGCGCCGGCGGACGGCTTCATCTCTTGGCTGGCGATCGGTCATGTCCGGCCCGGAGCGATTCCGTCTCTTCCTCGCGCAGCAGGCGCGCCTCGGGCCCGAGAAACTCCCCGCGGCGCTCCAGCGTGAAAGTGCCCCCCGCATCCCGGACGCGCACGGTGAAGGGGAACGGCCCGGCGTACTGCGGCCGGGCAACCACCAGCACGAGCGGCGCGACGAGCTCCTGCAGGCCCGCCACGGCAACCGGTTCGGTCAAGCCGAGGCGCGTCAAGCCCGGCATCGCAGCCTCCACGGTGACGGAAAAACCGACCGCCGCGGGGCGCTTGTTCACGATGCGCACGAAGAACTGGTTGCGGACGGAGGCCGCATCCACGAAATAAGGTGCGCCGGTGATGCGCACGACGCTCAGGCCGGCCGGCTTGACGGTGGAAAAGGCGTAGCCCGCAACGACCGCCCCCGCCAGCAGCAGCGCGGCATAGACATAGATTCGGGGGCGCAGCCAGCGAGTCCGGCCGCCGGCGAGCCCGGCCAAGGAATCGTAGCGGATCAGCCCGCGCGGTTTGTGCACCCGGGTCATGACCTCGTTGCAGGCATCGACGCAGGCGGCGCAGCCGATGCACTCCATTTGGAGTCCCTGGCGGATGTCGATGCCGGTGGGGCAGACCTGCACGCACCGGTTACAGGCGACACAGTCCGCCGCGCCCGGGGTGCCGCGCCGGCCGCGGGGTTCGCCGCGCCGGCTGTCGTACCCGATGTTCAGGGTGTGTTCATCGACCAGGGCCGATTGCAGCCGGCCGTAGGGACAAATGACGATGCAAAGCTGCTCCCGAAACCACGCATAATTGAAGTGGAGTATCCCGGCAAAAACGAAGACGAAGACGAAAGCGGCCCAATGCTCGCCCGGCCGGCTGAGCATCATCCCCCCCAGCGCCGGCAGGGAGACGAAATAGGCGAGAAACAGATGCGCGATGACGAGCGAAACCAGCGCGAAGAGCAGCTGCTTGGCGCCGCGACGGAGAAACTTCCCCTTGCTCCACGGAGCCGAGTCAAGGGCGCGGCGGGCGCGGGCGTCGCCCTCGATCCAGCGTTCGATGCGGCGGTAGACATGATCGAGAAAAACCGTCTGCGGGCAGGCCCAGCCACACCAGAGGCGGCCCAAGAGCGCCGTCAGAAGGAACAGCGTGAATCCGAGACCGGCGAACAGGAAGAAGAGCAGCCAGGCATCCTGGGCCGAAAGAATCCAGCCAAAGAAGTGAAAGCGGCGTTGGGCCAGGTCGAGAAAGACGGCAGGGTATCCTCCGACGGGAATCCACGGAAGAGAGAGATAAACGAGAATCAACGCATAGGCGCTGAGCCGCCGCCAGGTCGTGAAGCGGCCGCCGACATCGGCCGGGTGAATGAACCGGCGGGAACCGTCCGAATTGATCGTGGTGACGGAATCCAGATTGGGTGCCGGCGCCGCCCCCGCCGGAACGGCCTTGGCCGGACCACCTGCCCCGGAGGCAGTGGTGACGGAATATTCTGGTTCGCGCTCGGTCATCGCGAACTTATTTGGCGGCAGGTCCGGGCGGTGCCCAGGAGACCTGCACCTCGATCGGTTCACTTTCCTTGTGATAGCTGAGGATGTAGGCGACAGTTTCCGCGACTTTTTTGGCGCCAAGGACCGGACCCCAGGCGGGCATGCCTTTGGCGGGCACGCCATCGCTGACCGTCTTGTAGATTTCCTTGGGCGTGCCGCCGTGAATCCAGAGCCGGTCGACAAGATTCGGCCCGATCGCGCCGGTCAGCGCCGCGGTGTGGCACGATGCGCAGGTGGAGTTGAAAGTGGCACGGCCGGCTTCGATAAACACCGGATTGCGGCTCATCTGCCAAAATCCTGGGTCGTTGTTGACATCGATTGAGGAGGCCATCTTGGCGGACTGGATCTGCGCCATGGCCGCGTCGACCTGCTCGCCGTCGCTCGGCGCAAGGCGGGCGACCTGATGCGCAAACCAGTAGACAACAGCAAAGACGATGGCGCCATACATGGTGAAGAGCCACCAATTGGGCAGTCGATGGTCGTATTCCTGAATGCCGTCGTAGACATGCGACCGGAGTTTCGTCTCCTCCGGTTGAGCGTCGGGGGATGGAGAGGAAGGCGGATTCATGTCAGCGGCGGGGAGAGTGGGGCCCGGGCTGGCCGCCCGGGTCACCAGAGCAATCCGGAAAGAAGTTCAGTCCTCGTCCAGCGGGAGCCGGGCAAGGTGATCAACCTGCGTCTTTTTCATGCGCAGCGTACGCCAGGAGGCGGTGGCAAATATCGTGGCGGCGACCAATAGCGCCACGATCGGAAAGATGAGCTGCCAGTCTTCGTAGATGATGCGGCTAAACATGGCGGATGGGGTTAAGCATGGGAACGGGAGACCCTGGTTTAACAGTAATCACTTTGCGGCGGCCGGCAAAGCGGCCGGATCAGATTTGCCGAGCTTCTGGATATAGGCGATGAGCGCGACCACTTCCTTATCGGGCGAGACGTAGACTCCGGCGGTGCGCAAGTCCGTGGAGATTTGCCTGGCCTGCTCTTTTGCGAGCACATCGATCATGCCGGGAGTCCACGCGGGAAACGGCACGCCCAGCAGGCGCTGGACGCGGATCTTCGTCGGCAGTGCGCCCAGGCCGGTGTCGTTTTTAAACAGCCACGGAAAGGCCGGCATGTTGGAGCCGGGCGAGATGGCGCGCGGATCCTCAAAATGCCGGTAGTGCCAGACGTTCGGATATTTGCCGCCCTCGCGGGCGAGGTCGGGGCCGGTGCGTTTCGAGCCCCACTGGAACGGATAGTCCCAGATGGATTCACCCAGACGGGAGTAGTCGCCGTAGCGCATGACATCCGGCACGAGCGTGCGGATCATCTGCGAGTGACACACGTAACACCCCTCCCGGACATAGATATCGCGGCCGGCCAGTTCCAGCGGCGTGTATAGCGGAGCGATGCGATCCTCGGTCTGCAGGCGGCGATCGATCGTCAGCATCGGGATGATCTGGATGAGGCCGCCGGCCGCGACGGCCAGGAAGGTGAGCACCGTGAACGGCAGCGTATTGAGCAGAAGTCTGTCGTACCATTCGCCCCAGTGGTGGGCCCGGGCCTGATAGTGGGTAACGGCGAGCAACACGCATAGAATGGCGCCGAACAAACCGAGGATATTCAGCCAGCCCGAGGCGAACATCCAGACGCAGGCCATGACAAATCCCAACGCGCTGAAGATGACCGGGGCGTTGAAGAAAGTGGCGCCCAGGCCGAATTTCCCATCCGCATCGGGCGGTTCGACGTAGATCTCGATCCGCCCGTTGACGGGACGGGCCCCGCGAATGGTCCGCCAGAGATTGTACGTGAGGAGTCCGAACCCGGTGAGATACAGGGCGCCGCCGGCGATGCGCATGGCCATGAGCGGCCGGATCGAGTTTAGCGTGTCGAGGAAATTCGGGTAGGTCAGCAGCGTCCCCCCCTCGGTGGTGGCGCTCAGCATGAGGCCCTGGGCAATGCCCGAGGCCCACATGGCGGAGACGTACAGCAGAATGCCGACCAGTCCGATCCAGAAATGGAGGTTGGCGAGCGAGGACGAATAAAGCGGCTTGTTCCACAGCCGCGGCGCGAGCCAGTAGAACATGCCGGCGGCCATGAAGCCGTTCCAACCGAGCGTGCCGCCATGCACGTGCCCGATGATCCAGTCCGTGTAATGGCCGACCGCATTGACGGATTTAATGGCGAGCAACGGTCCTTCGAAGGTGGCCATCCCGTAGAAGGTGACCCCGGCGGCGAAAAACTTGATGACGGGATCGGTGCGGAGCCGGCCCCAGGCGCCGCGCAGAGTCAGAAGGCCGTTGAGCATGCCGCCCCAGGAGGGGGCCCACAGCATGAGAGAGAAGGTCATGCCGAGGAGTTGCAGCCAGTTGGGCAGCGCGGTATTGAGCAGGTGGTGCGGGCCGGCCCAGATGTAGACAAAGACCAACGACCAGAAGTGGATGACGGAAAGACGGTAGCTGTAAACCGGCCGTTCTGCCGCCTTGGGCAGAAAGTAATACATGAGTCCGAGGATCGGCGTGGTGAGAAAGAACGCCACGGCGTTGTGTCCGTACCACCATTGCACGAGGGCGTCCTGCACGCCGCCGAAGACGGGATAGCTGTGGAGCAGACTCGTGGGAACCGAGAGGTGATTTACGATGTAAAGCATCGCCACGGTGATGATGGTGGCGATGTAGAACCAGAGTGCCACGTAGAGGGACTTTTCGTGGCGCCGGGCGAGCGTCCAAAAGAAGTTGACCGCAAAGACGACCCAGATGGTGGCAACCGCGATATCGATGGGCCAGATGAGCTCGGCATATTCCTTGCCGCGCGTAAGCCCGAGCGGGAGCGTGATGGCCGCGGCCACGATAATGAGCTGCCATCCCCAGAAATGCAGCCAGGACAAAAAATCACTCGCGAGGCGCGCCTTCGCCAATCTCTGTGTGGAGTAGTAGATCCCGGCGAACATCATGTTGCCCACAAAGGCAAAGATGGCGGCATTGGTATGAAGCGGGCGCAGCCGGCTGAAGGTCAGCCACGAAGTCTGAAAATTGAGCTGCCAGAAGTTCAACTGCGAGGCGATGAACACACCGGCGAGCATTGCGACGACGCTCCAGAGGATCGCCGCCAGCATGAACTGCCGCACGATCCGGTCGTTGTATTCGATGGTGATTTTTTGTCCGGTCATGGGAGGGCGGAGAATCAGCGCGCCTGAGGGGGGGCCGCGCGGGCAGAAGCCGAGCGATGGGAGAGCGGCGAACGGACTGCCGTCTGGCCGGAGCCGCCCGGGCCGGCGGCGGGAGCGGGAAGCTGGCGACCGCCGGTGGAATCGGCTCGGGAGGAATCCACCACCGGCTGCTCGTCGGCAAACGGGAGCAAGGAATCCCGTTCGGGACCGCCCAAGCCGCGGCCGTGCTGCTCGACAAGAAACAACACTCCGAAAATACCCGCGAGGAGCAGGCTGAAAAAAACCGTGAGCGGGACGACTGACATGGGGCGTGGGGGAAAACCAACCGGACCGGAAGGAAGGGGAATGCTGCTTACTAGGTAATCGAACTTGGTTGTTGTTCAACTATCTGGTGAGAAAATTGAGGCAATTCTCTAAAAATGTTGCGCCTCAAGCTGATCCCGGAACACCGGAGCGAAGTCGCGCCCCGCGCCACCCTAACGGCGGCACTGCAGAAACCTGGCGTGGCGTCCTGTCGGTTCGTGGAAAACATCGCAGCGCAACGATCGAATCCGACCACGACTCCGCACTCGTTGGTTTTCGTTGCGCGGATCTTGCATCTGCTCACTCAAGATATGCGCAAAATTGCACAAGCGGTGCAGAGCAGGCCGGTCAGTGATTTGGCATGATAATTTCATGGATTCCGGCGTTATTGAGCGGCTCGAAGCTCTGCGCCCAGAGATTAAGGCCAAGTGGGAGACATTGCTCCGAGTTGAACCGGTGAGTTCGCCACTCGCATCGCCGGACGCGCTGGTGCATTTGATCGACTGGACCCTCGACACGCTTTTCCATGCCCTGCGAGCCCACCAGACCAGGCGGCATCCCCTGCGGAATGAGCCGGCTGAGGGAGTGACGGATTTTTCCGCCCTGTGCTCCTGCGGGATGAATCCGCTGCTTGCCTACTTCGTCGCCGGGGAGCAGGCGCTGCTCGAGAACCTGGTGCTGGTGCAGGTGCGAGACGGCCACAGCACCTGCGAACGAACCAAGACCGCCTCTGAACTGAAGCACACGCTTTCCCAGGTGGCGCGGCGCGAGATCGAGGCCTTTTGCGCGGTGTGCCAGCACCGCGAGCACCAGCACCACCGCACACCGGCGCACCCGGTGCCGGTTTTACGCCGCTGAGTGGCGCATCGACCGATCCCGCCACACGGTGGGTGATTCCCCCTCAATGCGCTTGAAGACCCGGTTGAACTGCGAAAGCGACTGGAAGCCCGCCTCGAACGCGGCTTCGCTGATGCGCTTGTGCGGGTTGAGCAGAAGGTTTTTCACCTTTTCGACCCGCACCCGCGCGAGATAATCGACGAAGGTGAGGCCGGTGGCCTGCTTGAACATTTTGCAGAAATAGAAAGCACTCGTGTTGACTGCCTGCGCCACCTGCCCGAGGGTCAGTTCCTCCCCTTGGTGCTCGGAGATGAACTGTTTGGCCTGCTCTATGGCAGGGGGATCGATCCGCGTCGCGGATACCATGAGTTGATTGCTCAGGGTGGCGAGATGCTGGGCGAAGATGCTGAGCAATCGCAAGACGGCCTCGTATTGTTTGCGATCGAGGACTCGGGTCTGGAAATAGGTCTCTTCCAGCTGCTTCACATCAATCTCGACGCCAAGTTTGAGCAGCTGCTGGGTAACCGCCGCAAAATCCGCTTTCCTAGGCTTGTGCAGCAGGATCTGGCCGGTCTGGAGAAAGGCGAGAACCTTATCTCCAACGCGAATGGGCACCGCCGAGTCGCACAGACCGGCAAAACACTTGAGGGTCCTGGGCTGCAGGCGGGCCTCCATTTCCACCCGCCGCTGCAACTCGAGGCAAGCCGAGCACGACTTGTTCGTGGTCGACATCAGAGCGCAGAAAGGATTCTCGTTCGGAGATCCGCGCATCGGCATGGCAAGTGTATCCACGGCCCGCAACGCCAGCGGCAAGCCGGTCGTTTCGGCAAACGCCCGCTCATAATCGCGGTAGATTTCCGACCTGCGTAAACGGTCGACTACCTCGCGACCGGGGCGCCTGTTGCTATCGTGGTTCACAACTGGGGACAGAGAATATGGCATTGGGCGGTCTGCAACGCGAAATTATGCCCGGGCGCGAGTTTGAGAGTCGGACACAGGGTCGCTGACAAACGCCCTCCCCCCCCCTCCGTGTGGCATTGCCGGCCCATCTCCGGCTTGCAGCTCGCAGGTCCTGCGCCAGCCGATGCGCAGCCAGGACCATTGCGAGCAACACAATGCTCCCCTCTCCAAGCAGCATTGTGGCAATCATTATCAGCGACCAGCCGGTTCCCGGGGCGATGCTTTTGAAATTCCGGGTTCTGCTTTGATTGGCCGCCCCCAAACCACTGCTCCGTTTCTCCACAATCGCCGCCGGGGCTTCCCCGTATCCTGACATGCCCCCGCAGGACGTCGGACGCGGATTCTCCTCGTTCAGTGCCACCGCGTTAAAACCCTCTTCCGGATCAATTCGGGGGGCGGCCGGCGAGGTAGGTCGTGCTCATAAGCGGAAGCACGGGGGAACCCCGCCGCGCGATCTGGAATTCCCATCCACTGTCCCTGGATTCCGCAGATCCTGGCCCGGGAAATAATGGGGGTTGCTTTCCCCTCCGTGATTGTAGAAGCGTTTCTTGATTTTGCCTGACCCCCCCGCCAAGTCTGATCCTTCATTTCTGCCCCCGCCGCGTGTGGTGACGCTGCGCGATGGCCGACCCTATCTGATACGGCCACTGGCACCCGGAGACGAGGATCGTCTCATCGCGTTTTTCAGTTCGCACACGCTGGAAACCATCCGGCAACGCTACGGGTATCTAATCAAATACATGTCGGCTGAACGCGCCCATAAACTGGTCGATCTTGATCCGAGGCGCGAGGTGGCCCTGGGAGTTCTGGAAAACGATGGCCTGAAGGATGTGATCCATGCCGTAGGACGGCTGGTGGTGGCCGAGGATGGGCACAAGGCCGAGGTGGCCTTTGTCGTCCGTGAAACCAAGCGCCGTATCGGAATGGCCACTACCCTTCTGCGTGTTTTGCTGAGGATCGCCCGCCAGCGCCGGCTCGACAGTGCCTTTGCCCAGGTACAAGCCGACAATGTTCCAATGCTCATCGTTTTTCGCCGGGCCGGGGAAAATTTCACCGAGGAACAGAACGGGGATATTGTCGAGGTGACAATCCCCCTCGAATGAAGCGCAAAGGCCCGGGCATTATCCCAGAAAGCGCAATGGAACCACCGAGGCACAGAGCACCGAGCAGCGGCGAGAGGCGACATGCGTGAGGCGTGAGGGTGCAAGGATCAGTTGGTTCCAACCGCGAAGAAGCGCAAAACGCGCATGGTTAGGAGACCTGGCCGCGAGGAAGAGCGGGATGTATGATGGGCAGGTTCAAGTTTTTCACTCTGTGGCCCCCGTGCTCCGTGGTTCAACCCAACAGCGGAATTTAGGATTATCCGTCAAGGGGTTGTTTCGATTGGACAAACATCGCTTCCGGCCTTCTTTTCCCCATCATGACCGCGCCCGGAGAAAAATCGCCGTTCTCTGTCAGTCCAGTCATCGATGCCGTGCTCTCGCTGGCTGTATTTACCCTCTTCCATCGCGTCCTCCAGCCCCATGTGCCATCGTCTGATCCCTGCATGATCCGGTTCTGGGCGGCCTATGCCGCCGCCTGCCTCACAGGGGTCTTCTGGCTCGCGTTGCAGGCGGGGAGGATTGTCTACCGCTCCCAGCGGGAATCCATAAAATAACGCCACCTTCGGCGTGCCACCGGCTGAAGCATGCGCGCCGTGGCCGTGATGCCATTTGCGCGCCAGCCGCGTTGTCCCACGGTCGCGGTGGGAGGATTGCCTCTAAAAATGCGAGGCTGATCCGGCGCCAAGGCCACGCCCGGCTGCCGCTGAAGCCTCACCCCGTCGGCTTCTGACGCACCTGACGCCGACGGTTGATTCGCGCGGCGACAATGATCGAAATCTCATACAGCAGGTACAATGGAACCGTAAAAATCGTTTGCGTGACCGGATCCGGGGTCGGGGTCACGACCGCTGCGATGATAAAGAAGGCCACAATGGCATGCCGGCGGTATTTGCGCAGCGTCTCCACCTTCAAAACGCCGAGGTAGACCAGCAACACCATGAGCAGTGGAAACTCAAACGATGCCCCCACCCCCAGCACCAGCCACATCAGCAGGCTGTAGTATTTGTCGGCAGTCCACAACACTTGATAGCCGAGCATTTCGTTCAATTCGAAGGCCACACGGATCGTATTCGGTACCAGCAAAAAATAGCTGAAGACCGCGCCGCACAGAAACAGAATGAACATCCCCAGACTCACGGGCACCAGCAACTTCATCTCCCGCCGGGTCAGTGCCGGCGCGATGAACTGTCCGACAAAAAGCAGGAAAAACGGCAGCGACAGGACAATTCCACCCGTGAGGCAGATATCGATCACCACGGTGAAGACGCCCATGGGGCTATTGGTTACGAGGTTGGTGGCCAACTGCGGGTACTCTGATCGCACGTGTTCCAGCGGCCAGATGAGCACCCAGGAGAAATCCTGCATGAAATAGGCGATCCCCGTCACGATAAGGGCAAATGCGCCGGCACACTTGATGAGCGTCCAACGCAGTTCCTCCAGGTGGCCGAGGAAACTCATCGATCTGCCCCCCGTGGTCTCTTCAGGTTTGTCGTTCGAAGCGGGATCTTCTGGTGGAGAATCGGCCATGCTCGGAAATGCCACATTGCATAACAATCCCACCGGACGGAAGCGAGCAATGAGTCCCACCGTGCTGCTTCAAACGGGGGCCGGCAGTGAACCCCAATCCGGATGGCCCGGACTCATGGATGCCTTGCCTCAGGCACCATGGTATTGCGCTTCGTGGCCCCCTTGTCGAAAAGGGCAAAAATGCTTTTTTGTCCGGAATAGTTTTTATCGCGCATATTTTGTTCACCCATTGAAATGAACTGCCGTCACAGATCACAATTTGGCCGCCTAAGCAGGTTCGACCTCGGGCCGTCTCCCTTCGCTCCGGCATACGCACGCCGAACCGAAACACATGCAATGGCATGTCGATCTAATTAATTGCTGTACATTGAGTTTCATTAATCTGACGACCCCGCTGCAATAGAGACGCAAACTTACCGTCAGCTTGGCGCCGGTTACCCCGTCGAGCTCGTCGTTAGGATAATTCCACTCCTGCCGCTTATTTTCTAATGACTTCAATGGAGAATGCCTCGGGAAAGTTCCACCGTTGACACTCTCCGACACGCTTTATCCGATGGTAGTTTCTGCGCACACGCGCTCCTGTCAGAAACGTTCTTATACCACACCTCCCAATTATGGCCAAAAAATCGAAAGCAAAGAAACCTGCAGCGGCCAAGTCTGCCGCGAAAAACCCCGTTAAAGGGCCGAAATATGTGTATCTTTTCGGCAAAAAGACAGATGGCAATGGCAGCATGAAACCGCTGCTCGGCGGCAAAGGCGCCAATCTCGCCGAAATGTGCCGCATCGGATTGCCTGTGCCTCCCGGCTTCACGATCACGACTGAAGTCTGTACGTATTATTACCAAAACAAGCGCACCTATCCCTCCTGCCTCCAAGCACAGATCGAAGCTGGCGTTGCCACGATCGAGGCGCAGACCGGCATGAAATTCGGTGACCTGATCAACCCTCTCCTCGTTTCGGTCCGCTCCGGCGCGCGTGACTCGATGCCGGGCATGATGGACACCATCCTCAACCTCGGTCTCAACGATCAGACCGTCGAAGCCCTCTCCAACAAGACTGCCAATCCCCGCTTTGCGTGGGACTGCTACCGCCGCTTCATCCAGATGTACGGGGACGTCGTCCTTGGTGTGCAGAAACGCCCCGACGAGGATCACGAGCCGTTCGAAACCGTCATCGGCGAACTCAAGCAGGAACGCTATGGCAATCCCGAGCTCGACGACCCGAAGCTCGGCACCGATGATCTAAAGGAGCTCGTCATACGCTTCAAGGCGCTCGTCAAGGAGCGCACCGGCAAGGACTTCCCCGCCAGCCCGTGGGACCAGCTGCAGGGCGCCGTCGGCGCCGTCTTCGGCTCATGGATGAACGACCGCGCCATCGTCTACCGCCGCAAGTATAACATTCCCTCCGAGTGGGGCACAGCCGTCAACGTGCAGGCCATGGTGTACGGCAACACCGGTGATAAGTCCGGTTCCGGCGTTGCGTTCACGCGCAATCCCGCCAACGGCAACAAGGAATTCTACGGTGAGTTCCTCATCAACGCACAGGGCGAGGATGTCGTCGCCGGCGTGCGGACTCCCGAGCCGGTAGCCCAGCTCAAGAGTCATCTCCCGACCGCCTACAAGGAATTGGAGCGCATCCGCGCCACGCTTGAGAAGCACTTCAAGGATGTGCAGGACTTCGAGTTCACCATCCAGGACTCCAAGCTCTACATGCTGCAGACCCGCAACGGCAAGCGCACCGCCATGGCCGCGCTGAAGTTCTCGATCGACATGTGCAAGGAAAAGCTCATCGACTGGCAGACGGCGGTTCTCCGCAATCCGTCCGACCAGCTCGACCAGCTGCTGGCCCCGGTCTTCGACCTCGCGGAACTGAAAAAGGCGGCGGTCATCGCCACCGGCCTTCCCGCCGGTCCGGGCGCTGCCTCCGGCAGGATATATCTCAACGCCGATCGGGCCGTCACTGCCGCCGAGAAGGGCGAAAAAGTCCTCCTCGTCCGCATTGAAACCTCGCCCGAGGATCTCCGTGGCATGATCGCCGCCGAGGGTATTCTGACCGCCCGCGGTGGCGTGTCCTCCCATGCCGCCCTTGTCGCCCGCCAGATGGGCAAGGTCTGCGTGTGCGGTGCCGCCGCCCTCGAGATCGACTACCACACCAAGAGCATCAAGGTTGGCCAGCAGGTCTTCAAGGAAGGCGATTACTTCTCTATCGATGGCACGGCCGGCAAGGTCTATGCCGGCGAGATCAAGACCACCGCGTCCGAGATCATTGCCGGTCTGATCGAAGGCGACAAAGCCGCCCAAAAGACCGACAAGTTCAAGAGCTTCCAGCAGCTCATGAAATGGTGCGCCCAGGCCACCCGCCTCGAGGTCCGCACCAACGCCGACTCGCCCGACCAGACGAAGAACGCGCTTGCGTTCGGTGCCACCGGCATCGGCCTGTGCCGCACCGAGCACATGTTCTTCGAAGGCGACCGCATCGACGTCATGCGTGAGATGATCCTCGCCGACAACGTGGAGGCCCGCAAGGCGGCCCTGGCCAAGCTCCTCCCCTTCCAGCGTGAGGACTTCGTCGGCATCTTCCGCGCCCTCAAGGGCTACCCGGCCACCATCCGCTTCCTCGATCCCCCGCTGCACGAATTCCTCCCTCACGCGACGGAGCAGCAGGTCGAACTCGCGAAGATGATGGGCATGCCCGTCGAGAAGATTCACGCCCGCGTGCATCAACTCCACGAGTTCAACCCCATGCTCGGCTTCCGCGGCTGCCGGCTCGGCATCGGCTATCCCGAGATTTCCGAGATGCAGGCTCGCGCCGTGTTCGAGGCCGCCGCCCAGGTGCAGAAGGAAGGGATCAAGGTGAAGCCCGAGGTCATGATTCCGCTCGTCGGCTTCAAGAAGGAGCTCGATCTGCAGGTTGAGATCGTGCACCGCGTCGCCAAGGAGGTCATGGCCGAGAAGAAGGTGAAGCTCAATTATCTCGTCGGCACGATGATCGAAGTGCCGCGAGGCGCCCTCACGGCTGGCGAAATCGCGCAGACCGCGCAGTTCTTCAGCTTCGGCACCAACGATCTCACCCAGACCGCCCTCGGCATGAGCCGCGACGACTCCGGTTCGTTCCTGCCGCAATACTCCGAGCTCGAAATCGTGAAGAAGAATCCCTTCGCCACGATCGATCAGATCGGCGTTGGCCAGCTCATGCAGATCGCCACCGAGAAGGGCCGCTCAACCAAGCCCGACCTCAAGCTCGGCATCTGCGGCGAACATGGCGGCGATCCCGATTCGGTGAAGTTCTGCCACAAGCTCGGCCTCACCTACGTCTCTTGCTCGCCCTACCGCGTGCCGATCGCCCGCCTTGCGGCGGCGCAAGCAGCGATTGAGGAAGCCAAAGCGGCCAAGAAGTAATCACTTCTCCCGCTTGTCATTTCAGAGCCCGCCGGGAAACCGGCGGGCTCTTTTTCTTGTCCCCCTGTCCTGATATCGCCACCCGACGCCCACGGTGGCTCGCGGGCAGGCGCCCTTGCCTTCCATGGCAACCGCCGCCGGATCGCCTGCCGGCAGGCCGAGGCGGATTCGACTTTGCCTCGCAGCAGGGATTTCTCGCGGGCATACTGCGATCGGGCCGGGGGTCCCGCCGTCAGCCTCATTCCGGCCCAGGCGCCGATTGCTACGCGTTCATGTCGGTCCAACGCCTGGCCATGCGGCCAAAGATGAACAACGCCAGGGCGGAAACCACGCCGACCATGGCGAAAGGAATCCACACATGCAGATGCGGATGGTAGTTATCCCATAGCAGGCGGGTGGCG
Organism: Opitutaceae bacterium; assembly: GCA_028691845.1. Taxonomy (GTDB): domain Bacteria; phylum Verrucomicrobiota; class Verrucomicrobiia; order Opitutales; family Opitutaceae; genus JAQUYL01. The sequence continues at coordinate 107,860 of JAQUYL010000004.1, forward strand.
GCCGTGGCGTCGAGCCCGGTGATTTCCTGCAGCTTGAGCATCGCCTCGGGACGATCGATCCCCAGCGCGGATTCCAGTGTATCCACCTCTCCATTCCAGCCCCGCCCCTGCCCAAATGGCGTCTTTTCCGCAAGATACCTTAGCGCCAGCACCGCTTTTTCCCCGTAGTGACCGTAGACATAGCCGGCAATTTTTGAGCCGGCATACACTCCCACGCCAACCGGAATGTTCACGTAGCCCAGGTAAAGGCCCTTTTTCCCCGGAGGAGCAATGAGGGCAAGGTATTCGCTCTTCTTCGGCCCGGTCGCCATCTCTCCCAGTGAAAAAAACAGGATGCCAAGCACGAGCACCCAGGCACTGGTGGTGAAGCCCGCCACCACCAGGCCGACGGTAGCCAGCATCATGCCGAAAAGCATGGCGGTGAGCGTGCGTAGATGTCGCGTGAGCCACGCCATGCCCACCACGCCAAGGATGATGAAGAAGGCATTGGCGCTCAACAGCACTTGCTGCGGCATCATCGGACCGCGCTGGGTCTGCTCCACCAGCGTGCGATAAAGCGGGTCCGGCAGCCAGCGAAGCCCCTCCGCCATGCTGCGGCTGTCCACCCAGTCGGCGATGAAATTGGGCTGCAAATCCCAGAGCTGGTACATCATCAGCCAGAAACCCGACATGATTGCCATCCACGCAAGCAAACGGGGCTCGAGAATGTCACGGATGGTCCGCCCCAGCACCTGCAGGATCGTCTCGGTCTTCGACGCGCCGGACGGCGTGTCCTTGAACGTCAGGAGCAAAAGAAGGTTGAACGAAGAAAAGAAGGCCGACGCCAGGAAGAGATTGCGCCACGCTTCCTTGGAGTTGCCCACGGCGTGAAGCGGTCCGGGCAGCAACACACTCAGGGCCAGCAGGGCTGTCGGCAGATAATGGCCGACGAACGCTCCGACGTTGACGACCCAATAGAAAATGCCCCAGCCCAAGGAGGATTTCTCCCTAGGAAGGTTGTGCGCCAGCGATCCCTGGATGCTGGGTTTGAAAAACGCCGTGCCCGTGGCCAGCACGAGGATGCCCCCGAAGAATCCCCAGTAATTGCTGACCAGCGCCACGTCGCGCAGTAGCGCAATCATGAGGTAGCCCGTGATCATCATCCCAATGGCAAACGCCAGCGTGCGCTTGTAGCCGAAGCGGTCCGCCAGGCCGCCGGTCACCACTGGCAGCAGCGACTGGAACGCCGCCCACCAGGCATAGATCGTGCCTTTGTCGCCGGCAGTAAGGTGCAATCCGCCCGGGTTGTCCGCCTGCATGATATAAATCGGCGCCATCACGCGCAGATTGTAGAACGCCAGGCGCTCCCACATTTCGATGACGTTGAGCGTCCAAAACGTACGACCAAACCCCGGCCGGACTGGAGCCGGGACACCAGACACAGGTGCCTCGGCCGACCCGGACGAGGGAACGGAGGATTCGCTGGAAGGGGTGCTCATTTTTTAATCGTTCGGAGAGTCAATCCAAGGGTGGCTGAACCTGTCGCGCACCATGCAGCCCGGCAAGCCGGGAGTCGCCGGTTCCCTCCCCCATCGGGCCGCCCTTCGGTTCGCGGTCACCGTGCCCAAATGAACCCGCAGGCTGTTGCCATGCCGCTACCCCATCATGGCTTGTGCTTATGCGTTTGCCGCCGGCGGATGGCGCAGCTGTAGTTCTGGCTCCAGCATGCCGCCCCCCCAGCCACGCACTCTCGCCGAAAATGCCGGGTTGGCCTACCCCGGTGTCTTCCTGGCGGCTGCGTTTATCGTGCAGTCCCGGTCTGCCCGACGCATGCTGGCGGCGCACAATCCCACCGGCCGGCCCAACGCCGATGTCCTGCGTCCCTACGTTGGCGCCGCCGATCTCGCTCGCCCGCGCGGCCGATGGGTGATCGTTTTTCCGCCGGAATCCTCTGCGGCTGAAATGGCACTCTATCTCGCCCCATTCCGTTTGCTGCAGCGGCGCCTGCGCGATTGGCGCAAATTCTCCCGGCCTTTGACGCAAGCCGGGGCGGCACTGCTAACCGCGCTCGCCAAACGGGACCGCTTCCTCGTCACGCCGCTGGACACCCGACAACCGGCATTCACCTGGCTGGAGTCCCCGGCGCTGCCGGATGATTCACTGCTGGTGGTAGCGCGCGATGACGATTTCACCCGCGGCATTTTGCATTCGCGAATTTTCTCCGTGTGGTGGCGGCACCAGTCCGCCTCCGGCGTACCGACTTTTGCCGTGGAAAGTTTTCCCTTCCCCTGGCCGCCGACAATGCCCCTTCATGCCCTGTCGTCCGTGCAGGAAGAACACCGCCACGCCATCGCCCGTGCCTCCCGCCAAGGCAATTCCGATGAGCTCAACTGCGCCGTGGCCGCAGCCTACGGCTGGGCGCCCGATCTGCCTGAGACCGGCATCCTGGAGCACTTGCTGATCGCCTTCCGCAGCCGGATTGCGGCAAACTGATTGCCTGTTCCGCCGATCTCCGCGCCTGTCGAAGACAGTCTGCCTGAACCACTCGACCGCAAATGGGAAGGCCGTCCCGGAGAGGATCAGAGTCCCCCTCCCCCCACGACCGATCAGAAGCCGATCCTTATCTTGTGTCGGTTGGCCATCCAAGCGCGGCCCTTGCAACATCAGTCAAAGGCTGTGGCGGCCTTCCCCCTGCCTGAGGTTCCGGCACTCCGTGGAGTGATTGCGTCCCTGCAGGGCAGGAAAATGCGGAGACTCGGACCGCCATGGTCCACAGGGTGGAGGGAAGCAGCGCCCCGCTCAGAAGGGCAATGGCGACCTATCCTCGTCCTCGGCCGGCCTTGGTAGTGGTTTGGGCCGCACGGTGGTGCACGCGTAGAACGCCACCACAGCGAGCAAGGCGCAGGGAATAAGAAACCAGTCGCCATGGACGGTGTAGTAGCTGTCACGCCCCGCCCATCGCGCATCGCGTGTAATCGTGTGCGAGGCGTATCCTCGGAAATAGATGCTGCCGGATTCTCCCGTGAGCGCGGCCCGGATGTACCCGAATTCGTCGATCCAGCCGCTCCAGCCACCGTTGCCGCACCGCAGCACCGGCCTGCGGGTCTCCACCGCCCGCAGCACCGAATTCGCCGCATGCTGATAGGCCGCCCCGCCTTCGCCATACCAGGCATTGTTGGTTAGCACGGCCAGCAGCTCGGCGCCGGAGATCACACTCGCACGCGCCAACGCCGGGAAAATATCTTCATAACAAATGAGGACTCCGACCGGAATCCGGCTAGTGCCCACAGGGACCAGCAGGGGCTGGGCCGAATCACCTGGCGTGAAGTCGCCGCCAATCGGCACGAACTTATCCATCCACCCGAAGATCGGCCGCCATGGAATGTACTCCCCGAAAGGCACGAGGTGCCGCTTCGCGTAACCGCCGGCTTGCACGCCGGTGTTGGGATCAACCAGGTAAGCCCCATTGAACCAGCGCTCGCCAGCCGGTCCGGAGTTGTCAACCTCCACGCATCCGGCCAGCAGTGGCTTCCCCGTGCGGTGCGCCACCGACTCAAGCCAGGTCGCCACATTCGGATCCGCCCGCAGCGCCAATGGCGTGGAAGCCTCGGGCCAGAGAATAAAATCGGGCGCCCCGGCATCGTTGGCTTCGATGGTCAATCTCTGCATGGTTTGCAGAATTTCGCGGGCCTGCGCCGGATCCCATTTGAGATTCTGCGGGATATAGGGCTGCACGAAGGCCACCCGGGCCAATTTCTGCCGCCGCTGCGTCATCACCTCGGTCAGGAGCGGGAAGGTGGAAGACACGAGCAATAGGAGTGCCACCATGAACTCCGGGCTGCGTTTCCGCAGACCGGTCGCTCCTTCGAAAAAGATGCGATGCGTATACGCCGCCGCACCGAGATTAAAAACGATCAGCACGAACGACACACCCGACGCTCCAGTGTAGGAGGCGATCTGAAGCAGCATCGGCTGTTTCCATTGGCTGGCCGCCAGCGGCAGCCAGGGGAAACCGCCAAACAGCCGGCTGCGCACCCACTCGATCAGCACCCACAGCGAGGCCAGGCCCAGCATGGCAATGAGGCGCAATACCACCTGCTGGCCGACGAGGCGGGGTGCCGTCCACCACACGGCGAGATACCAAACCCCGGTAAATAGCCCGATGAACGGACCGATAATAAACAGGCCGGCCCAAGTCACATGGTGCAACCACCAGAGCGTCGCCGTCCATGCGACGACTTGTCCGCCGAGCACGGCAAGGGCGTAGTTGCGAAGCCCCGGACGGCGGTAGGCCCACAGCACGCCCGGGATGGCGAGCACATAACCCGCCTGGCCAACATCGAGCGGCGGGAAGGCGGCAAAGGCCAGAAAGGCCGTCAACACGAACGTCGCCAGGGCCCAGCCGAGCTCGGGGAAGCGCACGAACAGCGAGGGCTTCTCGGCGTAGGGATCTGGATCCGTAGTGGTTGCCGCAGTCATCGGCGGGTCATGCGCCGTGGCAATGTTTGAATTTCTTCCCGGAACCGCAGGGACACGGATCGTTGCGACCGACCTTGGGCGCCTCCCGGCGGATGGTCACCGCCGGCAGCCTGATATCCGATTCGGCCTCAGCTCCATCGGCCCCGTCACTGCGCGTGGGCGCCGACCGGCCGGAGCTGCCATCACCCCCCGTTGAGGTCGCGGCGGACAGGGAGACGGGCGCCGCCTCGGGCCCATGGGTGCGGGCGGTGCGCATGAGCAGATTGAACATATTCTCGAACGCCTGCCGATTGGTGGCCGAGCGGAAGAGGCCGGTGCAAATCTGCAGGCGCACATTGTTCATCAGCTCCTCAAAGTAGCGATAGGCCTCGCTTTTGTACTCGGAAAGAGGGTCCTTCTGTCCGTAGCTGCGCAGGCCGATGCTACGGCGCAGCTCCTCCATCTCGGTCAGGTGCTCCTGCCAGTGGTGGTCGATGGCATTGATGATGATGTAGCGCTCCAGCCCGCCGAGCGATGCGGGATCCTCGACCGATTCCTTGAGGGCGTAGGCCTTCTGCACCCGCTCCAGGAGTTCCTTGATCAGGTGCTCGGGCGTGGCGCCGGCGGGCAGGTGCTCGACTTTTACGCTGAGGGGGAAGTGCGAGTTCAGCCAGCCCACCAAGCGCTCCGTTGTCTGGATCGTCGCGCCGCCCTTCCCGCCAAACCCCGCGTCATCCAGGCGGTAGGCCAGCTCCTCCTCGATCATCTCGAAAATGATGTCCTTCGGGCGCTCGTTGAGCAGCGCATTGTTGCGGATGCCGTAGATGACTTCGCGCTGCTTGTTGAGCACGTCGTCATACTGCAGCAGGCGCTTGCGGATGGAGAAATTCTGCTGCTCGACTTTTTTCTGCGCGGACTCGATCGAGCGATTGAGCCAGGGATGTTCGAGCTCCTCCCCTTCCTTCATGGAGCCCTCCATGATGCGCGAAGCCAGATTGCCCTGGAGAAACAGACGCATGAGGTCGTCCTCGAGCGAGAGGAAAAACTTCGACATGCCGGGGTCTCCCTGCCGCGCGCAACGACCGCGCAACTGCCGGTCGATGCGGCGCGACTCGTGCCGCTCGGTACCGACGACATAGAGGCCGCCGAGCTCGCGCACCCCCTCGCCGAGTTTGATGTCGGTGCCGCGGCCGGCCATGTTGGTGGCGATGGTGACGGCTCCCCGCTGGCCCGCCCGCGTTACGATCTCGGCCTCCTGCTGGTGGAACTTGGCATTGAGCACGGTGTGCGTGATGTTCGCCCGCCGCAACATGCGGCTGAGCACCTCGGACTGCTCGACCGTGACGGTGCCGAGCAGCACGGGCTGGCCGCGGCTGTGCGCTGCCTGGATTTCCTTCACCACGGCGTTGTATTTGTCCCGCCGCGTCTTGAAAATACTGTCATTCTTGTCGGCCCGGATGCAGGGCTTGTTGGTCGGGATGACGGTGACGGCCAGCTTGTATATCTCAAAAAACTCAGTCGCCTCGGTTTCGGCCGTGCCGGTCATGCCCGCCAGCTTTTCGTACATGCGGAAATAGTTCTGGATGGTGATGGTGGCGTAGGTGCGGGTCTCGCGCTCGATGGTGACGCTTTCCTTGGCTTCCACCGCCTGGTGCAGGCCGTCGGACCAGCGCCGGCCGGGCATGACGCGACCGGTGTTCTCGTCGACAATCAGCACCTTGCCGTCCTGCACGACGTATTCGACATCGCGTTCGTAGAGGCTGTAGGCCCGCAGGAGCTGCGAGATGGAGTGGATATCCTCGCTGATGATCTCATAGTGCGCCTGGGTCTCGCGCTTCGCCTCCTCCTTCTGCTCGGGCGTGAGCGAGTGATTCTTCTCAATCTCCATGTGCTCGGTCGCAAGATCGGGCAGCACAAAGGCGTCGGGATCATCGGGACGGAGCTTCTTGCGTCCGGGCTCGGTGAGGTCAGCCTGATGGTTGCGCTCGTCAATGACGTAGAACAGCTCCTCCTTGAGGCGGTAAGCCTCCTCCTTGTTGAAGTCGCTGTTCATCTCGATGTCGGTTTTGTCGAGACGCTTGCGCCACTCGGGCTCCTCCATGAGACGGAGCAGGACCTTGTTTTTCGGCATGCCCATCTTCACCTGCAGCAGCTTGAGAATGGCGGCGCGCTTCTCGTCCTCGGATGCCGCAGCCTTGCCCAGGACATCGGATGCCTCCTTGACGAGACGGTTGACCAGACGCGACTGTTCGGCGACCAGATGCTCGACGCCGGGTTTCAGGCGGGTGAAAGGCTGCTCGCGCTCGATCGGGGCGGGGCCGGAGATAATGAGCGGGGTCCGAGCCTCGTCGACCAGAATCGAGTCAACTTCGTCGACAATGCAATAGAAGTGCTCGCGCTGCACCTGCTGGTCGCGACTGGTCGCCATGCCATTGTCGCGCAGGTAGTCGAAACCGAATTCCGACGCCGTGCCGTAGGTGATGTCGCGGCCATAGGCCTCGCGCCGGTCGCCCGGCGCCATCTGCTGCTGAATGCAGCCGACCGTGACGCCAAGAAAGGAATAAAGGTGCCCCATCCACTCGGCATCGCGGCGGGCGAGGTAGTCATTGGCCGTGACGAGCTGGGCGTTGTGGCCGGTTAGGGCATTGAGATAAAGGGGCAGCGTGGAGACGAGGGTTTTGCCTTCACCCGTGGCCATTTCCGCGATGCGTCCTTCGTGGAGGGCGATGCCGCCGATGAGCTGGACGTCGAAGTGCACCATATCCCACGTGAGTTCGTGGTCGCAGACAACCACCGTGCGTCCGCACAGCCGCCTCGCCGCATTCTTCACCGTCGCGAACGCTTCGGGCAGGATCTGGTCCAGGGACTCGCCGTCTTTCAGGCGAGCGCGAAACTCGTCGGTCTTGGCGCGAAGCTGCTCATCGGTCAGCGTCTGGTATTGGCGCTCGAATTCGTTGATGCGCGCGACGACGGGCCGGCATTTCTCGATGAACTTCCGATGGTGGCGGCCCGAGAGCTTTTTAAGGATGAAACTGATCATTGAAAGAGGGCGAATCAAACCTGCGGGGCGCGGCTTGGCAAACGACAAATGGCCCCCGGGTCCGGCTGCCGCAAGTCGCTGCCCCCCAATCACTGCTGGCTACAGAGTTCACTCCCGCGCCGCAGGGACCACTTCATCCGACACCAGCCTCATCTGTCCGATTTCGCAGGAAGGGTCGGTCAGCCTGCCGGCTACACCCGGTCGCGGAAGTAGGCGATGGTGCGTTTGAGACCTTCAGCCAGGGGCACGGATGGCTCCCATTTGAGCAGTTTCCTGGCAAGCGCAATATCGGGCTGGCGTTGCTTCGGATCGTCAGCCGGCAGGGGCTTGTGGACAATCCTAGCCTTGCTCTTGGTAAGCTTGACCACGGTTTCCGCGAGTTCGAGCATGGTAAATTCGCCCGGATTGCCGAGGTTGATCGGGCCCACCGACTGATCCTGGTTCATGAACCGAACAAAGCCTTCGATGAGGTCGTCAACGAAGCAAAACGAGCGCGTCTGCCGGCCGTCTCCATATACGGTGATCTCCTTGCCGCGCAAGGCCTGCACAATGAAATTTGAGACGACGCGGCCGTCGTTCGGGTGCATGCGGGGACCATAGGTGTTGAAGATGCGCACCACCCGGATATCGACCTTGTTTTCCCGATGGTAGTCGAAGAACAGCGTCTCGGCGCACCGCTTGCCTTCGTCATAACAAGAGCGTCGGCCGATCGGATTGACGTGGCCCCAGTAGCTTTCGCCCTGCGGATGCACCTCCGGATCGCCGTAGACTTCAGAGGTTGACGCCTGAAAGATCCGGGCCCGCAGCCGCTTGGCCAGTCCGAGACAATTGATTGCGCCCATGACCGATGTCTTGATGGTCTTGATCGGGTTGAACTGATAATGCACCGGCGAGGCCGGGCAGGCGAGATTATAGACCTGATCAACCTCGACCTTAAACGGATCGATGACATCCCAGCGCAGCAGTTCGAAGCGCGGGTTGACGAGCAGGTGGGCGATGTTTTCCTTCCGGCCGGTGAAGAAATTATCGAGGCAGACCACTTCATGGCCATCGCGAATCAGACGGTCGCAAAGATGGCTGCCGAGAAAGCCGGCGCCGCCGGTAACCAGTATACGCATTTTCGATTTTGGTTTGGTGCTATTCTCTCTCACGCGGGGGCCTGGGCAATCAAGATCAAGGTAGCTTGTTCGTTCCCGCAATATATCTAAATTCAAAAACCTAGATTTCGCCACGCTCGCCCGCCTCGTACCTTCCGATCCAAGCGCGATGCCAGGGGCCGTAATCGCCGGCCTCGATGTGCGTCCGGGCCTGGGCCATCAGATCAAGGTAGAAATGGACGTTGTGCAGGGTGATCAGGGTGCTCGCGAGAATCTCGTTTGCGACAACCAGGTGCCGCAGGTAGGCACGCGAAAAATGGCGACAGGTGTAATTGTCGAGTCCCTCGACCAGTGGACGCGCATCGGCGCGGAACCGCTCATTGCGGAGGTTGATCGGTCCGTCAGGCGTGAACGCGAGACCGTTGCGCGCCACCCGGGTCGGATGCACGCAGTCAAACAGGTCGACTCCGAGCGCGACCATTTTGAGCATCTGGGGCGGCGTGCCGAGACCCATCGTGTAGCGGGGCCGGTCGGCCGGCAGATACGGCGTCGTGGCGGCGACCTGCTTGAGCATTTCGGGTTCCGGCTCGCCCACGCTGACGCCGCCGATCGCGTAGCCGGGGAAATTCAGCGCCGCCAGTGTCTCGGCGGTCTCGCGCCTCAGATCGTCGAAGGTGGACCCCTGCACGATGGCAAACACGTGGTGCCCGGAGGCGACGAACCCCGCGTCGCCCGCGTAGGCCAGGCACTCCCGCGCCCATTTCAGGCTGCGGTCCACAGCCCGCCGGCAATCATCGCGTGAGCACGGCCACGGCGGGCACTCGTCGAGCACCATCGCGATGTCCGAGCCCAGGTTGATCTGAATCTGCATGACCTCGCGCGGACCGAGAAAGATTGTGGTTCCGTCCAGATGCGACTGGAACATCACGCCCTCGTCGCCAATGTTGCGAAGCTTTGCGAGGCTGAACGCCTGAAAGCCGCCGCTGTCCGTGAGGATGGGGCCACCCCAGGCCATGAATTTGTGCAAGCCGCCAAGATCGCGTATGAGTTCCGAGCCCGGCCTCAGGTTGAGGTGGTAGGTGTTGCTGAGAATAATCTGCGCCCCGACTTCGCGCAGCTGCGCCGGCGTGAGCGCCTTGACCGTGCCCTGTGTGCCGACCGGCATGAAGATCGGGGTCTCGACCACTCCGTGTGCCGTCGCCAGCCGGCCCCGGCGGGCCGAGGTGACGGGGTCGACTTGAGAAACAGTAAAATGCTCTGCCATCACAAAGGCGAAGGATGCGGGAGGCGTGCCTGACAAGGCAATCGGTTTCACGACGGCGGTGTCCACGACATCACCCCGGGGCCGGTTGGCAGCGGCTTCAGCAGACGGCGCAGACCGTCCCATTCCGGGCGCTGGTATCGCCCGGCTGTAGTGAGCAAATCGCGCAGCGGGACGGTCACAAACGGCCGCTCCATTATTCGCGGGTGAGGCAGCTTCAACCCGGGTGCATCCCTCGTTTCCCCTTCGTAAACCAGCAGATCCAGATCGAGCGTTCGAGGCCCCCATCGCACCCCCCTGATCCGGCCCGCCGCCCGTTCGCACCGTCGCAAAAGGCACAGCAGCTCCTCGGGTGTCAGGGAAGTCTCCACTCCGACGACAAGATTGAGGAACATCGGCTGATCGGTCACTCCGACCGGAGTCGTCTCATAGACGGGGGACAGATCCACCGTCAGTATCCCCCTGGCCTGCGCCAATGCCGTCACGGCCTGGCGAATCGTGGCCCAGCGATCACCCAGGTTGGCGCCCACCCCAATCAATGCCTGCCGCGTTGCCGCTTGCATGGACTATCCCGCCTGGCGCCGCCGCACGATTTGGACTGCCGCCCCGGCAAAAACAAAATCCACCGGCGGTGCCGGCTTCAATATTTCCACCTCCACTTCCCCGACGGAAGGGAAGGCGCGCAACAGACCCGCCGCGACCCCCTCAGCGAGCGCTTCGATCAATTTGCGGGGGGGGCCTTCCATGACGGTCCGCACCTGTTCGTGCACCGCCCGGTAGTCGATGGCCCGGGCCAGATCATCCGTCTTTCCCGCCTCGGCCAGCGACAGTTTCAACCGGACCGTAACCTCAAACCATTGCCCGTCCCGCCTTTCTTCCGGCAGGACCCCATGGTGGCCATGAAAACGCATTCGCGACAAGATGAGGGAATCCATCATCACTCCTTCCAAGCGAGGCCCCGCTTGATGGCGTCGGCCATGCGGACGTAGCGCGCCATGGGACGCACATCGTGCACACGAACCATGTGGCACCCCTGCTGAATACCCCAGATGATCGTGGCCCCCGTTCCGTCCACCCGGTCGTCGACTTCGGCCTGGAGCACGCGGCCAATGGTCGACTTGCGTGAGGTGCCGAGAAGCACGGGATGCCCCAGCGCCACAATGCGGTGCAGTCGCTTCAATATTTCGAGATTATGGCGCGGTTCCTTTGCAAAACCAAAACCGGGATCGAGCCAGATCTGGGAATCGGGCACGCCGGCGTCATGGGCCAAGACAAGGCTGAGTTTGAAATCGAGCAGAACATCGTTCCAAAAATCCCCGTAGTCACGATCGGGCCGGTTGTGCATCAGGATCACCGGACAATGCCGGGTGGCCGCTACTCGTGCCATCGGCGACGGGGGCAGAACCGGCAGCGACGCACCGCGTTCCACTGCACCGGCCCAGGCGTGCCGCGCGGCGCTGGCCAAACCGAAGGCGAACCCCCAAACATCGTTCAAAATGTCCGCCCCGGCAGAAACCGCCGCCTCAGCCACCGCCGCTTTGTGCGTGTCGATCGAGATCGGCGCAGCGGGGAAGGCCCGCCGCAGGGCGGTCAGCACGGGCAGGACGCGATCGATTTCCTCGGCTTCCCCCACCGGAACCGCGCCCGGCCGGGTCGATTCGCCACCCACATCAAGCACATCCGCCCCGGCGGCCAGCATTTCACCAGCCCGCTCCACGACGGTCTGAACCGTGGGCAACTCGCCGCCATCGGAAAACGAATCCGGCGTAACATTGATGATTCCCATCATCAACGTACGCCCTCCGGGCGCCGGCAAGGGCCGTCCGTGGGGACTCTGCCAGACCGGCAGCTGCCTGGTGACGGTCTTAATCATGGGGTTTATGTGTCACAGCTCGATATAAGGGTGGCAAGCTCCGACACTTGACCCGGCGGGACGGCCTTGGGATAAGAACGCCCGTGCTGCTCGTCATCGACAACTACGATTCCTTCACTTTTAATCTCGTGCAGTATTTCGGACAGCTGGGCGTGAGCCAGCAGGTTGTGCGCAACGACGAGATCACCGTCGCTGAGGCTGAACGCCTCAATCCCGATCGCCTTCTCATTTCCCCGGGTCCATGCACCCCCACCGAGGCTGGCATAAGTCTCGATATCATAAAAGCTTTCGCAGGGAAAAAGCCCATCCTGGGAGTCTGCCTTGGGCATCAGGCGATTGGCCAGCATTTCGGCGGGAAGGTCGTGCGGGCCTCTCGTTTGATGCACGGCAAGATGTCGCCGATCCTGCATCACGGCACCGACCTATTCGTCGGCCTGCCCTCACCCTTCCGGGCCACCCGCTATCACTCCCTGCTCGTTGAAAGGGCTTCCTTGCCCAACTGCCTCGAAATTACCGCCGAAACCGTCGAAGGGGAAATCATGGGACTGCGTCATAGGCAATTTCCCGTCTGGGGTGTCCAGTTTCACCCTGAATCGATTGCCACTGAGGGCGGAATGAAACTATTGGAAAATTTCCTCGCCTTGAACTGAGCCCCGGCCCCATCCGAAGATCAGCAGCCTTGCTTCCTCTGCTACGTCCGCTATTCCGAAGCCATAAACATGAAGCGAACCGACCGCCTCCGCCGGCTTCATTTCGTCAACAGTCTTTTTTCCTCCCTCACCGGTCACGACCTCTATCTGGCCCAGCAGATAGATGCGGCCATTGCGTTCAGCCTGAATGAAACCGGGGACCGGCCGCCGGCTGACGAAGCCTTTGCCCGGGCCGCGGCCGTGTTGCTCGACCGTTTGTGCGATTCACAGCCGCGCCACGGCTTCTTCCACTGGGACGCCGGCGCCGATTCCGCCAGCGCCACCCCGCTTTTTGCCCGCGCCAGGGTGATCGAGGGTCTGCTCCGCCTGGCGGCCTATCCAGAATCCACCTTCCTGGTAACCAACCTGCGCTCGGCCCACTGTCCGCCGCGCCGCCACTGGACGGCCCGCCGCGACCGCGAATACGACGATACGCTTTCACTGATCAACGATCTCGCCGTCCGCCGCTCGCGCCGTGGGGCCAGCCTGAAGGTGCTGTTCCTCTGAAGCCGTGGCCAAGTCCATCTTCCAGCGGATCATCGACCGCGAGTTGCCGGCAAAAATCGCCTACGAGGACGATCTTTGCCTCGCGATTCACGATATCAATCCGCAGGCCCCGGTTCACATGCTTATTTTTCCAAGGAAACCCCTTGCCCGCATCGCCGACGCCGGGAAGGACGATCAGGCCCTGCTCGGCCATCTGCTGCTGACGGCAGCCCGGGTGGCCCAGGCGGTCGGCCTTGACGAGTCCGGTTTTCGTCTGGTCATCAACAGTGGTCGCGATGCCGGTGAGTCGGTGCCACACTTGCACGTTCATCTCCTCGGTCAGCGGCGTCTCGGCTGGCCCCCGGGGTGAACGAAACCCTTGCCCTCCACCCTCGCCCGATGGTGCCGGTGCGTCACCCGCGCGCCTCGAAGGCGCCGTCGGCACGTCTGGTGACCAGTCTTTTCAACTCCAGCAGCATCAAGGTTGAGGCCATCTCCGGCGCGCCCAGGCCGGTGGCGGCCCCCAGCGCATCCGCCGAGAGAATCGCACCCCCGCGAAAACATTCCAGCACCTGCCGTTCCTCTTCTCCCAACTGGGACAATATCCCCTCCAGGACGCTCGGCTGCCCGGTTTGCGCGATGGGGCGCGGCGGGATGCCCTTCAGATAGTCCAGCTCCTGCAGAATATCGTCCACGCCGGTCAGGAGCGTGGCGCCGTCGCGAATCAATTGATGACAGCCCTGGCTCGTGGCTTGATCGATCCGCCCCGGCACGGCAAAGATCTGCCGGCCCTGCTCGCCGGCAAACCGTGCCGTGATCATGGCGCCGCCGTTGACCTCGGTTTCCACGACAACGATCGCCTCGCACATGCCCGAGACAATGCGGTTGCGCATCGGGAACGTCTGCCGGTCGGCCCGTCGGCCGAGGGGAAACTCCGACAGCACCGCGCCGGCTTCGGCGATGCGGCGGTACAGGTCGAGATTCTCGGGCGGATAAACGATGTCGATACCGCAGCCGAGTACCGCCGCCGTTCTGCCCCCGACCGAGAGTGCGCCCTCGTGCGCGGCGGTGTCTATGCCCCGAGCCAGTCCGCTGACGATGCAGAAACCCAACCGGCCCAATTCGGCCGCAAGCCTTTTTGCAACCGCCTGCCCGTAGAGTGTTGTGCGCCGGCTGCCCACGATGGCGATGCCTCGCTGTTCGAACCGATAACCGCCCTTGCGATACAATCCGATGGGCGGATCATGAATCTCCCGGAGCAACCCCGGGTAGTCGTCGTCCCGGACGGTAAGGAAGGTCGCGCTCGTCCGCCCAAGGCGCTCCTCCTCCTTCTCCAGATCGAAGTGCTCGCGCCAGTTGAGGATCGACCCGCTGATCGCCGGGCCGACGCCCTTGACTGCCTCCAATTGGCGGGCGCCGGCGCGAAGGACCGCCGAGGGATCCTGGGCGAACTGTTCCAGCAGCCGATTGAGTGTAATCGGGCCGATATTGGGCAGTGCATTCAACACCATGAAGGCCTGCCGTTCGGTAAGATCGGCTGTCATGGACGGGGCGGCCGGCAAGAATGCATTCTGTTCGCCATGGCTTTTGATTCAATCCGGGCGCTACTCCGAACGCGGGAAATCCCCGGCGTGGCTCATCTGCAACGCGGGACGCAAATAATCGAAGAGCTGCGTCGTCTGCACTGCCACCTGGCCGTGTTGGCGTGACAGCAGATCCGCAGCCAAACCATGCCAGACCGCTCCCCGGCAGGCTGCCAGCCTCGCGTCCTCCGGCCGTTGGGCCAGCAAGCCTCCAGTCAATCCGGCCAGAACATCCCCGCTGCCTCCCCGCGCCAGCACGGGTCCGCCGAACAAGCTGTAATAGGTTGCTTCCCGATCGATGACGCCCGTCAACGGGCCTTTCAGCACCACAACCGCTTCGCGCTGGTTCTGGAAAAAAACCGGGAGACTGGCTCCGGCCATCATTCGTGCAAATTCACCCATGTGGGGCGTACAAACGACCCGCTGATTCCGTGCGGCAGTCAATATCTCCGGGCGCAGGGCATCGGCATCGAGCAGGATGGGCGCGGGGAAGCGGGCCACGATTTCCTGGATCGTGGCAATGGTCTCCGGCTCGGCGCCGAGTCCCGGGCCAATCACCAGCGCCGTGGCGCGGGAAAGCCGTTCGCGGAGCAACCCCAATCCCTCCCGCGACAGACCGCCGCCGCCCGTCTCCGGCCATCCGACCCACATGGCCTCGGGAAAATGGGCCGCATATGTCGGCGCCAGCGAGGAAGGGACGAAGGCCGTTACCAGCCCCACGCCGCTGCGCAGCGCAGCCTGCACCGCCATCAACACCGAGCCGGGATAACTATGTGAGCCTCCCACCACAAAAAGATGACCATAAGTGCGCTTGTCGGATTGCGGCGGACGGAGTTGCGTCAGAGGCTGAAGCACCTCCGCCCGAAGCAGGCGCAGGGCCGAATCCGGCGCCCCCCGATTGAAGAAACCCAGGTCGAGATAGCGCAGGCGTCCAACGTGGCCCAGATTGGCGGCATCGATCACCGGTCTTTTCACGATGCCTGTCGCATAGGTGAAGTCCGCCCGGCAGACGGCCGCACTTTTCTCCTCGGCCAACCCGCTCGGCAGGTCCACCGCGGCCCTAAGGCGGATGCGCGGGTGGTTGTTTACCCAGTCGATGATTTCCACGGTCGCCTCGTCCATCGGCGCACGGAATTGGAAGCCGAAAACCCCGTCGAGGCAGCAATCGAAAGCATCCTCGCGGGTCCGCAACACGGGCCACGTCAATGTTTCCGCCCGATCCGGCGCCATTTGCATCAATTCCTGATAGGACCGCAACGCCAGCGGTCGCAGTTGCTGGGCTCCAAAGCACAAGAGAACGGTCACCCGCGCTTCAGCGCGCTTCTCCAGCAGGCTTTTGGCCGCGAGCAAGGCATCGCCTCCGTTGTGACCCTTGCCGGCCAGCACCAGCACGCGGGCCCGCGGCGGCAGTCCGCCAATCTCGCGACAATCCTCCAGCATCTCACGGGCAATGGCCTCGCCGGCCCGCTGCATCGCCGCCCATTCCAGCCCGGGGTTGCCGCCCAGCAGATCGTGCTCCCACGATCTGGCTTCCGCACACGAGAGGATCGGATGTGAAGCCGGCGAAATCATGCCCCCTTCGTAACGCCTCGTCCCTACCGAGAAAAGAATTAACCGGGACGCTCAGCTCGGCCCGTCGCGCACGAGCGCAGCCACGGCCATGGCGTGGGCCTCGACATGCGAGAGCGTCAGCCAGACATGCGTCGCGCCTACCTGCCGGAGGAGAGCCTGGGCCTTGGCGTCGAGGTGCACCAGCGGCTGCTGGCGCTCGCCGTGGTAGACGGAAATCGAGGTCCAGTCGAGATGCGGCCCGATCCCGGTGGTAAACGCCTTGGACACGGCCTCCTTGGCCGCCCAGCGTGCGGCATAATGCTTGTGGGAAAACTTGACGCTGTCGCAGTAGGCGCGCTCCTCATCGGTGAACACCCGTTTGAGGAAACGATCCCCGTGCCGCTCCAGCGCGCTGCGAATGCGATCCACCTCGATCAGATCGCAGCCGAGCCCGACCAGCGTCCCTCCCGGAGGCAAGGCCACGTTCATGGATTCATCCGCCGCTTCATCTCGCGCACGGATTCCTCGATGCCGGTAAACAGCGCGCGGCTGATGATGCTGTGCCCGATGTTGAGTTCGTGCAGATGCGGGATCGTGCGCACCTCGGCAATGTTGATGTAATTGATGCCGTGGCCGGCATTGATGACCAGGCCTGATTCGCTGCCCAGCGTGGCCCCGACGCTAAGTCGCTTGAACTCCGCCGCACGCCGCGGCGTATGATAGGCGTTGGCGTATGCTCCCGTATGCAGCTCGATCCAGGGCGCCTTCAGCTTGGCCGCAAGCTCGATCTGCCTTTCGTCCGGATCGATGAAAAGGCTGGTGCGGATACCGGCCGCGTTCATTGCTTGGACACACGCCTTGACGCGCTTGAGGTTGCCCGCGACATCGAGCCCGCCCTCGGTCGTCACTTCCTCGCGGTTCTCCGGCACGAGACAGACGGAGTCGGGTTTCAAGCTGAGGGCGAACTTGATCATGGCCGGGGAGCAGGCCATCTCCAGGTTGAGGCGGGTGGCGATGGATTCGCGCAACCGCCCGACATCGCGTTCCTGGATATGACGCCGGTCCTCGCGCAGGTGCACGGTGATGCCGTCTGCGCCGGCCCGCTCCGCCAGCAGCGCCAGCATCACCGGATCGGGTTCGACGTTGCCGCCCGCAGTCTGGCCGGCCTGACGGTAGCGGGCCTGCCGTACTGTGGCGCAATGGTCGATGTTGAGCCCAAGGAGAATCATGGAAACGCATGATACAGAAATCGGGACCCCAGGAAATCAGGAAAATGAAGCCCGGATGATTTTCGGATTCAGATTTGCCGGGGTTCCCCCTTGTCTTGGGTGATGTCCGATCGGCC
Source organism: Opitutaceae bacterium (assembly GCA_028691845.1). Classification (GTDB taxonomy): domain Bacteria; phylum Verrucomicrobiota; class Verrucomicrobiia; order Opitutales; family Opitutaceae; genus JAQUYL01. The sequence continues at coordinate 125,222 of JAQUYL010000004.1, forward strand.
AGCCAGACCCAAACCCGAGAACCTGCTTCTCAACCTCGTGTGCAACGTCGGCGTGCCGACCGTCATTCTCACCTGGTTCAGCGGGGCCAGGGGGCTGGGGCCCAAGGCGGGCTTGCTCGTGGCGCTGGCCTTCCCGCTGGGCTATGGAGTTTATGATTTTCTCGTCCGCCGGCGCACCAATTTCATTTCCGTGCTGGGTTTCACCAGCGTGCTGATCTCAGGCGGTTTCGGCCTGATGCAACTAGACGGTTTCTGGTTTGCCGTGAAGGACGCGGCGATCCCCTCAGCTATCGGCCTTGCCGTGCTGGCCTCGCTGCGGGCAAAGACACCGCTGGTGACCGAGCTGCTTTACAACCCACAGGTCATTGATGTGGACCGGGTCGACGCGGCACTGACGGCGCATGGCACACGCCACCGGTTCTCGCAATTGCTGCGTGAAGCTAGCTACCTCATCGCCCTGGCGTTTTTCGTAAGCGCCGTGCTCAATTACGGGCTCGCCCGCCACCTCCTGAAAAGTCCGCCGGCGACGGAAGCCTTTAACAACGAACTGGCCAAGATGCATCTCCTGAGCTGGCCGGTGATTGTCCTGCCGAGCATGGGCATGATGATGTTCGCGCTCTGGCGGCTGCTTAATGGACTGGAAGGCGCCAGCGGCCTGACGATGGATGAAATCCTGAGGCAGCCGCCGAAAAAAGAAGCCGCCGCGGCCAAGTCGGGAGCGGCGGAGGAAACGGATCGCCGTCAGGACTAGCCGCGCTGCTCGATCGGCACGTAATCGCGCACGGGGCTGCCTTGGTAGATCTGCCGCGGGCGGTAGAGTTTGAGCTTCGGGTTTGCCGCCACCTCATGCCATTGCGCGACCCAGCCCGGCATGCGCCCGATGGCGAACATCACCGTGAACATATTCTCCGGGATGCCGACGGCCCGCATGATCAGACCGGAATAAAAGTCGACATTCGGATAGAGTTTCCGGGACAGGAAGTAATCGTCGCGCAAGGCAACTTCCTCCAGTTTCATGGCAATATTGAGCAGCGGATCATCCTTGATCCGCAACGAGGCGAGCGCCTTGTAGAAGCTGGCCTTGATGATCTTCGCGCGAGGGTCGTAGTGCTTGTAGACCCGGTGTCCGAAGCCCATTAGCCGCTGCTCCCCGATGCCGGAACGGGCTGCGGCGATGAATTTGGTGCCGTCATCCCCTTCCGCGTGAATGCTCTTCAGCATCTCGATGACGGACATGTTGGCTCCGCCATGGAGCGGCCCCCACAGTGCGTTCACCCCGGCGGCAATGGAGGTAAACAGGTTGGCGCCTGAGGAGGCCACCATGCGCACGGTCGAGGTTGAACAGTTCTGCTCATGATCGGCATGAAGCAGCAGGAAAAGGTTGAGCGCTTGGGCCACCTCGGGCGTCGGGACAAATTCATTGTACGGCTCGGAGAACATCAAGTGCAGGAAATTCTCGCAGTAGCCGAAGTCGGGACGCGGATAATTGAGCGGCAAACCACGGCTCACCCGGTAGGAATGCGCCGCAATGGTCCGCACCTTGGAGATGGCAATGGCCGCCGCCTCGTCAAAATGCTCGAGATCACGCTGGTGATTGTTGGTTGCGAGATAAGGGTAATAGGCGCTGAGGGAATTGACCCCGGAGGAGAGCACCGCCATCGGATGGGAGGCCGAGGGGAATTCCCCGAGAAACTTGGTCATCCCTTCATGCAACCGGGCATGCTTGGTCAGCATTTGCGAAAACCGCTTCCGCTGTTCGACCGTGGGCAGGTCGCCATAGATGACGAGGTAGGTCGCCTCCACGAAGCTGGATTTCTCCGCCAGCTGCTCGATCGGATAGCCGCGATAACGCAGGATGCCGGCCTCGCCGTCGATGAACGTGATGGAACTCGTGCAGGAACCGGTGTCCCCCAGGCCCTCATCGAATGTAATATAGCCTGTTTCCTGCCGCAGGGTGCGGATGTCGATTGCCTTCTCGTTCTCGGTTCCGACCATGACGGGGAAATGGTAGTCCTTGCCGTCCAGTCTGACCAATGCGTGATGTTGGGGCGTGGGAGTCATATTGGGGATCAATAGACTGCTAATCTAAGAAAAAGCAAAACGCCCAAGCTCCCACATGGAGACGGCCCGTCGACGCACGGACGGTCTTATTCCTCTTGGGGATTCAGGCAGAAAGCGGCTTTTTCAGTGCGCGCCGCGGCCGGCCCTGGGGTTCACTTTATCGAGAGGGAGGGAACGGCAAACAAGGAGGGGGCAAGCGTCTCGTTGATGATGACCTGATCGAAGGTGATAACGGTGATGCGGCCGTCCGTGCCCTTGTTCACTACTTTCTTGGGGAAACGTACGCCATTCACGACCATCTGCCCCTCTTCCCGGATCATGGCACCGGACTCGGTCTCGGTCAGCAACAGTCGGCCAGTAAGCTTATCGAAGTACCGGTAAAAGATGATGGTCGGCGCATGCACGTAGGCGAGTTTCACGCAGTCGCGACCCTCCGCCCTCGCCTCGCCCAGATAGTCCACCCGCCCCCCCGCATTCCCGGGACCCTTGAAGAAATTGAGATTTTCCCACGTGTTGGCCTGCAAGCGCTTGATCTGCTCCTTGTCCAGGAGCGTGAGCTGCCACTTGGTCGGATCCGCGGCATCCTGCCTGCGTTGCCAGCCGTCATAGCCATCGAGGGCAGTGGTCTCGAGGACTTTGGTCGAATTCGCCATCACGCACTGCTGCATCGGCTTCTGGAAATGGATCTCGATCGGGACGTTGATCTTCTGGTCGACCAACTTGGTTTTATCTCCGTCGGAGGACACTCGGTCCGTGAATTCGAGGGTGCCGGTATAGTGGATGGTTTTGATGGCGTTGAGCGCACTTTCCGTGCCGAGAAACGCCCGTGCCTTGGCGATCATGTCATCGGCCGGACCAGCGGCGTGGAGGCCGGCACTCCCGAACAGCAAGGCTGCCGTCGATACAGCAAATCGCAGATAGTTCATAAGTGGCAGTTGACAGCTCAGGTTGTTTGGAGTGCCAAGGTTCGCAACGGAAAATGCTATTCCCACTCAATGGTGGCGGGCGGCTTGGAACTGACATCGTAGACCACCCGGCTGACCCCGCGCACCTCGTTGGTGATGCGGCTGGATATTTTTTGCACGAGGTCTAGCGGCAGGCGGGTCCAGTCGGCCGTCATCGCGTCCGTGCTGCCAACGACCCGCAAGGCGATCACCCACGCATAATTGCGCTCGTCGCCGACGACTCCCACCGACTTGACCGGAAGGAATACACAGAACGACTGCCAGACTTTCCAGTACCAATCGGCCCGCACCATCTCCTCATGAAGGATGGCGTCGGCGCGGCGGAGGATGTCCAGCTTGTCTTGGGTGACCTCGCCCAGCACGCGCACGCCCAGGCCGGGACCGGGGAAGGGGTGCCGCCAGACCACCGAGCGAGGCAGGCCCAGCCTGGCACCGACCGCTCGTACCTCGTCCTTGAACAGTTCGCGCAACGGCTCGACCAGCTTCAGTTTCATGCGTTCCGGGAGACCGCCGACGTTGTGATGCGTCTTGATGACAGAGGCAGGATTATCGTCAATGGACACGGATTCGATGACGTCGGGATAAAGCGTCCCCTGCGCGAGAAACTCGGCGTGGCCAATGGATTTGAGCGATTTCTCGAACACATCAATAAAGGTGCGGCCGATGATCTTTCGCTTCCGCTCCGGATCCGAGACTCCCCGGAGGCGGCGCAGAAACAGAGCCGCGGCATCGATCACGCGAAGATCGATGTGAAAATGCTTCTTGTAGAGGGCAATTACCGCCTCGCGTTCGCCCTGGCGCAAGAGACCGTTGTCGACGAAGACGCAGGTGAGCTGACGGCCAATGGCTTTATGGAGGAGTGCGGCCGCCACGGAGGAGTCGACCCCGCCACTCAGGCCGAGGAGGACCCGCCCCCTTCCCACCTGCCTCCGAAGGTCGCGCACGGCATGGTGGATGAATTCACGCATCGTCCAGTCGGGCTTGGCCCCGCATATGCCAAAGAGGTAGTTTTTATAGATATCGATGCCGCATTCGGTGTGAAACACCTCGGGATGAAACTGGATCCCGTAGAAATTCCGCGTCCGGTCCTCGATCGCCGCGTAGAGGGAGTTTTCGGTGGTTCCGATGGCCACGAAGCCCGGCGGCAGCCTGATCAATCGGTCGCCGTGGGAATTCCAGACGCGGAGTTTTTTGGGTAGTTTGGCAAAGAGCCGGCCGGCCTTCTTGATGGCCAGCGTGCCATGGCCGTATTCCCGGTGATCGCTTTTGGCGACCCGCCCTTGCAGCAGATGACCCATCAGCTGGAGGCCATAGCAGATACCAAGCACCGGCACGCCGAGATCGAAGATGGCGCGATCGGGCAGAGGAGCGTTCCGGGCAAAAACAGAGCTCGGGCCGCCGGAAAGGATGATCCCGATGACCCCCTCCCGCCGCAATGTTTCCGCCGGGGTCGTGTAATGGTAGATCTTTGAGTAAACCTGGCACTCGCGAACACGACGCGCGATTACCTGAGTGTATTGGGAGCCGAAGTCGAGAACGGCAATTATTTGTGCCATGCTGGTGCCGGAAGGATGAGAGAGAAAGCCGATTCATCACCGTGGCGCAAGAATGACAATCAATTTATCGGGTTGATCGCCCATAAGCCGGGGCTGTGCAGCGCAGCCTTGCGGCCGGATGACTCGTATCCTAGTAATGTCGTTTAAAAACACCCCCTCCCATGAACATCCTGCGATCTCTTGCGATCACGTTGTTCGCCTGCGGCGGACTATTGGCCCAAAATCTCAGTCTGCCCGCCCCGCAAAAAACGGGAGGCATGCCGCTGATGGAAGCGCTCGCGAGGAGGGCCACGGCGCGATCCTTTGACGCAGCCAGGGAACTGTCACCCCAGCAACTCTCGAACCTTTTCTGGGCCGCCTGGGGCATCAACCGGCCCGATGGCAAACGGACTGCGCCCTCAGCCCGCAATAATCAGGAAATCGACGTTTACGCCCTCCTGAAGACCGGGGTATTCGTCTATGATGCCAAAGATCATCAGCTCAGGCAGATTTCACCCGAGGACTGCCGCGCGCTCGGCGGATCGCAGCCTTTCGTAAGGGACGCACCCGTCACACTGATCCTGGTGGCGGATCTCGCCAAAGCCGGCGGGGCGGGGAAAGCTGGCTCCAAGGACTGGGCCTTTATTGACGCCGGCTACATCTCACAAAACATCTACCTCTATTGTGCGGCGGAACGCTTGGCGACCGGAGCGCGGGCCTATGTGGACAAGACAGAGCTGGGGCCGAAACTGCAACTGCGCCCGGATCAGTTGATTGTCCTGGCCCAGTCGGTCGGGTATCCAAAACCATAAGTCACCGGAAAGCCGCGTCACGTCCGGAGGCGGGGACCGGTGACCCGGTCCCACCGGCCGCGTTTTCAAAACTTCAGGTGAACGTTGGCGTGGCCGCAGCGGGGGCAGGGGGCAATTTCCGTGCCTTTCCTCTCCGTGTATAGTTCGTCACAGCGGATGCAGTGAAAGGTAATCTTGCGGCGCTCAACATCATACCGAGTCCGATCGCGGCGGTCGTAGTAAAACCAGAGAAAACCAAAGCCGCCAAGCACAGCCAGCCCGTAGAGCAGGACGGGGATAGAGACGTCGGGCGGAGTGACCATGCGGAAGTTTCCTGCAAAGCGGCGCCTGGGCCAAGGCGAAAGAAAACGCACCGCCCGGGCGGGTCGGTGCGTCGTAATTAAGCGGGAAAACCTGGAGTTGCAGCCTACCGGCTCAGCTCTTTGCCTCGCCTTCCGCCTTGGGCGCCTCTTGGGCTGGATCGGCGGCAGGAGCCGCCGCAGCCGCCGGAGCGGCCGTCTCGGCCTTGACGGAAGTTTTCTTGCCGCCTGATTTCTTCGCCTTCTTGGCCCCGCCACGATGCTTGTAGCCGGGATCCTCGGCGCCAACGAATTCGATCAGTGCCATTTCGGCGGCATCGCTGATCCGCTGCGGACCCAATTTGTAAATGCGCGTATAGCCGCCCGATCGCTTTTCGAACTGCTTCACCTTCTCATTGAAGAGGAGAGTGACCGCAGATTCGTCGCGCAAGTCGCGCAGAGCGAGGCGGCGAAGATGGATGGCGTCCTTCTTTTCGGAGGCAGCCGCGGCCTTCTTGGCCTTGGTGATGATCTTCTCGATGAAGGGGCGCAACGCCCGGGCCTTCGTGAGCGTAGTCTCGATGCGGCTGTGCTTGATGAGCGACGCGCCAAGATTGGAAAGCATGGCCGCGCGATGCTCGCGGGTCACGCCAAGGGAAGAGTGGTGTTTATTGTGACGCATTGGCTTTGGTATTTATTCGGCTCCCGATCGGCGATTCCGGTCGCAGCGTTGGGCGGCAGCGGACGGCGCAAGAGCCGGTGTTTTGACTGTAATTATCTTAGGTTTCCCGATGTGGGTATAATCCCAGGACTGCGGCGACGGATGTCGCCGGCAGTCTCGCATCGAAAATTTGATTTAGCTGACGGTTTCCTTCTTGGCGTCAAGGAGACGCTCGTCGAATTTCATGCCGAGCGAAAGCCCGAGCGCCTCGAGCTTCTCCTTGATTTCGTTGAGGGATTTCTTGCCGAAGTTGCGGTACTTGAGCATCTCCTGCTCGGTCTTCATCGCCAGCTCACCGACCGTGGTGATATTGGCGTTGTTGAGGCAGTTGGCGGCGCGGACCGATAGCTCGATCTCGTTGACCGACATGTTGAGCAGCTTGCGCAACTTGTTCTGCTCCTCGGAGACCTCCTGCTGCTGGCTCTCAAACTCGTAGGAGTCCTGCGAGACACGATCAAACACGTCGAGGTGGTGCTTGAGGATGGAGGCTGCCTGCTTCAAGGCGTCGTCCGGCGTAATCCGGCCGTCGGTCCAGATTTCGAGAATGAGCTTGTCGTAATCGGTGATCTGGCCGACCCGGGTGTCTTCTACGGTGTAGCGGACAAGACGGACGGGCGAAAAGAGCGCGTCAATCGGGATGACGCCGATGGGCTGGTCTTCCTTCTTGTTGCTCTCGCCGGAACAATAACCGCGGCCGGTCTTGACCTCGATCTCGGCCTCGAGACCGCGCTTGCGATCCACCGTGCAGATCAGCTGCTCGGGATTGACGATCCTGACGCCGGATTCGAGCTGGATGTCGGCCGCGGTGACCGGTCCATCGCGCTCGACCCTGAGGCGGAGTTTCATGGTTTCGCGCTTTTCAGAGACCAACAGGATCTTCTTGAGGTTAAGCACGACGTCCGTGACGTCCTCCACGACGCCGTCGATGCTCTGAAACTCATGCTGGACACCGTCGATCTTGATGGAGGAGATGGCACTTCCCTCGATGGAGCTGAGCAGGACGCGACGCAGGGAATTGCCGACGGTGTGGCCGTAGCCTGCTTCGAACGGCTCCGCGATGAACTTGGCGTAGGTGTTGGTGGCGCCCTCCTCTACCTTGGTGAGTTTGGAGGGAAGTTCGAATTTGCCGAGACGCTTGGGCATGACGGGAAAATGATAAAGGTTGAGGTTGGATGGGTGACGGCAGCGCGGCGCGGGGGATGGATCAGAAGAAGCGCGAGTAATACTCGACGATTAGCTGATCGTTGATCGTGGGGTCCATCTCATCGCGCGTCGGCAGACGAACAACGACGCCCTTGAGAGCCTCGTCCTGCCGCGTGAGCCAGCCGGGAACGTTGCGCATGCGGTTTTCCTCCAGCGCACGAGTGGCGAGCTGGCGGGAACTGTTGGTCGTCTTGACTTCGATTTGGTCGCCGGGTTGCACGTTGTAACTGGCGATGTCGACCTTGTGGCCGTTCACACGAATGTGCCCGTGGTTTACGAGCTGGCGCGCGGCGGCGCGGGTCTTGGCAAAACCCAGCAGATAGACAACGCTGTCCAGGCGGCTTTCCAGCAGCTGGAGAAAGCGTTCGCCGGTGACGCCACGCTCCCTTTTTGCGATGGCGAAAATCCGGCGGAATTGACGCTCGAGCAGGCCGTAGATGAAGCGGAGCTTCTGTTTCTCGGAAAGACCGGCGGCATACTCCGACATTTTCCGGCGAGACTTCGGGCCGTGCTGGCCGGGAGGATAGTTGCGGCGTTCAAGCACCTTGGTTGAACCGAGGATGTATTGGCCAAAGCGGCGGCTGACGCGAGTGGAAGGTCCTGTATAGCGGGCCATGGAAAAGGCTAGTTGAGTGTGACGGAATGGGCTGGTTAGACGCGCCGGCGCTTGCGGGGACGGCAGCCGTTGTGCGGGACGGGCGTAACATCTATGATGGAGGAAATTTCGAGACCGATGGCTTGGAGGCCGCGGATGGCTGAATCGCGGCCCAAACCGGGACCGCTCACCCGAATCTGCACGTCCTTGAGGCCATGGGCCATGGCATTACGGGCCGCATCCTGCGCTACGACCTGGGCGGCATACGCCGTCGACTTGCGCGAGCCACGGAAATTGCATTTGCCGGCGCTGGACCATGCGATCACCTGGCCCTTGTGGTCGGTGATGGCGACAATCGTGTTGTTGAAGGAAGCGGTAACGTGGGCGACACCGGAAGTGATGTTCTTCGACCCCTTGACCCTGCGCACCTTGATGGCGCCAAGCTCCTCCTTGAGCAAATCCTCGGCCGACGGGGCCTTGGGCACCCCATGGACCAATTCGACAGGAGCGGCAGGCACCGGCGGCGGCGCCCCGGCCTCGCCGGCGGCGGGGGCAGCGGCGGGCTTGGCAGCGGCCTTGTCCCCCTTCTTTTCAGCAGGGGCCTTGGCCGCCTTGCCCTTGGCGGGCTTGTCTTCGGCAGCAGCCTCGGCCTTGCCAGCAACATCGGCAGGCGGAGCTTCTTTTTTGGGAGCTTTCTCTTTCTTGGATTCAGACTTTTCTTCGGCCATGGAGGGAATGGGTTACACTTCTTTAACCTTGGTGACGCCCACCGTCTTGCGCGGGCCCTTGCGGGTGCGGGCGTTGGTGCTGGTACGCTGGCCGCGAACCGGCAGACCGCGACGGTGGCGAACCCCCCGGTAGCAGTTGATCGCCTGCAAGCGTTTTAGATTGCCGGCAATCTCGCGGCGGAGATCGCCTTCCACCACCCACTTGTTCTCGGTGATGAGGTGGAGAATCTTGGAAAGTTGCTCCTCCGTCAGATCGGAAGAACGGAGGTTGGGATCGAGACCGACGGTCGCGACGATTTTTTCGGCACGGGCGGGGCCAATGCCGTAGATGTAGCGCAGGGAGTATGCGACTTTCTTTTTGGCGGGGAGTTCAACGCCGAGGAGACGTGGCATGGTGGTTGTGAGGAGACGAGTTCGTCCTGCGCCGGCAGGCGGAGGACACGAGTGTTATTTTAGGAATTGGTTGTGGATGGTGAGACGGAAACGGAAACGGGGCGCGGAATCGTGAGGATTTCCGGACCGTTATCGGTGGTGAGCACGGTATGTTCGAAATGCGCCGAGGGCAGGCCGTCGATGGTGACCGTCGTCCAGCCGTCGGCGAGGGTGCGGATCTCGTACCGGCCGAGATTGACCATGGGCTCAATCGCGAGGGTCATCCCGGGTTTGATGACCTCACCCCGGCCGCGTTTGCCGAAGTTGGGAATCTGCGGTTCCTCGTGCATCTTGCGGCCGACGCCGTGGCCGACCATTTCGCGCACAATGCTGAAACCGTGGCCTTCGGCACAGGTCTGGACGGCGTGCGAGATGTCGCCGATCCGGTTTCCTACCTGCGCCTGTGCGATCCCCAGGTGCAGAGCCTGCTCCGTAACCCGAAGCAGTTCCTCGACCCGCGGTTCGATGCGGCCGATGGGTACGGTGGCGGCGTTGTCGCCGACGTAGCCATTGTATTCGACCACCACATCGATCGAGATGATATCGCCCTCGCGGATGATGCGGCGAATGCTGCCGATCCCATGGACGACCTCCTCGTTAAGGGAGATGCAGGTATGGGCCGGATAGCGGCGGGAACCATGGGAGTAACCGTAGCAGGCGCTCCGAGCGCCAAAGCCGGCGATGAGGTCGCGTCCGATCTGGTCGAGATCGTAGGTGGTGATGCCAGGCCGGGCTTGCTCCTTCATTTGCGCCAGCACGGCGGCGGCGATGGCGCAGGATTCGCGCATACGCGCGATGCCTTCCTTGTTCTTGATCGGTATCATTAAGCGGCAGTAGGAAAGGCGGGGCTCATCACGAGCCCCAGCGTGCGATAATGCGCAACGACAGGCTGGGCGGATAATGGGTCAGCCGTGAAACACGCGGTGAGGGCCTCGCCGCGGGTCTCGAGCCATTCGTCGAACACTTTCGCATGGAGCAGCGTAGCCGGAAAACCTTCCAGAAGGAATCCCGCATCGAGTTTGCGCGCCCAGTACCACTTGCGGAAAATCGCCAACATCGCCTGCGCAGACACGGCGGAACCGCGCTGGCAAGCCATTCCGGCTTGTTGTCCGAGCTGTGTACGGCGCGAAATCTCCTGTTGCACAAGTGACGCAGGAGAGACGTGCTCAATATTCAAAGAACAAGCCTGGTTCACGAGTTCCGCTGAGCGCGGATGAGTTGGATCCAGGAGCAAAATCTTCGCCTTCGGGTTTCCGAGAGCGGAAAAGGCACAGGAAGTTGTTGGCCTTTTCACCAATGTAAAGTGCTAAAGAGCAAGATTGCGGACAGCCCACGCAATAATGCCAATCAAAAAGATGATGCCAAGCGCAAGCCACAGTACACCAACTGTTTTCATATCGGCTGCATCGCCGAGAGCCATTTGGGCGGTACCGCTGCGGCCGCGGATGCGCCCCTTGCGGAGGAAGCCGTCGTAGTGGCGCTGCAGGAGGAAGGTCTCGATCTGGCGCATTGTATCGAGCATGACGCCAACCGTAATCAGCATGCCCGTGCCGCCGAAAAAGTACGCGATGCGGGAGGGGACCTGCAGTTCAAAAAGCAGGACGTCCGGCATGACCGCAATGACGGTCAGGAAGATGGCGCCTGCAAGGGTGAGACGCGTCATGCTGAAATCCAAGAAATGGGCCGTCGGCTGGCCCGGACGCACGCCAGGCACGTAACCCCCGTATTTCTTCAGATCGTCGGCGATCTGAATGGGCTTGAACATGACGGACACCCAGAAATAGCTGAAAAACAGGATGAGCGTCGAGTATCCGAAATAGTATACCCAGTTGCCCCGGAGCAGATTGTTGGAAAACTCCACCAGGAATTTAATGTTAAGCGCGGCGCCCAGTTGGGACAGAATCTGTTGGGGGAAAAGCAGGATGGCGCTGGCGAAAATGACCGGCATGACGCCCGAGTAGTTGACCTTGAGCGGAAGGAAAGAGCTCTGTCCTCCATATACCTTCTGCCCCACCACGCGTTTGGCGTATTGCACCGGGATCTTCCGCTGGCCTTGCGTGACCAGGACGATGCCCGCAATGACGATCACAAAGAGCGCGACCATGACAATGCCCTGCGGCAGCCCCAGGCGCGCGACCCCGACCGGTGCGAAAAAGAGCTGATAGGTGGCCGTGGCTGCGCCCGGAATGTCGGCCAGAATGCCGACAGTGATCAAGAGGGAGACCCCGTTGCCGATCCCCCGCTGGGTGACCTGTTCGCCCAGCCACATGAGCAGCATCGTGCCGGCGGTCATGAACACAGTGGACTGGACCAGAAACCAGAACCGGCCGACGATCACAATCGATCCGTAGTGGTTGATATCGTATCCCGAAAACAGTCGCGACGGATTTTCGAGCGCCAGAATGAGCAGCGTGCCCTGCACAAGGCAGATGCCGACGGTCAGATAACGCGTCAATTGGGTGAGCTTTTGACGGCCGACGTCACCCTCCTGCTGCAGACGACTGAGGGAGGGCACCACCGCCGTCATGAGCTGGAAGATAATGGATGCACTGATGTAGGGCATGATGCCCAGCGCGCACACGGCGCCTTTCACGAGGGCGCCGCCCGTAAACATGTTGTAGAGACCGACGAGCGCGCCGCCTCCGCCCGCCGTCTGATCGGCAAAGAACTGCTGCAGTGGCACCGGATCGACGCCGGGCAGCGGGATGTGGGCACCGACGCGCGCCACGAAGAGCAGCGCCAGCGTGTAGAGAATCCGCGAGCGAAGCTCGGGAATCTTCATCGAATTCGTGAAAGCGGAAAACATTAGTGAGTCGGGAGTCGGAGCTTAGTGAAATCGCGCGGCGCGGGGCCAGCGCCCTACCCCATCATGCGATGATGGCCTGGCCGCCGGCCTTCTCGATCTTGGCCTTGGCGGAGGCGGAGAATTTCGCGGCGGTGATCTGGAGAGCCCGCGTGAGTTCGCCGTCACCCAGCACTTTCACCAGCGCGGAACCGGGACGGATCAAACCGTGCTGACCCAGCACCGTGGGATTCACCTCGGTAATCGCCGCGTCAAGCCGGGCCAAATCCCCCACGTTGACCACGGCATAGGTCGTGCGAAATTCGTAGTTGCTGAAACCGCGGTGCGGAAGCTTGCGGTACAAAGGCATCTGGCCGCCTTCGAAGCCGGGGCGGACGCTGCCGCCTGATCGGGCCGTCTGGCCCTTGCCGCCGCGACCGCTGGTCTTGCCATGGCCGCCGCCTTCGCCGCAACCGACACGCTTGCGCCGATGAACGGCACCTTGGACATTTTTGAGTTCGTGAAGTTTCATATTCTTTCCTGGGAAGCGCCCCGCCCGAATCGGGCTCGGACAGGACTCGGATTTGGGAAAAGATCAGCGACGCAATGCCCTCACATCCTCGTCGAGGCGCAGTTTGAGCAGGCCGTTGAGCGTGGCGTGAACCACGGCGATGTGGTTTTTTGATCCAAGCGACTTGGAGAGGACATTGTGAACGCCCGCGGCCTCAAGCACGGCGCGGACGCCGCCGCCCGCAATGATGCCGGTGCCGTTGCTTGCAGGGCGCAGGAAGACCTTGCCGCCGTCATATTCACCCAGCACCTCGTGCGGAATCGTGCCACCCTTGAGCTTCACCGAGATCATGCGTTTCCGGGCCGCCTCGGTGCTTTTCTTGATGGCGTCGGGCACCTCGTTGGCTTTGCCGTAGCCGATGCCGACTTTGCCCTGGCGGTCGCCGACGACCGCGAGCGCGGAGAAACTGAAGCGGCGGCCGCCCTTCACGACCTTCGCGCAGCGGTTAATGAAGACGACCTTCTCGACTAGCGCGGGGGCGTCGGAGGCGCCCTCAGCGGGCGCGGAAGCGTTCTTGTAGTTCGGAGTCATGGGCGGAGATTAGAACTTGAGGCCGCCTTCGCGCGCGGCATCGGCGAAGGTTTTGACGCGGCCATGGTAGAGCCGGCCATTGCGGTCGAAGACGACGGAGGCGATGCCGGCCGTTTTGGCCCGGCTGGCAAAGGCGACGCCGAGGGCCTTGGCGCTGGCGATATTGCTCTTCAATTTCTGCTTGCGCAGCTCGGGATCGAGGGTGGACAGGAAAAGAAGCGTGGTCGCAGTGTCGTCGTTGATCGCCTGGGCATAGATGTGCTTGCCGGAGAACTTGACGCTGAGGCGCGGGCGCGCGGCGGTGCCGGCGACCTTTTTGCGGATGCGCCATTTGCGCTTCTGGAGAATCTGGGCTTTGTGGACTGTATTCATGGGTTATGCGGCCCTGGAGAATTGCGGGGATGCTATTAGGCGACGGTCTTGCCTTCCTTGCGGCGGACCCGTTCGCCCACGATGCGCACACCCTTACCCTTGTACGGCTCGGGGGGATAGAAGGAGCGGATTTCCGCCGTCACCTGGCCGACCATCTGTTTGTCGGCGCCCTCGACCTTGAGCTTCGTCTGGTCGGTGACGGTGATTTTGACGCCGTCGGGGATGTCAAAAAGGATCGGATGAGAGTAGCCCAGAGCGAGGTCGAGCTGCTTGCCCTTGAGGTTGGCCTTGAAGCCGACGCCCTGGATTTCGAGCTCCTTGACGTAACCGACCGAGGCGCCCTTGACCATGCCGGCGATGACGGAACGGGCCGTGCCGTACATGGCGTTGGCGAAGCGCGATTCCTCGACCGGCTTGACGACGATCTTGTTGTCGGCCTTCTCGATTTTCACGACATCGGCGAAGGACTTCTGGACCTTGCCTTTGGGGCCATCGACGAGGACGGTCTGCCCCTTGATGTCGATCTTGACCTTGTCGGGGATGGGAATGGGTTGTTTGCCGATTCTGCTCATGGTTGGCGGGTCTCCTTACCAGACGGTGCAGACGAGTTCGCCGCCCAGCTTGTTGCGGCGGGCGTCCAGGTCCTTCATGAGGCCCTTGGACGTCGAGACGATGGCGATGCCGAGGCCGTTAAGCACGCGCGGCAGCTCCTGATAGCCGTAGTAAAGACGGCGGCCAGGCGTGCTGATGCGGCGGATGCCAGTGAGCACCGGCGCACTGTCGACATACTTGAGTTTCACGACAAGGGTCTTGTGCCCCTGCTTGTCGGCGCCGGTGGAAAAATCGTTCACGAAACCCTCGGTTTTGAGGATGGTGGCGATGCTCTCCTTGAGCTGCGAATGCGGGCTGACGCACTCATCGCGGCCCGCCTTGCTGGCGTTGCGCAGGCGGGTGAGGAAGTCACTGATGGGATCGGTCATGGAAGGATGTTGGGAGTTGGAGCTGCCGGCGGATCATATCCGACTTCCGCAGGCAAAAGGGATTACCAGGATGATTTGGTGACGCCGGGGATCTTGCCGGAGAGCGCGAGTTCGCGCAGCGTGATGCGGGAGATGCCGTACTTGCGGTTGTATCCGCGCGGGCGCCCGCTGAGGGAGCAACGGTTGCGGATGCGCACCTTGGAGGAATTGCGCGGAAGCTTGGCCAGCTTCTTCTGCACGGCGAAAAACTCCTGATCCGTGGTGTTCGGATTGAGGAGCAGGGCCTTCAATTCGGCCCGTTTGGCGGCAAACTTCACGGAAAGCCGTTGGCGCTTCTTATTGCGTTCGATGGCAGAGGTCTTGGGCATGGCGAATGGATATGTTAGGCGGCGGGAGTGGCGGCGTGCTTGGCACCCGACGCCTCGACGCGACGGAAAGGCATGCCGAGGAGCTTCAGCAGTTCGCGGGCTTCCTCGTCCGTCCCGGCCGACGTCACGAGAGTGATATCGAGACCGATGTGCTGCTTGGTGTGTTCAACGTTGATCTCGGGAAAGATTGAGTGGTCGGTGATGCCAATGGTGTAGTTGCCCTGGCCGTCGAGCTTGTTCGGCACGCCGCGGAAGTCCCGGATGGTGGGCAGGGCGACCGCCAGCAAGCGCAGCAAAAAATCCCACATGCGGTCGCTGCGCAGGGTGACATGCGCGCCGACGAACTGGCCCTGCTTCAACTTGAAGTTGGCGATGGCTTTTTTCGATTTGGCGAGCACGGCCTTCTGGCCGGCAATCGCGCTGATGTCGCGCTGCGCATCGGCAATGACGTTTTTGTCGGCCTCGGAGCTAATGCCCGTGTTGAGGACGATCTTCATGAGCCGGGGGACCTCATGCTTGTTCTTGTAGCCCCGAGAGGCCATCAAGGCGGGCACGACCGTCTCGACGTAGTGTTTCTTTAGTGGCGGGAGTTTTCTCATGGGTGTCTACCGGGTTTCCAAGCCGGCAAAAAAGAGTGCTTCAGCTTTTGGCAACCGTCGCGGGTTTCTTGGCGCGCTTGGATTGCTCGTAGCGTGAAAGAAGCATCAGGTTCGAGACATGGACCGAGCCTTCGCGCTCGGCGATGGTGCCTTGCGGATGTTCCTGCGACTTCTTGAGATGGCGTTTGATCATGGCGACGCCCTCGACCACGGCGCGCTGCTTGGTGGCGAGCACCTGCAGGATCTTGCCCTGCTTGCCCTTGTGGGCGCCGCTGATGACGACGACAGTATCGCCGCGTTTGACGTGAAATTTTTGCATGTTAGAGGACCTCCGGAGCGAGCGAGATGATCTTCATGTAATTTTTCGCGCGCAACTCGCGGGCCACCGGGCCGAAGATGCGTGTGCCGACCGGATTGCCGTCGGCGTCGATGATGACAATGGCATTGCTGTCGAAGCGGAGATAGCTGCCGTCGGTGCGGTGGATCGGCGCCCGGGTGCGGACGACGACCGCCTTGACAACCTCGCCTTTCTTCACGGTGGCGCCGGTGCTCGACTCCTTGATGTTGACGGTGATGATGTCGCCAATATGGGCGTATCGGGTATTCTGCCCCTTGCGGCCGATCATGGACGCCTTGCGGGCGCCGGTGTTGTCGGCGACATCGAGAATGGAACGCATCTGAATCATGACGGGCCTCCTGGAGAGTGGCTGGGGGTTAGGCTTTGGTGGGCTCGGTGACGGGGGCGCCCGCAGCGGGCGCAGTCGTCTTGGTCGGGACTTGCTCGGCCACGTCGACCTCGGAGAGGGCCGCGGCGACGGTGACGGCGTGCTCGGTCACCCTGACCACACGCCAGCGCTTGAGCCGGCTCAGGGGGCGGGTTTCCATGACCTCGACCTTGTCGCCGATCTTGGCCTCGTTCTTTTCGTCGTGGGCATGCAACACCGTCTTGCGCTTGATGACCTTGTGGTAGCGCGAGTGCGGCGTCTGATAGGGGACGATGACCTTCACGGACTTATCGCCAATGCGGGAAGTGACGATGCCGATGACGGTCTTGCGCGTGTTACGTAGTGAAGTGGACATGGTGATGGTCGGTTGTGCGCCTTGAATTGTTTCAGGCGGCCGGCTTTTCCCTAAAAATGGTTTCGAGGCGGGCAATATCCTTGCGGAGGACGCGGATCATATGCGGTTTTTCCACCTGACCGGTGTGTTTTTTGAGCCGGAGCTGGAGCAGCTCGGCACGAAGTTCGCGGAGCTTGGTCTTGATTTCGGCGGGAGTGAGTACGCGGATTTCCTTGGAAGTCATGGCGGGCGGTCTCCTGTGGGTTAGACGACAGTGCCTTCGCGCACGATGAAGCGGCAGTGAAACGGCAGCTTTGAATCGGCCAGGCGGAAGGCCTCCCTGGCGATGGCCACCGGCACGCCGGCGAGCTCGAAGAGCACGAGGCCGGGCTTGATTTGAGCAACGTAATACTCAACCGGGCCCTTGCCTTGGCCCTGGCGGACTTCGGCGGGTTTTTTTGTGATGGGCTTGTGCGGGAAAACGCGAATCCAGAGCTTTCCCTTGCGCTTCAAATGGCGGGAAATGACGATACGCGCAGCCTCGATCTGCTGGCCGGTCATGGGGCCGCGGGTGAGGGACTGGAGGCCGAATTCGCCGAAGGCCAGGGAGTGGCCGCGTTTGGCGTTGCCGGAGCGGGAGCCTTTCTGCGATTTGCGATATTTGGTGCGGGCGGGAGAGAGCATGGCGGGCGATGGACGATGGGCTTGAAGCTCTGAGCTTTAAGCAAATTTCAGTTCGATTCCTCTTTTTTGCAGATCCAGCATTTTATGCCGATCTTGCCATAAAGAGTGCGTGCTTCGGCAAAGCCGTAGTCGATGTTCTCGCGGAGGGTGTGAAGAGGGATGCTTCCCTGACGCTGCCATTCGCGGCGGGCGATATCGGTGCCGCCCAAGCGTCCGGAACACTGGACCTTGATGCCGTCGACGCCGAGGCTCATGGCCATCTGCACGGCCTTCTTCATGGCCCGGCGGAAGGCGATGCGGCGTTCCAGCTGCAGCGCGACATTCTCCGCGACCAACTGCGCCTCGATCTCGGGTTTCTTGATCTCCTGGATGTCGAGGAGGATCTCCTTGCCCGTGAGTTTGGCGAGCTGCGCCTTCATATTCTCCACTTCCTGGCCTTTCTTGCCGATGACGACGCCCGGCCGGGCGGTGAAGATTTTGACGCGCACGCGATTGCCGGCACGCTCGATGAAGATGCGCGGCACCGCGGCCTGCTTCAGCTTGCTGAGAAGGCTGTCACGGATGACTTGGTCCTCGTGGAGGAGTTTGGCAAAATCCTTCTTGTGCGCGAACCAGCGGGACTGCCAGTTGCGGCGGACCGCGAGACGGAAACCAACGGGATGTGTTTTCTGGCCCATGGGGAAAATCAGTTCGAGTTGCCGTCCGACAGGACGATACGGATATGCGACATCTTCTTGCGCCGGGGGCTGGCGGAGCCGCGGGCACCGGCCTTGAAGCGCTTGAGCACCGGGCCGTTTTCGATGAGCGCCTTCAGCACGACCAGGTTGTCGGCAGAAAGGTTCTTGTTGTTTTCCGCGTTGGCGACGGCGCTTTTTAAGGTCTTGGCGATGAGGCGCGCGGATTTGCGCGGGATAAGCGTGACGAGGCCGAGGGCTTCGGCCACGCGGCGGCCCTGAATCTGGCGAGCGACTTCGCGCATCTTCTTGGGCGACATGCGCGCGTAGCGGGTGAGAGCTTGAATTTCCATATACGTCGGGCGGTTGGGCGGCGGGGCCTCAGATCTCCTTGCGGGTCATGCCGCCGTGCGCCTTGAAAATGCGCGTCGGAGCGAACTCGCCGAGTTTGTGGCCGACCATGTTTTCCGTCACATAGACGGGAACGTGGGCTTTGCCATTGTGGACGTTGAAGGTGTGGCCGACAAAGTCGGGGGTGATCGTCGAGCGGCGCGACCAGGTCTGGATGGGCTTGCGCGCACCGGCTTTGCTCGCCTCCTGGACTTTCTCCAGCAGGTGATAATCGACAAAGAAGCCTTTTTTGATGGAACGAGCCATGGCGGGTCAGGTAAGGGTTATTTCTTGCCGCGCGGCGGGCGGCCGTTGTGGCGGACCAGAATGAGGGAGTTGGAGGGCTTGAAGCGACGGCGCGTCGGGAATCCCTTGGCGAGCTGGCCCCAGGGAGACATGAGCTGCTGGCGGCCGCCACCACCCTTGGATTTGCCCTGACCGCCACCGTTGGGGTGGTCGATCGGGTTCATCGTCATACCGCGCTGGCGCGGCCGGCGACCCAGCCACCTGTTGCGACCGGCCTTGCCGAGCGAACGATTGCCGTGCTCGGCATTACCAACCTCGCCGATGGTCGCACGGCACAACGCATTCACCAGGCGGATCTCTCCGGAAGCCAGCTTGAGCTGGGCGTTGCCATTCTCCACGCTCACCAATTCGAGGCTGACGCCGGCCGAGCGGGCCAACTGAGCTCCGCGTCCTGGAATGAGCTCGACCGCATGCACCTTGGTGGCCGGAGGAATGACGGCCAGGGGGAAGACATTGCCAGGGCGGAAGTCGTTGGATTCGGTCTTGTTCGCAGAATAGATGGTGTCGCCCACATTCAGGCCCAGAGGGGCCAGGATGTAGCTCTTCGTGCCATCGGCATAGGCGATGAGGGCGATCGAAGCGGTCCGGTTGGGATCGTACTCGATCGCCTGCACCCTGGCGGGCATGTCCAGCTTGGCCCGCTTGAAATCAATGAGGCGGTAGAGTTTTTTGTGGCCGCCGCCGCGACGGCGGGATGTGAGCCGGCCGTAGCAATTGCGACCGCCGGTCTTGTGCTTGTGTTCAACCAGACCCCGTTCGGGGCGCTTGTCAGCAAGGTTATCCGGACGGTTCAGCATCGTGAACCGGAGGGTCTTGGTGACGGGACGGAAAGATTTGAGTGGCATGGCGTGTTTCTCCGGTGGCGTCAGATGAGCTCGATCTTATCACCCTGCTTGAGGGTGACGATCGCCCGCTTCGAATCGGAAGCCTGGACGGGCTGTCCGCGACGGGTCTTCTTCATCTTGCCCCTGACGTTGTAGGTGTTCACCCGCGTGACCGTGACATTGAAGGCCTGTTCGACGGCTTCCCGTACGGTGTGTTTGTTCGCGGACGGATATACCTCGAAGGTGTATTGGCCGTAGTTGGCGGAGTGCTTGTTCGACTTCTCCGTCAGCCGCATGTTTTTCAGTACTTTGTCGGGGCTAATCATGATTGACCTCCCTGGGCGCGGGCGAGGATTTGCTCGAGGGCCTTGGTGGAAACGACAATCCTCCGATACTGGCAGAGATCGAGGGTGTTGAGCTTCGCGGCCTCCTGAAGGGTGACCCGCTTGAGATTGCTCGCGGCCCGGGCGGCCTCCGCGGTGAAGGGTGCATCGACGATGAGCACAGTGCCCTTCGGTGCGATGCGGTTGATCACCTGGTTAATTACCTTGGTCTTTGCCGGCTTGGTTTCGAACGCCTCGATGACATCGAGATCGCCGGCAGTCGCACGATCGAAGAGGGCGCGGCTGAAGGCGAGCGCCTTCACCTTGGCGTTGATTTTCTTGGAATAGTCGCGCGGTTTCGGGCCAAACACGACACCACCCCCACCCCAGAGTGGAGAGCGGATGGAGCCGGCACGGGCACGACCGGTGCCCTTCTGGCGCCATGGTTTCTTGCCTCCGCCGCGGACTTCGCCACGGGTCTTGGTGGAGTGCGTGCCGAGGCGGGCGTTGGCTTTGTGCGCCACGACGACCTCCTTGACGGCCTGCAGGCCTTTGTCGCCTTCAAAGACAGGCAGGTTGAAATCCTGCTCAGCGCTTTGGGTGGCGTCGGGAGTATATACTTTAAGCTTCATGTCGGTGCAGTCTCCCTGGGCTTAGGCTTTCTTCGCCTTCTTGGCGGAACGGATGATGACGGCATCGCCGTTGGCGCCAGGAATGGCCCCCCGGACGAGAAGCAGGTTCTGCTCGGCGATGATCTTGACGATGCGCAGATTTTGCATCGTGCAACGGTTGCTGCCCATGTGGCCGGGCATGGGCTGATTCTTAAAGGTGCGTCCGGGGGTCTGGCGCATGCCGATGGCCCCGATGCGGCGATGGAACATCGAACCGTGGGCGGCCGGTCCACCCTGGGCATGGTGCAGTTTCACCACGCCTTGGAAGCCCTTGCCCTTGCTGACGCCCAGGACGTCGACCAACTGGCCTTCCTTGAAGATCGTGACATTGATGGTCTCTCCGGCCTTGAGGGAGGGCTTCTCGGCGAGGCGAACCTCGCTGAGTTGGCGGGGCGCGCCGTTGAGGCCGGCTTTCCGGGCATGGCTGGCCGCCGCCTTGGATGTGCGGGCGGCTTTTTTCTGCCCAAAGCCGAGCTGGACGGCGTTGTACCCGTCGGTCTCGACGGTTTTGACTTGGACGACCGGACAAGGGCCGGCTTCGACCACGGTGACGGGGATCAGACAGTTGGCACTGTCGTAGACCTGCGTCATCCCGATTTTTTTGCCTAAAAGTGTTGCGATCATAGGCTAAGCGGTAGGTGGAAGTGGTTCCGTTTGGTTTAGACCTACATTAGCAAGACCGGCTTGGTATCGCCGGTGGACTGCTAATAATGGTTAAAGTTAAACGTTGATGGTAATGTCTACTCCGGAGGGAAGGTTTAGTTTTTTGAGTTCGTCGACCGTTTGCGCCGTGGGTTCGAGGATGTCGATGAGTCGCTTGTGCGTGCGCGACTCGAACTGTTCCATGGATTTCTTGTCCACGTGCGGCGAGCGGTTGACGGAAAGTTTTTCGATGCGGGTGGGCATCGGGATCGGGCCCGAGACGCGCGCACCGGAGCGCTTGGCGGTCTCGACGATTTCCAGGGCGGACTGATCGATGACCCGATAGTCGTAGCCTTGAAGTCTGATGCGAATGCGTTGGCCTTTCATATAAAGAACGAAAGAACGTTTAGATGGTTAATGAAGAGAGTTAAGTGCGGGCCGGAGCCTTGGTGGAGGTCTCCACGATCTTGGTCAGGAGCGAAGCCGGCACCTGGGCAAAATGCGAGGGTTCCATCGAATACGAGGCGCGGCCTTTCGAGAGAGATCGGATGTCGGTGGCGTAGCCAAACATGGTCTCGAGCGGCACCATGGCCGCGATGATGCAGGCGCCTTCGCGACTATCCATGCCCTGGATTTGGCCGCGCCGACGGTTGATGTCTCCCATGATGTCACCCTGGAATTCCTCGGGGACCGTGACCTCAACCTTCATGATCGGCTCGAGCAGGATTGGCTTGGCCTTGGTCATCGCCTCCTTGAAGGCGAAAATGCCGGCCATCTTGAACGCCAGCTCCGACGAATCGACCTCATGGAACGATCCGTCGATGATTCTGCACTTGAAATCGATGACGGGATGCCCGGCGACGACGCCATTGTTGGCTCCCTCGAGAATACCTTCCGTTGAGGGTTTTATGTATTCCTTCGGGATGACGCCGCCGACGATCTCGTTGATGACCTCCACGCCCTTGCCCTTTTCGTTGGGCTCGAGCCTGACGACTACGTGGCCGTATTGGCCGCGTCCGCCCGACTGGCGGATGAATTTGCCCACGCCCTCGGCGGCCTGCGAAATCGTTTCGCGGTAGGCGATCTGCGGCTTGCCCGCATCGGATTCGACCTTGAACTCGCGGACCATGCGATCGCGGATGATCTCCAGGTGCAGCTCGCCCATGCCGGCGATGATCGTCTGGCCGGTGTCGTGGTTGGTGGAGACCCGGAAGGTGGGATCCTCCGCCATGAGGCGGGCCAGCGCCGTGCCCAGCTTCTCCTGGTCGACCTTGGACTTCGGCTCGATCGACATCGAGATGACCGGTTCCGGGAAGGTCGGCGGCTCGAGCCGGATGTCGGCGTCCTCATGGCACAGCGTGTCGCCCGTGATCACATCCTTGATGCCGACGAGCGCGCAGATGTCACCCGCATAGGCGACATCAATCTCCTCTTTGTCCATCGCGCGCATCAGCAGCAGGCGCGAAACGCGCTCGCTCCGACGGGTGCGTGGATTGTAGAGGGACTGGCCGCGCAGCAGTTGTCCGGAATATACGCGGCAGAAAACCAGTTTTCCGACGAAGGGATCGCTCCAGAGCTTGAACGCGAGACCGACTGTCTTGTTCTGGTCGTCGGCCGTGGCGGGCACTTCCTTGCCTTCGGAATCCTGCCCATTGGTGGGAGGCACGTCGATGGCGGAGGGAAGATAATTGACCACGCAATCGAGCAGGCGCTGGATGCCTTTCTTCTTAAAGGCGGAACCGGGAATCACGCCGACAAATTTCAAACCGACTGTGGCCTTGCGGATGCCGACCATCAGTTCGTTCGTCCCAATCTCCTGACCTTCGAGATATTTGTGCGCAATCTCGTCGTCGCTGTCTGCTACGGCCTCAATCAGTTTTTCGCGGTGCTTCCTGGCCTCAGCCAGCATATCGGCCGGAATATCGGTGATGGCCGGATTCAACCCCAGCGGATCCGCCGAATCGTCGACGAATTGATAGGCCTTCATCTGCACGAGGTCGACGAGGCCGCTGAAATTTTCCTCGGCACCAATCGGCAGGAACAGCGGATGGGCGTTCGCGCCGAGTTTTTTGCGCATCTCGTCGACCGCTCGGTAGAAGTTCGCCCCGGTGCGGTCCATCTTGTTCACGAAGGCCAGACGCGGCACCCGGTACTTGGTGGCCTGCCGCCAGACCGTCTCCGACTGCGGTTGCACGCCGGCGACTGCGCAAAAGACGGCGACTGCGCCATCCAGCACTCGCAACGAGCGCTCCACCTCAGCCGTAAAGTCCACGTGCCCTGGGGTGTCGATGACATTGATGCGATGCTTGATCGACTTGAACGGTCCGACCGAGGGGATCCATGCGCACGACACCGCAGCGGAGGTGATCGTGATGCCACGCTCGCGCTCCTGCTCCATCCAATCGGTGACGGTCGAGCCTTCGTGCACTTCGCCCATCTTGTGGACGGCGCCGGTGTAGAAAAGGATGCGCTCGGAGGTTGTCGTCTTGCCGGCGTCGATGTGCGCGGCAATGCCGATGTTGCGCGTCCACTCCATCGGGAACGGGCGCTTGGGCGAATTGGCCGAGGAAAGCTTCGGTTTCTCGGTTACGATCTGGAGATTGATGGCCATGGACGTTACCAGCGGAGATGGGCGAAGGCGCGATTGGCCTGAGCCATCTTGTGCATGTCTTCCTTCTTTTTAACGACCGTGCCCGTGTTGTTGTAGGCGTCGATAATCTCGGCCGCGAGGGCCTCGCGGAGGGGTATGCCTTTGCGGGCATTGGCCGCATCGACGATCCAACGAAACGCGAGGCATTCCTGGCGCTCAAAGCTGATTTCAATCGGCACCTGATAGGTCGCCCCGCCGACCCGGCGGCTCTTCACCTCGAGCTTCGGGCGGGCGTTTTCCATGGCCCCCATCAACAGGTCGACCGGGTCGCCCTTTTGCAGCTTCTCGCTGACGCGCTCAAAGGCCCCGTAGACGATGCGCTCGGCCAGGGTTTTCTTGCCGGATTTCATGACGACATTGATCAAATGCGTCACCAACGGGCTGTTGTAACGAATGTCGGGTGGCGTGGGACGGTGTTCGGCTCTGCGACGGCGAGACATGGCGAAACGGGAAGGGTTAAGGAACGGGGATTATGCTTTGGCGGCTTTCGGACGCTTGACTCCGTATTTGGAGCGGCTGCGGCGGCGTTTCTCCACGCCGGTGGCGTCCAGGGTGCCACGAACGATGTGGTAGCGGACACCGGGAAGATCCTTCACACGACCTCCCCGTACGAGCACGATTGAGTGCTCCTGAAGATTGTGCCCCTCATCGGGAATGTAGGAAATGACTTCTTGCCCGTTCGTGAGGCGCACCTTGGCCACCTTGCGGATGGCCGAATTCGGCTTCTTGGGCGTACGAGTCATGACTTGCACGCAAACGCCGCGGCGGAAGGGATTGCCCGACAAGGCGGGAGCCTTTGATTTGGCGCGCACTTTGCGGCGACCTTTTCGCACGAGTTGGTTGATGGTTGGCATGTGAAGTACTTACTACAGCGGTTGGAAAATTTGGAAAAGACGCCGAACCTACCGGGGGAGGTGCCCTCGGCAAGCACTTTTTCGCGTCAGATGAAAACGCAAAATCCGGAAGGAAACCGGAATCGCGGAAGTTGGCGCCACAGTGGCCTGGACCACGGGCGGGAATTAATGAGACGGAAGGTCAGAGAAGCATGCCTGGCACGCCAAGTTCAAGGGGAAAATGAAAGAATCTGATCTCCCCGGGGATAAATCCCTGTTCTCCCCGGGCCCAAAGCGGCAGGCACCCGCCCGATACAGGTGGACATTCCGCTTGCTGATCGCCCGCGGCGGCACAGTGGTGCCATCGCCTATTCAGCCCTTGAATGCCCCCCCAGACACACCCTCCAAAGCTGGAACCATCAGGGTGTTTCATCATCGACCTCTCCGTCGGCCGATGCAGAATTTAGACACTTGACGGAAACAGACGACCGGCCCGACCCTGCCGATCCCCTCCCTGTCCCGTCCCTCTTGTTGCGCTCATTTTAATCATCCCATGAAGGTGCCGTTTCTTGATATCGGACCCGCCTATGACGAGTTACACGATGAACTCGACGACGCCTACCATCGGGTCATGTCATCAGGGAGGTATCTTCTGGGAGAGGAACTGGCGGCGTTCGAGTCGGAATATGCCTCGTTCATCGGTTCGCCGCATTGTGTCGGCGTGGCCAACGGCCTGGAGGCCCTGCAACTCGCCCTGGACGCTGCGGGAATCGGCGCCGGCGACGAGGTGATTGTTCCTTCCAACACTTATATCGCGACCTGGCTGGCAGTCTCGCATGTCGGGGCCACGCTGGTGCCGGTTGAGCCCGATGAGCGCACCTACAACATCGATGCGACGCGCCTGACAGCGGCGATCACGCCGCGAACCAGGGCCATCCTGCCGGTCCACCTCTACGGACAGACGGCCGACATGGATGCCATCAACAAGATCGCGGTGCGGCACAATTTATTTGTGCTGGAGGACGCCGCGCAAGCCCACGGCGCCGGCTGCCGCGGCCGGATCGCTGGCAGCCTGGGCCACGCCGCCGGGACTAGTTTTTATCCGACAAAAAATCTCGGGGCCTTTGCCGACGCGGGGGCCGTGACGACCAGTGATGCCGCGTTTGCCGACAAGGTGCGGCTGCTGCGCAATTACGGATCGCGTATCCGCTACTGCAATGTGGCCATCGGCTACAACTCGCGGCTCGATGAGCTGCAGGCGGCCTTTCTGCGGGTGAAGCTGCGTCACCTCGAAACCTGGAACGCACGCAGGAAAATTCTGACGGAGGAATACTGCTCCCGGCTGCGAGGCGTAGGCGACCTCGTGCTCCCATCTGTTCCCGACTGGGCCGAACCAGTCTGGCACCTGTTCATTGTCCGCACGGCCCATCGCGATGCGCTGCGCCAGCACCTCGCATCCGCCGACATCGGCACCGATGTTCATTATCCCACCCCACCCCATCTGTCCGAAGCCTACCGCTCCCTCGGTTGGAGGCGGGGCGATTTTCCCATCGCTGAAAAACTCGCGAACGAAGTCCTCAGCCTGCCCCTCAGTCCTCATCATTCCCGGCCGCAAATCGAATGGGTATGCCAGGCCATCAAGGGATTTTTTAACTCCCACGCCGGCCGACCGCCGGCTTGAGCGGTTCTGCTTCTTCGCCTAATAATAAATTTTATCATGAGTCTACCGAATCCCCTTTCCACCCTCCATCGCCACCGCGATCTGGTTGTGCAATTCACTCATCGCGAACTGCAGCTGCGCCACCGGGGAAGCCGCCTCGGTCACGTGTGGGCGCTCCTGTCGCCGCTGACGATGATGGCGCTCTATCTCTTCGTCTTCGGCCTCATCTTCAAGAGCAAGTTCGGTGTGCTACCGAACGAGACGACCTTCGACTTCGCCCTCGCCCTGCTGCTCGGGCTCAGTTTCTATCACGTGATCGCAGAGGCGATTGCCGCCGCCCCGATGCTGATTACCAACCAGCCCAACTTCGTCAAAAAGGTCGTATTCCCGCTCGAGGTGATTCCTTTCTCGACCGTCGCTTCATCCCTCTATCATGCCCTGCTCAGCATCCTCTTGCTGCTCGCCATCGCTGTCTTCAGCCGCGCCGGTGTTTCGTGGACGGGCGCGCTGGCCCTGCCCGTCCTGCTGCTGCCGCTCGCGTTCATGGCCCTCGGCCTGGCGTGGGGAATGTCGGCGCTCGGAGTTTTTGTCCGCGACATCACCCACCTCACGCCCTTCATGACGACCGTCGTGATGTTCTCGAGCGCCGTATTTTACGCTCCTCCGACCAGGGATCCCCAGATCTGGGCCTTCCTGAAATTCAATCCCCTGCTGCTGCTCATCAACGAGGCGCGCAAAGCCGTGCTCTGGCATGCACCCATCGATTACGGGGTGATGGGCTACGTCTATCTGTTTGCCGCCGCCACCGTGGCGCTGGGCTATGTGCTTTTCGCCCTGCTGCGTCCCTATTTCGCCGAGGTGCTCTGAGCCGTCGCACGCTGGAAAAGTGCGTTTTCCGAACACTGACCACAACCTCGCCGCCCGCCCCACATGCCGGTCCATCGATCCAAGTGAGCAGGCGTTCGCCATTTTTCGTTTGGCTTCCACTTTGTCCTTTCGAATCTGATCAGGCCCAGCACTCATGGCCGGAACGATTATCTTCAATAGCGACGAACTATTGCCTGCTTCCTGGAGCCACTTCCCAGCTTCCGGCCCGGTCAGAACCTTCAATCCGGGCCTGCTGCGGGAGAAGAACGGCGGCTGGCTTTTCGCCTATCGTGTCGTCGGATTCGACATGATCCGGCGGATCGGACTCTGTCGTCTCTCTTCCTCCCTCCAGCTGGTTGCCGACAGCCAGGTCGCCTTGTCGGATCTGGTGCGCTTCCCGCCCAAATGTGCGTATCCCGAACGGGTCACGACTTGGTTTGCCGATCCTAGGCTCATGCGTCTGGCGGGGCGGATCTTTCTGTATTGGAATTCCGGCTGGCATGAACCACAGAACAGCCAGTTTCTGCAGGAAATCGATGCCAACTCCCTCCAGCCGGTCGGCTACGCCCGAGAATTGATTCTGCAGGGCCGGCGACGGAAGCTGGAGAAAAACTGGGGGATCTTTGGCGACGACCCGTTCTATGCGATCTACTCGATCGCGCCGCATCGCGTTCTAAAGTTTTCCCTCGAAGGAGAAGGCGACATCGTCTGCTCCGAAATACACTCCGAAGACTGGCCGCACGAAGATTATACGGCCCGGTTTGGTGAGCTGCGCGGCGGGGCTCCGCCTCAGTTGGCAGGCACACGCTATTACTCGTTTTGCCATTCGGTCCACACGACGCCCGAAGGCTATCGTTATGTTCCTGCGGTCTACCGCTTCGCTGCTGCCCCCCCCTTCGCTCCCGAGACCGCCCCACTGCATCCATTTAGGCTGGCCAATCCCTTCGGCGATCAGCCGCTTCATCCGCGGCTGAATCCCGCTATCCACGAGGTGGTTTACCCCTGCGGGGCCGTTGAAGAAGACGATCGCTGGATCATCAGCTATGGCATCAACGACGAACATTGTGCCATCGATTCCGTCCGCGATGCCGAGCTGTCGAGCACGCTCCGCCCGTTCAACCTCAAGGGGTGATCTCCGTATTCGCGCGATAAACGGAAACCTCGTAAGGCAGCCGGGCCAACCCGTGGACAACCTCCTGCTCCGGAGTCGTCGAAACTTCGATGACCGCGGCCGCCACCACCCGCTGCCAGGTATTGTCTTCCCGTTCCCCGGCACCGGAGCCCACATCAAGGGTGTATTGCCCCGGGGCAATCTCCAGTTTGAAACGCATGACGACCGCCCGGCATTGGCCGGCGGGGATGAAATCGATCAGCCGGCGCACCACGCGCAGGCCCGTGGCAAAAATCACCTGCCCGTGCCGGTCGCGCAATTCGCACCCGCCGCTGACCAGCCGCACATCCCGCCACGCCCGGACCAAGGCCACCACGCGGCACCATTCCCCCAGACGAAATATGGTCGAAGCTTCTCCCGCTTCATTGACCATCCAGATCTTCTCGAGGGCGACCCCGCCGTCGCCGAGCCGCTGGCATTTATCCAGATTCAACGCCGGCGCACTGGGCAGCGCAGCCACCGGAATCTCCTCCGAATCTGCCGGCGAGGCCGCTTCATTGCCGGCGACCGCGCCCATGGCCGTCAGGTATTCCCGCACACAATCCGCCGCATCGCCGAGATAAGCCACCTTCCCCTTGTCGAGCCACATGGCCCGATTGCACATATTCAGCACAAACGCCGTGTCGTGGGTGACGACCAGCAAGGTCACGCCTCGCGTCAGCAGTTCGCGCAGGCGGCGATTGCACTTTTGCTGAAAGAGAATGTCGCCGACGCTCAGAGCCTCGTCGATGATCAGGATGTCGGGCTCGACCGCCACCGCCACGGAAAAGGCCACCCGCATCAGCATGCCCGTGGAGTAGGTTTTGACCGGCTGCTCGATAAATGCGCCGATATCGGCGAACTCTTCTATCTCGGGGAATTTATGATCCATCTCCGTCCGGCCAATGCCCAGGATCGAGCCGGCGAGATAGATATTTTCCCGCCCGGTGAACTCGGGGTTGAACCCCGACCCCAGCTCCAGCAGCGCCGTCACCCGCCCCCGCACGCGGCATTCCCCCGTCGTCGCCATTAATGTACCGGCCAGAATCTGCAGCAGGGTGCTTTTACCTGCCCCATTGCGTCCAATAATGCCGAAGGCCTCACCTTTATGCACCGCGAAACTCACTCCGCTCAAGGCAGCTACTCCCCTGTCTGTGCCGTTCCCGCCGGCCATGGCTAAACGGTCCAGCCCCATGCCCCGCGCCAGCCAGCGCCGCAGTGGGACATTCGCCTCGTACAGTTTCCCCAGCCCCACGACCTCAATGACCGGCGCATGACCCGCCCCTGCCGGTAGTTCCCGTGGCAAGGCAGATGAGTCGATCGACGGTGAAACTGACATGAGGTTTCGAGTGAAAGATTAAAGTTAAGGTAGTGTTCGTCAAGTTTCGCACTTTTTAAGGAGGCTGGCAGGGACGGGGGAAGGTTGGGGATGGAGGTGTGGAGGAAGTGGGGGCCAGGCGACACTCAACAGGAGTGTCGCCGTCTCAGGCCCCC
>JAQUYL010000005.1 GCA_028691845.1 Opitutaceae bacterium
GAAGGCTGAGCCCCGGTTTTTACCACTCGCCTAAGTGCCTAAACAGAAACGCCTCCCGAGCAGTGGGAGGCGTTTTAAATTGGGTGCAGGGGTTGGATTTGAACCAACGACCTTCAGGTTATGAGCCTGACGAGCTACCAGGCTGCTCCACCCTGCAATATACGGGAGGTAGAGTCAGCGTGACGCGTTTTTCACTGTCAACGCATTTTCTTCGCCTGGAGTGCGGTGTCTTTTACGGCAGCCTGGCTTCGGAGACTTTTTTCGCCTGGACCACGCGATAATCGTCGAGCGCCTTCTCCACCTTCGCATCGCCCAGGGCAAGGATCGCGGCGGCGAGCAGCGCGGCGTTGATCGCGCCCGGCTTGCCGATGGCCAGCGTCCCCACGGGAATGCCACCGGGCATCTGCACCATCGAAAGCAGTGAATCGAGCCCCTTGAGAGATGCCGACTCCATCGGCACCCCCAGCACCGGCAGCGGCGTGAGCGCCGCCGCCACCCCGGCCAGATGGGCCGCGCCACCCGCGGCCGCAATGATCACCTTCAGCCCCCGCGCCTTGGCCCCGCTGCACCATTCATAGGCCAGTTGCGGCGTGCGGTGCGCACTGACAACCCGTTTTTCGTAGGGGACACCGAGCTGATCAAGCGTCAGGGCCGCGTGCTGCATCGTCTCCCAATCAGACGTGCTGCCCATGATGATGCCGACGAGTGGTGAGGCGGAAGGCATGAGGCCCGAGGTTTGATGGAAAAACCGCAGGCGCGAGCAAATTTTCTCCGCCCCGTGCCCAGGCCCCCTGCCCTCCCGTCAGACCAGCGAAATGCTTCTCGGGACCTTCACGACCGTCGTGCCGGCAATCTTGTCGTGCCACGACTGCTTTTCATCGTCGAAGGCAACCCAGATAAAACCGAGCCCAGCGACGATCAGCGAAAGGAAGCAGCCAAGCGCGCGAACAATCGCGGTGGACCAATCGACCGGGCGATCGTCGAGTCGCACAACCTTGAGCCGGCAGATGATGCCGCCGATGGTCGTTCCCTTGTGCTTCCACATCAGCACCGCATAGGTGGCAAGCAACAGCAGCACCGCCGGTCCGGCGTGCAGCGGACCGGAAACGACGGCAATCAAGAGTCCGTCGATCGCCAGAGCCCCGGTCCGGATCCAGAAACCGGCGCGTGGCATGGCCGACGACAACGCGGTGGAGGGAGCGGTTGGAGTTGTCGTCAGGACCGGGGGGACCTCAATCGTTGCGCCGGCCTCGGATTCGACCAGAGGCGTGCCCGACAGGCTCGGTGCGCCCTGGCCAAAACCTGCGACGCCGGTTGCCGCTGCCGGACCGGCCGCTTTGGGGGACGGAGTGAGGAGCGTCGCAACCACGCATCCGAACCCAAGGAAGGAGACAAACAGCGAAGCCACCAATCCCACAAACGGCACGAGATAAAGTGCCACCAGGATGAGTCCTCCCACCAGCACGGCCAGCGCGGGAGGCAACCGGTCCCGGGAGAGCAAGCGACCGACTAGGGCGTAGATCGCCGCCTTGCCAAAGAGAGCCAGGAGCAGGATGCCGACCGGCAGGACCAGCAACGCCACCGGAATGCCGATGACCGTGATGAGCAGCAGCACGAACAGCACGGGCAGGGCCAGCACGGACAGCAAGGCGGACATGACCGTCATAACCGGGCGTTGCACCAGCATGTCGCCGCACTTGCGGATGCCGCGGGGAAAAACCAGCGCCAGCAACGCGTAGAACGCGAGCATGCCCACGGTGATAATCCACAACCAGGCGAGATGCGCCCCGATGGCGAGAGGACGGCCCAATTTGAGGCCGTGCATCCACCACGCCGTCAGCGGTGCGCCCAGGCGGAAGTCCTGACCAATCTCCTTCTGCACCGTCCCTCCCTCGACGATCGCCGTGAGATCGCGATGGATTTCGCCGCCGACGCATACCGCCTTGCCGGTCACGATGGCCTTGGGGCCGAGGGTGAGGTCGCCCATCACCGCAATCGCGTCACCCTGCACGGTTCCATTGATGGTATTACTTCCCATCACCGCCACGACGTTTTGCTCCGCCGTGCCGTTGATGATGACATTGCCCATGACGGCAACCGCATCGCCTGTGGTTTCCCCGTCGATGAAAGTGTCACCTATGATGCTGACAACGTCGCCTTCGATCGTCTCGCCCTCCTCCACCCGGTTGTCATTAAACAAAGCCACGCGATCGCTGCCGCCGTGGTCCACGACGACCAATTTCCCTCTAGTTGATCGCCTGGCAGGGCTATTCTCCCCTTCATTGGAACCTGCTTCCTCTTCCTCCGCGGCACCGGCGGAGTCAAGGCGGCGAAACTCGGGGGGCATGGCATCGTCCGGGGCGGAGGAATCCGCAGACCCGGACGCAGACTCCGCGGCTGGAACAGTTTCGGTCAAAGAGTTGTCGGCTGCCTCATCCAACGGTTGAACCGCCGGCAGCAAAGCCGGTGCCGGTGGCAGCGTATCGGACACAGGGGCGGTTTGGTCCTGGGCGGGGCCGGTCAGCACCAGCGCCAGGAAAAGCGCGGCGGCGCAGCCGGTATTGAAAGGTCGGAAAAATTTTTTCATGGCAGGATGATTTAAAGCGATGGACGTTGGGCGGTGAAGGTGCGGTAGGCCGCGGCACCGACCCCGATGAGAGTGGCGTAGCAGGCGACCAGAAAGGCCAGCGCGCCATGGATCCAGAGCGGCGGAATGGCCCGCCAGACCAGGCCGGCCTTGTCCACTATGCCCGAAACGACGGCCTGAAGGGTGGCGAACCAGCCGAAGTGACTCACCGCCTCGTCCACTACGGTCGCACCGGCCGGACTGCGGCTGACGGCAAACCAGCCGAGCACGAGCACAGCCGCGGCCACGGCGGAAATCACCAGGAAGGCGACCCGCACCGGCGCCGGCCACCAGGCATAGGACTTGTGCCACCACGGAATGGCCGCGCGCCGCTCAATCTCCGCCAGCACCCGCGCTTCCAGCGTGCCCGGAGCGTGGCGTTCGGGCAGGGAGCGCAGGGTGCGGTGGATGAACTTCTCGAGCTCGTCTGGATTCATGCGGCGGTTCATGGTGAAATTTGAGTTTGAAGCTTGAATGACTGGATTTGCCTCATCCGGCGGAGAATTTTTCATGGCTGGTGCCGCTGTGCAGAAGGATTTTCGCCAGCGCTTCGCGGCCGCGGAGGATGTCGGTCTTCACCTTGCTGAGCGACACGCCAAGCTGGTTCGCGATGTCCTCGTAGGACATTTCCTCAAAATGATAGAGCACGAGCGGCACGCGCTGATGCTCGGGCAGCTTTTCCAGTTCGCGTTCCACCCAAGCCCGGCGCTCCGCCGAATCCAATTCGGCGAAGAAGGTGTCGGGAGCCGCAAACTCGACTTCCCGCGCGTCGCCCTCGTCGTCGTGCTCGGAATGCACCAGCTCCGAGAAAAAGCGCCAGCGCTTACGGTAGCGCTGCAGGTGGTTGATGCTCAGGTTGGTCGTGACAGTTTTCAACCAGCCGCCGGCCGTGGGGCTGGCGCACAAGTTATCCCAGTGCTGGTGCGCCTTGATGAAGACTTCCTGGGAAATATCCTCGGCTTGTGCGTCATTGCCGAGGAGGCGCACCGCAGTCGAGTAGACCATGTCCTGATAGTTGCGCATGAAAGTGGTGAAGTCGGTCGGAGCCGTCAGGCCCGGGGAAGTCGCTTGCACTGGAGGATTCTCACTCACGATCAGAACACGGCACAGGGCCGCATGGTTGCAAAAACCTTCTGTCACGCCGCCAGGCCGCCGCCAAGCCATTAAGCTGCAGCCGGTCAGCAACCTGCACAGATCCCGAGCCCCTGGATCGGCCGTGTCTCAAGAATCTCCGCCCCATGTCATCGCCAAAGACATGCTCCCCGGCGGATCCCCATCCCTGCCACTGGAGGAGGTGAACCTGCCTCAACCCGGCACAATTATTCGCCGGCAGGCCATTTTCTGCAACTTGCCGCCGCCGCCGGGGTCTGTCTCCCTGTGTCCGTGCTGATTTGGAGCCTCACTTGCGCCCTGCTGCTCACCGGCCTCGTCGGCTGCGTGATGCCGCTGCTGCCGGGCACCACGCTCATCCTGCTCGGCGTGCTGCTGCATAAATGGCTGCTGCCGACCACGCTCTCGTGGATCGCAGTGGGTTGGATCGCTAGTTTCTGGCTGTTGTCAGTCATTGCCGACCTCCTCGGCACGCTCGTCGGAACCCGACTGCTGGGCGGAAGCAAATGGGGCATGGCCGGTGCGACCGGGGGTGCGCTCGCCGGGTTGTTCGTCTCCCTGCCGGCCCTCGTTATCGGCAGCATCACCGGCGCAGTGGCGGCGGAAAAATTGCTCGGCAAACGCACCAACGAGGAGGCTATGCGGGCCGGCGCGGGTGCACTCATCGGCATGGTGTTGGGCACGGCGTCGCGGGTCGCCTGCGCCGTGGCGATGATCGGCTTGTTCGTCCTGGCGGTGTGGTGACAGCCGCGCCCCGGTCTCCGCCGGCGCGGCGGGAGCGCAAGCCGCGCGCTATGGGCCGCAAACAAAACGGCGCACGATGACGGGCATCGCGCGCCGGGATGCAGCTACATGCGGCTGATCACCTGCTGGCGCTCGTTGATGAGCTGCCTGGGCAGGCGGTCGCGCAGATTGAAGAACAGCGTCTCCTGGTCGATGAGTTCCTTCGCCCAAGCGTCGTTATCCAGGGCCATGACCTGCTCAAATTCCTCCGGGGAGAATTCGAGCCCGGTCCATTCGAAATCCTGATACCGGGGCACCCAGCCGATGGGCGATTCCACCGCGGCGGCGCGGCCGTTGACGCGGTCGGTGATCCACTTGAGCACGCGCATGTTTTCGCCAAAGCCGGGCCAGAGAAACTTGCCCTCGGCACTCTTGCGGAACCAGTTGACGTGGAAAATCGCGGGCAGGAACTTGACGCTCTTCTGCATGCTCAGCCAGTGGGCGAAGTAATCGGCCATGTTGTAACCGGCAAAAGGCAGCATCGCCATGGGGTCGCGGCGGACCTTGCCGACGGTACCTGCAGCGGCGGCCGTCATTTCGGAGCCCATGGTGGCCCCGACGTACACGCCGTGGGTCCAGTTGAATGACTGGAACACCAGCGGCATGGTGGTGGCGCGGCGTCCGCCAAAGATGAACGCGCTGATCGGCACGCCCTGGGGATTCTCCCAGTCCGGGTCGATCGTCGGACACTGGGAGGCCGGGGCGGTGAAACGGGAATTCGGATGCGCAGCCTTGATGCCTTTCTCCTTGCCGATGGCGGGGGTCCACTTGTTGCCCTGCCAGTCGATCAATTCGGCAGGTGGAGCGTCCGTCATGCCTTCCCACCACACCCCGCCGTCAAGAGTGCGGGCGACGTTGGTGAAGATGCTGTTCCGGGCGAGCGACTTCATCGCGTTCGGATTGGTCTTGTCCGAGGTGCCGGGCGCGACGCCGAAGAAGCCGGCCTCCGGGTTGATGGCGTGGAGGCGGCCATCCTTGCCGGGTTTGATCCACGCGATGTCGTCGCCAACGGTCCACACCTTCCAGCCCTTGAACGTGGCGGGCGGAATGAGCATGGCAAAATTGGTTTTGCCGCAGGCGCTGGGGAAGGCGGCGGCGACATAGGTCTTCTCCCCCTTCGGATTCTCGACCCCGAGGATGAGCATGTGCTCGGCCATCCATCCCTCGTTGCGCGCCATGGTGGACGCGATGCGCAGAGCGTAGCACTTCTTGCCCAGGAGCGCGTTGCCACCGTAGCCGGACCCAAAGGACCAGATCTCGAGCGTCTCGGGAAAATGGACGATATACTTCTCCTTGTTGCAGGGCCAGATGACGTCCTTCTGGCCGGCTGCTAGCGGCGCGCCGACGCTGTGCATGCAGGGCACCCAGCGGAGGCCCTTGTCGATTTCCTTGAAGACCGCCTGGCCGATGCGGGCCATGATGCGCATGTTGACGACGACGTAGGCGGAGTCGGTGATTTCGACGCCGATCTGGCTGATGGGAGATCCGATCGGGCCCATGCTGTATGGCAGCACATACATCGTGCGTCCGCGCATTGAGCCGTCGAAGAGCTTCGTCAGTTTGGCCTTCATCTCCACCGGATCCGCCCAGTTGTTGGTCGGACCGGCGTCCTCCTTCGTCTTGCTGCATATGAAGGTCCGTTCCTCCACACGGGCGACATCGCTGGCGTCCGACCGGGCGTAGAAGCAGCCCGGCCAAAGCTTCTCGTTCAGTTTAATGAAGGTGCCACCCGCCACGAGCTGGGCACACAGGGCGTCATACTCCTGCTGGGAGCCATCAACCCAGTGAATCTGGTCGGGCTTGCACAAGGCCGCCATTTCCTTGACCCAGTTGAGAAGCTGGACGTTTTGACACGGTGGTTCGGATGGAGGGGTGGTCTTCATAATAATGGTCAGACAAACTAGGAACTTCGCCCAGGGCAAGTAAACGGGAAAACGTTTCAAGGCCATGGCAATTTGGCTGATTTCCCTTTGGGAAATTTGTCCGCGCCCGGAACAGCCGACCGCTCGACTTTGGGATATTTCGCCGCATAGTGAGACTCATGCTGAAGCTCTTTCCACTCGGCGGCGCGATGCTTGGCGGTTACGTCGGCTGGTTTCTCGGCGATCGCTTCGGCTTTGGAGTGGCCTTTGTGCTGAGCAGCATCGGCAGCCTGGTGGGGGTTTACCTGGGCTGGAAACTCGCGCTGCGCCTGAAGTGAATGCGCCGGGGCCGGGCCGAATGCGGTCCTGGCCGGTCGCCTTATTGGGGAGTCGGTTCGACGTGCACCGCCACGTCGGTGATGGCCAGCGCGGACCCCACCAAGGCATCCTTGACTGCGTGGGCGATTTCGTGGCCGCGGTGCACGCTCAGACTGCCATCAACCTCCACATGAATGTCCACCAGCAGGCTCAGACCGCTTCTGCGGACGTGGCATTTCTCGATGCCATTCACCCCGTCCACAGCGATGGCGATGCGGCGCACCTCGTCCTCCACTTCGCACGAGACCACCGTGTCCATGATCTCTTGCAACGCGTTCCGGGCGATCAGCACGCCGTTGAAGATGATGATGGCACAAGCCGCCAGGGCCGCCCAGTCGTCCGCCGCCTCGTACCCGGTTCCGGCCATCACGGCAATCGCGATGCCGATGAATGCGGCCGCCGAGGTAATGGCGTCGCTGCGGTGGTGCCAGGCCTCGGCCGTAAGTCCGGTCGCGGCGTAGCTCTCATTCAGCTTCAGCATGCGCCGCGAGAAGTACTCCTTGGTCCCCACGACAAGCGCCAGAAGCGGCAGGGTGGCCCAGTGCGGCGCATGATGCGGATGCAGGATCTCATGAATGCTTTGCCAGGCAATGGTCCCTGCGGCCGTGAAAATCACCCCCGCGATCACGAGTCCGGCCACCGCCGAGGCCTTGCCGTGGCCATAAGGATGGTTCGCATCGGGCGGCCGGGCCGCGATCCGGAAACCGACCCACACCAGCGCAGAGGAAAGGACGTCCAGTAGCGACTCGGTCGCGTCGGCAATCAGGGCGTAGGAATTTCCCCAGATCCCTCCGGCCATCTTCACAATGCCCAGCACCATGTTGAGTAGAATGCCGGCGGCGATGTAACGCGCGCTATGATAAGCGCGCTGGGTAGCCTGGACATGGGTTGCCGAAATTGGCATTTGAATACGCTGACGCCGAGCCCGGGGCGTTCAAGTCCGTAAAACCGCACCCGGCATTGACCGCACGACCGTCAGGCCTTAGGAATTGGAACAACATCCATGGACGCCGAGACCAGCACATCAATCGCCAGTGATCCCGTGAAACAATTCTCCGTCTTCGCGGAAAGCCGCGTCGGTCGCCTTTATGATCTCACAGCCTTGCTGGCCGCGCACAACATCCATGTCGTGGCCCTCTCCACCCTCGACGCGACTGACTGCGCCATCGTGCGCCTAATCGTCGACGATCCCGACCAGACGCGCGAACTGATGGTGAATAATGATTTTTATTTCACGGAGAGCGACATCCTTGCGGTGGAGCTGGCCAGCGAAGCGCAGCTCAAGGTCATTTTGGCCGCCCTGCTCGAAGCCGAGATCAACATCCACTACGTCTACTCGTTCCTTTTGCGGCCCCACGGCCTTTCGGCACTGGCCCTGTGCATCGAAGACGCCGATGTGGCGGCCTCGGCCCTCAGTAAGCGGGGGCTCAAGGTGCTCACCCAGCGGGATGTTTCGCGATAGGGAGTCCGGAATCCTGTCAACTAATAGTTGACATGATTCCGGGGCGGGTCTGCCTCGCGAAACGCAGGCCCAGCAGCGCCGCCGCGCAGGCGAGCCCCGCCGCCAGACCGCCCCAGATGCCGAGCGGGCCCCACCCGAGCGGGAAGGCCAGGGCGTAACCTCCGGGCAGCGACACCAGCCAGTACGCCACAAAGGTGAGAACCGTCGGCACACGCACATCGGACAGTCCGCGCAGGGCCGCGGCCCCGATCACCTGCCCGCCATCGAAAATCTGAAAAATCCCAGCCACGAACAGCAATTGCGCCGCCAGGGCCGCCACTTCGGTCTCCGGGGTGAAACCCGCCGCGATCCACCGGCCGGCCAGCATGAAGACCCCAGCGAACAGGCCCATGATGCACATCCCCATGCCCAGTCCGCCGAAGCCAATCGGTCGCAGGACTTCGTGCCGGCCTTCGCCCACCGCCCGGCTGACGCGCATGCTCACCGCCGTCGCCAGGCCCAGCGGAAACATGAACGTGAAGGACACGCAGCTCAGTGCGATCTGGTGGGCAGCGAGCGAGACTGTGCCCATCCAGCCCATCATCAACGCAGCGGCCAAGAACGTCCCCGTTTCAAACAGCAGCTGGACCGAAGCAGGCACGCCAATGCCCAGCATTTCCCGCAGCCGACGGCGCGACAGGGATGCGATCCATTTCTCCGGCCAGTCCTCCCTCATTTCCGCCCGGGCGTGCAGCCAACACCACAGGCCGGCGGCCGCAGCACTCCGCGCGACCAGCGTGGCGAGGCCGGCTCCAGTCAGCCCCAGCGCCGGCGCCCCGAGGTGCCCGTAGATCAGCACCCAGTTCAAAAAGGCATTCAGTACCACAGCGCCGAGTAGGATCGCCATCGGCGCCCATGCCCGTCCGAGGGCTTCACTGAACTGCTTGAGCGCCTGGAACAAATACACCGGCAGGAGCGATGCTCCGATGAGCAGGAAGAATGGATTCACTGCCGCCACCACTTCCGGCGGCTGACCAAAGCGGTGCATTTGAGTCGAGAGCACCGCCACCGCCGCCAGTTCGGTCAGCCCTATGCCCAGCGCCAGGACAAGGCCATGCCTCAGGTATTGGGCACATTCTTGCGGCTGCCGGGCTCCGTGCGCCCGCGCCACCAGCACCGACACCGGAAGCAGCAATCCCAGCCCGACGATGAACACCACTCCAAAAAGACTGTTGGCAAAGGCTGACGCGGCAAGGGGCACACGGCCGACGCGGCCGATCATCACGCTGTCAGTGACCCCCATCAGCATCTGGCTTACCTGTCCGGCGATGATCGGCAGGGCCAAACGCAGCGTGGCAGGGGCTTCACGGATGAATGCGGGCATGATGGTGGTGCAGCATGGCGCAACCAGCCCGGCCAGCGCACCCATTTTCTGTCGCAATGGGACCGGTCTCCACCAGGCACAGAGCAACCCATCCCCCTGGCGCGGACTCATGCCTTTGTCCCGTCCCTCCCTCTTATGGCGCGCCGGAATTGCCGATGTTCCCTTCGGCTGGCGACCCGCGTTGCCCCCCCTGCTAACCAGTAGGGCGCCCGCCGCCTGGCGGCATGATCCAGCCCGCTCCTATCCGGCGCTGACCGGTTCGGCTGCGGCAGCCAGCTCGGCCCCGACCTCCGCCCAGTCGCGGAGGAAAGCCTCGCTGCGCAGAAACTCCTGCGCCAACGCCTGGCCGAGCACGCGGCCGGCATAGATGTCGGTGAGGTAATGCACCCCACCCTGCACGCGATGCCACCCGACGGCTCGACCGAAGGCGAGGATCTCTTCGCGCTGCCCGGGCAGCAGTTCCGCCAGCAGGAGCGCGAACACCGTGGCGCGTGTCGAGTGGCCGCTGGGATAACTCGCGCTTATTTCGGGGGCAACCGGGCGCAGGCGCTCATCAGCCATGTATGGCCGGGTTCGCTGCCAGAAATCCTTGCCGGCATTGGTAACTGTCCTGGTTTCCCGCTCCACTTGCCGGAAAAGAGCGAAAGTCCTGGGTAATTCTTCCGCCTGAAACCATGGCCCGATCACGGCGGCAAAGGATTCGATGGAGAAATCCACTTCGTCTTTGCCGGCAGCCGCGTCTTCCGGAGTGCGGGCTGTGTAGGCCGCAACCACCGATGCGAGGTCAGCGGCCTGCTCGGCCGTGCCGGATTCGGGCGGCGGCGGGAGGAGCCGGACAGGATCGGGCGAACCCGCCGCCAGGTATTTCGCGGCAACAGCGGACAGGGGCGCGGCGACGAACAGGGCGACCGCGAGAAGGGGAAGGATCAGACGGCGAAGATTCATACGATGTGGTGATGGCGGCAAAATCCGGCCGCAAACGTCAGGAAAAATCCCACTTGTGCAAGCCGCTTGCCAACGTGAACGCACGGAGATTGGTTAGAATGCAGACTGCCAGGGGTTTACAATAAACGATCCGCTGCCGCCATTCCGCGCAGCCCTGCGCGGCGATGCCGGGAAAGCAGGCGGCTTTTGGGGCAGTCTGTTCCCAATCCCGCTCCCCGTGCCGCCCTCACCGCAACGCGTGCGGCAGCACCAGGGAGATCCACGGCACGTATGTGATAAGCAGCACGCCGATGAACCTCACCCCGAGCAACGGCAGCACGGCGCGCATCACCTCGGGCATCGGCTTGTTCAGTCGGTATGACGCAAGCAGCAAGTTCAACCCGACCGGCGGGGCAAGGAAGCTGAGTTCCATGTTCGCCAGAAAGATGATGCCAAGATGCAGCGGATCGATCCCCAGCCGCACTCCGATGGGAATGAGCAGCGGAACGACAACCACGATGGCCGCGTAGATCTCGACCAGCCCACCGATGAACAGGAGCGCCACGTTCAGGCCGAGCAGGAACACCCAGCGGGACTGGACGTGGATGGCCGCCCATTCGGCGAGTCGATCCGGAATCTGGGCATCAACCAGGTAGTTCGTCAGCCCCAGCGCCACCCCGAGGATCAACAGGATCCCGCCGACGAGCACGCCGGCCTCGGTCATCACTCGCGGACAATCCCGGAGAATTCCGAGGTCGCGATGAATCACCACGGCGACGAAAAACGCGTAGAACGCCGTCACCGCCGCCGCCTCCACCGGCGTGGCCCAGCCGCTGAACAGCGCGACGATCGCAACGACAGGCAGCAGCAGTTCCCATTTCGCGGCCCAGACGGCACGGCCGGCTTCGCCAAGGTTGAAGCGCGGCCGATCCTCCGCCCCTTTGCGGCCGACCCAGGCGCCCCACGCCCCCGTCATCGCGATCAACAGCAATGCCGGCATGAACCCGGAAAGAAACATCTCCTTGATGTCCACCTTGGCCAGAATGGCGTAGAGGATCACCGGCAGGCACGGCGGCAGAAGGATGCCGAGGGCGCCGGCCCCAATCACGAGCCCAAGCGCGTCGCGTTCCGAAAACCGCGCCGCGATGAGCACCGGCATGAGCAGCCCGCCCAACGCTAGAATCGTGACGCCCGAACCACCCGTGAAGGACGTGAAGAACGCGCAGATCAGCACCGTGGCGATCGCCGGCCCCCCGCGGAACCAGCCGACCAGAGCCTGAAACAGGCGGATGAGCCGCTGTGACGCCCCGCCCTCCGCCATGAAGTAGCCCGCGAGCGTGAAGAGGGGAATGGCGGGCAGTGCCGGATTTGTCACGAGCCCATAATGCTCGACCGACACCGCCGCGATCGGAACATCGCGGCCCCAGAAAAGGATCATCGCGGCACCACCGAGTGCGACGTAGATCGGCGCACCCAGGGCGGCGGCCACGAGCAACGCCGCCAGGCCGGGCAGGGTCAGGTTGGCTATCGCAACCGGCGGGAAAATGGCGGCGAGGATGAACCCTGTCGCGAGCACGAGCGTGAAGGCGCGCCGCAACCACGTTTCCGCCGCACGCCAGATCAAACGCCCACAGATGACGCCGAACCCCACGGGCATCGCGAGTTGGATTACCCAGAAGGGAATGCCATAGGCGAGGACACCCCCGCCTTCCCTCTCCTGGATCACGAATTGCAGGCTCGCGACGCACAGAAATGCGGTGACCGCCGCCCCCACCCCCGTGCTGAAAACGAGTGCGTAACCTTTCCAGCGCCCGCGCAGCAACACGGGCACCGTGGCGAGCGCGAGCAACCGCCCGTTCCGCGCCGCCACCACGCCGCCGAGCATGCCGACCAGCAGCGTAAGGTGGCGCACCATATCCGGTGCGCTGGGAATCCCCGTGGAAATTTTCCGCAGCACGATTTCGGCGAGCGGCAGCGCAACCATGGTGGCAAGCAGCAGCGCGAGCGCGAGATCCTCACCGGAATGCCACCACCGGCGCGGGGCCGCCTCGCCGGCGGGCGAAGCGGCGATGACGGCAGAGTTCTCGCTCCCGGGAGTCATTGGTGTTGGATCGGGTGTGAGGTGGAGGGAGCCGGTGCCGGCTCAGGGGGTGCCGTCAGAATGCGCGGCGCGATACTCGACGAGCTCCCGCTGCACCCGGTCGAAAATCTCCTCGGGCACGATGCGCCCGCGAATCATGGGATACGCTTTTTCCGCCAGCGCCTGCCAGGCATCCCGGATCGGCGGCGTGACGGCTTGAACCACCAGGCCGTTTTTCTTCATGGCGACGATGGCCTCATCGTCCTCGGCACGGGTCTGCATCCGGATTTTATCCGCCGTGGTGGTGGCGATGGCCTGCAGTTGCGCGCGCAAATCCGGCGGGATTTTCATCCAGGCGTCACGCCGGACGATGGCTGCGCCGACAACGGGGGCCCAGTTCAGATCGAGCATGTATTTCGCCACCCGGTTGATCTGGAGGGCATTGGCGAGAAACGGCGGC
Source organism: Opitutaceae bacterium (assembly GCA_028691845.1). Classification (GTDB taxonomy): domain Bacteria; phylum Verrucomicrobiota; class Verrucomicrobiia; order Opitutales; family Opitutaceae; genus JAQUYL01. The sequence goes on from JAQUYL010000005.1 coordinate 13,049, forward strand.
ACGGGCACCGTGCTGACCATGCCAGTGGTCAGGCCCGGAAGAATCTGCTCGGTCTCCAGGCTAACCGGCTGGAAGCCGAGTTCGCGGAAGGATTCCATCTCATGCGACTCGCCCGACAGCACGAACATTTTCATTTTCTTGTAGTCATCCGGATAGGCGCCCGGCTCCTTTGAAAAGTAGCGCGCCCAGCCGGCGTCGCCCCAGAACAGCACCTCGAAACCCTTCGCGCGCAGGCGCGCTTCAAGTTCGGGACGGATCTTGTCACGCACATGATCCACCTCGCGCCAGTCGCGAAAGACCAGCGGCATCATTTGCAGGCTCGATACCGAGCGGTCGATTTCCGAGAGTCCGATCGCCGTGAGCACCGCGGCGTTGATCTGCCGCGCGCGCATTTTTTTCACCAGCAGCGGCTCGCCGTCGGCCATGCCGGCGTAAATGGTCAGCTTCACGGCCGGCCCCGCGACCTTTTGCCAGGCCGCCCGCATCTCCATCAGGTTTTGGTGGCCGGAAGTGCCGACGGGCAGGATCGTGGCGAGTTTGATTTCCACATTCTCCGCTGGAACGGCGGCAGGGGCGGCCCCCATCGTCAGGACCAGCGCCAGGGCGACATGCTGGAAGCCGCGTTTCATGGCGTCTCTTTGAGAACCGACGGATTGCTGTCGGGCAGAATCAGCTCGTCGGTGCGCGCCAGCAACCAGCGAGCGCGGCGCTGCATCACGAGGTTGGCCAGCCGCCACTCCGGATGGGCAGCGGGATCGATGGCGAGCGCCTGTTTGAGCAAAGCCTGAAACTCCGTGCGGTCCTGCTTCGCGACGGCCACCGTTTCGGCCAGACTGACCAGCGGGCCGGCCTGCCCGCCGGCGCACAGCTCCATCGCGCGCTCGAAGTGCCGTCGCGCACGCGCCGCAGGATCGCCGGCCGCGCCCGGCCGCGCCATCTCGTAAGGGATAAGAAACGCGTGGATCGCCCCGGCCTCGAAGCGCTCGTTCAGCTCGAGTGCGCGGTCGATCAGAGCCTCGACCCGCACTTGGTCGGCGATCAGCTCGGCGTTGTCCTTGGAGAGCGCAATCGCTGCACCCCACGCCGCGGCGGTCCAATAAAGCAGGGGCACATCGTCGGGACCCGTTCGCATCACCGCCGCCTTCGGATCGGCGCGGAGCATGCCCGGGAACCCCCCGTGTGCCGAGTCCAGTCCGCGCAGTCCGTGGTCGCGAGCGCGCAGGTAAAGCCGCCGAGCCCGGGCGCGCAGCAGGGTGGCGCCGGCAAAGTCCTGGTCCGCCATCAGGTCGGCGTCCTGCTCCAGAAAGACAAAAGCATACTGCGTGAACCCGCGCGCAGCCGCGAGCCGCAGCCCGCGATGCGAGGGTGTTTCCGCGAGGAGGCCCTCGATCAGCTTCAAACTGAATGGAGCCGCGGATCGGACCAGTTCGGGATCATCGTCGGTCGCGAAGGTTGATCCGCTTTCGGCAAGCGCGTCGCCCAGTTGGATGGCCGCGGTGTGCCTGAGTGTGACGCAGCCAGGGCCGGCGAGCACCGCGAGCGCGAAGCAGGCGACAGGAAGTCTTGCCTTAAGAACGGAGTGAAGGAGGTGGGGGTGGTTCATCTGGCCGGCATGGAAGTATCCGATCAAATGCGGTTGGGGAATGTCTTGCCGCTCCGACCTCAAAACTTGGGCCGCAGCTCATACCTCAAACCTAGTTTTATTTTGCCCTTTTGGGAGAAAATAAGCACCTCCGGGAAAAGTTATAGACAAGTGACAGTGCCGGACCCGCGCCCAAGCGGCCAACTTGCCGGGCACTCATCCGGGAACACTGGCGCAGGACCGGCGCCCCCTCCCACCGCAGCCAGCCGGCCGCGGGACCTGTGCCTGCGGCGTCATCGCACTGGCATTGGCACAAAAATGAACCATAATGGGCGCAAGTGAAACGCCGTGGCATCTGGATTATTCTGGTACTTCTAGTGGCCGCTCTGCTCGGATGGCGGGCATGGGTGCATTTCGACCCGCGCGGCCGGCCGACAGCCGGCCCCCGCAACAGCCCCCCGGTCGATTTAACTAGCCACGACGGCGAGACCATCGATTTTTCCAGCGGCCGGGCGGTGATAAAGGATACGCCTCAGGACCGGGCGGCTCTTGAAAGAGCCAAAAAGGAAATGGAAGCCGCCGCACAAGGTGTCACCTTTGGGCCGACCCCGAAGAATCCGGAGCCGCCACCGCCTGCGCCGCCGGGAAAGTGATGCCTGTGCCGTCCCTAATCCGGGCTTCGAAGGCCGCTGCGGTCATCCTTAGCCAAAGGGAAATTGCACCGCCTTGATGGATGGCGATGGGGACAACCACCAGCAGAATGGCGCCTCGGTCGGCGCCACGCCCTGTTTGTCGGGGAATTTCCAGGAGGTTGAGGAAGCCTATTCGGCTGGCACTCGAGCTTCCGCCGTCAGTGGCGTCCCCACCTCCAGTTTAAAGGTTATTTGCTGCCGAGCGTCATGTCCTCCATCAATGCGAGGGCGGTGGCCTCGGCGATGTCGTTGATGTCGAACTGCCGCACCAAGTGGCCGGCGTCGCGATCCCTGCCCAGCACGTCGCGCGCACTGGCCTGCCCAAGAATGGCCGAATCACTCAGCCGGATGACCGTCGCGGAAATATCGGGGGCAGTGTAGGTCTTGTCGCCGGAAACTTCGGGCACTGTCAACTGCCGGGCGGAGACAAGAATCTCAACCACAGCGTCGGCTATCCTGGTGAGCGCCTCGCGGTCCTTGCGTGCCCGGTCGTTGTCGGCGACCATGAACTGGCTCAGGGGTTTGTCGGCGATCAGCTCGGCGGCCACCTTCTGGTCCGTCAGCGACGCCCCACCCAGCCGCAGAGGGCGGCCGAAGAGGCGCTCAATGTCGCGCACGGTTTGCCGGTCAGCGAGTGGCGCAGGTTTGGCGTCCCTGGCGTCGTAGGTGTTCTCGGCGTTGATCTTTTCGGTTTTCGATTCGCTCGCGCCTCTGCCGAAGGCGTCGGAAGCGGCTGCGCCGCCCGTCCCGCCGAGGTTGACGTTCACCTGTGTCTGCGGCGCCACGGTGGCGGCGGTCGGATATTCCCGGTCGCTTTTTGCCTCGGTGCGGACCGCCTCGACGCGTTCGGTGCGCTTCGTGAGTTTCAGGCCGGAGCTGTCATCGACCAGCTGGCGGTTGACGTAAAGGAGCAGGCGCGGTTTGCCCAGCTTCTCGTAGACGGCCTTGAACCTCCCGATCACCGCCTCCGCCTGCTCGGGGGCGATCAGCGTCCCGGAGGGCGCGTAAAACCTCTGGTTGTCGACACCCCGTCCCTCGTCTGACCGGGGGGGGGCGGTTTGCACCGGCGGGGTTTCTCCAGCCGTGCGCGAACCGGAGGTGGACTGCGCCAGCGAGAACACCGGCAGCAGACTCATGGTCAAAAGAAACAGTGGCGCTTTCATGGCGGAAGAGAAGTCGACTCAGCGCGCCTGGCGGACGGAGATGGTATAGTTGCGCGCAAGGTTGTTCATCGCGGTGAAGTGTACCGCCTCAGTGGCACTCTCGCCCAGGATGAGGGTTTGCCACGGTGTTTCGTCTCCAGTAGACACATGCTGCTCGTCCTTGAACACGCAGCGGATTTGCACCTGGATGCGGCGGTTTTCACGATTCTTCACATTGGCGACGACCTCGATCCGTCCGTCGGCATTGACGCGCTCCTGCAGTCCGGTGCAGCTGACGGAAATCTGCGTGGGCCGGTCCATCAGCACGAATTTCTCCGTGTTTTCTATCGTATACTTTGTGGTGTCCTGAGGCAGAAAGGGGCCGGGCGCCTGGCAGCCGGCCAGGAAAAGCACGGCCAGCACTACAGTGGAAATCGAAAATCGGTAGTTCATAGACCTTGACGGTTTCGAGGTTGGACAACGGAAGATGGGTCGGGGTTCACCGACGGAACGGGTTTTTTCGCAAATTCGCTCAAAAACACAACCGTATCGCCGCCTTCGCCGGTCACCTGCACGGTGAGATGCTGCGTGCGCCGGGGCTGAGGATCATCCTTCTGGTCGAGAAATTCCACCGTCGCGGGATAATCGCCCGGGGGCAAAGCGAGGGCGGCGAAGCTGAGTGAACGCGGCAGATTGACCCAAGAGCGGGTGTCGGCATGCGTTTGGGTGGCTGAAGCAATGCCCTTGCTGATGAGCCCGATCGCGGCCATGGCGACCGCCGCTTCCTCATGCTGGGGCGCTTTGCCTTCGCTCCGGCGGTTTCCGTCCTGCCCCATCGCAATGACCGCCCCGGTCAGCGCCGCGTCACCGATCGTGCTGGCGCTCTGCTGAAACACGACCTTGCGGCCCAAAATATAATCCATCACCCGACCGCCCCGGGTGGTGGCCTGGAACACCACATCGTCCCACGGCAGAAGACTTACGATCTGGTCTCCCAGCACCAGTCTCGCGCTGCGGACTTGCGGCGGATCGGCCCGGAAATGCAGTTGGGCGCCGCCGGCACCGCCCGCGTATTTTTCGGGCCCCAAATCATATTCGCAGAAGATCAAAACGTTGGCATCCTTTCGGTAGGGAGGCAGTTTCCTCTGGGCGCTCTGTTCGGCGCGGGCGAAGGCATCGCTGCCGTCTCCGCCAAGTTTCAGCGTAGCGAGTCCGTCCAGGTAGTCCGGCAGGACCCAGTCCGCGCGGTAAAACCGATCCTCCGTGTAGCTGTCCGCCAGTTCCGCCGAGCGAAAACACGCGCGCGCGTTGTCGGCCTCGCCGTCGCGCCAGTAAAGCATCCCCCGATAAATATAGGCCATCGCGCGTTCATAGGGTTCGCCCACAAAGGTCTTCTCGCTCTCGGCGGCAAACAGTGACCGGGCCCTCCGCGCGGCGTCATCGGGTCCCGCAAGCAGTCCGCCCATGATCCGGATGGCATCATCGAGGGCATTCTTGGCCTCATCATAGGCCTCCCGGCGCAGGGCGACCGTCGCTATCCGATAATCCCACAACACCCGGTCTTTGGGCGGGGCCACGGCGTTCCGCTCCGCCTTGAGGTCCGTCAGCAGGTCGCCGGTGTAATGAACCGCCGGTCCGGCCGGCGGTCCGCTCATGCAGCCATCCAACAGCAGGGCCAGCCCGGCGCACCCGGCAAACCAGATCGCTGTCAGTGAGGCCCGCTGCCCCGCCCTGTTCGGTGTCGTTGTCATAAGTCGCGGCGCGCGGCCGCTCCTGCGGTTGGCACAACGCTCAACGATAGGCGGCGTCTTCGAGGCCCTGTTTCTTGATCTCGGCGGAGCTCTCCCACACGATTTCGCTCGTCCGCGCATCGGTGAGATGGAAGGTGTAGAGAATGTAGTCGCTGTTCCCCTGGCTCGTATGGGTGGAAATGCCCTGCAGCTCGCCGGTCAGGAAATAGTCGGCGCCGCGGAACTCGACCAGGCTGGGATCCGCGCCGGCCGTGACCTGACCGGTGCGCTTTAGATCGCGCTCCCGCTCCAGGGTGGCCATCATGGCCCGGTCGAGGAACCGCACCCGGCCGTTGGCCCTTTCGTTGAGCATGGTGCGGATGCGCGTAAGGAATATCTCCTTGTTAATCGGAAAGCGGGTCCCGTTTTTCACCGGATCAAGCACGATGCGCGGCGTCGCCCCGGCGTTGGCAATCTCGGGTATCCCAAGGATGCTGCGCGCCATCTTGTCGGTCACCGCCACCAAATCCTGCGACTCGATGCCGGTGCCGGCGACAAAGCCGCGCTCATCCGGCTTCATCTCAGTGACGGGCACCCCGGTGGGATTCCGGACACCTTGCGTGGTGGCGCAACCGCCAAGCCAGATCGCGGCTCCGGCCAGGCCGGTGAGAATGAAGAAACGGGAGAATTTCATGCTGATGTAGGTTGTGAGAAAAAATTCGGAAGACCAGACGCCATGCACCGGTTTCACTGCGGTTTCCATTAATGCTCTGCGGACAGTACGGGCCCCCAACACGGCATGGTCGGAGGGGATGGTCAGCGCCCGAAAAGACCATTGGCTCCGCTCATCGGCGCGGCCTCGGTCGAGCCGTAGTAATTATTGATGATCGTGATCTGCTGCGGGGCCGGGGCGGCGGCGGGCGCAGGCTCCACGACTGCGATCGGACGCTCCACGACCACGGGGGCAGGCTCCCAATAGGTGCCGAAGTAACCGCCATCGCGATGGCCGTAGCGACCATGACTCCAACCCGATTGGTGGCCATAACCGAAGCCCATGCCCATGCGATAACTGCCGGCGGGCCGGCCATAGTAATAACCGCCCCGACCGTAAACGTGGCCATCCGCGATGCCACCCAGCACGAGGCCGGTGGCCGCTCCGATGACAGCGCCGCGACCGCCGTGATGATGCCCGCTGTTGTTGCCGATGATGGCACCCGCCAGGCCGCCAATAAGCGCCCCCTGTACCGCCCGACTGCCGCCGGTGATGACGGCGGGCCTGCGGTAAACCGGATCGGTGCTGTAATAAGGAGTGTGATGGGTGCTGGCATCCGCGATGCCACCCAGCACGAGGCCGGTGGCCGCTCCAATGACAGCGCCGCGGCCGCCGTGATGATGCCCGCTGTTGTTGCCGATGATGGCACCCGCCAGGCCGCCGATGAGCGCCCCCTGTACCGCCCGACTGCCGCCGGCGCCCCCACCATGGCGGCGATAATCGTAGGGTACCGGCACTTGGGTGTTGTCATGGCGGGCATGATCGAGGGTGCCCGCCGTCGCGGCACCCAGCAGCGCCCCCGCACCCGCCCCGATGGCCGCCCCCGCCCAACCATTGTGGTGCAGGTCGCCGCTGTTGTTGCCGATAATCGCGCCGGCCAGTGCCCCAAGGGCCGCACCGCTCACGACTTCGGGCCGGAATACCTGGGCTTGTGCCGGCACCAAACCTGCCCCTAGCAGGCAAAAGGCGAGAAACTTAGTATTCATGGAGGGAATTGGGCTGGATGGTAAGACACGGGCGATTCCGCTAGGTTTCAACGAGAATACCGACGCTCCCGCCCAACGCCGGTTACAACCGGCATCCTCCAAGTCCGCACTGGCCTTCTACTTGCCCATTGGCACCGACCGCGCGAACGGCAATGGCTCCAAGCCGCGCTTCTGCCGTATCCAGCGGGTAAAATGTTCCATGTAAAGGTAGATGACCGGTGTTATATAAAGCGTCAGCAGTTGGGACACCACCAGGCCCCCCGCCACCGCCAGACCGAGTGGGCGGCGCGATTCCGCTCCCGCACCCAGCCCCAAGGCGATGGGAATGGCGCTGGCGAGTGCCGCAAATGATGTCATCATGATCGGCCGAAAACGGACCATGCAGGCCTCGAAAATGGCCTTCTCCGCCGAAGTTTCTCCCTGCGCCCGGGTGGCCAGCGCAAAGTCGATCATCATGATCGCGTTTTTCTTCACGATGCCGATGAGCATGATGATCCCCACATAGCCCATCACGTTGAGCTCCTCCCGGAAGGCCCACAGCGTGAACAGAGCGCCGAAGCTTGCCGCCGGCAATCCCGACAGAATCGTGAGCGGATGGACAAAGTCCTCATAGAGAATGCCGAGCACAACGTAGACGACCAGCACGGCCAGTACGAGCAGCAGGCCGAGGCCCGCCAGCGAGGAGGTAAACGCCCGGGCCGATCCCTGGAAGCTGTAGCTGATCGTCGCCGGCAGCTCCGTGCGGGCGAGTTCGGTGATGGCGGTGGTCGCCTCCCCGATCGAGAAGCCTGGCTCAAGGTTGAACGAGATGGTCACCGCCGGCACCTGCCCGAGATGGTTCACGGTCAGCGGACCGATCTCGCGCCGCAATGTCGCTACCGTATCCAGCGGCACACTGCCCCCGCTCCGGCTGCGCAGGTAGATAAGGGACAGCGCCTCGGGCGTCTTCTGGAATTCGGGCGCCATTTCCATGATCACGAAATACTGGTTCGTCGGCGTATAGATCGTGGACACCTGTCGCGAGCCGTAGGCGCTGTAGAGCGCCTCCTCGATCTGCAGCGGAGTGATGCCGAGGGCGGAGGCGCGGTCTCGCTTGATTTCCACCCGCAGCTGCGGGTTCGACAGCTGCAGGTCGGAGTTGATGTCCTGGAACCTCGGCAGTCCGCGCAGCTTGGCCTCGAAGCTCTGCGCCGTGGCATAGAGCGAACTGAGGTCGCTACCGAAGAGCGTAAACTGATACTGCGCCTTGCTCAGCGTTCCCCCGAGGCGGATCGGCGGCATTAGCTGCGGATAGGCCTTCAGGCCGGGGATCGCCGCCATCTGTTTGCGCAGGTCCTGGGCCACGTCGATCGCCGGCGGCCGCTGGTTGCGGGGCTTCAACCGCAGAATGAGGCGCCCCTGATTGCTGGTGTAGATGTTCGTCGCCCCGGAGCCCAGCGACGACATGAAGGCCTCGACCGCGGGATGCTTCGCCGCAATCGCCGCCGCCGCCTGCTGGTGGCGCACCATTTCGGCAAAGGAAACGTCCTGCGCCGCCTCGGTCGGCATGTAGATCTGGCCGGTGTCGTCCGTCGGAATGAAGCCTTTCGGCAGCATCTGGCCGACCACAAAGGTGAGGACCACCATCAGGAGGGCCACCCCGACCACGGTCAGGCGGTAGCGCAGCGCGGTGCGCAGCGTGCGCTCGTAAAAGTTGCTCAGGCCGAGGAAGAACTTCTCGAAGAACGCGTAGATGTGCCCGTGCCTTTCGGGTATGCTTGGTCCGTGCGGCTTGAGGAAACGGCTGCACAGCATCGGCGTGAGAGTGAGCGACACGATGCCCGATACGAGGATCGCCGCGGTGATGGTCACCGCGAACTCGCGCAGCAACCGGCCGAGGATGCCTCCCATGAAAAGCACCGGAATGAACACCGCCACCAGCGACAGCGTCATCGACAGGATTGTGAACCCGATCTCCGCCGAGCCCTTGAAGGCCGCCTCGCGCACCGGCATGCCGTGCTCCGTGTGCCGCACGATGTTTTCCAGCATTACGATCGCATCGTCGACCACGAAGCCCACCGAAAGCGTGAGCGCGAGCAACGAGAAGTTGTCGAGCGTGTAGCCGCAAAAATACATCACGATGAACGTGCCCAGCAGCGCCATCGGGATGGCCACGCCGGGAATGAGCGTCGCCCGCAGCGTGCGCAGGAAAAGGAAGATCACCATGATGACCAGGGCGACGGCGAGCACCAAGGTGAATTGCACGTCCTGCACCGATTCATGCACTGGCGCCGAGCGGTCGAAGAGCACATCCAGATTCACGGACGCCGGCAGTTGCTCCCGGAGAGCCGGCAGCAGCGCGCGGATTCGGTTCACGACCTCGACGGTGTTGGTTCCGGGCTGGCGCTGCACCGCCAGCATGATCGCGCGGCTGCCCGTGCCATTGGCGTAGTACCAGCTCGCCAGATGGATGTCCTGCACGCTGTCGATTACCTTGGCGATCTCGCCGAGGCGCACGGGCGAACCGTTGCGGTAGGCGACCACGATCTGGCTGAACTCGGCGCTGTTGGTGAGCTGCCCGGTCGCGACAACCGTCATCGACTGCCTCTCGCCATCGAGCATGCCAGTGGGCAGGTTCACGTTGTGCGCCGCCAGCGCCGAGCGCACTTCCTCCAAGGTGATGCCGCGACTGGACAGGGCGCGGGGGTCGAGATGCACCCGCAGGGCGTATTTTTGCGCGCCAAAGACCTGTACCTGGGCAACCCCATCGATGGTCGAGATGCGTTGCGCGAGTTGCGTCTCCGCATACTCGTCGACCATCGAAAGCGGCAGCGTGGCTGAGCTGAGGGCCAGGAAAAAGATCGGCTGGTCCGCCGGGTTGGTCTTCCGGAAGATGGGCGGCGCCGGCATGTCGGTGGGCAGCCGCCGCTGTACGGCGGCGATTGACGACTGCACGTCCTGCGCAGCCGCGTCGATGCTTCGATCGAGCGAGAATTGCAGCGTGATCGAGGTGAGGCCGAGCAGGCTCGTCGAAGTCATCGAGTCGACGCCGGAGATCGTCGAAAACTGCTGCTCCAGTGGAGTGGCCACCGCGGACGCCATCGTCTCGGGCGTGGCGCCCGGCAGGCTGGCGGTCACAACGATGGTCGGAAAATCGACGTTCGGCAGGTCGCTGACCGGCAGAAGCCGGTAGGCCATGGCCCCAAACACGCACAACGCCGCGGTCAGCAGCGTCGTCATGACCGGACGGCGGATGCAGAGGCCCGGAAGATTCACCTGGTGGCTCCTGAGGGTGCCTTGCCGCGGGCGATGACGGCGGTGCCGCTGATCTCCTTGAATTCCACCTTGGCTCCCGGGACGAGCCTCAACTGGCCGTCGATGACGACAATCTCGCCGGCGTGCAGGCCTTGCGCCACGATGGATTTGTCGCCGTCGGTCCGGGCAATCCTGACGGGGCGAAACTCGACCGTGCGGTCGTCCTTCACGACAAAGACGTTCGATCCGTTTTGTGCGGTCTGCACGGCGGTGGAGGGAACTGTGATCACGTCGCGATCCAAGCCGACCTGGGTCTGCACCTGCAGAAACTCGCCGGGCCACAAGGTGTGGTCGGTGTTCTCAAAAACGGCCTTGAGGGTGATGGTGCCCGTTGTGGCATCGATGGTATTGTCAATGAAGTCGAGCCGGCCGTCCCCCAGCTCGTGCGCTCCGTTGCGATCGCGCGCACTGACGACCGCCAGCTGGGCGGCCAGTGCGGCGCGAATCTCGTCGAGCGCCTGCTCCGGCACAGAGTAGGCCACCGCCAGGGGCGAAAGCTGGTTGATGGTGACGATGGAAAAGTTGCCGTCGTTGGCTTTCACCAGCGAACCCTCGTGCAGGAAGATCTGGCCGGTGCGGCCCGTGATGGGCGCACGGATCTCCGTGTAGCTGAGCTGAAGTTCGGCGTTGTCCACCGCCGCCTCCTTGGCCTGCACCAGGGCTTTGGTCGTCTCCGCCTTCGTCAGCAGCAGAGCGAACTGCTCCTTGGACACCACATCCTGCTGGTCGAGGCGCGTGTAACGCTCGGCGTCAGCCTGCGCCCGGGTGGCCTCTGCCTGGGCGTTGGCCAGATCGGCCCGCGCAATTTGCAGGGCGTTCTCGAAAGGCCGCTTGTCGAGCGTCACCAGCAGATCCCCATGCTTCACTTCGTCACCCTCGTGAAAATGGATCCGGGCGATGACGCCGTCCACCTGTGACTTCACGCTGACGGTGCGCAGCGACTGGGCGGTGCCGACGGATTCATAACGCCGCGGCATGTCCATGGCGACGGCGGTCGCGACCTGCACGGGCACGGTCGGCACGGCGCTGGATCCCGCGTTGGCGCGGCGATTGCAGCCGGTGGAGAGAAGCAGGCCCGCCAGGGTCGGAATGCAGAAAAGGAGCGGAAAATTAGTTTTCATGAATGCGTCGCGCTGCGACATTTTCTACCCCTTGGAGGTCGATCTTGATGTGCAAAAGGCAGTCAATGAGCCTCGCCTGCCGTGCTGCGGACAACCCGCTCGGATAGTCGGCGGCAGCTCCGCGGCTACCGCAGACAACTGTGTGAACATCCGCGGCGCCTTGGAGGTGGGGTGCAACCGACAGGCCCGGCTGGCGAGACAAACAAGCGGGAAACATCCGGCGGGCGCGCGTCAGCCCCAGCCGGAAGACGCGCCGGTCGTATTCCCGACGTATCAGGCGACTGATGTCCGCAATCAGGAAGCCAGAGCCTCCCGTGGCAATGTCTCGTGGGACTTTCACAAAAGCGGTAACTGGTAAGCTGGCTTGCCATGTTTGCAAGACCGTTGTGGGTCGTTCGCTCATGATCCTGCCCCGCCGGAACTTGCCCCGGATTACTCCCGGCTTGGCGGATTCAGTCCAAGACGTTACCCTTGAGTTCAGCCGCCGCACCCTCTGCCCCTTTTCCACTCACCTTCACCCCGGTTTCCAATGCCCTACGTCCTCGCCCTCGACCAAGGAACGACCTCCTCCCGCGCACTCGTCTTCGACCGCCGTGGCCGCCCGCGCTCGGTCGCCCAGCAGGAATTCTCCCAGCACTATCCCCGCCCCGGTTGGGTCGAGCACAATCCGCACGATTTGTGGGACTCCATCCGCCGCGTTGCGCTCGGCGCCCTGGCCGAGGCAAACCTCACCCGCCGCGACCTCGCCGCCATCGGTCTCACCAACCAGCGCGAAACCACCCTACTGTGGGAACGCCGCACCGGCCGGCCGCTCCATCCTGCCATAGTCTGGCAGGACCGCCGGACGGCGGATTCGTGCCGGAAGCTGAAGGCCGAAGGACTGGAACCCGTGATCCGAAGAAAAACGGGCCTGCTGCTCGATCCCTATTTTTCGGGAACCAAGCTTGCCTGGCTGCTTGACCATCTGCCCGGCGCGCGCCGGCGCGCCGCCCGCGGCGAGCTCGCATTCGGCACGGTCGACACCTGGTTGCTCTGGCAGCTCACCGGCGGCCGTGCGCATGCCACCGATGCCTCCAACGCCTCGCGCACCCTCCTGCTCAACCTCCGTACGGGCGATTGGGACGATGAATTGCTTGGCGCCCTCCGCATCCCGCGCGAAGTACTGCCGCAGGTCCGCGCCAGCAGCGAAGTCCTTGGCGAAGTCACCGCGCTTCCCGCCCTGCGTGGCCTGCCAATCGCCGGCATGGCCGGTGACCAGCAGGCCGCCCTCTTCGGCCAGGCTTGTTTTCGTCCCGGCATGGCCAAGAACACCTACGGCACCGGCTGCTTCCTGCTCCTGCACACCGGCGAGAAACCCGTCGCGTCGAAAAACAACCTGCTTACGACCATCGCCTGGCGCATCGGCCCAAAAACCGAATTCGCCCTCGAAGGCAGCGTGTTCATCGGCGGCGCGGTGGTGCAATGGCTGCGCGACGGCCTCGGCCTTATCGCGCGCTCCGCCGACATCGAGCCGCTGGCGTCCCGCGTGCCGGACAACGGCGGCGTCTACCTCGTGCCCGCGTTCGCCGGCCTCGGCGCGCCGCACTGGGACGCCACGGCCCGCGGCGCCATAGTCGGCCTTACCCGCGGCAGCAGCGCCGCGCATCTGGCCCGCGCCGCCCTTGAAAGCATCGCCTACCAGAGCACCGACCTTCTCGGCGCCATGGAAGCGGACGCCCGGATCAGGCTCCGCGAGCTCCGCGTCGACGGCGGGGCCACCGTCAACAACGGACTCATGCAGTTCCAAGCCGACCTGCTCCGCGTTCCCGTGGTTCGCCCGCACACCACCGAAACCACGGCGCTGGGCGCCGCCTACCTCGCCGGCCTGGCTGTCGGCTTCTGGAAAACGCGCGAGGAAATCGCCGCCCTCTGGCAGGCCGACCGCACCTTCCGCCCCATCGCCCCGGCCGCCGCGATGCGCCGTCAGCACGCCGGGTGGCAGCGCGCTGTGGAACGAACGAAGGACTGGTGCCCGTAGTCAGACCTCCCCCACCGGCAGGCTTGCAGCCGGCCTTGGATACGGGCATTAATGCGCTTAATCGGCCCCCTTCTTCATGCACCGTCGCCTTCTCGTTTTTGTCACCGCCTGTCTCGCCACCGCCGTGGCCCTGGCCCAAAGCGAGGAAATCATTTCGCTGCAATCCAAGGCCGAGAATGGCAACGCGATTGCCCAATACAATCTTGGGCTCGCTTATGCGGAGGGACGCGGGGTGGCCGCCAATCCCCTCGAGGCCTACGTCTGGTTTTCCCTGGCCATCGAGCGCGGCGCCCGACGCCAGGAGCTCGATAATCTGCTGAACCGGCTGACGACCGATCAGCTGGCCGCCGCCAGAAAATTGCTCTCGGAACGCCGCGCCGTCCTGAAATTTCCCCCGCCCTCCGCGGCCACTGCCCCGGCAGCCAAAGCCGCCCTCCCCTCAAAAAAACCCGCCCCGCCCGGCCCCGATGCTGTGATTCCGGCCAGTCCGGACGACCGCGCCGCTCCCGTCGTGTCGGACAGCCTGTCCCGCACCGCTGCCGCACCGGCCACAGTCCAGCCGGACATTGCCCCCGCCGCCAACGTCGACGTCGTGGCCCGTCTGCAACGCGAACGCGACGCCCTCTCCACCAAGCTCGACGAGCTCGTCGCGAATCTGGTTACCCTCCGGGCCGAACGCGAACGCATGCAGCGGTTGATCGCCGATATCAGCCAGCAACTCCGTGACGTCCAGACGGCCGGTCGCGACACCACCACCCGGCTCCAGGCGGTTGAACAGCAGCTCGCCCTCCGCGAGGGCGAACTCAACAGCCTCAAGCCCCAGATCGCCCAGCTGACCTCGTTGCAGGAGGAACTTGCTCGTGCCCGGAATGCCATTGCCAGCCAGAGCGCCGAGCTCACCCGCCGGCAGAACGAGCTGGCGCAGCTTCAGGCCTCCGCCGCCGACCTCACGACTGCCGTTTCCGCCAAGGCCGATACGGTGCTGCAACTCCAAGCCCGTCTGGGCGCAATCGAAACGGAAAAAAACACATTGGCCGATGCCTGCTCCAAATTGCAGGCGGACTTGGACGCCGCCCGGAGTCAAAGCGCAGCCGAACAGGTCGCCCAGCGCGAACGCCTCGCCAGTTTGCAGGCCGAATTGGAGACGGCCAGAGTTGCTGGTGCCAAAATTGAAACCGCAAACACTGAGACCGCCGATCTCAAGCGCCAGCTGGCGGCTGCCCAGGAACAGGTGGCGAATGCTACCGCGGTCCAGACTGCCGCTGAACGGACCCTGGCGGAAACTCGGGAAAAGCAGCATGCCGGCGAATCGGCCGCAGCGGCCCAGATCGCAGATTTGCAGAACAAGCTTGCGACCCGGACCGCCGAATTATCCGCCACCAGGACTGCTTACGAGCAGCTTGTACAGACCAACCGGCAGATGGCTGCGCTGCCCGCCGAACTCGCCGCCGCCAAGTCCGCGCAAGCCGATCTCTCCACCCAGCTCCAACGGCTGCAGGAGGATAACACCTCTCTCCGGCACGCCGCACAGGCTTCTGGCGACGAAACCTCCGCCAATCTTGCTGCGGCCGCAGGCGAGATTGCAGATTTGAAGGGGAAACTGGCCGAGGTCTCGGCCGAGCTCGCCGCCCGAACCTTCACTGAACAGACGGTGGCTGAACTGCAGCAAAAATTGCAGGCAAACGAGAGCGCATCCGCCATCGCCACCGAACAATTGGCCGCCGTCCGTCAGGAACTCGACACGGCCCGGGCGGAGGCCAATCAGGCCCAGCAAGCCGCGAGCGAAGCCCGGCAGCTCACCGAACAACTGACCGCCGAGAATGCCCGTTTCAAGGCCGAGCTCTCCGCCGCCACCGCAACTCATGAGGATCTCCAGCGTCAGCTGGCCGGGCTCATGGCCGACCTTGCGGCCGCCCGTGCTTCCCTCCACGTCGCCGAACAGCAGCTCGGCGAGTTGCGTGATGGGCAGCCGCAGCTTGCCGCCCTTCAGGCCCAGCTTGCCGCCCAAGGGGACACGGCGGGCCGGGTCCATGAACTCGAAGCCGACTTGGCTGACGCCAACCAGAAGCTGCAGGCCGCAGCGGCAACCGCCGCGAAACAAGAAAGCGAACAGGCCCGGACCACCGCGGCACTGACCCAGCAGATCGATGCCCTCAAGGCCGAGCTGGCAACAGCCAGGAGCACACTAGAACAGCGCGCTGCAGACCTGGTTACAGCCCGGACCGCCCTCAATGAAACGCGGGCCAGTCTCCAAAGGGTTCAATCCGATCTCAGCGCCCAGCCGGGCACGGATGAAGAGGTCGCCCGTTTGCGCCGCGAACGCGACGAGATGGCGGCCAAACTGGAGACTTCCGCTGGAGAGATTTCCACATTGCGGGCCGGTCGCGAGCAAACCGCAGAACTCTCTGCCGAGACCGCCCGCCATCTGGACCAGGCCCAGCAGGCAATAGCAGCTCTGCGCGGCGACAAAGACAGCCTCGCCGCCCAAGTGGCTCAATTGCAGCAGCAAGTTGCCGCGGAACAGCAAAGCGCCGGAGCCAAGGCCGGTGAGTTCGAATCTTCCCTCGCCCAAGTCCGCCTGGAAATGGATAAGTCCTTGGCTATCGCTCAAGCCGCGACCCAAGCCGAAGCTGCCGCCAGAACCGAGGCTCAATCGGCCCGACAGGAGGCCGCCAAAGTCGCCGCGGAACTGGCCGATTCCAGGGCCCGCCTTGGCGATCTGGCCACGGAAAATTCCATACTGAAAGATGACTTGTCCGCCGCTCGAACCGACGCCAATGCTGCCAGAAACGAAACAGCCCAAGTCCGGGCGGAGGCCAACCAAGCCCAGCTCGCCGCCCAAGGGGACACGGCGGGCCGGGTCCATGAACTCGAAGCCGACTTGGCTGACGCCAACCAGAAGCTGCAGGCCGCAGCGGCAACCGCCGCGAAACAAGAAAGCGAACAGGCCCGGACCACCGCGGCACTGACCCGGCAAATCGATGCCCTCAAGGCCGAGCTGGCAACAACCCGCGCGGCTGCCGATCAGGCGAAATTCTCGACTCCCGCACCAGTCGCGCTTCCGGACAGCAGCGTCGCAGAACTGGCCGACTTGAAAAGCAGGCTCGGCGATGCGGAAGATCGCCTCGCCGTGTCGCTCCGCGGCCATTCCACCCTCACCGCGGAACGGGATCGACTGGCGGCGGATTTGACGGCTGCGAAGGCGGAGCTCGCCCAAGCCGGCCAGACGACAGCGGCCGCCGGCCTTGCCCAGCGGCAAATCGATGAACTCACCGCTGAAAATGCCAAACTCAAGTCGGACCTGGCAGCCGCCGAGGCGGAAATAAAAACCGCAGCCGCTCCTGCGTCGCCCCCGCCGGCTGCAAGCGCGGTCGAAGAAAAACTGGCTGCTAGTTTGCAGGCTTACGCCCGGATCGAGACCGAACGCAACAAGCTCGCCGCCGATAAGTCGGACGCCGAAGCGCGCGCGACCCGACTCGACACCGATCTGACCGCCGCGCGCGCCGAAGTGGATCGGCTTAACCGGCAGATCGCCCCTCTGTCCAACCTTACCCGGGAATTACAATCGACCCGCGACCTGTTGCAGCAGGCGCAAGGTTCGAATACCCGGCTTGCGGGCGAAAACCAGCGCCTGCAGGCGGCCCTGGCCGGCGCGCTCTCCGTCACGCCGGGCACCCCTATGCGACCGATGGTGGCAGCCCCGCCGGCGCCTGCTGCCGCACGTCCGGCGGCAGGCGGGGAGTCGCAGCGAGGCTCCCCTCTCGTCTCTCCCACCCGCCCGTCAACCGTCGCGATCGCTCCACCATCTCCAGCCCAAGGGACCGTTCCCCCGGCAACAGTCACTGCCGCCCCCGTCCAGCCGCGCACGCACATCGTGGCCAGGGGGGACACGCTTTCCAGCATCGCCCTGCGCTACTACGGCGCCTCCTCGCGTTGGCCCGAGATTCTCCAGGCCAATCGCGATCAGCTCCGCAACGAGAACACCCTGCGGATTGGCATGGCGCTGCGCATCCCGTGAAGGATCGGATACTTGTCATCTATTAAATGACAAATTCCCAGAGTCGAAGCACCGTTTGTCATTTAATAGATGACAAGTTCATTCGGGGAGAACGGGGTGCGGTGTTGCCGGGCTGAATTCGGCGGGTAGGCGGCCGATGGAGGCCGGCCCGATGGCGAAGGGCCGCTTTCTCCGGCTGGACGCGGCGGGGAAGAGCGGACGGGTTTTCTATCGCGCCGGAGCAGGATAAATGTTCTGAACTGCCCTGACTACATCCATGTCCACATCTCACTCCATCGCATTCATCGGCACGGGCGTCATGGGGCGCAGCATGGCCGGCCATCTCATGCGCGCGGGCCACACGCTGCATGTCTTCAACCGCACCAAGGCCCGGGCCCAGGCGCTGCTCGACGCGGGAGCGCACTGGCACGAGAGCGCCGGCCGTGCCGCGGCAGAAGCCAACTTCGTCTTCACCATCGTGGGTTTCCCGAATGACGTGGAGCAGACGTATTTCGGCCCCGAAGGCGTCATCGCCCGGGCGCGGCCCGGTGCGGTGCTCATTGACATGACGACATCGAGCCCGCTGCTCGCCCGTCGGATCGCCGAGGCGGCCGCCGTCCGCGGACTCGCGGCCCTTGACGCGCCGGTGTCAGGCGGCGACGTGGGGGCACGCGAGGCCAGGCTGGTGATAATGGTCGGCGGCGACGCGGCGGCCTTTCAGCGGGCCAAGCCACTGCTTGAACTCATGGGCAAGAGCGTCGTCCACCAAGGGCCGCCCGGCGCGGGACAGCACTGCAAAATGGCCAACCAGATCGGCATCGCCTCCAGCATGATGGCATGGTGCGAAGCGCTGGCATACGCACGCAAGGCCGGGCTCGATCTGGCGCGTGTCCTCGAAAGCATCGGCGGCGGTTCCGCCGCCAGCGCTTCGATGAACAATCTGGCGCCGCGCGCGCTACGGGGCGACTTCCAGCCAGGTTTCTACGTAAAGCATTTTCGCAAGGACATGCGCATCGCCCTCGAATCCGCCGCCGAGATGAAACTCGATCTGCCCGGCCTGGCCGCCGCCAAGAAACTCTACGATCAGGTGGCGGACTGCGGTTGGGATGAGTGCGGCACACAGGCGCTGTACCGGCTCTATCTTGCGTCATGAAGCCCTCCCCTGATTTCCGTCCGCGGATTCCCGACCGGAAAGGGCCGGCTGTTGGCCCGGTCGACGGCGTCAATCGCCGAAACTGATGCCAAGATCGCGGGCGGTATGAACAATGTCGCCGTCGGTAGGCACGGTGCGCAGGCGACCGATAGCCTTCAGAATCGGCACGGAGACCGTGTCGGGCGATCTCAGGGCGATCATCTCGCCGAATTTTCCCTCGGCGATCAAGCGTACCGCGCCGGCCCCGAAGCGCGTGCAGAGGAGCCGGTCGAACGAGGTCGGGGCGCCGCCGCGCTGCAGATGGCCGAGCACGCAGACGCGCGTCTCCTTTCCGGTGCGTTGGGCGACCTCCCGGGCCACCATCGCGCCGACTCCGCCGAGACGCGCCTCGCTGACCGCGCCGCTGTCGTCCTGCGTCACGAAATCCTGATCCGCCTCGCGCGCCCCCTCGGCCGCGGCGATGAGGGTGAAGTTTTTCCCCTCCGCCTCGCGTTCGGCGATCTTCCGACAGATGCTTTCGTAGTGGAACGGAATCTCCGGAATCAGAATCACATCGGCGCCGCTGGCGATCCCCGCATGGGCGGCGATCCAGCCGGCGTATCGGCCCATCATTTCGCAGACGATGACGCGATTGTGGCTTTGCGCCGTGGTGCGCAGGCGGTCGACCGCGTCGGTGGCGAACGCGACAGCGCTGTCGAAGCCGAATGTGACCTCCGTGCATTCGAGGTCGTTGTCGATCGTCTTGGGCACGCCCACGACCGGGATGCCCGCCTCGAAACACTGCTGCCCAATCGACAGCGAACCGTCCCCTCCGACCAAGACCAGCCCGCACAGCCCGAGTTGCTCGCAGTTGGCCCGGGCCTCGGCAAGAATTGCCGGATCGATCCGACGCGCCTCGCCGTGGCCCACCTTGGCGGCAAACCGGCCCTTGTTGGCCGTACCGAGCACGGTGCCGCCAAGATAAAGCAACCCGTCCATCTCGTGATAGTCGAGCAGCCGGGTGCGGACAGGGTCCAGCAGGCCGTCGAAGCCACCCAGGATTCCGAGGGTTTCCCAGCCGCGCTTGGCGGCGGATTTGACGACAGAGCGGATAACCGCGTTGAGGCCGGGGCAATCGCCGCCGCCAGTAAGAATGCCGATGCGAGTTTTCATATGCGTGCAGAGGCGGAGAGGGAAGCGGAGGCCGGTGACCGGAGGACGGAAGCCTCGCTTCAAGACTGTAGAAAGTCCTCCTTATGATCCGGCCCGAGGGCCTTAATTGGTCGCGACATAATCCAACTGTCAAGCTGCAGCGCCAAGGCTTGCTTCCCGTCCGGGGTTGCCGGCAATCTTTGGTGACATGTCCATTCCCGCTCAATTCTCCGGCGTCACCGTCCCGACCAAGGCCAACGTCTATTTCGGCGGCGGCGTGATCAGCCATTCCGTGCTGTTCGCCGACGGCAGCAAGAAAACGCTCGGGCTCATCCGTCCGGGGCAGTATCATTTCAAGACCGGCGCGCCCGAACGCATGGAAATCGTCGCCGGCACGTGCGCCGTGACGCTGGACGGCCGGACCGGCCGGAGCGAGTACGGCCCGGACACTTTCTTCGACGTGCCGGGCACAAGCGGATTCACCATCGAGGTGGCATCCGGTCTCTGCGAATACATTTGCTCGTACCTCGCCTGATCCGGCACCGGCCAATGGAGCTCGCGGACCGCCGGGGAGCCGCCATCATGTCAACCATGCCACTTCGCTTGTTGCTGGCCCTGCTCCCGGTGCTTCTCGGCCCGCTGCTGCGCGCCGGCGATGACGCCCCGCTGCCACCGGGCCTCTATGCCGAGTTCACCACCCCGCGCGGCGTGATCGTGGCCGAGTTGTTTTATCAGAAAACGCCGCTCGCCGCCGCCAGCTTTGCCGGTCTCGCAGAAGGCGCGCTCAGTCCGAAGCCGGGCACGCCGTTTTTCGACGGACTCAAGTTTCACCGCGTCGTGCCCAATTTCGTCGTGCAGGGCGGCGATCCCCTGGGCACCGGGGAAGGCGACCCCGGCTACCAGTTTGCGGACGAGTTTGTACCCGGCCTGCGCCACGGCAGCGCGGGCATCCTCTCGATGGCCAACAGCGGCCCCGATTCCAACGGCTCGCAATTCTTTTTCACTCTGCTCAAGGCCAGCCACCTCAATTATCTGCACACTGTCTTCGGCCAGGTGATGCGCGGGCTCACTGTGCTGACGGAAATCCAGCAGGACGACACCATGCAAGTGAGGATTCTGCGGGTCGGCAGCGCCGCCCAGGCTTTTCGGGTTGATCCTGCCACGTTCAACGCGCAGCGGCTGGAGGCCGCCCGCTACGCCGGCGCCCCGGAACCGGGCCCGCAGGCGCATTTCGACGATCCCGCCAGGCTGCTGCCCGCCGATCCGCCCCGGGCGCGCCATTTCAATTTCAAGCTGGCGAACTTCGAGCGCGCCACCGGCGTGCGCCTCTACGCCCGGGTACTGCCCGGCCTTCCGCCGTCCGCCGCCACCGGCCCCAAAGTTGCGCCGGACGAATACGTGCAACGTCTCGCCGGCGAGCTCGGAATCGCCTCAGCCGGGGTTCTTGCGGTCTATTTCGCCGACCTTGCCGAATGGCAGGTCTGGATCTGCGATCCGCTGCTACCGGCCTTCAATCCAGGGAACCAGTGCCTCCCGGACCGCAAACACGAGTTCCATGCCGCGGTGAAAACGCAGGCGGATATCCTTATGGCTGAAGCACAGGCGGCCCAGAATGGCGGCCGGCCGCTCCCTCACAGTCAGTGTATAAAATACTCCGTTGATGCCATGCTCGAGGCGCTCATCGACCAATTCGAACCAAAGGCGAAATAATCCCCGCGGCGGGCCTGGCCATCCGGGGGAGGCATGAAACGGAGGCTGTTGCGCATCCTGGTCCCTTGCCCACCGAGGGGAGCAACGATTATCCTAAATTCCGCAGTTGGGTTGAGCCATGGAGCACACGGAGGCCACAGAGTGAAATACTTGAACCTGCCCATTGTTCCGGCGGCCATTCACCCGGCGGGTGAATCGATTTCCCCGCATTACTGCCGGAATGCCTCGGTGTTCTGCTCCGTGCCTTGGTGGTTCCATTGAGTTTTCTAGGTTTATTCTGGGAGTCCTCGGCGCTTGCTGTGCAGCCATCGCCTCCTGTTTGCGGGTTTGCCAAATCCGCATCCGTTCATGAACTGAATTCCATGCGTGAATCCTGGATCGTTCTCCTGACCCTCGGCTTCGGTCTTGCCTTCATCGCTGCGCAGGCGCGCACTGGCACTTTCGGCCGCGTCGTCCATCCGGGCGAACCCACCGCCGTGTTCGCCAGCGGTACGACAGGGGCGCGCGAATTGTCCGCCGAGGATGCCGCCCTGATCCGCGAGCGCTATGACAATGCGACCGTCACCCCCTCCGGCCTGCGCTACATCGTACGGGCGTCTGGCAGCGGTCCGACGCCGCCTTTCGGGGCAGAAATCACCGTGCACTATGAAGGGCGCCTGCTCGCCAACGGCAAAAAATTCGACAGTTCCCATGATCGCGGCGAGCCTTATCAATTCCGCCTGGGCCTGGGCCAGGTCATCAAAGGCTGGGATGAAGCCTTCGCCACCATGAAACGGGGCGAACGCCGCACGCTCATCGTGCCCTGCTGGCTCGCCTATGGCACGCGGCGCCGGGGCGCGATTCCGCCGAGCGCCACGCTCGTGTTCGAGGTTGTGCTCCTCGATTTCAAGTGATCGCAGCCGGGACGCCGGCCATCTCCCTGCCCAGGGGATGAATGTCACGCTGCAAGTGACCCGGTCTTTCACAGCCCAAGCAGGCTGCCGTGCTGCTTGAGCCAGCGCTCCGCCCCGCGCCACCACGGGCAGATCTCCTCCACGCGCGTCCAAAACCCGTCGGAATGGTTCATCTCCCGCAGGTGCATCAGCTCGTGGTAGATGATGTAGTCGCGCACCATGTCCGGCGTCTGCACAAGCCGCCAGTTGAGCGACACCGTGCCCCTAGCCGAGCAGGACCCCCATCGCGAGCGCTGGTTGCGGATCGTCACCTGTTTCACATCCGCCTGCGTTTCCGCGGAGAGCTCCCAAGCGCGCGCCGACAGCTCGATCCGGGCACGCCGCGCAAACTGCGCCTCCAGGGTCGGCCGCAGGTCGCCTTCGAGCGAACTCACCCGGAACACGTCCGCCGCGAGGCAGACCGCCGGGCGCGGGCCCGGCACGGCAATGCGGATCGGGTGCATATCACCGCGCCAGAGCACGGACGTGCCGATGCTCCAGACCTCGGCGGTCCGCGGCCGCCGCGCCTGCCGTTCCCGCGCCCGCTCGAGCCAGTCGCGATGCTGTTCCACAAACGCTCGGGCCTGCCGATCCGAACCACGCGCCGGGATCGTGGCCACCGCCACACCGTCGCGCCGCAATGTCAGCCGGTAATTTCTCGCCCGCCCGCTTCGGACGAAGACGACGCCGGATGACTGCTGGTCGGTCAGAGTGTCGAAAAATATCTGCTCTTCTGCCACGGTTGGTTGCGGGCGCACTCAAGCACTTTCCCTGGTGAAGACTAGCTGCAATTTGCTTCCTGGCTCGGAACCGCTCGCGCCGGGTCTTCCCAAGGACGACCCCCGGCCGGATTGTCTGGCCGCCGCCTCCCGCCTGCGGTTGCCCGCGGAAGGCGCGGGCTCCTGCCATCGCATCGCCCCGCCCGCCGTTCCCGCGCCGGTGCCCTCACTGGAGAAAAACCATCTTCCAAACCGGAGGCTGGCCTTTTTCCACGGTCAGCCAGGCGAAACTGGGTGAGGCGCCCCGATGGGGCCGCGAAACGCAGCCCGGGTTGAGCCAGCGCACTCCGCCCCGCACCTCGTCGCACGGAAGATGCGTGTGCCCGTGCAGCACCACTTTCACCCCGCGCGGCGGCCGGGCGGGCGGAACGTGCACCAGGAGGAAACGCAGCCCGCCACGCTGCAGGGTCAGGTCGAGCGGCCAGCCAAAATTCCAGTCGCAGTTGCCCCGCACGATATGCAGCGACGCGCCGAGCTGCTCGAATTCCACCAGCGTCGCCGGGTTGCACACATCGCCGAGATGCCAGATCTCATCGGCCCCGCGCATCCGCTCCGGCAGTCCGGGGGGATAGCGATCGTGCGTGTCGGCAAGGACGGCAATCCGCATGGTGTTTAATGAGACAGATTTCCCCGGCAGAGGCAAAAGGGAATCCTATGCCGGGTTTTGACAGCACGCGGTCCTGGGCAAGACTGGGCCCTGCCATGCCCCTGCGCACGCTCACCCTCGACTTCAACTCCTTCTTCGCCTCGGTGGAGCAGCAGGAGCGGCCGGAGCTGCGCGGCCGGCCGGTGGCCGTCGTGCCGGTCAAGGCGGAAACCACCGGCTGCATCGCTGTCAGCATCGAGGCCAAGCAGCTCGGCCTGGCCCGCAACCTGCGCGTGGCCGAGGCACGCCGCCTGTGCCCAGGCGTTCAGGTGGTCGAGTCGCGGCCGGAGGTCTACATCCGCTATCATCGGCGGCTGGTCGAAGTCATCGAGTCGTGCATCCACATCACCGAGGTTCAATCCATCGACGAGGTGATGTGCGAACTCACCGCAAAATTTGCCGCGCCGGAGCGCGCCGTAGCCCTGGCCCGGCGGCTCAAGGAAACCATCGCCCGCGAGGTGGGCCCCTGCCTGCGCAGTTCCATCGGCTTGGCACCCAACTGGCTGCTCTCGAAGGTCGCCTCGGACATGCAAAAGCCCGACGGCCTGGTCGTGCTTGATGACGCGGACATCCCGGGAAAACTGCTCGGGCTCGGACTCGAGGACTTCTGCGGCATCGGTTCCAACATGGCACGCCGTCTGCGGGCCGCCAAAATCGACACGGTCGCGCAGCTTTATGCCGCCAACAAGGCGCAGCTTCGCGGCATCTGGGGAGGCATCGAGGGTGAACGCATGTTCGGCCTGCTGCACGGGGAGATGATCCCGCGGCCACGGACCGAAGCCGGCACCATCGGCCACGGCCATGTGCTGCCGCCGGAATTGCGTCATGACGAGGCGGCGCTCGCCGTGCTGCACCGGCTGCTTCAAAAAGCCGCGATGCGCCTGCGGCACAGCGGCCATTTCGCGGGGGGGCTGCACCTCCGGGTGCTTTATCGCGACCGGGCGCAGTGGAGCGACGAGCTGCGTTTCAACGAAACCCAGGATACGCTGCAATTCACCCATGCGCTTAACCAGCTGTGGAATCGCCGGCCGGTGGAGTTGCACCGGCGCGCCCCGCTGCAGGTCGGCGTGGTGTTGTTCCATCTGCTGGATCTCAGCGGCCACACGCCCGATCTCTTCAGCGCCGCCCAGGAGCAGACCCGGACGCGCCTGCTCACCGCTGTCGACGAACTCAACCGCACGTTCGGCAAGAATACCGTCTATTTTGGCGGGGCGCACGGCGCCACGCGGCACGCGCCGATGCGCATCGCCTTCACCCGCATCCCCGAGCCCGAATTGGAGGAAATCGATCCGCGCCGGCAGCGGAGGATCCGAGGCAACCCTCCCCCTCCTGCGGCTCCGTCGGAGTAGGGAATTCCGCCGGACCGGCCTTCCCGGGAAACCGCCGCGGGCGATCCGGCCCGAAAGTCTGCGCTGCGCGCCCGGCATCCTCCACTGGCATCCGCCATTTTTGAGTTGTTCAAAAATGGATGCCCAACCGCTCCCTTTGTTCTCGAATTGCCTGTTGGTCCGCGCGGCTTGATTTAACTCCGCCACTCCCCGGCAAAGGGGTTGCCTCACCGGAAACCGGACAATACCATGCGTGTGTTCACAATGGAATTGTACACTGAACTGCTGATCCTGGGCCTGATCATTTTTGCCAACGGCGTTTTTGCCATGGCTGAACTCGCCCTCGTTTCTGCACGCAAAGCCCGGCTGCGCAAACTGGCCGAAGGAGGCAATGCCAACGCGAAAGTCGCGCTCGAATTGGCCAATGCCCCCACCCATTTCCTGTCCACGGTACAGTTTGGGGTCACGCTGAGCGGTATCGTCGCCGGCGTTTATGGCGGCGCCGTCCTCGCCAGCCAGCTGGCCGCCAAGCTGGCGCAGTTCCCCCCCCTGGCCGCCTACAGTCAGTTGCTAAGCGTCGCCCTCGTCGTCACGGGCATCACGTACGTGTCAATTGTAGTGGGGGAACTGCTGCCGAAGCGCGTCGCCCTCACCGCTCCGGAACGGGTGGCGACCATTCTGGCCCGTCCGATGCGCCTGGTCGCCCGGATGGCCGCGCCGTTCATCTGGGTGCTGACCGCCTCCACGGAAGGCCTGTCGCGATGCCTGCGGATCAAGGATCCCAAGGAGGCCCCGGTCACCCAGGAGGAGGTCAGCACACTCATCGAGGAGGGCCTTCATGCCGGGGTTTTCCAAAAGGCGGAAAGGGACATGGTCGAGGGCGTGCTCGGTCTTGATCAACTGCCCGTCACGTCCCTCATGACCATGCGGCCCAAGATCGTTTGGCTGAACATCGACGACTCCGACGAAGTGAACTGGCGCAAGATTGTCGCCAGCGGCCACTCGCACTTCCCCGTCTACCATGAAACGCGCGATCAGGTGCTGGGTATGGTGGCCGTGAAGGCCCTCTGGGCGCACTCGGCCATCGGCCTGCCCACGCCGCTCAAGAACCTGCTCACTCCGCCGCTCATTGTGCCGGAGACGATGATGGCCATGCAGCTGCTCGAGGCCTTCAAGAAGACCAGCAAGCACATCGCGCTGGTCGCGGATGAATTTGGCAGCGTCCAGGGCATGGTCACGCTGATCGACGTGCTCGAAGCCATCGTGGGTGATCTGCCCGACCAGATGCGCAGGGCCAGACCCGAGGCCAAGCAACGGGAGGACGGGTCGTGGTTGATCGACGCCACGCTGTCGACCGGCGAGTTGAAGGAACTCCTCATGCTGCGCCAGCTGCCGCAAGAAAACGAAGCGGACTTCCAGACCTTGGGCGGATTTGTCGTCACCCAACTGGGCCGCATCCCGGCCGCGGGCGACCATTTCGACTGGGAAGGATGGCGCTTCGAGGTGGTCGACATGGACCGCCACCGGGTCGACAAGGTGCTGGTCTTCCGCCTCCCGGTCCCGGCGCCTTCGCCCAAGAACGCCTCCTGATCCTGGCGGATGGCGGAGCGGCATCCGCCCGTCGCCGATCACCCGACCAGACTGCGCAGGGCGGCCAGGTACTTTCCCTGTGTGCGGCTGATCACTTCGGCGGGCAGATGCGGCGCGGGCGGTTGCTGGTTCCACTTGAGCGCCAGCAGGTGGTCGCGCACAAATTGCTTGTCGAGGCTCGGCGGCGACTGGTTCGGCTCATAACTCTCGGCCGGCCAGTAGCGCGACGAGTCGGGGGTGAGCACTTCGTCGATGAGAAACAGGCTACCTGCTGCGTCAGTCCCGAACTCAAACTTGGTGTCAGCCAGGATCATGCCCGCCTGTTTCGCGCGGTCGTGGCCGAACCGGTAAAGGGAGAGGCTGGCGGCCTTCACTTTCCCATAGAGCGCGGCCCCGATGGCGGCTGCACCCTGCGCATCGTTGATCGGCTCGTCGTGCTGCCCCTTCGGCGCCTTGGTGGTGGGAGTGAACAGCGGCGCGGCCAGCCGGTCCGCCTGCCGCAGGCCCGCGGGCAGCCTGATGCCACA
The DNA here is from genome assembly GCA_028691845.1 of Opitutaceae bacterium. Lineage (GTDB taxonomy): Bacteria > Verrucomicrobiota > Verrucomicrobiia > Opitutales > Opitutaceae > JAQUYL01. The sequence goes on from JAQUYL010000005.1 coordinate 40,178, forward strand.
CACTTCGCCGGTTTTTTGGTACGAACTCCATCCGCTGCCCACCAGATAGCCGCGCACCACGCATTCAATGGGCAGCGGCTTGAGCTTTTTGACCACCATGCTGCGCAGCTGGAGGTCGCGCGACAGTTTGTATTTATTGGCCAGCAAGCCGGCCTGGTCAGGCAACAGGTGGTTCGGGATGATTTTTTCGGTCTGAGCAAACCACCACAGGCTCATCTGGGTGAGAATAGTCCCCTTGCCCGGGATGCCATCTGGCAAAATGACGTCAAAGGCGGACAGGCGGTCGGTCGCGACCAGCAGCAGCGCGTCGCCAAGGTCGAAGATTTCGCGAACCTTGCCCGAAGCGATTTTTGGGAAAGGCAGGTCTGCGATCTGCGTGACGGCGGTACGAGGGAGAGCGGAAACAATATCGGCGTAGGTCATAAGGATCGTGTCGCGCTAGGAGCCGGAACAATTCAGTTGGAGGTAACCATGAAAAACACGAAATACACGAAATAAAGAACTGCAGAAATTATTGCCGTTCGCATGCGGGGGACTGAATGGTGAATTTTAAGCATGGCAGATTCTGCACCGATCCGCCGCGTTCTTTCGTGCCTTTGGTGTGTTTCGTGGTGGCCCCTATTGCATGGATGCCGCTAAGACGCCGTGCACGCAAAGACTTCTTCCGGCCACTGGCAACCAATTCTCCGGGCAAAAACACCCCGCGAACGGGCGCCGGGAGGGGTGCAGTAAAAAAGCCTTGCGAGAGACGGTCCGGATCGTAGGGTGCCCCACTCCGCGTTTGGGTCCCCATCGTCTAGCCCGGTTAGGACACCACCCTTTCACGGTGAGAACCGGGGTTCGAATCCCCGTGGGGACGCCATCTAATGCAGAAATCCGAACTTCTGCGAAAACGTGAAAGACCAGCCGAAGTGGTTGGTTCGCAGTCGGAAGCAGACCAACGCGAATTTCACGTTTCCGAGAAAGTTCGGATTTTTCCGTGCGGAGTGCCGAAAATCGTCGCGCGAGTGCCCTCGCGACGCCGACCGTGAAAGCCTTCGACTTGAAATCTGAACCAGAATCCGCGACTATGTTCGCACACTAAACATAGGGCCGAGGCCTTTTGGATCGCCCTCCAATTCAACCCGGAGGTTTGTCATGCGAGCGATCCAGTTTCCCCTCACTTCTGTGCGGCCCTACTTGGTCCCGACCGCCATCTACACCCGTGTTTCGACGCTCGACCAAGTCGGCGGACGGTTCGATTCATGCGAGTCCCAAGCGGCCATCTGCCGGGATTTCATCCAGAAACATACGGCCGAAGGCTGGTATGAAGCCGCGAGCTTCTCGGACCCGGCTTACTCCGGCGGCACCATGAACCGCCCCGGCATCCAAGCGCTCATGCGCCAAATCGAAGCCGGCGAAATCAAGGTCGTCGTCATTTTCAAGTTGGAGCGCGTGCTGCGTAGCACCGACGAGTGGGCGCCCTTCCGCGCGTTTCTCATGAAGCACGGCTGCCGCCTTGTCACGCCCACGGAGGACCACTCCGACGACTCGGCTTCCGGGCGGCTCAAGACCAACCTGCTTGTCAGCGTCGCGGAATATGAGCGGCTCAACACGGCGGAAAAGGTCCGCGCGAAGATGGTCGAGCAGGTCAAGCGCGGCATCTGGAACACCGGGCAGGTTCCGTTTGGCTACAGTTACGATTTGGAGAGCAAGAAGCTCTCCCCTGACCCGGCGGAAGCTGCCATCGTCCGCCGCATCTATGAAGAGGCTGCGCGGCTGGTATCCCTGACTCGCTTGGCGAACGACCTGAATGCCGAAGGGCTGCGCACCCGGGTTCGCGTTTTCAGACGTCGGGACGGCAACCGGGAAACCGTGGGCGGCAAGCCGTTCCGGAGCGATCACCTTCGCAAAATGATCCGCAGCTCGATCTACCTCGGCCGGGTCCGGCTTCACGGGGACGACTACGACGGCCGGCACGAAGCCTTGATTTCGCGCCAGCTTTGGGAGCGCGCGAATGCGGCGGTGGAAAGGGCGCTACGGCCGGCCCGTGCCCAACTGCAGGCGCGGGACAAGCTTGGCCACCTGCTGAAGGGCCTGGCATTCTGCGCTCACTGTGGCCGCGCGATGGTGCCGAGTGCCAGCGGCAAGAGGAACGCGGCTTGCGTCCCCTACCGTTATTACACGTGTGGTCGCGTCCAACGGGAGAGCGCCAATTCGCGCTGCCCGGTGCGCCACGTCTCGGCTGATGCACTGGAAAAGGCGGTAATTGGATTTATTGGCAGCGTCGGCCGCCGCCCCGAGGTCGTGCAAGCGGTATTAGCGGCCAACAACCAACGCCGGGAGAAGGACCGTAGGCCGCTGCGCGCGCGGCTCAGCCAACTGGACAAATCTCTGGAGCAAGTTGCCCGGCGGATCGGCAACTGCGCCGAAGCTATCGCTGCCGGTGGCGCGGAAGTAATCGGGGATGAACTGCGGGAGAAAGCGACCGTGCTCAAAGAGGAGAAACAGCGGCTGCTCGTAGAGCGCGAGCAGGTGTGGCAGGAGTTGGCCGCCTGCGATCAAGTGAGATTTGACGCGGAGCGCATCGCCACCTCTCTGGTCCGCCTGGAGGAAGTGTTGGGACAAATGACGGTCCCCGAACGAAAGGAACTCCTGCTGCTTTGCCTCGAACGGGTTGAAATCTCTGCCGCGACCGATGTCCGAGTTGCACGCGACCTGGAATTGCGTGTCAAATTACGTGCCACCGAACTGGTTTCAGCGATGGAAGAGAGGGTGGTGGTGCGGCTGCACGGTCGCCATCCGGCGGCGCTCACGCGTCGCGCCGTAGTGTTTGCCGGCCGGGTCAAGGTCGGACGCACGGCCGGGATGCCATCAGGTGCGAGCGCCGCCAAGGTGGCACGGACGGCTCAACCAGAGAGGCGGGCGCATCCGCTGCAACGCGCGCTCCATTGGCAAAAGCTGATCGCGGCGGAGCCCGATCTGAAGCGGGCGGCCCTTGCCCGACGGGAAAGAGTTTCCGGTCCCACCATGACGCGATACCTGCAATTGCTGAAGCTGAAATCCGAGATTCAGAAAATCGTGCTTGCTCTCGAGGCCGTCAACAACGGCCCGCGAATCAGCCTCACGCGGTTGGTTGCCATCGCCCACCTTCCGGCCGACGAGCAACGTGGCCGTTTTGAAGCCCTGCAAAAGAAATGGATGTTCCGATGAAGTGTTACATTTCTCGCATATTTATCGTCTACGACCCCCAGCCGGGGCCGGGCAACAATTGTTACATAGACCGTTCTGATATATAATGATAACAAACTGGTCACTGCTCGGCCAGAAATCGTCCTGGATTTTCACGTTCCGGCCTTGGCTGCATTCACTGAATTGAAACAGCGGTTCGCGCTCGTGACATCGCCGTTCATCACCTCGGTGGGGGATTGGTCACATGGTGCGGAAATGCCGCGGCTTCCGGATGGCCGGAAACTCTTTCAGAGTGATTGCATGAAACTGCGTCTCTCGCCCGGCGAATGGTTCAAATACAACTTCAGCGTCACCTTTCAGCACCATGTCGTGGACCGCATGGAGAAACTCGCCGTTCGCCTTTTCGCCGGTTACCGACCGCTCTACGTCCCATTCACCGTGCGGATGCTGGACGTCGATCCTCGGCCAACTTCACGCTCACGGGTCATTTCCATCGAAGAGGCGCCGACTCAGGCTTAGTCCTCGTCGAGGTTGCTCAGATAATCGTAGGCGTCGAACCGTGCGAGATTCCGCAGGTCACTCAGCGAAAAATCCGCCTCCGACACGAAATCGGCGCGTTCGACCTCGATGTCCTCGCAATCGGTGAAGCCCAGCTCCAGCGCATTCACCACGGTGTTGGCCTGGTCGCGCTTGGCGGCATCGCCGTAATCCTCGACCGTCATCGCCACACGCACTCCGATGCGGTAAGGTTCGCCCGGCGCTAATTCGGCAAACGGGTTCAGCGCCAACCACACTCCGCTGATCACCGCGCCATTGTCCGTCAGCACCTTTTTGAAGCCCACATGGGCTTTCTTGATGCGCCGGTTGAATTCATCCGGGAAGGCGCTGCGGGTGTAGCGTCGCGCGACCCACTCGATAAGGGTGCGGATCTCCTCCGGCGGAACTGCGCACTCCGCCGCTGGCGCAAAGCCTTCCAGCACCTGGCGCGGAAAACAGAACCGGTGAAACACCCAGGCTTCCAACACCACGGTGCTGTTCCCGACCACCGCGGGCACGTGGAGGCGGCGTGGATTCTTGCCGTGCGTGAGATTCCCGTTCGCCGCGACGATCACTTTGCAACCGAGCAGTCGACCTCCGGCTCCTTCTCGTAGGAACCGTTCACCAAGTCGCAGTCCTGCGTGAGCACGAGCCAGTGGCTCAGTCCGGGCGGCGTGCCGTCGAGCAGGGTTTGCAGTTTTTCGCTGGCGCTCTGTCGTTCGATCACACTGCCCTGGCGCCAGCCGGTGGCACGGATCTTCTCCGGGCCGTTCACTACGTTTTCTTTCCTCCTTGGCCGAATTGCCGCAACGTGCAGTCCCGCACGCCCTCGGGCACTGGCGCAAAACCGTGCCGCTTTGCCAAAACGTCATAGGATGCGGCCCGCACGTTCTTTTCCTGGGCGGCACGCTCAAGGCGGTGGGTAGCCACCTTGAGGAACGGCTCCAATTTCGCCGCGTCGACCGGATCGGCCTTGAGCAGATCGAGCATCGACTGCCCGTCCGCCCTTTGGAGATGCAGGAACGACCCGAGCGGCTGCCCGGCACGTTTCCACCAGTCCTGCGCCACGTGATAAACGGCGGCCAGCCGTTCCCGGTTACCCGGCCGGATTGGTCCACCCTGCATCCAGGCATACACGGTCGGGCGCCCCACGTTCAGCACCGCCGCGAGCTCGCTCATGTTGAGCGAGAGATAGTGCTTCACGCGGCCGAGCATTTCCACGTCGCCAACGGGAGCCGCCATCGCTGCGCCGTGATAGGGAGCCACCAACGTGGACAGATACACGCTGCCTTGCGCCAACTCCGGGCCGATGATCGTCCGCCACGGGGTGCGACGGCTCAGGCGGACCAGTTCCCAGTAGTTCGTGAGTGCAGCCCAGAAGCCGAGGGACGCACCGAAGAACTCGCCCTCCGCCGCCGGTTGTTCCATATAGACGCAGGATTGGACAACGCCACGGCCCGTGCTCGTGCCGGCGTTTGCTTCCGCCGCCCACTGCAGCCGCGGCGTTCCGCACGTGGTTCCGGTGATTTCAAGCGTATCCATATTATTGCCACTCCTTGAGGGCGTTGGGATTGATCAACTCGCGAAAAACTTGGTCCAAAGTGTCATGCAGGCTCGCGATCCGTTCAAGCACCGCAGCCGACGAAAAAGCGAACGCCGCCAGGTCAAAATGGTCCGTGTCCAGCAGTGCGAATCGCGTGTTGAGCTGAACCGGCCGGCGAAACGTGACGCCGACCGGCAGCAGGTCCACCGGGAACGCCAGACCTTGCACTGCCTCGGTGTAACGTGCGACCAGCCGACGCTGTTCGCCAACGCGAATCAGGCTCTCGGTGCTCTGGCCCAAGCGCTCACCGAATCGCCCGAGCGGAACGCCGAGCAACTGCCGGTTCACATACCATTCCAGCGGCTTGCCCTCAGCGGGCTCGATCAGGTCGACATATCGCAGCCCAACCCGGACACCCTGCTGCGGCTTGGCCCGCCGCTCCACCACTTCCAGCCCCAACCGGAGGTCCTCCGCGAAGGTTTCGTAAGAGGTGTAATTTGTGGTTTGGCAAGTGACGCTGCCGCGATCCACCAGCAGCGACCGGCGCTTGTCGCCGTGCACAAATTCCCATTGGGGATTTCGCTCCGTCGTCTGCTTGCCATCCGGAGTTCCCCGGATGATTTCGATGGCTCGCTCCGAGTATCCGGTAAACCCTGCCAAGCGCAACTCGTCTTGAATTTCGGGTATAACCTTGTCCATCGCCAGAATTGTCTCAAACCGGACTTGGCCGAGCACAAATACCAGCGGGGACTTGCTTAGTCTCAAAGCAGGCAGCGTTCGCTTCATTTCCATTAGATCGGATACGTTACAGATAACTTGACATATTTGAAGCGGAAAAGGTTCCAACTTTACACTGCCCCTGTTCTGCATCGCCGCTTTAGTGGAAGTCGTTGTGCACAAGGCTTCTCCTACGCAGTGAAAGCGGGAGGCATTCCTCGCATGTAAGGTGGTAGAAGCAGTATGGGTTCAGGAGCGGCATCGTCGGATTGAAACGCAAGGTAATCGTGCATGACCTTGGGTTGAGGCGCAAATCTCATGGTGCCGCCGGGCTGTGAGGCGCCAATGCCACCAGACTGGCATCCAGCAGGGCGAATCGTTGTATTGTGCCAATGGCGACCGCGACGATTTCGAGGTCGGCGTGCGTGTGTCCAAGCTTGGCCAGTAGTTGCAACGCGGCGTCCGTGGCATCGACAGCGGTGAAAGTCTCGATGTGGTGCCCATCCGCCGGCACATCGTAGGCGACGACTGTGTAGATATTCATGGGCGTCTCACAGGATTCCGGCGGACCTGGAGGAATAAAACCCGAGGCCCATCGGGTCCGACTCGGGCCGGGCTAGCACGACGTGATCCGCCAGCTCCGCCTGTCACTGACGACCGATCGAAGCTGTTTCTGTTTGAGAAATGCCTCCCCAGGCTGGCGAGAAATCATTCATGGCCGGGCTGGTTCTGGCCCTTGGGCGTGCGTCCCTTGAAGTAAGCCTCCAGCGCGGCAATCAACGGCTCAATTTCCTTCTGCGTGACCGCCCAAACGATCTTAAAATCGACCGCCCCGTAGTCATGGGCGATGCGGTTGCGCATCCCGCGAATGCTTCTGAAGGGGATGCCCGGCAAGGCGGTCTCGGTCGTCTTGTCGATCTTGTGCGCCGACTCACCCAAAACGGAAATCCGCAAGGCCACGGCATCGCGTTTTTCGCTGTTGTGCCAGAACTCCTCGAACGTGACGCCCGCCATGTAGCTGTGAATGAGCCGCACGGCCTCCAGCATGTCATGCAGGTAGGCGTCCTGGGTCTTGGGCGCGGGTTTAGCCATGATAGATCACCTTCGCGTCGGCGAGGATCGACTCGCGTCGATACGGATTGGTCATCTGCTCCACCGAGTCACGGGTCAGCAAATGCACCGGCACGCCCAAAATGGCAGCCATGTCGTCCTCCATCGTGAAAAACCGTAGGCCCGGGTTACCGGCAAAGGTCGCGAGCAAATCGACATCGCTGCCGCGCTTGGCTTCACCGCGCGCGGTTGAACCAAAGGCTTCCAAGCGGTTGATGCCCGCTTGGCGGCAATACGCCGCCAGCATGTTCGCGATGGCCTCCGGGGCCGGCGGCACACGCAAACGGCGCGGCGCCGGTTTCTCGCCGGCGCGCACCGCGTTCCAAAACGCCACAGCCTTGGCCCGGTTGGCTGCGGTCTTCGCCAGCGACCGGGCCATACCACCCTTTCGACTGAAGGCCGTGTGGTTCATGCTAAATAAGCTAAGCGCTTAGAATAATAATGTCGATTTAAATTCCAAAAACAACTGTCAGATAGGTAATTCCGCCTTTATCCAAAGGCATACCAGTCGAGGTTTAAGGCAATGGCGAAGGCCGCAACCCGCATGAACGAACGAGCCGATTCGCCGGATTCGTTGTAGCTCTGCATGACCGGTTCGATTTGACGAACCAGCTTCCCACGCCATCCGGTGCAACATCACGAGAGTGACTGCGCTGGCCGGGCTCATCGGAATGAGCCTCCCGCCTCCGGAAGCAGCACGACAACTTCCACGCCCGCGATACCCAGCCTCCGCATCGCGCCGGTCACAGGTGAAGAGGCGAAGCCTTCGACCATGACCGGCGCGAACAAAATGAAGGCGAGCGGGCGGATACTCACCCGGCAGCCACGCCCACCCCGGCCCGCGGAGCGGCCAGCGCCTGCCGGTTCTGGCGGTCCATCTCCCGCAGCACCTCGCCAACAAACGCCTTGTCGTGAAAATAGGGGTTCACGCCCTCCAGCTTATGGTCGATCCGCAGTTTGATCTCGGGCGCCTGTTTGTCGTAGAACTCCCGTGCGCCCGGGAGCTGCTTCAAGACCACCTTCATGTCGGACTCGTACTTCTTCTGGTCCTTCCAAATGATGAGCCGCACGGCCCGGTCGGGGTCGGTTTTCACCAATTTGGTGTAGTATTCGAAGTCACGCGGCCTCGCCGCGATATGCGCGTCGATCTTCTGATCGACCGCCGGATTGTTGGTGTTACCCGCCGGTTCGTCCGGCGGCATTTCCACGCTCTGGGGATTGTTTTTGGATCGGATAGTCATGGGCATCAGAGTTCGCGCCGGCCACTTCGGGATGTGCGGGCCGACGACTGGAGGCACTGGCGGAAGCTTTCCGCCGCTAAATTCACTTGAGGACCTGGTTGGGCATCTCGGGCACCGCGATGCCCCGCACGGCGCGAAGCAACAGCTCGAATTGTCCGCACAGTTCCGCCGCGTCATGCCGGGCCATGGCGAAAGCTATAAGCGCCTTGGCGTCGAGCGGGGGATTCATGGAGCCGAACTCTCGGTTCAGGCGGTCAGCCGCGTCGAAGTATTCGGCGGCCACGGTTTCGGGAACAGTCACGGATAATGTGATCATGGGACTTCTTTGTTATGTTATTATGCGAATATGTCAAGACTGAACCGGCGCGCGCCGGGTGTCGGGTCGGAAGGGAGGGAGCCAAGGCCGGCCCGGAGCGAGGCGGATGCGCCGGAGGGCCCCGGCCGGCACAGCGACCGGACGCGCCCGACTGCCGACGCCTTTGCCGGATCGTTTTTGGCCGAAACGGGGGCCGGGCGAGGGTCGAGCCCGGGCTGCGTTTCACCTGCCTCGCCCCGAACACGGATCGTGACCTGGGCTTGGGTGAAGACCCGCCCGTCGCCGCGCAATTCGACCTGCTCGATGAAGACGCCGGGCTGGCGTTCCAGCTCGGCAACGTCCGCCAGGACATCCGTCCAGTCGTCCGGCCGCGACCCGCTCCGGGACAATAGCCATCGACCGCGGGTGTCGGGTTGCCAGGTCCAACTAGAACCAAGCCGGCTTTTCAAATCGGCCAGCGGCACCGGCACGACTCGCCGGGCGAGCTGGTCCCGCTCGGCGGACAATCGGGCGCGAGTGGCGTCGTCGTTCGGTCGCAGGTCCGTGGATTCGGCCTGAAGCGCCGCGAATACTGTGTCAGCGGGTTGCGCCGGCGGCCACGAGCGCCAAGCGGCGAACACGCCGCCGCACAGGAGCACGCTGCTGAAGAGCCGAACCCACGGCCACGCTGTGACGGCCTGCTTCATGGGGAGAGGCCCCGGAGGGTGAACGCCCCGTCCGACTGGACCGCGTAATGGACGTCAGGCCCGAGCTGCTTGGCCCATGGTTCGCCGGCCCCCGGCTTTGCCCACCCGCCCAACATGAACGCCTCTGCCGTAACCTGGAGGGTGGTCACAACCACCTTGGAAGGCACGGTCGTAGCGACCTTGTGCAGGAACTCGGCGACCCGCGGGCTCTGCCGGCTCAAGGCGGCGATCTCCGCGCGCAGTGAGGAGATTTCAGCCCGGTTGGCGCGCAAATGCTCGACCTCGCCCTGCAACTGCCGCCGCGCAACCACGCGCTCCGCCTCATCGGTCCGGGCCCGGACCCAGGCACGCGCATAGCCGGCTCCGCCGACCAAGGCCGCAAGGAAAAACACCAGTGAGACCGCGGCGGTCACTCGGGAAGCAGTGAAATGCGGCACCGGTGGCAGCAACTGGGCCGGGTGCTTGGGCGGCAAAGGGGCCGGCTTGGCCAGCGCCGCCGGCAGGTTGAAGATACCGACGACCTGATTGCCATCGAGCGCCAAGCGCTCCTCCAGCGTTTCCATCAACGCCTCGTCGGTTACCACGCACAGCACGAATTCCGCGGGATTCTCCGCCACCATCGGTCGCAAGTGCGCAATCACGGCTTCCAGCGCGTCGCTCCCCTTCCCGATGTGCACCGACCGAACACCAGCCGCGGAATGCCGGTAAATGCAGAACCGGTCGGCATGAAGAGCGAAGATGGTCATGGCGCCCGATTCGGACAGGTCGGGGGGCAGCGCATTGAGCCAGGTGGGCAGCGGCCACACGCTGTCCACCGCGAACCCGTTTTCCTCGAGTTGCTGGACGAGCGCAAACAGCGCCGGGCGGGTTTCGTGGTGAAGCAGCGTGCTGAAGGATTCACCGGCGGGCAGGATCGGCTCGTAGCCCCAGACGAGACCCGGGTGCGCGACCACCGGGTGCTCCTCGGCCAAGGCGAGCGCCAGAGTCGCCCGGTTGGCGTGGGGACAGACGGCCGGCACGGTCACAAAGTCCTCCGGCTGGTAGATGACGCGCAGCCGGCGGTTTCTTTCGGGCCACACCGCGGCCAGCATGGCCGCGGCCTGGCCCATGCCGGCGAACGGCACCGGCATTTTCTGACGGGGCAGCCACCAGCGGTCGCCCCAGAGGAGAACGGTGGTCATCTTAGAGAGCGGTCAAATAGATATAAACGTCCGTCACGCCGTTGAGCGGAGCGGCATACGCCACGAGCCCGCTGTCGGACGCCGCACCCTCCACGGGCGCCAGTTGCGGGCCGTTCATGGCGAGCGCCAGTTGATAGGCGTCCTTGGCCGGGCAGGCCGGGATGGCGAGGTAGGCGACGATCAGGTTCGCCGTCAGATCATTGACCCCGTCGAGCCGGAAGTTGGCCCCGAGCCCCACCGACGGCAGCGTCCCCGGCGCCGACGAGCGCGCCTCGACCCGGGTGACGGCGGACCAGTTGCGCTGCGGGGCGGCATCGGGAGTGACCACGAAGGCCTGCAAAGACTGGTTCCAAGTCATTTCGTTGCCGGTGCCGGTCGAAGCAAAGAACTGGCTGCCCATCCGCAGATTGAGCGGGCGTTCGAGTTTGCCTGCGGCCAGAAGCACGGCATCGAGCCTGGCGCCATTGCCCTTGGCGACGTCGGTGGCGCCGGAGAGCGCGGCTCCCGAGCACGGAATGCCGGTGCCCTCCGTGCGCGGCATGCTGCCGCTGCCGCCGGGCATCGCAATGTAATCGGTGATCGCGGTTTTCAGCGTATCGACCGTCTTGGCGACCTGCTGGATGCGGGCGTTGCGCAGCGCGTCAAAGCCTTTGGGCAAGAGCAGTCCGACCAGGACGGAAACGATGGCGAGGACGAGGACGAGTTCGAGGAGCGAGTAGCCACGGGAAGCGTTTGGATGTTTTATTCTCATGGGAGGTTGTTGAGTTGTGGGCCTTCCGGCCCGGTGAAAATTAAAGGACGCGGGCGACCTGCTCGACCGTGGTGAGTCCCGCTGCCGCCGCTGCGACACCGTTCTGCCAGAGGGTCGCGTGACCCTCGCGGTCGCGGAGCGCGGCTAATTCCTCAAATGGTGCGTCGGCCGCAATCAGCGGGATGAATTTCTGGGCGGGAATGACTTCGTGGATTGCGAGCCGTCCGCGGTAGCCCCGACCCCTACACGCTGGGCAGCCGGCGGCCCGGCAAAATTGCGCCTGCGGCATCCGATGCGTTTCCCGGAGCCGGTCATTCTCGGGATGCGGCTCCTTGCACTCAGGGCAGAGTTTTCGCACCAGTCGCTGGGCGGCCAGTAACCGCAGCGACGCGGCCAGCAGAAAGCTCTCCACTCCCAGGTCACGCAATCGCGGCACCGCCGAGAGCCCATCGTTCGTATGCAGCGTCGAAAGCACCAAGTGTCCCGTCAGCGCGGCACGGATCGCGAGCTGCGCGGTCTCGGCATCGCGCGTCTCGCCGACCAGGATGACATCCGGATTCTGGCGGAGCAGCGAACGCAGAGACGTGGCAAACGTGAGCCCGATCTTCTCTCGCACTTCCGTTTGTCGGATGCCGGGAAATTCATACTCCACCGGATCCTCCAGCGTGTGAATGGCCCGCTCGCGATGATCGAGCAGGTGCAGCGCACTATGCAGCGTGGTCGTCTTGCCGGACCCGGTCGGCCCCGTGAGGTAGACGAGTCCCGCCGGTCCGGTCAGCGCTTTTTGCAGCGCCTCCGCCTGGTCCGGGGCCAGTCCGAGCGCGGCAAAGGACTGGTTCGGCATCGTCTGGTCGAGGAGCCGGATGACCAGACTCTCGCCATGGACGGTCGGGAGCGTGGAGAGCCGCAGATGATACCGCTGACCGTTCTCGCGGAACACGGCGCGGCCGTCCTGCGGCAGCCGCTTTTCCGTGATATCCATCCGCCCGAAAATCTTGCCTCGCGCCAACACGGGGTCGCGCTGCGGTAACGGCAGCGCAACATGATCGCGCATTTCGCCATCGAGCCGGAACCGGATGAGGAGGCCGGTCTCCTTCGGTTCGCAGTGGATGTCACTCGCGCCTTCGGCGATGCCCGCGCGCAGAATGCGTTCGAAAGTCCGGGTGGTATCGTCACCCACGGTGGTTCCGCCGGCGGCGGCCGCCGGTCTGCTCACTTTCAGAAAGTCGAGCATCAGTAGCGGACGAGCCGGGGCGTGAGGAAAATCACGAGCTCCGTGCGGTTGCGCAAGGTGGCCTTGCTCTTAAAAGCGCGCCCCACGAGCGGCATGGCGCCGAGAACCGGCACGGCCCGAGTGGTTTCACCGGAGTCCTCCGAGATCAGCCCGCCAATGACAGCCGTTTCGCCGTCCCGCAGTCGCACGATCGTCGAAGCCTGTTTAACTTCCGTGACCGGTGCGGTCTGCCGGCCGTCCGGACTCGTCACGATCGATTGCAGCCGGGTGATGGCGGGCAGCACGTCGAGGGTGATGACGCCGTTGCCGTCGATCTGCGGTGTCACCGCGAGAATCGTGCCGATGGTGATGGTCGAGACCGAGAAGTTCTCCTGCGTTTGGTTGAACGGGGTCGTCGTCCCCGGCTGGTTGAAGGTGGTCGACTGTTGCAAACGGAAGAACGGTCTGTCTTCGCCAATTTTGATAAAAGCTGTCTGGTTGTTGAGGGCGCGGAGCCGCGGCTGCGCCACGGTCTTTAGGTCGCCCTGCTGTTTGAGCGCATTGATGACGGCCGTCGCTCGGCCCAAACCGAGGTTGGCTGTGAAGGTATTCGCGCTGAGGAGCGTCCCGCCTACACCGGCGACATCGACGGGGGCACCGGCAGAAATTGTTGTCCGGCCGTTCAATGAGCCCGTTGCCAGGTCCCAATCGACGCCGAGCTTTTGCTCATCGTGCAGGGTGACCTCGACCAGCCGGGCCTCGATTTCGACCTGCTGGGTGATGCGCTGGTTGACGAATTCGATGAAGGCGCGCACGACTTCGTGACGGGAAATGGGAGCCGTCACCTGGACGACACCGCTGAAGCGATTAAGGACGAGACTGTCGCCGTCCTTCAGCATCGTGTGCAGCTCGGCCTCCAGCGTCGTCCAGAATGTGTTCTGATTCTCTTGCGAGATGGAAATCTGCGTCGCATCCGTGGCGAGTCCGTTGGTGCCGAGCATTTGTGATTGCGGAGTGGTCACGGCGGTGGATTGCCCTGGGCCACTCCCGCCATTGTTTGCGCCGCCCAGCGTGATCGAGGCGCTGCCCGAGCCACTGCGGGTGAGCTGGGGATAGTCGATCGGATAAAGGACCGTCTTGAGCCGACGGACCATGACGGTGCCGCCTGCCTCCTCAAAATAATAGCCGAGCGGCGCGGTCAGCGCATTGAGCGCACCGCGCAAAGATCCCACGGGAAGCTCTACCGTAACTTTGCCCGCGAGGTCGGGCTCCGCCAAAATAGTAGTTTGGCTGGTGCGACCCAAAGCCTGCAGGGCGGAGGCCAACGGCGCATTTTCGAACCTGAGGGCGGCCACCGGCCGATCCAGCGGTGCTCCGGCGGCGCCAACTGCGGACGTGAGGAAAAGCAGAAGAGCAATTCTCATGGATGATTGAGGTCAGGGTTTTTCGAGCACGAACGGCGCGGCGCCAGTCGCGTTGCTGTCCTGCAGAAGGGTGCGGCCGGCCGGCCGGTATCTGAGCGCGGCCGAGGCGGCCGCGTTGAAGGTCTGGGCCACACTGGAGGCGGGCAGATAAATGGCATCGCCGGACTGGCTGGCCTGCACCGTGATGGCGCCGGGTCCGGTTACCTGGAGCTGGCTACCGTTGACGGTGGCGGAACCGCCCAAGACGGCGTAGCTGACGGGCAGCCCGGACGAGGCGTTCGCACTAAGGGCGTAGGTGGCGCCCACACTCTGGTTGGGCAGTGGAGGAAAACTGATCGATTGCGCCGCCTTGGCGGTGAACACCGCCTGGACCGATTTCGGGCTGTTCATGGTGACGGCCACGGCGGGCGAGGTTCCGCTGGCATCGCCGGCCCAGCCGAGAAACAGGTGCGTGGCGTCGGGCAAGGCCGCGAGCGTCACGGTGGTGCCGCAGGGATAGCTGCCGCCCGGAGTGATGCTCCCACCGGTGGTGGCACTCGTGGTGAGCGCGAACACCGTGAGCGAAAAGTTAGCAACCACACTCTTGTTGCGGTCCAGCGTGACTAACACCGGATTGGCGCTGCCAACGGCGTCGCCGGTCCAGCCGCTGAAGTCGTGGATGGCGTCGGGAATGGCGGTGACGGTCACCACGGTGCCGGCATTGAAGGTGCCGCCCGCCGACACGCTGCCGCCCGTCCCTGCCCCGGTCGTGAGCGTGTATTGCGAGGGCGGCGGCGCGGCAATCGTGACCGTCTGCGAAATCGTCGCCGAGGCCGCGCCCGCGGCGTCGACCGCCTGCGCCGTGAACGTGATAGTCTGCGGCCCGGTGTCGCTGGTCGGGTTGCCGGAATCGTTGTCCGTGCCGTTGCCGCCGCCACCGAAGGCGAACGGCTGGCCGTTTTTCCACACATTGACCTGCGTCAGGTTGCCGTCCTCGTCATGGCCATGCGCCGAGACGGTGTAGATTTGTCCGCTGCCGACGACGCCCGGCGTGATATTCCAAGAAATGGTCGGCGGGTGGTTCGCGGCCGTAATCGTGACGGTCTGGGTAATGACGGCCGAGGCGGCGCCGGCCGCATCAAAAGCCTGGGCCGTGAACGTGACGGTCTGTGGTTCCATGTCGCTGGTGGGATTGGAGGAATCCCCATCGATGCCATTGCCGCCACCCGCGAAAGCAAAAGGCTGGCCGTTCTTCCAAATGTTAACCTGCGTCAGATTGCCGTCGTCGTCATGGCCGTGCGCCGAGATGGTGTAGGGCTGGCCACTGCCCGCACTGGCGGAAGCGGAGGTCCACGCGATGGTTGGCGCCTGATTGACCGGCGGTGGCGAAGAGCCGCCGAGACTGGAGGTCATGGTCCAGACGGTCGTGGCGTTGAGGCGCTGCTCGTCGGTGCGGTAATTCCAGAAGCGCAGCGTGTAGGCTCCATCCGCGACGCCGGCGATGTGCCACGTCGCGCTCAAATCGCCATCTGCCGGGCTGCGGTTCGCTGCGTAAATCGCGATGGTCGACGCCACGCTGTCGACCGACCCGAGATTGGCGCTGACCTGTGGTCCGGACCCCTGGTAGTCGCTTGCAACGACCCGGCCGAGAACGTTGCCGGCACCGTCGAGGAGTTCGACACGGCCCGGCGCGCTGTTTTGGGGAGAATCGTCGCACGTCCAGTTGACGCCGAAATTCAGATCATAGCGACCGTCGGTGATGCTGATGCTTTGCGTCGAGGAACTCGACTGCACGACCGCCATCGCCTGGGCTGCAGTGAAGGTAAAATGGAGCAGAAGAAGGTGAGAGAGGATTCTTTTCATTGGACGGTGATGGTGGCGTTTTCGCGGAGCCGGAACTGGAGCGCCTGGACGCCCGGCAGGCTGGTGCCGCGGTTGAGGGTGACGAGCCGCCCGCCGAGGATCTCCGGCGTGACATTCGCCCCGGAATTTGCCGGGGCGGTGAACGCGGGCGAGGTGTTGTTGAACGAGACGAAAGCCGAATCAGTCGGATGGTTGTTGTTCACCGTCACGGTGAATTTCGGCAGGATGATTCGCCGGACGCAGAGCCGGTAGACCTGGGTGAGCCCGCTGCTGCCCTGCGTCCACGCCACGAGCTGTGCCGCCGTTAGCTTACCGGTCCAATACGCCGGTGGCTGTGCCGTCCGGCTCTCCCAGTCGTTGTTCCACAGGGCATCAAACCACGCCGCGGTAATTTCGTAGGGCGGCAGAACGAGTTGGTCCGAGCGGGCCGTGAGACTGAGGAGCAGGAAGCGCTGCCGGCCGGATTCGCTCGGCCCCGCAAACAGGAGCCGCGGATTGCCCGTGGGATTGTAGGCAATCTGGGCCAGCGCGGGCTGCGCGGCTGTGGTCGGGGCCACGCCGACCTGCGGGGTCAGTCCGCGTGCCCTGGCCGCCTTGGCGAACCAATCGGCGACAGCGGTGGTGGCGGACGTGGCCGTGGTCGAGTTGGAAAATCGCGTGGCGGTGTCGCCGGCGCCGATGGTGCCCGGCAGGGCCGCGATGTTGTCGTTGGTGAGGTCGGTGGCATCGAACGTGGTGGCCAGGGTGTTCGCCAATTCGTCGAGTGTCTTCGCCTCGGCGTCGCGCCGCCCCCGCTCGACGATTTCGCGGAGCGACGGCGCGACCGCTGCCGCGAGGATGCCGAGCACAAAGAGAACGAGGACGATCTCGAGGAGTGAGAATCCGCGCAGGGCGCGAAGCCCGTGGGTTCGCAGCGCGGAAATTTTGGTCAGATAGCAGTAAAGAACCATGGTCAATGGGTATTGATCCCGCCCAGGAGCGAGAAGAGCGGGAGGAAGAAGGAGAGTGCCATGAGCCCCACGATGGCGGTTAGCCCCGCGAGGAGCATCGGCTCCAAGAGCGCCAAGGCCGTGGCCAGCCGCTCACGTGCCCGGCGCGCGGCGTAGGTTTCGATGTGGCGTAGGGCGGTGCCCAGTTGTCCGGTGGTCTCCCCCGCTTTGAGCGCCGGGATGATGAATCCCGGGAAGGCATGTTCTTTGGGCAGTGAGGCATAGAGGGGTTTGCCGATCGCGACGCCTTCGCGCGCCGCGAGAAGATGCCGGGCGAGCACCGCGTGATTCATCAGTTCCGCCCCCGTGGCGAGCGAGTCGAGGAGTGCGACTCCCGCGTCGTGCAGCAGCCGGCAATGGGAGGCGAACCGCGCCGTCGCGAGACAGCGGATGGTTTCGCCCAGAACCGGCACGCGCAGCAGCGCCGCGTCGCGCAGGTAGCGAAGCTTCGGCGTTCGCGCGGCAAACACGGCACCGAGGGACAAGGCCGCGGCCAGGACGACGAGCGCCGGCCAGCCGGTCCGGACCAGTTCGCTCGCGCGGATCAGGGCGACCGTCAGCGCGGGCAACGTCAGGTGAAGCGACAGGAAAATTTCCGCGAATTTCGGCACCACCCCTCCGAGCAAAAAAACGATCAGGCCCGATACGGCGACGAGCACGATCAGGGGATAGATGAGCGCCCGCTTCGCGATCCGACGGATTTCCTCGGCGTTGGCCAGGTGTTCGGCCAACGCGTGGAGCGACTCGGGCAGCTGGGCGGACGCCTCCCCTGCCGCGATGACCGCCGCCAAATGCGGGGGAAACTGCCGCACGAAGAAACGGCACGCCTCGTGGATCGGCCGGCCCTGCGCCACGTGCTCGTGGATGTGCGCTAACATGGTGCGCATGGCGCCTGGCGGTGCGTCCTCGGCCAGGTGCAGGAGCGCCACGTCGGCCGTCACCCCGGCGCGGAGCTGCATTTCCAGTTGGTGCAGCAGCGGCACGAAGTCCCCTGACGCCAATTTGAGCCGCGCGAGCTTGCGCTCGGGCGCAATCGGTTGGATTTTCACCGGCCACAGTTCCTGGGCGCGCAGTTTCTGGCGAAGCTGCGCCTCGTCGGACGCGGCCTCCCGGAGTGACCGGCGGCTTCCCAGCCGGTCGACGGCACTGACGGCGTAAGCGGGCATGTTACAAGGGCAGCCGCACTCGCACGGGTTTCTCCGTTGGCGGTATTCGCAGGCGATAACCGTCGCCGCGCAGGATCACTGCGTCCGGGTCGATACGATCAACCCGCAGCGATTCGACCGTGTCGCCGGCCTCGTACGTCCGCTCATTGATCAGCGCGCAAGCGTTCGGGCCGGCCGCGATGCCCTGCACCAGCAGAGTGATCTCCCGAGGGGACTCCGCCGCGGCGGAACGCAACGCGAACGGATTGACCGGCGCACCGGGCGGTCCGGCGGGGACCGAAAGGTCGATCAGCCCGTCGGCATTCGGGACATGCAGGGGAAGTTCCGGCTTGGGATTCTCGGTGGGAAAGACGGGTGCCGCCGCCAACGGCAGCGAAACCAACGGCGTCGGGGCAAGAGATGTCGGGTTGGCCGCCGGCGTCGGTGACCGTTCAGCTGCGCGCAGCTTTTCGGCCAGTACGTCGTTTTGTTCGATCAAGGCGGCCATCAGCCGCGCCTGCTGCGTGAGCTTGTGTTCGAGTTCGGCCCCGGCGGGCGCGACCGCGGGCGGAGCCGCGACCGGGGCAGTTTTTGCCACCGGAGGCACGGGCTCCGGTGTCGTCAGGGGCGAAGCTGTCTGGCAGCCGGCGCAAAGCAGGAGGCTCAGGAAAATCAGGCTAGTTTTCATGCGAATTGGCGGGTTGGGGCTCTCCACGGCGGGTCTGATCCGCGTTGAGCGCTTGCGTGACGTAGAGGTAGAATTGCTTTCCTGCGGGTACGCGGACGTAGAAGCCGTCGCGGGAGATGGCTTCCTTGAGGCGTTCGGCGTATTCGCGAAGAATCGCCCCGGTGCCCGCGAGCGTCGCATTGCGCACGGTCGCCGCCGGCACGGCCACCTCGCCCAAAGCGCCTGCGCTGGTCCGTGTATCCTGGAGGGCGGCCGTGGCGGTGGCGAGGAACGTCGCGGCGAAAAGCTTCAATTCCCGGTCGGCGGCGCTGCGGAGGATTTCGCCGCGCAGGCCGGCGGAGCCGTCATGGAATCCCCATGTTCCCGTCGCAAGATCCCGCTCCCGGTCGAGGGCCAGTCCCTGCACGGCCAGTTCCTCCCCATTGTGGCTGTCAGCTGTGCGCCAGACGATGACCCATTGGCCCGTGACGGCGAGCCGTTCACGCGTGCGGTCCAGCGAGGCGCGCCCGTGCACTTCGGCGCCGGCGGGGATGACGACCCTGCCCTCCGCCCACACGTCTTCCGTCACGAGTCCGATGACAGGCGTGTCGAGCCGGTTCGACTCGATGGTCACCACCGTCTCGCACGGAATCAGGCGACCGTAGGGTGCAGTGAGCTTTGCCGGCTTGCGCGCAGCATCATCGCGCGCCACCGCCATTAGCGAAAGCGGCAAGATGGGAGGTGCCTTGGGTGCGGCGGTCGCGACCTTCGGCGCGCCCTGCCGGCTCACCGGACCGACCGGGACAGTTTCGGCCGGTTTTGGCGCCAGTTCCGGCAGTTTGAACCACGCGCCCTCGCGCGTGAACGTCTGCGGCCCTAGCACCGGCGCGATGGCGGTCGACTTGGGGAGAGGCAGCGGCTGCTGGCGGAGCCGCTGGAGCGCAATCGCACCGCCGCCGACCGCGATAACCGCAACGATCAGGAGCAAATGCCCGGTGGGCGTCGTGAAGAACTGCGGGTTGAACTTCATGTGGCGCGCGGCACGAGAATGGAAAACAGGTTCTCCACCGAGACGTTGGCCCGGTCGCCCTCGGGCGAATCGGTAATCGCGACAAACGCCTCGGTCGAGGTTCGGGCCGGGATGACGCCGGAGGCATCAGTCAGCGCTGGCGGGCAGACCATATGCCCGACCCGCACGGCGAGTTGCGTCGGGTCGTAACGCACCGGGGCATTGGTGGAGTTTTCAAACCGCAAACGCAGGACCAGCGTGTCCTCCACATCAAAGCGACAAACCTCCTCCACCGTGACCGTGAATCCCCGGTAGTAGCTGACCGTGCCCGGGGTCGTCCGATCGATGGCCTGGGCCAGCGCAGGATGTTGCGCCTGTAAAAGCGAGAACGCCTTGGTGCGAGCGATCAGCGCCTGCAGCACCTCCGGAGTCGCCCGCGGTGTGGCGGGGGCCGCAGCGAGAGGTTCGTCCACAAACGACACCGCCCGGTCCGGCGCGGTCACGGCTGCAAAATTCAGCACGTACACCCGTCCGCGGTAGACGACATTGGCCGCCGCCCGCGCGTCGGCCGTCAGGGCGCGCACCGAAAAAAACGAAGTGCCCGGCTGGTGGGATAGCAGCACGGGCGGACGGTCTTCGCCCTTGGCGGAGAGATTTGCCGCCTCCAGCGCGGTCAGCGGCCCAGGAAAGAGACAGGTAGTGGGTGCGTCGCAGCCGACGCCGATCGTATAGACCGTCCGTTCGTCGAGGGGATAGCTCTTGATGACCGCCGCTGGAAGGACGCCGGCGGATACCATCAATAGCACAGCGAAGATTACTGGGAAACGTTGTATTTCCATACGGCAAGAGGGTAGCGGCCGTTGGCGGCCAGATTCGGATTCCGTGCCAGGGTGAAGCGCACCTTGAAAGCGGGGGATTCGGTGAAGAGCTGCCCCTGGAAGAGCCCGGTGCGGATCAACTGCCCCTCGGCTTGGACGAGGACGACATTCTCGCGGGTTTCCAACATGGTGACCTTCAGCACCTCGACTTTCTGGTGCAGCGCCTTCTGTGTGAACTCGTCCGCGGTGCCGGCCGCCTCGGCCCGCGCCTGCTTGAGCGCCTCCGGCAGGAAAAGTTTTTCCAGCAGCTCGGGATAATCGAAACCCGCCGGTCCCCGCTGGAATAGGGCGAGACAGGCGAGCAACGCCTGGCTCTCGTGCAATTTTCCTGCCTCCTCAAACCCGAGCAGCGGACTCACGTGATAAGTGCCGCTGCCGTCGAGGATGACCACCCGCTCGCGGTTGCGATACGCCCCGATGATGAGATAAGGCTGCAGGATGGCGCACCCCACCGCCGCCACCGCGACCAGAAACCACAGACGCGCGGCAACGGCATGGTCCGTGAACAGTTGCAACGGATGGAATGGTGGCTTGAGCCGACGGGCCGGGTCCGGCCGCACGTGCGGGGCAGGCGTGGTGCGCAAGGTATCGCTCATGGTCAGATCGTGGTCTGGGGTGTGGGCAGTTGCGCCCGTGAGCGCACCGCCGCCGCCTGGCGGTCGCCACCCGGGTCGGTCGCAATTGGCGCGGTGGGGGGTTGCGTCGGAGCGCCGGGTGCCGGTGAGGCCGGTGGTTTGGCCGGACCACCCGTGCCTCCCGATCCTCCACCGGACGAGCCCCCCGCTGCACTGGCGCCCTTTTGTGCCACCATTGCGGCTGCCGCCGCGCCGCCGGTCTTGACGGACTTCACCATCCACGCGACCTGCTGCATCGTGTAGAGCTGCTGCAGAGCGGACTGGCCGCCACCCGAGACCGGGGCCCCGGAGCAGAAAAGCATCTGCATGAGGACCGGCGTCCCGAGCGTGCCGATCACGAGCCACAACACGCCCAGGATGCCTCCGAGGACGCTCGCCAGCGAGGATGCGTCGATCTGGCCCGGGGTCAGGCCGCCCGCGATGGCGAGGTTGGTCTGGTAGGCCGTGACGAGGTTGAACGTGACCAGTTCGGTCACCGCGAACCCGATGGGCCACGCGAGCACCGCCAGCGTCTGCTGTACATACCGCACGGCGAGCGATGCCAGCGATGGCACCATGAACAGGGCCAGCGCCACCGGCAGGAACAGGTAGCACAGCAGCTTCAGGATGTGCTGCAGCAGGAGGAACGGCAGCTGCAGGACGCTGCCGACCAGGACGATCAGCTTGGCTGCCGCCCACAGGAACGCCTTGTAAAACGACTCATGGATTCGCGTCAGGCTGAAGGCGCTGTCGCTGTCCTTGACCGTGTCGCGGACGAGGCTCGCCGCCTGCATCGGGTGGTCGGCATAACCGCGGTTCACCGTGTCGGCCACCGCGAGGAACACTCGCTCGGTAAGTTCAAACCAGTAGGGCAAGGTCGCCACCAACGCCACGACGACGATCGCGCGGACCACGGGTTCCATCAGGCTCTCGCCCTCCTGGCGCGCCTTGTTCACCTGCATCATGAGTCCCGCCACGCAGATGAAGAACACCACCACCCGCAGATCGCCGGTGAGCGCGAGGATGTTTTCCTTAAATCCTGGCACAAAGTTGTCCATCAGTTCCGTCCCCCCTGCGGCCGCTGCCGCTCTTCTTCCCGCCGGAGTTTCATAAACAGAGTGCGGTCGCGCTCCGTCGCCGAACGACAGCCGCCTGGCGGAATAAGCCGAGTCGAACGTTTCCCGTCGTCCACTTGCCGGAGATCCGGCTCGGGTTGTGCGTGCACTTCCGGCGCCCGCCGGATTTCCCGGCGCAGGATCCAAGCGGACACAGCGCTCCCAAGGAACATGACCACGGCGTAGGGGATCATCCTGGTCATGGCTGCGTGTAAGACGTCGGCATGAGTTTCATTCCCGCCTGCCACGCGCCGAAGGCGGCCAGCGTCTCGCGCTCTTCCGCGACCTGCTTTTCCAGCAGATCCTGCCGCTCCTTCGCCGCCTGGTTGTCATTCAGAATCTGCTGCGCCTGCAATTGGGCCGCCGCTTGGCGCTGCTGCCCGTCAACGGCCGCGAGCTGCCCGTTGAGCGCGCTGATCTTCGCCTGAAGTTTGTCCACTTCGGCCTGTGTTCCTGCCGTCCGCAATAACTCCATCGTCTCGGCGAGATCACGTTGCAGGGCCGCGCGGCGCGCCGCGCCCAGTGCCTGCACGTGCTCCAGATTGGCGGCCATCTGTTCGACCGCGGCATACCGGCGGTAGGGCACCGATTGACGGGCAAACGGCCGCCCGAGCGCCGTCCGATCGTCCAGGGGAGCGACGGTGTCGTCCATCGTATTGCGCAGCGATTCCGCAGTGTCGACCAGCCGGCGGAGCGCGGTGGCGGTTTCGCCATAGGCGCGGCCCAGTTCATCGGCGCCCAGTTCGCGCAGGACGATTTCCGCGCCGGCGGTGGACGGGTCACCCAGCACCTCGCGCATGTGCCGCACCTCGGCCAATTGGTCGCGGAGCTGGCGGATCTGTTCGTTCAACCGGTCGATCTGTAGCGCCCATTGCCGAAGGATTTCGGCATGCTGGGCGACTTGGTTACCTTGGATGACCGTGTTGACCGCCGTGTTGACGGGGTCGTTCACGATCCACTGCGCGAACGCGCTGCCGCTAACCAAGAGAAAAAGAAGAATGGTTTTCATGGGTATTCGAGCTGGATGACGGTCGGCACGCGGCGTGCGCCGTCCTCGACGCGTTCGGGTTGCAGGATGGGCACGCTCCGGTGCGGCCCGGTCTGCTGGGCCGCCTGCATCCGCCAATAGCGGTCCTTGACAGCCGCGTTCGCCCGCACCTCGTCCGGAGTGGGCGCGGGTGGCGTGGTGCAGCCGACAAGAAACAGCAAGCTAAGCGGCAGAATTCGGTGCATGGGAAATCTCCTGAATGTGGCGGAGCGTGCCGCAGAGCGGCGGTTGGGTCGTGGGGGCGTGGTAGCAAAGCGACGAGAACTTGCCTCCAGCGGGCAGTTGCTCGGGCAGCGGATAGCCTTGGATCGCCTCCAGCGCGGTCTCCGGCAGCGCCAGATCGCGGGCCATGTCCGCCAAGTCCGCCCGGTCGTGTTGGCGCATCAGGAAGAACTGCTTCGCATTCCCGATGACCGCAGACCGGATCCGCGACCGCTGGAACATGGCGTATTGCTGAATGACCGAAACCACCCAGCAGTTGAACTTTCTCAACTGCGCATAGCCCTCCGAGATCAACTGGTCGCCGCCCGGCACGTCGTGCAACCGCGCGACCTCCTCGAAGAGGATCCTTTTCCGTTGCGACCGCGGCAGAGTGAGGATGTGCTGCCGGGTGAAACCCGATACGAGCAGTCCCGCCGCGGCCTTGAGCGCCGTCGCGTGCTCCGGGATGAGTCCCAATTCGAAATGCGCCACCTTCCGCTCGAGCGAGAGCGTGGTCACGCCGTCGAAGAGCCGGCCATACTGGCCAGAGGCGCACCAAGCGCGCAGCAGCGAGGCGAGCCGGCCGATTTCATCGGCCGAATGCTCCGGAAACCGACCGTAGGCCAGGAGCTCCACCAACGCCATGTGCGTGGGGAATTCCTCCGGCGCATAGAAGGCACAGGCCATTTGCGGGACGAAGCGCGCGGTGGCCGGCTCGCGGGAAAACCGGGTCACGGCCTCTTCAGTAAGCTCCGCGACAAATGCCTCGGCCTCGGCCTCGCCGGCTGCCCGGCGGTCGCGCAGGTCGGCGAATGCCTCCAGCGGCGTCGCTCCGGCCGGCATTCTTTCCCGCCAGCGGTGCACGGCACAGGCGAGTCTTTCGGTTTCGCGCGTCTTCTGGGAATTGCGTCGCGACCAGTCGGCGAACACATCCTGGTAGAGCTGGTGGAGGTATTGCGCCAACTGCGCCTGCCGCAGCGCGAGTTTTTCCGGGTCATCCGGCTCGCCGATCATCCGGGAGAGCAGCGCCACCGCGCTGGCCACTTGGAGTTGGGTCAGGGGTAGCCCGCGCGTGTCGAGATAGTTGAGCGTCAGGGGCGCATCCGGATGGATGACGATGGGCGATTCGCCCAACTCCTCCGTGAATTTTTTGTGCGACAGCCCCTCCTCGACAATGACCGTGTAGGCATAAAGACCCGCTGTCTGGAGAAACAGGTCGCGCAGCACCTCCGATTTGCCGGCCCCGGTCATGCCGAGCAACACTGCATGCTGCGGAGAGCCGCCGACAAAGGCGCTCACCCCCACCAGATTCCCGTGGCTGCCGTCGTAAATCGCCTCGGCCGTCGCCAGATGTCCCGTGAACGTGGCCGAGCAGGGGAGCAGGTCCGCCAGGTAGGCGTCCTCCGCATACAACTCCCGGTGCCGGTAGCTCGAATGGGTCCACCCTGGCCACGAACTGAAGAACAATTTCTTGGCCGTCGTCGGCAGCGCGCACTCGCAATACTGCGCCCCGTCCATCCCGTGGATGGCGGCCTTGATCGCCGCTACCTTGTCGCGCAAGCCCTCCCGCGTCGGGTCCCACCCCCGCACGAGGTAGGTGACGAAGAACGGCCGGGCGAACCCACCGGCCAGGCTCTCTATTTTCCGTTCCTTCTTGCGCAAAGCCACCAGCAGCGAATGCCGCCGCTGGTCGGCATATTCGCCTTCGAGCCGCTCGACCGCCTTCTCCTCCCGGTGGATTTCTCCGGTGGAGGAGCCGGGAGTCACGTTGACGGTGATCCGATAGTCGAGAAACGGTAGTCCCGTCAGGTGGGTGACTATTCCCGGCCGGGTTCGTTGCGGCCAGCGTGACAGGGCGAGCACGGCATGGTAATGACCGTCGAGATAAAATCCGCCGTCCGGCTGCCCGACCCCTTCGCCGTGCCAGCAGTTTTCGTGAATCGTCAGCACCGGATCAAAGCGCGCGGAGGGGTCTTTTTCGGCCCGGTCGGCGAGCCCGGGATTGAGGAACCGCTCCAGATAAACGAAATGCTCCCGGTCGTTCATCGGCCGGACTGCCGCCTCCGGGCTGAACAGCCGCCGGAGCGTGTCGGCGAAATCAGTAAATTCACTCCTGAGCTGGCCCAGGAGTTTTGCGTAGTGCGCCTCCAGCCCGCCGGGGGTACGCACGTTGCCGGAATACGCGGTAACCTCAATCGAGAGAAACAGCGCCAGCCGTTCGCGGCGGAGCTGCCGCGCCTGCATTCTCGACCAGTAGCGCGTGAACCGCTCATTGCGGACGCGGCGCACCGCCTCGTCGGCGATCTTCTCGGTCTCGGCAAAATATTGCTCCAACTCGGCCTGGTAGTCCGCGTCGCAGGACCACTGCACCTGCAGCCACCGACCGGGAGTAACGAACGCGAGCAAGGCCCGCAGGCGGTCCTGCCACTCGTTCAACCGCGCATAGCTGGCTCCCCGGAGGTCCGGCGGTTCGACCCAGACGCCCTGGGCGGCGATGGCGCCGCGTTCCAATGAGCCATAGACGATCAGGTCGTCGACCAATCTACCATTGGGAGCGCGGTCGTGAGGTTTCATGGCGCCACCTCCTGTTGCGTGCCCGCCACCGGTCCGAAGTGCCCGCTTCCAATCAAGTCCTCCAGCTTGTCGCGGTCGTAGCCGGCCGGCTTGCCGCGCCGGAGCAACAACACCCACAGCAGGGTGAGGGCACAGGGCACCATCGCGACCACTCCGGCCACCGTCAGGGGAAAGCGGATCACCAAACCAAGAAGCCCGAACAGCCCCAGCCCGCCTACCCCCGTCACCACGACCGGCAGGTAGAGGTTGCCATCAAGTCCGAAGGCCCGGCCCGCCGTGTCATCGGACGAATTGGTATCGGTGAAGCGCAGGTCCATGTCAGAAGCGCGGGGTCAGCACGGCGTCCTGCAGGCCGAAGATGTAGAACAGGGCGCCCATGATGGCGGCCGACGCCGCGATGAGGATACCGGCAATGATGCCCGCCTTGCCGTCGGCATCCCCCTTGGAAATCGCATTGGCGCCAGTCCAGATTTTCGTCACTCCCCAGATGAATCCGACCATAAACAGAACCCCGAGGGCGGCTCCGAATCCGTCCCGCAACTGGGTGATCTGCGCGAGCGAGCGCGGGAGGGGCGGGAGGACGTGAATCTGTAGCATAAGCGCATATTCGCATAACACGATTGCCCTTGTCAATTCCTTTTATGCGAATATGCCATGAGCCATGAAAAAGCGCCCAGCCGATCGAATCGGCCAACCGGAGGAACAGCGGGTGGGGTTCTCCTTCTACACCGACGACCTGAAGGCCGTGCGCGCCCTGGTGGCGGCCCTGCGGGAACGCCAGGTCAGGGTCAAGCGAACCTTCCTGGTCCGCGCCCTCGCGCACGTCGTGCCCGAGGACGAAATGTTCGCCTATGCCCTCACGCGAAATCGCGCGGAGCAGGCCGGCAAGGTTCCTGTCGAGACGGAAATCAACCAATGCTTGGCCTTCAACCTCCTCGCCGACGACGTCGACAAGATGGAACGCGTCAGCGATCAGCTCGCCGACAAGCAGCTCCGCAACGGCCGCAGTTTTGTCCTCCGTGCCCTCCTCCACGCCCCGTGGGACCACGAAGCCCTCGCGCGCGCCGTGCGGAAATTCGAGGAGAAATTTCCCGACCCCCGGAGCCGCGCCGGCCGGGCGTTAAAGCGTGCCTGACGTCCAGCGCATGGACCGTCTGCGCGGCCTCGCCGCGCACCTCCGCCTGCACCTGCGGGGTCAGGATGCGGTGCTCGACCGGATCTGTCCCGCCCTGGCTCGCGGTGAAATGGACCTTGGGGACCCTTCCCGTCCCCGCGGCTCCTTCCTCTTCGTCGGCCCCACCGGCACCGGGAAGACGGAGCTGGCGCAGCTCTTCACCAATTACCTGTTCGGTCCCGAACACCTCGTGTCCTTTGACTTGTCCGAGTATCAGAACAAATCCTCCGTCGAGCGGCTGCTCGGCGCCGACCGTTCCGACCCGGGCCTGCTGGGCCGGGCGCTGGCCACTCATAAGGGAGGCACGCTTTTGTTCGACGAGATCGAGAAAGCTCACGCCGACTTCCTCGATTTGTTCCTGCAGATGGTCTGGCACGGTCGCATCACCTTCGCGACGGGAGCGACCATCTCGCTAACGCCTTACTACCTCGTCTTCACTTCCAACATCGGCGCGGCCGAGGCGATGCGGATGGAGCACTCCACTCCGGCTGGGGTGGAAAGCGCGGTGCTCCGCCGCGTGGAACAGACGCTCCGGCCTGAACTCGTCGGCCGCTTCGATGAGAAACTTGTCTTCCGCCGGCTCTCCTACGAAGTCCAGCGGGAGATTTGTGAACATCTGGTCGCGCGGGAGATTCGGCGTCTGAAGAACCTCGGATTCGATCTGCAGGTTTCCCGCGAAGCGCTGGAGTTTTTGGTCCGCGAGGGCCATCATCCCCATTTGGGTGCCCGCCCGATGCGTCGGGCCGTGGAGCAGCATTTGCAGGATGCGGTCGTGCGCGCCATGTTTGCAACGGGCATCGGTCACGGATTCGTCAGCTTGGACGGATCAAGGCAAAGACTGGCCATTCACGCGTCATGGTCGCGGGGGTAGGCCAAGCCAGAAACCTCGGACGAGCTCATTGTGCACCTGGTGTTGGTGGGGCGCAAGAAGGCCCCCATCGGAATCCGACCGGTGACTGCACGCCCCACGCCGCGCGGTCCCGGTTTTCCCGCTACCGCCGCACGAGGTGAGCGCGATCACCAGCGTGGGGGCGGTCCGTGTTGGCCACACAAGGAAGCCCATAATGACGGAGCGCCAGACGAAGCCTCGCGGGCAGACCGCACGCCGATGCAACCGATTCGCACTCCGGTCCAAGGCCGGCGCGGGATTTTTCGCTATGCTCTTTCAAACGCCCCCCGCATCGACCGGCGCGGGCGTTTCATTGCATCTACCCCATGCCCCTACCGCCCGTTGGCAATCCAGCCAAGCTCTTCCAACTGCCCACCACCTCCTCCGGTCACGGCAAAACGCTTACGGTCGGTCACAGCGTCAGCCTCTACTACGATTTGCAGCCGCCCAACACTTGGCCGGAGCACACGCACTCGCTGATGCAAATCGTGCTCGCACTCGATCCCGTGGATGCAGAAATGCGTTGGCACAGCGGCGGCCGCTGGATCACGGAATCCACCAAAACGCCGCATGTCTGGCTCGTCCCGGCAAGGATAGTTCATGCGGCCGAATGGAAAGGGTCCGCGGCCATGCTCTCGCTCTACGTCGAGAGCGACTATATTCATGAGGAATGCGGCTGTGACTTGACCAAAGGCGCCGTGCGCGATCTGGGTCCATTGACCCAGCGTAGTTACCTGACCAGCTGCCTTTGCCGCAAGTTTCATAACCTCTGTCACGGTAGCCGCTCGTATTCGCGCATCTTGGTCGCAGCCAGTGGCACTTTGCTCGCTGCGCTCCTGCTTCGAGCCCACCTCTGCCCCGGCAATGTTATCCGTTCGCGCAAGCGGGGCCTCTCCGACGACCGACTCCAACGTGTCACGGATTATGTGGAGACTCATGTTCGTGACCCGCTCTCCCGCGCTCTCCTCGCCCAGGTCGCCGGGTTGACTGAGTATCATTTCAGCCGGATGTTCAAAATCTCGACGGGCCTGCCGCCGATGAAACACGTCTGGCGCTGCCGCATTCACCGTGCCCGCCAGTTGCTCGAAACCGGCGAGTGGAAGGTCGCCGCGGTCGCCGCCGAGACCGGCTATTGCGACCAGAGTCATCTCGACCGGCAATTTCGGAAGGAATTCGGCTGCTCGCCGGGCTCCGTGATTCCCCTCGGCCTTGAGGGGTGAGCGCAGCGGCGCGGCAGGGATGTTAGCGGTCGCCGCCCTCTGCCCAGAGGCGGGATTGAATCAGTAAACAGCACCCTTGCCTGTTCGATCTGGCAGCAGGCGCGCACGCGCATCCATAAACGCGAGCACTCACGCACAAGCCACGGTGCCGGCGCGTGTGATAGCATGATGCTTTCCCCTTAAATTCTGCAAAGCGGCCCGGCGTCAGCTTCCTTCACTCCGCCGGCCCGAGCCAGCCGACGGACCAACCACGACCCAGACCATGCGACACCCAGATGCCGGACATCATGAAAACACCCCAGATTCCCGCTCGGACACCCCACATGAACAACCGGATGGTTATGTTTGTCTTCGTTCCCGTTCCCCTTGAGTTATTTCTCATCTACGTGTCAGCGGCGTGTCTGCTGCGCGGCGCACTCGGCCCAGAGGCGCCCGATGTGACTGAGCTTCTCAACCAAGAGTTCAAGCATCGGCGCGCCAAGTCCATTGCCGAGGAGTATCTGGAACTCCACGGCCACCCCACGCTCCGGACCTGCCGGCGCGCTCTGGTCAAGAATCGCCCGCGAGGGTCCAAGGTGCGATTACGGTGCCGGGTTCATTCGGTCCGCGAACGAACGCTGCCGCGCCTAGTCGCGCAAGGCGACCCGACGCGCAACTGAAGCCACGCCTTCACTGGTTCTGTTCGTAGTCGCCCGTGTACTGTGTCAGGCACCGCCCGCTTGGAATTTACGCCGCGGCCGCAGTGGATTGGATGCTGCGGCAGGAGGTCGAAAGGCCGGACTGAACCGCCCGCGCGCCGGCCATGGTCGCCGCAGGCTTCTGTTCGGCCCGGCATCGCGTCCGTCCCACCGCGCAGTGTCTCTGATACACTTGACATTCAGGCTGCTTGTGTCTCTCTTACACATATGCGCTCACCCACGGTGTTCACCATCAAACAGCTTCACGACGACACCGGCCCGCTGGTGCGCCGCGCCGGGGCCTCAAAGCGTCCCATCCCGATCACCGACCGCGGTCAAGAAGTCGCGGTCATCGCCAATCGGGCGCTCCTGCGCAAAGTGGACCGCCGCCGCACGCTCCTGCCCGAATACGAAGCGATGATGGCCGGACCGCCCGGCGACGATATTCAGTCGGCCTTGGACGAAATCCGCAGTGACCGTTGACCAATGATCTTCTGCGACACCTCCGCGGTTGCCAAGCTGTATGTTGTCGAGATCGGGTCGCCGGCGATGCGGGCCCTGCTCGAAGCGGAGGATCAGGTCTTTGCCTCGGAACTCGCCCGCCCCGAACTGATGAGCGTCTTCCACCGGCAATTGCGCGAAAAAAAGTGGACCCGGGACAAATTTCTCACCGCGGTTCGCCAATTTTCGAACGATGACATCGGTGGCTTCTGGACGTGGCTTCCGCTCGACACCACGATCATCGAAGCCGCGGCCAAAACCTACGCCACGCTGCCCGCCACCGTGTTTCTGCGTTCCGCCGACTGCCTCCACCTAGTCACGGCCATGCATCACGGTTTTGCCGAAATCTACACCTACGACACACACCAGAACGCGGCCGCCACGGCGCTCGGCATCAGGCCCGTGACGGTGTAGCCTCACCCCCCCGGTCAAACGCGGTGCAGGTTCGGGAATCGGGAGCCGTCCACCGCCGCGCCCGCAAAGGACGACCTCCGCCCGGCGAGCGGCCAGCGTCGGGAACCGACGCGAGGCAGGGCCGCGAGTCCGGTCTCCCACCCGCGAAATCCCCCAAGCCCACCTCCCTTAACCGCCTCAGATGATAAGGGCCAGGCGTCACCCGGCCGGCGGCGACGTTTCGTTGGCGGCCGTAAACGAAGTGAACGGCAGCTTCCGCAACGGTGGCCGGCTGATCCGACGCGGATGCTTCAGCACGGCCGTGGCGGCCGGCAGGGACAACATTCGTTCCGGTTTGAACCAAGGCTCGTCCACGAGCTGCCAGCTCCGGGAGTTTTTACCGGCACTGATGCCACCGCTGTATTTCCGCGTCTCCCTGCCTCCCAGTTTCTGCGACAAAATCTTCGCTCCCTGCTCATCCGCCGCCCGGAAATGAATTTGCGTTCTCATGTTGGCCATGAAGACATCCGCCTTCTTCTGGTGGTCGAACGAAGCATAGAGCGACAGCGGGGTCTGCGTCGCCAGCATGAGGCAGACTCCCGCCTCTCTCAGTTCGTCCACGGTGAAGTGGTCGGAAAATCCATCCTCCGAAAGCAGCGTGGTCTTCTGCCCCTCATCGAGGACCAGCACGATGGCGTTCTTCTGCCGCATTTCGAATTCGGGCAAATCGAACCGCCGGAACGCATGCAGGAAGAACAACTGCTTGCAGAGCAGGTTCAGGTAGCGCCGCTCCACCTGGTAGGTCTGCGGAATCGACAGGCAGATCAGTTTCCCGGCATCCAGTTCCGCCAGCGAAAAGTTCGGCTCGATGGAGCAGAACACGTCCGCGATGTCGGGAATCGCATACGGCCGGAGGAAATTGGCGACCGTGGAAATCGAGCCACCTTTCTGCTCCGGGGGCTGCGCGGCAAAGTCCTTAAAGAATTCCGCGTCGGCCTTGGTCGTCTCGCCCCGCGCGCTCAGCTTCCCGGTCAGCCAGGTTGTGTCGGCTGACTGACAGACGACATTGTGCACGTTCTCCAGCGTCACCTCCTCGCCGATAGCGGCGAGCGCCTGCATCGCATGGGCAATGGCATCCCGCGCGGTCTCCTTGAAAAAAGCCTGCCCGCCTTTCTGGCCCGCGGCCGTCGCCGTATCGACGATGAGCTTGGCGTAGGTCGTCCAAGGGATCGACCGGTCAGCCAGCACGTTCATGCGCAGGGGTGGAATCCAATCCTTGCGCGCCACTTCCGGTGGCCGCACACGAATGAGCCGCAGGTCTTTTTCCTGGCCGAGCTCCCGGGCAATCGCCGACAGCGGCTGCCACAGCACGCCCTTGGAATCGACCGTAAGAATCCCCGTGCCGGGCAGCGTCTTTCTCAGCCCGTGGATGATCGGCACCAAGGCCCGCGCGGTCTTGCCCGTTCCCGTGGCGCCGGTGATAAGGAAATGGCAGCACAATTCATCGCGGGTCCAGGTGTGGCCCCACAACCGGAGGATGATCCGTTTCGCCCCGTCGGACGGATAGGCGAGACCGCAATAGATCAGCCAGACGCCGGCCACGGCGGTGCCAAACGAGATCCAGGTGTTGAGCGGCGCCGCCACCCCCCGGAAGGTGGCGATCGCCGCGACCAACATTCCGGCCGCCAATCCGAGTGAGCGCCAGTTCACGCGGCCAGGAACAGAACTGCCACCGTGACGCCGAAGGCCACCCCGGCGACGAGCGCGGCAAGCACTTCCCGCCGTTGCACCACGGCGTGTGCCGCCTCGGCCGACTCCAACAGTTTCGCGGCCGACTCCTGCACCGTGCCGATGTCCGCCTTGGCCGCAGTGATGGCGGGCGCGAGCGCGTTGTTAACCTTCCGGGCGAATGCCTCCGGGTCCGGCGTGAGCGCCTGGTGCAATTGGGTCAACTTGCCTGACAGTTCATCGACTTTGGCGACCGCCTCCCGGGCGTCCCTGATGCGCGTATCAAGAGCGGTTTTCAGGTCGAGCATCACGTTCTGCAGCGTGTTCTCGGCCTTGAGATTCACGCTCCAATGCCAAGCCAAGAGCAGAAAGATGGGGTCGTCCGGCTGCAGCTTGTGCTGGGTAAGGAGCCAGTGCAGCTCCTCCGGCATCTTTTTCGGGTCGTACAAATCCTCCGGCTTCATGAGAAGAGCAGCGCCTCTGCTTTTCGGAATTCCTCGGCCATTTTATGGTGGAAGCGCACGCACCGGGAGCGATCGAGCACGGGGAGTTGTTCGGCCGTCCGGCCGCGGCTGACGGTGAGGTTGGCCAGTTGCAGCCGGTTGCGGGTGATTTCCGCGAGGCACGGCACATTTATTTCGACCGCACCCTGCGCCAGCAGCTTCTTTCGCGTCGCGCTTTCATCGAAGATCGGCAGCCGCGGCCCCTCGCGCAGATTCCGGGTGCCCAACCAGCGCACGCGATTGCCGTAGGTCTCGACCAGATTGGCCACTTGCGAAATCGAATCCTTGTCGTCCACCAGCACGGTCACGAAGACAAGGTCGAACCCGAGCCGCTCCTGGGATTCGACCAGGTCGCATTCCTCGAGCCAGCGCTCCAGCTTCTCTCCGCCGGCCGCGCGGTTGTCCGCGAGCACGAACCGGGCGTCGCCGTCGGTGAGCGAATGCACGAGCTGGTCGAGCACCGCCAGCTTGTCGCCATCGACATCGGTGTCGATGAACTCCGCTTCGGCCACGTAGCGCCGGAAAGTGGAGTTGGCGTGGTCGAGATCGAACGCCTGCACAGGCACGCCCCGGTCCTTGAGGTGGTCATAAAGCAGGGTGGCGACGAAACTCTTGCCGATGCCGCCTTTTTGCGGCCAGACGGTCAGCAGCTTCTTCCGGGCGGTTGCTGAGGGTTTAGAGGTCATCGCGGGCGATGTTGGGGCCACGCCGGCGTGGCGCGGACGATGGGGCAGTGACGGTCGTCCATCCGGGCAATTCGGCGGGCGGTGGGTTGGTTTGGGCCGCAATCTCGCGGCGGGCGCGCCCGATTTCAGTTTGGGTGAATTGCCGTCGGCAAAAAACGCCCACCGCGGCGGCCGAGACGGTGATACCGTGCCGCGCCAGGGTGGCGGAGATCTGCTCGTAGCTCATGTAGCGCGCCCGCTGGGTGAGCAGCACCTCCCGGTAGGGCAGCAGCAGGCTCCGGGTGTGCACCTCCGGGTGATAGTTCCTGGCGTCCGTCAGCAGGCGTTGGTGCAGTTCATGTTCGGGCATGGGGCAGCAGTGTGCCGTTAATATGCGATTATGCAAGTCAAACCCGCCGAGGCCCCCGGGTGGTGGTGAGAGCAGTGGTAGTGGTGGTGGTAGTGGCGGGGCAGCCGATTCCTAACGTGTGCGTTAGGGGTGGCGCGTCCAAATCCCAATGAAATTAGGGTAATCCTGACAAGGAAGGGTTCGCCTTCGGCTCTGCTAGGTTTTTTCAGTGAGGCGGGTGCTTGCCTTGGCCTCAGCTCGCCAAAAATCGAGGGTAGATGCGATTTTGTTGGCCAATATTATGCTATTATGCTACAATGTCGCGCAATGGTCAGATTCGATAAACCGTGTCGTCGGGTAGCCGGGGCTGTGGATTACTTCCGCGAGCACCTTGGTGTGGGCGATTACCTGACGGAGGGAAACAAGGCCCGGATGACCTGGTTCGGACGCGGGGCGGCCCGGCTGGGGCTGGAGGGGGTCTGCGACCTCGTGCATTTTGAGAATCTCGGCCGCGGGCTCCACCCCGTCACCGGGGAAAAGTTGTCGGCGCGGGACAAGGGCGCGCAGCGCCGGGTGTGCTTCTTCGGTCAAATATCCGCCCCGAAAGATGTGTCCCTCGCCTCCCTCGTGGGCGGCGACCAGCGGATTACCGGCTGGTGGGAGGAAGCCGTGCAGACGGCTCTGACCGAAATCGAGGCCGTGACCGCCACGCGCGTCCGCCGCCGGGGTGCCTGTGAGGACCGGACGACGGGAAACATGGTCGCCGCCGTGGTCACGCATGACGCCAGCCGGGCGCTCGATCCCCAGCTTCACACTCATATCTGCGTCATGAATCTCACCTATGATGAGACGGAGCAGCGCTGGAAGGGCGTGCAACCCGCCGGCTTTTATCGTCATCAGGCATTCTTCCGCGAAGTCTGTTTCCAGAAGCTGGCGGCCCGGATGGTGGCCGCCGGTTACGAACTGACCGACATCCGGCCAAGCGGATTCAACCTGAAGGGCATACCCGCCGAGTTACGCGAGACTTTCAGCAAGCGCCGCCGGGACATCCTCGCCAAGGCGGCCAAACTCGGGGTCACGAGTCAGGATGCGCTACAGGGCATCGCGACCAACACCCGGGCAGCCAAGCGGCAGGTGGCGTCCGCCGAGCTGCGGACGCAGTGGCGGCAGGAGGCGGGCGCCGGACTAGGGGCCATCCAGCAGGTGATTGCTGGCGCCGACGGCCGCCGGAAGAGCCCCGCCGGGCTCGATGCCGCCGCTGCGCTGGCGTCCGCGGAAGCCCATCTATTCGAGCGCCGGTCCGTCGTGGGCGAGCAAGACCTATTGCGCGAGGCGCTGCGGGCCGGCGCGGGCGAGGCGGACCTGCCGTCGTTGCGGGCGACCGTCTCCACCCGACTTGAACAGGGCGCCCTGCTGCGGCTGGGCGACGGGATCGCCTCACGCGAGGCCCTCCTTGCCGAACAGGAATTCGTGGCCTGGGCGCACGCCAACCGAAGCGCGCGCCCGGCGCTGGGGATACCGGGGAATCTGGCAGGACTGGGAGCCGACCAACGGTCGGCGGTGGCCGCCGTGCTGAACGCCCGAGGCCGAGTGGTCATCCTGCAGGGCGACGCCGGCACCGGCAAGACGACCTGCCTGCGGGCCATTCTGGCCGGCATCCAGCAGGCAGGCGGGCGGGTCTTCGGCTGCGCGCCGTCCTCGGGCGCGGCGGATGTGCTGCGCAAGGAACTCACCCCGGCCGCCGATACGCTCCAGCACTGGCTCCTCAATGAAACCCTCCAACAGGAGACACGAGGTCGCGTCCTGCTGGTGGACGAGGCCGGACTCATTTCGGGGCCCCAGATGCTGTCACTTTGCCGGCTCGCGGCGAAACATGGCAACCGGATCATTCTCGTCGGCGACAGCAAACAGCACCATGCGGTTGAGGCCGGCGACGCGCTTCGCTGCCTCCAGAAGTTCGCGCGGGTGCCCGTGGCCCGACTGGAACAGATCCGCCGGCAGCGCAACCCGGCCTACCGCGAGGCCGTTGCGGCGCTCGCGCGCGGTGACGCCCATGATGCTTTCCGTCGGTTCGAGCAGCTTGGGGCGGTGAAGGAGATCGCCCGCGAGCGCGAACTGTTCCGGGCGGCGGCGGCCGATTATGTACAGACCATCGCTGCCAGGAAAAGATGTCTGGCGATTTCACCGGTGTGGTCGGAGATCCGGCAATTCACCGAGGTGGTGCGCGCACAGCTGCGCTCGGCCGGCGTGCTCGCCGGCGAGGAGCGAACGTTCGGAGTGGTCTCGCCGCTGCACTGGACCAAGGAAGAGCGGCGGCGGGTGCAGCACTACCGGCCTGGCGATGTGCTGGTGTTCCACCGGGCCGCACCGGGGTTTGCCAAACATGAGCTGGTGACGATCCTGCGTCGTCAGGACCGCTGGCTGGAGGTGCGGCGCGAGGACGGCGCCGCCCGCTGGCTTGATCCACGGCGCAGCACGGGATTCGAGGTGGGCGAGCGTCACGAGCTGCCGGTGGCGGTCGGCGACCGGCTGCTCATTCGGGGCAATGCCAAGCCGCTCGGCTTGAAGAACGGCGACATCGTCGAGGTCGCAGGTTTCGTCGACCACGGCACCATCCTGCTGCGCGACGGTCGCCGGATTCCAGCCTACTTCCGGCAGTTTGCGCACGGCTATGCGACGACTTCCCACGCAGCGCAGGGCAAGACCGTGGACCGCGGCATCCTGCTCATGGGCGACGAAGCGACCGTGGCCGCCGATTTGAAACAGGCTTATGTCTCCAACTCCCGCTTTCGGGACAGTCAAATGATCTACACGACGGACCGCGTCGCGGCCCTGGCGGCGATGCAGCGTCCGGGTGACCGCCGGCTCGCCATCGAGGCCGCGACGGAATCCGCCGGGCCAGCCGCTCTCGCATCGGTCGCCGAGCACGCGGTTGCGCCCGGACTTCCAGGTCAGGCCGCGGGAATGGGGGCTGGCCGATGACCTTGCGCCGTCGCGAATCCGAGCCGGTGTCCGCCGAAGCGGAGCCCTGTGTGGTCGTCTCCGGGCACCCGGTGCCCGTCGTGCGCTTCGAGCTGGTGGACCGCACCATTTCTTACCTCACCGCCGAATTGAAGCAGTGGGAACTGACGAGCCTCGGACAGGAGGACAAGCTGCGGATCAAGGCCGGGGGCGACTGGGTGGCGATCACGGGCCGTGGACTGGCGGCGGCGCGCGACGCCCTCGACCAGGCCCGGCTGCAAAAACTGCGAGAGGCACCCGCCCGTCGCGCCGCGCTCACCGACGACCCCTGGGTGCAGGCCATCAAGGTCGAGACCGCCAAGGCCGGTGCGATCAAGGTTGAACCCCAATGACCGATGGCGGTAAAATGGTCCAACGAAGCCCAACAACTCGACCTCTTCGAGCACCTGCAGAATGAGCGGACTACTCGCATACGGACGGATGGCGGAGCAGCACTGGCGAAAACATCGCCCGAAAATGGTGCTCGAATTGGAGGCGGAGAACCGCTTGATGCCGGCGCTCCTCGAAGCGCAGGAGCGGACGGCGGCGGAGATGGACCGGCTGATCCGGGATTTTCGGAAACAGGGACTGACCCCGCAGCAGGCGCACGATCAGGCGTGGGAGCTGGTGCGCGGAAAATACATTCTGTTGCCGCCGGAGACACCACCGCCGGAAGCGTAGAGCGCAACCGCGACAACTACCGGATCACGGACGGCGACGGTCTGGGCGAGGGCTCGGTCAAGGAGAAGTTCCGCCGCAACGTGCTCGCGATTGAGCTGCTCCGCGCCCTGGAGGCCAAGCGGCGCACCGCGACGCCGGCCGAGCAATCCGTTCTCGTCCAGTATGTCGGCTGGGGCGGACTGCCGCAGGTGTTCGCTTCGGCCCGGGAGGCACCGCAGTGGCAATCCGAGCAGAAGCAGTTGAAGGAGCTGCTGACCTCGGAGGAATACATCACGGCCCGGGCCACGGTGCTCAACGCCCACTACACGTTGCCGCTCGTGGTCCGCGCCATGTATGCCGGCCTGGACCGGCTCGGGTTCCGGCACGGCCGGATTCTCGAGCCCGCGTGCGGCCTCGGGCACTTCTTCGGCGCGATGTCCGACGGGATGCGCGGCCGCTCGGAACTCACCGGCATTGAGATCGATCCGCTCACCGCCCGGCTGGCGGCCATGCTCTACCCCGGGGCCGAAATCCGTGCCCAGCCCTTCGAGGAAGCGGTGTTGCCGACGAACAGTTTCGACCTCGCCATCTCGAACGTGCCCTTCGGGGACCACGCACCCTTCGACCCCAAGATCAACGGCCGGAAGTTCCGCATCCACGACTACTACTTCCTTGCCGCGGTGGAGCGGGTTCGTCCGGGCGGGCTGGTTGCCTTCATCACCTCGCACGGGACAATGGACAAGCAGCATTCCCTGCTGCGCGAGCTGGTCGCGGAGCAGGCCGACCTGCTGGCCGCCCTCCGGCTCCCCAACACGGCGTTCAAGCAAAACGCCAACACGCGGGTCACGACGGATATCCTTTTCCTCCGCAAGCGGCTTCCGGGCGAAAAGCCCAACGGCGTCGCGTGGGTCAAGTCGCAGCCGTTCAATGTGGGCGGACCGGAGCCTATCGCCCTGAACGAATACTATCATTCGCGGGTCGAGATGATGCTCGGTCGGATGCAGGTCGCGGAGCGGGGCATGTATGGCCGCAGCGAGCCCGAACTGGCGAGCGACGGCCGCAACCTCGGCGACGCGCTGGCTGCCGCCGTCGCATCGCTTCCCGTCGGTGTTTACCAGCCGGCCGCGGCGTCGGCATCCGCGCGCCAGACCGTCTCCGTCACCCCGGGGGTGAGGCCCAACGCCTACGCCATCACTGAATTCGGGGCTATCGCCCAGCGCGAAGGCGATGAGCTGGTCCTGCTGGAGGGCGTTCCGGCCCCAACCCTCCGCCGCCTCCGCGGGCTCATCCGCATCCGCGAAGCCGCGCGCGACTGCCTGCAAGCGCAGGTGGAGAATCGCAGCGCGGAGGCCATCGACCGCGCGCGGTTCCGGCTGAACCAAGATTACGATTATTTCGTCGGGCAGTTCGGCCCCCTTTCGCAATCGGCCAACGTCCGCGCCTTCGCCGGCGATCCGGATCTCCCGCTCCTCCTCTCGTTGGAAAACTACGACGAGGACAAAAACACCGCGACCAAGACCACCATCTTCAGCGAGCGGACGATCCAGCCGCCGCAACCGGTCGAACAGGCGGCCACCGCGAAGGAGGCGCTCGTCATCACCCTCAGTGAGAAGGGCCGCGTCGATCTCGACCAAATGGCGAGGTTGCTTGGTAAGCCGGAAAAGGAATTCCTGCCGGAGTTGCAGGGTGTGCTGTTCCGCAATCCGGGGGAAAGCTGGCGATGGGAAACCGACGACGCGTATCTCTCCGGCAACGTCCGCGAAAAGCTGGCCGCCGCGGAGCAGGCCGCGAAGGTGAATCCAATCTACCGCATCAACGTCGAGGCGCTGCGCTCGGTCCAGCCCGTGGACCTCAAGGCCACGGAAATCGACGCCCGGCTGGGGGCGGTATGGATACCAGCGTCCGACATCGAAGCCTTTGTGCGGGACCTGCTGAAACTCAAGGACCGCGACGCCGGAGGGGTCCAGGTCGGCCACGCGCCCCAGCTCGGGCTCTGGACCGTCAATGTCGGCTACTATGGCAAACACAGTGTGGCCAACCTCACCGAATGGGGCACGGAGCGGGTTGCGGCGCATGAACTCCTCGCCGACGCGCTCAACCTCCGCACGCCGACGGTTTACGATCTCGATGCGAACAAGAACCCGGTCATCAACCCGACCGCCACCGAGGCGGCGCGGGAGAAGCAGCAGAAGATCAAGGACCGTTTCGCCGAATGGGTCTGGCAGGACGATGTCCGGCGCGAGCGGCTCGTCCGCAAATACAACGACGAGTTCAACGGCTGCCGGCTCCGG
This sequence comes from Opitutaceae bacterium, assembly GCA_028691845.1. Taxonomy (GTDB): domain Bacteria; phylum Verrucomicrobiota; class Verrucomicrobiia; order Opitutales; family Opitutaceae; genus JAQUYL01. Next base: position 80,200 of record JAQUYL010000005.1, read on the forward strand.
AGCTTCAACGGCGACCACCTGATACTGCCAGGCGCCAGCCCTGCCATCACACTCCGCCCGCATCAGAAGGCGGCTGTGTGGCGGATTCTCCAGTCGCCCAACACGCTCCTCGCCCACGTGGTCGGCGCCGGCAAGACCTACACGATGTGCGCCGCTGCGATGGAATTGAAGCGGCTGCAACTCGCCCGCAAACCGCTCTTTGTCGTCCCCAACCACATGCTGGGCCAGTTCTCCTCGGAGATGCTGACCCTCTATCCCAACGCGAACATCCTCGTCGCCGGCAAGGCGGATTTCGAAAACTCGGGCCGCCGGGAACTCATGAGCCGGATCGCCACCAGCAACTGGGATGCCGTCATCGTCACGCATTCGGGCTTTGAGCGGCTGCCGATTTCGGCGAAGGCGCGCGAGGATTTCATCACGGACCAGATTGCGGAACTGGAAAACTGCATCCGCCAGCAGAAGGCGGACGCCTCCGACACCCGGCTCGTGAAGGAGCTGGAGCGCGCCAAAAAGCGGCTCGAATTCAAGCTCAAGACCTTGTCAGCCGAGCACCGCAAGGACGACACACTCACGTTCGAGGAACTCGGGGTGGACCGATTGTTTGTGGACGAGGCGCAGGCCTTCAAGAATCTCTTCTACGTCACGAAAATGACCCGGGTCGCGGGCCTGCCCCAGTCGGCTTCCGAACGCGCTTTCGACATGCTGCTCAAGGTGCAGCACATCCAGCGGCTCAACAGCGGCGGCGGAGTAGTCTTCGCCACCGGCACACCCGTAACCAACACGATGGCGGAGATATTCACCATGCAGCGCTACCTCCAGCCAGGCGTGCTCCGCCGGCAGAGCCTGCAGCATTTCGACTCCTGGGCCGCCACCTTCGGCGAGACGGTCACGGCGATGGAGCTGGCCCCGGACGGCGCCGGCTTCCGGCTCAACACGCGGTTCGCCCGCTTTGTCAACGTGCCGGAGCTGATGCAGCTCTTCCGGCAGTTCGCCGACGTCCAGACGGCAGACATGCTCAAGCTGCCCGTGCCCGCGCTCGCCGGCGGCAAGCCGCAAATCGTGCGCGCCCCGACGACCCCGGCGCTCAAAGCCTTCGTGACCTCGCTCGCCAAGCGTGCTGAAAGGCTGAAGACGGGCCTCGTCGATCCCCGCGAGGACAACATGCTCAAAATCACGGGCGAGGGCCGGAAGGCGGCCCTCGACCTGCGGCTCGTTGCCGCGGGTTGTGACCACGGGAAGAGCAAGGTGAATCAGGCCGTGCGGGAAATCCACTCCATCTGGGAAAAGACCCGCGCCGAGAGGCTCACGCAGTTGGTCTTCTGCGACCTGTCCACGCCAAAATTCGAAGGCGCCGGGTTCTCCGTCTATCAGGACATCCGCACCAAGCTGGAATTGGCCGGCATCCCGTCCCATGAAATCGCGTTCATTCAGAACCACGACAGCGACGCGGAGAAGCTCGGGCTCTTCAAGGATGTGCGCGCCGGTAAGGTCCGCATCCTCCTCGGCTCAACCCAGAAGATGGGGTCCGGCACGAATGTCCAGTCGAAGCTGGTCGCGCTGCACCACTTGGACGCACCGTGGCGCCCCGCGGACATCGAGCAGCGCGAGGGCCGGATTCTCCGGCAGGGCAATGGCAATGGCACCGTTCGCGTCCTCCGCTATGTGACTGAAGGATCGTTCGACGGTTATTCCTGGCAGGTGCTAGAAACGAAGGCCCGGTTCATCGCGCAGGTCATGCGCGGCGAGAGCAGCGCCCGGAAGATCGAGGACCTGGACTCACCCGCGCTCACCTACGCCGAAGTGAAAGCCATTGCGTCGGGCAATCCCCTGGTCATCGAAAAGGCCAAGGTGGACGCGGAGGTCATGCGCCTGTCCCGGCTCCGGGCGGAACACGCTGAAAGCCAGTTCGGCACCCGCAGCCGGGCGCGGATGCTGGAGCAGGATGTGCCTCGGTTCGAAAAGCAGCTCGCCGATATGGAGCAGGACGTCGGCCGGCGTGAGGACACGCATGGGGACAAGTTCCGGATGGTGGTGAAGGGGCAGAAGTTTATCGAACGGGCCAAAGCCGGCGAAGCGCTGGTGTATCTGGTCGGCGGACAGCTCCATGCCCATCAGCCGATCATCGTCGGTGAACTGGCTGGGTTCAAGGTCGAGTTCCGTCCCACGTTGGCGGACACGCTGACCCTGCAGGGCGCGATGAGCTACCCCGCGAAGATTTCTGCGAGCCCGGTCGGCATCATCGCCTCGCTGGAACACGCCGCCCAATCCATTGAGGAGAGGATCGCGGCGAAGCGCAGCGACCTCGAACAGACGAGGAAGAACCTTGCGGAAATCACCGCGCACGTTGGCCGCCCCTTCGAGCACGAGGAGCGCTACCGCGAACTGGTCGCGCGACAAGCAGAGCTGGTCAACGAACTCGACCTCACCAAGAGCCAGGGCTCGGCCCGGCTGGGCGCCGAGTCGTCCGAGCCCGATCCCGCGCCGACGGAATTCGCTCAGGAGAACAACCTGGAGGCACCAGCGGTGGCAGTGCAGGCGTCCGTGCGCCTGGCAGTCTGACAATCGTCATGGCCCTCCTGGACCTCACCCCGTATGCAGAGATGACTGCGGCCGAACGCACCCAGCGCATCGGCGTGCTGCTCGAAACGGCATTGGTCCGATACCACCGGCGGCAGCGTGAGCTGGGTGCCTTGCGTAACTGCGAAAAGAGAGAAAACGCCGCCGCGACGGACCCGGCGTTTCTCGTAAGCGACGAAACCGATAAAGAGATGGTGCGACGAGTGGCTCGTCTCGAGGAAGCTACGCCACACGATCTCGCACTCGCCCTCGGATTGTCGCGGGCCACGGTGGGTCGGAAACTCGCGCGACTAAAAACTGCGGGGGTTTTCCTGGTGTCGGGCAAAACATCGGCGACCCGCTACCGGCTACGGGGAGACTCGACGCTCAACTGAGGTTCACGCCAACAACGATCGCAATCCGAGTCGGTGTTATGAAATGAATCCTCCCAAGCGAGCACCACGGTTCAAAGAATCATACAAGGCGGTCGCAAGTCTGTCCTGTTGGGTTATAAATACCAAGGACTCCTGCAGACCGACGGGGCAAGCGGGCTCGATGCGATCGGCCAAGCCGCCGGTCGCATCACGCCTCTCGGATGTTTTGCCCATGTTCGCCGGTATTTTGCGAAGGCGTCGCCGCCGAATTCTGCGCGACCGCCGACCAGCTCAATGCCGTTTCGGCGTGCCAACCCCAAGATCGAGGCAAAAAGCCTCATGACTTTCGCGCCGATTCTCACTACGCTTGTCTTGCTGCTGAAACCAACTCTTCCGCCGCCTGGCAGTTGTCCCAAGAATACGGCTATTTATCCGTGTTGGTCAGCATCGCGGCGCAGGAAAAGCGCCTGCAATCCGTCGGCTAAACTGGTCGATGCGCTGAACCCCAGTAGGGCTTGTGCTGCCTGAGGGGAACCAAGCGAATGCCGAATGTCGCCCTGGCGCGGAGCCACATGGATCGGATTCACTTCCCTCCCAAGCAGGCGCGCCATTGTTTGCACGAGGTTATTGATCGATGTGGGACGGCCGGTGCAGATATTGGCCACGCCCGAATGGACCTCCGGCATTGTTGCCGCCAAGAGATTGGCCCGGGCGACATCCCCGACATAAATGAAATCGCGGGTCTGCTCGCCATCACCGAAGACGGTCGGCTGGCTCCCCTGCCCCAATTTCTCCCAGAATCGTGAAATCACCCCGGAATAGGGTGAAGAGGGGTCTTGCCGCGGACCGAAGACATTGAAATAGCGGCATGAGCGCACGGTCAGTCCGAAACTTTCCGCGTAACCCGCCAGCAGGCTCTCGGAGGCGAGCTTGGCCGCGCCGTAAGGACTGACCGGGATCGTGATGCCGCGCTCGTCGAGTGGAAATGATTCAGCCCGTCCGTAAACGGCCGCACTTGAGGCAAACACGATCCGCTTTACTCCGTGCCGGTGGGCCGCCTCGGCGATCACATGCGTCGCCGTCAGGTTGAGACGAAAATTCTCATCGGGCTGCTCGAAACTTTCCGGAACGCTGACAAGAGCAGCCAGATGGATGACGGCTGCCGGTTTCGCCTTCTCCATAAGCTCATCGCAAGGTTTCTCTTTAGCCACATCGGCTCGAACAAAGTGGAACCGTGGCGATTGACTGGCCGCGCTCAAATTGGACATCCGCCCGGTCCGCAGGTTATCGATGCCCCAGACCTCGTTCCCTTCCTGCAAGAGGAGATCCGCCGTATGACTGCCGATAAAACCGGCCGCGCCGGTCACAAGAATCCGTGCCATGGGCGGAAATGTTCACTCCACCAGCCGATGGATGGCAAGCGGGGAACAAGCGCAAGCTTCGCCCCTTCGCCTCCTCGCTCTCACCTCCGCCTTCTATCCAGCCAACCTTGTGACCTTAGTCCAAGTGGGGGCTGTACTCTGGCACCAGCCCACGAATCGCGAGCTTCACCTGATTGGCCTCCAGGTCGCCGATATGGCAATCGACCTCCCTAATGCTTCTTTCCACCCATTCCGCCTCGGGCGCCTGGGACTCAAACAACAAAATGCGGGGGTGGGCGGTCGGCTTCAACAGTTCGGACTGGTGCTGCAATTCCTCGAACAGTTTTTCGCCGGGCCGCAAGCCGATGAATTTGATCTCGATGTCCTCGCCAGGCCGCAAGCCGCTGAGTTCGATCAGTTGCTTGGCCAAGTCCACGATTTTGACCGGCTTGCCCATATCGAGGACGAAAATCTCCCCGCCCTTGCCGAGCACCGCCGTCTGCAGCACGAGGCCCACAGCCTCCGGAATCGTCATAAAATACCTGGTCACCTCAGGATGAGTCACGGTGACGGGTCCGCCTTCGGCGATCTGCTTTTTGAAAATGGGAATGACGCTGCCCGACGAACCCAGCACGTTGCCGAACCGCACCGCAATGAAACGGGTGCGATTGCCCGGGCGGGCATGCAGCGCCTTCAGATGAATCTCGGCCAGACGCTTCGAGGCCCCCATCACGCTCGTCGGATTGATCGCCTTGTCGGTCGAGATCATCACGAAAGTCTCGATCCCTTGCTCACCGGCCAGTTCCGCCAACTGCCGAGTGCCGGTGGTATTGTTCTTCAATGCCTCGGCCGGCTGCCGTTCCATCATGTAGACATGCTTGTGGGCGGCGGCGTGAAAAATGACCTGGGGCCGATAGCGGCCAAAAATAAAACGCATACGTGCCAGATCCAAAATGTCAGCCACGAGTGGAACAATGGTGTTTTGGTAGCCCAGCTGGTTCAGTTCCGATTCGATGACAAACAGGCTCCCTTCGGCTTGCTCGACCATGAGAAGTCGCTGCGGATTGAAAGCCGCGATCTGCCGGCAGAGTTCGCTGCCGATACTTCCGCCGGCGCCGGTCACCAACACTACTTGATCGCGAATCAAAGTACCGATCTCCTCGCCATTGAGGTCAACCGACTCGCGCCCCAGTAGATCCACCACATCGACCGGGCGGATCTTCGACACCTGCACGCGGCCCGTGGCCAGCTCCTCCAGCGAGGGGACGATTTCCACCTTGAGGCCTTCGGCTGACATGAGTCGGTAGATTTCCTGTAAACGGCGACCGGGCGCCGACGGCATGGCCAGCACGCACCCATCGACAGGATATCGATTGCGAAAACGCCCGATGTCTTCCGGCTGACCCAGCACGGGAACGCCGTGGATCAAGAGCCCGTGCTTGGTCCGGTTGTCATCGAGGAAGAAAGCCGGTCGCAGGCCGAGCGATGGCTTGCTGATTGCCTCGCCCGCCAATTGGGCCCCGGCGTCGCCTGCCCCCAAAATGACGATCCGGCGTGCGGTCTTTCCGGTCGCCTTGTGCCCATTGCGATAGCGCTCCCGGTAGATGCGCAGCCCCAAGCGCATTGCGCCCAAGGCCGCGACGGAAAGTACGAAATCGACCAGCAGAACGCCACGCGGCGGGGACATTCCTGGGGTTCCTACCAACCGGATGACGTATGATGCGATGCTGGCGCAACCCATGGCGGCAGCGATTCGCGCCAGATCCGGCACGCTGAAGTAGGTCAAAAGGGTTCCGAATTGCCGGAAAAAAAGCAGGAAAAGCAGCTTTATCGGAATCGAAAGCGCCAGGGATAACAGCCTTTCATTCTGGAATTCCGGCGGGACCAGAAAATCGAACCGTACCTCGTAGGAGATGTACCGACAGGCCGAAAGAATGAAGGCGTAGGCCGCCAGCAGGACCATCGCCCGCCTGACCTCGTTCAATTCCATTGGTACCCAAGGCAGCTTGCCGGATTTGCTCATGGCGTGGTGTTATGGGATGCTGCTGTCGACTGGCTTGGTACGTTTGATGGCCGAAATTCCGGCATGGTGGCATCGCCCGGAGCGGTGATGCCGCGCCGCGTGATCACCTGCCCTACTGTGCGGAAGAGAATTCGCAAATCGAGCCAGAAAGTCCGATGGTCCACATACCAAACGTCGAAGCGAAACTTTTCTTCCCAGCTCAGCGCATTACGGCCATTTATCTGGCACCAGCCGGTCAGGCCCGGCAGCACGTCATGCCGGCGCGCCTGTTCCGGCGTGTAGCGCGGCAGATACTCAACCAGCAGCGGCCGCGGCCCTACCAGGCTCATTTCACCGCGAAGGACGTTGATCAATTCCGGTAGCTCATCGAACGAGGTCGCGCGCAGCCACTGGCCAAAGGAAGTCAGGCGATCAGCATCGGCCAGTAGTCTTCCCTCGGCATCACGCGCGTCGGTCATGGTACGAAACTTGATCAATTCAAAGGTCTGGCCACGAAAACCCGGTCGCAGCTGTCTAAAAAAAATCGGAGAACCTAGCTTCCATCGCACAAGCAGGCCGACCACTCCGAGCAATGGCAGCCAGAGCGCCGCTGTGAGCAGAACTGCCAGCAGATCAAAGCTGCGTTTAAAAATCATTCTGAAGACAATCTCTTAAGTCATACGATGTTTTTAACGCAAGCTTCGCCCCACCGCGCCACAGCGGGCGGGCACGTCCCGGGACTGCCAACACTGTTCAGCCTAACGTCGGTGGCACCGTCGTACGACCGCCGCCACCCGCTCCAAATCCGCCTCCGTTAAATTCGATCCCGAGGGCAGGCACAATCCGCGGTCGAACAAGTCTGCCGCCACCGCTCCGCCGAAGACCGGGCAGTCCTTAAATACCGGCTGGAGATGCAGCGGCTTCCACACCGGACGAGCCTCAATGTTTTCCTCCGCGAGAGCCAACCGCACCTGTTCGCGATCCGCCCCAAACGCGGCCGGATCAATGGTCAGGCAGGTCAACCAGCGGGTGCAGCGTCCGTACGGCGCTTCCGGCATGAACTCTATACCCGGCAGATCTCCGATGGCCTTGCGGTAAAACTCGAAATTACGCCGCCGGGTTTCGACACGCTGTTCCAGCACGCGCAACTGACCGCGACCGATGGCGGCGAGCACGTTGCTCAGCCGGTAATTGAAGCCGATCTCCGAATGCTGGTAATGCGGCGCCGGGTCACGCGACTGTGTCGCCCAGAAACGCGCCTTGTCGATCAATGCCTTGTCGTTCGACACAAGCATGCCGCCACCCGAGGTGGTAATGATCTTGTTTCCGTTGAAAGAAAACACACCGCACAAGCCGCGTGTGCCGGGGGATATTCCTTTCACCTCTTGCCCCCTACCCTTCGAAGGTGCAGTGCCGTAGTAAAGAGCACCGAGCGCTTCCGCCGCATCCTCGATCAGCGGCACGCCATATTCCCGGCAGGACTTCTCGATCGGATCGATGTCCGCACTCTGACCGTAGAGGTGGACCAAGATCACGGCCTTCGGCAGCCGCCCCGCTTTCGCCCGATCTGCCAGTGCTTCCGCCAGCAGCGCTGGATCCATGTTCCAAAAAGCCCGGTCGCAATCGATGAATACCGGCCGCCCGGCTTCATAGGCAATGGGATTGGCACTCGCACTGAAGGTTAGCGATGAACAGAAAACCTCATCGCCAGGCTGCACGCCGACCCAGCGCAGGGCCAGATGCAGCGCCGCCGTACCGGATGACAGCGCCGCGGCGTGCGCACTGCCCACGTGAGCGGCAAACTCCGTCTCAAAGGCATCCACCTGCGGTCCCAGCGGAGCGATCCAGTTAGTCGCAAACGCCTCCTGTACCAGCTGCAATTCGTCGCTCCCCATGTGCGGAGACGAGAGATAGATACGAGGGGGTGACATACTCAGTTCAATGGACGTCCAAGCAGCCTTAAGCAGGCCGCCCGCAGCGCGGGAGCCTTGTTAACAGCTGCGTCCCACACCACTGAGATTTCAATCGAAAAGTAAGCGTGAGACAGCACGTCGCGAAACCCCGCGATCTGCCGCCACGGGATTTGCGGCTCCCGTTCTCGCATGGCTTCAGGCAAATCTTTTACCGCTTCACCAATAATCTCAAACTGGCGGATCACCGCATCGCGCGTGCGGTTATCTGCGGCAAACCGGTTGGCATCATAGCCTCGGACGTAACCCTCCACCTGTTCACAGGCCTCGGCTATGTCTTCAAGGCGCAGTTGGGGACTACGCGACATCGAGCAACTCGTCTTGAATGGCGGCAATAAACCGGGGCTTGCAGGCGCTGCGTGAGACCAGGTCGACCGTCCCGCCCAGTTGCTCTTCCAGCCAGAATTTCATATTCATGTAATCCTCCAAACCCGGCGGCTGATTGAATTCCACCAAGAGATCCCAGTCGCTCCCCGGCCGGGCTTCCTGCCGCGCCCGTGAACCAAACAGCCAGAGATGTCGAACCCCGCGCCGGGCCAGTTCTGGCCGCAGGGCTTTCAAAGTGGCCTGGACTTCTGAGAGGTCCATAGAGCGAGGTGAAGGGATTGCCTGCATGGAGAAAGGTCTAGTCATTTAGTTTGGGCGGTCAATCCGCATGAATCTCCTCATGCCGCCCCCTGCTCCCGTCTTGCGTTCTCGCTCTCTTCCCGTTTTCGCCTGCCTGTCACTCCCTTGATCAACCGGTTGCTTGACAAGCCGACCCGCGTAGGAAAAAGTAAGCCATGCAACTCACGCTCTCCAGCAAAGGCCAGATCGTCCTGCCTGCTCCCATGCGCCGCCGGCTCCGCCTGAAAGCACGCTCCAAGCTGGAAATCGAGGAGCGCGAAGGCGGCCTGTTCCTCCGTCCGACCAAAGCTTTGCCGGCTTTCGAGCCTATCGACTACCCGCCGCCCGGTTCCCTCAAACTCGACAAGTGGGAACACGCCCTCATGGCCCGCAGTTCCGACGCCGGCCCGGACCGGCCATGAGTCTCCCCCTCAAGCAGTGGGATGTGGTCAAAGTCCGCATCAACCCAGGCGACCGTGACGAGCACCCCGCGCTGGTGATCTCCGCCGACGAGGTGTGCGCCTCCGCTCCGCGCATCAACGTGCTCTATGGCAGCACGCGCCGCCCCGGACAGCCCGTGCGCCCCCACCAGATTGTGCTCAACAGCGCCGAAGGCCTTGACCGCGCCACCCTTTTCAGTTGCGGACATTTCTACCAAGTCGCCCCGGGTGCGATCACCGGCCACTTCGGGAACGTCAGTCCGGTGCGCCGACGCGAAATTTCCCGCAAGATCATTGCCGCCTATCGGCTCACCCTCTGAGCCGAGGCCCCTTCTCTCTTTGAGTTTTTTCGCGTATTTCGTGGTTGATATTCTTTTTCCGCCCTCGGTCGTCTGTCTACCGTTCACTGCGGCTCCATCGCGAGCCCGAGCTTCGCGAGAGCGCAAACCAACTCCTCCCAACCCGGATCACCGGCCAACTCCGCGAAGGGCCGGTTGCTCGTCAGCCGAATGAAGTATTGGGCTTCACTGCCACTCAATGCGTAACGCACAGTATCCCGCCACCATTTGACGGCACTCGGTCGGGCGTTGAGACGTTCACCGTAATCATAGAGCCGGTTGCCCACCAGATGCCAGTAGATCACATATTCACGATCCCCTTGTGGAGACAAAAACTCCCGTACCTGCCCAGCGCGCAATGCGAGACCTGAGGCAAGCGACAAATTCGACTGAGACCGGGCTTGGACACACTGCCATCCGTTTTCTGTCCAACAACGATCGGGAGTATGCGACGCCACCTTGTTCACAGGCATGCGTCCTGGTGACCAGTAGGCGACATAGACGCCGAAATGCCGGCCGCCGCTCTCGAAAACCCGGTAAACGTAGTCATCGTAGTTCAAGTTCTTCGCGACGGCGTCCTGTAAAAACTCGTTAGGTCCGAGGAGCTCGTCCCGTGCACGCCATCCGGGCAATTCAGCCGGCAGGACAAGCCGCAATTCGATCGGTTTGGCTGCCGTGGCGCGATCCCCTGTTTCAATGTTACGAATCGACAAACTTTGCAAAGCGAAACCGGCGATCAATACGCCAGCAAACCCCATAAGAGAAAGCCATCTCCACGGCCTTGTCGGGAGTATCTCAGACACTGTGTTCATCCGATCCGCCGAGCCGGCATTCCAACGACCTTCCATCCCGGAGGAACATCGCGCAACACGACGGTGCCTGCGCCGATGTAGGCATGATCGCCAATCTTCACGTTCGGGATCACCGAAACCCGGCTACCCATAAAGACCTCGCTTCCGACTTCCACGGCAGCAGTTAGATCGCAATGACAGTTGATCTGGCTCCAATCGCCCACCGAGGCATCATGATCCACACTGGCGTGCAGATTCACTGCCACCCCACGGCCAAGACGGTTATTGGCCGATGCGATCGCGTAGGGGCAAAGAATCACTCCCTCGGCGCACTCCACATTGTGGCCAAGCACCGCTGTGCGGTGAAACAACCGCGCAAACTGTCCGCCGCGAGCAGCGATGAGTTCCGAACACTTGCGCTTCAACGCCGGCACACCAATGGCGCAAATAAAGACTTCATCCGCAGCCGGCTGGTAGTCAGTAATCGTTCCTAGGTAGCGACCGGGCGTGTTTTTTTCAGTCAAGGCATCAGTGTTGTCGTCGATGAGCCCCTTGATGGTCCATTCCACGCCAAACTGCACCGATTGCTCCGCCCAAGCCAGCGTCTCCCGGCCAAAGCCACCCGCGCCGATGATAACGAGTTTTGGAAGAGCAGGCATTTTAGATTGTCCCAGAATCTACAAAAATATTCTGCCCCGTAACCGAAGCAGCGCCTTCTCCAAGAAGAAAGACAACGGTCGCCGCCACTGACTCAATGCGTGTAGCCTCTTTGAGCGCGGTACGCTGGTAGATGCGCTGCTTCTGTTCCGCACTAAGCGATCCACTCATCGCCGTCTCAATGAAACCAGCCACAACGCAGTTTGACCGGATGCTGCGCTCCCCCCACTCCCGCGCCGTATTCTTCGAGAACGCCTCCAACGCGCCTTTGGTCGAGGCATACATGGCCAGCCCCTTGTAGCCAGTATGTACACTTATGGAGGAGATATGAACGATAGAGCCGGTAATACGGTTAAATAGCATGTGCCGTATGGCGTATCTGGTGATCATCATTGGCGCGAACACGTTGACCTCATACATTGCCCGCAGGCGCGTGGCGTCGAGGTTAGTCACGATATCATCGTAGGCTACTGCGGCATTGTTCACATAACCGTGGAGCGGCAGCTCGAAAGGCAGGAACTTGTCGAACAGCTCCGCCTTCACGTCATCTGTACGGTTTAGGTCAAAGGGATGGAAGCGCGCCCGGTCCCCATGCTCGCGCTGGAGCATGGAATATTCGTCCGACAGGTGGCGGCTGACGCCCGAGACGGTCCACCCCTGATTTAGCACTGCACGGGCAATTGCCAGCCCCAGTCCTTGCGAAACTCCAGTGACAAGGATGTTTTTGCTCATTGCCTGGAAACTTTTCCGGTCCGGGTATGCGCGATTCTATCCACGAACCGAATCAAGCGCGGGATCTTGAACGGTTGCAAGCGCGTGGCGGCGAATGCCCGCAGGGCGGACTCCGTCGGCGACGGACCGCTACATTCAATCTCGGCACATAGGATGTAGCCCATCACCGAATTGGCCCGGCCGCTGACGCGCACCTTGCGCACGCCTGGGAATTCCTCGAGTATTGCTTCCACTTCGCAGGGATTCACCTTGTTACCGCCCACGTTCACCCAGTCCCGTTCACGCGCCACAATGCGAAAGCGCAATGGTTCGGAACTGACGACCTCCACCACGTCACCAGTATCATACCATTCGCCCTCCAATGCTGCTCCGGCGAAGACTCCAAGCAGACTGCGGTGTATGTGTATCCGGCCCTCGCGCAGGACCACCAACTGCTCAAGCCCAGCTCCAATCGAAAAAGCATCCCCTTCGGAAGTGAGCAGAGCCCCCGCTTCGGTGGAAGCATAGATGTTGTGAAAACGGGCCGCTGGGAAAAGTGGATGCAGGCGTTCAAGCAGAACCGCATCCGCATTTTCTCCCCCCAGCGTGATCGAACGCACGCCTGGCATCGCCCGATCGACTGGCAACAGCAGTCGATAGAAACTCGGAGTGGCGGAAAGATGAGTAATCCCGTGACGCTCGATCGCCGCCAGCACATCCTCTCGGCCCAGACCGAAAACATCCACCACGGGGCAGCCGTTGGCCAGCGCCTGCAGGTAGACAAGAATGCCCGCCATATGGGTGGGATTGTAGGCGAATCCCCATACATCCTGCCTGTGCCGATTGGAAACCTTGACTGTCCTCGCCAGATTCCCGACCGGGTGCACAACCAGTTTCGGTAACCCGTTGGATCCCGAAGTGAACAATCCCAGTCGCGCAGGCGACTTGCCTGCCGCCAGCTCCTGCAATGCCTGCACCGTGACCGCTTCGCCCTTCCCCGACACCGCGACCGGATGATTGATCGGAGAATTGCCATGGCCCAGTGACTCAAGCTCGCGCTCACCGAAATCCGAGTCGAACAAGGTCAGACTGGTTCCAAAGGCCACGGCGGCAGCAATCTCCTTCAAAGCATCACGGGGCGATCCCGGCTGGCATAAGGGCCGCACCCGGACCGGGCTTTGATTCAGGACGGCCAGCAGGTCGGCATACGTCGCCGTGGCGCCGGAGCGGCCATCAATGAACCAGGGACTGTCATTTCTGTCTGTCACTCAATGGGCGGCCCGCGAGATCCGGTCCTGGATCTCACCGACCGTGTGCACCAAGCCATCCGCGAAAACATCCACGCCGAACTTCTCCTCAATTCGCACGGTGAATTCCGCCAGGTCGAGCGACTCAAATCCAATCTCTTCCCGCAGACGCGAGCCGGGATGCAGTTCACCCAACGGTGGCTGGCCCTTGTTCTCGCGCACTTGATTGATGATGTCGCCCAGAGCGGCCAGAGTAGATTCTCCCGGCTGTGAGCGAGGGCAAAGATTCATAAATTGCAGCATCTGCCGATTCACTTTTACCACGTCGTAATGCTGCTCAGCCAACCGACGCCCTTCAACGCCCATGCGCAGCGCCAGTGTTGGATCATCCCAAAACCGCCGCATGGCAGCCGCCAAGGGATCAATCGATCCCACGGGCACAAGGAATCCGTTCTTCCCTTCGCTGACACCGTCCGGGCCGGCGAGCTTTGCCCCAAAGATGGTTTCACGGCAGCCGGGGGCATCGGTGGTGATGACCGCGCGGCCAGTAGCCATCGCCTCCAGCACCGTGCGCGGAGTGCCTTCACGATAACTCGGCAATACATAGGCCGTGCAGTCGCGTAAATACGGACGCACATCACTTTGTGGGCCATGGTATATAATGACCCCTGCCTGTTGCCAGGTTTCGACTTCGCTTTGCGGGATGGCCGCCGGATTGGAGTCCACTGGTCCGACCAGATGAAATTCAACACGGGGATGCTCTGCCTTGATCAGCCGCGCTGCTGAAATGTATTCTCGGATGCCCTTGTCCCCGAGCAACCGGGCGATGAGCAGGAAGCGAGTGAGGGAGGGCTGATCCTTGTTTACCAGCGGCAGATAGCTGAAAGCTGAGACATCCACCCCCGATCCACGGATTATGCACTGAGGGGTTCCCGGGCGGACGAGACCAAGTTGCTTGAAGAGGGCTTGGTCGTCTGGATTCTGGAAGAAGACCCCGGAAAAATGGCGGGACGCGCGACGGTAGAGTAATTTCAGCACCTGCCGTGCAAGCCACGGCTTGGGACCGCGACTTGTAAAGGCGAACCCCAGCCCTGTGATCAGCGGATATACCCGGGGTCGCTGGGCGAGCCGGGCCGCTGCCAGCGCGGTATAGACGACTGGCTTGTGCGTATAGGCCAGGATCAAGTCCGGCCGTTCGCGCTCCATCAATCGTTGCAATCCGTCCAGGTAGCGCAGATCGGCAACCGGGCTCACTCCCGCCCGCTTTAGCGGAACACATTGGTAAGTGATACCCATCTCCGCCAAGGTTGCAGAGACGTTGACATCGTCTTCGGCCGCTGTTGCCACCACCTTGTGCCTAGCGGCGCGAAGTGCCTTCAGAAAAGGTGCACGAAAATTGACCAACGAAGGCGCATAACCACCGGCCACCAGAATTGTGCGGGCGTTATTGCTCATCACTTTTGGGTGCTCAACGGCAGGTCAAGCGCGTCGCAGACGGATTCGATCATTCGAGCTTCGCTGAAATTAGCCCGGCAATAATCCCGCCCTCGCCGTCCAAGCTGCATTGCAACCTCCCAATTCTCCCAGACTTCCTTCAACATAGAAAATGCTGCTGCTGCATCGGCGATCGGCACCAGTTTCATGATGTCCGCTTGTTTTTGGAACCTCCCCAGATCCCCCACCTCAGTCGCGATACAGGGCAGTCCTAGCGCCATGGCTTCAAAGAGAGCATTGGGCATGCCTTCATAACGGCTGAGCAGCATGAATACATGCCCGGTGCGCAAATAATCCTCGGGCATCGCCACTGGCCCATCCCAAGACATGATTCCAGCCAGACCTTCCTGCACTATCCGTTCCGCGAGCAATGGCTCTCCCTGAGGTTGGGCACCCCCGACATGTATCTGAATGGGCAAGCCGGCCGTTTTGATCAAATGCGCTACCGCCAGAGCGACATCATAGCCCTTTACCAGATAGCGCACATTGCCAAGCATCACCACCTGCATTACGTCTGGCCGGCTGCTCGATGGTTTTGACGACTCAAAGGAAGAAGGCTCCATGGCGTTCAACACAACCCTGGCTTTCCCTCTAATTCCCGGAGCTACTTTATCCGCCAACTCAATCCCCAGTTGGCTGTTGCTCACGTAACGCCAGGTCAGTGGCCGTCCATACCGCAAAAGCCGCCGCCAACGCTGCAGTTGGGATTCGCTGGCAGAGCGAATGGAGAAGATTCCCCGGCCCAGCCAGAGCAGCGGTATTGTCAGTCGCAGTGTTTCCGCCCGATACCCCCAAGTCCATAGAATCACTTGGTGCCGTTCCTTTACCACGGTCGTGATCAGTCGGCTGATCACCCCGATCACCCCTAACGGGTGGTCTGAAGCTTGGATCTGCACTCCTTCTTTCCGGCATGAGTCCAACAACATCACATAGCGGCCTGTCTCACGGGTCACATTTAAGACGTATATGCTGCAGGGGAAACCGCGTCCGGCCAAGCCCCGCGCAATGAGCAACAGCTGCTTTTCAGATCCACCACCCGACAACGTATTTGTTACCAGACAGATTTTCACAGTAACAATCAAGTGCCGCTCATCCCAGCCTGCGCCGTGTGCAGCCTTTATCTACGGAACCGCACCATCGTCATCTCCCCCCGATAGCCCGTCTCCAGGCTTTGCAGCGGCATTGCACGAAACAGGCGCTCGATCTTGCGATGACTCGGCATGATGTGGCCGACTTTCAGGGAAAATCTGTCATTGAGAGCATAAAACAGCTTTTGCTTAAGACGTTGCAAGGGCGGCATCCGCTGCCACGCATTCTCCAGATACCGGTCGGTGTTGATTATCAAATATCCCGCTCCGCCCGGTCGCACCAGCGAGACGACCTTTCGGGCGAAGGCACCATCGCTAACGCAATAATACCAGCACACCCGATTGAAAACCACGTCGTATTCTCCTGTGGCATCGTCCATATAGCCAAGCGTCGAAGCGGTCGTCAATTTGCCGATACCGGCTTCCCGCTGATATACCTTCAAATAGTTCTCGCTGATGTCGTGCCAATGAACCCGGGCTCCACGCCGGGCAAATTCGATGGCATATTGGCCTGGGCCACCCCCAAGATCCAAAAGTGTCTTGCCGTTAAGTCCTCCCGCCCACGCCGCGACCTCATCTACCAGGGCAATATCCAAGGCCGAAAACTCACGCTTGGCATATCGCTCCGCGTATTCCTCCGGCACCGGATCCCAACCGCACTCCGGTCGCTGGAAGTGCTTCCAAATCTGGTTAATCATCTGGGTCGAGTCACTAGACGCTCATCCCTCCTGAGATACCCAGTCAATGAACCCTCCTCGGGGTAAGCCCCGAGGTATCACAGAAAGTGGCTTCGCCACGATAACAGCGGGCGGCAGTCATCCCCGAAGCAAGCCTCGGAGAACTGTGCATCCTGATTAGATCGCTGGAATCATCGGTTTGGTTCATGTGCTTTATTGCTCCGGACGGCCATCGCTACTCAAGGTAGCGGTTAACATCCACCCGCTGATCTTTTGGTTTTTTCACCAGTAGACGCATGCGAAGCATGCGGTGAAAGGTTACGTCGCTTAGACAGTCCAGCGCACTTCGTTCCCCGTAGTTTCGTCGTCTCACTTCGTCGAATGAAATAATTTGCCTAGAGAATGTCGCGATGTCGCGGATAAATCTGTCGAGTTCGCCACGATTCCATAGGTTGTGGTGATGGCAGACCGTCCACATCCCAAACGGTATCCGACGGAACTGCCACTGTTGCTGAGGAACCCACAGAAGCCCCAACTCGTCACGCCATGGGTGCATGCCGAATCCATCACTGACGCAGCCGATGCCCAACCGCTTCAGGACGTCAAGGGTGTTTGCGTCGAAGGAATGCCAAGGTGCCACCCAAACATCGGGCCGCACTCCCTCGTCCTCAAAAATTCGAACCGCCTGTTGCAACTTGGTATATTGCACCTCTCGGGCGACTCCCGCAAATTCACTCTTAGGGTTGATGTCGACGATGCCACCGCTGGCGGTGATCATACGATGCTCGTAGCCATGCAGCCCGATGACCCAACCAAGGGCCTGCCATTCGCGGACACGTTCCCAAAAGTCCCGTCGGGGGATGTCCACGATCAGCTTTTTGTCGCGGTTTCTGGGAACGATCGCTATGATTGGCTTAATGTCGTGGGCGTGCAGGCAGGATTCGATTTCCGCCCATATCCGCCAGTTCATGGTGGAGCAGATATCGTCAAACCGGACTAGGTATCGGCTAGCAAACATCGCAAGGAGGACTAATGGACTTGGTTCAGGTCCATCGGTGGTGATTTAGCCAGTTGCGTAATATGATGACATTCCATAAGATATCCTTGTGGTTGGCTTCCCCGGCCTGATGCGCATTCCAAAGTGAGCGGATAGCAGCGCGGTCGAAAAGCCCTTCCGTGGCTGGCTTTGATTGGAACAATATTTCCTCCGCCCATGGGCGGAGCGCTCCGCGTAGCCAGCGCTCCATCGGAATGGAGAAACCCTGCTTAGGACGGTCGATAATCGTCGGGGGCACATAACGGTAAAGAATTTCGCGCAATAGGAGCTTGCCATGAGTACGAGAGATTTTCATTGCGGGTGGCAACGAAGCGGCAAATTCTACAAGTCGATAATCCAGTAGTGGTTCACGCGCCTCGAGGCTGACCTGCATACTAGCCCGGTCTACTTTCATGTGAAGATCGTCCGGCAAATAGCCGACAGTGTCCGCGTAAGTCATTCGGGTTGCTAAATCAGGCATGAGGATCGCCTGGGTTTTAGCCTTAACCGCAATCGCATCCCGAACCGGTCCTCGTAGCACGGTTTCGAAGCCATAGGCTATTTGCGTTTGGTAGTAGGCCTTAAAAAAATCTTGGCCACCGCATATTTCTATTAATTTCCCTATACGGTATAGGTACCATTTGTATTGACCTCGCGAAGCCGGCGCCGTGCGTAGCCTCGTGGCCAGTCTCTGAAAGGCCACCCTGGCACCCGATGGAAGAGCATAAAGCCAGCCGAGCCGTTTGTAGTCGCGATAACGCCAGTAACCCCAAAAAGTCTCGTCGCCTCCGTCACCCGTAAGCGCCACCGTCACATATTGGCGGGCCAGCTTGGAAACTAGATAAGTGGGGATGAACGAACTGTCGGCCAGCGGCTCGTCCTGTATATCGGTAAAATTTCTCGTCACGTCGAGGCATTCCTGTTCGTGCAGGATGAAGTTAGTATGCTCCGTGCCGATCCGCTCTGCGATCTTAACGGCGTATCTTGACTCGTCGAATTCATCCTCTATGAATCCAATGGTGAAGGTTTTGATCGGCCGTCGCGACTGCTGTTGCATCATGACAGCAACGATACTGGAGTCGATGCCGCCCGATAGGAATACCCCCACCGGTACATCCGCCACCAACCGCAGTCGGATGGAATCCTTAAGAAGTTCTTCCCCTACTTTCTTAGCATCATTGAAGGTGCCATTGAATGGCTGACGATCACCGCGGACCCAGACTTCATGCGCGGACCAGTAGGTAAAGTAGCGCCAGCCTTCGGCCGCGAAGTCAAAAGGTAGTCCCCGTCCGGTGGGTACTATTGCGCGCATTTTCTCCCAGTCGAAACCTGGTGCGGCGCATTCCACTTCTAAAATAGACCCCGGTGCTATGTACAACGCGTTACGGTAGACGGTATCGGGATTAGGAAAATAGCCATAGGCCAGAAAAGTGCCGAGTGCCTCATAATTGAGCCGGCAGTCGAACGAGGGATGTGCGGTCAACGCTCGTATCTCCGAACCAAAAATAAAAATACCGGCACTAAAGCCAAAACATAACGGTTTTACGCCCGAACGATCTCGTGTGAGCTGCAAGCGGCACTCCTGCCGGTCCCATACGGCGATGGCAAACATGCCGTTAAACTGCGCGACCGCCCTACGCAAGCCCCACCGGGCGATGGCTTCTATCGCCACTTCGGTGTCGGAATGTCCGCGCCAGGCGACCGGCGACCCGCTGGCGACCAGCCGAGCCCTTATTTCTTCATAATTGTAGATCTCGCCATTGAAGATGATGACAAAACGACCATTGGCCGAGGCCATCGGCTGATGGCCAGCAGGACTGAGATCAACGATGCTTAGGCGCCGGTGTCCTAAGCCCAAACGCCCTCCTCCGTCCAAGAAGACACCTGCATCATCCGGGCCTCGATGCCGTAACACGTCGGTCATTGCCTGCAAAGTGGCTTGGCTGGCTTCTTCCTTACATTCCTTCCAACTATAGAACCCTGTTATGCCGCACATTTATTTGAGAGAATAGTTACGATGTAAGGCTACGCCTCGATACTAACTTCGCGTGCCCGAGAGATTTAAAACGATGCCTTTGCGCCCATCGCAAGACACCAGCGGGAACCGATCGAAAAAGGCTTCGAAGAACGGCCATCGTTAATCGATCTGGCCAAGTATTCCACATAGGCTTGGGCCACTCTTCTTTAGCAATCCCAGCCATTCTTGCGTAGGAATATGTCTTTACAAGCAATTTGACCTGAAACCATAGGACTTCACAGGCAATTTCTCGATCAAATATCTTCCATTTAAGAATAAAACCGCGGGCGAGTCGCTCAGCATCACGACGTAGGTTATCGGGATGACACATGCGGTCCGTGCCAGTGTTGTTATAAATCCTGATTGGTCGTGCGGAATAACAAATATAATGTCCATCGCGTGCTATCCGAAGCCAAGTCAGGCCTTCAAACCCTCGAACTGACGTCTCGAAAGGAAAAAATTTTATGATGTCGGTACGGACAATGGGTAAATATTCCCCTTCCGAGCCTACGCTTAACATTTCTCGGAATTCTTTCTTCCCCTCGTAATCACTGCCACGGGAAACGTCCCTCCCGTCAGTACTCCGGCATGCTCCAAATAACACAGCAATTTCAGGTTGGTTCCGAAGCAAGTCTCTCACAACTTTCAGACCATCTTTCGTCAACTCGTCATCGGAATCAAGGAAAACACAATACTGTCCTCTCGCTATCGCAACTCCGCAATTCTTGGCTACGTTCACTCCCATGTTCTTATGTAAAACTAACAAGGATATCCGAGTTCCAAGCCTGCATAACTCGTCCACTGTATGGTCAGAAGAGCAGTCATCCACGACAATTATCTCGACATCGCTAGGCGTAAACCCCTCCGCATTTTCCACAGACTGAATCGCAACCATAACTTGTTCAGCGCGATTATATGTTGGAATGATAAAAGAAAACATCATCTTTTCGAGACTCGAACATCAAAGGTGTCGCTGCCAACAGAAATAAAATCCAGTCGGCTCGGGAGTAGCCCACAGGATAGACCATGCCAGCTATTGCCAAGCTTAACAATCCAAACACAGCGCAGTAAATATATCCATTATATTCTGGCTCCCGCTCCTTGAATAATACTTTGTTTAGAAGCATTAGAACCGTTTTTAAATATAGCAATATCCATCCTAATAGACCAAGTAGTCCGGACTCCCACCAAGCTTGGATATAAACGTTATGGATTGGTTCTTCGTTCGAATTGACCATGACCCATTGATTGATTCCACGGCCAATAACCCAGCCGTTTTCACGTATTTCGTTTAGACCGAGTTTGAATAACCCAAGCCGGTCATCATCATAAAATAAGCCTTGTGTGCTAGCGGCTCTGTTTATAAAAGATTCAGATATTAGCGGGTATTCGCTGCTTCCTAAGTAGAAGACAAACGCGATTAGAGCCCCTGTGATCGTAAGCCCTATGATTGCACCTCCAAACGCAATCGTTTTTCCCCCGCTATAGCGAAGACAGATCCATGCACCGAATGCCCCTCCTCCGACTGCAATTGCCAAACCGCTCCTCACGCCAGCATACGCCAGCCCAATAAATCCTAACACACCTAGAACGCCCACAATTAAAGCCTTAATATAGTATTTCCTGTTCAAGGCGTCAATTAAACTAAATAGATAATATGGAGTCAGAGGCCCGACGATATAGAATCCATTCACACCCAATATAACGTTTTCTTGACGAAAATACTCAAGACTACCGAAGTTCGTGATCCCGACGCGATCCGTTATAGATAGAAATCCTGCTAGGCCAATCCACGCAGCATAATTGAGAAAGCAATTGGCGAACCCGATCTTACCAGTAAGGTCTACAAGCACTGGGCCAAGCACGAAAAAACTAAAGGCCAACTGTCCTGAAGCCCAAAATGCTTTACTAAAGCTCACTGCTCCGCCTCCGAAGTTTAAAAACAGAGCGAGAAAGCCGCCGACAAAGTATAAGAGCAATGGCAGCGTGAAAAACTTAAGTACAACCACGATAATCTGCCTCCCTGCAAGAGTGGAAAATAATCTAGAAAAAAGTATTAAAACAAAGATGTCTGGCACGCCAAAATTGACCGTATCAGCCTGTCCAAGCAGGCCCGCGACCTTCGGTCGGATGAGCCAACGTTCCAAGAAATATAAAGCTAATAGCAGATGCAGCGTGAGAGTAGACCAAACCCAAGAGCGTGCATTTAACCGCAGTTCGATAGATTGCTCTTTTGTATGAAGGCTCATTCTCGTCTGTTTCTTTGTCGTTCGAAGTCCGAAATCAGAAGGGTTCGGAAGGGCAAAATTTCTTTATAATTATCCTAGCTCCGGACATGCTTATTATTTTTCTGAGAAGCCACAGAATCGCTTCACGTGATGTCATTATTTGTCTACGGGAAAAATCACATCCTATTCCCATGCGACCAAATCGCCAGGCTTCCCATGGAAACCATTTGCCTCGTTCTACAACGTGATGACGATAGGGTATTAAATCGCGTTTGACCCCATAGAATCCGCTGGAGAGCACATCGCTTCTACGGCTTCCTTGGATCTCAAACTGCCAGATGCTCTCACCCGGGCAAATGAGTTTAATCAAGGTTTCCTTACGCCAGATTGCCGCTTGTGTGCTCACTCGGTAGGCTTCACCAGGCGGGATCTCACCAACAATGCTTCCGGGCATGAGGCGCTTCGGTCCAGGTCTGCAAACTAGTCTGAGCGTGTGTGCTTCTAAGCGGCAAAAACACTCATAGGCCAGCGCAACTGAATCTGTGTTTACACGTTGACGGAAAAAAAAATCCTCTAAACAAAGCAGAATGTGAGGCTCTGGAATCTGTGCGAGGTAGCGATGAATATCCGAAGACCAGTCCCGCCCCGGGCCGATGTTGAGCACTTTGACATTGAGGCCCTCAGGACGGCGTTCACCTGTGCCTAGATAAACGCGAAACGGACAATTCTGCCATTGGCGACTGAATAAGGTAAAGAACGGCATCCACAAGTCAGCATAAGCGTCGCATGAGGGCACAAATACAGCGAGATTTTTAGATTGCACGTGATTATCTTGAAAGTTTTCGCACTTTCTTCCCCACACGGCTTGGAAAGTGTAACATCCAACAAATCCACCACAGTGAATTAGGCACAAAAACGTAACGGTGCCGACGGCAATGACGGAATTCGGAGAGATGTCCGGGACCGTAAAAGACAGTTGCAGGTTTTTTCAACGCTGCAGCCACCTCAACCGTTCCCGACATCAATCCGAAAAGCTCTCCGCAAGAAAACACGATGTCGCACAAATCGTAAACTGATGAGGCAACTACACTGGGAACGGGCATCTGGAGCGGCAGGCTTCTATTGCGGAGTGCCATCTGCGCATTAATCTGAATCGCGTTTCTCGCCATGTAGTGATCAACACTATTTTTAAACAGCCAGCCGGTGAAACTTACATAGTTTGGGTCATATAGAGCACAACCGGCAACATCCTTGCGAAGCCTCGGGGTGTAGTACAATTCAGGTTCATGGAAACGAGTTCCATCGTCCAGGCCGTGGGCGATCATCATGCCATCAAGAAAATTCATTTGTGCTTCAAGAGGCGGAATCTTGAACTCTGGTCCTGGTTCGTCAGTAAAGCCGTCGACGTAAGGATTGCGCTCCCATATGAGTTCCCGGTAGGCAGGGTCGCGAAACGGTGCTTGATTCGAAACGAGGACGCATCGGACTCCGCAGGACTTTGCTACCCGCGGGAGATGGCTCATGAACAAGTGGTCCCCTAGCCCTCCAAAACGGCTATGTAATATAAGTGTATTGCTTCCCATCATCAGGCCGGTTCAATATCACGCCGAATGTAAACAGCGTCGGTAAACCAAGGCCCAACGCCAAGCCAATGAGTTAAAGGCACCCAGCGATTGAGACGGAGCAGAGACGATTTCCACCAAGTGGTGGAGCTGTATAGCCTAACTAGGCGGAAATCGCGACGCAAAAGTGCATCAATGGCCGAAAAAAGTGGCTGATTTTCAAATACTGGCCGGAAGGCTATTTCTAAGTGTATGACCTTGACCCGCGCGAGCATTCGTACGGCCCCACGGAGTGCGAGCAATTCGGCTCCTTGCACATCCAACCATAGGAGATCTGGAGGTGAGTTGTCGGTCATATAATCATCAAGCGTCACCGTTGGAACCTCTATTCGACGCTGGACGAGATGCTCATGGGGATAATCCTTGTTTAATTGAAAAATGGACGAAGCCCCGATGTTGCCGTCTGAGTGGCTGGTCTGTGATGCCTCAGGAACAACAGGGAGAAAACCAATCACCCCCGTATGGTCGCTGACCGCAACTGGATTGAGCTTGTGGGTAAAAGACCACGACCGGCTGTTAAGTGTTGTGTGACAAAGAGCGATCGCCGCAGGATTACACTCGAAAACATGAAGTTCCTGCGCGCCAATACGGCTTGCCAGCTCGCAGCCATCAATAGCGTCGCGGCTCCCGCATTCATAAATGGTGCCGATGAGCAACGGTTGGCAGAGTTCGATAAAGTCATCACGTATAGCCGATGGATACATAGAATTATGTTATGTTGAAAACAAACCATCTGACGACCTCAAACAGTTTAGAGCTCGCCAATATAGCACAGCAGCGATACCTGCGCCCACCGCAAGCGCAAGAATAACACTGCTTGACAAGAACCATACACCATAAGCTGGCAGAGTACAGATAAGAGCTAGTGCGCTGGGCCACAGCCAGCCATGTAGCCAAAATGCAGTAGCTGATCCAGGCAGATAACGTCTTGCGATAAAGGACGGATATACAACGAAATTTACGGCAGCCAGAGCTAAACCGCAAAATATCGTTCCAGTCATCCCAAAACTGAGTGTCGCTACCCACAACAAGGGAAGATAGGCCACGCAGTAGCCTATATTTAGTAGCAGGCCGAACCAAGCGTTGCCGTAAGCGAAAAGAAGCGCATTTGGAACTGCTACAAGAGCCCCGAGTACGTTACTTAGCGCCATCAACGATAGCAGAGGCGCGAGGCTCTTTGCTTTAGCCACGTCCCCAATAAAGACCGCTAGAACGGGCTGAGGCAAGAGTATCAGGCAGGCGGCGACGGGAGCGACCAATATCCCGATCGCGTGATACGAACGTTTGTAGAGTTGATTGGTCGCCTCGGAATTTCCTGACGTGACCAAAGACGTAAGGCGCGGCGTAACCGCCTGTACCACTGGAATGCTGACTCTCAAAAGTTGTGGGGCTAAACTTGTCAGCAGAGAATATTGCCCGAATGTCTCAAGCGATAATAGACGGCTAAGTATAATTCGATCCATCTGTGTGGTAAGAAGGCTAACAACTGTCCCGCCAGCTGAGGCCGAGATAAAACCAAGCGAGTGCCCCAACAATGGCCAAGCCAATCTATGGTCCGCGCGGCTGGGCAACAGACGTTGCACCGACCATTTGAGAACGAGATAGTGCAATAACAGCCCAGCTACTTGCCCAGCAAAAAACAACCAAGGAACGGCTGGATAGGCCCATAGCAACCCAACGGAGAATGCTTGGCGTACAGTGAAAAACAGTGCATTAAGTCCATTAGACCAGACTTGGCGCTCAAGTCCAACCAAGGCAGCTTGTTGAAGATTAACAAGAAATTGAAGCCCTATAGCAACTGCCATCGTCTGCAACGCCAAGACAAGAGCGACCAAATGTTTCGGGTTAGGATTAAGCCATTTGCTAGCTAACCACGGGGCTAGCAGCAATAGCACCACGGTCGTTACGCCAGCGACCACCATGTTCGCAAAGCCAAAAACCCGTAGTGCATCCTTTTGACGGCAACCAGATAGGTCAGACAGATCCTGCCGCGCCATTTCTCGCTGCAAACCTGGTGATAGTCCCAAATTTAGCACTTGGGAGAACATCTGGAGCGTCAAATATATTCCAATCAAACCAAAGCCCTCTGCTCCTAGATTACGGTAATAGAACGCCGTGGAGACTAGCCCAACTACTCCCATTCCAACTTGGGCACCGTAATTGGAGACAACGTTACCCAATAAACTGGTACCTTTAGCGGCAGTACGGAATTTCTGGAAAAGGATCACTGACTGAGATTTTATACAAACCGCTTCTATATCAAAAATATGAAAGTGGGAAACGGCTTCACAACGTTACAAACGCTTCACAATTGCCAGTCTGCTCCCGGACCGAGAACGCCTTTGATATCGAGCACGAGCGCTGGACGCTCGGCACTACATCTAGTCAGTCGGTCTATCGGAAAATCGCGGAGAAGCTTGCGGTGCGGGACAGCAACTATCACCTCATCGTACAAAGCGTCGGTATCGGCAATAGGGACAAGCTCGATGCCATATTCATGTCGGACCTCACTAGGATTAGCCTCCGGGTCATAACAATACACATCAACGCCGTAGGAGAGAAGTTCACGATAGATGTCGACCACACGGGTATTTCGAATATCAGGTACATTTTCCTTAAAGGTCCAGCCAAGTATCAGAACCTTCGCGCCTTTGACCGGGCGATCGTTCGCGATAAGCAATTTGACCGCCTTCTCGGCAACGAACTTTCCCATTCCGTCATTGATTCGCCGACCGGCTAGAATCACCTCCGGATGGTAGCCCAAGCTCTCGGCCTTGAATGTCAGGTAATACGGATCGACTCCAATGCAGTGCCCGCCAACAAGGCCGGGCCGAAACGGTAGAAAATTCCACTTGGTTCCAGCCGCCTCAAGCACATCCAAAGTTCGGATGCCCATTCTGTCGAAAATGAGCGCAAGCTCATTCATCAGCGCTATATTTAAGTCACGCTGAGTGTTCTCGATGACCTTCGCGGCTTCGGCAGTCTTAATATTGGCGGCTACAAAGATTCCCGCGGTGATCACCGCCCCATAGACCTGTCTCAGCATTTCAGCTGTTTCAGCAGTGTCACCGGACACGACTTTCTTGATTTTCTCTACCGTGTGTTCCTTATCCCCTGGGTTGATTCGCTCGGGCGAATATCCAGCAAAGAAGTCGGTCTTCCATTTCAGCCCGCTCTCCTTCTCGATCAGTGGAAGGCAATCCTCCTCCGTGCAGCCGGGATAGACAGTGGATTCATAGACCACCGTCGTGCCGGCCTTGATCTGCTTCCCGATCATCGTCGAAGCCTTCACCAGCGGTGTCAGATCGGGATTCTTGTGGTCATCTATGGGTGTGGGCACTGTGACGATGATCAGACGTGCATCAGCCAGCGCTTTCGGATCGGTGGAGAACATGAGGCCGGGTCTTGGGGACGGAGAGCTGAAAGCTGAAATCTGAGACCCTGCAACGCTGACCGCTGCCAATTGTTCGCCCGTCAGTTCGCGCGTGCGATCATGGCCAGTTGTTAGCTCATCCACCCGCTGCTGGTTGATGTCGAAACCGACCACGGCAAAACGCTTCGCAAACGCCACCGCAAGCGGCAGTCCAACATAGCCTAGGCCGACGACGCATATCCGCTCCTTGTGCGTAATGAAATCTTCAAAACTCGGTCTGTGATTACTCATGGCGGTCAATTCGTTCTGTAATGCTTTTCATACCATTCCAAGACGAGAGGCATCCCCTGCTTGATTGTATACTCTGGCTGATATCCCAACAGTTCGGTCGCCTTGCCAACATCGGCAAGGGAATGCTTGATATCTCCACTGCGGAAAGGCCGATATGTAGGCGTATAATTAGCAAGATAGGGACGCCCCTGGACTAGACCGCTTCGAATCAATTCGAATAGTTCGTTGAGAGTCGTCCGATCGTTCAGCGCAATATTGAACACCTCGTGCTCTTTTCCCCCCAATGGAGCTGTGGCTGCCAGCAGATTGGCCTGCACCGCATTGGCCACATGGCAAAAATCCCGACTGGTGGTGCCGTCTCCATTGATCGTTGCCGGCTGGTTTTGCAGCATGGCAATGATCCACTTGGGTATGACCGCAGCGTAAGCCCCGTTGGGATCCTGCTTGGGGCCAAAGACATTAAAATACCTCAGGCCAACGCAGGGCACTCCGTAAACCCGGGCATAAACATCTGCATAGACCTCATTGATCGCCTTGGTGGCCGCATAGGGCGAAAGAAGATTCCCGGTCTTATTCTCTACTTTCGGAAGCTCCTCGCTGTCTCCATAGACGGAACTGCTCGATGCATAGACAAACCGCTTCACTTTTGAATCGCGGGCGGCCGTCACCATGTTCAGGAACCCAGTGACATTGGCGTGGTGGCTCGCCAGCGGATTCTCGATCGATCGCGGCACCGACCCCAGTGCCGCCTGGTGCAGGACATAATCGACGCCATTACACGCCTGGCAACAGGTATCGAACTGGCAGATGTCGCCTTCGATGAATTTAAATCCAGCCCATTGCTTGGGCGATACGGTCTGGCTCACATCCGTCAGGTTCTCCCTCCTGCCCGTCGCAAAGCTATCCAATCCGACAACGGTCTGGTCCAACTTAAGGAGCTCCTCCAGGAGGTTGGACCCGATGAAACCTGCGACGCCGGTAATGAGCCATTTTCTGGGCTCTTTCCGCAGGTTCTGCTTAAGCGTTTCGTATGCAGTCATGAGATTATATGAATCCGCAATCGGGGTCAAAGTTCAGAAATCAAAAACCCGGACAGGGGCATTTTCCCAGTGCAACGTTTCCCTGACCAGGTTGCCCATGCACGGGGGAGAAAGGAAATAAGCAAGTAAGGAGTAAGGCGTGAAAAGGCCTCAGATCCGCCGGCATAGCTTCGCCCCTCGCTTCCGGGAAAGCGAGTGTGGGTAGACCACATTTTGCTGGCCAACATGGGGCTGTTACTTGCGACGCTTCGGTCCAAGCAGCGTGGTGAGCACCGGCAGCACGGTTTTGAGCCGCCGCCGCCAGGTCTCGATTTGTTCGACCCGATCCAGACAAAATACATTAGCTGTCCCGTCCTGTACTGCGAGTTTGCGCAGACGTTCCGCCAAGGCTTTGCCCCTTCGGTCCGGGAGGGGATGAGGGCAAGCCCGCGGATGCCTGGACCGACGCTTCGCGCTCGGCCCGCAATCGCAGTGTCAGCGTTTCCGCCTCTTCCAGCCATTCCAGCTTTTCCCGAAAGCTGGTTTGCAGTCCGATCAACAGGGTCTGCAGTTCGGCCCCTTCGGCCGTGCACCACGCCCATCCCGGATGCGCATAGAGTTCCTCCCTGGTCATCGGTAGGGGTCCAGTTGACGCAGGGCCTTCACGTCCAGTAGATCACGATCGCGGCCCGCGGCTGCCTTCATCGCAATCAAAGCCTCATACCCGACCACCGGAGCTTCGAGGTCGCCCGCCACCTTGAGCCGCCTGGCCGCCGCGTGTTCGCGGGTAAAATCAAACGGCTCGTACACGAAGACGCCGATCGGAGTGCGACGGTGGACGTCGCTCCAGAGTTTGAGCACAATCATGTTCTTCTCCGCGCGCCAGGTTGCGCGCCGAGCCGGATCGGCGAACTCCTCCGGCGTCACCGGAATCGCCGTCCGATAGCCGATGGCCAACAGGGCGCGCAGGCCACGGATGATATTGGCCGGCTCCAAGCCGATCACCAGATCCACGTCGCGGGTCAATCGTTCATAACCATGCGCATTAACGGCCAGTCCGCCCACGATCAGATAGCGGACTCCGGCCTCGTTTAGCGCCTGGACAATGGCCTCAATGCTGCGAACTTCCATGATTATGATAGCTTTAGGGCGGTCGGGAGGCCGGGCAGGTCAGAGCAGAGGTGGGAAGACGGAGGAACGGGATTTAACCACGAAAGACACGAAAGGAGGATGCGGAAATAGAGGCCGTCGCCGCTCAATTATGAAAGGTTGATACCATGCATCGATACGATTGGCGAGGGGAAGGGAAAGGCGGAAGTCAGATATCAGTAATCTGAGGTCAGTCCCGCACGAGCAGGCCAGAGATCAGAAAGCGAAGATCAACCCCGTTCATCCGAGCGGTTTTCCTTCAGGCCTTCCAGAAAACGGCGGTCCATGGCGTCTTTTTCACGCACACTGGATTGCTTCATTCGCAGGAGGAGGCTCGCTCGGGCAAACGGAATCCTCACTCCATCCATCTCCTCCCACTCGATCATATCCTGCGCCTGTTCAAAGCCTATCCCGGAAGCCTCGGTCATCAGATCCACTGTGATCTCATCATTAACCCGCACCACCAGCCATTGGGACAGATCATCGTCTCCGAGTTCCTTCACGGCTTTGTCCGGCAGGATTTCCAAGGCTTGCTTGACCAGTTGCTGGTTGGCCAGATCCCGGGCAATCAAAAGGTCAATATCTTCGGTTGCCCGGACGAAACCCAAGCGGTTGATCGCGACACCACCTATAACCAAGTAGCGCGCCCCTAACCGGTTCAACTCCCGGGCCAAGGAAACCAGATCCCTCTCGTCCGGGGGGCGCGTCAATTCGCCTGATGGCTCTTTCTCCACGCTGTCAATTCTTCCCAAGTCTTAAACCGGAACACGCCGCGGGGTTGACCGGCCTCGGGAGCCAGCTTCCCCGCCCGCCGCTGCACCCGTCCGAACCGACACAAAGGCGTCGCTTTGATGCTACCAACCACCCGAAGAGCTGACCGTGGTTCCATAGGTTGAATTTAGTTTACGAACTTGTTGTCGTCAAGAGACACCAAAACAAGCGACTTGGGACGAAGTGATCGAAAGTCGATGGGCAAGGAGTGAGTGAGCAGGTCAGAAAACAGAAGCAGGAAACTAGAGGTCAGCCGGCATAGCTTCGCCCCCTCGCTTCCGAATCGGAAACGAGTTATTTGAGACCACACTTTGCCAGCCAGCATTGAACTGTTACTTGCGACGCTTCGGACCGAGCAGCGTAGTTAGCACCGGCAGCACGGTCTTGAGCCGCCGCCGCCAAGTCTCCAGTTGCTCGACCCGATCCAGATAAAATTCATCGGCCGACCCATCCTGCTCCGCCAGTTTCCGCAAACGCGCCAATCGTTCGTCCCCAGCGGCCGCCATGGGCGCAATCCGTTCCCTCAAGACCCCGCTTACAAGCTGACGCAGACTCAGCTCGGGCTCAAAATACTCCCTCCTCCCCTCCCCGCCATTCTCGACCGAGTGCACCGCCCCGAGATCGCGCAGGAGCTGCAGGCCCTGGCTGGCCGATCCCTTGCTTATATCCAGCTGCTCAAAAATGTCGGAGAAGCACAGAGGCACCGGCGAAGCGTAAAGGAGTCCGAAAATCTGCCCTACCGAAGGCGGAACGCCGAAAATCTGAACAATCTCCCCAAAGAAATCCACACACTCGCGCGAGAACGCGCGATTTGCTGGAACCAGAGAGGGCGCAGACGTCCTTGTTTTCACGCCATGTGGGGGATCACCTGATTAGCCAGTAGTGGTTTCGCCCTGCGGTTCAAGCTAAATTGAACCGAATTTCACGTTCCCATGCCAGGCGGCATCAATTTATTCGGATACCCTATGATCAGAGGGACTCGAGCGCTGCCAAGGCTTCGAATTCCTCCAGAATTTCCGCATGCCGGCTCGCGAGGAAACGCTGGACCTTGGAATTCTCAAGGAGGCGTTTCACGTATCGCTGGACTGCATTGAGGTGGAGGGCATTTTCACCGAATTGCTCCTGATGGAGCCGATAGTCACGCTCGAGGGATTCCATCTCCCTCTCCATGCGGACCACCTGCTTCTGATCGAGTCCACGGATCTTTTTCGCCTTGGGCGGATCGACCAGCAATTCGGGCGGCGTGCCAACGATGAGGGCTTCGGCATAAGCCTTGGTGAAGTTGTTCGCGCTGATCATGAGCTGAGCCATGTCGATCTGGCGAACCGCCTTGGCCCGGCGAAAAAGCCTTAAGGCAACACCGGCAATAGGACGATTCTTCAGCAATTCGACCACCGTGCGATCGACTCCATCGAGAAGGTTGATCTTACCTTGAATAGCCTCCGTATCGACATCAAGGGCCTGGGCGATCTGCTCGGGAGTAACCTTGTGCTCGATCGCACGCAGAATCATCGCGTGCTCTTGGATAACAGACAGGCTGTTCACCTTGTCGTTGTAGGTGTACGTATCATTGTCGGCTGCAATGAGACAGGGAGCTTCGGATCGCCCGAGTTCCTGGAGGGCCTTCAGGCGCAGGTGGCCATCGAGCAGGAAATACGCGCTCTGCGCTCCAGGCTGGGGATGGACGATGAGCGGCTCCACTACCCCCACCTCGCGAATTGACGCTAGAATGGAGCGGTATTTGCCAAAGGCAGCGTCGGCCGATTTCACCTGACGGATCGGATGGATGGCCGAAAGCGGGAGGGTAACTCCCGCAAACTCAAACGAGGCGCGGACTGGAGTGCTCATGCTACTTGCCTCGCCCTTTCAGCGAGAAACTTGGGCATCGTTTCCATGCCTTCGGCGCGGAGCAGGTTGGTGAAATCTTCATCGTTAATCAGCTCTCGGAATGCCGCCGCAAGCGAGAGCAGGCGCGACTCACAGAGTTTCGCCTTCTTGACGAGCAGGCGTTGGCGCTGAGTCTCCTGCTTGTAAGCTGCCACAAGGCTCTCGGCCGTCGTGCGTTTTGGCGCATAAGCGGGGCGGGCGCTGTGGTCCGGCCCAAAATGCCGCCGGTGATCGACGAGCCGTTTGAAAGCAGCCAAGGATTTCTGGTTCAATTCCTTTGTCTCAAATGCCTCCATCAACAGGCGCTGCGATTCCATGTCCGAAGTTCCGGCGATCCGGACCGCGATTGACACTGGGATCTCCCCGTGGAGCACGGCCTCAAGGACGCGCTCCTCGCCTTTGGCCAGTAATCCTAAGATAGCGCGAACGTAGGATTCACTGAGGCCGGTCTTCCGGGCGATTTCCGGGAAGTCCTGTCCCTGATCTTTCATCCATTGGATTAGTCTGACCTGATCGAGCGGGCGTACACGCCGCCGGGCGATATTTTCGATCAGGCTGGCAAGGAGGGCATCAGACTTTGTCAGGCTGCGCACCAGAGCCGGGATCTGTGCCTGGCCAAGGGTTCGAAAGGCTTCGAGCCGCCCCTGGCCGCAGACCAGATCATAGACCGGTGCGCCATCCTGGTCCGAGGCCCCAAGGGCAACGGTGATGGGTTTTTTGAGCCCGAGCGTCGCGATGCTATCCACGATCTGCGCGAATTTCTTCTGGTCGCGTTCCCGCGGGTTCACCACCCGAATCCGATCAATAGGGATAAGTTGGACTTGTGGATTCTCTGTCATGCAGCCTCCTCCACGGCAATGCGTTCCGCGAGTTTCAATAATACGCTTAAGTCGTTGAACCGGTAAGCGTCCACCAGCGCGTGGTTATTTGTCTCCAGCCAGATGCGCCTGCGCTTCTGATCGAGCGACGGGATAAGGTAATAATCCTTGATCGCCTCATTGTTCTCGTTGAGGCGGACTGCAACCGTCAGATCCGGCCGGCCCCGGGCCGGCTGCAGCCACCAACGCACGGACCCAGCCTCGGTGCGGCGGCAACGCATCAGCTCAATGGCAATCGTCAATTCACCGGCGAGCACGAAGAGGTCGGTCTCCATGCATTGCGCTACCGACACTCGCACCGCGGCCAACCCATTGAGCACGGTCTGCACGATTTCGGGCCGGCGGGCGTTCAGCCGGCGGTTGACGGCGTGGTAGGAATGATCCACGGGCTGAATATACCCGATCAAGGCGTAGGCCTGCGTGAGGCTGCCAAAGCGGCGATAATACGTCGACCACCAAGGCAGCCCTTTTCGATTATTGATCAGGGTCTGGTTGATTCGCCCATGAATGGCGCGAATTTCCCGTAGCCCCTGTAGCAATTCCTCATTGGTCGGATGGCGCCTTCGGATTTTGAAGATCTCCTGCGCCCTCGCAAACAGTGCCGGATCGACAATGGCAGGAAAGGCGCGCTCTGTACGGACCCAGGTTTCCGGAGGATTTTTGACGACTTTGGAGCGGAACTTGAACGATTTGCGGTGGTAGACGTAATTCCCAATGTACTTTTCACTGGCCAGCATCTGGCGGACGACCTCGGTTTTCCACTCGCGCCCAAGGTCGGTCGGAATCTTCCGGGCATTGAGATCGTTGGCAATTTCCCGCACACTTCGATGCTTGAGGACGAACGCTCGAAAGATCTCGCGAACGATCTCCTGCTCTTCCTCCGGTCCAGGCACGAGCATGACATGGTCGGATTGCAGGCATTTGCGCTCGCCGGAACGAAGCAGCCCCTTGGGCTGACTATTCTCGTCGACCAGCAACCGTCGCAAACCCAGTCCCGGCACCCCACCCTGCTTGAACCCACGCCGGATCATCCGACAGGCACCCTCGAATACCTTGGTGGAAAGCTCGCGGCTGAACTCTCCTGCCATTGAGCGCTTAACGCTCTTGATAATGTTCGACGCCGGACTGCCATCATTCTCGAACTGCTCGGCACAGTAGTGCACGGCAATGCCGGCGCGGCGGCAGAGGTACTCATAGTAGCCACTTTCATCTGCGTCCTGAAACCGGCCCCAGCGGCTGACATCGTAAACCAAGATGCAATGGAAAGCGGCACTGCCAGCCTCGACCTCGCCAATCATCCGCTGCAAGTCATCACGGCCTTTTAGGTGAAGCCCGCTTTTGCCCTCATCGGCAAAGATCCGCACAATCTCCATCTCTCGCCGGGCCGCATATTCGCGAATTCGATCCAGCTGATTCTGAGTGGAGTATCGCTGGTGCTCAGTGGACATTCGTACGTACGCTGCGACCGGCTTCGCGTTGTGGCCGGCCGTGGCCGCAACCGGCGATTGCGGCGCTCCTGAGGCCAACTTTTCTGTGTCAACAACAGCGGTCATGGGCGACAGAGCCGTTTGCGCACGTGAACCGGCACCGGGACGGATGGCTCAAGGATTCCATGCCCCAAGAGAATGAGACGGCGAATCTCTCTAGCCATCTCATCTTGTAACACCGTGTCGGTGAGATGAGAGACCAAGCCGATCAGGAGAGAAAAGTGCGTGTCCATCAGATCTTGTAACGCCAGTTCTCGCACTACGCCGGCAAGTTTCCCTCGCAGAACGTAGCGCCCGAGTTGGATCTGCCGCTGCCCATGGACTGCATTCCCTTTGCGCCACTGCTGCACCCTGAACACATGGGCCTTACCCCGAAAATGGTCACGGTTCTCCGGTTTGCTCAGCCAACGCCGTTGCGCTGCGGCCCGGCTGGCCTTCACACAGGCAGGGCTCGAGCAATAGCGCTGCCGGTTCCTTACCCGTGGATCCACGAC
The DNA here is from genome assembly GCA_028691845.1 of Opitutaceae bacterium. GTDB lineage: Bacteria > Verrucomicrobiota > Verrucomicrobiia > Opitutales > Opitutaceae > JAQUYL01. The sequence continues at coordinate 114,764 of JAQUYL010000005.1, forward strand.
AAACCAGTGACCGCAATGCAGGCAGCGTCGATGAAAGGGTTGCTGCAGTCGTTGGCGCCTCACTCTCATCGTTGCTCTGAGCGAATCGGTTCCCCCATAGCAGCCAGCGTATCATCGATACGCCATTGCTCCAAAATGGGGAGGATACTCATGCGGGAAAATCCTGCCGCGGCCGCCAGCAATCGGCGGGAGCACAGAATCAAATTATTCTTATTGGGAATAATTCTTATGGGGAATTATTGTATAAGTCAATGCGCCCGCCTCGGCGCATCGTGAAACTCTCTCTCTCCCGTCGAAACAGTACCGGCCGTGCAATTGCTCGGCTGCGACACGATGCTCGGCCCCGGATCACCCAGGAAGATTTGGCTGCACGGCTGGCACGCCAGGGACTGCCCTTCAATCAGTCCCAAATTGCGAAGATTGAGAGTGGTCGTCGCCCTGTCACCGACTTCGAGCTCACAGCGATCGCCCGGGCGCTAAAGGTGCCGATCGCGGCGCTTTTCGAGTAGGCCGGGTGCCTAGGTAAAGTTATGTCGAAGAGACGTCTTTGCCTTATGTGTTCTTCATTTCCCCGCCGCGTTTTTCAGTCCATGACCTCAAAGGCCGGCTAATTACACTACAAGAACGGCGACGGTTGGGTTGTGGTTTTGAGTTTGTTGAGGACGGATCTGACGCTGATTGGCGGCCCTGCGCCGGAGGCGCTGGCGCGTTGCTGGCTGAGACGGCGGGCGACTATTTGGTTCTTCGCGGAATTTAGTGGGTGGAATCACGGGATGACGGGCATGAGGTCGAGCTTGCCGCAGTGAAAGAGGATGCTGTAGCGGTAGTTTTCGAAGCGGCGGAAGCCGCGAGCGTCAGCCTTGATGGCCTGGATCTTCGAGTTGAACCCTTCGGTCATGGCATGGGTGATCGGGTGCAGGAAATAGTTCACCAGACCGGGCAGATGGTTCTTGAGGGTGAGGGCCACTTTCTTGATCGGTTCGAGTTTGGAGCGGCGGGCCGCACCGAACCAGCGGGTGAAGAACTCCAGGGCGGATCCGGCGTCGGGCTGAAGCCAGAACTCGACAAAAGTCTCCTTGTGATACCAGGCGCGGGCGGTCTTCAAGTTGCGGGCGCACAACTCGGAAAAACCCAACGCCCGGTCCCCCTCCGGGCAGGCTCCCTGCAGCCAGAGGTACTTGGTGCTCTTGAGACTCTCGTCGCCTTTCTCCAGCAGCCGGCGGTGCTCCTCGCGGCGGACCTTGTCCACCGTCTCATTGAGGTGGTTGGAGACGTGAAACTTGTCGTAGACAATCGCCGCTTGCGGGACGGCCTGGGCGGTGGCGGCGGCAAACTCGGCGCTCATGTCCCTGGCGACCGCTTCGACCCGCCGGCGCTGTTCCTCCGGCAGACTCGCCCAAAGCTCGAGCGCACTTTGGGTGGCGCGGTCACCTGCTCGGTCGAACGGCGCCCGAGCCCGCGTTCGACCGCCCGGCGGACGAGTTCCTGCAGGGTGTGCCAGTCCAGCCTGAGGATCTCCATCGCCTGGGTGAAGGACCGGGCAGCTGCGATTACCCCAGCAGGCAGCCGCTACCTCTCCGAGCGAGGGGATTACAATCTTTGCCTGTTTGTCCGCCCGCTCAGCGCGGCGCGTGACACCAAATGAGGCAAGTGAGGCAAGCTGGGTTGGCTTGGTGGTGTGAGTTGGACTCAAATTCCGAGCCATCGGGTTTCATGATCGGCTGTTCCAGAGGGGAATTCCGCCCTGACGGCGGCCTCTTGCCTCAAATAGTTCGGTTGCTAATATGCCCGGGGACGCCAGCCTTCGCCTTCTGAACCAAGGAGATGGAAATCTCGACAACCGATTTGGACGTTGACCGGCCAAATCGGTCATGAAGCAAACAACTCCGTTCGTCATTTCGGAATTCACGAATCCCTCCGGGAAAATCGTTTTTCAACTCTACGCTCGCATCGACGGTCAACGCTTCCGCAAGAATTTCCGCACGCGCGCCGAAGCCGAGGCGGAACGTCAGGTTCAGGAAGTGAATTGGCTCCAGCGCGACACGGGCACGCGCGCGGCCATCACGCGGCTCAACGAAGACCAACTTCACGAGGCCGAGGCCGTCTTCCGCCGGCTGGCGGCCCACCCGCGTTCGTTGTCCTTCTACGTCGACTTCGCCTTGGCGAATTACCGCGAGCCGGAAAAACAGAAGCCCATGGCCGACGCCGTGGCGGACTACATCGCCGCGAAGGAGCACGAATTCGCGCAGGACCAGCTTTCCCCGCCACAGATGGGCCGGATTCGTTGGGAACTGAAACGGCTTGTGAAGGCATTCCCCGGCAAGGCCGTGGCCGAACTCACGGCGCCCGCCCTCACCCAGTTCTTGGAGAAAGACCGGGCGGGCATGAAGACGCACAACAACCGGCGCGGCGTCCTCTCCACCTTTTTCAAGTATTCGTTCCAGCGCGGCTGGATCGCGGACAACCCGATTCCGAAGGTGCCCCATTACCGCATCCGCCGGAAGCGCGGCATGGCGCAGACGTTGACCGCGGCGCAGGCGGCGACGCTCATGGAGTATCTGGAGACCACCTCAAATGGACGCCTGGTGCCCTATTTCGCGCTCTGCCTCTTCGCGGGTATTCGACCCGGCGTGCCGCATGGCGAAATCACGAAGCTCAAGCCCGAAGCGGTGGATTTGGACGCGGGCGTCATCCACATCTCCGCGGAGGTCTCGAAGGTGCGCGAACCTCGCAAGATCGCCATTCAGCCGAATCTCGCCGCCTGGCTGCGCGCGTATCCGCTCAAGAGATTCCCCATCGTCGCGGGTAATTTCCAGAAACGCCGAGCGAAATTCGCGGAGAAATTCAATCTCACGCACGATGTGTTGCGGCACACGTTCATTTCGATGTTTGTCGCGAAGTTTCGCTCCATCGGTGAAGCGGCGATCCAAGCGGGCAATTCCGAGAGCATCATCCGCAAGCACTATCTCGACCTGAAGACAACGAAGGAGGCGGACGGGTTTTTCGGCATCTTGCCAAAGCATGCCGGCTCGATCGTGGCGGAGGATGCCGCCGCCACACCTGCAACGGACGTTCCTTCAGAGTCAGTCGCAGCCTGATTGCTGTTGTTGACCGGCAGGCAGGGGTATGGAAACAACACACTCTCCTTCGCAAGAAAGCCAACTTACGGATATCATCGGGCTGCGCAGCAGCGGAATTTTCCCCAAGGATAAGGAACCGTCCATCGCCACGCTGCGCAACTGGACCAAGCTCCGACGGATCCCGCATCATCGGGTCGGCCATTTCATCTACTACAACGCGGCAGAGGTGGCCACGCACATTCGCACCCGGCTGAAGGTGCCCGCGCGCGGATAGCATCGGCTCTGCGAGGCCTCACAGGCCGCGCCGGTTCGTGCCGGCGCGGCTTTGTTTTTCCCATGCGACACGCGTCCTGTCGCATCCCACACGAACGAATTCGAAATAGGATCAGCACGTGGGATTCACGCTGTATCTATTAGGGAGGTTCCGAACGCGGTATCGTGGGGGCGAACCTCGATCCCACAATGGAAACCAACAATGATTCATTCTTCGCGGAGCCGACCGACCCGAAACAGGAAGCGCGTTTTCTCGCACTGGAAGTGATCTGCCGGCTCCTTATTTGGATGGCAGAAGTCGCATCGCTAGAAGAGCGCGGCGTGCGTGCAACGGTCGCCCTCTATTGCGTCCGGCCCGACCTCATCAACGGGGCCACCCTGGAAGAAATCGGCAACATGGCCGGCCGGTCGCGGCAGGCGGTCCATCAACTTGCGGAAAGCTTCCGCAAAACCACGGGTTTGGATACATGAACGCGGCCCCGTCAGCCACCGCGGCAGCGGAAATCAACCGCCTTCACGACGAGGCCAAACGTTGTTCCAAAACCTCGCGCCAAGCGTTGCACGGAGCGCTCGTCGCCGCCTGGCAAGCCGGACACCTGCTCATCGAGGAAAGAAAGCGCGTCCAGCAAACGATGGGATCGGGGGCCTGGCTGCTTTGGTTGAAGGCGAACTTTCGCGGCACGGCCCGGACGGCCCAACGTTACATGCGTCTCGCGCACGGCATCACCGACACGGCCTTCTTGCAGGGCATGAGTCTGCGGCAGGCGTATGCCCGGCTCGGCATCGCCACGGAGCCCAAGACCCCCGGCAAGCGCCGACTGCGGCACACGCTCCCGGCGCACGTGGTCCTGGCCAGCAAACTCCTCCGCGCCCTTAAACGCCGGCCGGGCCAGACCGACAATGAACAGCGCGAAACCTACTGCCGGGACCTGCGGGCACTGTATGAAAGGCTTCGGCCGTGGTTCGAATCTGCAACGTCGCCAGTAGCGGTTTTTTTTGATTCACAGGGTTCTTATCGGTAATGACTGCCATTGCCTCAACGTCGTCTGTTCGCGCCTCGGAACGCCGGAGCCGCGCCTTTCTGCGACTCCTGGCGAACATGTGCCGGCAGTTTCCCGACCTGCGGACGTGGCTGCTGGAGGATTTCGGGAGGGATGCCACTACCCGCGCAAATTTCCTTTCCCTGGTTGAGCGTGGAGACCTCAACGGCGACGCCGTGGCCAATGGTTTCGCCGAGTTGGCGGGCGAACTCGACGGGTGGTTCGAAGAAAAGCGCCGGATGAAAGCGCATCTGCCGGCGGAGGCAACGCGCCCGTTTGGCGGGCTCTCGTGGGAGGAAATGGAATCGCTAGTGCGACGCTACGAGGCGCGAACCATCAGCCTGAACGTTTTTCTCCTCGTCCGCGACTGGCGCAAGGCTGGCGCGGCCGCGAAGGCGTCGCCCAAACTCCTCCAAGTCGCGGCCGATCTGTTGGACACGGCGATCCGCTCGGGCGAAACACGACCGCTCGTCGAACTAGGCAACGCTGTCAAATTGCTGGCCGGGCTCGAGCCGCGCCGTCTCCGTACTGCCTTTGGCTATGCGGATTGGTGGAAACTGCACGCCTTGGTTTACATGCTGCGGCACCCCCGGGCCGCGTACCGCACCCGCGAAGTGCGGGCACATCTCGCCACACTCGGTCTGCGAATCAGTTCGCTCGATTTCCGCCGCTTTTGCAAACGCCACGGCATCCGCCGCGACATACATGCCGGCCGACCGCGCACGCGCGCCAACACTCCCGCCAAACGCTGACCGGCGCAACGCGCAGCATTCAAGGCAAAGGCCGGCTAGCTGGATAAGCCGCCACTCCACCACCGCTCCTGATAAGCAGCGCCTCCCCGCCGCAGGCAAGCTGGAGAGCGAAGCGGAGCTTGCCGACGGCGATATAATGGGCGCGCAGGGCGGATGGGTGACAAGACGCAATGGGTCACTGCCAACGCTTCATACGAGTAGGTCCGTAGCGTCCGTGAGCAAGGCTACGAATAAGTCATAGCGAGTAACGAACCGTCTGAACGAAGGCCAATCTTCCAGCGCTCACATAAAGAAGCTGTAGAGCGCTTCTTGGTTCGGATCGTCCACGTATTTGAGAATCTTCGCTACTTCCCTTGCAGCCCGAAGCGTGATCGGCTCTCGGGCGGTTATCTGGGAATTATTCCAATTCATCTTCGTCAATGCCAGTATTTCAGTGGCTAGCTTTTGCCGGTCGGTTACACATTGATCATGCCGGATCATGAGGGTGCGCGGGACGTAGAGACCGGGATATTCTTCATAGAGCTGAACCGAGCCGTTTGTGTAGAGAATAGTCCGGTCATCGTCGATTGCCCAACAAGTGCCGCGGAGCGGCGGATAATAACCGTTTCGTGCGAGTCGCATGAACGACCGGTCAAGGCTCAGCAAGTCAACCTCCGAGATTCGGAACGCTTCCAAGGCCGCTTTTGCTCCGTCCCGCTCGGCGTCGGTGAACTTTGAACTCTTATGGACGACGACTCTGGCGGGATTAGTGCGATGTTCGCGACGGTAGCGATCGATTGCAAGTGTCACCAACGCGCGCGCTCCTTCGTTATCAAGATGAGGAGAGTGATCGACTTCATCGCGAACAACGCGGCCTCCTTTGACTATCATCCCGTGGCCACGTTCATCGAAAACTTGAGCAAGTGAACTCTGGAGGTTGGTTTGGTCGAGCGACTCGTAGAAACTGATTCCGATAAAGCACGTGGTCAGGTCCGTGTGCTGTTTTCGTAACCGCCACGGATACCCACCAGCTTTATAGTATAGCGCGACGAAGAAATTCCAAGCGCACGTTGCGTCGTCTTGCCGCTGCCGTCCCTCACCAAAACCGTCTTTCTCTTCACGTCGCAACTTTGGATCGCACGTGGAAGGCCGAAGAAGTTGTAACGGTATTCCGAGTGGCAGTGCCTTCGCCTTAAGCATATCATGGAAGTTGTATCTCCCGCGCACTGCCTTTTTCCGGGCCTGAAAGGATAGCGGTGCCTTTCCCACCACCTCCGAGGACACATCCTCGCCAGCATCATCCCCGATGAGGGCGAGCAATTCAACCGGCAGCGCCAGGATTAATACATGAGGACGCTTTTGTGCGGAATTCTTCAAGCCCTCCAAAAATAATTCCACGGCGGCTCGAACTTTCTCGTTGTGGCTTAGCCCTGGCTTCGAGAGGGCCTTGATTTCTCCAACATCGATGAGGGTATTCAGACGTGCGGAAACGACTACATCGCATGCCCAGGAACTTGCCGAAGAAAAGCCCGGAAATGGCGCAAACAGGTTTATCTTGGGCGAAACTTTGGCTGCGACTTCGGCCTTTGCTGATACGATCCACCTTTCAGCCACCGAAATTGATCGGCTGGTGCCGACGAGCGCGACGGAGATGGAGGTCGGTCTTTGTTCCGCGCGAAGGTCATAAGGACCAAAATTCAGAATCCCGTATCGGATGTCTGGGTGTTTGTCCCTGCCGAACTCCAGATCTGGTTCTGGAATGTAGTCGACGGTCTGCATAGTGCTTATGTTAGCAACGCGTCGAATTCGTTTTCCCCGATTGCATGGGCCGCTCCTCCAGCCTTACGCCATGCGTCGTCGGCAATCGAAACAGGGGACTTCACTCGCAAGAAGTCGCCAAAACTGAGATGAGGATACTCTGGCTCGACCAAATCACCCGGACGCGTGAGCAATGTTCTCCAGAGGAAAAGCGAACGATGATAGTCGTGCTGCTTCTGCATAATCTTCAGATTCTGCAATAGCTCCTCGTGTCGCGGGTGCAGCTCGCTCCCGTCCTTAGTGAACAGACATGTCGGATTCAATTGGAGGTAGTATTGATCGCCGATGGAAACGAAGTCTGCAACGAGTGCGACGTGTCGACAGCGAACAATCTTCCCGTCTCTAAACGCAGGAAATGCGATACCTTGCGTGCTTGGTCCTGTCTCCGTTGCGACCTCGATAGTCATGCGGTCTGTTGGCGAATGCTTCGGACGGAAGAAATACATCTCGGCATCCTTCGACCAAAAGACCGAGAGCCGACGCAATCGGGCGCTCAAACAATACTCCAAGAGTTCCACGGCATACCGGCGTTTTGCCCTGTCCTCGTTAAAGGCAAGCTCATCGAAGGGCATTCGCCTGACGGTCACTTCTTCGCCGAGTGCACTACACAAAACAGGATCGGCTAGGTTAACCGGCGACCACAATTGTTCATCTTTCAGAATGTATTCGGTGAAATAGCCGGCTGGCGTTCCCTTTAGTTTGGCTGCTACTTCCTTTCCAACTCTGAACTTGGTCGGTGACGTATAGACGATATCGGGCAAGGTGACATGGAGTAAGTTGCTGACAATCGTCTCTGGTTCGGTTTGCGGTGAGAAGGCCAGCCCCCGGGTAAAGCCTTTCCCGACATCCAAGAGACGCCGCTGCCAGATTTCGCTAGAGTTGAATTGGTCGGTCGCTTTGTTGAACCGGACGGTTCTTGTGCCGGGCCGCTGTGCGGTGAAATAAGCCTGAACATGGACGCCATAAAACCGATCGTCGCTTGGCCGTCCGACAACCAGCAGAACGGGCATTCGGCTGGCCAGCCAGTAATTCAAGTCGGCCTCGGAGACGTAATACGAAAACTCCGTGTCACTTTCAGCGTCAAAATGTTGAACCGTCTTTACTTGAACGCCAACAAACGCTCCCAACGCCTTGTGGGTGGAAGGGTCGGCAAGTTCCACGAACGCATCGATGCCATATTCAACATGGTGGTCATTCCAACTGAAACCCATGCGCATGACCAACCGTGCCAACGCGTGGCGGGCTTCTTCGTGACGCAATAGCTTTGGATCGGAGGTCTTGCTCACAGATTGCAGCTTTGGGTCGTAAAGATGAGTGAGGCGGGCACTATTCCACGAGCATCTTGAAGACGGCGTCGATACTGTCTCGGTAGAACTCGATGGTGAGCTTGGTCCAGTATTCGTCGGGCAGGTCGTTGAGTTGACGTCTTGCCGAGACCGGAAGCAGCAGAACTTGGGCGCGCTTATCTAACGCGAGTTCCACGACCTTCGCTGCGTTTGGAAGAATCTCGACTGAGCCCCCCAGGTTCAGCGAGCCTGCGATGATGGCACCGCCACGCGTGTTCTTGCCGAGAAGTGCACCGCAGAATGCAACCAGCGCGGGCAAGCTCAGGCCGGTACCCGTCTTCTCCGAATCGATGGCGCGCATCTGAATCGAAAACTCCTCCTCACGGGGATTGCGGTCGCCGACGAGTTCCTTCGCGCGAGTGTAGAGGTTCTGCTCGGCGACTTTCACGCTCTCCCGGAATGATGGCGGCGTTGGCTGGTTGAGCACACGCACCCCCGAGCCCGGACCGCAAGTGACCTCCAACCGATACAGCGCCGGTCCGGTTTCAGGCGATCCGGGACTGGCTGCCCACACCTGACCCGCCGGTAGCGGGTCGGACTCAATTGCTTCGTCGCTGTGCAGTTCGGGCGTGGACACGAATTGCTCCACGCCTTCCGCGCCGAGGATGTAGCTGAAATGGGTGTTGCGAAATTCGCTCTTGAACACGCGCTTTTGCTGCTCCTTTACGCGGCGGCGCGATTCCAACGCCAGACGAACCATCCACTCCAGGTCTTCGTCCGATAGCCCTTGGGTGGCGTCGGGAAACACCAGCTTCAGCAACCCATTCATCGTCTTGTTGACAGCCTCGATGTCGCGACCACTGAGTGCGCCACCGAGATGCACCCGTCCCTGCAACTGCGAGAGACGGTTGCTCGAACGGAGACGGGTCCAGGCCTCGCTCAGGAAGTCGCTGACCAATCCGAAATGCTGCGTCAGGTGTTCGGTCGGGTTGAGTTTTGGAAAATCCCAGCCCGAGACGTAGCTGTGAAGGCGATCCATGAACGCGGTGTCGTTGCGCATTTCCGGCGGCAGCGGACTGAGCAAATGCGCGATGCGCTGTTGTTGCTCTACGTCCACGTCGAGATTGCCCACCATCACGAGACTGCCCTCGGCCCGGATGTTGTCCTTGCCGCGGCTGAATTGGCCGGAGGCCATGTAGCCTTTCATGATGTTCACGCCGTCCTTCTGGTCGAAGGAGATGCCGGACACTTCATCGAAGCAGACCACGTCGTATTGGCAAACGAGGCCGCGCTGACCGCTGGCATTATTGACGAACATCTTCGCCACGGTCGCCTTGCCGCCCGAAATTAAGTGCGCGTAGGGCGAAATTTGCTGAAAGAGGTGACTCTTGCCCGTGCCGCGCGGCCCCAGCTCCACCAGATTGTAGTTTCGTTCCACAAACGGGACCATGCGCAGCAGCGTCACTTTTTTCGCCCGATCCGACAGTGCGCTTGGCTCTAGCCCGATTGAACGCATGAGAAAATCGATCCACTCCTGCGTGGTGAAGGCCACTCGGCCCTTGCCATAAACCTCAAGAATATCGGACTTCGACATCTGGATCGGACGGATGCTCTCGATACTGAACGGACGGCCGTTCTGCTCCTGCGCGATGACGCCGTCGTAGCCCAGCGTCACTTCGGCGAAGAAACCATCGGTGAGCATGCGTTCGTTATCCGTGACCATCTGGCTGGAAATCCGCACATCACGCAGCGCGAGACTCGGCAGTTCGGCGACGTAGCAGTCATTCCTGGCGTCGAGCTTGGCTTTCACGAGGTCGATGATCCGCACGGAGCCGTCCTCTTTTGCCCGCGCCTTGAAAAGCTCCTCGTCGCCGGTGCGCACCGTGCGGTCTTTGAGTTGCTGCTCAACGATGGCGAGGCCCTCGGCAATTTCCGCCTCGTTGACGCTTGCGCAGTAGCGGCCGAGGAGAAACTCGACGACGTAGGTCGGCACGGGATATTGCCGCGCGTATTTTCGCACCAAGTCTTTCCGGACGAGGAAACCGTCGTAAGTCTTGGCTGCCAGTGAATCAAGGTGGTCGAGTTCCATGCTCATGAGATTTCTCCGATGGTGGTGGGTTGGTGATCGATGACCTGTCCCGCGGCATCCAAAAGCACGACGCTCGCGGCGGAGCCTTCGAGGGAATCATCGCGGACGGCGAGGCTACCAATGCCCTCCGCATCCACTTCCTTGGCAGCGGCTGCGAGGGATTGTGCCTGTTTCCAATTCTGCCGCAGGTCGACCTTCAGCCCGGCGCTGGCACCTTGGATTTGCACGCGGCAGCGGAGTCCCCGCCAAGAGATGGCTCCGATTTTCGCCGTGATCTTCGCGATGGTCCGCTCAACCAAGAGGTCGGGCGTGATGCTTTCCTGCGGGCTGATCCCGCCGTGGGAGTATTCGTTGCCGGCGAGGAAGGCTCCGATACCGTGTGGAACGGCGATCCGCACGTGCGGATTCCAGAACCAGCCATACTCCGGCACCGTGCTGGCCGACTCTCCCTTAAGTGTGGCACAACGCGCCCACTTCGACGCCGCGAGGTAGTGGGGCAGATCCACCTTCGGTAGACCACCGGGCAACAGCAGCCACCCGTGATCGGTAATCACCCGCACGGCAGTCCACCCGCCGTTGAGCAGGCTTTCGATCCGCTCAACCAAAGCCTCGACCTGAAGATCGAGGTGGCGGGGTAACTCCCCTTGCAGAGAATGTCCCAGATGGTCGAATTGCCCGGATTCACTCCAGCCACCGGCCTCAGCGCCGACCGGAATTTTCACTTCGCCGGGTTCGATGACTTCGACGCCCTTTTTCGCCATCGCATCCCGCAGGCGTTGCGCCGAGGCGACTTGGTTTGAGTCCCGAAACAGCGGCTGAAAATCCTCCGCCGCCTCACGGCCTTCAATCAATTGCCGCACCGGCGTGGCGGCGGGTTTGGCCGTGGCCGTGACGCTGGGCACCGTGGTGAGTCGCGCCTTGAGGTGCGACTTCAGGCCGCGGGCCTCCAGGCTGATCGCCAGCCGCCGCGCAATATCGTAGCGCAGTCCGTCCACGAACAGGAGACACACGTCCTTCTCCGTGGCGATCTCCCCCACGAGCGAAGCCGGCGCCTGCTCTTTCAAGAGCGCGTCTTGAAACGCCCGGGCCGAACGGTCCAACCACGGCTCGTAGAGGGAGCGCACCGCCCGGCTGACCGTCGCCATATCCGAGGACGAACCGGGGCTCGCCAACGCGGCCATGGCCGCATCGTCACACTGCCACCCGTCCTCTGCATAGGTCCTGATGATCGAGGCCAGATCGGCCCCGCCGAGCGCACGCTGTGCCGCCTGCGCCAATCGTGCCAGTGGCTGCAACGCCACCGCGAGCGCACTTTGCCCAATCTGGGCCCAGACCCACTCGCGCCGTTTGCCGTGCTCCTTTTCCAATTCCAGGACACGGGCACACGCGACGCGGTGCGGCAGCTTGGCCAGTGCGTCCAACTCCTTCGCCAGCCGGGCCTCTTCCGTTTCGTTGACGGTGGGCTGGCGTCCTTCACCCACGAAGAAATCCTTCGGCGTAACTTCCCGCAACAGACGCGCCACCCCGGCGTAGCCCTTTGGCGCTTCGCAGAACCGCCGCCAGACATCGTCCCAGCGGTCGCCGCCATTGAGGAGCGCCTCACCCGCCTCGCGCGGATGAGCCTGCTCCGGATCGAGGCCGAATTCCCGCTGGCAGACATCGCAAAAGGTTGACCAACGTGACCCCGCCCAAAGTTGCACGCTGCCCGTGGGATCGTTCATCCACATGAGAATGTCGCGCACTGGATCACCGATGGCCAGCCGGTCAAAATCCTCGGCCTCCAAGCGCCGTCCCCGCAAGCCCGCCAGCGGTTCATTGATCAGAAGCGGGAGCGCCCGGAGCAAAGCCTCGCGGGTGCGGGCATCCAGCGCCACGTCGAGACCGAGTCCCTGCTCCGAAGTGAGGAAGGCCTCCGCGGTCCAATCCCGGCCGTTGCGCTGGTGCCACATCGCGCCGCGGTATTCCAATTCGATGAGCGGCTGAAACAGCACCGGACACTCACTGCCCGACCGGAGGACCTGGCGGCTGAGGCCCGGAAGATAGAGCACCGGGATATGTCCGGCGGGCGGACTGGCATCGGGCAGCGCACGCTCGACGACGCACTTCAGCCAGATGGCCGGGCCGACGTGTTTGCCCGGAACGAAATCACCCAACGTGTAGAGTTCGGGAAACGACTTGCTCAACTCGACCACCAAGGGACGCCACTGTGCGTCCGGATCAGTCCACAAAATGGCGACCGGCGCGGCTACGCCCTCAGGCGAAACCGCGGCAGCGGAGAGAGAATTCCAGAGGGCTTCGGCGAGAGTGTTCATTGCTTCGGTTAAATGAGTCGTTCGAAGCGTGATTTCAGCGCCATCTTGCCTCCCTCCATCACGGCGCAGACTTCTGCGCGCACGGCTTCATCCTGAAGCGCACCGGAAACCTTGGCTCGGCATTGCCCGCTTCCGAATTCCATCGCATGCACCAACTCGGCGTCGCCGTTGACCACGATGTTGGGGTTGTGTGTCACCACGATGATCTGGCGACGCTCCTTGTTGTTTCGGAGTTGGGCCACCACGAGGTCCGTGATGAGATGGTTGTCGAGGTCGTTCTCGGGCTGATCGATGACCAGCGGCGAATTTCCGTGCGCTAGGAAAAAGGCCAGTAGCGCCGCCGCTTTTTCTCCGGCCGAACCGCCGCCGCTCAGGCTCACAAAGTTCTCGCCGTCACCACCGCGACTGTAGGAAACCACGAGAGCATCCTCGGGCCACCAGATTCGGAATCGATCCAAGGCTTCGGGTCGTTCTTTGAATTTAGCCGAGAGGTGATTTCCCAAGTGACCTCCGAGACTGTGAACTTCTCCTCGGGCGGCTTTGAGCACTTGGAGCTTCCAGTCTTGGATACGTTTCAATAGCTCCTTTGTCCGCGCGGCTCCGTCGGTCGGCAGATCGGCATAAAGCGTCTCCACGAATCCGGTGCCATCGTCGCGGTTCCGAATGGCGGAAGCCTTGTTGGTCTCCGGAACCTGAAGTTCTCGTCGAATCTCCGCTTCGATCTGGTTCTTCCCGCCCTCGTGGTTGAAGACGACGAGGCTGATTCGCACGTAGCGGTTTCCCTGCAGTTCCTGCTTCAGAAACGTCTCGCGCATGGTCCTGAGCTCGGCGCGCAATTCTAGCAGTTTGCCCAGACTCTCGTCGGCTAGCGACGTCAACTTGTTGATTTCAGCTTCAGTGCCTTCGATTTCCTTGAGCTGTTTCTCCACCTCCTGCCGCTTGACGAGCAGGTTGGTATAAGCGGCGGGATCAGTCACCCCCTGTGCCTCAAGGGAGGCGACTAAGGCCTCGTGCTCTTGCTCCGCCGTTTTGACCGCCGTGCCCCACGCAGACTTTGCCAGAGCCGATTCGGTGGCATCAACCTGGCTGCGCATGTCCGTCTCCATTTGCCCGAGAGCGCTCACCGCCTTGGCCAGGCTCTGGCGCAGTTGTGTGACGGCCTTGAGCAGCTCTTGATCTGTGGCGTCGGCGGGATCGAGTAGGCCCGCAGGGAGATCGGGTAGCAACATCCCATCCTTGAGCGTGCCCACTTGGGTGGCCAGATCCCGAAACGCGTCAAGCATGGCAGTCGCTTCGCGCTTTTGCCGGCTGGCTTTTTGAAACGCCTGACGGATTTTCGCGTGCTCGGATTTCTCAAAAGCGGCGAGTTGTTTGGCGAGATCGTCGCACTGCCCAACGAGACGGTCTTTTTCTGCCAGGCGCGTGCTTAGCGAACGCACTTTGCTCAATAGCTCCAAAAACTGATTTTCACCGGCGGTGTAGCGCGCGTTCCAATCAGCCTTGGCGATGCTTTCATCGACCCTGCGCAGTAGTGCCTCTGGGCGCTCCGCGATCACGCCGATTTCGTCTTGGCTGAAAAGGCGCAATGGAAAGCGATCAACCACGTCCTGAGAGCTGGCGAGCTTCCAGCCTTGAGCTGCGGCGTCCCATTCAGACACGGCTACGGCGCGCCCCTCCTGTCGCCATTGCAGCAAGAAGCGCTGTTCTCCTTTACGAATGACCGCTTCGGATGCGGTTTCCGCCCGCAATCCTCCCGGCTGGGAATCCGAGCCGATCTGGACGAATTTGTCGAATGTCACCTTGACCCTGTTGTCCAGCTGTCCCTCTGCCAGATTCAGGTCTGTGTCGCGTTTAGTCACTAGCCGGAGAAAATGCACCAGCGTTGACTTGCCGCTGCCTCGACCCCCGATGATGGCGTTCATCCAAGGGTTGAATTTGAACTCGGCCTGGGTGCCATTGCCCATCAGGCGGGCCTTGGAGACGGACAATGACTCGATCCAGAGCTGCGGGGCCGTGTTGGGATTGTAGCCTTGGGGGCAGGCATCGGACCGTTTCAGTGAAAACGCGTTGCCGTCGTGCAGCGCCAGCCTGAGCGCAGCAAGGCTCGGCCTGTCCATCTTGACCCAGGTGTAATGCGAACCCGGGAAGCGCGGGTCACCCGTAGCGGCGAAATTGTGCGTGTCGCTCCCAAGAACCTCTGGCCACCGTATTTTCTCTGCCGCGTAAAGTCCCGGTTTTGAGAAAGCAGCGTTGCGCAGCTCCATCGCTGCGACGTGCTCGGACTTCAATGCGGCAAGGAGTGATTGTCCTTCAATCTCGACGAATAAGCCTTTCGCTTCATCTACATGGGCGGGGATCGCCACTCCTCCCTTGGTTGCGACGATTTCGAGGACTTCAGTGACGGACTTATTGGTAACACTGTTGGAATCACCGGGTGTGCCTTGATACCCCACGCCGTCGAGCAGACGGACCACTTCATCTCGCCCTTTGCTGGGGTCAAAAAGGGCGAGGATATGCACGCCGCCTTGCACGGAAATCTCGACACCGGGGAACAACGTCAGCGGTCGAAAATCCGCCGGCGGGGCGGCCTGCAATCCTTCCAGTGCAGTTTGTAGATCGGGCAGGGCGTCGCCTGAATTGTGGTCAGTGACCGCCACGCAATCGATTCCCGCACGCATGAAGGCCAGCAACCACTCCTTCAAATCAGGACATGGCGTTTTTTTGAAACCATCTGTGGATTTCGGCGTATGGGTGTGAAAATCAAAAGTCCACCAACGGGAGCCAGGGAAGGAAGCAAGGGGCGTGCTCATAAATCAGCTTCGTTGGCCACGCCTCTCGCGGGCGGTTTGCTTGGTGGCGGTTGAGTAGTGGCAGTCGTTCCAGCGGTTGCCGTCGAAGGCGGGGCCGCCTTTGAAATCCGCAGTGGCTTCGTCCCAACTCCAGAACCAGGGGAAATCGGCTTTGGCGCGCTGGGGCTCCTTGCCGCGGTCCTTGTCCCAACTGACTTTGGGTGTGGAGCGGAGGATGCAGGCGTTTTTTCCGCGGGCGTTGAGCGGCTTGGCGGTGATGAAGGGACGGAGGTTGAGTCGCACACCATCGTTGATATCGGGATTCCAGCCGATGGGCTGCTCGTGCAGCGGTTTCCAGCGGACGAAGAGGTCAAAGGGCGGTTCGCCGGCGAGAATGGCTTTGAGCTGGGTGCTCAGGTGTTCCGCGGCCGTGAGGCGGGCGTCGGCACCTTCAACTCCGGCCTTCTGTGCCTTGCGCTGGACGTCGATCCATTCGCCGAGGTAGGTGAAAATGAGTTTATCGAGCGTGCGTTTGCCGGCACCGTCTCCAGCTGCGAGCCGGTGGTAGTTGACGAGGGCGCTGAACCCGCCCTTCAGGCCGTCCCAAATGTGCCAGATAAACGGGCGCTGGTGGAAGAGGTCGCAGTGCTGCTCGAAGAAATCGTCGCTGAGCCAGTCGGCGAGCGTCTTGGCTTTCGAGTCCGTCGCGGCCAGCAACTCGCGCGCCTTGGTGGCTGACCATTCGGACCCATACGCGGCGGCGAGCAAGGTGTTGAGCCGGTCCGCGGCAGGAGCTTCGCCCTTGGTGGCGGAGAGACACACGATGCCATCCTTGTCGGCCAACTTTTCCAGACCGTCGGCCTTGAGTGCCGGACAATCGGGAAAACTGGAGCCGGTCTGGCGCGGCCACTGATAACCGAGCAACCGCGCGACAGCCACCTGCAACGGCTTGTCAGCCCCAGCTGGGTGGCCGTTGAACAACCATTGCGTCGGGTCGCTGGTAACCGGCTTCGGCAAGCCGTGTGGATATTTCTCCGTCGCGACCTTCTGCCAGTGTGCCAAGTCGAAGGGAACTTTGCCAAACGTGGCGTTCGTCACGTTTAACTTTTGATCTAGCGCACGAACACTCTCAAAAAACTTTGGGGAAGTGCAAAAGGCCCATACCGCTTCTAAGTGGGTCGCGTCTTTGGGCACGATTGTGGCAACATTGGAATCATATTTTTCACCAAAGTAGCGAGAGATCGGAAGTGAAGACATTTGGCTAACTGCTACGCCACGTCTTCCCCACACTGCATTGCCGCGCTCGTCGGCGTTGTGAAGTTTCTCCCTGCGAACCGCCGCTTCTTCACGCAAGTGGCCCGCCGCTTCATCAAAGAAAATGACTGATTCGAGCCCTCCAACTTGGACACCGTCAGGGACGGTTGATTGGAGAAATGCCCATAGCGGGCTTCTCGTTTCAAATTCCCAAAAATTCTTAATGAACTTAGGACTGTCGCCGTTCATGATTCCCGCGAGGCAATCGGCATACTTCGTCAGTCGTGGCAGGTCGGTTTCTTCCGCAAACCCGATTCTCGCGTCAGGATTCGCCGTCTGACTCGATTGCTTTGCGCTTTGCACCTTACTATTGATCAGCGCGGACGCCTTTTCCTCTGGCGCGGCTTCTGCCGACACGTCTACACCATGAAAATAATGGCCAATCGATGGCTCTTTTGAGGTTAGGCCAACGAGGATGATGTTGAAATCCCACATCGGAGTTTGAAACCCCTTCGGACCAAGCCGTCCCAGAACATCCCAGGTCGAATTTGTAAGAAGTGTTTCCCGGAGCTCCGTGTAGCTTTTGAGGAATAGCCAGTTCTGGGGTGTAACCAAATACGTGCTCCCGCCATGAGAACAAAAATGGAGACAACGTTCGACAAAGCAGGTCGCTAGGTCGGCCTTTGCTTCGGGATGAACTTGTTCGCAATAGCTCTTGAGCACGTCATCTTGCTTCTTCGATCCGAGGTAAGGCACGTTTGTCGCGACGAGCGTGAACTGGCCGGCGAGGATTTCCGCGGCTTTGGCTAGGCCGCGTGCGGTCACTGCCAACTCATGGGCGGTGTCGTCGTTGACTTCCTTCGCGAGCGCCCGCTCTAGCAATGGCTGGAGTTCATGAAATGCGGCCACTAGCAGGTCGTCTTCGCCGGCACGCGGGTTGATGAGGCTGCCCAGAACGGGGGCGTTCTTGAAAAGGCGGTAGAGCCGCTCCATGCCGCGTTGAAGTTTCTCGTTGTCCCCTGCCATCGCCAGCCAGTCGGTCTCGCGGGTGTTGGGCGCAAGGCCAGAGCAGGCCAGATTCATCGACGGTAACGGCCGATAACCGACACGCCGCCACGCGGCTAACGCCAGGTTGAACGCGCCAATCTGCGTGCAACGCGGATCAATCTCCAAGCCGAATAGGTTGTCGCGGATGACCGCCGCCACCGCCGCCGCTTCGTCCAGCTTCTCCTCGGCCATGCGCAAGGCGACGAGCCGTTCGAACATGGCCACCACGAAATGCCCGCTGCCCATGCACGGGTCGAGCGCCCGGAGTGCGCTCGCCGATTTCGGCCAACCGGCGAACGTGCCAGCGGCAGGTGTCCACTTACCATCCGCGCTCTTGATGAAGCGGAGATAGTTCCACGGGCAACCCGGGAGCGCGACGGCCGCGCGCAACCCGGTCTCGTCCATGGCAGTCGCAGCCAGGCTGGGATTCGCGGCGAGGACTTTGCCGGCGTGCCACGCGCCGAGCGTGTTGTCCAAGAGGAAGTCCACCATGTAGTCCTCGGTGAACAGCTGCGTAACGGACGGCAGTTCATCTGCGCCGATCTTGTTACCCGAGTCGTTGACCTCGTCTTTGCGGTCCGCCTGCCAGAATTGGTAAACCCAGCCGAGGCTGTCGGACGCGACGAACACATCGCGGGTCAACTCGTTAAGCACGTCCTCCAATTCCGAGCGCGTCTCCGGCGGAAGCGTGACCTCTAACACGGGATCACCGCGCCGGAAAATTTCCGGGAGCATGGCCTCGGCATAGCCGCAGGCGAGGGGGAGCCAGTCCTTGCCCTGCTCGCGGGCGAGTTCGCGGCACTCCTCCATGCTCATCGCCTGACCTGACTCGGGCTCAATCAGCAGTTCGTTCTCAGCGAGGTAGCGTGCAAATAGCATCCGGTGCCACTGCTCGTAAGCGACCTCACCCGTGAGACGCGTGACACTCTGCGTGCCCCGCTTGTCATCGCGCACATCTCCGAGCTGGACACCATGCGCCCGCAGCCGATTGCGCAGCCGGCGCTGCTCAGGTTTCAAACTGCCCCACGGCTCATGGTGCCCGACCGCGAGCAATTCGAGGGCCTTGCCCGCCCCCGTCTCCGCCGCCCGGCGAGCCTGCTTGACGGCATTTTCAAGATCCTTGCGAAGTTTGGAAGCGAGCGAGGGCATGGTTCAAACGTGGACTAAGAACTGTTTCCAGAAATCTTTGCTGGCGATGTCTGCCGGGAAATCATTCTCCGCTTCGAAGCGCTCTAGGAAGTCATCGTCTTTGGGATCGCGGAGAAAATTCTTTAGCCGTTCTAGTGCAGTTTCAGCTCTGCTGACCTTGGGATGGTCTGTGTTAGGGTAGCAGGTGGGGGTCTCGACTCCAACCTCACGCACCGCGTCGGCCTCCTTAACATCGTTCCACTCTTCAGCTCCTTGGGGACGATACACCTCATTCCTAACGCGCCAGAAAAGCGCGATCCGTGTAGCCCACTTCAGGCCTTCCATTTCAGCCATAGCGTCGGCGCAAAGGCGTTTGAATTCCTCATCGGCCGAAGAATATTTCCTAGAAACCGTGCGAACATCGTCTGCATTCTTGCATCGTTTTAAGTCCTCAATCTGCGACTTCAGGGTTCGTATAACACCGTCTTTCGAGCCTATCTCTTGTAATGCCGCCTGATACTGCCCCTGGGCTTCTTCAAGTGTCGCACGAGGAACCTCTGAAGGGGCAGGCAGCAATTTGATGACTTCTGGAATGGCCTGCAGAAAGACATCACGCTTCACATTCCAAGTCGCCGTCGATACCTCGCAGCCGAGACAGTTTCTTACGATATCACGGAGTTCATCTAGATAGGTTCTATCATCGATTGCGCCGGCCTGCGTCACCGCGAGAGTGGCCTTCAATTCTGATTTATTCAGTGGAGGCACTACCAGTGGAATGGTTGGTAGCGCCATTCCCCACGTTGCACCCAATTCGCAGAGGCAGAAATGGCTCGCGAAGTAGTTTGGGCTCAGCAGGAGAATGACCAATTCAGGCTTTTGAATCTGCGCACGGAGAAACTCGATGAAACTTGGAGTGCCTGCCGGGATACCTTTTCCCTCCAGCGATGTAACCAGTATTTCATTCGGATCAACGGCGCAGCCGGTGACCAACAAGTCTGCTAGTTTGTCAGCTAATGCTTTGTCCTTAGATGAATGGCTGAGGAATATCTTCTTCGACGAAAACTGAGAAGGTAGCTTCATGGCGATGCGCGATGTGAGTCCTTTGCGCCCTTGGTGAGCCCTTTGCTTACCGGCACAGCTGGGAGAGTTTTCTTGGCCGATTTGGGGTGCGGCGCATTTGGCGTATTCATGGCGTGTTTTTTGGAAGCCCCTGACGTTGCCTTCGTCACGAGCCGGTATTTTTGCAGCCGGCTGTTGGGCTTTTGCGGAATGGTGTATTCCGCGAAGCCGGCCGCCATGAGATCGGCCAACGCCTGCCGAAGGGAGCCGGTGATGGACTTGTGGCCGATGGCGGCGGCAATTTCAGACCGGGAGGCGGGTGCGGCGGAGAGCGCCACCATGATACGATGATGAACCGACTCTGCCCCCCACTCTGGCCGCCACTCCGACCTCATGCGCCATGACTCTGACCTCGACCCTGACCCCGACTCTGACCTGCCTGCACCGCCCGCCGGAACCGTCGCGGCTTTGGGCTTGGGACGGCGGAGAATCTGAATGACTTGGCCCAGCTCCTGGCGAAACTCCGGGGGCGGAAGACCGGCGGCGCGGCACAATTCGATCATGTCGAGTGTGCCGGTGCCGGCGCGTTCGATGTAGCGGGTCAAGAAGAGCGGCTCGGCGATCAGCGGATTGCGCGGGATCGACGGATGCGGCTTGCGAAGGGCCGCCGTGGACAGGGGCGGAAACAATTCGCCGGGATTCCAAATTTCCAGCCGGTCGGCGAAGAGCATGATCTGCACCGAGGCATTGGACGCGTAGTCGCGGTGGGCGATGGCGTTGACGATGGCTTCCGATACAGCCTCGCGGGGGAGCTCGTAGGTTTCCGGGGCCTGGTTGCTTTTGGCGCGTGTGCCGACGGCGCGGTCGAGCTTGGACATGACGAAATCCACGGCCTGATCGACGAGCTCGAACACCGTGCCCCGAAAATCACTGTAGGCCGGGATGGGCTTGCGGATTTCGGTGCCGTGAAAGCGGAGACACTTGACGAACGACGTGAGCAGGAACCGCTGGGGCTCGTCGGCGAAAAGCATGACCGCGGCGTGGGTGGGACGGTCGCCGTCGAGTAGGTTCAGATGAACCAAGGCATCCCGCATCGGAGTTTCCGGCCCCAAGGCGTAACCCCGCCGGGCCTGCGCGAGCCGAAGGAATTCCGCCACCTTCTTCGGGGACAGGTCGGCGAGGGAGGCCCGGGGACACGCCGCAGCATCAAAAGGCAGCGAACGAATGTCGCCTGTCCGTCCCAAACGTTCCACGAGGCTGCCGTAAAGTCCTGCCGTCAGCTCCGGCAGCGTGGAAAAACGCCGGCGCACCACTTGGTCCGAAGCCCGCTGGATGAGCGCCAGCATCTTGGGCTGGCGCGTGGCGTCGGAAGCGCCTTTGACAAAAACGAAGCGCTCCTTCCCGGCGGACGTGGCACGGTTGAATTCGTGTTCCGTGGGCGACACGCCACTGGCATCTTCAAAACCGTAGCTGTCGCCGAAGATGCCGACGTAAACGTCGCTCCGGTCCACTTCACTTAAATAGACCTCATCCGCGCGGCGGCCCGAGGCGGGCAAGTCTTCAAACAGGAAGACTTCGAAATACTGGCGCAGCAGCGGGTCGTTGTGCACATACTCCTTCAAGGCGCGACGCTCCGCCGCGAGTTCCTTCTGGACGGAACTGACGAAGATCAGGGACTTGGAGGAGGCAGGCATAGGCGGAATGGGTCTAGGAAATCACGACTGGGCCGATCTTGATGCGTTCAAGGAGGGTTTTCTCCTGACTGGCCAACCACTGTTTCACATCTGTGTCGGTGCGCAGGACGACACTGCTGAGGTGGACATGCTGAACCTTGGGCTCCAGCAATTCTGCGGCTGCCTTCGCGGCCTGCGCGAAGCGGCCGGGAAGAGCGGCAATCTTGTCGTGCCACCACGAGAGCGGTGTGGCCTCCAGCGTGGCGAGGAGTTTCTCGTCCGTGGAGACATCGGGCGTGCTCGGTTTGGAGAGACCCGTTCCCGCCAAGATGCGTGTGCGGTCCGCCGCATCGATGCGCTGCCAGACATCAGACGCTTCAAGTTCGGCGAGCGATTGGGCGTAGGTGGACTCGAAATTGCGCTGCGCGGTCTGGATGCCGCTGCGCAAGAGATCGGCCAATTTCCGGCGGAGCGGCGAGACGGCGTCCTGAGTTTGCAGCAGTGAGCGCTGGGTGCGGATGGCCTCAATCTGCTCCGAGCATTCCTTCGCCTCCGCCAACCCGGAGGACTGTCCGGCCAGGCGAACGACTAGATTCCACAGGGGGAGCCGGGTGGTCGAAAGGTCACGGGCGGTCGTCCACTCCTTGATATTGGATTCGAGTTGGGTCGTGGCGGCACGGATGGTGGCCAACTGCTGATTGCCGGCCAGACGCTGCATGTCCTCGATGGCCGTCAGATTCGGCACGGGAGGAAGCGGCGCCTCGCCGCCGGCACCCCGGGCGAGAGTCACCAAAGCCTGCAAGAAATCACCAGACTTCGCGGCCTCTTCACCGCTCTTGCAGGTGACGCCGGCCTGACCGAACAGCTTGCGAAGGGTGAGGCGGTCCTGAACGGAGAGCGTGGCCTGCTCGACCCGGAATGCGGATTTCGGAATCTTGTTTTGATCCAACTGGCCCAACGCGACCGGAGCACCATTCAGGGTGACGCTCAGGTGCTGGGAGCGATGCAGCGCAATGAGCGCGGCGTCGATGGCGTCGCGGGGCCAGCCAAACGGACTCGCTTGAAGGGCCTTGCGGACCTCGGTGCCGGTCTTGCCGGCGCCGATGGCGGCGATGACCTGCAAACACACCGGGTGTTTTTCGGTGGCATCGGTGTGGCCGGCGGGCTGAAACGGATGATCTGCGCCATCGCGGGCGCGCTTGAGCACCACTTCCCACGCGTTGGAATCGCCTTCTTTGAAACGAGGGAAGAGCCGGATGAGAGATTCGTCGGCGGCATCGCGGATTTTGTCCTCCAGTGTGATCCGGATGACCTCGCTGCCGCCGCCCTGAAAGACCTTGGCGTTGGCCACGATTTCGTTGACCAAGCGGTCGCGGGCCGTGACCGCGTTGGCCTTGCGGCTTTCCATACTCTGACGTGCCTCCTGGCCCTCCGGTGTGGAGGGAATTCCGCGCAGATCCAACGTTTGTTGGGCGGCATCGGCCTCGACCACGAGGCGGCGAAGGTCTTCGGCGGACTGGCGTGGGACGAAAACCGCAAGCAAAGGGCTCTCGGGGCCGATGCTGCGGGCGGCCTCGACCACTTCTTTCTCCGCACAGGACCAACCGTCACGCACCCAAATCGGAATGCTGGCGCCATCGCCGGCCGGAACCGTGGAGTCGCGGTTGATGACGAGGCTGCGGGACTCTTTGCTCAGCCCCTGAGTTTTCTTGACCGTGCGGATGATTTTTTCCGCTTCGGCGTAGAGGAGTTCATCGCGGCGAAACTGAATCGTGGCGTCGTCGTTGTTGAGCTTGGTCTGGCGGTTGCGGAACTCGCGGTCCCACTCGCTGCCCTCGCGGGTTTGCAGGCGATATTCGTCGCCGACCGTCATCAAGACGCCCTTGTCGGCGAGGTTTTTCAATGCGGCCTCGACCTCGGAACGCAGCTTGCCGTTGTCGGCGGCCAAGTCATCCACGAGCAGGTCGGCAATGTGGTCCTTGTTGGCACGGACGCCGGTGTCCAGGCCGTCGTCGCGTTTTAGCTTTCCGATCAGAAACACGAGCCCGCAGATGCGGCGCGCCAGGAGTCCCTGCTCCTTGCCGACCTTGATTATACGCTCGTTGCTCTCGCGGAGCAGGACACCGGTGTTGACCAAGTTCGGGGCCAGCGAATCGAAAAGTTCATCGGCCGGGACGACGGCGCCCATGTCGCGGAGGGAGAGCTTGGCCACCGCACTGTGAATGATGCTGAGCTGCGAACGCAGCTGGCTCTGAGTGCCGGCGGCGTCCACCTGACGGAAGCAGTGCTCCCAAAAACGGCGGCGCACGGGCAGCAACGGATAGTCGTCGAGAATGGTGGCGCGATCTTCCGCACGCTCGGCGAGACGGGTGCCTTGGAGATGACGGGAAACTTCGCCGGCATGGGTATCGAACAGGCGACGAATCTCCGGCACTCCCGTGGGCTTCTTTTGCAGGAGCACTTTCCGGGTGACGGTCTCAACCTCAATGTCGGAGAGCGGAACACGGATGGTAAAACGGTCGAGGAGCTTGTGCAGGAGCGGGACATCGGTGAGCGCACTCTGACCGGCCCCGACAATAATCACGTGGCTGTCGAGCTGCTTGGAAACCGCCTCGGCCACCTCCGTGACGAGGGTCGCGCGGATGTTGGAGTCCCCGATGTATTGCTGGACCTCGTCGAGGATGAGGATCGTGCACGGCATGCGACCGTTTTTGCCGACGCGACGAAGCGCTTCTTTGGCAGTTTGGAGGAAAGCCTCGGTCGTGATGTCGGTCGCTTGAGGAGGGAATTGAGCCTTGATACTCTGGCGGGCCTCGCCCTCGGAATGAGCGAACTTTGGATCGCATTCCAGTATGGCGCGGGCGAGCGCGCCGCTCACGTAAAGATTGTTGAGCTCGCTCGCAAAATTCTTCCCTGCCGACGCGACACTCTTTTGCACGCGTTCATACCAGCCCTGCGAATCCAGCCAGAGGCAGAATCGGGCTTGGGGGTAAAGGCCGGGGAGCCCCGCTGCCTTGAGGAGAATGGAAAGAATGGTGAGGCGAACATTCTCGGTGGTGCCACTGGGCAGGGCACCCGCTGCCGCGAGCAATCCGCCGGCACGCTTTCCAGCGGTCTCTAATTCGCGGAGGAGAGCACGCACATCTTCCGGAATGTTAGGCACCAGACTCCGGGCGGTCGCACCGTCATCGAACGTCGTGTCCTGCCAGAGGCTGGCCGCCATTTTCAGGGCGTGAGATTTGCCGCTGCCGTAGAACCCGCTGACCCATACACCCTTCTGGCTGGTGCGCCCGAGGTTTTCCAGAAACGAGCGAAGAATCCTGATCAGCCCGTCGGAAAACTGGCCCTCACACACGAAGGTCGAAAGTTCGCCGCGCAGTTCTTCCCGCGCCTTCGGATCGGACTCGTCCGAGATGCGCGCCTGCCCTTGATTGATGAGGGGGTATTGGGCGGGGTCACGCTGGAGTATGTCGTGGATTTTCATGGAGTGAATTCGTCGGAGTAGTGCGTGATGGGGATGGCGAGGTAGTTCCACCCGTCACGGGCATCCAGCAGGCGGTAGTTATTGTGCTCGTATTGTCCGGGAAAGAACACGAGGAGCCGGCCACGGATGTCGCGATCGACCTTGCGGAGAATTTCCGAAAAGCGGGCAAAGCCGAACAGCGTCGCCACACCCAGGACTGCCACCACGGTGTTTTCCGTCACGGTTGAGGCGGTCAAGGTGCGCCGTAGTTCGGTGGCCACATAGTCCGGGAATTCCGAATCGAGTTTTAGACTGAGGTCATCCGGTTGCGCGAAGTAGGCGTCCCGGTATTCGTCGCTGGCCATCCACGATGGGAAAGCACCAGCCAGATCGACCTCCTGCCACGTATGCCCGGCCTCCAAAGTGGCAGTCTCGAACAGCACTTTGCGGGCGCGAAGTGTCCGCTCCAGTTCCTTCTCGTATACGACCATGATGACGCGCTGCGCACCCGACATGGTGCGTTGCCACGGGGTCGAAATGTGCCGGCCGTAGCGCTCGGCGAGTTCTTCGATGCGGGACATTATTTTTCGAGGGACGGCGAGAAGCTGGGGTCGAGGCGATCCAATTGGAGGTCGACGATCTTGTCGGAAATGCGGAGGTCGAGCAGGCCAGCGCGCTTGGCTTCGAGGGCGAAGTTCCGGGCGGCGCCCGGATCTACGTCCAAGACCCGCACCCACGGGCAACGAAAGAGAGCTTCACCGCGGAATCCGGCCGCATGTCCAACGGCCAGAGCCATCGTGACCGACACGAAGTGGGGCTTGACCTGCTGGCGACGTTTGAAGGTGCGTCCCTGCAGGTGGCCAGCTTGTGCCCATGAGCTGGCGCAGTTTCTAACGACCTTCGCAAGGATCCTTTCGTTGAGCCGGCCCTCCGTGACGGCGCTCAGCGCAAATTCCGCCGCCGACCGCCGGAACTCCTCGCCAACCTTCAAGTTGAGAACTGCGGCTGCCGAGGAGCGCAGGAGCGGGTCTCTGGCCAATGCGACGAGTACAGCGAGTTGAGGCTGGGAGCGAACGTCCATCTTCCATAGCCGGCGGAGTAGGCGGAAAAGGGTGATTTGAGGGTCGAGGGCGTAGAGCTCCGATAACCGCTGGAAGGAAAGTCTGCGAGTGGAGGCAGTGGGTTTTCCGAGACAGTTGTCATCGACGACGCTGCGTTTGTAGCTGGCCCGATCCGACTCGTGAGCAGTGTGGTCTAGCACGGACCTAAGCTCTGAAAGCATCAGAGTGCGACTGCTATGTGTGCCAACAGACCCAAACCGAAAGCCCGCCTCGATCTGAGCGGTTTTTGGCATTTCCTGAAAGAAAAAATCGGTTAGTTCGAAAAGGCCTGTCATTTCGCCGGCAAACTTGCCGGCGAACATACAAACAGTCAATCTTAATGATCTGAGCCGAATTGAAGCAGGCCTATCTTATCTCGTAATTCGCGCTATGTGTGCGTAAGATATTGAAGAAAATATTCTTATCTAATAATATCTATCTAGATTAGACCGGAACTTCTGAAGCTATAGTAACCTAGCCCGGTTGGATCGGCATCGGCACTGCCTATCACAACGTGGTCGAGCAACTCAATGTCGAGGGTGCGGGCCGCGTCTCGAAGCTGACGCGTGATTTGCACATCGGCGCTCGAAGGTGCCGGGTCACCCGATGGGTGATTGTGGACGCATGCAATTCCGGTCGCTCGATGTTGAACGGCATTGCGAAAAATCTCGCGGGGATGAGCCAGCGCGGCGGTCGCGGTGCCCGACGTGACTTCCACTAACTTCTTGAGGCGGCTCTTCCGATTCAGGCATAGCACCCAAAACTTTTCGACCTCCAAGCCTCGGACATACGGGGCCATAAAGGCTGCGACCAATTCGGGGCGATTGAGAATGGGGGTTATCCCGGCTGGCTGCCTGATCATCCGCCGGCCGATTTCAATGAGTGCGGCCAGTTGTTGTCCCTTGGTCGGGCCTATACCTTTAAGTCGTCGGAAATCCTCTGGCTGCCAACTGGCGAGTCCGGCGATGGACCCCGCCTGGGAAATCAGTTGCGAGGCGAGTCCGAGAACCGACTGTCCCTTAGTTCCCGAGTTTAGCATGATGGCGATCAATTCGGTATCGCTGAGCGCCCCGACCCCGAACGCTTCCAGCCGCTGCTGCGGTTGCTCGCCGCAGGCTATGACCGGTGCCTGGCTCCGACCGTCCAGTTCAAACATCGATTGTTTCATTTTGCCATGCGCCCGTGCGCACCCCGTCCGGGCTTCCTTGCCCGGTTATCAAGGCGCTCTCCGCGCGCTGGCCCGTGCAGGCACGCCCGGCCATGGCCGAGGCCGCCGAGCATGGAGCCTAGTGCTCGGCGCGAGGGGGAAGGCCGAAGGACGGAATGGAGGAGCGGAGCGAAGCGAGAACTCCATGGCGGGCGTGACAAAATTCGGGCAGCGAGCGGAGGCGGAGAATTCTTCAGATCCGTCTCGAGTGACGACATATCGCCCGATGCCTACCCGACCGTGGCCGAGTTGCCATTTAACAGGCGTGGCTCATTGTACAATTTCCATGGACTTGAACCCAGACCTGTCGGGCATCCCTTTGCCTTGGCCGGCGAAAGGCGACGAACTTTTCGGAGTGGATGGGAATCCGCATCTTCAGGCGACGATCTCCCTTCGGACGGATCTGATCGGGCACATCGAAGGGTATAAGCGAGCGGGCGATCTCATCTTCGCCGAGTTTCACCGGAGCCCTCGGCTTCTGGCGACGGGCTATCTCGTTTTCCCGGGTGTTTATCTTTATCGGCACTTTGTCGAGCTGAGCATAAAGGACATCATCGCGCTGGGTAACTACCTCGAAAACGACCCTTCCAGTTATCCTGCCGAACATGATCTCGACGCGTTATGGAGCCTGGCTCGGGGACTTATCGAACGCCTCGGTCCCGGCTGTACTGAAGATGACCTAGATGCGATGACGCGACTTATCGCCCAGCTTAACGCGATTGATCCCGGCAACGCGTTCAGATACCCGATGACACGTGACCAACGGCCCAGCCTCAGTACTTTGCCAACCTTCAATCTGGAACAGTTCAAGAGCGGGATTGAGAAGATGTCCGGATTCTTTGACGGAGCCCGGTCAATGCTTGGCGAGTATAAGAGCACCAAAGATTCGATTGGTTGGTAGGTGCTGCTCGTCGGTGTAAAAAGTCTGACGGAACGCGCATGGCGTTCGCGGCTGGGAGCCGTGCTGTACCCGTTCTTCGTGGCCGGCTCTGTGGGCGTCGCTTGACGCGGGATGCATGGGTATCATGCAACGGGAAACCATTTTCTCCACGCTGCTCGCCGCGGCAGCTTTTCTGAAAAACGCGGATCAAGATGCCGGGAGCCAGTCGATCCGGGATGCTTACCAGGCCGCGATGTCCTGCCTGCGGAGGAGATTCGCGGGGAATCCGGGCGCCGATCGAGCGCTCGAACTGGTGACGACGAAACCGGAGTCGCTGATCCGAAAGGCCCTGCTCGCGGAGGAAAGCGCGTCGAGCGGATTGGAGCACGATCCCGATTTGGCCCGCCTTATCGGAGAACTCGCGCTGCTGCTGCCTGATCCCATTTCCGCAGGTGGCGCGAGTGCCCCACAACGGCCGGCCGGCGCGGAGTCTTGGGAACGCGACAAGCAAAGCCGAGCCGGAAGCCGCAGCATGTCCGCCAGGTGGCGACCGGCGAAGGCGGACGGCGGGCGACAGCGAGGAGCGGCCCCAAGTCTCCGCGCGTGTGCCGCACGCTCCGCGGGTCCACGAGGGCGCGCCGAAACAGCGCCGCGCGGCGTGTCTTCGTGGAAGTCGGGACGTGGCGTAACTGTCGGACCGGCGACTGTCCCTTTCCCCTGCGGCCCGCGGGTCTGCGGCGATTGACGCACGCGTCATGCGACACGCACCGTGTCGCACTTACGAAGATCGAAACCTTACGCGCAGCGGTAAGGGGTACTGTGTCTCACGTAAAAAGTAACGTGGCTACGTTACGCAAGTTACAACCGCAGAGTCGGCTTTAAACACCATGATTCAACCGCGTATCCAATTCAGTCTCGGCAATGCGAAGAAGTACTTTCGCGAGCACCTGAGCGTGGGTGACTACTATTCGCAGGGTGCGAAAGTCGAAGGCGAGTGGCTCGGTGAAGGTGCGTGGAGATTGGGGCTGAAAGGCACGGTGAAGGAGGCGGATTTTCTGGCACTCTGCGAGGGAAAGAATCCGGCGACCGGCGACAAGCTGGGGCAGCGGCTGAACACAGTTCGGTGGGACGCCGGCAAGGATGGAGTCCCCAACCGGCGCATCTTTTACGATTTCGCGATTGCGCCTCCAAAGAGCGTGTCGGTCGTCGCCCTCTATCAGGATGATCGTATTGTGGATCTCCACAATGAGGCGGTCCGGCAGACCATGCTCGAACTGGAGAAGTTCGCGGAAAGCCGCGTGCGGAAGTCCGGCCAGAATGGCGAACGGGTGACCGGGAACATTGTGACCGCGTGCTTTCGCCATGATACCAGCCGGGAACTCGACCCGCACCTCCACACCCATTGCGTGGTATTCAACGCGACCTTCGATCCGGTCGAGAGTCGGTGGAAAGCGCTCCATCCGGCAGGCATGTATCGCGCACAAAATTTCGCCACGAATTTCTACCGCCACGAACTCTGCAAGGGACTCCGGGCGCTCGGCTATGAGATTGAAAGCACATCCCGTGGATTTGAAATCAAAGGCGTGTCGCAGTCGGTCATCGCCCGATTTTCCAAACGAAACCAGCAAATCAACGAGGAGGCCAGGCAGCATCTGGAAAGAGGGGCGCCCATCTCCAACGTGGGCGAACTGCGCAAGCGCATCGCGCACGGCAACCGGCGTCGGAAGCTCAAGGACTCGACAGCCGACCGGTTGCGCCCGTCGTGGGCGAAGCAGTTGACGACGGACGACGCGAAGGCGCTGGGGGTTTTGCGGTGCGTTCGACCAAGGCGGGGCGAACGGGCCGATGTCGCGGGTGTCGTGGCGTGGGTCGATGAGCACCTTTTTGAACGGCGCTCGGTGGTGAACGATTACGAATTGATGGCGGCAGCGCTGGCGCGCGGGCGTGGGCAGGACTTTGATCTCACGACCTTGCGGGAGGCCATCGACAAGCGCGGCTACCTCCGGGAAGACGGCACACACAAGCTCACTTCACGGGAGGTGCTGCGCTGCGAGCTGGACATCGTGATGGCCGCCCGGGACGGCCGGCGGCGCCATGCGCCACTCAATGCGGAATACACGCCTGCGGCGGCCTTGTCGATGGAGCAGCAGGCTGCGGCGAGACAGATTCTCGGGAGCCGTGATTTCATCACGCTGTTTCGGGGCGGCGCCGGCACCGGAAAGAGTTACGCATTGAAGGAGGTTGAGCGCGGTCTGGCCAGTGCGGGCCACCCCGTCATTGTGCTCGCACCTCAGCGCCAACAAGTGCGCGATCTGCAAAAAGACGGACTGGCCGCGCAGACGGTCTCTCAACTGTTGGTCACGATGCAACTCCCCCCGCGTGCGGTTGTCCTAGTGGATGAGGCCGGCCAGATTGGCGGCAGGCAACTGCATACCCTGATTCGGCTCGTCCAGGCGTGTGATGGCCGGATGATACTGTCGGGCGACACGCGCCAGCATGGGGCGGTGGCGGCGTCGGATGCGTTGCGTGCAATTGAAGAGCACGCCATGCTCAAGCCGGTGGAGATTCGGACGATTCGTCGCCAGAATCCAGCGCTCGGTCAGTCCGCCGGAGAGCGTCGGTTCATCCGGAGCTACAGAGCTGCGGTGAAGGCCGCGACTCAGGGCGCTGTGCTTGAATCCTTCGACCGGCTCGATCGGCTCGGGTGCGTCCGTGAAATGGCGCCCGCGGAGCGGCGCGATGCATTGGCTGGGGAATACCTGGCGGCCCTCGCCCGCAAGGAAAGTGCACTGGTCGTCGCCCAGACGTGGAGCGAGGTGCGGGCGGTAAACGAGGCGATTCGGGAACGGCTGCGAGCCGCCGGAATGCTCGGAGAGGAGAGCAAATTCAAAGTCTATCAAGCGGTGGATGCCACCGAGGCCCAGAAACAAGATGCGAGGTTCCATCGCCCTGGGCATCACGTCTATTTTCTTCGGCGTTACGGCCGTTTTGCCAAAGGGGACCTCTGTGAAGTTGCCGGTACCAACAAGCGCGGCGTGGTGCTGATGAAGGATGGACGGCGGTCAACACTTGGCTACCGGCACACGGACCGCCTTACGGTGGTAACGATGTCGGAGATGGAAATCGCTGCCGGCGACCGGCTGCAACTCAAGTTCAACGGAAGGTCAGGCGAGGGTGCGCCCCTCTCCAACGGTGAACTGGTGACCGTTCGCCGCGGACGCAAGGATGGTGCCCTGATCGTTGAGGACGACGCCGGTACGCGCAAAACCCTGCTGCCTTCGCAGCGTCTGTTCAATCGCGGCTATGCCGTCACGTCCTACGCCTCGCAAGGGAAGACGGTCGATACCGTCTTGTTTGCGGACGCGGCCAGTTGGGCGGCGACGAACTGCAACCAGTGGTATGTGGCGATCTCGCGAGGGCGCCGGCGGGTCGTGGTGTTTACGTCGGACAAGGAGCGCCTGCGGGCGAACATCGAGCGGACCGGAGGTCGAGAACTGGCCCTCGATTTGAAGGTGCGTGCAACGGCAATGAATTCGCGGGAACAAGCGGTGCGGCAATCGTGGATGGAGCGGCAGGCTTGGGCGTCGATCGAGCGGGTGCGTCGCTTCCGGTTCCTCCAAGACCACCGCGCGCAAGTGCGGCAGACCCAGCAGGCGAGGATCAAACCATGAGCACCTTAAAAGAAACGTTGGATCAGCGCCGCATCGGTGAGACCGAGGCCGGACACGTTTGCCATTCCACGAATGCCGCGGTCTCGACCCTCCTCCTCGAGGCGTCGAATGGCGAGAGCTGGCTCCTGCCATGGCAGCATTTTCTCGATGGTCGCCACCAGACGATGGAGAAGATCGAGCGATTGGTGCTGACCTTTGCCACGCAGGAAATCCTCATCGAAGGGAGAAACCTCGAAACGCTCGCCGACGAAATCGCCCATCTCCGGCTGAAACGACTGCGCCCCGCACCAGCCAAGTATCAGAAATCATCAGGAGCCGACGCCTTCGTGACGAAAATCGAGGTGCGATCGCGCGCGAAACCAGACGCGGATATCGGTCCGGGGAATTGACACGGTTGCATTCCGTGGCGAGCGCGTCTTTGTGCCGAAAAAAGCCGGGTTCGTGCAACGACGGCACGCGCGGAATTAGATAGAATGTCCGCGTATGCATCGATGGATGTATCTTTATCTTGCAGTGATTCTTGCCGTCACCGGTGTGGCGCAATGGATGTTCTTCCCGAATAATCCGCCATGGCTGTTTTGGGTCATTGAACTGTTGGCTGCATGGGAATTCGCTCTGTTTCTGACGGCCAAGCGTGCCGCACCTACCGTTCTTCAAATCGGTGGCCTGAAATGGACCATGGACGATTTCTGCCGTGGCTGGTTGATCACGGGCCGGCCTGGAACAGGCAAAACGACAGCGGCCATCAACCGGATGCTTTGGCAGATTTCGAAAAACTGTCCGCAATGGGGCGGCGTGTGCGTGGACGACAAGGGTCTCTACTGGGAGACGCTGTCGACGATGTTTCGCCATCTCGGACGCGAAAATGATCTTATCCTCCTTCAAGCCCGGCCCGACAGAGCAGCACCCGACTGGAAACCAACGCACACCTTTAATTTCCTCGACGACCCCCGTCTGCCCGATTCCGCCAGAGCCATGATCGTTTGCGATATCGCGGCGTCGCTCGGCCAGCACTCCGAACAAAGCTTTTTTAAGATTCAGGCGCAGATCCAAATCGAATTCGCTTTCAAAGCGCTCCGCTGCGGTGGACTCCCCGTGACGCTCGAATCGACGTATGAATTCCTGACGTCCGAGGGATTGCTCCGCGAAGTTATGGAGGAGGTCGCGAAACGGAACACCCCGGAGGCACAGTCGCTGACCGATCACTTCAACAGCAATCTACTTGCTCAGCCGGCTGAACAGTTGGGCGGGGTGAAGACGACTATCGCGAACTACCTGAAATACTTCACTGATCCGGATATCGCGGCTGTTTTCTGTCCAAGAAAGTCGAGCTTCGACTTCAGCGACATCGATCGCGGCAAGGTCGTTTGCGTCTCGATTCCGCAGCGCTTCCAGGTTGAGCGGCGGTACATCAACACGCTTCTGAAACTCGTCTTTTACATGCACGCGCT
The DNA here is from genome assembly GCA_028691845.1 of Opitutaceae bacterium. GTDB lineage: Bacteria > Verrucomicrobiota > Verrucomicrobiia > Opitutales > Opitutaceae > JAQUYL01. The sequence goes on from JAQUYL010000005.1 coordinate 148,115, forward strand.
GCAACGGTTCGACAAGACACACCAGGAGCGCGCCGGCGAAAATTTGCTGATCTTTTGGGCGGACGAAGCGCAGCGAATCATGACCAGCAACAGCGACGGAATGAGCGACCACAACGTAGTGGATGTGATTCGCGAGGCCCGAGCAACGCTCGTGGCTGCGACGCAGTCCTACACTTCGCTGACTCCTCCGATGCGCGACGAGGAAAGAGCCAAAGTCCTGATCGCAAACTTGGCGAATCGGATCACGTTCTGTGCGGCGGACGAAGACTCGGCGAAGATCGCAGCCGATACCCTGGGGAAGTACGAGGGTAAGAAGCGTACGGAGGGCTATTCCGGCGGGCAGCGCACCTTTTCGTGGACCAAGGAACACAGGTATCTCCTCGAGCCACACGAGTTCAGGAAACTGCGCAAGTTTCATGCGGTCGTCCAGCACTGTGAGGGCGGCTTCAGGAGAAAGAAACTGGTTCCGGTTGGCGCGGATGGACGGGCGCCATCATGGTATTGAAAAAATCCCCCGACACCCTGATGTATGGTCGTATCCCTGTGCTCACATGTATTCCCGCTTGACGCAGCCTGTTCTGCCCCCACGCCGAAGATGAAGCACTCGGCGCCAACCGGGTGGGAAACCCTGCCGTGCAAACCTTCGGAAATGCCCTACGGGCTGCCTGTCGTTAAGGGCAAGCAGGTCAGCGTCAGCTTTGGCCGATTGGGGCCGAGTTTTTGGTACGAGCACAGCTATGATGGCGTGCGGCTTTTCTATACCTTTAGCAAGGCGGTGGGGCTGATGGAATTCACGTGGAATGGCAGGCATCGGAGTTACTCCGTATTCCTAGGCCCACACCAAGTCGGTATCATACCACCCGGACAGGAAATGACTCTTGATTGGTTGTGCAAAGCGGAGTTGGTCGTCCTTCACCTCAAACCGGGCTATTTCGGCGAGCGGGAATCACACCCATCCGACGTGATTGTCGAGGATTTTTCCTCCTTGGCCCGGCACGACAACTACCTCGGCACATTGGCCCAAATGTTCATGACGCTTTGCCGCGAATCAGACCGGCCGGAGATAGACTTTGTCGAAGGAATGGGCATGGCGCTGGCATCTCGGACCCTGCGGTTGCATCGTGGGCCGATCACATCCGGCCCCACGTCCCGGTCTGGTTTGCCGGCCGATAAACTGAGTCAGATAACCGAACACATCGACGCCCACTTGGATGAAACGATCAGGGCCACGGATCTGGCCCGGCGGGTAGGGTTGAGTGCGGATCACTTTGCCCGCCGATTCAAGGTCACGACCCAAATGAGCCCTAAACAGTTCGCGCTGAAGCGCCGGGTCGACAAGGTTCGTGAGCTTTTGGGCACGGGCAGATACAACGTGACCGAAGCTGCGCGGGAAGTCGGTTTTCACGACTTGAGCCACCTGAATCGATGCTTTCGGAATTTCTTTGGCTGCTCGCCAAAAACAGTGCTCAAAGCCGCCCTCGCGCCGGAATCGTACCGATAAACGACGGATGCGTCCATAGCCTTGGCGGGCCGGGAAGTGTAGAATGGTGCAATCGACAATGAGCACCGCCCTTTCGAACGCAGCCGCCACGGGTTTGGAGTCACCCGCCGCCGAAGGCCTGCCGCTCGTATTGCCGCCGCATTTGACCGCGAATTTCGAAAAGGCCGATCGGCAGCTCATGGAATCCTACGGGAGCAGTCCTGGGGTGACTGCGCTGGTGCGGCTTTGGGTGGCCTGCGGCACGTCACGTGAGATTCAGCGCGAATTTGAACGCGCCGTATTGGACATCAGGCGCAAGACCCTCAATCCGCCGGAAAGTGGTGAATTCGATGAAGACTGTCTCTGACTTTGAGCGACAATCGCCCAAACAAGGCCAAATGCCGCTGGCGACCAGCCGCCTTGTGCAACGAATGGCTGGGGAAAAACAGGAGGCATCATGCCGTCACTAAAACAAGCAATCGCCGAGAAGAAGGCGAAGGAACCCACGCTGCGGAGAAACCCGGAGATCGACGCCAAACTGGACAAGTTCATCGCAGAGAATCCGAAACTGGCCGAGTATTACAACGGACTCAGCAAAGATGAGCTGATCCGAAAGCTGATGCTCGGCAAGATGCAGCGGACCGAATACTCGCAGGGCCGCAACGCGGAAATCCGGGCATGGGTGGAGGAGCACCCCGAGATCAAAGCCAAGATTGAGGAACGACTCCGCAACGTGCCCGCGGCCAACCGTGAACGGGCCTTTATCAACGCCGCGAAAACGGAGGCCATGAACCAGACGGTGCGGCCCAACGGCATTCGCGTCTGACCACGTGGATTCCAAGCGGCGGGTGCTTCGGCCCCGCCGCTTTTTGTTGTATGCTGAGCATGTCATCCCGTCAGCGAAGTGAAAGCTTCGTCCCAGCCTGACCGAGGCGAAGGGTAGCGAAACGCTAGGACATTGTCGTGATGTGACGTCTGAAAGCAGCGTGGAGCAATACTATGGACCGATGCACAAGAAGCGGCTGCGAGGCGCCAAGGGCGGACGAGCGGGCAATTGGCCGCGAAGTCCCTTTCGGTCAAAACCGGCAGCGTGGAACCGACGGTCGTGCAGCAAAGTGGGGATGACTTATCTCAGGAGGTCTGCGCGATGACGCGACGCGAGTCGCGTCTGGGCGTCCACTGTCGTGGCCTCCATCAACACGAGGAAGACCGAAAGAAACCTTTTGGAGGTGACCCATCAGGACGATCTCAGCCCGCTGCTGCCGCGAACTGGCAAGAAATGTAGTAGCCTTTCCGGCGACCTGCTGCCTGAGAATTTCTTCGATTGGTCACCACGCGTAATCTGGTTGGTGACCAACCGCAATTACGACGGAATACGATCCGGAACCGTCAACAAGGCACCTGGAGCGACGCTTACTGTAGACGTTGGCTGTCACACGGCCTGGGGCTGATCTCACAAGCCAGGCGCATCGAGTGAGCGCTGCCAGTTCTCCAGCATTGTCGCAGTTTCAGGAAATGATAAGCATGGCTGGAGGCTCCGGTTTACTGTTCCCATGGCAGGTCTGGCTTGCCAAAGTGTCCGTAGTTGGTCGTGGAAGTGTAGATCGGGCGCAACAGTCCGAAGCGCTCGATGATGGCACCGGGCCGGCCGTCGTATTGCTCCGCGAACTTCGCGGCGCGTGCGTCGTCGCCGGTGCCACGGGTATCGACTAGGAACGAAACGGGGCGCGGGACACCGATGGCATATGCAATCTGGACTTCCGCTGCCTCGGCGAGACCGTTCAGCACGATTTGCCGAGCCACGAAGCGCGCGAAGTAAGCGGCGCTGCGGTCGACCTTGGAAGGATCCTTTCCAGAAAAGGCGCCACCGCCGTGGCGAGCGTAGCCGCCGTAGGTGTCGACGATGATCTTCCGCCCGGTGACACCGCAATCGCCCTCCGGCCCGCCGACGTCGAAAACCCCGGTCGGATTGATGAAGGTATTGATGCGGTCGTGATACCAGGCGCCGAGCGCGGCCGGCAGGAGTGTGCCGCGCACCCAGGCGCGCAACTCTTGTTGGTCAAAGCCGACGACGTGTTGCGTCGACACGACGACATCGGTAACCTCGACGGGGCGTGCGCCCTCATAGCGGATGGTCACCTGGGCTTTGGCGTCGGGCCGGAGCCAGGGCACTTGGTTGACTTTGCGTTCGTGGGCAAGGCGGCGGGTGAGGGCATGCGCGAGTCCGATAGGCAGCGGCAGCAACTCCGGTGTTTCGCGGCAGGCGAAGCCGAACATGAGCCCTTGGTCGCCGGCGCCCTGATCGAGCCCTTGCCCGACTCCCCGGGCGATGTCCGGGGCTTGTTCGCCGATCAGGTTGGTGATCGTAACGCCGTCGGTATGAAAGCGGCGCGCCGTATCGGTGTAGCCGATGTCGCGGATGACCTCGCGCACGACACCGCGGACATTGATCGTGGCCCGGCTGGTAACCTCGCCGGCAACGATGACGTGGTTGTCTTTGACCAAGGTCTCGACCGCAACGCGGGAGCCGGGATCGAGATTCAGCCAAGCGTCGAGGAGCGCATCGGAGATGCCGTCGGCGACCTTGTCGGGGTGCCCCTCAGAGACCGACTCCGAGGTGAATAGGAATTTGTTGGAGTTGTTCATCAGGCAGCCCTCCCCATTGCGCTCATGGAGGTCAGTGGCTGGATCATTTCGGCGTGCAGCCGGAGGTGAAACAAGGCATCATCACGCCGTTCCCGGGCGACCGCAAGGTCTGACGTGCCAAGAGACTCACGAAACCGAGACTTGGTGTGGTCGCTCAAGTGGAGCGTGCAGTGCAGCCACCACGTCCCGTTGTTGTTAAACATATGGTGATCCAAATTGGCTTCGTTGGTTCGGATCGACAGCTTTTTGATATACAGGGTGCTCATCTCAGCGTTGCACTGACGCAGGGCATCAAGGGAGAGTTTGGTTGGCAGGATCGTTCGTCGCTGCCCACATCCCCGACCGCATTGGGCGATCGAGTTTCCACCGTGGCTTCTCCAAGCTCGGTTGGCAGACCCGCGCAGGCGCGGATCACTCTTGATGCAATGCTGTCAGGGAACAGGGCGATAGAATGACGGGTGCCCAACAAAAGCAAAACCCCAATTTGTCATAGTTCACTGTTCCGATGATTTAATAAAAGAACCAATCGTCTTTTCGTTCAACAGAGTATCCCAAACCCCTCAAGCGGTCTAGCAGGGGTAATTCGATTTCAGCCGGAATCTCCCAAAACGGCCCATTGATGGAGCTGATTTGTCTTTGACTGAATTCCTCATGTATTATCGCCGGTAAACACCGAGCAACTTCCGCCTGGAGCCAAGGAGGATAGTCTCCATCTGAATAGCCGGGAAGCGCCTCGGCATTGAATTCGGCTTTCGGTCGAGGCTTTTCCTCAAGCAGGCTCAATATTCGCTCCCATTCCCCTGGTGGAAGCAATTCAGCAAACTGTTTCCATGTCTTCGCTTGTTTAATGGCATGCCATATCTTGTGAACAAAATGCGCGCGTTCTCGAGGCGCAAGAATAACAGATTCAGGTTTGTGCGGAATCCTGCGATATACTAAATCCAGGCTTGCTCCTACCATTGACGGTGCTCGTCCGCGAGCGCGTTGCCGTTTTGTCGGCACAGAATGTGGAGTGCGGCCTGTCCCCGCAACCTGTTCCTGCCAGATGCGTCTATCCGTTACAATTCTCGCGTCGCCAACTTGAAAAACGCTTATACCGCCGCAAGTGAGTCGATAACGTAACTCCACTACGTAGAGGCCTGAGCTCGTTTCGGAAAGACACTTTTCGACGACCCGATAGTCAGTGAGACATAGTCCAGCTGTGCCGACCGCAGAAATTCCTGCTGTAATCAAAACAACTTCCGCTGGCGCGGTCAGGGCTTCCTTACTATTTTGCCTCGTTGAGGAATCACGGAGGAATTGAGCAACTTTATTCGCGAATCTCTCTATACGCCCCCGGACCTTTTCGTCCTGACAGTTCAACGCACGAACGATGACAAGCTTGTCGCAAGCAGATGACCGAGGAATACTGGAAAGTTTATTTCGGTCATAATCATTCAATCCAATCAAATATCGCGATTTCATTGGGTGCCTTGCTTGGAGGTGTTTTGAAAGAGTGGCCTTGTAGGAGAATAGCAGATGTGGACAACCGCTATCCCAGTCGATGACCTTACATGGGTTCACCTGAGGCCCACAATACGCTATTTCGAAACGCTTGAGTCACATGCCTAGGCACACGCCGCAATTGACACTCAAAGTAACGAACATTGTGCTGTCAGGCCCCGCGGGGACTTCATGCCCCGTGGGGAGGGCAAAACGCGAAAACTATTTGGATGAGATTGGGACAAAACCTTATTTCTGGTTTGATTTCGTTAGGCTTCGTTGCATCTTCTTCTCTGTTCTAACTCACTCATAACAACACAAATATCCGGTTAGCGAACGAGTTGTGTTGTTGAGATTTTCCCGTTCGAATCCCCGTGGGGACGCCAACGGAACAAAAGGGGTCTACACCAAAGATTGGGGAGTGGGTTGAAGGGAGTGGAGGTTCATAAGTCAGCCGCACTGGGCGATGACGCGCAGGCGGTAGTTGTTAAAGTTCCTAAAGCCATAGGCACGGCGCTGGATAA
>JAQUYL010000022.1 GCA_028691845.1 Opitutaceae bacterium
GGTAAATCCGCATCTCAGAGTTGCTTTCGCACCGGACGATGCGGTATCCTGGCAGCGTTAGTTCAATCATTGCAGGGGACATGGTGGCTTAATTACCACATGTCCCCAATCTTTGATGAAGAGCCATCCATCAAAGCCCGAATAGTGCCTTTTTTCGACCCCTTTTGTGCGTGCAATTGTGCGTAGTCTGTGCGTTTTCCCGAAACCCACGGCAATTTCGCAACCTCTTCATGAAAAGCTAAAGCGGACACCTTTGTGTGAGCATTGGCCGTCAAATCCGCGTCCGATTGATCCCAAATGACTTGTGCGCTTCGCTGATTTATCCCGCAACCAACACCCCGCGCCTGCATCGTATTGTGAGATGAGCGCAGATGGTCCGTACCGGCGACAGGAGACTCACCGTGCGCCGCTGTCCAAAGATGACCGTGAGACACCGTGCCGGGATACTGGGAGGACCCGGGCCTCCCATTACCGACGACACCAGCGGGGCAAATAAAAAGGCGCTCCAGTCGGAGCGCCTAGGAAAACTCTTCCCTTCAGGTGTGCGTCACACCCCGAGTTGGAAGCGCGCAAAGCGGCGGACCTGCATGTTTTCGCCAAGCTTCGCGATCTTCTCGGTCAGGATGTCCTTCACAGTCTTATCCGGCTGTTTGACGAACGGCTGGTCGAGCAGGCAAACTGTCGAGTAGTACTTCTCGAGTTTGCCTTCGATGATCTTCTGGATGGCCGCAGGCGGCTTGCCCTGCACTTGTGCTGTGGCGATTTCGCGCTCCTTGGTCAATTCAGCCTCGGGCACTTCCTCGCGGCGCACGCAGAGCGGATTGGCTGCGGCAATCTGCAGACAGACGTCGCGGCAGAAGGTCTTGAAGTCGTCCGTCTTCGCCACGAAGTCGGTTTCGCAATTCACCTCGACAAGCACGCCGACCTTGCCGCCGACGTGGATGTAGGACTCGACTAGTCCGGCGGAGGTGGCGCGTCCGGCTTTTTTGGCGGCGGAAGCGACGCCTTTCTTGCGCAAAATCGTCTCGGCCTGTTCCATGCTGCCCTGCGCTTCATCGAGCGCCTTTTTGCAGTCTAGCAGACCGGCTCCGGTCTTTTCGCGGAGTTCGCTGATCAATTGTGGTGTGACTGTAGCCATGGTAAATTTCCGGAAGTGAATTATACGTCGTCGGTGCTGACCGCGGATTTCTTGGCACTGCCGCGGCTGGTCCGTTTGCGTGGGGTGATGGCAGGCTTCTCCGCTGTTTCGCCCTCTTCCTCGACCGCGCCCTCGAGGCCCTTGAGATTGCTCGGAAGAGCCACCCGGGCGAGATCGACATCGGCGGCTTCGGCCGCGGCCTTGGCTTCGGCGACACGGTTGGCGCGACGCGTTTCACGCTGGGCCAGCCCCTTCTGGATCGCATCCAGAATCTGCTCGACGATGAGACGGACCGATTTGGCCGCGTCGTCGTTCCCGGGGATGGGATACGTGAGCATGGTCGGATCGGAATTAGTGTCGACAAGCCCGATGCACGGGAGGTCCATGCGCTTGGCCTCGCGCACGGCGATTTCCTCGTAGCCCGTGTCGATGATAAACAACGCGCCGGGCAGGCCGGTCAAATTGATGATGCCATCGAAATTGCGAGTCATGCGCGCCATCTCACGCTTGATGGCGGATTCCTCCTTCTTCGGCAGCTTGGCCAGTTCGCCGTCAGTTTCCATCTGCTGGAACTTTTTGAACTTGGCTAATGACTTCTTGATCGTGCCAAAATTGGTCAGCGTACCGCCCATCCACCGGGTTGTGACGTACGGCATGTTGGTGGCGGTGGCCGCCTCGCGGATAATCTCCTGCGCCTGGCGTTTGGTGCCGACGAGAAGCACGTCCTCGCCCCGCGCCACAAGCTCCTCGAGAAAAGCGCACGCCTTCTCCAAGGCAGCATGAGTTTTTTCCAGATCGATAATCGTAATGCCCTGCCGATGTCCGAAAACGTAGGGCTTGGAGCGCGGATTCCAACGTTTGGTCTGGTGCCCGAGATGCACACCGGCATCGAGCATGTCTTTGGGAGTGATGTTCATGGTGATCTATGTATCAATCGACACACAGGTCGGCCGGAGGGCCGCCTTGCGATCGTATTTTAGACTTAGGTTGATGGATTTTTAAGAACGGAAGGGTTGAAGAGATTCGGCCCGACTGTGCTTGGCAAGCCCAATCTGGGGCGTGCAACTGCTTCTTGTGACGTCTGCTGGCATGTCATCCTCCTGCAAATGGGTTCCATGTGACGCAATGCTCTATCAGATTTGCAATTACTTGCTGATAAATCACCTGTCACTGCAAATGGTACTATCTGCCGGCGAAATTGAGTTCACCAAAAATAAGCCCCGGTGTTCCGGATCAGCCGGTTGCGCGCCGCAATTCCGGAAAACGCGAGCAAGGCCATTATGCCGAGAGGAAGTGTGGATTTAATGGCGGAAGCAGGCCCATAATATCGACGCAAGCCCCTCCTGCCAACTGCCTCGATCGGGCTTCCCAACCATGAGGATCCCGCAGGCTTCCATGGAGCCGATCCCGGCGGGGAAAAGCGCCTCGGCCTCCTACAGTGGATAGTGACCGCCTACCCGCCCTTTCGGGACCAGTCGGCCATCCCCCGTTCCACTACGCGCGCGCTTGATTCTTGCGACGCGATGAAGAACATTCGGAACTCTCATTTCCTGCTCGATGAATAAAATCCTCCTCGTCACCGGATCCTCGGGTCTCATCGGCTCCGAGGTCTGCGCCTCCTTCGCACAACTCGGCTTCACGGTGCACGGGATCGACAACAATCAGCGAGCCGCCTTCTTCGGACCCCAGGGAGACACCCGCTGGAACCAACAGCGCCTGCAAAGGGAACTCATAGGCTTTGTCCACCACGAGCTCGACATCCGCGACCGGACCGGCGTCCTCGCGCTGGTTCAAAAACTCAAGCCAGCGGTCATCGTCCACACCGCCGCGCAACCAAGCCACGACCGCGCCGCGGCCATTCCCTTCGACGACTTCGACACCAATGCGGTCGGCACGCTCAATCTGCTCGAGGCGGCCCGGCAGGCCTGCCCCGAGTCGCCGTTCATCCACATGTCGACCAACAAGGTCTACGGTGACGCGCCCAACTCGATCCGGCTCGCCGAACTGCCGACACGCTGGGATTACGCCGATCCGGCCTACTCCCACGGCATCCCTGAGACCTTTTCCATCGACCAGTCCAAGCACTCGCTTTTCGGCGCCTCGAAGGTAGCCGCCGATGTCATGGTCCAGGAATACGGACGCTATTTCGGCCTGCCGACCTGCTGCCTGCGCGGCGGCTGCCTCACCGGCCCCAATCACAGCGGCGTCGAATTGCACGGTTTTCTCAGCTACCTGGTTAAATGCAATCTGGAGGGCCGCGAATACCGCATCTTCGGCTACAAGGGCAAACAGGTGCGTGACAACATCCACTCGGCCGACGTTGCGCGTTTCATGCAGGCCTTTGTCGCGGCGCCGCGAGCCGGGGAAGTCTACAATCTCGGCGGCGGCAAGGCCAACTCGTGCTCCATCCTCGAGGCATTCAAGATCACCGAAAAATTCACCGGCAAGCGCCAAGTCTCCACCTATGTCGACCAGGCCCGCGCCGGCGACCATATCTGCTACTACTCCGACCTGCGCAAGATGCGCACCCACTATCCCCAATGGGACATCACTGTGGGCCTCGAGGAAACTATCCGCCAAATCGTCGAGGCGTGGCAGCATCGGGCACCTTCTGCGCCCTAGCCGGTCCGCCCGCTTCATCCGCACCTTCGGTCCATCTCTGTCCGCAATGAAACCATCTGCGATTGCCGTCGCCTTGCTGCTCCCAATCGGGGCGCCCCCCCTGGCAGCGGCTACGGATGAGTCTCTCCTTAATAATTCTCCCTTCGGCGCCCCGGGACCGGACGGCTCGTCTCCCGTTGTCGACTCGCAGCTCGACCAGCTCGAATTCACTGGGGTCAGCGTCATCGGCAGGGAAATCTTCGTCAGTGTCATTGACCGGAAAACCGGCCGGGGCGGTTGGCTGCCCCTGAAAACTCAAGGCACCGACGGCCTCATAGCCGAAAACTACGACGCCAAGAAAGACGAAATCACGGTGCGCCTTGGCTCCCGCACCAAGGTGCTGTCGCTGGGCCGGGCAAAAGTCACGGCTAGCGCAACGCTGCCGGCCCCGGCGGGACCCGCGGCCGCTCCCACCCCACAAGCCACTGCCCCGTCCGCCTCGCCGCCACCCCACACTAGCCCCTCCTCGGGCAAACCGCCCGAGATCGAAGCCCAGGAACGCGAGGCCCGCCTGCTGGTGTCCGACCTGCTCGAGATCGGCATGATCCAACGCAAGGCCTATGCGGAGAAAAAGGCTGCGGAAGAAGCGTCCAGGAAAAAATGATCCAAGAGAGCCGGGAGAAGAGGCTGCGTGACGGGCAGTCCATTCATTGAGGCGCGAGACCCTGCTCCATGGGGTCTGTTGGAAATGGCGCCGCGAAAGGCTTCTCTTGCGGGTCGATCATTCCTGTCCGTCCCGCTCGGCAAAGGCACTTTGCTTTTCTCTTTTCGCCGGTCGGCTTTTCGCTTTTCCTCAGCCCATGCGCATACTGATCTCCGGCATCTGCGGCTTCGCGGGTTGCACGCTGGCCAGAACGCTCCGGCAAATCGGGAAGGATTATCAGGTCTGCGGTTTCGATAATTTCATCCGACCCGGCAGCGAGACCAACCGCGCTGAACTGAAGGCGCTCGGCGTGCGACTTTTTCACGGCGACCTGCGCGTCGCCAGCGATCTCGAGCCCTTGCCCGAGGCCGACTGGGTAATCGACGCCGCCGCCAACCCCAGCGTACTGGCTGGCATCGATGGCCGCACCAGCAGTCGGCAACTGGTCGAGCACAACCTCGCCGGCACCATCAATCTGCTCGAATACTGCAAGCAGCGCCGCGCCGGTTTCATCCTGCTCTCGACCAGCCGCGTCTATTCCATCGCTCCGCTCGCGGCGCTGCCGGTCGTCGTGGTGAAACACGCTTTCCGCCCCGATACCGAGAAGACGTTGCCCGTGGGGCTCACGGCCGCGGGACTCGACGAGACTTTTTCCACAACCCCCCCCGTTTCACTCTACGGCGCCACAAAACTGGCCTCCGAAGCGCTCGCGCTTGAATACGGCGAGACGTTTGGTTTCCCGGTCTTCATCAACCGCTGCGGAGTGCTGGCCGGCGCCGGCCAGTTCGGCCGCCCCGACCAGGGCATTTTCTCCTTCTGGATCAACTCCTGGCTGCGCCGCAGGTCGCTCTCTTACCTCGGTTTCGGCGGCCAGGGCCACCAGGTGCGCGACTGCCTGCATCCGCGCGACCTCGCCCCGCTCCTGGAAAGGCAGTTTGCCGCGCCCACGCTCGCGCCGGCCGACCGGGTTATCAACCTCTCCGGCGGCCGCGCCTCCGCCACCTCCCTGCGCCAGTTGAGCGATTGGTGTGCCGCGCGTTTCGGTACGCACCCGGTCGCCGCAGACGACTCGCTGCGCCCGTTCGACCTCCCCTGGATTGTGCTGGATCCCGCCAAAGCCGGACGCTGCTGGGGTTGGCAACCACAGACGACGGCCACCTCCATTTTCGAAGAAATCGCCGTTCATGCCGAGCGCCACCCGGAGTGGCTCGACCTGTCTGCGCCGTTGTGAGCAACCGCCCGATGATCGAATCGCCCCTCGCCTCCCGCTCCTCGCCCCTTGCCTTGTATTCCGTCGTCATGCCGGCGCGCGACGAGGAGGCCTCGCTGCCGCCGACGCTTGCCGCCCTCTACGCGGTCTTCCAGGCCGAAGGGATCCCGCACGAAATCGTGGTCGTCGACGACGGTTCGAAGGACGGCACCTGGGCCATGCTGCAATCACTCCGCGCCACCATCCCGACGTTGGCGCCGGTGCAAAATCCCGGCCCGCACGGCTTCGGCCGCGCCATCATCTGCGGCCTCAACCAGATCAAGGGCGACGCCTGCGTCATCATGATGGCCGACGCCTCCGACGATCCCGCCGACGCGGTGAAATACTGGCGCTTGCTCAATGAGGGATGGGACTGCGTCTTCGGCAGCCGCTTCGTCCGCGGCGGCCGGGTCGTCGATTATCCCCGGCTCAAGCTGTTCATCAACCGCCTCGCCAATCTCTTTATCCGCGTCCTGTTTGCCATCCCGCTCAACGACACCACCAACGCATTCAAGGCCTACCGCCGCTCGGTCGTCGACGGCTGCCGCCCTCTCATCGCCCCGCATTTCAACCTCACGGTCGAGATCCCGCTCAAGGCCATCGTGCGCGGCTTCACCTGGACCGTCGTCCCGATCTCCTGGCACAACCGCAAGCACGGCGTCGCCAAGCTCAAGATCAAGGAGATGGGTAGCCGCTACTTCTTCATCTGCATGTATGTCTGGCTGGAGAAATATTTCAGCCGCGGCGATTACCGCACGAAATAGCTGGAGTCCCCGCCCCGCCCTTTTGCAGGATGCTGGCAGATGAATGTGCTCACCTGCGAACTGGCCGGCCCCCTGATCTTCGAACCGAAGGTCTTCGGCGACAATCGCGGTTTCTTCCTCGAATCCTGGAATCGCCAGCGCTACCGCGACGCCGGCGTCACCTACGATCTCGTGCAGGACAATTTCTCGCGCTCCTGCCGTGGCACCCTCCGGGGCATGCACTGGCAAAACCCGCAGCCGCAGGGCAAGCTCGTCTCGGTCTGGGACGGCGAGGTCTGGGACGTCGTTGTCGACATCCGCCGCGCCTCGCCGACGTACGGCAGCTGGTTCGGCCTCAGCCTCTCCGCGGACAACAAACGCCAGTTCTGGGTGCCGCCGGGCTTCGCACATGGCTTCGTCGTCCTGAGCGACGCGGCGCTGTTCCACTACAAATGCACGGACTACTACTCGCCGAAGGACGAGGTCGGCTTCCGGTGGGACGATCCGACCGTCGGCATCAAGTGGCCTGTCGCCCAACCCATCCTCTCGCCGCGCGACGCAGCCGCCCCGCTCTTTCGGGACATCCCGGTCGAAAAACTGTTCTAGATCCCACCTCGGTCGCCTGGCCTGCCGTCACCCTTTCCGATGACCTCCCCGAAAATTCTTTTGTTCGGCAGAACCGGCCAAGTGGGCTGGGAGCTGCGCCGCACCCTGGCGCCGCTGGGCCGCCTCGTTTGCGTGGATTATCCCGAGGCCGATTTCACCAATCCCGACTCCATACAGCAATGGATGACGGACACCTCCCCTGATATCGTCGTCAACGCAGCTGCCTACACCGCCGTCGACAAGGCCGAGTCCGAACCGGCGCTGGCTATGAAGATCAACGGCGAGGCGCCCGGCGTCATGGCCGATGAGGCGAAAAAGCGCGGCGCTCTCCTTGTTCATTACTCGACCGACTACGTCTACGAGGGCACCAAGTCCTCCCCCTACACCGAGAACGATACGACCAACCCGCAAGGCGCCTACGCCCGCACCAAACTGGCCGGCGACCGCGCCATCCAGCAGGTGGACGGCGACCACCTGATCTTCCGGCTCTGCTGGGTCTACGGTGCGCGCGGCAGCAATTTCATGCTCACGATGCAGCGGCTCGCCCGCGAACGGGAGAAGCTGCGCGTCGTGGCCGACCAGATCGGCTGCCCGACGTGGTCGCGCCTGATCGCCGAAACGACCGCGCTGGCCCTCAGGCAAGTTTGCCTATCGGGTCGCGTACCCAAGGGCGTCTACCATCTCTGTGCTGCCGGCCAGACCAGCTGGCACGGCTTCGCCCAGGCCATCATCGACCTCATGCCCCCAGAGGAAAAGAAATGCCGCGAGGTCGAGGCCATCACTTCCGTCGAGTTCTCCACTCCGACCAAACGCCCGGCTTACTCGGTCATGTCGTGCGCCAAACTCGAGCGCACCTTCGGCCTGCGCCTGCCCGACTGGCACGACAGCCTCCGGCAGGTTCTCGAAAAATAGGAACCGAATCGGCCCCAACCGCGAAGCACGCGAAGATGCGCGAAAACGAACCTGAGTTGATTTATCGCGACGAATGCTACCGCATTGTCGAAGCGTGCCTCGCGGTCCATCAAGATAAGGGCAACGGATTTGTGGAGCCCGTCTACCAAGACGCGCTGGAGATCGAACTGGAGTTAGCCGGCATTCCTTTCGACTCCCAGCGCAATTATCCGATTCATTACCGCGGCCGGCCCCTGCGCCATACTTACACGCCGGATTTGGTGTGCTTTGGGACAATCATCGTCGAGCTGAAGGCGGTGAAAGCCCTGAACGATGAGCATCGCGCTCAACTATTGAACTACCTCAAGGTGACCGGCCTTCATCTCGGCTTACTGGTCAATTTCGGCTCGCATCCCCGCCTCGAATGGGAGCGCATAGTCTTAACTAAACAATAATCTTCGCGATCCTTCGCGCCCTTCGCGGTTCAAAACACCATGAATCTTCTCGTCACCGGCGGCTACGGCTTCATCGGCAGCAATTTCATCCGTCAGCGTCTCATCGAAACCTCATCTCTGACGTCTGACGCCTCCCGCCTGACCAAGCTCGTCAACCTCGACAAGCTTACCTACGCGGGCAATCCCGCCAACCTGGCCGACCTCGCCGCCGATCCGCGCTACGTCTTTGCCCAGGGTGACATCGGCGACGCCGCGCTGGTCGCGCGCCTGCTCGCCGAGCACCAGATTGACGCCATCGTCAATTTCGCCGCCGAGTCGCATGTCGACCGCTCCATCGATTCGCCCGAACCGTTCATCCAGACCAACGTCGTCGGCACGCTCCGCCTCCTCAACTGCGCCCGCCTCTTCTGGGCCCAGTTGCCCGAACCGAAGAAAAACGCCTTCAGGTTCCTCCACGTTTCGACCGACGAGGTCTACGGTTCGCTGACACCCGACGCCGCACCCTTCACCGAGGACCATGTCTACGAGCCCAACAGCCCCTATGCCGCCTCGAAGGCCGCCAGCGACCACCTCGTCCGCGCCTACCAGCACACCTACGGCCTGCCCACGCTCACGACCAACTGCTCCAACAACTACGGTCCCTACCATTTCCCAGAGAAACTCATCCCGCTGGTGATTCTCAACGCCCTCGACGGCAAGCCGCTGCCCGTTTACGGCGACGGTCAGCAGATTCGCGACTGGCTCTACGTCGAAGACCACTGTGCCGCCATCTGGCGCGTGCTCCAGCAGGGGCGCCCCGGCGAGACCTACAATATCGGCGGCCTCTGCGAGAAGCCCAACCTCGAGATTGTACGCATGATCTGCCATCTGCTCGACCGGAAAGCGCCTCGCGCCGATGGCCAGCGCTATGACTCGCTCATCAAATTTGTCGCCGACCGGCCCGGCCACGACCGCCGCTACGCCATCGACTGCACCAAGCTCCAGCGCGAACTGGGCTGGCAGCCCCGCGAGTCCTTCGTCACCGGCCTCGAGAAAACCGTCGACTGGTATCTCGCCCACCGCGCCTGGTGCGACGACATCACGAGCAAACGCTACGCCCGCGAGCGGCTAGGGACAGGCTGATGAATCACCGCGAAGAACGCCAATCAGCGCGAAAAGTGTCTTCTCTTTCAGATTCTTCGTGCCCCTTCACGCCCTTGGCGGTTAACTAATCCTCCATCATGAATCGCAAAGGCATCGTCCTCGCCGGCGGCTCCGGCACCCGCCTCTACCCCCTGACCATCGCCGTGTCGAAACAGCTCATGCCCGTCTACGACAAGCCGATGGTCTATTACCCGATCTCCGTGCTCATGCTGGCCGGCATTCGCGAGATCCTCGTCATCTCCACGCCACAGGATCTGCCCAACTTCCAGACCCTGCTCGGCGACGGGGCCAGCCTCGGCGTCCGCTTCTCCTACGCCGCCCAAGCGAAACCCGAGGGTCTTGCCCAGGCCTTTCACATCGCCGGCGACACCGGCTTCCTCACCGGCGACACGCCGTCGGCCCTCGTGCTCGGCGACAATCTTTTCTACGGCGCCGACTTTGTGCATTCGCTGGCCGAGGCCTCCGCCCGCGCCACCGGCGCCACAATCTTCGGCTACCATGTCGCCAATCCCACGGCCTACGGCGTGGTCGAATTCGCCCCGGATGGACGCGTGCTCTCCCTCGAGGAAAAGCCGGCCCAGCCGAAATCCAGTTACGCCGTGCCCGGCCTCTATTTCTACGACCGCGACGTCGTCCGCCTCGCCCGCAGCCTCAAGCCCTCGGCGCGTGGCGAACTCGAGATCACCGACCTCAACCGCCTCTACCTCGAGCGCGGCACCCTGCACGTGGAGCTTTTCGGCCGCGGCACGGCCTGGCTCGACACCGGCACGCACGACTCGCTGATGCAGGCCGCGCAATTCGTCGAGGTGCTGGAAAATCGCACCGGCCTTAAGATCGCCTGCCTGGAGGAGATCGCCTTCAAGCAGGGCTGGATCGACCGCGCCCGGATGGATGCCAATATCCGGAAACTCGGCAAATCCTCCTACGGCCAATACCTGCGCGGACTGCTGACTTGAAGATTCGGCGTGCGCCGCGGCCTTCGGCCGACTACACGTCTCCCGGCCCGGCATGAAGGTCAGCTTCATCATTCCGCTCTACAACTGCCTGCCGCTCACGCAGGCCATGTTGGCCAGCCTCCGCGCCACGCTGCCCCCCGGTCTCGCCCATGAGATCATCCTGGTCGACGACGGCTCGACCGACGGCACGCGCGAATGGCTCGCCTCCTTGCGCGACCCGCCCTTCCGCGTCGTGCTGAACGAGCGCAATCTCGGCTACGCCGGCGCCAACAACCGCGGCGCGGCCCTCGCCCGCGGCGAATTCCTGGCCCTACTCAACAACGACCTGATCCTCACTGCGCGTTGGCTTGAGCCCATGCTGGCCGTCCACGACAGGCTCGGCGCCAGCGCCGGCGCAGTGGGAAACGTGCAGCGCCACGCCGATACCGGCGCGGTCGACCACACCGGCATCTTCATCAACGCCAGGGGCAAGCCGGAGCATGATCGAATTCTTTCTTGCCGATATCTCCTGCCCGGCCTCGGTTGGCAGCATGCCGACGCCGTCACCGGCGCGTGCATGATTGTCCGGCACGATCTCTGGCGGCAACTCGGCGGCTTCGACGAGGCCTACGTCAACGGATGCGAAGACGTTGACTTTTGCTTTCGGGCGGCCGCGGCCGGCCGGACCAACGCGGTTGCCCTCCGTAGCGTGGTGCGTCACCATGTCAGTGCCTCGCCACGGCGCAAACTTCGCGACGAGGAAAACACCTACCGGCTCACCCTGCGCTGGCGCGACACCCTCGCCGGCCTCGCCGCCCGCGAGTGGTGCCGAAACCTGCTCGAGCAATACCGGGAGCCGTCAGCCGAACGAGCCGGGCCGGGGCAGGCCCTCGCGGCGCTTTTATACTGGAGCCGGCTGCGATTCCACCCCCCCTCCTCCGTGATCACCCGCACCCAATTCGCCCTCGAGAATGAACTGCGGCGCTGGCGCTCGATGTTCCCCCATCTTCAGCCAGACTCCAGAAACTTGTCACCCAATAGGTGACATTCTAGATTCTGGATAAACCATTCCTGTCACCTAATGGGTGACAAACTGCCGTTGATCGTATATGTTTGAGATGTGAACACACCTCTACCCCAAGGTCTTCGCCTTCCTGCTGCCATGATGGAAGGCCTGTCGGATGCCGCCCAAAAATCGGCGCATCAGCTCGCTCGGCGTTATCACGAAGCCACCCGCAGACGCATTGGAGCCACGCTGCGCCCGGGCCCGACCACCCCGCTCTGGAACTCACTCGTCGCTGATCTGCGCCCCCTGCTCCGCCGGCGGGGCGAGAAGGTGCTGCTGGCGCGAGTGATTGGAGTGCCACGCCAGCGGGTGCATGATTTCCTCGTCGGTCGCGGCCGCATGCCCGATGCGGAGCGCACTCTCCTGCTGCTCGAGTGGCTGGCGGCCCGCCGGCGCGGGGCAAAGCCCGCTTGAGTTTGTCACCTATTGGGTGACAAATCTCGGAGAATCAACGTACACCTTCAGCTAGCGGGAGAGGGGCCGCCGGTTGTAACGTCGCGCACTACCGACTGCGGACGACGGTTCACGGTCAGGAACATCCGGCCGATGTATTCGCCGATCAGGCCGAGCATCACGAGCTGCGTGCCGGAGAAAATCAGCAGCACTGCCATGAGTGAACCCCAGCCGTAGGCCGGGCCCTTGTTCAGCAGCCAGAGCGAGGCCACGGCGGCGAGGGCGACCAGGCCGGCCGCCGCCATCGCCAGACCGATCACGGTGGCCAGCCGCAGCGGCATGACCGAGAAATTCACGAACGTGCTCAGCCAGAGCCGCAGCAGGCGCCGCAGCGTGTAGCCGCTCTGCCCCGCCTGCCGGGCCGCATGGGCCACCGGAATTGAACCGATGTTCTGCGTCACCTGCAGGATCAGTCCGTCGATGTAGGGGAATGGCCCTTCATGGGCTACGACCGCCTTTGCCACCAGTGCGCTGACACAGCGGAAACTCGAAAGATAAAAACCCCGCGGCTTTTCCAGAACGAAGTCGGCGAGGCGGTTCGTGAACCAGCTGCCAAGGTTGCGCCAGAGCGAATGCTCCTTGACCGCGTAGCGCCCGAACACGGCGTCGAGGCCCGTCGCCTGCGCGTGCCGCCAGAGGCGCACCGCCTCGGCCGGCGGATTCTGCCCGTCGTCGTCGAGGTTGACGACATAGGCGCCGCGCGCCTGTCGGTAGCCGGTCAGCACGGCGTTATGCTCGCCAAAATTGCGCGCGTGGTTCACCAACGTGACGGGGATCTTCGCCGCGTGCACCAGCTCCCGGCACACGGCCAGGGTGTCGTCTCGGCTGCCATCGTTGACCAGGATCAGCTCGTGTCCTCCCTCGACGGAGAGGGACTCAATCTCCTTCACGAGCGGCCGGATGGTGGCGGCGCTGTTGTAAAGCGGTATGACAAAGGAAAGCGCGGGCGTCATGCGTAGTGCGGCAGCTCCTTGCGGTAGAAAGCCAGCGTCTTGGCCAAGGCGTCGGCCACGGTCGTCCGCGGCCGCCAGCCCAGCTCCGTGGCGATCAATTTGCAGTCCGAATAAAAGTCACCGATGTCGATTTTCTTCCGGTCGGCCGGGAATTCGCACACCCGGAAACGACCGCCGCCCGCGGCCTCGACCAGCATCTCGGCCAGCCGGCGCAGGTTCGCGCGGCCGACGCCGCCGAGATTGAACACGCGCCCCACGGCCTTGGGCCGGCAGGCCGCCAGCAGGAATGCCTCCACGGCGTCGTCGACGTAGGTGAAGTCGCGGACTTGGTCGCCGCCCCACACCTCGAATCGCTCGCCCTCGATCGTCTGCCGGATCCACAGGCCCACGAAGGTCTGGCGCGCGTCCTTCACCCGCATCCGCGGCCCGATCGTGTTGGTCAGCCGCAGGACGGTGCTGCTCACGCCATACACCTGGCTGTAGAGCAGATGATACGACTCGCCCGCCAGCTTGTTGATACCGTTAACGTCAACCGGCCGGAGCGGGTGTTTCTCATCGACGGGCAGGTAGTCCGGGCGGCCGTAGATCTGCCGCGTGCTGGCGAAGACGATGCGCAGACCGGGATTGTGCTGGCGGCAGGCCTCCAGAATCGAGAGCTGGGCGCGGGCGTTGATCTCCAGATCGGTCATCGGATCCGACATCGAATCCATATGGCTCGTCTGCCCGGCGAGGTTGAACAGGTAATGCTGTCCGCGCACGAACATCGGCAGGCTGTGCCGGTCGCGCACGTCGGAGATGTTGACGCTCACCTTGCGTTCGAGGCCGGCGATGTTGCGCAGATTGCCGCCGTATTCGGGAATGAGGCTGTCCACCAATGTCACCTTGGCGCCGAGCCGCACCAGCGCCCGCGCCAGATTCGAGCCGATGAAACCCAGGCCGCCTGTGATCAGCACGCGCTTCCTTGCAAAAGCCTTCTTGAACGTCGCCGTCGTGCGCATGGCTCACTCCGGCTTCCGGCCCACCGCCAGCACCGAGCTGCCGAACGGCAGCGTCCAGCCGGCGCGGAACCAGTGATACTCCAAGGCCATCATGCCGCCGAAGATGGCCTCCAGGGGCGCGGGATACAAGCGCACATCGCTCGTCCCGGCCCGCGCGGAAAACAGCTTCCGCCTCAGCACCGCCAGAGGAAACGGCAGCGTGTTCCAATAGGTGCTCCACGCCACGGACAGGCCCGCCGTGCGCAGCAGCGCGACAACCTCACCTCGGGTGTAGCGACGGCGGTTCCCCACCGTGGCGTCGTGATAGGAATACATCCAGGCATAGGCCGGCATGGTCAGCACGATCACTCCGCCCGGCTTTGTGCAGCGCACCAGCTCCCGCAGCGCAGCGGCTTCGTCCTCTACCTGGCAAATCACGTCGCACGACACGACGGCGTCGAACTCCCCGTCCCGGAAGGGCAGCGCCAGGATCGAGGCCTCGGAAATCTCCGCTCCTCCGCGATCCCGGGCCAGCGCGCAGGCTTCCGGCGAGAAATCCACTCCGCGCAAGCGCCAGCCCGGCCGCGCCTCGTGCAACCGCTGCAGCAGGCCGCCCGTGCCGCATCCCGCGTCGAGCACCTCGCCCCGGCCCGGCTGCAGCCGCAGCTCCAGACACCTCCGGACGTGGCGGTGCAGGGCGCGGTAATACCACATCGTGTCCTCCACTGCGGCCATCTTGCGGTACTCGTCGGGCGACATGGATGCGACTCTTGGGCCCGCTCCACCTCTGGGCGACGAAAAACCGCCCCGCACACGGAAAAATGAGTCGGCAACCTCCCCGTCAGTCACTAGCTGTCTGAGCGTAACATGACTTCCCCTCTCTGCCGCCGCGATTTCGGCCGGGCCGTTCTGCTGTTTTTGCTCACCCTCCTGATTTGGTTGGGCGCGACCGGGCTCTGGCAAACGACGCTGTGGCAGATCCCGGCCGCCTACGAGATCGACGCCCTGGAAACACTGGCACGGCTGCGCCTCACCGAGGAGCAGGGCTGGACCTTTCTCTTGCAGAAAACGGCGCCACGGCTGGGCGCTCCGTTCACGGCCGACTGGTCGACCTATCCTACTCCCGACGCCCCGGTGTTCTGGCTTTTCGGCCGGGTGGCGCACTTCATCGGACTGATTCCGGCCAGCCACCTAGCCCTGCTCTTCGCCCATGCTTCGGCGACGTTGACCTTTTATTTCTGCAGCCGCGCCCTGGGACATCGCGCCATCATTGCCGCCGGGGCCGCCCTACTTTTCGGCTTCAGTTTCTCCAACTTCTACCGCGGGCTCGCGCATTTTTCGTTCACCTTGTCGTTCATGGTGCCGCCGAGTCTATTGGTGGCCTGGCTGGTGGGCGGCAGCCAACGTGTGCTGCGCCAAAAACACTGGCAGGCTTTCTGCCTGGCTACCGCAGCCTTGCTCGGCACGGTCAATCCATACTTCGGCTTCATGTTCGCGCAATTGCTGGGGCTGGCCCTGCTCTATCAAGTCGCCACGGCACGACGCCGCGAGAACCTGCTCATCGGGAGCGCCGGTCTCGGGATATTCGCGTTGGTATTGATCGCCACCAATCTCTCCGCTGCTGGCGCCGTATTTGGCGATGCCACCTCGCTGCTCGCCCGCAATTATGCCGGCAGCGAGATTTACGGGCTTCGCCCCATCGAATTGTTTGTGCCTTCCCCCGCCCATCGTCTGCGGGCAGCCGCTGAGCTAGGCCAGGTCTATGGCGGAGCCACCGCGCTCAAAGGCGAGCTGTTCGGCCCCTATCTCGGCCTGATCGGGAGCATCGGCCTCGGTCTCATTATCGTGACAACGGGATGCCGGCTAGTGCGACAACGTCTCGGGCTTCGCCCGGCGCACGCTCCCGCCGTTTTCTGGATCACGGCCTTCAGCATCGTCGGGGGGCTGAACAGTGGCCTCGCTCTGGCCGGGTTGGACCTTTTCCGCGCCGGCAACCGCTACAGCCTTTTTCTTCTATCCGTGGCGTTGCTGGCGTTGGCCGCTTGGGGATCGCGCCACGTTCGCAGGTGGAACAGCCGCAGTGCGGCTCTCACGGTGCTTCCCCTCGTATGCCTGGGCTTATGGGACCAGATCCCGGTGAATTCGATTCACGCCCGGCAACCGATCCTGGAAGCCAAAATCGAAAGCGACCGTGCCCTCGCCCGGACTCTGGAGGCGCAGCTGCCCGCCGGCAGCCTGATTTTCGAACTGCCCGCGGTACCGTTTCTGGAACAGCCCCCCTTTGTAGCCATGACGGATTACGAACTCTTCCGCCCGTGGCTGTTCACGCGCACGCTCCGGTTCTCCTATGGCCTGTTAGCCACCGACGGCGCCTACCGCTGGCATCGCCATGTCGGCAAACTACCGGTCCCAAAAATGCGCGAGGCCTTGGAGGCGGCAGGATTTGCGGCCATCTATTTTCACCGCGCCGCATATGCCGACCGGGGAGAAGCCCTCCGCCAGGATTTCCTGCGAAGTGGTTTAGCGCCCATCTTCGAATCCGGCGATCATGTGGTATTCCGCCTGCATCCGACAGCCTTCCCCCGGTTACCCGATCTGAGCGATCCCTCGTTGCTGCCCCGCTGGGATGCCGCGCGCAAAAATATCAGCCCCATCTCCGTCCTGATAGATAAGGGATGGTTCCGTCTCGAGCGAAAGGAGGCCGAGGCTTGGCGGTGGGCCGGACGCGAAGCTTCGCTCATCCTCTGGAATCCGCTTGATCGCCCGCAAGCAGTCCGGCTCCGGTTTGCAACCTCGTCCCTATCGAAGGGCAATCTCGATCTATCGGTCGACGGTCGAATAGTCTGGCGCAGCGCGGCGCGCTCCAATCCACCCGAGTCGGTTGATCTGCCGTTGGAACTAAAACCAGGGGTTAATCGTCTGGTGTGGAGCTTTGCCGGGCGGCTGATCCGTCCGTCCGGGAGCGACCGGCGCTTGCTCGGCTTTCGGGTGATGAATCTTGCGGTCGAGCCATCGGTCGCACCCTGACTGCAATCGTGGTTTTCTCGGGCTCTCGATCTCCGCTTGCCGAACAACGCCAGATAGCGACCGCCGATGCCCGACCCCCGACCCCTTGGTCGCCACTCCTTGCCTGCAGCGGCGGCAGCGACGAAGTAGATATCATCGGGACCAAGGCCTCCCCGGCCTTTCCTCTCGACGCCAGCCGGCCTGGCCGGCACATATAGACATTAGCTCCTCTGCCGCCTGATGCCACTGACCGCGTCCAAATCCACCCGTCTTCGCTCCCGCTTTAGCGGCGTGTATTTCGACGAGTCCGTTCCCGATTCCGCCTGGATCCGCGAAACCGGCACCCTGGCCCTGCCTGCCTTCGACGGGGTGTCCTCGCTGGCCATCGTCGGCGAACTGCTGCCGTCCACCCCCGGCGATGCGACAGCCGCTGTCGCCCCCGGCCTCGCGGTCGATTTCGACGGCCGCAAGGTCGCCGTCCTGCCTTCGGAGACCTCCGGCCCTTTCCGTCTCGAGTTCAAGCCCACCGCCCGCCCAAAGGGCACCGGCCACCGGCTCGCACTGCGGCTCACCGGCGTGGCCGGCAGCAACTTCCTCGCGTGGCTCGGCCGTCTCACGGCCGGCTGGCCGCTGCTCGGCGGCCTCCAGGCATGGCGCCGCCAGGCCCGCAACCGTCGGCTCCGCATTCAACGGATCGAGGCCGACGGCGAAGTGCTGTTTGATTTTTCCAACCGGGCGGCGCCCTGGAACTCCGCCTTCACTCGCCGCCGCCGCCGCGTCGGGCTCAACCTTGTCGGCTATTTCCGGGCCGATCTCGGCATCGGCGAGTCGGTGCGCTGTGCCGCACGTTCCGCCGACGCCGCCGGCCTGGCGGCCGCGCTCATCGATCTGAAGCTGCCCTGCAAAAACACGATGACCGACGGCACGTTCGCCGCGCGGCTGCAGACAGACAATCCGCATCCGGTCAGTGTATTTCACCTCGATCCGCCGCTGGCGCATGACCTCGACCACTACCACGGGGCCGGCTTCCGCCGCGGCAAATACAACATCGCCTACTGGGCCTGGGAACTCCCGGAATTCCCCGACGCCTGGGTGCACTGCGCGGGCTATTTCGACGAAGTGTGGGCGCCCTCCCGTTTTACGGCCGAGGCCATCGCCGAGAAGGTGCCGGTGCCGGTGCTCGCCATGCCACACTCGATCTCCTTCGAGCGACCGGCACGGGGCGACTACCGCAAGAAATTTGGCCTGCCCGCGGGCAAGTACTTGTTCCTTTTCGTCTACGACCTCAACTCGTACTCCGAGCGGAAAAACCCGGAGGCGGTCATCGCGGCGTTCAGCCAGTCCGGTCTCGCGGGCGCCGGCGCTGCGCTTGTCATCAAGCTGCACAATGTCGCGGGCAACGAAGCGGACTTCCAGCGGCTGCGTGAAGTGGCGGCGGGGCTGCCGGACACGGTGTTGATCACCCAGACGCTTCCGCGCAGCGAAATCTACGAGCTGGAGTCGGCCTGCGATTGTTTCGTGTCCCTGCACCGATCGGAAGGCTTCGGCCTCGCCATCGCGGAAAGCATGTTTCTCGGCAAGCCGGTCATCTCCACGAACTGGTCGTCGACGGCCGAGTTTGTGCACGAGGGCAACGGCTGTCCGGTGCGCTGCCGCCTTGTCAAGCTGGACCGCCACCACGGCCCCTACGCCAAGGGCCAGTCCTGGGCGGAGCCCGACGTCGAGCATGCCGCGTGGTGGATGCGCCGGCTGCACCGCGACCGGGCGCTTTGCGCGTCGTTGGGCGCCGCCGCCCGGGCCACAATGGAGAAGTACTACGCCCCGGCCGTCATCGGCGAGCGCTACCGCCGCCGCCTCGAAGCCATCGCCGAGTGGTAGCAGAAACAGGTCGGAATTGCCGGAGGAGCGTCATCATCGCGCCCTCCCCTGTCGGGCGGCTGGAATCAGGGGCCCGCGGGCGCCCGCTCCTTCAGCGTGATCACCAGGTCGCGCAGGCTGAAGGTCAGCTGCCGCAGTTGTTCCTTGCCGCTGCCAGGAGGGACCGGCGGCTCCGAGGTCTCCAGCCGCCAGATCTGGTCGCCGGGCGGCAGGATAGTGGACACATTGACGGACTGCAGCTTGGTGCTGGTGCTCCCCTCCCACACCATACGGTCGCCCAACCATACCCGCACGTGGCGCACATCGTTGCTGCGCAGACCGAACTTCACCTCCGCCGCGATCGCAAACGGCTGGGGATTCCGGATGGTGAATCCAGCCGAGCCCCGTGCCCACCGCCAGTATTCCCACAGAGAACGCTCCTGCTGATACCAGCCGGCATCAAAGATGGCCTCCACCGTGCGGCCGGATTTTTCAATCATGCCCAAGGCCCGGGGGCCTTCCACCTGAAAACTGACTTGCGCCGGCGGCTTCAGGAGATCGGGAGAAACCACCACGCTCAGGTTGCCAAGCAGCAGCACCAGCCACCACCGGCGTCCCCGCGGCACCAGAATATTGAAGGCGAGCAGCATGGGCAGCAGCACGCGCGAGGCGGCTCCCGGGTAGCCTTCCCACACGGCATCGCCCAGAAACATCATGAGCACCGCATAGCTCGCCCCCACCCGCCACCAGGCCTCGCGCCAACGGAGCCGCAGCGCGAAAAACAGGAATTGCACCGTGAGCGCCACCTGGGAGAGCAGGTTCCATTTTGCCACCGAACCGAGCCCCTCCTGACCGAACTGGGCGGCCGCCGCCTGCCATTTCACGGCATAGGCATGGAATGGCAGGTCGAAGTTACGCTCGCCCATCTCCGTGGCCATTCCCACTCTCATCGTCACAAACGCCAGCCACAGGCCCAGCGGCAGCACGACCACCATGACTTGAAGGCCGAATCGCAGCCAGGCGCGCCACGTATTCTCCCCGGGGAGAGCCAGGCCGCTTCCGGCAAGGATGTTGGTTTCCTTGCCCAGCCCGGAAACCCCCAGGATGGCGGCCGATAGCCAGGGTCGCCCCATTTCCGCGAGCGCGAGACCCGCTGCGATCAGCAGCAGGCTAGG
This sequence comes from Opitutaceae bacterium, assembly GCA_028691845.1. Lineage (GTDB taxonomy): Bacteria > Verrucomicrobiota > Verrucomicrobiia > Opitutales > Opitutaceae > JAQUYL01. Next base: position 19,952 of record JAQUYL010000022.1, read on the forward strand.
ACCGTCGACGAGCGCCCCGCGCACGCTGAAGCAAAGCCCGAAACTGAACATCACTCCCGCCCAGCGGAGAAAATTCTGCCAGCCGCCGCCCGGCGGGAACCACCGCAGCAGCAGCCACGCCAGCAGCAGCCACGCCGCCACATTTTGCACAGCATAGACATGCAGCGCCCGCACCGGATCGCCTCCGCTCGCCAGCCAGGCCGTCCAGCAGAAGAGAATGCGACGGGCCCGGTAGGGCAATGAGTCCACGGCTTGCGCCAGCTCCGGATCCGCCAAGTGCGGCCGCATGGCCATCTGGGCGTAATATTGCGCATCGTAGCCGTAGGAATCATCCAGAGCGTAATAATTGATCGCCTTCAGTTCCGGCAGATATCGCCCGCTCTGCTTTTCACCGAACATGACGAAATACGTGAATCCCTTGCCTGGCAGATAACACTGGGCCACCACCCACAGGAACGCCCCCACGCTGGCGGCGACGGCCAGCCAGCGCCAGAAGGGTGAGCGAAAAGACAAGGAGGTGATTTTCAATACGGCAGAGGCGAGGGACAGGACACCTGATTGGCGCCGTCGTTCAAGGATGGAATGCTCGGACGACCGGCCCCTGGCTGCGGTGCGCGCCGCAAGGCCCCGGCATGCTTGGCGCGGCGCGAGCGGGGTTTTTGATTTGTGTCGTCAGGAGGAAAACTGGCACGGTACCCCTCGCGACAACGCTTCAGCATGGACCACCCAACGCCTGGGATGCCGGCTCCCTTTTTAGCCCGGCACTTTCGCTGGCTGTGTGCCCTCGGCCTCATGCTCTATGCTGCCTATTTGTTCTGCCATATCTCGCCCTATGCGAGCGGCTCCGATGCGTCGGGCTATATCAACAGCGCCCGCCTGCTGGCTCGGGGCGAGTTCTTCGCGGCCATCCGTCCCCTGCCCGGTCAGGCCGGCGAGAATATTCCGCCCCAGTTCTATCAGCCCCTTGGCTTCAGGGTGCTTCCCCAAGGACGCGCAATGGTTCCCACCTATCCCGTCGGACTGCCCCTGCACCTGGCCGCGATGGCCGCCCTGGCTGGTCGGGACCTGGCCCCGATCTTCGTCAACATCGTGGCGGCGCTCGCCGCCGGCTGGCTGCTCTATGCCCTGGGTCGGCGGCAAGGTTTGCCGGCCGGCTGGGCTGCGGCCGGCACTCTCCTCCTGTGGCTCTGCCCTCTGTTCTGTTTCATGGCCTTTCAACCCATGAGCGACCTGCTGGCGACCACCTGGACGCTGGCGGCGCTCTACGCGGCATTGCGCGCCGGCGATTCCCCGCCGGAAGGCGCAAAGGCGAACGAATGGCGCTGGGCACTTGCGGGCGGCGCATGCACCGGCCTGGCCGTCCTGGTACGACCGACCAATATTCTGCTGGCCTTGCCGCTCGTTGTGGCGATGGGCTGGCGGCCGCGGCGCTATCTCTGGCTGGCGCTGGGCGGATTGCCTTTCGCGACCTTGCTCGGCTTCTACAATTACAAGCTCCACGGGCAGATCGTGACCACGGGTTACGGCGATGTAAGCAGTGCCTTCAGCGTGCGCTTCTTCCCGCATATTGCGGCGCATTTTGCCCGGTGGATTCCCGGGCTGCTTTCCCCCTTGGTGGTGGCGGCGCTGGCCGTGCCGTTCCTCCCCAGAGGCCGCAATCGCGACCTGGTGGTCCTGGCGGCCTGGCTGGCCCCGCTGATCGGGTTCTACTCCTTCTATTACCACTCCGGCGAAACCTGGTGGTACCTGCGCTTCATCCTCCCCGCCTTTCCCGTTCTGATCCTGGCAGCATTGCTGACGGCACATCATTTTCACGAGCGATGGAAGCCGCAGGCCCCCCGAGCTTGGTTGCCTCCCGCCCTCGCGCTGCTCTTGCTGGGATCGGCCCTGTCCTGGGAGATAGGCTGGTCGCGCCACTTTCACGTCGCCGACTTCATGAAGGGGGAAAGCATTTATCTGGCGGCGGCGCAGTGGATGCAGGCCCATGCCCCCGCCGATGCCGTGGTATTCTGCATGCAGGTTAGCGGCACGTTCTATTATTATACGGATTTTATTGTGGCCCGATGGGATTCCCTCGACGGCGTCGATACCCGGCAATTGTTTCATTCCCTCGAAGGCCAGAAGGTGCCGGTCTTTGCCGTGCTCTTCCCGTTCGAACTGCAGGATGGCGCCCTGAAACGTCTCGGCGGCGAATGGAGGCAGCTCACGACGCTCCGCGCTGCAACCATCTGGCAACGCCTCCCCTCCCCCTGCCCTTGATGCTCCTCTACGACGCCACCCATACCAGCCACACCCTGGCGCAGACCGGCATCCAGCGCGTCGTGCGGTCCCTGCTGACCGTGCTGCCCTCCTTCCACGAAGTCGTCGAACCAATCTGCTATGATCACTTCCTCGGGGCTTGGCGCGCGCTCGAAGCCGACGAGCAGGCCGTGTTGCACCCGCCGCCGGGCCCGGTCGCGAAGCGGCGCGGCGCGCAATGGTCCTTGCAGAAACGTCTCTCCGGACGGACCCGCCGGTTGCTGGGCAGAATTCCGCCCGTGTTGTCCGGCGAAGCGCTGCTTTGTCCCGAATTGTTTTCGCCGGTGGTCGCCCAAAACCAGCCGGCCCTCTTTGCCCGCGTGTCGGGCCCGCGCGTCGCGGTGTTCCACGACGCCATCGCCTTGAAATTTCCCGAGCTCACTCCGGCCAAGACCGTCGCGCGCTTTCCCGCCTACCTGCGCGAGTTGCTCCGGTTCGATGGCATCGCCGCAATTTCGGAGGATTCGGCCACCAGCCTGCGCGACTACTGGGCCTGGCTCGGCGAGCACGACGTGCCGCCAGTGCAGGCCATTCCCCTCGGCCTCGACGAAATATGCCATTCAATGGATGATCCCTCCCATCCGCTGGAACCCGCCACCTGCGTCGTGCTGTCTGTCGGCAGCATCGAAGGCCGCAAGAACCACCTGGCGCTGCTGGAGGCCTGCGAGAGCTTGTGGCGCGAGGGCCAGAAGTTCGAATTGCACCTGATCGGCATGGCCCAGCCGGCCACCGCGGGCCTGGCGCTGGAAAAGCTGCGCGCCTTGCAGGCGGCCGGCCGCCCCCTGCGGTACGACGGTCCGCAATCCGAGCCGGCGCTGCATGCCGCCTATCGCGAGTGCGCCTTTACGGTTTACCCCTCGCTGATCGAGGGCTTCGGCCTGCCGGTGCTCGAAAGCCTGGCGCACGGCAAGCCCTGCGTATGCTCGGGCCGCGGAGCGCTCGGTGAGTCGTCGCACGGCGGAGGCTGCGTTGCGCTCGACTCGGTCGATGCGGCCAGCCTGGCGGCGGCCCTGAGGCGCCTGCTGCAAAATCCCGCCATGCGGCAAGAGTTGACGGCCGCAGCGCGGCGGCGGGTTTTCCGCACCTGGCGCGATTACGCCTCTGATCTGACCGCCTGGATGCGCCTCTTGAAGCGGCGTGGCAGACCGGCGGATCGCCATTCATAACTTATTAACAGACAGCGCTGTTGCAACGCCCGATCCGTCTATTGCTTGATGGGCCTTTGCGATTGCTAAGCAATGATTTCTCCCCTCTAGTCGGGGCCTTTCCCATGGGACTTTCCATTCTGAGTAGAACGAAGAAGGCAATCGTCGAACGTTGCCACGACGACTATCCGACGAAGATGCGGCTCAAATACAAGCCGTTCTACAATTCAATGGAGGCGCAGAAGGGCGCTCATGTCCGCTTCAATGGGCGCGAACTAATCATGCTCTCGAGCAATGATTATCTCGGCCTGTCGTTTCATCCCAAGGTCATCGAGGCCTGCGGCCAGGCCGCCAAGACCTGGGGCGCGAGCACGACCGGTGCCAGGTCGGCCAACGGCTCCCGCGGCTACCACCTCGCACTTGAAGAGAAACTCGCCCATTTCCTCGGACGTGAGTCCTGCCACGTCAGCGTGGCCGGCTATATCTCCTGCCTGTCATCGGTTGCGGCCTTCGCCCAGAAGGGCGACGTGATCCTCGCCGACAAAAATATCCATTCCTGCCTGTGGGATGGCATCCGTCTCTCGATGGCCACGGTGGAGCGCTTCACCCACAATAATCCCGAGGATCTCCGGCAGGTGCTGAAAAGTGTGCCACACCATACGCCGAAGATGCTGGTGATAGAGGGCGTCTATTCGATGGAAGGCCACATATGCCGCCTGCCCGAGATCGCCCGGATCGCCGACGAAGCCGGCTGTTTCAGCGTAATCGACGATGCCCATGGTTTCGGAGTCCTCGGACGGCAGGGACGCGGCACGGTCGACCATTTCCACCTCAACGACAAAATCGACCTCATCTGCGGCAGCATGTCCAAGTCGCTGGCAAGCACGGGCGGCTTCGTGGCCGGGACCAAGGAGCTGATCGAGTATCTGCGCACGCACTCCCGACAGACCATTTTCAGCGCAGCCCTCAGCCCGAGCCAGGCTGGCGCCGCCTCCGCGGCGCTCGACATCATGCAAACCGAACCGCAGCACTTGGAGCGGCTCTGGCGCAACACCCGCCGTTATCGCGAAATGCTGAAGGGCCTCGGACTGGATTTATGGGAGAGCGAGACGCCAGCCGTGCCCATTGTGTTGGGCTCGAAGGAGCTGGTTTACCGCTTCTGGCAGTCGCTTATTGAAAAAGGCGTGTTTACGATTCTTTCCATTTCGCCCGCTGTACCGCCTGGCAAGGATCTCATTCGTACCGCCGTGTCGGCCCTGCACACCGACGAGGATCTCGACCGGATCGGCGAAGCCATGGCCTACGCCGTGAAGAAGCTCTAGTCCTGCTGCAATTACCCCGAACAGCTTCCCGTTTCGCCACGATACCAGGGAAGGTCCGCAGCAGTTCCCCTCTCATCGCGACGGGGGTGCGGGCAACCGTTCCCCATTCACAGCGGGACCCCTGGATCTCCCTGACTGTGGCTTGGCCGCCCCCCTGCCCCCGCGGATATTCCCTCAACGCAGACTGCCCAGCAGGGTCCGTGCCGCGACCGACCAGGTGGGAAGAGGGCGGGAAGTCGCTTCTCTCCGCAAGCGGGTTTGCTCGGCCTCATCAGCCAGAATCCGGCGTAACTTATCCTTCCAGTCGGTCTCATCATTGACCGCGGCCAGCAGACACCCGCCCTCCTCCGCATTCTCGCGCAGCACGGGCAGGTCGCTGCCGACACAGGGCACGCCCGACCACAGCGACTCCAGCAACGGCAGTCCGCACCCCTCGGCGATCGTGGGGAAGACTGTGGCCCACGCCGCCGCATAAAGCCGGCGCAAAGCTGCATCTTTGATCGCGGAGTGATAGTAAAATCCGGACTGGCGCTTGGCCAGTGTCCGCATCCGGGCCTCGATGGGCTTGCCGAAGTGCGGGTTCACCCGTCCAGCCACATGCAGATCAAACGCCAATCCCTCCCGCCAGAGCGCTTCGGCAACGTCGAGGAGGAAGGACTGGTTCTTGCGCGGTTCTATGATCCCGACGCACAGCAGGCTCGGAGGCAGCGACCTCAGGCTGGAGGTCCGCCGTGGTTCGCCGTCGAAATCCGCCCCCAGCCCGATCTCCTCAAGTTCGCCCCGCGGGGTCACTCCCTGCCAGCGCCAGAAGCCACGCAAGTCCTCCGCGCTCGCCGCCGACACCGCCCAAATGCGGTCGAACTGCGCGAGCAGCTTCATGTATTCCGGATGCCGCTGCACACTCTGCGGCCAGGTTATGTGCGGCAGTTTCAGAGGGATTGCATCGTGAAAAACCGCCGCCAACCGGCACGGAGGTCGGAGGATGAACTGTCCCAGGCCGGGCCGCTCCGGATCGCTGAAAAGCTCCGCTGTCAACAACCAGTCGGCCCCATCCAAGGCAACCGGCTGGCGGCTGGCGGTGGACCGCCACAGCCGGCGGTGGGCATCCCACGTCACCGGGATGACCGCCGAGCCCATTTCTTCGCGCAACCGGGAACTCACCCGGGTGAGTCCCGAGTGGGGTTCGGTCGCGCCGGACTTGGTCACGTCGAAATAGATCATCTCTCGATGGCGCGGTTGAAGCACTCGCGCAGCCGCGCCGTGTTCCGGTGCGCGTCGTAGTTGTCCTCGATCCAGCGGCGCGCCCCGCGGCGCAGGTGCTCCGCCCGTTGGTCGTCGGTCGCCAGGCTTTGCAGCGCCGCAACCCACGCCGCCGGATCGTGCACGTCAGCCACCAGCCCGGTTAGACCGGGCTGTACGGCCTCGGTGGTCGCCGCCACGGGCGATGTGACAACGAGCGTGCCAGCCGCCATCGCCTCGGGAATCACGTTCGGCAGGCCATCGCGGTCGCCGCTCTCGGCCACGACACCGGTATGCAGCAACACGTCGGCCCATTCCAGACCGCGCCACACCTCGTTATGCGGCACGTGACCGGCAAACTCGACCGCATCGCCGAGCCCCAGCGCCTTGGCCTTGCCCTCCAGCGTTTCGCGCAGCGGACCGTCGCCGAGGATGCGCGCAGAAAATTCCACCCCGTCATCGCGCAGCGCCGCGTAGATGCGCAACTGGTGCTCGAGGCCCTTCTTGGGCACGAGCCGCGCCACGCAAATCAGCCGCAGCGGCCGGCGAACGGACCGCAGCGGCTTGCAGGGAGGAAACGAGTCGAGACCGCGGCGGATGCAGAAAACCCGGGCAGGATCGGCGCCGCGGGCGATGAGCGTCTGCCGGCCCATCTCCGTCGAGGTGTGCACGAACCGGGCGAACCGCACCTTTTCCATCAGCCACCAGTCGCCGCCGTGCTCGTAGAGATCGTAGGCATGGGCGCCCGTGCTGTAGGAGATGCCGGCCGTGCGCCACAGCAGCCACGCCGCCGTGGCCGGCGCGCCGGCCCAGGCGGCATGCACGAGGTCGGGTGGATTTTTTCTGAACTCGTGCACCCAGCAGGTCGTGAAGCCCGCGCCCAGCATGTTCTCCCAGAAATTCAGGGTGGACGGCGCACGTCGGTGGAGGACATTCACGATCAGTTCCCACAGGATGCCCGGATACCGGGCCGACTCGTACGGGATCCACCACAGCAGCGACACGAAGAATTTCCACTTCGGCAGCGTGTGCACGGGCAGGCCGCGAAACTGTCCGCCGCCGCCCCACAAAGAGTAGAGTCGCAGGTTCACGCCCTGCGCCTGCAGGGCCGCCACATCCCGCTGGAGAAATGCTTCCGACGTCTTTGGAAACGTCGTGAACAGGAGGGCGATGGTCGGAGTGCGGCTCAAGACAGACCGCAGGATGGCACGATTGCGCCCCGCACGTCGAGCGGACTCCGCGCCGCGCCGCCGGAAAACGCGAAGGACGCGAAGAGCGCGCGAAGGGAGGATTGCCCACGGAACACACGAAAGGACACCAACCGTCCGTAGGATTTGGACTTTGGCGCGGTAGCGCCGGTATGGACGGAACGCCGGGCCGTCCGCGAATGGGACTGCGCTAGCTACCGAGGGCACAGAGAAAAGCCTCGGAGATATTCGATCCCCTCCCCTCGTCACTCTCCGTGTGCTCAAGGCCAGAGCATATCAAACAATATTGGAGCCGCGGTGACCTCGCCGCGGAAGGAGCGGGTCGCGGGCGGGGTCGCCCGCGCTCCAGCAAACCATCCACCGCTGCAAAATTTTAACCGCTTTAAAAAACGTACGGCCCACGATCTCGGTCTGCCTGATCCGGGACGACCATCTAAACTTTCCCCTCCTGCCTTTGAAGCCATCGCCCGGTTTTCTTGCCGCCATGTACCCCCGCCCAGCAAGGCTAACGCGTAAGGGCGAATAATACTGATCGGCAAAAAAATGAGCTCGCTCCGCGGTTACCGAGAAATCGTGGATCTGCTGAAGAAAGGCATGACCATTGAAGTCCAAGAGAAGATCATGGAGCTTCGAGAAGCGTGTGTGACACTCGAAGACGAAAATCACCTGCTGAAAAAGGAGGTGAAGAGTCTTGATGACGCACTCCGTTTCCAAGGCACACTAGAGTTCAGAAGTCCGTTTTATTATCAGAAGGGCGATGCGAGTCCTTATTGTCCTCGATGATGGGAGAAGGATCGCTCCGGTATTCACCTGAGCCCCGAGCGATGGCACAGTATGATTTGTTACCGCGACTGCCCAGAGTGCGACGCCGAGTTCACAATCAGAGACGCGGAGTCTGGCAGTGGTATCGCATGAAGGGGAAAAGCCCAACAAGGTGCCGGGGCAACGCAGTCAGCAACCGCGCCAGCCATAGGCATGACCCATCTTAACGTTCGCTGAAGATCGGCTGCCTGAAGGCAAAGAGCCGCTGGCGCCGCTAGCTGGTCCGGTGCGGTCGTTCCGGCGGCCAGGGGCGGCGAGCGGGCTTCTCGCCGGCGGCGTCCGACGCGAGGCCGACAAGCTCCCCGATGACCACGGTCGGATCCTCCTCATAGCGGAGTTTCAGGAAATTGGCGCGCAGCTCCTCGTAACGGCTGCGGTCCGCCATCCACAGTTCGATGAGGCGGGCAAAATCGGCCGGTCTGCCAATGAGCTCTGCGGCCCCGGCGTTGCGGAAAAATTTCACCGTGAGCCGCTCCTGCGGCATGATGCCGCCGAAGGCGTTGAAGATAATCGGGCAGCGGAAATTAAGCGCCTTCGCACAGGTGGTGGTGCCGCCGCGGGTGACGACCGCGTCGCTCGCCTGCAGAAGCAGGGGCACTGTGTCGGAAAAGCCGTCCACAAAGCAGTTCAACTCCGGATGCTGCGCACGCCAGTGGATGAGCGCGTTGTAGGTCTCGCGGTTGCGTCCGCAGATGACGACGGCCTGCACCTTGTCGGCATGCGGCAGAAGCAGCGGCAGCAGATCGAGGTGGTTATTGGCACCGTTGCCGCCCGTGGCGAGGAACACAGTGAAGAGGTCGCTCTGTACATTGAGCACGCGCTCGCGGTAGTCGGCCCGGGCGGCGCCCTCCAGCTCTTCGAGATACGAGCCCGGGCGCATCAGGTGGCCGCGCACCCGCGTGCGTTCGCGGGGGAGGCCGAGCTTGACCGCGTAGTCGTTGGCCGTCGCGGTGCGCGATACGTAGAGGTCGGCGGTGGGCTCGATCCAGTTGCGGCTGTAGCCGAAGCCGCCGGAGAATTCGCCGCAGTAGGTGGCGCAGCGGACACGGTCCGGGCCGAGAATCCGGCGGGCCAGCGGGAAGTAGCCGCGGTTAAGGCAGTCGTGCACGCTGAACACGAGATGCGGCCGGTACTCGCGCAGCACCTGCACGTAATAGGCCCGGCCAAAGCTCACCGACCGGCGGTTGAGGAAACCGAGCAGCTCTACGAAAAGGTAGAATGCCTTGTGCAGCCACGGCGAGCGCGTCTGGATCCAGTTGTAGAAATTGACGCCGGCGCTGAAGAAACCGGACGATTTTTCGAGCATGCGCTCGATGCGCACGTCGACATCGTGGCGGTAAAGCTCGAAGCACCATTCTGCGAACGCCTGGGCCCGGGCGTCATGGCCGGCGCCTGTGCTGGAGGTAAGAACGAGGATGCGTATACGCGCCATGCTCAGGTGGCGTCGAAATAGCGCGCCTGAACGGTCCGGCGCAGCGAAAGCGTACCGAAGCGGGCGAGCAGCGGCGCGACCACCACCTGGGAAAACCGGCCCGTGCGCACGGTGCCGCTGCGGCGGGCCAGCAACGCACGGCGCAGCGAAGCGGCGGCGTGAACAGGGGGAGGACCGGAACGCATCATCCTTGCAAACGCCGCCCAGACGCGCTCCATGCGCGGCGTTAACTCTCCCGGCGGTCGCCGCACGGAGCTTTCGAAATCGGTGCGATAGTCGCCGGGGCGGAAGTCGAGGATGATCACGCCGGTTCCCGCGACCTCGACCATCAGGCTTTCGTTGAGAGCCGAGAGGCCGGATTTCGCCATGTTATAGGCGCTTTGGTAGGGCAAAGGAAACTCGGCAGCGAGCGAGGAGAGATTGACGATGGCGCCATGGTTGCGCGCGAGCTGGCGGCGGAGCGCCGCATGGGTGAGTCGCGCCGTGTTGATCAGCATGGCCTCGATCTGCGCCTGCCAAACCGCAAATTCGGTGCCGGCGAATGCGCCGAAAATGCCGTAGCCGGCATTGTTGATCACAAGATCGAAACCGCCGGCCGCACTGTCGGCCTCGGCCAGAACCGCCTCGAGACGGGCGCCGTCTGCCAGATCGAGCGCGAGCGCGTGGAACCGTTCACGGGTCGGAAGCCGCGCCGGATCGCGCGAGGTGCCCCAGACTTCGACTCCCTCCGCAAGCAGCATGTCGGCGAAAGCCCGGCCCAGCCCCGTGCTGGCGCCGGTGACGAACGCCGTTCGATAAAGCGAAGCCAGCGGCGGATGGTTCATGCGGCGGCGACTGCAATAGACACGGGCAGCTCAGGCGACACCACGGAGGACAAGGCACACATTGGCCCCGCCGAAACCGCTGCTGTTGCTCAACACGACCGATGGGCGGTTGGGCAGGGTGGCCCGGATGATGTTGAGTCCGGCACAGGCCGGATCGAGATTGGTGATGTGCGCGGACCCGGGCATGAAGCCCTCCTTGATGGCGAGCGCGCAAAAACCCGCTTCCATCGCCCCCGCCAGGGAAAGGCCGTGGCCCGTCAGGGCCTTCGTGCTGCTGACGGCTGGGCGGGTCAGGTTGGTCTTGAAAACAGCCTTGATCGCCTTGGCCTCGGAAATGTCGCCGATGGGAGTCGAAGTGGCGTGGGCGTTGATGTAGTCCACCGCCTCGGGCGTAAGGTCGGCGGCCCTTAGCGCGTTTTCCATGGCGTGGCGCAACCCCTCGCCCTCCGGATGGGAAATGGCGACATTATATCCGTCGGAAGCCTGGCCCCAGCCGGCGACTTCGCAGTAGACCCTGGCCCCGCGGCGCGCCACCTGGTCTTCGCTCTCGAGCACCAGCACGGAGGCCCCGCCTGTGCCGACAAAGCCGTCGCGCGCCGCGTCGAACGGGCGCGAGGCAATTGACGGATCGGTCTGGATCGACAGTGCCCTCATGCCGGCAAATGGCAGTATGTTTTCGACATTGTTGTCCTCGGCACCGACGACAAACATGCGTTCCTGGCGGCCGAGCGCGATCTCGTCGTATGCAAAACCAAGGCCATGGGCCGATGAGGCGCAGGCGGAGGCAAATCCCGTGGAGGCCCCCTTGATCTTAAAGTGGGCGACGAGGTTGAAGTTCAGGGTGCCGGCCACTGATGCGACGATGCCAAGCGGCTGGCAGCGCATGACGCCGAGCCGGCGCATCCGCTCCAGAAAGTGGCTGAGCAGAAAGGGCGAGCCACCCGAGGCGGCATACAGGCCTGTTTGCCGGTTCGAAATTTCGGCGGTGCCGAGACGGGCGTCTTCAATGGCCTGAATCATGGCGCAATAGGCATAGATGCCATGCGGCGCCATGCCGCGCAGGATCTCACGTTTGATCGTATAGCGGGCCGGGAAAACCCAATCCTCGGCATCTGGCGAGTCGACGGCGAAGTCCTTGACGATGGCGGCCACCTTTACAGGGATGTCGGCCTTCTGAAAAGGTGGATACAAGGCCATGCCGTGGCGCAACTCGCGCAGGCTTTCCGATACTGTGGGCGCGTCGTTGCCGATGCTCGTAATGAAACCGATTCCGGTGATGTAGACTTTCCGCATATGGTCAGGCCGACGCCGGCGGGCGGACACGGCACAGGACGGCGATAAAAGGTACTTTTGTAGGCGCGGTCAACAGCGCCGCCGGGCGTGAACCTAGCCGCCAGCCCCGCTCAGGCGCTGGCCTCGTTGGGCAGAGAGGGAGTTTGTGCCCCGTCCGCCACAGGCACCTCGCTGGGAGCTGCCTCAGGCTGAGGCTGCGCCAGCTCTTCGGCGAAGGCAAAGGTAAGCGTGATTTCCTCGACGATGGCCGCCTTTTCCTGCCCGACGCGAATATTGCCCTCGAACGTGGCGAGCGGCAGTTTGAGGCGTTTGGGCTTGATCGAAAGGGTAAGAACCTCCCCGGGGCGGCAAATACGATGGCAGCGCACTCCTTCGCACGAAGTGAAGAAAATTTTCTTTGGATCGACGGATTTGCCGGCCTCACCGACGGAGCCCTCAAGCAAGAATAGCACCGCGAGCTGGCCGAGCGCCTCCAGCATGATCGAGGCAGGCAGGACCGGATCATCCTTGAAGTGACCTTGCAGAAAAAATTCCTGGCCGCTAATCTTGTATTTGGCATTCGCACCGTGGGCACTCACCGACGCTTCGCCGAGAAAAAGAAACGGCGGTTGGATCGGCATGACCGATGCGATCTGCTCTATGGGGAGGAACCTGGTCGGCTGGGGCAATGGAAGTCCGCGCACTTTGCAGTCGATGAAGATCTTCAGGTCACCAACCGTGCGGAGATGGCGCAACTCCTCGTTGTTGATCGACATCTGCAAAACATCTTCCACGAGGATAACGATTTCCATCATCGTCAGCGAGTCGATGCCCAGATCCTCGATGATGCGCAGATCGTCGTCGGGATCCTTCAGCTTTGCCCGTAGATCGGGCTCGACGTAACGCTCGATGATCCCGAGCACGATGGCCGGAAGATGCTCTGTATTACCGGTCTTGCGGAATTGGGCAGCGGCCTCGTAGGTGGCGGCAGAACAACGCTTCAGTGCCTCACGCAGATTTGCATCATCCTCTGCCGTGAAGGGTTTGAGCTGAACGCCCGAAGAAGGATTTGCTGCCGGAGCCATTTCTCCATGTTAATAATTGAACGATAAATCCCATGTAAACCTCAATTTTCCAGGGAGATTGAGAACCATGTGAAAATCAATGGTCCCGACCATCTCAAGTGTTTACTCGCCCACGAAAAGCCCGGCAAGGGCATCAACATGCTCGCAAGGCAACTCCTCAGACCAATCGGCCGACAGACCGAATAGTGTCGGCGGATGGCACATGGCATGTCCAAATTGAAACCTTCATGCAAGATGCTTGCGAACGGGTGCGGCGGGCCCTGGACCTTATGGACGTGCTTTCCTACCCTCAGTACTAGGCCGCCCCTCATCGCCACTCACCACCAAAGCTTTGCGTCAAAAGAGTGCGCCCACCAAATTTGAACCCGAGGCGCCAAGGGCTTGGGCCATATCGCGATCTTCTCTGTTTTTCCGAAAGTTTGTTTTGCCGAGATCAACTCGAACCGCCTAGCATTAGCTTTTAGATCTACATGCCAGTGGAGCCACCACCCAGCCAGTTTCAAACACGCGCGCCACTGGTGATGGTAACGCACGAGTTTCCGCCCCATCGCGGCGGGATTGCCACCTATGCCGCGGAAATGGCACGGGCTGCGGTCAAGCTCGGCTATGCGATGGAGGTCTTGGCGCCGGCCGCCCCCTCGGCGGTGGACGACGAGGTCTGGCCCTTTGCCGTGCGCCGGCTGCCGCTCAAGGGCACCCATGGTCTCGCCTGCCAATGGCACAGCACCCGCACGTTGTTCGCCGAGCGCCACCGCCTGCGCCAAGCCACCCTCTATCTGCCCGAACCTGGCCCCATGCTCGCGCTGATGTTGCTCCAGTTTTTCCACGCCCTGCGACCGCACCGCCTGCTGCTCACCGTGCATGGCTCGGAAATCCTGTGTTTCCGGTCACGCCCCACCCTGCGGCGCGCAGCCGGACGTCTGTTCGCCAGCGCCGACCGCATCGGCGTGGTCAGCCAGTTCACCCAGTCCCTGTTGCTCGAGCATTTTCCTGAGGCCGCCGCCCGCACCGTGCTCACCCCCGGAGCCCTGCGCGATGAGTTCACCCAGTCGCCGGTCCCCGCCGCCGTCCGCCCCTCCCAGGACAAGATCGTCATCCTCACGGTGGCGCGCCTGCACCCGCGCAAAGGCCAGTGCCACCTGCTGAAAGCCCTCGCTGCCCTGCCCGCCGCACAACGCGCTGCGATCGAATACTGGATCGTCGGCGCGCACAGCAAGGAGAACTACGAGGCGCACCTGCGGCAGGCCGCGGCCGCGGTCGACTTTCCAGTGAAATTCCTGGGCGACATCCCCGACGCCGACCTCGGCGGCATTTACGGCGCGGCCGACATTTTCGCCATGACCAGCATGCCGCATAAAAACAGCGTGGAGGGTTTCGGGCTGGTTTATCTCGAGGCCGGGGCGCACGGGCTGCCCATTGTCGCCCACGACATCGGCGGCGTCGCGGAGGCGGTGGCAGGGGAAATAACCGGTCTCCTCGTGTCTCCCGACGACCTGCCGGCTCTAGCCGCCGCCCTGTCCCGACTGATCGCCGACCCGGCGCTGCGCCGCCGCCTGGGCGACGCCGGCCGGCAGCGGGCGCGGCAGCACACTTGGCTGGAGAGCGCGACCGCTTTGTTTGGACAACCGGAACCGCGTTCCTAGAGTGACCGCAGCCATGCTGCAATCCCGGGTCCAGATCCAAGTCCGTTACGCCGAGACCGACATGATGGGCATCGTCTACCACGGCAGTTATTTGCCCTGGTTCGAGGTCGGCCGCACCACCCTGCTCAAGGAAAACGGCGTCTCCTACCGGCAGCTCGAGAACGATGGTTACCACCTGCCGGTGCTCGAGGTTGGGATGAAATATCTCCGACCCGCCGTATACGACGATACTCTCCAGGTCGTGACGACCCTCAAGGAGTGTCCGGCACTGCGCATCCACCTCGACTACGAGATCTATCGCGGCGACGAACTACTCGTCACGGGTTTTACCAAGCACGCCTTCGTCAACCCCGCCGGCCATCCCGTGCGCCCGCCCGCTTATTTCGTCCAGCGGATGAAGTCCCTTTTTGCCGCCCAAGGTTAGGGCGCGCCGGAGCCGGCTGCATATTCCGCGTTCACGCTTTCGTCGCGCTCGGCCTCCCGGGCGGCATGGAGCAGTTGGCCGGCCGCCGGATGGCCCGCGATTCGATACACCGCCCAGACCGCATGGGCCCGCACCAGCGGCGATTCATGCGCCGCCAGACGGACCAGCGGAGCCAGCAATTCGTGGAGCGGGCCCCCGCCGGCCGCCATGTTGCCAGCCACAACGCAGGCGTTGCGCTGGAGCCGCGCCAGCTTGAGCCGCTTGACCGGCGTCCGCCGGAAGACCTCGGCAAAACGCTCCGGCGTGAGCTCCAGAATCTCGCCCAGGCCCAGGGCCGCCAGATCGTGGCGTGCCGCCAGCAGCATCCGCCGGCCCTCGCGGGCAAAACGGTTCCACGGGCACACCTCCAGACAGGCATCGCAGCCGTAGATGCGATCGCCGATGCCGGCACGCAGGTCGCGCGGCATGTGGCCTTTATTTTCGATCGTTTGATAGGAGATGCAGCGCCGCGCATCGACCACGCCCGGCCGCGGAAACGCCCCCGTCGGGCACGCGTCGAGGCAGCGTCGGCACTTGCCGCAGCGCAACCCGACCGGCTCCTCCCCCCCTGCGGTGGATCGCTCGCTCCGGGACAACGGTGCATCCGGTTCTATATCCACCCGCGTCAAAATCGCCGCCAGCAGAAGCCAGTTCCCATGCACCTGGGAAATCAACATGGCGTTCTTGCCTAGAAAACCCAGGCCCGCCCGGGCCGCCCAACCACGCTCCAGTACGGGTCCGGTGTCCACGTAGTAGCGGTAAGCTCCACCATCCACGCCGAAAAACTCTTCGAGCACCCTCCCCGCCGCGACGAGCGCCGGCTTGATCGTATCATGATAATCCTCATGGAGCGCGTAGCGCGCCCAAACCGGGTTTCCACCGAACGGGGCGTGCCGGACCGCGGCACTCCCGTTCCGTCGCGCCCCGGGTCGCTCCCTTCCTGCACTCCAATAATTGACCCCGAGAGCTATGACCGTTCTGACCCCCGGCAGCACCAGTGGCGGGCTGCTCCGCTTTTCAGCGGTCCGCGGCAGCCAATCCATCCCGGCATGATAACCGGCGGCAAGCCATGCGTGCAGAGCCCCGGCCGGCGGGTCTCCGGCGCAGGCGAAGCGCACCTCGTCAAAGCCCAGCGCCTGCAGCCGCCTTCGCAACTCTTCGCGCCGAGCCGGCATTGCTACCCTCCTGATGTTTCCCGCCTTCCCGGTTCGGCGCCGCCTTGCGTCTTCGCCAATTCCCGAGCCTCGCGCTGGTAGATGCGCAGCACATGATCCACGATTTCCCGCAATGGCCGGGCGGCCGTCGACACAAGCGTGCCCGAACGCCGGTAGACTGCCTCGCGCTGCCCAAACAGTTCGCGAATCCGCTCCTCCCTGTTTTCGACATTGAGCAAGGGCCGGTGCTGGTGTCGCGATGTGCGTTCGAGGATCGTTTCCACCGGTGCGTAGAGACAGATGACGACGCCCTTCCCCTGCAGCAGCTCCAGTATGCCCGGTTGCGTCACCATGCCGCCGCCACAGGCCACCACCTGCCGCGTCGCAGGATGCCCGTGTTCGACAAATTCCCGTTCCATCTCCCGAAAGGCCGCCTCGCCCCGGGTGGCAAAGATCTCCGAAATCGCCCGTCCCTGAAGCTGTTCGATCTCGCGATCGCTGTCGAGGAAGGCAAATCCCAGCCGCTGGGCCGCATGCCGGCCGACGGTCGATTTACCCGTGCCCATGAAACCGACTAGATAAAGATTGGCTGCCGTTTCCTCCATCGTCGCCCAGCGATATCCGGTCTGAGGACGGGCGCAAGCGCAGGTTGCGTTCCGGTCCACGCCCGAACCGATGACGCACTTCGCGCTGTTCTTGCCCGCGCCGTGCCGCCACGCTGGCGCCATGAGCGACCCCATCCGCCACCATTACCATTTCGCCAGCGACAACACCTCCGGCATCGCCCCCGAAGCTTGGGCCGCGCTCGCCGACGCCAATGCCGACCGCGTGCCGTCCTACGGCAACGATGAATGGACCCGCCGCGCCTGCGACCTCATCCGCGAGGTGTTCGAGAAACCCGATGCCGAGATCTTTTTTGTCTTCAACGGCACCGCCGCCAATTCACTCGCCATCTCCTCGCTCTGCCAGAGCTACCATAGCGTGATCTGCCACGATTATGCCCACGTGGAGACCGACGAATGCGGCGCGCCTGAGTTTTTTTCCAACGGCACCAAGATTCTCGTTGCCCCGGGACCAAACGGCAAACTCCAACCCGACGCCGTCGAGCACCTTATCCTCAAGCGCACCGACATTCATTATCCGAAACCACGCGTGCTTTCGCTCACCCAATCCACCGAATGGGGCACGGTCTACACCCAGGATGAAATACGGGCGCTCACGGCAGTCGCCAAGCGCCACGGACTCGCCGTGCACATGGATGGCGCCCGCTTCGCCAACGCCGTCGCCGCCCTTCAGGCGCGGACCGGCGTGCGGCCGGCGGACCTCACCTGGCGCGCGGGCGTCGACGTGCTCAGCTTCGGCGGCACGAAAAACGGCATGACCACCACCGAGGCCGTGGTGTTCTTCAATCCGCTGCTCGCCTGCGAGTTCGACTACCGGTGCAAGCAGGCCGGACAGCTCGCCTCCAAGATGCGCTATCACGGCGCCCAGTGGACCGGCATGCTGCAGGATGGCGCCTGGTTGCGCCATGCCGCGCACGCCAACCGCATGACGCAAAAACTTGCCGCCGCGCTTCGCCAGCTCCCGGCAGTCAGGATCCTCGTCGAACCGGAAGTGAACGCCCTCTTTGCCGAACTGCCGGCGGCGGCGGCCGCGGCGCTGCACAAGCGCGGCTGGCATTTCTACAGCTTCATCGGCGCGCACGGCTACCGGCTTATGTGCTCATGGGACACCCGCGACGAAGACCTCCACCTCTTCCTCGCGGACCTCAAGACGGCACTCGCATCCGTTTCCCCCGCCTGCTGACGTTTGGTCGAATTTGCCATCAGCTGCGGGACACCCCGGGAGGCGGGCTCTTCCCCGGGGATTCTCGGCATGGTTTGCATCGCCCCGCCGCTCGTGCGGAGCGGTTACGACTGGCGGCCCAATCAATGGGGAAGATCTTCGGCATGTTGCGCCAAATGCATCAGCCTTCAACAAAAACGCCCTCCTGGACGGGAGGGCGTTGCGATAAAAAATGTTGCGAAACAGACGCCGATCACTTGCCGGCGGGCACACTCGCGCCAGCCTTGGGCGTGTCCTTCACATCGAGCAGTTCGACATCGAAGATGAGGGTCGAAGCCGGGGGAATCCCCTGCTGGCCTTCGTCCCCATAGGCCAGGTGCGGAGGAAGGTACAGGCGGGCTTTGGTGCCCTTGCTCAGTTTCTGCATGCCTTCGATCCAGCCGGGAATCGCCTCGCCTTCGCGAAGCGGCATCTCGATCGGTTGACCGCGCTGCACGGAACTGTCGAACACCTGATCGTTGAGCAGCTTGCCCGTGTAATGAACCACCACGGTCTGGCCGAGCGCGGGCGCCGGGCCGCTGCCTTTTTGCAGGATCTCGTAACGCAACCCGGTCGGCGTCTCCACGACATTCTTGTTTTCCTTCAGCTTGGTGAAAAACGCCGCAGCTTCCGCCAGGCTTTTCTGTTTGATCTTGGCAGTGTAGACTTCGTTCTTGGCTTGCAGCATCTTGTCGATGACGGGTCCGATTTTTTCGACATCGTAGGGTGCCGGCTTGCCGCTGGCGGCGGCACGGATCCCCTTGATGATGTTCTCGACATCGCTGGCGGAAAATCCGAGTTCGACGAGTCCCAACCGGCCGCCCATGAACCAGCCGAAAGTCTCCATGATCTGGGCCTCCGTGTATTGCGGCGTAGACGAAGCAGCGGGTGCCGCTGCGGCCAGCGTCGGGGTGCCTGGAGCC
The DNA here is from genome assembly GCA_028691845.1 of Opitutaceae bacterium. Taxonomy (GTDB): domain Bacteria; phylum Verrucomicrobiota; class Verrucomicrobiia; order Opitutales; family Opitutaceae; genus JAQUYL01. The sequence goes on from JAQUYL010000022.1 coordinate 38,606, forward strand.
GGATTGCCGGACTTCTGGCTGTCGATGTTGGGAACACTGAATTTGACCGGCTCTTCAGCCGAGACGGCGATACACAGGCTCGCTGCGGCAAGGCCGGCACTGAGTTTGGCGATGAGTTTCATAAAAATGTTGTCCTGTTAGGATACGGCCCGGGCGGGGAAATACCGTGAAAGGCCGGACGTTGAGGGTCGCTTCGGAAAAATCAATCCCATAGGCGGCGCGATTATTCCTGGCCAACCGCAGCTGCCTGACAAAGGCGGGCTTGTCATGAGTCGCCAACCCCCCACGTTAGCTTATACCATGAATGCTTCGCAGTTCTGGCACGGTACTGACGGACAGATCCTTACGGTAAAAAACAAACCTGGCAGCCCCCGCATCGTTTCGCTGACCCTGGCCTTTTGGCCGCGGCATCCCGCGGAAATGGACTTTCTCAAAGGCAACCTGGATCAGATCCACTTCACGGAACGCAGCACCCTCGCCCGCATCGGGATCGACATCACCAGTCGCAGGCCGCCCATCGTCGACAACAATCGGCTTCTTTTGGAGGCCGAGGCGTTCATCTTCGACTCGAGCTTCCCGACCGCCGCCTACTTCAAGAAGCTGCTGCGCCCCGGCATACCCGTCGGCCGTCTTTACTACGCCCCCAATGTGGCCAAGCTCACCACCGACGAGATCTGGCACGCCCTCAAGGAAAACCGCCTCAAACTGCCCAACACCATATCGATCGACCGTCTCGGCCGGGTCTATCTCACCCCGCATCGCGTCCGCTACACCCTCAACCCCAGGCTGGCACGCCCTGAATTTGAGCGTCTCGTCCACGACGATGCCGCCCGCAACTACCTCGACAAGGTGCAGGTCCGCCATGAGACGGACATCCTCTCCATCCCTCCTCAATCCGGGATCCTTACCATCTGTTCGATGTACCTCAAGGAGCACTTCGTCGTCCTCAACCGCGGCGAGGACAATTTCGGCATCCACACCGGCGCCGTGCTGCTTGATCCCATCAAGACTTTCGGTACCAACATCATGCTGGAAATTTATAATTCGAGCGACCAGCCGGTGGTAAACCCGGTCGTGTCGGTCGAGGTCTTTCGTGCGCCTCCAGCCGAGGACACCGCGGTCCGATCGCTTGAGCGCAAACGCCGGCGCCTTTTCGCGACCGCGACTGCGGCTTACAAATGCCTGGCCGAGACTCCGGCTGAAAGCGTACCCGAGGTGCGCCCCAAAATCAGCGTCTCCGTCAAGGGTCAAAGCGCGGTCATGGAGAACCGCTCCCTGTTCGACAACTTTGACGAACTTAAAGCAGGCCTGGCGAAAACCGGCGGGGCTGGATCGGCCAAGCTCGGTGCCGCCTGCGGCTATCGCACGATGCTCCAGGCGCTCGCCCATGCGCCCGCCAACGCCGACACGCTGCTCATCGATTATTTCCCCAACCTCCTCGAGCATATCGAGCTCCTCACCCGCCTGGAGAAGCTCAAGCTCCGGCGCATCATCTTCCGCAAGCCCTCCCGGACCCACGGATTCTTCCTTTCCTGGAATGCCCACTCGAGGATCGATCAGTATCACAGCATGGGTGTCGACCTCTACTGGTTCAACGAATCGATCGGCGACCTCTACTATCACACCTATAAAAAAGGCCAGGGTTTCTTCCTCCGCGAGGAGCTGGCCAGGAAGTTTGAGCAGTCGACCATCCTCGCGTTCTATGGTTCGGCCTACAACGTGGGCGCGGCGGACGAGGAGCGCATTGCGAGCCTCATCGACCGGCTCACCGACTTCGTCGGCCCGCAGGTCGGCATCCTCACCGGCGGCGGCGGCGGCGTCATGCGCCTCGCCACGGATGCCGCCCGCAGAAAGGGCGCCCTCACTGGCGCCTGCTTCCTCGAACTCGAGGCGCAGCCCCCCGAACTCGGCGTCGATTTCTTCAACACCTTCCAGGAAACCTCGCGCCATTTCCGTCAAAAATGGTTCGAGGTCGCCGATTTCTGCATCTTCAACGTCGGCGGCGTCGGCACGCTCGAGGAGATAGGCATCGAGCTCTGCAACCTCAAGCTCGGCATCCGCCCACGCGCTCCCTATGTTTTCTACGGCGCCGGCTTCTGGAGCGACCTCAAGAAGCAGCTCAACTCGCTCTTCAAGGAGAAGCGCGCCCCCGCCTGGATGGCCGACTACATCCTCTTCACCGAGGACCCCGCCGAAGTCGTCGCCTTCTACCGCAAGGCCCTGCAGGTGCTGTGAGCGGCAGCGCAGCCGCGACGTACCAACTGACTCGAGGCTATCCGAAAACCAAGATTCGGAGTCCGGTGGAGGGCGCTGCTCCGTCAACGCCGTGTGGAAATTCGGCGCCCTCGGCTTCAACCAAGAGCATATTAAGCAATTCCGTGGCCGTTTCGATCCGTCTGCCCGCGGATCGAGGTAGGGCGCGACCGCTGGGCGCGCCGAGTGATAATTCGCGGCCGGCCCAGCGGTCCGGCCCTACCGGGCCACCCGGAGCCGGCTACCTATTAATCTAAAATGCTCTAAATCTCCGACCTGAACTTTCAGCCGTCTGCCTCCCACCTCAACTCTCCAGCCTTGCCCGGCTTGGCGCCTTGGCGTGAGCAGGGTCGGCCATAGGCCACGCCGCATCCCGCCGCAGGATTTTTGGTTCGACCTCCGCCCCTCGACTTTCGACCTTCGGCTTTCGCCTTTCGTCTTCCTCTCTTCCTCTCTTCCCGCTTCTCCAGTTTCTCCCGTGTCTTCCTCTCTTCCTCACTCCGTCCTCGTCGTCGGCTCCGGCGGCCGCGAACACGCCCTCGTCAAGGCCCTCGCCGCCTCGCCCACGAAGCCGCGCCTGCTCTGCGCGCCCGGCAACGCCGGCATTGCGCAGGACGCCTCGTGCTTTCCAGTCGCGGCCGACAACATCGCCGGCCTCGTCGCCATCGCCCAGCGCGAGAAGGTCGAATTCGTCGTCGTCGGCCCCGAGGTGCCGCTCTCGCTTGGTCTCGTCGATGCGTTGGGCAAGGCCGGCATTCCCGCCTACGGACCGAAAGCCGACGGCGCGCGCCTCGAGGCCTCCAAGATTTTCACGAAACAGCTCCTGTTGAAGCACAACATTCCCACCGCCCCAGCAGCGTTCTTTACGGAAACCGCCCCGGCGCTGGACTACGTACGGCAGCGCGGCGCGCCGATCGTCATCAAGGCCGACGGTCTCGCCGCCGGCAAGGGCGTGATCGTCGCCATGACCCTCACCGAGGCCGAGGCGGCCGTCCGCGACATGCTCGAAGGCGGCAGGTTCGGCGCCAGCGGCCGGCAGATCCTCGTCGAAGACTGCCTCGCCGGCGAGGAAACCTCGCTCCTTGTGATCGTGTCCGGCCGGGACTATGTCATCCTGCCCGTCTCGCAGGACCACAAGCGAGTCGGCGACGGCGATACCGGACCCAACACCGGCGGCATGGGCGCGTATTCGCCTGCCGATGTGGTCACGCCCGGTATGCTGGTACGCATCGAACGCGAGATCGTGCGCCCGTCGGTCGACGCCATCGCCGCCGAGGGCATCGATTTCCGCGGCACGCTCTTCATCGGCATCATGCTCACCGCCGCCGGCCCGAGCGTGCTGGAGTACAACACCCGTTTCGGTGACCCCGAGACGCAGGTCGTGCTCCCGCGCCTCGCTTCTGACGTGCTGGCGCTGCTCTGGGCTGCGACCCGCGGCGAACTCGGCGGCTTCAGGCTGGAGGTCCGGCCCGACTACGCCGTCTGCGTGGTCATCGCCGCGAAGGGTTATCCCAACTCGTATCCCAAGGGCGACGTCATCTCTTTCCCTCCCTCTTCCAACCTCCCACCTTCTACCTTCATTTATCACGCCGGCACCGCGAGGAACGCCGCCGGGCAGTTCACGACCAACGGCGGCCGCGTGCTCGGCGTGACGGCGCTCGGGCCGACCTTGCACGAGGCCGCGGCCCGCGCCTACCGCGCCTGCGACCAGATCGGCTGCGCCACGAAATATTTCCGGCGCGACATCGGCGCCCGTCAGCTCAATCGGAAATGACCGCGCCCGCCCCCGGCTTCTTCTGCCGTCTCCTTGGCCTGTTGGCGCTCAGCGCTCAGCTTTCCGCCTTCAGTCTGGCTGTGCCGCCGGCGTCGCAGGATCTCGGCCAGGGGCTCGCCTACGTCCGCGTCCACGCGCTGGCCGACGCGATCCCGTCCATCGACACTGCCCTACGCAGGCCGCAGTCGCTGGTGCTGGATCTCCGTTACTCCAGTGCCGACGAGGCTTCCGCCGCCGCTTTCCGCACCGCCTTGGCCGCCTCCCACTCCGCCTTTCCCCTGGTACTAGTCAGCCCAGCCACCCCGCCTCCATTGGCCGAAGCTTTGGCCACCCTGCCGGTCCGCATCCTTACGCTCGGTGTGCCCGGTTCCCGGCCCGAGCCCAGGGTTGTCATCCAGACTGCGCCGGAATCGGACCGCCTGGCCTACGACGCCCACGAGGCCGGCACCCCGATCGGCCCGTTGATTTCCGGCAAACTCAAGAAAGACCGCTATGACGAAGCTTCGCTCGCGAAGGATTTTGGAAGCGGCAACCACAATGCCGAACCGCCGCCCTCGCCGGACCCCACCGCCGCCAAGACTGATCCCAAAACAACCGCCACCAATCCCCCGACGGATCTCGTGCTCCAGCGGGCGGTGCAACTGCACCGCGCTCTGCTGGCTCTCGGCCGCCTGCCCGGGAAGGCGGGCTAGCCCGCGGTTGACGCCCGGCTGGGTCTGCCCACTGTCTTTCTCTCGTCTTCCTCCTGCCTCCCGCCTGATGTCCCCCTTCTGTTTCCATGCCTGACCCCGGACATATCGTCGTCGTTTGCACGGCGAACATCTGCCGCAGCCCGATGGCCGAGGGCCTCCTGCTGCACGCGCTGGCCGGCCATTCCGAACCGTTCAAGTCGCTGCAGGTCGTGTCCGCCGGCCTGTATGCCCGCCCGGGCGAGTTTGTCTCCGAAAACTCCGTCATCGCGCTCCGCAAGGTCGGCATCGACATCAGCCAGCACCGGGCCCGCACTCTGACGCAGGCCATGCTCGACCGCGCCCTCGCCATCTTCTGCATGACGGAATCGCATCGCGCCCTGATTGAGCTGCAGTACGCGCCCGTGCCCCAGCACATTTACCTCTTCCGCGAATTCCTGACCTCACCCGCCTCCCTTGAGATCGCCGATCCTTTTGGCGGCCCGATCAAACTCTACGAAGCCTGCCGCGACGAGATGGTTGAAGCCGTGCCCAGCGTCATCAATTTCCTCAAGACCATCGCGCCAGCCGGGTCCTAGGCTGATGCTGAAAGCGCAACTGCCCCACCGGGCACTAAACTGGCCGTAGTCAATCCCGGGAAGGCGCCGTCCCGCCACGACCGGTCTTCCCGGCTCCCCTTCAGCCGGCCCCTTCCCCTGCCTTCCCCCCGGGCATGGCCCGGCCCGCCGAAAAAACCTTTGCGTCCCGGCGTCTTTGCGTGAGCAATGCGTCTTCCTTTTTCCGACTTTTTGCCTATCGATCCGCTTCCATCTTCGCCATGTCCCTCAACGCCACACCACTCCGCCAACTCGACCCCGAGGTTTTCGCCGCTATCGCCGGCGAGCTTTCCCGCCAGCAAACGCACATCGAGCTCATCGCCTCGGAGAATTTCACCTACCCGGCCGTCCTTGAAGCCGCCGGCTGCGTGATGACCAACAAGTATGCCGAGGGTTATCCCGCCAAGCGCTGGTATGGCGGCTGCGAACAGGTCGATAAGGTCGAGTTGCTCGCCATCGAGCGTGCAAAGAAGCTCTTCGGAGCCGAGCACGCCAATGTGCAGCCCCACTCCGGCTCGCAGGCCAACTTCGCCGTCTACACCGCGGTGCTCCAGCCCGGCGACAAGATCCTCGGCATGAATCTCAGCCACGGCGGCCATCTGACGCACGGCAATCCGGCCAACTTTTCGGGCAAACTCTACCAGTTCTGCCAGTACGGCGTGCGCCAGGACAACGGCCGGATTGATTACGACGAACTAGCCGTCACCGCCGCCCGCGAGAAGCCGAAGATGATCACGGTCGGCGCCAGCGCCTATGCCCGCGTCATCGATTTCGCCCGCATGAGCGAAATCGCCCGCAGCGTCGGAGCGTATCTCTTCGCCGACATCGCCCACATCGCCGGCCTCGTCGCCACGGGACACCACCCCTCGCCCGTGCCGTACGCCGACTTCGTCACCACCACCACGCACAAGACGCTGCGCGGGCCGCGCGGCGGCCTCATCCTCTGCCGGGCCGCCCACGCCAAAGCCATCGACTCCGCCGTCTTCCCCGGCGGCCAGGGCGGCCCCCTCATGCACATCATCGCCGCCAAGGCCGTCTGCTTCGGCGAATGCCTCAAGCCCGAGTTCAAGGACTACTCGGCGCAGGTCGTCAAAAATGCCCAGGCGCTCGCCGCCGGCATGACCAAACGTGGCTACAGCCTCGTCTCCGGCGGTACCGACAACCACCTCATGCTCGTCGATCTGCGCGCCAAGTTCCCCAACCTCACCGGCAAGGTCGCGCAGGAGACGCTCGACCGCGCCAACATCACGGCCAACAAGAACACGGTGCCGTTCGAGACGCGCTCTCCCTTCCAGGCCTCCGGCATCCGGCTCGGTTCGCCTGCCGTGACCACGCGCGGGTTCAAGGAAACCGAGATGGACGAGGTTGCCGCACTGATCGACGGCGTGCTCTCCGCCATCGGCACGCCCGGCGAAGCCGCCGCCCTCGCCGCCACCAAGGAGCGCGTGCTCAATCTCACCTCCCGCTTCCCGCTCCCGTATCAACTTTAGACCGCGTTCGCGGTCACGCCCCGGCAACGGCGCCTCCGTTGCCGCCATTGACTTCCCGGCCAGCCCGGCTAATAGGGTACTGTGTTTATGAAAGCAGTAGAATTCGAGACCGAGTTCACTGACCGCAATAATCTCCCACTGCCCGCCACAGTCGCCCGGCAGCTTCCGACCCAAGGCCGTGCCCGTGTCATCGTCTTGTTCGACGCCGAGGCGTCTCCGCGCGCTGATAGTACCGTCAACGTGCAATTTGCCCGCGAGGATACTCCGGAAGATATCGGTTAGCGCACGGTCAGCAAGTCATTCGACTTGTCCCCCTCCCCCGGCCAGTGCCTGGCAAACACAAATCCCGTGCTTGCCCCCTTGGCATGCGGCCTCATTCCCACCGCTTTCGGCTGAGTCGCCAAAGTGGGATTTCGAGACTGGTGGCCCCCGTCACTGGCATATCCAACGATGCCGCCTGCACCGCCTCCACCAGGGGCGTGAGATAGAACTCGGGGTCTACACCAAAGATTGGGGAGTGGGTTGAAGGGAGTGGAGGTTCATAAGTCAGCCGCACTGGGCGATGACGCGCAGGCGGTAGTTGTTAAAGTTCCTAAAGCCATAGGCACGGCGCTGGATAA
>JAQUYL010000023.1 GCA_028691845.1 Opitutaceae bacterium
ACGGCTCGCTCTTCACGATCTTCTTCAACCGCGTCCGCCGCAAGGCCGCCCAGAACAGCGCCCGCCGGATGCTCGAGGTCAATGTGCCCTGCTTCGGCGCGGTCCTCAACAGCTTGAACCTCGCGGTCTCCGGCTACTATTACGCCCAGTACTACGACAAATCCTACAAGGATTACTACGTCGTGATGGCCAAGAAGAACCCCGAGGAAGGCGAAGCCCGCTAAAAGGCCCTCAGCGCCGGGCCGCGGCCCGCCGCAGACGATCGTTAATCGCGGCCGCCTCCGGCCGGCGCATGCACAACCGGCAGGCAAAGCCAAATTGCCACCGGGCTGAAGGAATTTTTCAGGAACGCCGGCAGGGGCGCGCCCAGGTGGATGGTGGCTTCCGGCTTTGCCGCACCCGGCCGCCCGCGAGTGTCAGTCGCGGTAGTGTTTTGCCAACTGCCTGATCCGCTCCCTGATCCTGTCCACCAATTCCCCCGGTGCCACCGCCCGGGCATCATCACCCCACGTGATAACCCAGCGTTCGACCTCATCGAGGTTGTCCAACTGCAGCTTCATCTCGAGTCCGCCATCCGGGAGATCACGGGTCTCCTGCGATTCATGCCAAAAGCGTTCCTTGATGCGATCGGCCACATCGGCGCTGAACCGGATGGCCACCCTGTAGTCGCCCATCCCCACAAAAGCCCCGAATGACTTGCCGAAGTGCTTCTCGGGAGAAAAATCCGCAGGCCGCTCGAATTTGCCCGCGGCAACCTTTACATTCCGCATCCGCGTCACCGCAAAATGCCGCAGCGCGTTCCGATCGAGATCATGCCCGATCAGGTACCAGAAGTTCTCCCGGTTCGCGAGATGGTAGGGCTGCACGCGGCGCTGCTCGACTGCCGGGGATCCGGGCTTGCGGTAGGAGAACCCGACTTCCAACGACTCATGCAAGGCGCGGCTCAATCTCTCGAATACCTGCAGGTCTGCGTTGCCGAGCCCCATGTGATGGAAGGAGACGGTCCGCAGGCTCTCCGTTGGCGCAAAGCTCACCTTGTCCCGGAGACCGGCGGACAGCTTCGCAAAGGCATGGGCCAGTTGCCCGTGATAGGGCGTGCCCTGGTACTGCTCGAGTGCCCGCTGCGCCACGATCAGGGCGAGCAGTTCGCCCTCGCTGATTTGGACAGTGGGGAAACTTTTGACAGGATAGCCGTACCGGTAGGCGTAGAGGTGCCCGTCGTATTCAACCGGCAGGCCGAGCCGATCGCGCATGAAGGCCAGATCCCTCATCACCGTCTTGGTGGAAACCTCCAGCAGGGCGGCCAGCTTGGTGCAGTTGGGCAGCGTGTTGTCCTGCAGTTCCTCGTGTATGCGCATCATGCGCTCCAGCGGCGGTCGGGACAAATGAACCTGAGACAGCGTCTTTTGCGCCATAGGACAGCCTTTGTCTTAGGTTATGTGGCATGATGCAACGCGTAACCGTTCTTCAACCCGCACCGCTGATTCCACCACCATGACCATCGCCTCCACCTGCCTGCTCTCCCCCTTCGGTCAGCTTTCTCCTGCCCCACGCCCGACCGCTGCCAGCCGATCGAAGCCAACCCTGGAAAACGCCCTTACTGAGTATGGCTGCCGACTTCGGCCTGACGGGGAGGATTTCCTGGGGCGTGTCGGCAACCTGGAAGTGCGGACCACAACAATAGCCGATGATGCGGCACAGCACATCCGCCTCGAAATCATAGCGGCGGAGCGCCGCCTGAGACAGAGTGCGATTTCGGTATTCGACGCACTGGCTCAGGAAGGGCATCCGATTGCGGGGTTCGGATCCGGCCGCGGGGTTGTCGCCTTCGAATTTTGCTGGCGGCACGATCCCAATCGGACCTGGCGCGATGAGGCGCAACGATGTCTGAGCCTGGTCGATCGCGTGCACACGTCGGTACTCAACGGCTGAACCTGCTTCGATAGCGTATTCCGCCTCGTCCGTGTTTCTGCCATCTCTGGCGAGCCCGAGCGGGGGCTAACGCGGGATCCGCCACCTCCTGCATCCTCTCGCAACACGCCTGGACGAGCCAGTGCTTGACCGGTTCGGCCTTGGGGCTCGGCACGCTCCGTACAAGACACAATAGGGATTCGGCGTTGGCGACGCCAGTAAGATGGCCCTTTCCGTCAGCGGCTGGCAATTCCAGCCGGCGAAATCCGTCACCGGCTGGCTGCCATTCGGGCACAGGCGTCGTTTCGGCTTGTTCCATTACTTTCCACCATGACCAACACCTTGTCGGACGTCCCACGGCCTCGACAGCCGTACTTCGCTCCGCCGACAGGCGTCTCGACCACCTCGACCTCCCCTCTTGACGTGGCCCGTCCAGGCATAACCGTCAATTTCCCGCGACGCCATCAAGGCCCGCTCGCCCATCAAACCACAGAACTCCCAGTCCCGCAGCGCCGAACGATCCCCCGATAATAGACAAGGCCGTCTCCCCGATTGCTCAGGAAACGGCCTTGGTTGTTATCATGACAAGACCGCCTCCCGCGCTAACCTGGGTGCGGCCTTGGTTGTTATTTATTCAGATTAAATCCTACAAAATGGAACCCGCCTCGATCCTGACTGCGACTACGACCGGAAGTTCCAAATTCACGTCGACTGACTGAACCTTGCGAAGAACGGAGGCATCATGCCTCCATGCATTCACCTGGTGCCGGCGGGGGACGAACCTGAAGCCGGACGAATTGGAATCGGCGAGGTCATCGAACGCTTCCGTCTCTTCAACGATGAAATCGAGGTGCACCGAGGTGTCCGCATCGGATGGAGTCACCATGAAGGGAACCGACGCGCCGGCATGATCACGATCGAATTCGGGATGGGCCACTTCTGACGTCGTCAAGGCAAACGCCAACGGGGCAGTCAGCAGGCCGAAAATGAGAGCCAACATATTTTTGTTCATGCGAGAACTATATACCCGAAAGGTTACAGTATGCTTACACTGTTTGTGACATCTTCGTTATTTTTTATGGCGAGAGTGCCCGCGCCCCCGAACCGCTCCCGCTCTGCATAACCGCCCTGCCCGCATCGCGAACTCCGGCGGATCCGCCGGACAGCGTCACCGCCCTTTGAGCCGAGGCCAGGTCACAACCTGATCCGAATAAGGCGAGCCGCATTGGTTATAACTGCCGACATATGCCATATAATCACGACAGCTGCGGATATTGACGCGGAAAATTTAAGATTCCTTTTTTCGAAACGGACAAAGCACGAAGGCCGGAAACCCTGACGCCAGTCTCCTCCAGTTTTCGAAAAACGGATCAAATGCCGGGCGGTGCCGGAATCTTGCCGCGCAGGCTGGGCAGGCGTCAGCCCTCTTGCTTGGGATGGATCGCGGCCAGGAACTGCTCCAACCGGGACTTCTCAAGTTTGAACAGCTTTGACGCCACGGGGAGAGACATCAGCGTCCATTCACTGGTTGATTCGGCCACGATGGCACCGTCCACACTCCGGATTTCCGCCCGTGTCAGCGCCTGCTTGGCGTCGAAGGACTCGACCCTTCCTTCAACGGCAAGTAGAGCGCCGATTGCCGCAGAGCGATGGAAACTGATGTTCATGGAGCGAGTGAAACCCAGCCGGCCGGCGTAGGCCATCAATGCCCACGCAGCCGCTTCGTCCAGCAGCGTGGCGACGACCCCTCCGTGAGCGATGCCTTCGAATCCGCACAGGTGCGCTGGCAGCGTGCAAGAGGTCCGCGCGCCACGTTCGGTGCGGTGAAATACCAAATGCAGCCCGTGCGGGTTGTTCGGCGAGCAGCCGAAGCAATTGCCCGGCCAGAGATTCGGCAAAGGGATGCTCATGGGCGAAGATAGCCGTTGCATGGTTGCGTTTTCGGGGCCGTCTGGCGGTGTCGGGATGTCCTCGTGGCTGTAAGCAAACTCATCTTTCTGGACCGGAATCAAGGTCGATCTGGAATCAATAATTCATGCTGCACCGAAGGCGGATAGAAAGCGAAGTTACATCACAGGCACTGGGAGCGACAACCATAGCGCTGGTTCCTTTCAAGTGGAGCAACTCTATAAATGTCGCCTTCGAATTTATCAACATTGCCGCAGCAGACACTACCTCGTAGGGAAGCCAATATTGCCGGGGTCATTCTCTTCAAGCCCGCGCCCGCAAAACGCGGGCTTTGTTTTTCCTCCGATGCTGGAATTCTCCGAGCAGGCATCTGAAAGCCCTTCCTCTCTCCCTACCCTTCATGATTGAAGGGGGGGAGCACAACTGCCACATTATTGCCCGCGGTTGGTTAGCATCCCATGAGAGTCTCGTTCAAATTCAACCCGGCCTGGCGGCGGAATCTTCCGGCCAGCGATCGGCGGCCATGGCTGCTGCGCTCGATCGCGTTCAGCAAGCTAATCAGCACCGATTCGATCTGGACCGTCGAAATCTACTTCAAGCGGCTGCTCGTCGCCCTCGGGGCGCTCGCCCTCGCTTTCTACCTGGCAGCCGCCAGCGGACTATACCTCTGGCTCGCGCGTAATCCGCACAACCAGGTCGGCTGGTCCGATCTCTCCCTCCCCTGGCACTGGCGCGGACTGCGGACCAAGCTGGGCGACACGGCCATCCTCGACGCCCAGGCCGAATTGGCCAGGGGCAACTACGTGGCCGCGTATTTCCACCTCTCGGTCGGCGTCGCCCGTTCGCCCGGCAATGCCAAGGGGCGCACGCTGCTCGCCCGGCTGATCCTGGCGCAGGAACCCGTCCGCGCCCTTGCATTGATGGAAGAGGGGCTGCCAAACAACGACGACGACGTCCCCTTCCTGAGCGACCTGATGGCCCTTTACCAGCATCACCAGGCGAACAGCCGGGCGCTGGCCACCATCGAGCGTCTCCAGGGCGCGCCGAATGCCGGCGCGCGATCGGCGGCCGCCCGGGATTATCTCGCCACGGCCAAGGCAGCCGTCCTCCTGAGCGCGAACCGCCCCGCTGAAGCGGCGCAGGCCCTGGCCGCAGTCCCGTGGACGACGATCACGAATCAAGACGTGCGCCGTTTCCGGCATTTGACCGAGACCAGGGTGCTGCTGCGCCTTGACCGCGCCGGCGAAGCCCTGCAGCTCCTGGACCAGCGCGCGGCGGAGCTGTCCCCCCCCGACGCCAGCCTCCTGGTCGCCGAGGCCGAGGCCTGCCTCGCCACGGGGAACGAGCCCCGCCTGCAGAGCGTGCTGCGCCGGCTGAAGGCCATCGATCCGGAAAACCCCGTGCCCTATATCTTCGCCTTCGAGTGCTGGCACCGGCTCAAGCGCCCGACGTTGCGCGATATCGCCGAAAATGAATTCTACCAGTTCTTCGCCAACAGCGACACCGCTATGCACCGGTTTGCCGCCACGCTCGTGAATCTCGGACTCGATGATATGCTGATCCGCGCCCGTTCCAGGGCCCAGGCGGCCGGAGTGAATGCCTACGCGTTCAATGTCAATCTGACCGAACTCAGCCTGCGCCGCGGCGACTTCGAGGAAGCCATCCGGTTCCTGCGCAATTGGGAGACCAGCACCAAGAAGCTGATTTCGCACCAGCAATTCTATCCTGAGTTCATCCGTCACCTCACCCGGGCCGCCTTCACCGGCAAGGAGGAACAGACCGAGGTGCTGCTGCGCCACCTCGACGACAACCGGGTCCAGGTGCAGCCCGCGTTTTACCAGTTCGCCGCCGACATTCTCATGCGCTCCGCACAAGCCGACGCTTGCGGCCGGTTGTTGCAGATGGCGACCACCCGCTATCCTCACAGCGATCCGCTGCGCACGAAGCAGGTCGAGGTGGAGCAACGACTGGCGGAGATGCGTCCGGCCGAAAAGCCGGCGGCTGCGGAACCGGCCCCGGAGGCCATCGCCGCGCTGCCCGCCGACGCCGGTGAAGCTTTTTCGACCCTGGACTCCCTGCTGCAGAACGACTCGCTGGCGGAGTCCCGCGATCTGATCCGCCGCCTGCGGCAGGCCGCCCCCTCGTGGCTGCCGGCAAACGAGACCGCGCTCGCGGTGCGCGAGATCGAGCTTTCCCTCGCCACCGAGGACGCCTTGTCCTCCCGCAACCTGATCCGCCGGTACCTGGCCGCCTACCCGAGCGAGAGCGCGGCCCTGGCACTGGTCACGCTGGCCCAAAAGCAGGCCGGCCGCCAGCGGCTGGCGGGGGCTCGTCTGTTGCGCGATGAAGTCAGGACGGCGCGGCAGGACTCCGACCGGGTGTCCGCCGCGCTTGAGGCCCTTCCCCTTCCCGACGACCTGCAGGATTTGCTGACCAACCGGGAAGCCACGCTGCAGGCGCTGGATGAGAAACTCACTTCGGGAGAATGGATCGAGGCCGAACGCCTGTGGGGACGGGTACAAAGCACCCGTCCCGCCTGGGCAGCCGACGCGCAGATCGAACTGCGCACGCGCCAGGTACGGCTGCTGTTGGGGCTCGGGCAGAAAACATCGGCACTGCTCGTTTTCCGCGAACTGGTCGCTTCGCCGGGCGCAGCCCGCTTTGCGGCCTTCGGTCTGGTGCGCCAATATGCAGCGGCGGGCGCCGGCGCTTCGGCCGTGCTGCTCGCCACCGAAGCCAGCCGCCTGCTCCCAGGTGACCCGGCGGCGGAGCGTCTGCTCCAAGAGGCACGCGTCGGTCAACCCCCGGCGGAAATGTAGCCGGCCCTTTCTCCGCCTGCAGCACATGCCGCTCCTGCAAGGCAAGGCTGGCGTGTGCCCGCTCGACCACACCGGGTAGTCCGGCTCAGTCGGACATTTCCTTCCGATGCCTCCTGAGTTGGATGTTTATGCTTCCAAGCCATCTCTCCCAGGACGTTGCCAAAGGGACAACCTCCTGACAGTTCACAGCCGGGCCCGGGTACGACGCAAACCCTCGACGAGCGCCCTGAGTTTCACCGGATCCTTTACGCCAGGCGAACGCTCGACCCCGCTGTTCACGTCGACCATGCGCGCGCCGGTTTCGGCCAGCGCCGGGCCGATATTAACCGGGCCCAGGCCCCCGGATAAAATCCATTGTTTTTGCGGGTGCGCCTCGAGGTGCCGACGGAACTTAACCCAATCGCCTGTCTGCCCCGTCCCGCCAAATTTATCGGGATGGAAAGCATCCAGTAGAAACGCACCTGCCAGCGGCAGCCAAGCGGCCTCCACGTCACGCTCCGGCGGTAGTTTGGGCGCCAGCCAGAGGCGCTCGGCCCCCGTCGTTTGGCTCCATGCAACGATCCTTTCCAAGGGAGTAGCCGCCGGAAAGTGTATTTGGATAAAATCAAAATCCAGTCCCGCCAATTCGTTCAGCTCCTTTTTCTCCGGCTCCACACACACGGCGATTTTCCCTCGCGCCGGGAGCCTCGGTGACATCGCGCCGTATTGCTCGACAGTGACATACCTGGGCGATTTTGGGTAGAAGATGAAACCCAGATAATCGGCGCCAATGCCATTCGCCAGCCCCGCATCGACGAGTGACGTCAGTCCGCAGACTTTCAGGCGAATACCGTTGATCATGAATCCAGGCTGTCGGAAGGATGCCGGTCAGGTTCGGCTCAACGCCCATTCAGTTTCCGCACCAAGGCGCCGACCAACCCTTCCATGGTGGATTTCTCCGCCTCGAAATCCACGGGCAGGCCGAGCTGGCGCATGGCGGCCGAGGTTATTTCGCCAATGCTGCCGGCAAGCGGCTGGCGGGCTCCCTTGGCGAGCTTCAGCGCCACGGCCTGGTCGACAAACGCCTGGGCGGCGGAGGGACTGGCAAAAAGAATCGCGTCGGCGCCGTGCTGACGGAAGTCCCCTGCGCCGGCGTCGCCGCCGAGATTGGTCTCCTCCGTTTGGTAAACCTGCAACTGGTCGACGATCGCACTCGCCTCTTCCAGCCGGGTGACCAGCGTGTCGCGGTTGAGGTTGCCGGTCACGACCAGCACCTTGGCGCTGTCGAGACTGCCTGTGTCGATCAGGGCCTTGGCCAGCGCGTCAGCGGTGGCCTTTTTCGGCTGCAGCTCAACGTGCAGCCAATGATCGCGCACCGCCTTGGCGGTGGCGTCGCCGACCACCGCAATGCGAATGCACCCCATCGCCCGGATGTCGTCGAAGGCCCGGCGGAATTCCTCAAAAAAGAAGCGGACGCCGTTCACGCTCGTAAAGACGATCCAGTCATAGCTTCCGAATTCGGAAAGCACATCGAACAGCGTTTCCTTGTCGACCGCCTTGCTGACCTGGATCAGGGGCAGTTCGACGACCTCAGCGCCCAGATCGGCCAGTTGCTGGCGCAGACCGCCAGCCTGCTCGCGCGCCCGGGTGATGGCCACCCGACGCCCAGTCAGCGGCTTGCCAGTGATGGAGGTTTCTTCAGTCATGGAGTTCCAGCGTGTGCAAAATTCGCGCCGCGGCAATCATTGGCTGCGCGTAATCATCCGCTGTCAGGGGCAGGCGGCGCACGCCGGTCGTCCCGTGAAAAACCCACAACGCATCCCCCGCCGCGTGCGCGGCAAAGGCAACCTGGCAGCCTCCGCCCATTTTCGCCAGCAGCGCCCGTTCCAAGCCGACCAGCCGTCCGGTCTCTGCATCGAGCGCGCCGGCGATGAAGGCCGCATCGGCCGTCCGGCATTGCACGGCAATGGCGCCCTGTCCCACAGCCGGCACCATGTCCCCCGGATCGAGAAACCGGAAAGTCAATCCCGGCCAGCCCGCGATGCCCAGGCGTTTCATGCCCGCAGCGGCCAGCACCGTTGCGTCGGCGGCGCCGCTCGCAATCTTCCTGAGCCGGGTGTCCACATTGCCGCGCAGTTCGCTGAAGGAAACACCCGGGAAGAGGCGCGCCAATTGCAGCCGGCGACGCGGACTTCCGGTGGCGATCGTTTGCGGAACGGCTGCGCCTTCGCGCAGCACCAGCACATCGCGCGGATCCTCGCGCGGCAGGAAGCCGGCAAGCACCAACCCTGGCGTCATTTCCCCAGGCAAATCCTTGGAGCTGTGCACTGCAGCGTTCGCCTCGCCACGCAACAGCGCCTGCTCAAGCTCGGCCGTAAACAGACCCTTGCCGCCCTGTTTTTCGAGTGACCATTCCGCCTGACGGTCGCCCGTCGTCACAACCCGGAGCTGCTCGCACTGCATGTCGGGCAGGTATTCCTGCAGGCGCGCGGCAACGAGGGCAGTCTGGGCGAGCGCCAGCGGGCTTTTGCGGGTCGCGAGAATGAATTTCATACGGTAATGGCGGGAGGAATCTGCCGATAGTTTGATGGATCACTGCGTCTTTTGGCTGATTTCCCGGAGTTAAGCCCAAGTTCACATTTCCGGTTGACGCCAGCGTGACGAAGCGGCGGCAGTTTTGTAAACAACTAGTAATGTATACTTTGAAAACAAATGCTGTCGTCTCAAAACAATTGCTGTCGAGTCAAATCGAGAACATCCAGAATCTATGATCCGAATTCAAGCCTGACACGGCTCTTTTCTGTCTGGCAGGAAGAACCTTAATTGTCATGTCCGGCCCGGATGTAAGGATGGGATTTGAGACCTCCGACGCTTCCAAACCACCACGGAAACCAGACAGCCAGCCCCAACCCCGCGCCACTGATCTGGACCAAACAGCGAAAGTTAATATTCAAGAGGATGCGGTGCATTGCAGCCGCGGCGGACGGAGCATCAGACAGTTCCTTCCCCTAACTTCCATCATTGCGACCGCAGATTCCGATGGTATCTACTGATCCCCAAATACTTCCTGCGTATTTCAGTTCGACAAGCAAAACTACTTGGAGAATGCGTCCAATTCCCTAAGACTGGTGGTTTTAATGCATCAGAACGGCACAAAGGTCAGTCGCATCGCGGGTGTCGGACTAAGCCTGGGCGCGTTGGGCGTGGTTTTTGGCGATATTGGCACAAGTCCGCTCTATACCATGAAGGTGTGCCTCACGTATATGCCAGAGGTGGAGCGATTGTCCGGCGTTTTGGGTATTCTCTCCCTCATGTTCTGGACCATGATGCTGGTAGTCAGCATTAAATATGTGACCTTCATTATGAAGGCCGGCAATCGAGGCGAAGGCGGCATCTTTGCCCTGCTGGCGCTGACGCACACCAAGGATTCCGCCACTGCGACGAAGCGCGGTATCGGCATTGCCACTATCATCGTTCTGGCCGGGGCCGCCCTGCTTTATGGCGATGGCGTCATTACACCGGCCATCACGGTCCTATCCGCCGCGGAAAGCTTTACCTATATTAGTCCGGTTTACGGTCCCTATGTGACCACAATCGCCTGCGTGATTCTGGGCGGACTGTTTTGGCTGCAGCACAAAGGCACGATGACCATTGGCTGGCTGTTCGGCCCCGTGATGCTCGTGTGGTTTGTCGTTCTCGGCGCCCTGGGGCTCTGGCATCTCCTGCGGGAGCCGGCGGTGCTCTGGGCCGTCAATCCCGTCTATGGCTTCAATCTTCTCGTTCAGCACCCGGAACAAGCCACCGCGTTGCTCGGCGCCATTGTGCTGACGGTGACCGGAACTGAGGCCCTCTATGCGGACATGGGCCATTTTGGCCGGCGACACATCACCCGGGCCTGGTATTTCATAGTCTTCCCGGGACTGTTGCTCAATTATTTCGGACAGGGCGCCTATGTGTTTCTGCATCCCGCGGACACGGAGAATCCCTTCTATGCGCTGGCGCCGGACGGGCCCTTCAAACTCGGCCTGATCCTGTTTTCCATCGTGGCGGCGGTCATCGCCAGCCAGGCGCTGATCACGGGCACCTATTCGCTGACGCGGCAGGCCATCCAGCTGGGCTATTTCCCGCGGCTCATGATTACCCACACACATGCCGAACACGAGGGACAGATCTACGTGCCTCTCATCAATCAGCTGCTGGCCGTTTGCTGTATTGCCGTTGTACTGGGTTTTCACTCGAGCAGCAACTTGGCCGCCGCATATGGCATTGCCGTTACCGGCACGATGGCCGTAACCACGCTAGCCTTTTACCGCGTGGCCCGCGAACGCTGGCACTGGTCCTTCCTTCAGGCCGCGCCGCTCTGTGCCGTTTTTCTGACTGTCGATCTGGCGTTTTTTATCGCCAATCTTCACAAGTTCGTCGACGGCGGCTGGCTGCCGATTGCCATAGGCCTTGTCCTGCTCGCCATCATGCACACTTGGAAAACCGGCAAAAACGAGATCTTCCGCCGGATCTACGCCAATGAGATCACTGAAGATGAGCTCTGCGTCATCGCCCGCAGCGAGCATGTCACCCGCGTTCGCGGCACCGCCGTTTTCATGGCGGGCAACCCCAGCGGGACACCGCTCGTGCTCCTGCATCATGTGAAGGCCAACAAGGTGCTCCATGAGACCGTGGTCCTGCTCAGCATCCTGACGGACAAGGTGCCGTTCGTGCGCCAGGAGGATCGGCTGCAGGTCCGGGAAATCGGCAGCGGCATCTGGCGAGCCACCGCCCATTACGGGTATATGGAATCGCCTGACGTGTCGGCTCAGATCGAGCGCATCCGCGATGCCGGCGTGCCGCTGAAGCCCCAGGGGGCAACCTACTATTTCAACCGCGAAATGATCATGGCGGGCGGCGGTGCCCGCATGTGGGAATGGCAGAAACACCTCTATGCCTTTCTCAGCCGCAACGCCCGCCAGGCGCGCGACTACTACCGCCTGCCGCCGATGCAGATCGTTGAACTCGGCCTGCCCATCCAGCTTTAAGCCTGCTGCCTGATCCCATCCGCGTGAAGCGAGGAACAAGGGGCGAACCTGCCGGCTGATGGTTGCCGGCTGATTCCCATGTCACGTCGAGGCAGGCTGAGCACAGTCAACCTGCCGGCAGGAAGCGCGTGCAGGCGTGGCAGCCGCCGCGCGACTCGGGGACCGGAAAATCGGAATGCCGGCGCCGGTCTCACCCCGCCGATTGACTCGACTTGTCTCCGCCGGACCGCATACTGGAAGCTGCATGCGCAATGAGAGCCCCCTAATGGAATTACGTTCCCACCGGTTCTTCAGCCATTTCCCATCTCCTCAGGGCGCCCAGCTCGTCCGGATCTGCAAGCTCATGCGGATTCCCGGCGGCACCATGCTGTTCGAGGAAGATGACAAGCCTGACGCTATTTATCTCGTGCTCACCGGCCGGGTCGCCCTGACCAAGCGCGTGGCCGGCGGCCACCAGCAGACCATCGCCTACGCCGGACCCGATGACTATTTCGGCGAACTCGGCGTGCTCGACGGCAGCGGCCGCAGCCTGAGCGCCATGACTCAGGGACCGGTGCTGCTGGCGCGGGTGCCGCAGAAGCCCTTCATCCAGATCCTGAGCAAATCGCCATGGCACACGCTGCTGCGACTTTTCAGTCACATCAGCGAGAATCTGCGCGCCACCAATGAACGCTTTGTGACCGAGGTCGTGCGCAAGGAAAAGATCACCCTGATCGGGGAGATGGCCAACGGCATGATTCATGATTTTCGGAATCCGTTCACTTCCATCCGCCTCGCCGTGGAAATGATGGCCAAAAAACATCGCGATGCCGACACCCAGAATCTGTGCCGTGTCGTCATGCGCCAGCTTACCCGCCTCAGTGGCATGGTCGAGGAAGTGCTCGAGTTCGCTCGCGGCGACACCCGGCTTGTCCGGCGCGCGGTGCCGCTCAACAAGCTGTTCGCGCATTTGTCCGAACTGAACACCGACAACCTGCAGACCACGCATACCCGGTTGGTCATCCGGCCTACGCCTCTGGTGGTGCCGCTGGACTTCGATCGGTTCACCCGAGTGCTTCAAAACCTGCTGTACAACTCCCTCGAGGCCATCGGTCCCACCCGTCGCGGTCGCATCGTGATCGCGGCCAAGCCCGTGCACGGGGGCTGCATTATCAAGGTGCAGGACAACGGCCCGGGCATACCGGAGGAAATACAGGATTCGGCTTTCGAACCTTTTGTCAGCCACGGCAAGCCCGGCGGCACCGGCTTGGGTCTCGCCATCGCACGGTCCCTCGTCGAAACACACGGCGGCACGATAAGCTTCACTTGCACCAAGGCGGGCACGACTTTCCACATCCATCTTCCCTGTTCGACATTAGCGCGCCCTGGCCGGATCCCCCCCTTGGCCCAATGACCGTGGTGGATTTCGGTGCGGTGACGTCCCTCCGGCGGGTTTGCGAGGGGATCGGGCTGAGCCAGTCTGACCAGCGCAGGCCATCGCTGGCTTCATCGTCCGCAATCCGGACCTGAGTCTCGTCGCCGAGCCGGACGTTTGGATATTGGGCGCCGTTCCTTGCGGCCACGACGGCTGGCGGGGCATCTCCATCACCCCGCCGTCGCTCCGTCTCATCGCCGGCGTCGGATCGGGCGCCATCTCCTCCATGAATGCCTCCGGCGCCTTCGCTGTCCCGGCCGCGCCTTTTGGGAGCGCGATGGATGGAATGTACGCCGGGGCCTGCGCCTGATTTAGAGGAAAATCATCCGAGACATGCATGCAGTTGGGGGCTACCTGCGCCCTTCCCCTGCGGCGGGCGACGAGGCGGACATCGTCAAGACATGTCCCGTGCCCATTCGCGGCATCGCCACGGAAACCAATCCCGCCGCCCTCCTATCCCAGCGCCGCAGCCACGTCCGCAAACAATTTTTTGCGGAAGGCCGCATCACGCTTTCGATCGGTGCGCAATTCCAGCACGCGCAGGCCCGTCCGTGGAAGCTTTGATACAAGCTTGCCAAAGTGCGGCCAGTCCCGCACCAGAACGTGCCCGACTCCGTAGGCAGCGCATAGCCGGCCGAAGTCCGCTTCCTGCGGCGTCGCGAAGAACTCCTCAAACGCCGGACCGATCGCCGCCACCGGCAGATGCTCGAAAATGCCGCCCCCCCGGTTATTGATGAGCACGATCGTCAGTGAACCGCCAAATTTCGGCCGCAGCAGGAAGCCGTTCGTGTCGTGCAGCAGGGCGAGATCCCCCGTCAACAGCACCGCCGGCCGACCCGCCGCATGCGCCATTCCTAGCGCCGTCGAAAGCGTGCCGTCGATCCCATTGGCCCCGCGGTTGAAATGGAAGACGTGCCTTCGCTTCGTCGCCGGCCAGAAATACTCCGTGTCGCGAACCGGCATCGAACTCGCCACAAACACCGGCGTACCCGCCGGCAGCAATCCGGGCAGCATTTGACTGACCCGGCCCTCGAACAACCAGCCGCACGCCTCGACGCGCTTGACCAAGGCGTCCCGAGCGCGGGTTTCCGCCACCAGCCAGGCATGCAGCCAGTTTTGGTTCGTCGGCCCCGACTCAACCAGCAGTCCGGTCACATCGCCCCGCATCGCGTGGGTGCGGCCGTGCAGACCGTCCACATTTGACTTGCCGGAATGCACAAGCCAAGTCTCGGCATTAGTCTCTTGCAGCCAACCGCGCAACACCTTGCTGGTCGGCCAGCCTTCGAGGCAGAGCACAACCTCAGGATGCAGCCGGCGGGCGAGTCGCGGCGACCGCAGAATCGCATCGTAAGCGGTGATCATGGGCAGATCATGCCGGGAGCGGTGGCGCACTGGAGACAGGACGTCAGCCAGCACCGGCCAGCCAAGCTTGACGGCGAGCGCCCTGAGCTTGGTCACATAACGGGTGACATTCTCCGGAGCGGCGGGCCCGGCCACAATGATGCCGCGACAACCGCCCCGGCGCTTGGGCAGCGCGATCTTGATTCCAGGTTGGGAGGGGCTCACCACCGGCCGCAAATGCCCGAAGAAAGCTGGCTTGCTGATTTGTTTTCCGAGGCCGGCGGTCACCCCGTCCGCCAGCGGCACCAGCGGATCGCGGAACGGACAGTTGAGGTGCACCGGTCCACGCCCGGGAAGCAGCGTACGCGCGAACGCCTGCGCGACCGTCTGTCGCAGGTAGCGGAGCAGATCAAGTTTCGCCTCCGGCACCGCCAGTTCGTGGTAAAAATTCACATACCCGCCATAAATCTTTTGCTGGTCGATCGCCTGGCCGGAATGGCAGTCGCGCAATTCAGGCGGGCGATCCCCCGTCAGCACGATCAGCGGCACGCCGCTCTCATGCGCCTCGATGAGGGCGGGGTAATAATTGGCCGCCGCGGTGCCGCTGGTGCACACGAGCGCCACGGGCCGCTGATGCTGCTTGGCCAGTCCGAGGGCGAAAAACGCGGCGGAACGCTCATCCAAAACCGGGATGGCCTCGATTCGCGGATGTCGCGCGAAGGCGAATGTCAGCGGTGTCGAGCGCGACCCCGGTGAGAGCACCGCCTCGCGGAGCCCCAAGCGCGCCAGCGTCTCCACCAGCACGCTGCCCCACAGTGAATTGGTGTTGCGGAAATCAATTGCGACGGAGGCCATGGAATCGGCCTATTGAACACGATTCGCCCCTCGTGGCTAGAACTTCGTTATCCTGCTGCCGGACTCCGCCCATTCCCCCAACGGTTATTTGCTGTGCAAATCCGCTTCGGAAGCCACCAAGATCGTCAGGAGGGCAAGAACGATGATGGCGGCGATCGACAGGTTCATGGTAGAGGCGGTTGCTTCAGTATAGCTCATCACCGTGACTGGAGAAATGCCGTCCCGGACTGAACGTGATAACCGCGCGGCATCACCAAGCCTCCATCAGATCGGTTCGGAGGCTCCACGAGGCCGCCGTCCCTACGAACAGAACCCCTAATGCCTTGCCGGCATTACTGAGGTTACCGCAAAGTATTTCTGAACGCCAGGCCGGGACGGTATTCTGGACGCCATGGTCTTCCACCTCCCCAACGCCAATCCGGGATCACCCGCCGCCGCGAACGCATCACACCAGTCGCTGCTCACAAGGACGTTGCTGACCATGGCCCGGCAACGGCCCGGACTGACCGAGTCGCGTTGCCGGACGTTGCTGGAATTCCTGGCGGCCGACACGGCGGTCCGCACCAAAATCCGCCACCGCCTTGCGGCGGATCGCCTTTCCCCCGTCAAGTTCCAGATATTGCTTTCGCTGTATGCGATCGATCCGTTGCCGGCCTCCCTCTCGGATCTGGCGCTTCATGCCGGCATCAGTCCCTCCTCGGCTTCCGCCGCAATCACCGAACTGGTCCGGCGCCATCTGTTGATCAGCCGGCGCGATCCGATCAACCGGCATTCATTCAGCATCCATCTCACCCTCACCGGCCGCAAGATGGCCGATCAGGCGGCCCTGCACTTTCTGCATCTCCTTGAGGAGATCGCCCGACTGCTCCCGACTCCTTTGCAGGCGGACCTGCAACGCGGCTGCATCCTGCTCCAGGAGGGCGCCGTAGGCTGAACGCAGTCGTAATACCCTTCTCCTGCCACAAC
The DNA here is from genome assembly GCA_028691845.1 of Opitutaceae bacterium. Taxonomy (GTDB): domain Bacteria; phylum Verrucomicrobiota; class Verrucomicrobiia; order Opitutales; family Opitutaceae; genus JAQUYL01. The sequence continues at coordinate 16,224 of JAQUYL010000023.1, forward strand.
GAGCTACTCCACTTTTTACATGGATAACCGCTTCACTTCCACTCCCGTGATCCCGGCGGCCGCGAGGTCGGCCCCAGTCCGGCGGCTGCGCCTGTCCGAACCGCGCTGCCCACGTACCGCTCCGGCGCTCCCGATGGCGCACCCGCCCCGTCCGGTTGACGAATTGAAGTCCCGGCTTTGCCCGGCCTAACCGATACTCGACAGCATCCGAGATGGCCTACATATTGAAAAATTTAAGACTTTTCCCGATCCTCATATGAAAAACCTGCCTAACTTTCTCCTCGGTCTCTTGGTCGTAGTGAGTGCCGCTTCCTGTTCTCGCACCCAAGCTCCACCAGTCTCCGTGCCAGAAGTGGCTACAGTAACGGTGGCTCCCCAGTCGATCCTGCTGACCACCGAGTTGCCCGGCCGTACTTCCCCCTACCGCATCGCGGAAATCCGCCCCCAAGTCAGCGGCCTCATTCAAAAACGTCTGTTTACGGAAGGCTCCGACGTGCAAGCCGGCCAGGAGCTTTATCAGATTGATCCCACCCCTTTCGAGGCGGCATATGCCGCCGCCAAGGCCGCCCTTGGTAGGGCGGAGGCCAGTCTGCCGGCCATTCGGTCGAGGACCGATCGCCTCAGGGAGGCCCTGACCGACAATGCGGTCAGCCAGCAGGACTTTGATGATGCGGATGCGGCGCTGAAGCAGGTCGAGGCCGACATCCAATATTATAAGGCGGCAGCGGAAACCGCCCGCATCAACCTGGGATACGCCCATATTGTCTCGCCGATTTCCGGTCGTATCGGCACGTCGACTGTAACCGATGGCGCCATCGTCACGGCATATCAGCCCATACCCCTGGCAACCATTCAGCAACTGGATCCCATATATGTGGATGTGCTCCAGTCCACCAACGAACTCTTGCGATTGGAGCGCCTGATGAAGGATGGCCTGCTCAGCCGCGACGAGGCGGGCGCGAACGAGGTACAGCTCATCCTGGGGGACGGCACGAAGTATCCGCTGGCCGGGACGCTGCAATTCCGCGACGTCTCGGTGGATCCCAGCACCGCCTCGGTCACCCTGCGCGCAGTCTTCCCCAATCCCGATGGAGTCCTCCTGCCGGGCATGTTCGTCCGGGCAGTGATAAAGGAAGGCGTCGATGGACACGCCATTTTGCTGCCCCAGCAGACGGTCTCGCGCGATCCCAAGGGGAATCCCGTGGCTCTAGTTGTGAACGCCGACGGAAAGGTTGAACAACGGCAACTGGTCATTGACCGTGCGATTGGCGCCCAATGGCTCATCTCCTCGGGCCTGAACCCGGGTGATCGCGTGATTGCCGAGGGCAGTCAACGCGTGCGACCCGGCGCCTCGGTGAGGGTGGTGCCTTTTGATGACTCCCCTGAACACCCAGGCAGCGCGGCCCAGCAGGCGCCAAAATCGAAATAACGGAGCCGCGCCATGTTATCGAGATTCTTCCTAAAGAGACCCGTCTTTGCCTGGGTCATCGCCATCATCCTGATGGTGGCGGGCTGTCTGGCGATCTATAAGCTGCCCATTTCGCAATATCCTCCCATTGCGCCGCCGTCGATCTCGCTCATGGCGCACTATCCCGGCGCCTCGGCGGAAACGGTGGAGAACAGCGTGACACAAGTCATCGAGCAGAAGATGACCGGCTTCGACGACATGCTGTACATGTCCGCGAGCAGCGACTCATCCGGTTCGACACGCATGGAGCTGACCTTTGCCCCCGGCACCGATCCGGACCTGGCCCAGGCCCGGGTTCAAAACAAGCTCCAGATCGCCATGGCGAGCCTGCCGCAGGTGGTGCAGCAGACGGGCATCAACGTCCGCAAGAGTACCCGCAACTACCTGATCATGGTGGGGCTGGTTTCCGAGGACGGGAGCATGAACGGATTCGATCTGCGGAACTACGCAGCGGCCAACCTGGAGAAGGTGCTGGCCCGTGTGCCGGGCGTGGGCGAGGTGGAGGTTTTCGGCGGCCTGTATGCCATGCGCGTCTGGCTCAATCCCGAAAAACTGACCGATTACGGGATGACGATCCAGGATGTCATCGCTTCGTTGAAAGCCTACAACGCGGAGGTGTCCGCGGGACAGTTCGGCGGATCGCCCGCTGTACCGGGCCAGCGCCTGAACGCCTCGATCGTCGTCCAGAGCATGCTCAAGACGCCCGCTGAATTTGCCGCCGTCCCTCTGCGCACCAACCCTGACGGGTCCGTCGTGCGCGTCGGCGACGTTGGGCGTACGGAACTGGGGACGGAGGTCTACGACATTGAGCTCAACCACAACGGCAGACCCTCGGTTGCCCTCGCGATCCGTCAGGCTTCCGGCGCCAATGCGTTGACGACCGCCGACAACGTCAGGGCGAAAATGGCGGAATTGAGCCAATTTTTCCCCCCGGGACTGAAGGTCATTTATCCTTACGACACGACCCCGTTCATCCGGGTGTCCATCGGGGAGGTGGTGAAGACCCTCCTCGAGGCGGTCGTCTTGGTGTTCCTGGTGATGTATCTGTTCATGGGCAACATGCGGGCCACGCTAATCCCGACCATCGCGGTGCCAGTGGTGCTGCTGGGGACGTTCGCCACGCTGTCAATTTTCGGCTTCTCCATCAACATGCTGACCATGTTCGCCATGGTGCTCGCCATCGGTCTCTTGGTGGACGATGCGATTGTGGTGGTTGAGAACGTGGAGCGAATCATGAGCGAGGAGGGGATCTCTCCCTTGGAGGCCACCAAGAAATCCATGGATCAGATCACGAGCGCCCTGATCGGCATCGGCCTGGTGCTCTCGGCTGTGTTTGGGCCTATGGCGTTTTTCCCCGGTTCGACGGGGGTCATCTACCGTCAATTTTCCATCACCATCGCCGCCGCGATGCTGCTTTCGGTGGTGGTGGCATTGATCCTGACGCCGGTGCTGTGCGCCACGTTGCTCAAGCCCGTGGAGAAGGGCCATGAGCCCGCGGAGACGGGAGTCTGGTTCCTGCGCCCGTTCTTCAGATGGTTCGACAATATCTTCTTCCGGTCAAGAGACACCTACCTTTGGTTTGTGAGGCGCTCGCTGACCCGGAAAGCCAAGTACGTTGCCGTCTTCGTCGCGATCGTGGCCGCCCTGGGTTTCCTCTTCAAGCGGATGCCCACCGCATATCTCCCTGACGAAGACCAGGGAATCATGATGGTCCAGGTTCAACTCCCGGCCAACTCGACCCTGGAGCAGACCATCGCCGTCATGAAAGAGGTATCGGAGCACTTTCTAAACAACGAAAAGGAAACCGTGGAGGAGGTCATGACGATTTGCGGCGTCAGTTTCTCCGGGCGGGGGCAGAACTCGGGCATGGCCTTCGTCAAGCTCAGGGACTGGGACCTCCGCACCCGTGCGGATCAGAAGGTGGGAGCCTTGGCCGGAAGATCGATGGCGCGGTTTTCCAGGATCCGCAACGCCTTGATCTTTGCCTTTTCCCCTCCCGCGGTCGCCGAACTGGGCATGTCGAGGGGAATTGACTTCCAGTTGCTGGACAGCGGTGGTCTCGGCCACGCCAAGCTGATGGAGGCTCGCAATCAGCTCCTCGGCATGGCGGCCCAGAGCCCGGTGCTGGCAAAGATCCGTCCCAACGGTTTGGAGGACACGCCCGAATACCACGTTGACGTGGACTGGGACAAGGCCGGCGCATTGGGCGTCCCGATCACCTCGATCCAGAACACGATTTCCGCAGCCTTTGGCAGCGCCTACGTCAACGACTTCATTGAGGGCGGCCGGGTGAAGCGAGTTTTTGTCCAGGCGGATGCACCCTATCGCATGCTTCCCCAAGACGTGGAAAAGCTCTATGTGCGCAACGGCTCGGGCAAGATGGTCCCCTTCTCGTCCTTCGCAGGGGGGCACTGGACTTCCGGATCCCCGAAACTGGAGCGTTTCAATGGCTTCCCATCCATCAATATCCTCGGCGAGTCGGCGCCGGGAAGAAGTTCCGGCGAGGCAATGGACACCATGGAAGGTTTCGTGCATAAGCTGCCCCAGGGCGTCGGCTATGACTGGAACGGGATTTCATATCAGGAACGGCAGGCGAGTGCTCAGGCCGCCCCGCTCTATGCCTTTTCCATCCTCGTGATCTTCCTCTGCCTGGCGGCCCTGTATGAGAGCTGGCCAATCCCGATTTCGATCCTGCTGGTCCTGCCGCTGGGGGTCATCGGCGGCGTGATCGCCTCGTCCCTTAGGGGACTGTCCAACGACATCTATTTCCAGATCGGGCTTCTGACAACCATGGGCCTGGCCACCAAGAACGCCATCCTGATCGTCCAGTTCGCCAAGGCCCGGGTGGAGGAGGGCATGGATTTGACCGCGGCGACACTCGAAGGGGCCAAGCTGAGGCTGCGTCCCATCGTGATGACCTCGCTGGCCTTCGGATTCGGCGTCCTGCCGCTGGCCATTGCGCGCGGCGCCGGCGCCGGCGCCCAGGCCGCCATCGGCACCGCCGTGCTGGGCGGCGTGGTCACCTCGACATTCCTGGTGACGCTGTTTTCACCGCTCTTCTATGTGTTGATCGAGAAGAACTTTGGCCGTGGCACAAGGCGGCGCACCACCGATACCGTTCCGCCGTTTCAATCCGGGAAAAGCTAAAATGAACCGATACCTTTGCATACTTCTGGTTGGAATTTCCCTTAGCCAGGCCGGCTGCACGATGGCTCCGAAATACTCGAGACCCGCAGCTCCGGTCCCCGCCGGATGGCCGAGCGGTGAGGCCTACAAAGATGCCCCGGCTGCAACTGACGCGCCGGAAGCCCAGAACCTTGGATGGAAGGAATTCTTCGCCGACGGGAAACTTCAGCAAGTCATCGGGACGGCTTTGACGAACAATCGTGACCTGCGGCTGGCCGCACTGAATGTGGAACTGGCACGTGCGCTGTACGGCATCCAACGTGCCGAGCTGCTGCCGGCGGTCAATGCCGTGGGCGGTGGACTGAGGAAAAGAGTCCCAGCCGACCTTTCATCCTCAGGGACACGGTCCATCACGGAACAATACAGCGCCGACCTTGGCATCGCGTCCTGGGAAATCGACTTCTTCGGCCGCCTCAGAAGCCTGAAGGATCGGGCACTGGAGGAATACCTGGCCACGGAGCAGGTCCAACGCAGCACGCAGATCCTGCTGGTGGCCTCGGTGGCCAACGCGTACCTGACCTTGGCCGCGGATCGGGAGAATCTGGCCCTGGCGGAAAGCACGCTCGCGACACAGCAGGGTTCCTATGATCTGATCAAGCGCCGGCATGCCCTGGGCCTCGTGACGGACCTGGACCTTTATCGGGCGCAAGCCCAGGTGGACACGGCCCGGGGGAATCTCGCCCGCTACCAACAACTGGCGGCCCAGGATGAGAATGCACTGAACCTTCTGCTGGGCACTCCAGCCAGGAGCGAGCTCCTGCCCCGCGAGTTGAGCGGCGTCATCCCCCCGAAGGAAATCTCTTCCGGCCTGTCCTCCGAGGTGCTCCTGCGACGGCCGGATGTGCTCCAAGCCGAGAGCCTGCTTCGTTCAGCAAATGCCAACATCGGGGTCGCCCGGGCGACGTTTTTCCCCAGGATTTCCCTGACCGCCGCCCTGGGGACCGCCAGCAAAGACCTTTCCAATCTCTTCAATCGAGGCCAGGGCACGTGGAATTTCACGCCGCAAATCGCGATGCCGATTTTCGATGCCCGCATATGGTCCGCGCACAAAGCCGCCAAGGTGCAGCGGGAAATGGTCGTGGCCCAATACGAGAAGACGATTCAAAGCGCATTCAAGGAGGTGGCCGACACCCTGGCCGCACGCGGCACGGTGGGCCAGCAGCTATCGGCGCAGCAATCCCTGGTCACCGCCCTGGCCGAAACCTACCGCCTGTCCACTTCCCGCTACAACAAGGGGATCGACAGCTACCTGAGCGTCCTCGATGCACAACGGTCGCTCTACGCAGCACAGCAGGGGCTGGTTTCCCTCCGCCTGGCAAAGCTCGCCAACGACGTGCGGCTTTACGCGGTATTGGGCGGAGGCTGGCAAACCCAACACGAGCAGTCGTCCATCCCCACCCCCTAATCCAAGCCTTTGCCAGAGCGGCGCCGCAATCGATTCCAGTGAACCCATCCTTCGCGACGCCCCTTCATGGATAGACGGTGTCATTCGTGCCTGCACGGCGCAGGCCAACGACCTCACGGCACATCATAATCAAACCGCAACGCCTGGCCTCTCCTTGCTGCGGAATGGCGCCGCCTCAGAGTCCCAAGCATATTGCCACTGCCATGCACGCCCGTCTCCTCGCTCTCCTTGTCCTTGGCGCCACCCTCACCACGAGCGCTTTTTGCGACAATCACGACAAGACCGTCTATTCCCTTGTGGCCCCCACCGACGGGGTCACGCCGGGCCGGCCCGTGGAAATCCAGCTTGCCGTGCTCAATCCCTCGCCGGTCGAAACGTCAGTCTCCTTGCCACCGACCCTGACCGCGCGCCTGGTCGGGATGCAAAAACACTGGAAGGTGGAAGTCCGGTCCGGTCTCGCCGCCGGCAACCACGCCATCGCCCCCGGGGGATTCGCCCTCGTGCCACTCGCCTTCACCCTGCCCGCCAAAGCCGCCGGCCAACTCGTATTCGAACTCGACCAGCCAGTCCCGCTCAGGCTGGTTCTCCCCGCCGCCGTTCAACCCGTCTCCCCTGTGCCCGAGGAGATGTCCGCCTCCCGCGCCCCCGCATCCATGATCGAGCAACGGACGGCCGGCAAGCGACTAAGGAACTACTTCGCGGACAATTTCGCTCCGTACGAACCGATATATTTCCTCTACGGATCCCAGGCCCCAGCCGCGAAGTTCCAGGTCAGTTTCAAATACCGGCTGCCACTCGACGATGGATGGCTGGTGCATAAGCTGCCCCAGATGCGCGGACTGCACCTCGCCTTTACGCAGCGCTCACTCTGGGACATCCGCGGCGAATCGAGCCCGTTCTACGACAGCAGCTACATGCCGGAGCTGCTTTACCAGTTCGCCGCGCGGGAGCCCGACCTTTCCGGCACGCTCACCTGGCTCGGCTGGTCGGGTGGCGTGCAGCACGAATCCAATGGCAAGAACGGCGCGGATTCCCGCAGCATGAATATCGCTTATGCACGTACCGCCTTCGCCTTGGGCGATCTCGACGACTGGTACCTGCTGGTTATGCCACGTGCTAGGACCTACGTCGGCGACCGGTTCGACAATCCCAACATCGCCGATTATCGCGGCTGGGGCGATCTGTGGCTGATTCTCGGCCGCAACGACGGACCGGCGCTCTCGCTTTACGGCCGCATCGGCCGCGGCTTCCGGCACGGGGCGTTCCAGGCCGATCTCACCGTGCCCACCAGCGCGTTCAGCGGCAGTTGGGCGTCCTACCTGCATATCCAATACTGGTCCGGTTACGGCGAGAGCCTGCTCCGCTATGACCGCCGCACCGACAGCGTGCGCGCCGGCTTCTCTCTCTTGCGTTAAGGGCCCGACCATACCGCCAACGTCCCTGAATCCTTCCTGGAATGCGCTCGCCATCTCACAAACCGCGACCACCCTGCCTGCCATGGAACTGCGTCATCTGCGCTATTTCCAGGCCGTCGCCGAAGCGCTGAATTTTTCCCGCGCAGCCGAGAAGCTGCGCGTCGCCCAGCCGGCACTCAGCCGGCAAATTCAGGGCCTGGAACATGAACTGGGGGTGCGTCTCTTCGATCGCAACCGGGTGCGCGTGCAACTGACTGACGCCGGCCGCACCTTCTATACCCATGTCTGCAAGGTGCTCGCCCAGGTCGACATCGCCGTCGCCTCCGTCCGCGACACGACCCGGGGCGTCGGCGGCCGGCTGATCATCAGCAACGACTGGCGGCTGGCAATCCATCTCATTCTGGAGACTATCGCCGAGTTCCGCCAGATCTACCCCGGTGTCGATGTCGAACTGGTCGACCTGCCCATCACGCAGCAACTCGCCGCCGTCCGCGCCGGCCGGGTCCACCTGTGCTTCCAGCCCCGGGAGGTCGTGCCGGCCCGCGGCGACCTTGCCGCGCTGCCCATCCTGCACACGACCTTCGTCCTCGTCGTCAGCCGGTCGCACCGCCTCGCCCGCCGGCGTTCGATCGGCCTGGCCGAACTGCGCGATGAAACCTTCATCGGCATCACCGTGAGCCACTCCAAGGCCAAAAGCCACAACACCTACATCGTCAAGATGTGCCGGACCGCCGGCTTCGCGCCAATCTTCGGTCCACAGAAGGCCTCTTCGCTCGAGAGTCTGTTGGCGGCGATCAGCGCTGGTTTCGGCATCACGTTGCTGCCGGACTTCATCTGCCCCCCTGCACATCCGCTCCTGAGCTTTGTCCCCACCGACTGTCCCGAGACCGAACTGTGCGCCGTCTGGATGCGCTCCGAGGAGTCGCTCCTGCTCCGCCAGTATCTCGATATATTGCGGAAGCGCCCCCCCAGTCGGTGATGGCGGCGGCGGAAACCTGACCTCCCTCTCCGGCGGATGCGGCCACTCCGGCGAGGACCTCCGACTCCAGGCCGGGGCGCTGCATTTCGGAACCATGGTGGCGGGGGCGTTTCGCAAGGAAGATGCATGCGATATCCTCATGCACCCGGGCAACGATCAGCCCCTCATTCTCATCCCGGCAGGCCGGCCGGGATGGCCCGACCTTTCCGCTCCTGCCCGTCACCCCACCAGAGCATTGAGCAGTGCGTCGAACTTCAGCTCCGTCTCGGCCAGTTCGGCCGACGCTTCCGACCCGGCCACGATGCCGGCGCCGGCGTAAGCCGTGGCCGTGGCGCCGTCGATCAACGCCGAACGCAGCCCGACAAAAAATTCCCCGCCTCCGCGGTGATTCACCCAGCCGAGCGGCCCGGCATACAGACCGCGGGAGAACGGTTCCAACCGGCGCAGTGCCGCACATGCCGGGCTTCGCGGGGTTCCTCCCACAGCCGGAGTCGGATGCAATCGTTCCACCAGATCCAGAACATGCACGCCGGCCGGCAGCGCGGCCGCGATCGGCGTCTGCAGGTGCTGCAGGTTTGACAGGATGCGCAGCCGCGGCCCAGGCGGATATTCCAATTCCAGCTTCAGATCGGCCAGACGTCGCTGGATGGACTCGAGCACGAGGAACTGCTCGCGGAGATCTTTTTCGCTCTGCAGCAGAGCGCGGCCAAGCGCGGCATCTTCGCTGGCGGTCCGGCCGCGGGGGGCGGTGCCGGCCAGGGCCTCGGTGAAAAGCCGGCCCTGCTCGACCGCCATAAGCCGCTCCGGACTGGCGCCGATGAAACTCTGCCCGCGCCCGTTCGCGACGCTGAAAGCGTAGCAATCGGGAAAGCGCTGGCGCAGATGGTTGAGCACACCCAGGGGATGAAACGCCTCGTCCGCAACGAAGCGCCGGGCGCGGGCCAGCACAACCTTGCGATAGTCCCCCCGCCGGATTTCGCCGAGCGCCCTGTTCACCGTGCGGATGTAACCACCGGCGCCGCCCAATTCCTCATCCCGCACGATGGTGGAGGGCCGACCGAGACCCGCGGCGGAGCGGTAATCGAAGGCGCGAAACTTTTCGTGCGCCTTCCAGACCTTCGTCGCCAACAGATCGACAGGGGTTTCAGGGGTAACGAGCAGGTTGGCCACAGCGACTGACGAGGATTCACCGCGCGCCACCTGCCAGCGCGGCACAAAGACCCGCAGGGCCGGGAACGGCTCTGCCGCCCCCGGATCGTCAAAGAAAGCGGCGGCGATGAAAAAATTCGGACCGCCGAGCGGGACGTCGACCGCTCCGACCGCAATGGTTTCGGAAAGCGTTTGCAGGATGAACGTTTTCGCGTCGGCAAACCGCCGCGGTCCGTGCGTCGTGAACTCAAGCACGGCTTCGGCCCCGGCCACGGCCATGCCGCAAGCCGGGCGCTCCGCATAGAAGTGCAGCTCGGCTGGTTCAAAAATGGATTCCAGCACGGCCAGCGGGTCGAGCTGGTCGACGGCCAGACTGATGCTGACCAGCTGGGGCCGACCTACCCGTGCCGCCTCTGCGCGGCACTGCTCAAGAAAGGCGCGCAAAGCCTCGGGGCGGCCCTCGCCGGCCGGGTTGACCGGGAACGACTTCACCCCTTGGGCGGGGGCTGGGGCCGCGGAAACAACACCAGTGACGCGGCGACCCTGGCGCCGTTGAGTTTGCCGCCCCAGGCGAGTTCATCGCGCCAGACCGGCCCCGGGGAATAGCCGAGCACCTCATTGATTTTCACCGAGGAGGATGGCGTGACGTGCTGGATCAGCGCGGCAGCCAGTCGCAGCGCCTCAGCCATCGTCGCAAGCGCCGTGCGCAGTAGATCCTGATCGGCGGCGGCGGTCGATTTGCCGAGCTTCCACGGGGCGCGCTGCTCGATGTAGGCGTTGGTCTCCGTGAGGAAGACCATCGCCCGCTCGAGGGCGGTATGAAATTGAAAGCCCTCACAAAGCGGAATGAAATCGTCGCGGGTTTTCACCCACAGTTCCTGGAGCGAGCGTTCGAGATCGCCTGCGGGCCCGGCGGCGGGCAGCACGCCGCCGGCGAAACGCGTGGTCATGTTGAGCGTTCGGTTGACCAGATTGCCGAGATTATTCGCCAGCTCGCTGTTGTAGCGGACGAGGAACTGCTCACGGGTGAAATCGCTGTCCTGCCCGACGTTCATCTCGCGCATGAGAAAATAACGGAAGGCGTCAGCTCCAAACTCAGTCACAAAGTCGAGCGGATTGAGCACGTTGCCGGTGCTCTTGGACATCTTCGCGCCGCGTTGCAGCCACCAGCCGTGCGCGAGAATCCCCCGCGGCAGCGGCAGCCCCGCCGCGTGCAGCATGATCGGCCAGTAGACGGCATGCGGCGGGACAAGAATGTCCTTGCCAATCACATGATAGGTGGCGGGCCAGAGGCCGGGACGGTCGGCGACAGCTGAGTAGTAGTTGAGCAGCGCATCGAACCACACATAGGTCACGTAGCCGTCGTCAAACGGCAGCGGGATGCCCCACTCCAGCCGCTCGCGCGGCCGGGAAATGCAGAGATCGTTCAGCGGCTCCTTGAGGAACTCGAGCACCTGCGTCTGCCGGTTGCGCGGAAAGATGAAATTCTCGTTCTTCATCAGAAACTCCACCAACCAGTCCTGATACTGGCGCAGCTTGAAGAAGTAATTCGCCTCGGCGATTTCCGTAACCTCGCCGAAGAGTTCGGGCCACGAACCGTCGGGCAGCCGGTCCTTTTCCTGGAGAAACTGTTCCTGGCGGGTCGAGTAGAACCCCTTGTATTCGGCGCGGTAGATCTCACCCTTGTCGAAAAGCTGCTGCAACACCTGGCGGACGACCCTCTGGTGCCGCTCCTCCGTGGTGCGGATGAAATCATCGTTCGAGATGTTCAGCAGCGGCAACAGGGAGCGAAACTCGGCGCTGACCTCGTCGCAGAACTGCAGGGGGGGGATGCCGCGTTGGCGCGCGCTCGCCTGCACCTTCTGCCCATGTTCATCCACGCCGGTCAGGAAATGCACCTGATCCCCCATCTGGCGCCGAAACCGAGCAATGACGTCCGTCAGCACCTTTTCGTAGGCATGGCCCAGGTGCGGCGAACCGTTCACATAGTCGATGGCCGTCGTCAGATAAAACTTCATAGAAATTTAAAAAATAGCATTCGCCCGGCGATTGTCGAAGATTTTGACGCCGGGCGTCCACTCCGTATCGTGGAGACATCCCTATTATGATCCCTTGGTCCCGCATGCTTGCCCTTGCTCTGCTGCTGTTGGCTGTCTTTGCCGGGGCCACGCTGGCGGCCCAGTGGTGGCTGGGGCAGGAAACCAAGCGGCTGAAGGAAGAGGCCGTGGAAACCCAGCGACGGGTACTGGACAAGGCACTGACCATGAATCCCCGTCCGTCGCCGGAGGCCTGGGATGAGGATTATCTGCGCGATCTCGGCGCGCTGGTCGGAGGGCGCGTTGAAGTCGTCGACCCCGCCAACACGAAGCTGCCGGAGCCGGTCGATGCCGGCGCCACCCTCACCTTTGATTACGCCTTGCCAGATGCGCCCGGCTGGCGGGCCCATGTCTCGTTTGGCACGCCAGCTCTCGTGCGCCTGCAGAGGCTCCAGCAAAGCACCCTGGCCGCCACGGTGGTCCTGGCGCTGGTGCTCGTCGCCGTGCCGTCCGTTTTCGTGCTCGTGGGATTGCGGCGAATGGCTCCCGCCGCAACGGCTTCCGGTTCACCCTGGAGGGAGGCCCGCGCCGACGCCCTCGGCCTGGAGCATTTTGCCCGGATGTCAGTCGAACGCGGTGTGGCGCTCGACCGCGAATCCGGTGCCCGCCAGCGGGCCGAGGAAGACCTGAAGCTCAGCCGCACCCTGCTCCACCGTTCACAGGAGGAACGCATCCGCTTGGGCCGCGACCTGCACGACAACATTTGCCAGACGCTCTACGCCGTCAGTCTTACCCTGGAAAGCGTGCGCAAGAAGATGACCGCGGCCCCGGAATGTGAGAGCCGGCTCGATCAATGCATGCAGGAGTTGCGCCGCCTCAACCAGGAGGTACGCGCCTACCTAAAGGAGCTGGAGCCCGACGCCACCAGAGGCCCGTCTTTTGCCGAAATACTGGACCAGATGCTGGCCACCCTGCCAGCGGAGGAAGGCGTCCATATCGTGCGGCATGCCAGCGACGAAACGCTGGCCCTTATCCGACCCGACCAAGCCGCCGATGTGGTGAATATTTTGCGCGAAGCCATCAGCAATGGCCTCCGGCACGGCCAGGCCCGTAACATCTCCCTGCGGGCCGAACGCGGCGACAATGCCATTGCCCTCGCGGTGCAGGACGATGGCAAGGGATTCGAAGGGACGGGGAATCATGGTCACGGCCTGGCGAACATGCAGGCGCGCACGGAGATTCTGGGCGGTAGTTTGCGCGTGGACTCAACGCCGGGAAAAGGGACTCGCGTCCTGCTCACTCTCCCGGTTGCTTCCGCCTCATGAGCGCCTCGTCCCCCGAACAGTCCGTCCGGGTGCTGCTGATCGATGACAGCCCGTTGATCCGACTCGGCCTGCGTGCGGCGCTGGAGGACTGCCGGACCATCACGATTGTCGGGGAGGCCGACACGGCCGCCGAAGGGATGGCGGCGGTCGAACGCTTGCAGCCGCAGGTCGTGCTGCTCGACCTGCGCCTGCCCGATCGGTCCGGCCTGGAGCTCTGCCGGGAGATCGTCCGGCAGCATGCGGCCACCAGGATATTGATCCTGACATCCTCCTCGGATGAGCGCCATGTCCACGAGGCGATCGCCGCCGGCGCCCAGGGCTACCTGCTCAAGGAGAACGACGGGGCGACGCTCGCCTCGGCCATCCTGCGGGTGGCCTCCGGACATTCCGTCCTCGATCCTTCCCTGACCGACCAGGTGCTGAACCTGATGAAGCGGCCGCCGGATTCCGCCCCGGCGGGTAAGCTCGCCACCCTCTCGCTGCAGGAACGCCGCGTGCTGGCCCTGCTCGCCGACGGCTTGACCAACAAGGAGATCGGGGACCGCCTCGGCCTCACCGAAAAGACGGTCAAAAACTACCTCGCCACCGTCTTCGACAAACTCTCCGTCACCCGCCGCGCCCAGGCCGCCAGCCTGTTTGTCCAGGCCACACGTTAAAGAGTGGAAATGCGGAGCGCGGGAGAGCCCGGGGCGCACAATCCTTCCCGCTTCCCCAAAAGTTGGGGCGGCCTATGCAACCTCCGGAGAGCCCTCGCCGGGATGCTTGAACGCCGGGTTGCAGGCGAGCCGCAAGAATTGCCCCCCTCCCATCCGCCACCACGGCATGGGGGTGAAGTCTAAGCAATCCCCCTGACCCGGACACGTGTTCTCCGCCGCAGACATCCCGGGTGCGTTCCTTCCGGCGCGCTGACCTTCGGAGAGCGGCACCATGCCGGAATAGCATCGTTGCCCTCGCCCTGGACCGGCGGCGGAGGTGTCAGCTTCCGTTGTTACTTGCCCTCCGCAGGGACAAACCCCGTTGCGCCAGCTCCTTGTTGACGGTCGTGACATACGCCCGGGCTTCGCGCATCAGCTCGCGGATGCGCGTGGAGTCCCCACCGCCTCGGCCGAATATCAAGTGCGGTGTGCTCTCGTAAAACGAGAGGGGGGCACCTCCCAGCTGTCGGCTGGGGCGGCGCTGCGTGAGATCAACAGGCAGAAAGTGCCAGCCGAAGACACCACGGACGGCTTGGAGGGGGAGCCTGATGGTGAGCTTCTCGCCGGCGCGATGCACCACCTCGAGCAGCATGGGCAATTCCGCCGGTAAACGCAGCTCGCTTACCTCGGCATACAGCCGGTGCTTCGTCACGCTGAAACGCGCCTCTTCCAAGCTCTGCTGCAACAGCAGGTAGGGCTGGGCGCCGTTTGACGTCGCCCCGGCCAAGAGATTCTGCCGCAATTGCAGCGCGATCTCCACTTCGTAGGTGGCCTGCCATGCCCCCCGATGGGAAAGGAGAATCTCACGCGTCGATGCCACCGATAAAGGCGTGGAAGCTGAATTGTAGAGAGGCAGCACCTGTTGCGCCAACTGCGCACTCTGTTCCTTCAGCAGCGCGGCATCGGGCAGTTCCACAAACAAAAGCGGCGCGAAGACGATGAGCGCCACTATCGCAAGGCCGAACGTTCCGAGCATGACCCAGCTCCATTTCGCCGCGGATTCGGCTCGTGACTCGCGTTCAGCCGCCTCCTGCAGTTCTTTTTCCCGATCCACGCGAGCGGCCTGGGCCGCCTCCGCCATCATCTGTTCCCGCTCATTCTGTCGGCGCTTGAACTCAGACTCGGCATCGTCGTGCGAGAATTCCTGCATCCGTTCCACCACGTCGCCACCGAGCTGCACGGCAAGGCGTTGTTTGATCGCCCGGGTTCGCTCCTCGTGATCCCTCCCTGCCTGCTCGCTCCGAGGGTGCGCCACAGGTGATTTGGCCGGATCTGATCTATTCAACGCCTGATCGACCTCGTCAAGATTGCTCAAGCCGAGCTGGGCCGCGAGGCGCGCACGCATCAGACGGTCGAAATCCGCCTTTGAATCCGGCGTTTTTTCAGGTGGGTGCTCCGTCATTACTAATGCTTTCGCCCTGATTGTGACAGGGGCGTAATTGCATATTTGGTAATTTCTTTATTAATCTAGTCTTACTGATACGATTAATATACGAATTATTGCGATTCCAGGTAAGATTTTCACCCATCAGCATGCAGGGTATTGTCCCCATAAAACCAGTTTCATCCATGGGCCCAACACTCCTGGGCGAATTCGGCTCCAGGCGCGCCCCCACCCGTCCCACCCGCGGTGCCACGATTGTGGAGATCGTTATCGCCGCAACGCTGCTCTCCTTTGTGGTGATGGGTTCGCTCGCCTCGATCTCTTTTGCCATCCAGTTGACCAACCATGCGCGGATGGTGACGCTCGCCAACCAGGTTGTCCAGTCTGCCATTGAGAGTTTGCGACTTCAGAACTACTCACAGATCGCTACGCTGGCGGCTCAGACCCAGCCGGTCAACCTCACGTCGACCGTTGGCGCCCAGCTCACCGGCACGACCTTCACTAGCACGATGTCCGTCAGCGCAAACTTCACCACCGTCAGCGCCTCCACGACCACCCAACTCGGATTGATCTCCGCAAATATCACGGTCAACTGGACGGAGGGTGCGGTCGCCTACGTCCGTTCCACCCGGAGCGTTTTCTCCGAGAAGGGACTCTCCGACTACATCTATGTCGGCTTCTGAAGCATCACCCCTCCGTCGCATGCCTGCCTCCGGCCTAACGCTGGTGGAGGTGATGATTTCGATGACGCTGCTGGGCTTGCTGATGTCAGCGGTCCTGTCCTCGTTCATTTTCATCCTGCGCGGAGAGCAATCCCTCGCGAATTACAACACGATGAACGCAGAGGCGCGCACCCTGCTGGAGCTTCTGGGGCGCGATTCCCGCAGCGCCACCGACGTGACCAATTTTTCCGCAAGCAGCCTGACGCTCGTGGTGCCGCAGGACACCAGCGGCAATACCCAGGAGATCACCTACGAGTACGACGGCTCCAATGGCGTCCTGTTTCGGCAGGTGGGCAGCGCCACCGAACGCATTCTCATTCGCGACATCACTTCCTTCAATTTCAACTATTTCAACGGGCATCGTGATGCCACCACGAGCCTGGCAGAACTCAAACAGGTGCAGCTGACGCTGCGCATAACCAAAGAGGTCTCCCAAGCCGCCACCTCCCAGTATGTCATCTCCGCGCAATACACCCTTCGCGCCAAACCGACTTCGCACTGATCGCGGCTCGGCCCTCATCACGGTCCTGCTGCTAGCGGCGATCGTCGCGTTCATCGGCATGCACCTGCTGGACCGCTCCCTGCAGGAAAGCCGGCTGGCCGCCCGTTCGTTCTATCTCAACGCGGCCCTGAACCTGGCCGAGAACGGGGTTGAGGAGGCCATGTGGGCCGCCAACAACAACACCCTGAGCACCAGCAGCGGCTGGACGCTGGCGGGCGATGGCACCGGTGCGCTCGTAAGGACCACCACGGGACTCACCCTCGCGCAGGGCTCGGGCGAGATCTACCTGCGGGTGGATTCTCCCGCCACCAGCCAGCCCGTCCTCACTTCCCTCGGGGTCGTACGCTTGCCGGGGCAGCCCGTGCTCGTCAAACAGTTGCGCCTTCCTCTGGTCAAACGCGCGCTCTGGGCTAACGGCATGGTCGCTCGGGGGATCATCACTTTCTCCGGCAATGCGGTGGTCGACAGCTATGATTCCTCGATCGGTGTCTACAATGCCTCTACGAACCGCACCGACCAAGCTACAGTTGCCAGCATCGCAACGGCGCTTGACCCAATCGTCCTCAACAGCAACGCTACGATCTACGGTTACGTCGCAACGGCCGGCGCTGAACCCGACGTCAACAACAACGGCCGTATCTATGGCGCCACCACGCCCAGCAGCGTGACAGTGGATCCAATGCGTGTCCGTCGCGATTTTAGTTGCAACCTTCCCGACGTCACTGCGCCGACTGGGTCGGCCTACGCTGTGACCATTAGCGGCAGCCTCACACTGCCGCGCGACGGCGATGTAGCTAGCGCCAACGGCCGTTACCTGTACACGACGTCCAGCATCAGTATCAGCGGTAACAATGCTCTCTCGATCAAAGGCCCGGTTGACATCATCGTTACTGGTTCTACCAGCGTCTCGGGTAACGGCTCCATCAGCGTGGGTGGTTCGGGCTCCACCAATGCTTCCGTGGGCATCTATGCGGCAGGCAGCGTGAGTCTAGGCGGTAACGGCATGGCCAATGCCACTAATCTGCCGATCAACGCGACTATCTATGGCACCGCCCCCGCGAGTGCGAATCAGACCATTACCGTTTCTGGAAACGGTGAAATGATCGGCACGATTTACGCCCCCAACGCCACACTCAGCCTCAGTGGCAACGGCGCCACCTGTGGCGCTGTCATTGCCAATAGCATCACCCTCGGCGGCAATGGTAACTTTCACTACGATGTCCGCCTCGCGACCGCATCAAGCTCCGACCGCTATTTCCGCCCGGCGTATTGGATCGAACTCACGGATCCGGCGAACGGTGGCACGTCCTTGGCGAGGGACAATCGCGAGCCGTTCAACACAGTGCTCTGATATTCCTGCACTGGTCCACGGCCAGTTTCATCCATTGTCGCAGCGCCCTGTCAGGAAATGCTTCCGCTTTGCGCGCCAGGCCGTCCATGGTCACGGCCTGGCGAACATGCAGGCGCGCGCGGAGATTCTGGGCGGTAGTTTGCGCGTGGACTCAACGCCGGGAAAAGGGACTCGCGTCCTGCTCACTCTCCCGGTTGCTTCCGCCTCATGAGCGCCTCGTCCCCCGAACAGTCCGTCCGGGTGCTGCTGATCGATGACAGCCCGTTGATCCGACTCGGCCTGCGTGCGGCGCTGGAGGACTGCCGGACCATCACGATTGTCGGGGAGGCCGACACGGCCGCCGAAGGGATGGCGGCGGTCGAACGCTTGCAGCCGCAGGTCGTGCTGCTCGACCTGCGCCTGCCCGATCGGTCCGGCCTGGAGCTCTGCCGGGAGATCGTCCGGCAGCATGCGGCCACCAGGATATTGATCCTGACATCCTCCTCGGATGAGCGCCATGTCCACGAGGCGATCGCCGCCGGCGCCCAGGGCTACCTGCTCAAGGAGAACGACGGGGCGACGCTCGCCTCGGCCATCCTGCGGGTGGCCTCCGGACATTCCGTCCTCGATCCTTCCCTGACCGACCAGGTGCTGAACCTGATGAAGCGGCCGCCGGATTCCGCCCCGGCGGGTAAGCTCGCCACCCTCTCGCTGCAGGAACGCCGCGTGCTGGCCCTGCTCGCCGACGGCTTGACCAACAAGGAGATCGGGGACCGCCTCGGCCTCACCGAAAAGACGGTCAAAAACTACCTCGCCACCGTCTTCGACAAACTCTCCGTCACCCGCCGCGCCCAGGCCGCCACTATCTTTGCCCAAGGTGCGCAGGACCGTCCCTGAGCAGGGAAGAACTGCCGGGAAGAGGTGTGATGCGGGAAAACGACCGCGCCAGCACCAGCATGGCGGATTTGCATAACCAGACAGAGCCGCGCCAGCCCTTCACCGGGACGCAGTTCCAATCCCTCGATCGAAAAAATGCCGGTTATCTGGCGATTCCCCAACGGAACGAAAACGGATAGTAGATAAAGAGCGGTCGGCCGACGACATCCTTCTCGGGAACAACCCCCCAAAACCGGCTATCCAGGCTGTTGGCGGAATTATCGCCCATGGCAAAATAGGAGCGCGGGGGAACCGTGATCCGCTCTCCTGCCGCCGCCAGATACTTTTGCCCCGTCTGATTATTGCGGTAACCAGGGTAACGATTTTGCCGAAGGGCATTGAAAGCGAATGCCGCCGCCCCAGTGATGGGCTGGCCATTCCGAAAGAGTACGGGTTCCCTGATTTCCAGCGTGTCATCGGGCACCCCCACCAGCCGCTTGATGTAATATTGGTCGATCTGACGGCCGCTGCCCGGAGGCGACTCCATGAGCGGACTATCAATGTGACCCGTGCGGAAAACGAAGCCCTGCCCCACCCGGGGACGAACAAAATTGTAGCTGAGGCGGTCGACGAAGAGCATGTCGCCAGTCAGGATGTCAAACGAGATCGCCGGCTCGCCCGCTTTCACCATCCTGCCGGTGGGCAACCAGTAGATGCTCTGCTCGCTGCGCAGCCCGCCCTGCGTAATCAGCATCGTTGAGCCCCTCACTGACTCCTTACGGGCCACGATCGAACCGAGCAGATTTCGCAGATTCGTGTAGCCCTGCGCTGAAAGCAGTTCGTCCACCACTTTTTCAAGATCGAAGTCTCTCGGAACGGTGAGAGTCGCAACCTGGCCGCCGACCATGAAGGAATATTCGCGTTTGGTGGAGGGAATGATGCCCGCCGTGCGCCCAGTTTTTTCAGAATACGCCATGTAACCGTTGCCAAAGACCGGAATCAAAAGCTCCCCCCCGGCCGGGACAGTGGCCTGATAATGCCGGGCGCCAAGAGTGGCAAACCGCCACAGACGTCCCACTGCTCCGGGGGCGCTGTCGGCCGCGGTCAATTCGTGCGTCATGCCGTAATAGCTGGGCCACATCGAATTGGTGGGAATCTTGAACGGCTGGATGAAAAAGGCCCGCAAACCGAGGACCACGATCGCTGCCACGAGGAAGAACTCCACGTTCTCAACGAACGTCGACATCGGATAAATGCGCCCACCGACATTGCGCAGCACGCGTTCCAGCGACTCGATGGCCAGTTTCAGCCGGCTGGCATCAGCCCGGTCACGCAGCCGGACTTTGAGTTCACTCGTTGCGGTCTGGAGTTCGCGCTCCTGCCCCGCGTTCAGCTGATCGCGACGATAGTGGTAGACCTTTTCGGCGAGATGCAGCCAGTTCGCGGCATTTTGCCGCATTTTCTTTTCCTCAGAAAGCAGGAATCCGAACACGGGGGGCGCGAGGGTTAATGGTTGGTCTTCAATACCTGGATAAAAGCATCAGGCGGGATCGAAACCCGGCCGATTTGCTTCATCTTCTTTTTGCCTTCCTTCTGCTTATCAAGCAACTTGCGCTTGCGCGTGATGTCGCCGCCATAGCATTTGGCCGTCACGTCTTTGCGCATTTCACGCACATTGTCGCGGGCGATGACCTTGGCGCCGATGGCTGCCTGAACTGCAATCTTGAACATCTGTGGCGGGATAATCTCAGCCAGTTTTTCGCACAACGCCCGGCCCTGGGTTTCCGCCTTGCTCCGATGAACAATGCTGGCAAAGGCGTCGACGGGGTCGCCATTGACGAGGATATCCATCTTGACGAGATCGGAGGCGCGATAGTCCCCCAGTTCGTAGTCCATGGAGCCATAACCCCGCGTGATGCTTTTCAGGCGGTCGTTAAAATCCACCAGAATCTCGTTGAGCGGCAGCAGACAGGTCAGCATCACCCGGGTGGCGTCAAGCGTATCAGTGTGCTCGCACACCCCGCGTTTTTCCATGACCAGATTGAGCATGTCACCGAGATAGGTGTTGGGGATGTGGATGGACGCACGGATCGTCGGCTCCTGGATCTCCTCGATGGTGGCCGGATCGGGCATGTTAACCGGATTGTCAACCTCCACGGAGGCAGCGCCGTGCTGCTTCACCCGATACACGACGCTCGGATAGGTTGAGATGATCTCGATGCCGTACTCACGGCGGATGCGTTCCTGGACGATCTCCATGTGCAGCAGACCGAGAAAACCGCAGCGGAAACCAAAGCCGAGGGCGACCGACGTTTCCGCCTGGTAGACGAGGGCCGAGTCGTTCAGGCGCAGCTTGCCCAGCGCGACCTTCAGTTTCTCGTAATCCGACGCTTCCAGCGGATATAATCCGCAAAACACCATCGGGTGCACGTCCTTGTAGCCCGGCAGCATCTCCTTGGCGGGCCGGTTGGCGTGCGTGATGGTATCGCCGATCTTGATGTCCTCGGTGCTCTTGATGTTTATGACGATGTAGCCGACATCACCCGGGCCGAGTTCCTTGCCTTTCGCCATGGCCGGATGAAACGCCCCCACTTCCTTGACCTCGGACTTCTGCCCCGAACTCATGAGCATGATCATGTCGCCGGCCTTGATCGTGCCGGAAAAAACCCGCGCATAGGAGATGACGCCGCGATAGGAATCATATTTGGAGTCGAAGACCAGGACGCGGGTGGCCGGGTAATCCGTCCAGCGTGGCGGGGGGATCCGTTTCACCACGGCTTCCAGAATCTCCGCGATTCCAATGCCGGATTTGCCGCTGGCCAGAATCGCCTCCTCCGCCGGAATCGTCAGGATATCCTCGAGCTGACGCATGCAGAGTTCGAGGTTCGCACTCGGCAGGTCGATTTTATTGATGACCGGAATGATCTTGAGCCCCTGCGCGAACGCCAGGTGGGCGTTGGCCACGGTCTGCGCCTCCACCCCCTGCGCGGCATCGATCAACAACAGTGCGCCCTCGCAGGCGGCCAGCGAACGCGAGACCTCGTAGGAAAAGTCGACGTGCCCAGGCGTGTCGGTGAGATTGAGTTTGTAGCGTTTCCCGTCCGCCGCGCGATACACCATCGCCACGGGATGCATCTTGATGGTGATGCCCCGTTCCCTCTCGAGATCCATGGCATCCAGGTGCTGCGCGGTCATCTCGCGCTGCGATACGGTGTGGGTGTATTCGAGCAGGCGGTCGGACAGCGTCGTCTTGCCGTGATCGACGTGTGCGATGATGCAGAAATTGCGTGTAAGGGTGGTGTCCATCGATCAGGCCAGAAGATCGGAAAACTCGGCGATGCTCTTCACCCTCCACGTTTTCTCCGTACGCCTCGCCAAGCCAGCCAGCACGGCGCCCGGACCACATTCCCAGAGTTCGGTGGCGCCAGCCGCTACGGCATGGCGCATGCAATCCTCCCAGAGCACCGGGGAAACCACCTGCCGGATGAGCGCTTCGCGAATCTGCTCCGGTGAGGAAACTTCCTCGGCCGTGGTGTTGCTGAAAACCGTCACCGCAGGCGCGCGGAACGGGACTCCCCGTAGAAACCGGGCAAACTCCACTCGCGCGGGCTCCATCAACCGGCTGTGATAGGCGCCGGCGACATTGAGTTCCATGATGCGCTTGATCCCCCGTTCCCTGCCCGCGGCGACCGCCGCTTGGATTTTCGCTTTGTCGCCGGAAATTACAATCTGCCCCGGGCAATTCAAATTGGCCATTTCGACTTCAAACTCCTGGCATAATGCGGCGACCTTGGGCCTGTCTTCACCGACCACGGCTGCCATGCTGCCCACGGTTTTTTCGCACGCCTGCTGCATCAGGCGGCCGCGTTCGGCCACGACCCGCAAGCCCGTTGGAAAATCAAACACCCCGGCGACGGTAAGAGCCGTCACCTCGCCCAAGCTGAGCCCCAGCACGAATTTTACATCTGGCAGTTTGCGGCTTTCCCTCAACGCCGCAACGACCGCCAAGCTATGCACAAATAGCGCTGGCTGGCATACTTTTGTCTGGGTCAGTTCCGATTCCGGCCCTTCAAAGCTGACTTTTGCCAGATCCCAGCCAAGCACATCAACAGCCTCCTTGTAAAGTGCGCGCGCCGCCAATGAATTATCGTAAAGCGACTTACCCATGCCTGCCTTTTGAGCGCCTTGTCCGGAAAATAGAAGTGCCAGAGCCATAATCAAACGGCGGTTAAACCGCCCTGCCGGACAAAAACCAAGCCCTAAAAGCGTTTCAACTGCGGGAAATACTTTTTGCCATCGTCTGGCAGGGGTGGGACGTAACTCCTATCCGTTCTTGGCTCTTGCCGATCGTCGATTACGCGGTCTGGGGGCGTCGCGGCCGGTGACTTGTGATCAGCCTTTAGGGGGGGAAGCATGCCTGCGCCCGCCCCACCCCCCCCCGTTGTTGTTTCTGTCGCCGAAAGCATCATCGTCTCGAGATACGGATTGCGCGCAGCTGTGCTCGTGGTGCCGTCCCGCACCGGGGTAATCCGATCCGTCGCCATTTCAGTGCCCATCAAGAGGGAATTCAGCGTTCCGCTGCTTGCGCGATCCGGGGCTGTCCCAGCAGCCGGTTTCAACGCATCAGCCCAGGCACTCTTTTTCCCTCCCAGCCTATCGGGGGTCATCCATGAGGCCAAAAATGTCTCCAGCGGATTAAACGGTTGGGAGGGTTTCCCCACGCTTTCGTCACCAGCCGCGGCCGCAGTCTTCATCTTCTGGGCCTCATAGGTGCTGAGGAGATAATCGTCGTCGGAAAAATCGACGCGATCCGATTCATCCCTCGGACCCCCAGTCTCCCCTCCTCGCCCGCGCTTGCCGATTTTGGCATCCTGCTCCAGCGCATCCACTCCATTCAGCAGCCAGTTTTTCTTCTTCTCGTCCCGGGCCTTCTGCTTGTCGACCGAAGGCGGCGGGGCGGGGACCGATTCCGTTTCCGTTTTAAAGGGGGGCAGAATCGCCCGCATTTTTGCGTCTGGCCGGGTCCCCGATTCGCTTTCCTGCAGCGCCTGATCACTTCGCAGCGCTTTGAGCTCACGCTTGCTTTCTGCCAAGGGTGCGGAGTTCTCCTCTGCTGCAGACAGCGCCAGCCCGGCCAGGAGCAGCGGCCCCCACCACACGACCGAACTGTAGCGCAGGTGACTCATCCGGATTTCACGAAAATGCCCTTCAGCATCATGTCGAGCGCCTGCGGGGCGGGCGAAAAGCGCAGACCGTCGGCCTTGCTGATCTTGCCCTCCTTTATGAGCCGATAGAGGTCGCGATTGAACGATTTCGATCCGTCTTCGCTGCCGGTGTCGAGCAATTGCTGGATCTTGTCAAAATGACCATCCAGGAGCAGGTTGCGCACGGTGGCGTCGGCCACCAGAATTTCATGGGCGGCAAAACGCCCGCCTCCTTCCATGGCCGGGATCAATTTCTGGCAGATAAAGCCACGAATCGTCCCCGAAATCTGCCGGCGTGCCTGGGCGATCTGCTCCGGCGGGAAGAACTCAAACAAACGGGTCAACGACTGCTGCACGGTTGCCGCGTGCATCGTCGAGAAGACAAAGTGGCCGGTTTCCGCCGCCGAGATCGCGGTCTCGAAGGTTTCCTTGTCGCGCATCTCACCGATGAGAATAATGTCGGGATTTTGCCGCAGCACCGCCTTGATCGCCATGCCAAAGTCCGGGACATCAATGCCGATTTCGCGTTGCTGGAAGACCGACTTGTCGTCCGAAAAAGTGTATTCGATGGGGTCCTCAATCGTGACGATGTGCTTGTCGAGATTCTGGTTAATCCAGTTCATCATTGCCGCCATGGTCGAGCTTTTGCCTGATCCGGTGGCCCCGCACACGAGAAGGATGCCATCCTTGGACTGGCACAACTTGATCAGCGGCCCCCCATCGAGCTTCAGATCCTCGAAAGTGGGCGGCCGGCTTTTGATATGGCGGAAGACCACGCTGACCGTCCCGCGCTGGTGGAAGGCGTTCACGCGAAAGCGCCCCACATCCTCAGCGGCGTAGGCAAAATCGCACTGTCCCTGTTTCTCCCAGTTCTGACGAAAAACCTCCGGCACATGATCGTCGATAAAGGCTTGGGCCTGTTCGCCGGTGATCGGGTCCATTTCAACCGGACGGAGCCGGCCGGACAGGCGCAAATAACCGGGCTTGTTTGTCTTAATCACGATATCGCTCGCACCGCTGTCCACTGCCAGTTTGAGCAAATCGTTGAATATCTCGTTGTGAATCGCTGGGGTGCTCATGAAATTTTGTGCGTGAACCGCTGTGCAAGCTGTGCTTTTGCCTATGGTATACGTATTTTGTCTGCAAAGTCACTTTCGACAACCATGAAAAAGCACCGCCCGTTTTCAGGAGCCATCACCGCCCTCGTCACCCCGTTTCGTGACGGCGCAGTCGCCTACGGCAAATTGCGCAAACTTGTGGATTTCCAGATCAAAGGCGGCATCAGCGGCCTCGTGCCCGTGGGCACGACTGGAGAATCCCCCACCCTCACCCACGACGAGCACCGTGCGGTAATTCGCTGTGTCATTGAAGCGACGCGGGGCCGCGTTCCCGTCATCGCCGGGACCGGTTCAAATTCAACGAGCGAAGCCGTGGAACTCACCCGGAATGCCCACGAGGATGGAGCCGACGCCATGCTGGTGGTCGCTCCCTACTACAACCGTCCGACCCAGGAGGGCCTCTACCGTCATTTTGCCACAGTCGCAGAAAACACCGACCGCCCCATCGTGCTCTACTCGATCCCCGGGCGTTGCGGCGTCGAGATCAGCGTCGGAGTGATCGAACGACTCCGCTCCAAATTCGCCCACGTCAACCATGTGAAGGAGGCTGGCGGAAGCGTCGATCGGGTCGACCAAATCAAGCAGGCCTGCGGCGAGGCCGTGACCGTGCTCAGCGGCGACGACAGCCTTACGCTGCCCTTCATGGCCGTTGGGGCCAGCGGCGTGATTAGTGTGGCCAGCAATCTGCTGCCCCGGGATGTCGTCAAGCTGGTTGCCCTGGCTCTGGACAACGACTACGCCAAGGCCGCCACCCTTCATCGCCGGCTCTATCCGGTCTTCAAGGCACTGTTCATCGAATCCAACCCGGCCCCCGTCAAAGCCGCTATGGCGCGCGCCGGGCTGATCGATTCGGCCGAGGTTCGCCCACCACTCTGCGAGCTGGCGCCGGCCAGCAGGCAAGCTCTTAATAACGCGCTCGCCGCCCTTAAGAAATAACATCATCTCCCCTGCCATGTCACTCAGCGTTTTGATTAATGGCGCCAAGGGCCGCATGGGCCAGGCGCTCATCAAGGCCGCAAAGGAACTCGATCTCGCGGTGGCCGCCGCCATCGATCAGGGCGACAATCCGGCCACCGTCATCACCCGCTGCGATGTCATCGTGGACTTCAGCTCACCCGCCGCGACCGGGCCCCTGCTTGAGCTGGCCGTCGCCCACCGCAAAGCCATGGTCATCGGCACCACCGGCCATCCGGCCCCATCCAAGGCCGAACTGCTGAAGCTCGCCTCCCGTGTGCCGTGTGTCTGGGCCGGCAATTTCTCGGTCGGCGTCAATCTGCTGTTCGCCCTCACCCGTCGCGCCACGGCTGCGCTGGGCACAGGCTATGACATCGAAGTCGTAGAAATGCACCATCGTTTCAAGAAGGACGCGCCCAGCGGCACGGCCGAGCGCCTGCTCGAGGTCATTCTGGAGGAACGCAAGCTGGGCGCCGATGCGCTCCGGCATGGCCGGCGGGGCATCACCGGCGAGCGCCAGCCGACGGAGGTCGGTGTTCACGCGCTGCGCGGCGGGGATGTGGTGGGTGATCACACGGTCATTTTTGCCGGACTAGGAGAGCGTGTGGAACTCAGCCACAAGGCGTCGGATCGCGCCATCTTTGCCCGTGGCGCCTTGCGCGCGGCGCAATGGGTCAGCGAGCAAAAACCAGGCGTCTACGATATGCAGGACGTACTCGGCCTGAAGGGCTGACCGGCCGCATGATTACCAGCATCCAGGGCACCCTTGTGACGGTTTCCCCGCTGCGCGCGGTCATTGAAACCCACGGACTTGGCTATGAGGTTAATATTCCGGTCACAACGGCCGAGCGTCTGCCCGCTCCCGGCCACCAGGTCAGACTGCACACTCTGGCCGTCTATCGCGAGGATGCGCAGACCCTGTTCGGCTTTGCGACAGTCGAGGAACGCGATTTCTTCCGTTTGCTCGTGGAGAAAGTCACCGGAGTCGGTCCCAAACTGGCGCTCAGCATCCTCAGCAAACTCTCCCTGGCTGTTATCAAGGGGGCCATTGCCTCCGGCGATGTCGCCCTGCTGGCCAAATGTCCGGGCATAGGAAAGAAAACCGCCGAACGCCTCGTGATAGAACTGCGGGACAAACTTCTGCTCCCGACGGGAACGGGTGGCCATCCCGAGAATGATGCGCGCAGCGCTGGTGTCACTCCGGGGGAGAATCAAATTCGCGATGCCGTTCTGGCTCTCGTCGCCCTGGGCTACAAAACCGCCGACGCTGACAAATCTGTTCGCCAAGCCTGGACCGCCTTGGGGGCCAAGGCGACCACCGAGGCGCTGATCAAGCGCGCCTTGGGCTGAGTGCTGGCTGGGTCGCTTTTACCGCTGGAACTGGAAACCGGTAAACTCCGCCTGCTGCCGGAACGTGCTGCGCCCTTGGTAGATGACCGGCCCTGTCGTCGTGGCCGGCAGCACCGCCGCCTTCGCATCAAATACGCCGTCGTCGAAAAGCGATTGCTCCCGCGGCACCGGCGCATTCAAGACGGTGAGAGTTTGCGGCAGGATTGCCGAGGCCGCAACATAAGCAGGTTCCTGGGCTCCACCGTTGCGCAAGCTCACCGGTCCCGGGTGCGTTTCCGGAATCACTGGAGATGGAGCCACTGCCGCCACCATCCTGCCGGTATCCGGCTCGACCCGGGATCCGGCCGGCGCCTGGGATTGGGCAACGATCGATGCTCCCGCCGTCTGGGAGCTGTGATTGCGCACGATCCGTGCCACCAGAAATGTCAGGCAGGCCGCGGCGGCCAGCCCGCCCGCGTACGCCATCCAGCGGAAGCGCAGACGACGGCGATGCTGGACCATCAGAGGAGCGATGGCACCGGATCGGGTTCCGGCCGCAAACGCAGCAGTTTCCGGCACATGATCGCGAAAACTCTGATAAACGAGCCTCGAGGCATGATGCATTCGGCAATACTGCAGGTAAATGCGACGACGGTCTGGATTCTCCTGAATCTCCGTTTCCAAATCGACGATTTCTTCCGGCGTGATTTGCCGGTCGATGTAGAGGTTCAGTAGCTCGATGAAGCGGCTTTCTTTCATTGGTCAAACTCCTCGCCCATTTTTTCACGCAGGCTTTCGCGAGCGCGGGCAATGCGGCTCTTCACCGTTCCCACGCTGATGCCGAGAATTTCGGCGATTTCCTCGTAGGACAAATTCTGCACATTGCGCAGGATCAGTATCTCCCGGTGCTTTTCGTTGAGCATCTCCATGCATTCAGCCACGCGATGGACAAACTCCTGGGTGACGGTTGCGTCCTCGGGCGTTTCCTGATCAGCGGGGATCATTTCCGAAAATGTCGTCTCGTTTTCCTGGCTGACAGGCTGGTCAAACGAAATGGACTTGTCGCGCTTGCGTCGCCACCAATACCAATAGCGATTGCGGGCCAGATTGGTGGCAATCTGATAAAGCCAGGTGGAAAAAGCCGATTCGCCACGGAAATTGGTCAGACCGCGGTGCGCCCTGATGAAAGTATCCTGGGTGACTTCCTCGGCGTCCTGGGAATTGCGCAGGAGCTGGTTGACCATGGCGTATATGCGGTCCCAATAACGGGTAACCATCTGGTCGAACGCCTTTGCGTCTCCGTTTTTGAAACGTTCAACAAGCAGGCGATCCAAGGCGACTTCCTGGGCTTTTGCTGTCATTTGCTCAGAATGCTTTGGATGCGAAAATTTGAGAATTGTTCCCATGTAAATTGCCGGAAATCATGATGCGACAGGTGACCCCGGCGGGTCAAGCGGACCTACGGCAGAAATAATACTTGCCATGCCGGTCAGGCAAAAAATAACTAACCCCTCTCGGAACTGCGGGGTCGATAGCTCAATGGTAGAGCAGCGTCCTTTTAAGTCGTTGGTTCAGGGTTCGAGTCCCTGTCGACCCACCAGTCCCCGCCCCTGGAATCGATAATCTGTTGACTGGCTCAATCTTGAGCAATCGGAGATTGTATTTTGTCAGCATAACATCAAGTTAGCACTTTAACAAACTGCAGGTCCGCTCAATATCCTGGGTCTACACCAAAGATTGGGGAGTGGGTTGAAGGGAGTGGAGGTTCATAAGTCAGCCGCACTGGGCGATGACGCGCAGGCGGTAGTTGTTAAAGTTCCTAAAGCCATAGGCACGGCGCTGGA
>JAQUYL010000006.1 GCA_028691845.1 Opitutaceae bacterium
GGGGGCCTGAGACGGCGACACTCCTGTTGAGTGTCGCCTGGCCCCCACTTCCTCCACACCTCCATCCCCAACCTTCCCCCGTCCCTGCCAGCCTCCTTAAAAAGTGCGAAACTTGACGAACACTACCAAGACGGGCGATCAGTTCAGGGCGCCGGCATTCTGGGCGTCCCGCGCTGGGGCGCATATCCCTTGCGCGTGCCAAAAAAACCGGCAGGCGGCGTCAATTCGCCACACTGCCGGTTGCCTAAAACAACTAACAACTATGAAGCTTAGAAGCTGGTGCGAACGGTGAGCGTGATCTTGCGGGGCTCACCCGGCATAATCACTCTATAGGTGCGGGCGGTGGCGATATACTTCCGGTCGAAGATATTGCCGACATTGACGGTGAAGTTGAAATCCTTCCACCGATAATAGAATGCCGTGTTCACGTTGGTATAGCCCGGCTGGACAAAGTAATTGGAGTCGGGGGAGCCGCCATAGCGTTTGCCAACGTAAGAGAGACCAAGGCCCGCCCCAAAGTTCTTGAGGGCGCCATTGGTCACGTTGTAGCGCGTCCAGAAGCTGGAGCTAGCCCGGGGCGCATTCGCCAGATCCTTGTCGATAATCGCGGGATTATTGGACTTGGAGATGGTGCACGCATTGTAGGCTGCACCCAGCTGAAACTGCCAGTTGGGCATGGGCAGCCAGGCGCACTCCCACTCGACGCCCTTGCTCGTCTGCTCGCCATCTAGCCGCATGATGGACGTACCATCGGGCAAATTAAGGCCGGTGCCGACCAGCACGTTGGTCTTTTTAATTTCGTAGAAAGCGAGAGTCGAATAGAGGCTGCGGTCGTCGGTTTCCAGCTTGAATCCGGCCTCGATCTGCTCGCCTTCCTCAGGATCAAAATTGCCCTTGCCCGCGGCGTCGACGGCGTTCACGTCGTTGGGCTTGAAGGACTGGCTGGTGCAGGCGTAGATCGACAGCAGATCAGTGAGCTTGTAGACGACGCCCAACTGTCCCACGACCGCCGAGACGTTCTGACTGTAATATTTTTTGCGGATCCGATCGTTGGACTGCCAATTGGTCTGGTCGTGGCGAAGGCCCAGGGTAATATTCGTCCGCTGGCCGATTTTCATCAAATCAGAGACATACTGACCAAAGGAATAGATGTTGTCCACCGGCTGCTGTTGCCCTTTACCGTCCGCCGGATAGGGTGTCACGCCCAAGGCGGGAGTATAGATATTGATCGGCGCAACGTTGGGACCGTAGCCAACGCGCCACAGGTTGACATATTCCCAGCCGCCGCCAATGCCGAAAAGCAGGGTATTGCGGAAGTTCTCGGGACCGATGGCTCCAAATACGTTGGCATCGGCAAAGTTGTAGCGATGCCCGTTCTTGATCTTCGCATACCTGCGGGTTGTCGTGGAAGTCTCCAGCGGGAGCTTGCTCTGAATGGAGTTGGTGGTCAGATTCTGGACGAAGTCGCCATGCCATACCGAGCGAGTCTGGGCCCGCATCGCCCACTTGTTGGCGAATTCATGCTGAAAAGTCGCACTGACCGATTCGCCGAAATCGCGAGCCACGTCGGTTTTCTCATTGTAGCGCGTCCGGTAGTCGGCCACATAGGCCAGATTGTTGAACGGAGCCAGCAGACCGTCATCGTACGTCCGCCTGTTCTGCAAATACTCGGCCTTCAGGGTCAGGAATGATCTGGGACCCCAGCGATAGGCCATCGATGGGTACACGGCGAAGGTTCTGCTGCCGACATCATAGCGGAAGGAATTGACGTCCTCGGCGTAGACGACCAGCCGGTAGAGCCAGTGCCTGTCCTGGTCGATCGGTCCGGTCAGATCGATCGTGCCGGTAAAACTGACATCCTCGGCGAACGAGCTTAGATTCGATGCGTATGAGGTGGTGGAGAAGGTGAAGTTGCGCGCCGCTTCCACCTGCGGGCCCTTTGTGACAATGTTGATCAAGCCACCGGGATTCATCTGCCCATAGAGCACGGAGTTGGGTCCCTTGAGCACCTCTACGCGCTCGGTATTCGCCATGCTGGCCGACCCCTTCGACGTGAGGCTGCCCTGCAAACCGTCCGTTTGCAGATTCTGCGTGAACGTTCCGGCGTTGGAAAAGCCGCGAACACTGAAACCATTGGAGTTGTTGGACTCGCGATTCATGCCCACCGCATAGGGCTGAAGCTCCTCCAGATTCTGCACTTTGCGGTCGCCGATGGCGGCGCTGTTGAGCTGCGTGAGCGTCTTGGTGAGCTCTTTGTTTCCGACGGGCACCTTTGTCGCCATGGTACTCGTCTCCTCGACATAACTATCGAGCTTGGTCTCATCTCCGGCGGGTGCCGGGGCTGTCTGGGCCGTCACCATCGTCGCAGCGACGACAAGAACGGCAGTCAGCGAACTAAATCGTAAGCGATGCATAGGGTTTACAGTTTGCATTGGTTGTTGGTTACAGAATCCTGACCGCATATTGCGAGCAGGGCGCGAGCGCGAGACTCACGCATTTTTTATGCCTACTTTGTTGCAGCAAATATATCAAGGTGGGATTATAGTGAAATTTCACCAGTCCTTCATCCTCCTTTTCGTCGAGACCGATCCAATTCACAGGAGATCTTCGTGTCCGACCCACGAAGTTAAATTCCTGCTATGACGTTTTATTCACCTGGCCTGCTATAACTTATGACACTGCGGACATTGCGATTCCCCCCTGCAGGCACAACCTCATGAATGAGACCGAGGCCCTGCCAGACAGCAGAGTTCAAATCCCCCCCAGCGGCCAGAGGCCGCTATAATCAGTCCAAGCCGGACCACAGGCTCCGGTTGAGATCACACTCAATCGGGGGATCCCCAAAACTCAGTGTTCGCAGACCCTATCGGGTGAAATCGTGAAACCGACGCCCTTTGCGACGAATTTGCCCCGTTGTGCAAGAAAATCGATCAACTCCCCGGCCGTCAGGTTTTCGGCCGAACATGTGTGGAAGCGCGTCGATGCGCCGAAGCGACTAATGATGGCCGCCCGCAGCGATGATACGCTGTAGGACTCGTTCGATTCCATCATCATTTTAATCACTTCGTGGCCGTGGATCTGATTAGTCATATATTTAAGCGCCCAGGAAGGAATGTTGGGCCAGTTGGGAGTCAACTATTAGATGCCGGGCCGGGCGGGAATAACCCCATCATGTCGGAACGGACTTCTCCGCCCGGTTGCCCGTTTGCCGCCAGTTCAGCGAACCGGCCTGCCTCGGGTCGGTAATCAGCCGTTCACATCCGGATGCCCACCCCGTCTGTCTCCCGGCTTCTCTTACCGACCGAGCAAGTTAAAGAGGCCCGAGGTGGCAAACGCAGCGTAAAACTTCGAAGGATCCGGCTTCCCAGGCGTGCCCGTGATCGTGACAGGAAACTTCATCCTGGCATACCCCAGATCGTCGCGCGTGCCGTCCAGCGCCCCCAGTTTTCCGAGTATCTGCTCGATCTTCCCCCGACCGGTAAGGACAAGATCGACATTTAGCTTTTGCTGCAGCAGCGGCACGCCCTTCGCGTAAGTCAGCCGACCGCTGCCCGCCAGGCGCACCTCCTGGGAGATGAGGCTGACATTTTCCAGCTTCAGGTTGAGTGACTCGTCGCGGCTGAGCTTCACGCTGAGCTGGTCATAGGCGAATTCCCCGAGGCTCTTGGCCAGCTCGTCGACAAAATATGCGCCACCAGCGACATTCTCGGCGGACTTCGCCACCGCTTCGGACCCAAGTAATGCGCCGAGGGCGGCGCCGAGCTGCACCGCCTTGGTCGCGGTTGAAACCTTGCTGGTGGTGCGCGCCAAGCCGCGGAAGATGCCCTTCCGGCTGGTCAGATCGAACTCCCCGCGGGTACGTTCCGTCAGCTCGGAGAGGTTCAGCCCGTCTCCCCCCACCACGCCATTGACGGAAAACAGACCTTCGATCGTCGGCGTCTTGGAGGCCTCCAGTGCGCGGAAAAACCTGCCAGCGTCAAAATCGTTGACGGCAAACCTGCCATCCAGTTTGTAGGGCCGTTCTTCCTTGGGGACGAATCGCAATTCGGCTGCGGCCTCCAGTTGGCTCTTTTCATCGATGGTGGCGTTGAGTTTTTCCAGCTTCAAACGGGCATCATCAATCTTCAAAAGGCCAGTGAATCCGCTCATGGCCCACTGTTTGCCATAGGCGACGGACTTAAGATCGAGTGCGATCTGCCCCACCCAACCAGCCCAGGCGGGACGGGGGTCGGCCACGCTGATCGCAACAGGTTTTTCGGAGGCGGATGGCAGGGCCGCGCCGTCATCCGCAGTCGCAAAAATCCCCGCCAGGGTGCGGACGTCAGCCACCTCGACGCTGGAGCTGGTGAGACGGGCGTCGAATGCATGGCCGGAGTCCGTCGGTTTGATGTCGACCGTCAAGTTGAGATCTGAGCGCTGGCCGCCGTTGTCCAGCAGCACCGGCATCTGTATCGATACGGTGCCGGCCGGGTTGGTTACAGCACGCAGGCTCAGGTTGGCCACAGGCAGCGGCTCACCTAAAGATTTGGCCACCAAACCATTGATTGTAGCCCGGGCCTCGACCTGGGTGGCGCCCGGGCTGAGCAGTGCACGCAGTTCACCGGAAGCGCGGCCTTGGGAAACGGCGGCCGCACCGGCAAAGATCGGTTGGGTGAGCGCAATGGGCAGATCAAGTTGAAAGGAAGAGTTGAGGCGGGTCTCGGCGGACGGCGACAGGGCCGCGCCCTCCGCCTGGGCGGAAAGCAGCGTGGCTCCGACACTGTTGCGAATCGTAAGCGGCCCGGAATTAAACTTGAGTCCCGCCTGGCCAAACTCACCTGAAGGGTTGGCTTCGGTTTCGATCTGCTTCAACATCAGTTGCCCGTCCTTCGCTATGGTAACATCGGTTAATTTGAGCGGCTTCGGGCTCGCAAAGAGCAACTTGTCCCCATCCGCACCCAGAAGGAACTCTCCCTGGGAGACCTCTCCGTCGAGGCGGAGGCCCTTGAAGGCAGCGGCGAAGGGCTGGAGCGGAATCCGGCCGAGTACAATGCGCAGTAAATCGGGCTTTGCGGTGTTGGCCGGGGTGGCCCGCTGAAGGGCGAGGTCGAAGCTGAATGCCTGCAGCGTTGACGCTGCGAGGATCGGCACCCCGTTGGCGGTCGCATCAGCAGTCAATGCACGTACATCCACGCGTTGACCCTGCAGTGTGATGTCCGCCGCCGCCTGGACGCGCAGCCGATCCAGGGGCACGAGCGCGGCGAGCAGCTGCGGTAAATCGGCGTCAATTTTGGCCTGCACGGAGATGGGCGGAGCCGCGCCAGTGGGCAAGACGATCTCGGCTCGGGCGTTGACCGTGTCGCCCTTGGCCGTGGCAACACGAAAATCGCGTACCGTTGCATTGATCCTCTCCGGCGTGGCGAGGGCATCGAAATGGAGGCTGAGATCGGTCTTGCCGTCCAGCGGCGGGTTCGTTCCGCCAAATTCGAGGCCGGTCAGCTTGAGCGGCGCCGCGGTCTGCGCGCGCAGATTTTTCCCCTCAGCCAGGCATGCGATTTCGCCCGTCAGACTGCCATCAGCGAGCACGAGCCCCGACACAAACGGCCCGGCCCAAGCCACTGGCACGCCAAGCAGCTTGATGCGCAGCACCTCGCCGGGCCCGCCATCGAAATGAAATTCCCGCTTGTCCAGATCGAACTGCAGCGAGCGGCTCATGCGCGTCTCAAGTACCGGCCGCGAACTGGATACCACCAGATCGAGCCGATCAAGCCGGATGCTCGGAAACGCATATGCGCAGTCGAAGTCAGCCTGCACATTGAGCGATCCCAACGACTCCAACGGCGGAAACAGCACCCCCAGATGCTCCACTACGGCGGAAACCCGGCTGCCGGTAAGGGCCACGCGCTGGATGCCGGTTTCGTAACGGAAACGGCCGGAGCCGCTGGCGGCAAACTCGGGCAGCGGGGCGCCGAGCAGGAACGGGTCCACCTGCGCACGACTGGCTTTGAGCGTCCATATCCCCTCAACGGCCTTGGTGGCGGCCGAGAACTCGGCGGTCGCATCAAGCACGTTGCTGGCCTTGCCACCCGCGAGAGTGTCGACCTTCGCAGTGTAGGTTTCACGACCGGGAGTTGGTTGCGCCAGCCGGGACTCGAGGCGCAATTGGGTTTTCTCAGTGAGCGCAGGGCCCTCGGCGTCAATGACCGCGGTCAGGCCGAGGCTCTGGAACGTACGCTGCTCCGTCTGGACAGCTTGAAGCGTCGCGGCGATGCGCAAGGTGGACACGGTCTGAGGCTGCGGATTGGTCAGCCGGGCGTTGATCACAAAGGTTGCGTCGCGGCCTGGTCCAAACTGGTTGCCAGTGAGGGTGTATTCCGCCTGAACCGGTGGTTTTCCGGCCAGCCCTGACAGGAGGACCGTGCCGTCAATCTCGCAGGCGTCTAGCTGCACCGTTAGCGGAAGTTGCAGATTGGAGAATACACCGGCAAAGGCGACCGGCGCCGCGGTCGTTGTCGGAGCGGTGGCGGGTCGGGCTGCAGGCAGGTGACTGAGATCGACCGCCAGTCCATGCAAGGAGAGATGCTTCACCTCCACCCGCCGGGAGGAAAGAAAAGCCCAGAGCGAGTATTTGCCGCTGATTTCACCGGCCCTGACGACCATGCCGTCACGGGCAAATTCAACCTGATTTAGGCGGAAAGAAGAAGGGCCTGCCGCAACCGAACCGAGGGTCAGTTGGATACCTGGCTGGCTGTTGGCCACGCGTTGCACCGCCCATTTTTGCACCGGCGGCAGCAAAATCGTCACCGTCAGGACAACGATGACCAGCACAAGCGAGCCTATTCCAAGCAACAACCAGCGAGCCAACTTCATGGGAAATTTGTGACAGGGTATTTCGACGTCAGTTGCACATGAAAATCAACAAGAGAATGATGGATGCATCATCTCACAGTGATAGGGAAACGCCTTCTCGACGCTCCGCGGCCCCCGCTCCGGCCGACAACCCGGACGCACCGATGCTCAATGATCCTAAAAGGCTCAGCTGAAGATGCGACGGTTGAGCCCATCGCCGGGCCCGGTTTCCGGGCGAACCTACGCCACGGCGACATTGCAGCTCTTGAACGCCTGCAACCGGTCAAGCCGAGCCGCGGTGAGGACGACCAGGCTGATGAGCACGTCAGGCTGCGCGGCGTTGCCGGCGGCAAAGCAGGCCTTGGCAAGGCTGCGCATCCGACGATAACAGGCGCCGGCCCCGCGAACCATCCAGGAGCTTGCCAGGCATGAAATATTAAAGTGAACGGGCGGCCGCCACCACGGAGTCGACCGTAAGGCCGAGTTCCTTCATTATCACGGCAGCCGGCGCACTCATGCCAAAACGATCGATGCCGATGATCCGCCCCTGCGGACCGACGTACTTATGCCAGAGCGCGGTGACCCCCGCTTCGATGGCCACTCGTTTCTGGCAGGTTGTCGGGAGCACGCTTTCGCGATACTCGGGCGACTGAAGATCGAATCTCTCCATCGATGGCATGGACACGACGCGCACCCCGGCGCCGAGCGTCTTGGCCGCGGCTATCGCATGCTGCAATTCGCTGCCGCTGGCGATCAGGATGTGCGTGAGGGACGCCGTCTCGCGGACGGCCACATAGCCGCCCTTGAGCGTCCCCTCGCGGCGCGCCGCCACCGGGATCTCGTTGAGCGTGGGCAGCGCCTGCCGGGTGAGCGCCAGCAGCGTGGGTCCTTCGGTGCGTTCCAAGGCCGCGGCATACGCCGCTGCCGTCTCCTCCGGATCGGCCGGACGGATGACCTCGAAATTCGGGATCACGCGCAGCGAGGAAATCGTCTCCACCGGCTGGTGGGTGGGGCCGTCCTCGCCGACGCCGACTGAATCGTGGGTGTAGAGGTACACCACCGGCAACTTGGCGAGGGCCGCCATGCGCATCGCCGGCCGCGCGTAATCGGCAAACACCAGGAAGGTGGCGCACGAGGCGCGGAAAAGCCCGTCATAGGCCAGGCCGTTGCATATCGCCGCCATGGCGTGCTCCCGGATGCCGTAGCGGATGTTGCGGGCGGCGCGGTCCGATTTTTCGAAATCCTTATCCGTGGCGATATAGTTGAGATTCGAGCCGTAGAGGTCGGCGCTGCCGCTCACGAACAGCGGCAGGGCGGCAGCCAGGGGCTGGAGCACGTCGCGGCCGGCGGCGCGGGTCGCCAGCTTGGCGTCGGCCGGGAAGGCGGGAATCTTTCCGAGCAAGGCGGCCGCGTCGGGTCTCGCGTCACGCGAGTCGAGCAAGGCCGCCTTTTCGGGATTCGCCGTGCGCCAAGCCGCGTAGGTTTTCGTCCACTTGCCATAAGCGCGTTCGAGGCGCTTCTTGTGCGCGGCAAAGTATGCATAGACCGCGTCGCTGACGTGGAAAGACTGGCCCGCCGGCAGGCCGAGACCGGCCTTGGCCGCTGCGCCGAACTTCGCCCCGCCCTCGCCATGAGCCTTGGAACTGCCCTGCACCTCCGGAATCCCCTTGCCGATGATCGTCTTCGCGATGATGAGCTGCGGCTTGCCGCTGGCGGCCCGCTTGGCCTTGTTGACGGACTTGAGCAGGGCGGCCATGTCGTGGCCGTCGGGCAGCGTCTGCACGTCCCACCCAATGGCCTTGAAGCGCAGCGCGGCGTTCTCGCTCTGGGTCTTGTCGGCCATCGCGTCGAGCGTGACGTCGTTGGAGTCGTAGATGAGGATCAGGTTGTCGAGCCCCTGGTGACCGGCAAAGGCCGCCGCCTCCATGCCCACGCCTTCCTGCATGCACCCGTCGCCCGCAAGACAGATCACGTGGTAATCGAAAATCGGATGCTCCGGCGTGTTGAAACGCGCCTCGGCCATCTTGCCGGCCACGGCCATGCCAACCGCGTTGCCGATGCCCTGACCCAGCGGCCCGGAGGTGCATTCAACCCCGGGCGTCTCGCGAAACTCCGGATGCCCGGGCGTCTTTGAGTGAAGCTGCCGGAACGCCTTGATGTCGTCCATCGACAAATCGTAGCCGCTCAAGTGCAGCCAGCTGTAGAGAAACATCGAGCCATGGCCGGCGGAGAGGACGAAGCGATCGCGATTCAGCCAGCGGGGCTGCGCCGGATTGTGCTGCAGCGCATGGCCGTACAGCACCGCGCCGATTTCGGCGGCTCCGAGGGGCAGGCCGAGATGGCCGATGCCGGCCTGGTGGACGGCGTCTATGGCGAGGCCGCGAGCCTGCGCGCAGGCTTGGGCGAGAATATCCGATTGAAGCTTCATGGTCTTGAAAAAGGTGCGGCCTGCCTGCAGCGCACGGACGGCAACGAGGCAAGCGGGCTGTCTCAATAACTTTTTCCCGTCCCGCGTGGAAAGCTCTTTTTCTGCCCACCCGACAAAAAAGGCGAGCCCAGTTCGGCTCGCCTTTGCCCAAGTATTCGCCGCAAGCGTCAGCTCGCGCTGGGAGCAGGGGCGACGGCCTCCGCCGGCGTCGCGGCGGCGGTCGGCGAAGTCTGGATCTCCTCGAGGCGCTTGCGTTTGACGGCCATGGCCGCCTTGCCTGTGCGATCCCGCAGGAAGTACAGGCGGGCGCGCACCGGCTCGGATTCACGATCCACCTCGACCTTCTCGATGTTCGGCGAATTGACCGGGAAAACGCGCTCCACGCCCTCGCCGTAGCTAATGCGGCGGACCGTGAAAGTCTCGTGGACGCCCTGACCTTTGCGGGCGATAACAACGCCGGCGAAAATCTGGATACGTTCCTTGTCGCCCTCGCGCACCTTCGTGTGCACGCGGACGCCGTCGCCGGCCTTGAAGGGCGGAAGATCCTTCCTCACTTGGGCGGCGGTAATTTCTTTGATGATCGGATTCATGGCGTTTTTTTCAGTAAATCGGGACGGACTTTATCGGTTTTCTCCAACTGACGCGCGTGCCGCCACTTCTCGATTTCACCGTGATGCCCCGTCAGAAGCACCTCCGGCACGGACAGGCCGCGGAAAACGGCGGGACGCGTGTACTGAGGAAAGTCGAGCAAGTTGCGGGTGAAACTTTCGCTCGTCAACGACTTTTCATCTCCAAGCACACCCGGGATGAAACGCGCCAGCGCGTCGATGACAACCGCCGCGGCCAAAGTGCCGTTGGTCAACACGTAATCACCAATGCTAATCTCCTGATCGATGATCGCGTCGCGAATCCGCTGGTCGATACCCTCGTAATGCCCGCTCAACAGAATAAGATGCTGTTGTTGCGATAATTCCTTTGCCAGCGCACAGCTGAATGGCTCTCCGTCGGGGGTCAGGTAGATGCGCCGGCACCCTGAGGTCTGGAGTTGTTCGATCGCGGCGAAAACCGGTTCGCACTTCATCACCATCCCCGCCCCGCCGCCGAAGGGACGGTCGTCCGTGGTCTTGTGCTTGTCCGTCGTCCAGTCCCGCAGATTATGGACGCAAATCCTCAGCCGATCCGCCTCGCGGGCACGACCGAGCATGCTCTCTGACAGAAACCCGTCGAGCATGGCGGGGAAAAGCGTGAGGACATCGATGCGCATCTATTCTCCCTTTAAACCGCTAAGCCTCCAGGAGCACAAAAGTTTAATTTTTGAATAAAAAAGCCCCGGTTCGCACCGAGGCTGACAATGACCGAGTTGAGCGGAGCCCAGTTTATTTCGCGCTGGGGAGCGAACAACGACCTCAGGCCTGCGCCGGAGCGGCGGACGCCTGTTCGGCCTTGACGGCCTCGGCACGGCGGGCGCGCTTGAGCAGCGCCTTCATGGTGTCGGTAGGCTTGGCCCCCTTGGAGATCCAATAGTCGACGCGATCGAGCTTGATGGTGAGCGGGTTACCCTTGGCGCGCGGATTGTAGGCGCCAATCTGTTCGGTGGGGGCGCCGTCGCGCCGCGAACGCTCCTCGGTCACGACCACACGATAGTGCGGTTCGTTCTTCGTGCCGATGCGGGAAAGACGGATTTTGAGAGCCATGGAGTTGTGCGAATGATGCGGCAGATGCCGCGATTACATTTGGAAAAGAGGCGAGGATGGTCCGGACAAGTTTGCGCTTGTCAAGCCCCCAGTGCCGCCGCTCCATTCGCTGCTTTCATGCTCAAAGCCGGCATCGTAGGTCTGCCCAATGTGGGCAAGTCCACACTCTTTAACGCCGTGACCCGGTCCCACAAGGCCGCCGCGGCCAACTACCCGTTCTGCACCATCGAGCCCAACGTCGGCGTGGTCACCGTCCCCGATCCCCGGATCGACCAGTTGGAACGCCTCTTTAAGACTGGCACGACTATCCCCACGGCGTTCGAGTTTATCGACATCGCCGGCCTCGTTGCCGGCGCCAGCAAGGGGGCCGGCCTCGGCAACCAGTTCCTTGCCAACATCCGCGAGGTCGACGCCATCGTCCACGTCGTCCGCTGCTTCGAGGACCCCGACGTCGTCCACCCCACCGGCGCGTTCGACCCCCTCCGCGACATCGAGATCGTCGCTACCGAACTCGTTCTCGCCGACCTCGATGCCGCACACAAGCGCCACGAAAAAGTCTCCAAAAAGGCCAAGGGCGGCGACAAGGAGTCCCTCGCCGAGCAGGCGCTGCTAGAGAAACTGCTTCCCCACCTCAACGCCGGCCAGCCCGCCAACATGCTGCCCCTGCATGAGGAGGAAGCTCACCTAATGCGGTCGTTCCATCTCCTCACGGCGCGCCCCGTCCTCTTCGCCGTCAACGTCGCCGAGTCCGATCTCGCGGGCGCCGCGCAGCACCCCCTCGTGCAGAAGGTGGCCGAGTACGCCCGCACCCACCACGCCGCCGCCTACGTGGCCGTTTCAGCCAAGATCGAGTCTGAACTCGCCGACCTGCCGCCCGAGGACGCCGCCGCGTTCCTCAAGGATCTGGGTGTCGACGATCCCGGCGGCTCGTCTCTCATCCGCGCCACCTATGCCCTGCTCGGGCTCGTCACGTTTTTCACGCACAATGAGAAGGAAGTCCGCGCCTGGACCGTCCGCCGCGGCACCAAGGCGCCGCAGGCCGCCGGCGTCATACACACCGATTTCGAGAAAGGCTTCGTCAAGGCCGAGGTCGTGTCCACGGACGACCTGGTGAAACTCGGCTCGGTGCACGCCGCCCGCGACACCGGCCGCTACCGCCTCGAAGGCCGGGACTATCAGGTCAGCGACGGCGACGTGATCCTCTTCCGGTTCACGCCGTAAAAAGAAGGTGGGAGGTGGGAGGCGGAAGGCGTCAGGCCTCAGGCTTGAGGAACTAAGTGTTCAGCCGTCAACTTTCAGTCTCAGGCGCTGCTGACACAATCCCCGAGGTCTATTCCAACCGTGACGTAGTGCGTGGCCATAAGGCGCAGAGGACAGGCGCCGTCTCCGGGGTGGACCGCCAAATTGATCTCCGACTGCCCCAAATGCGCCGCAGACTTGTTCACACCCAGCCTCGCCGCGCTTTCGGCCGCGTCGGCTGGCCATGAACAAGTTTGGTTCCCCTATACGCTCTCACTCGTCTTCATCATCGTCAGCAACGGAGCCGGCGTCAGTTCCATTCGTCTCCATGTAGTTGAACT
Source organism: Opitutaceae bacterium (assembly GCA_028691845.1). GTDB lineage: Bacteria > Verrucomicrobiota > Verrucomicrobiia > Opitutales > Opitutaceae > JAQUYL01. Next base: position 12,531 of record JAQUYL010000006.1, read on the forward strand.
CAACCTTGCTCCAGCGAATGATCTCATCCAGCACATCATGCACGTGACCTGACTTTACGACTCTGTCGAATATCGTAAGCAAGACGGGAACGTTGATGACTTCTTCTATAGACTCCATGTACTTCTTTACCACTGCTTCGACCGCATACTGCTCTCTCGCTCCGGCCTCAAGATGTGCCTTGATGTCTGCTACGGACATACCTGTCTTGACCACAAACGAGATCGGGTACCGTTCTATCTTGTCGATATCAAGGAAGTACTTCTTCACGTCGAGCGTCTCCGTAACCTGGAAGAATCGACCGAGTGGCTTCATGACGAAATCTATGCCGCCGTCGTTGGCGTTGGTCCTACCTGTCTTGTAGAGCCGGAGATTCTCCGGGCGAACGCTTTGCGCCGTGGTACCGATAAAGACGACATCTTCAGCGTAGAAGGAGCGCAACAGTGAGTAACTGACGATCTCGAACACTCGCGCATCTCTCTCCGGCGCGATCAGGCTGCGAATGAAGGCGATGAGCGACTCGTCGCGTGTCTCCGACGCTTTCTTGAGGACTTCGCAGTCCTTGATAAACTGTTCAAACGATTGTCGCTTTGTCTCAACGTAGGCCTGAATGATATCCTGAACGGCTCGCGCTATGTTGTGCTTTGTGCCAGAAATGGTGACATAAAGCAGGCTTTCATTGATCCAGTACTTTTGAAGATCGACCTTGCGGAGGATTGGTCGCCGGGCGTCCTCGGGGTAGTACTTGTGGAACTCCTCATTGGCTCGATTGTTGAGGGCATGGTTCTGTAGCTTCTGGCCAAATGGAAGTTCTCGCATGCGTTTCAATAGCGGCGAGAAGTCTGCGCCCTCATATTCTCCATAGCGGGGCTTCTTGTCGAAGCCGTGATTCAGGTAGTCTTCAATGAGCACATAGAGTGCATAGAGGTTGGCGAAGCTGCTTCGTGACTTTGACCCGCGGTTCGCTGATCTAGTCTTCTGGTTTATGTAGCCAATCAGAGGGCTCAACTCAAAGACGGTCTTGGCGCTGTCCCCGAAGTGCTTCTCAAGGACATCGAGGATGCTTGCCGTAAACGGATGAGTCATGATTGCTCTCAAATAGTGTTAGGTTCTCAGTCTGTCCAGAGAATGCGGGCTCGTAGGTCTTCGGCGGACGGTGCAGGTGCTCTCCTTTGTATTCTGTGGCAATACCGAGTCGTCGAAGACCAATCTTGATGTATGCTTCTTCCGCTTCAATTCCGACGAACCGGCGACCATGCTTATGCGTTGCGGCGCCTGTGGTGAAGGTTCCAGAAAATGGATCAAGAACCAAGTCGCCTGGATTCGAGCTGGCAAGAACGATTCTTTCAAGCAAAGCAATGGGCTTTTGTGTCGGGTGCTCTTCATACTCCGGCATTCGGTAGCGTACGCGAGGAATGGACCACACATTCCCTGGAACTTTCATAGTGCTGTATTGTGTTGGGACTGGTTTGCGGTAGTCGATGAGCTTGCGCGTTGCACCTGTCTTCGCCTCCACCATGACATCATCTGCGTTGAAGACGTAGTCATCCGGGTTCTTCACGCAGTGAAGAATGGGTTCGTAGAGTGATCCGAAGTAGCGCTTTGCCTGAACCCCAGAACTATCGTAGCTCCAAACGATTCTTGATAACACAGTCAGGTGCTTCCTCAGGAAGATATCTAAGAAAGGCATATTCTGGGTTGCAGCCATCAAGTAGAAGGTGCCGTTTGGACTCATCTTGGCGATGCATAGCGACAGCCATCGATAGCACCAATCGAGATATTTCTCGTCTGACTCCCACTTGTCTTTGCGCCCATTGAAGTTCTTGCCGATGTTGTAGGGCGGGTCAGCAAAGATGAGGTTGACACTTGCATCGGGTATACAGGACGAAAGGATGTCCATAGCATCGCCCATGTAGATCGTCATTCCCTTGTTTTCGTGTCGTTCCATATTGTTTTCTTCCAGTTAACAGAAGTGTTATTTGCGCTTATTTGCCTGCCTTTTCGGTTGGAGGCACATGGCAGCAAAGAACCGTTCAAGTGCCTCTGCGGCAAGAGTGGAATCTTTTCGATTGGTTTTGTGGCGGTTGCGGCCGGATCGGGCTAATCCCTGACCGGAATCGATGAAAACATGGCGCGCGGCCAGAGGCGAGAGGTGAAAAATCTAAGGCGTCAGGCCAGAAGCTGAAAGCTTACGGCTCACTGCCTCTAGTCTGACACCTGAAACCTGACACCTGCCGCCTGATGCCTGCCGCCTGATGCCTGATGCCTCATCTTCCCGCCGCTAGCTTCGCCTTGAGCACCTCTACGCGGACGAGATTCTTGCCGTACTTCACCGCCGCATCGCGCAAGAGGCCGGCGATTGCATTCGGCGACTTGCTGACGCGGGCTTTTTCGAGCGCCTGATTGATTCCCCCGAGTTCGCGCTGGAATGAATAATCGTCGATCAGCTTCAGCCACGGGCCGGACACGGCCGGCCGCAGGCGCGCACGCGTCGCCTGAGCCGTCTGGAGCGCGGCGATGCGGAAGATCATCTCCTTCGGAGTCACCGCCCACGCATCCTCATACCATTTCCTGTCGCCCCACCCAAGCCTTCCACATCCTCCTCTTTCGCCGTCGGATATGTTTGCCTTAAAAAGAACTGGCAGTATGTTGGCGGTTTGTTTCCCCATGAACGACCCGACGCCTCCGACGCCTCCGACGCCTCCGACGCCTCCGACGCCTCCGACGCCTCCGACGCCTCCGACGCCTCCGACGCCTCCGACGCCCGCGGTTGCGAGCGAGTCTCTCGATTCGTCGATCCTGCGCCAGCTCATGGAAAGCATCCCCGACCGGATATATTTCAAGGATCTTCAAAGCCGTTTCGTCCGGGTCAATCGCGCCCATGCGGCGTGGCTCGGGCTGGCCTCGCCGGAGGAAGCCGTCGGCAAGACTGATTTCGATTTTCTCACTCGCGTCCAGGCGGAGGCCTCCTACGCCTCGGAACAGAAGATCATCCGCACGGGGCAGCCGCTGCTGGACTGGGTGGAACTCATCGTCAAGCAGGACGGCGGCGAAATATGGGCCTCGATTACCAAGGTACCCTGGCGCGACCCGGCCGGCTGCATCATAGGCATCTGCGGACTGACCCGCGATATCACCGCGACCCGGCATACCGAAGTGAAGCTCCTCGAACAACGCAACCTGCTGCGCACGATTATCGACCACCTGCCCAGCCGTATTTTCGTCAAGGATGCCCAGAGCCGCTACGTGATCAACAATCCGGCCCATCTGCGTGAGCTCCATGTCGAGCGCCAGGAGGACGCCACCGGGCGGACGACGCTCGATTTCCGCCCGGGTGTGCGCGGCCAGCAGGCCATGGCCGACGACCAGCGGGTCCTCTCCGGCGGGCCGCCGGTCTTAAGCGAAGAGAGATCCGATTTTGGTCCGGAAGGGAACGTCCACTGGGCGCTGACCACCAAGATGCCGCTGCACGATCTGCACGGTCGGATCAGCGGGCTGGTTGGGATCAGTCACGACATCACCGAACGCAAGCTCATGGAAATGGAATTGCAGCGGCGCACGGCAGAGATGGAGGCGGATGTACGCATGGCATGCCAGGTGCAGGAAGTGTTCATGCCGCGGACTTATCCCGTGTTTCCCCGGGACGCGACGGCCGAGGCAAGCGCCCTGCGGTTTGCGCACCGCTACGTGCCATCGGCCAGTCTCGGCGGCGATTTTCTAACGATCACGCAGCTTTCGGACACCACATGCGGCGTGTTGGTCTGTGATGTGATGGGGCATGGAGTCCGCGCCGGCCTGCTGACAGCGCTGATCCGCGGCCTCGTCGAGGAGCTCGACACCCGGGCGGAGGATCCGGCGCACGTGCTCGCGGAGATCAACCGCGGTCTGATTCCGATTCTCGCCCAGACCGGGCAGCCGGTGTTTGCCACGGCCTTCTTCGGGGTGATCGACACGTCGGCAGGAACCCTGGTCTACACCAATGCAGGCCATCCGCCTCCGCTCGTGCTGCGACGGAGTCTGGGCACCGTGGAGCCGTTGATCTCAGCCAACCCTGACCCGGCCGCCGGACTTGTGGAAGGCTTCACGTATACGAGGCACACCTGCGGCTTCCACCCGGGGGACCTTCTGCTCAGCTACACGGACGGGCTGTTCGAGGCCTGCAATGCCACCGGCACCCTTTTCGGCCAGGAACGGTTGCAGACTTTCGTGGCGCGGCATTCCAGCCTGGACGGGGCGCAATTGATCGATCGGATCGTCAAGGAAGTCGCCGCCTTCACTGGCCGGCAGAATTTTGAAGACGACATCTGTGTGGTGGCGATCGAATCCACTGGTCATTGTCGTCCGACCCAATCCAAGGCGCTTGAGATTTAAGCGTGCCAAGGCAGCAGGGCCCCGGGGCACAATCCCACCCCCGGCCGCACAAGCAGCCTGGGAGTGAAGTGGCCTGCCCCACCACCGCTGCGGGCGCAGCACAGGGAGGCCTAGCGGCACAATTGGGCAATGAGAGACCCCCGAGACTCTCTATCGTCCTCCTCCAGTCAGCCTGATGCCGCCGGATCAGGTTTTGGTTGCGCCTGGTACGAGAACGACTTCATTCACACGCTCGCATGTCCCCGCGAACCCTACGCTTTTTGCCGTTCATGGCATGCGGTGCATTGCTCATGACCGGATGTAATGACCGCGACATCACCAGTTACCGCGTTCAAAAAGAAAAAGAAGCTGCTCAGGTCATGCCCAAGGCCACTGCCGGCATGGGTGCTGGATCCAGCGAATTACCTGAAGGACATCCACCCATCGGAACGCAGGCGTCAATGGCCGCACCCGGCGCCGGCCCCGAGGCCGCTGGTCCGGTTGCGCTCGAATGGACCGCCCCGGCCGTCTGGAAGGCCAAGCCCGCAACCGCCATGCGCCAGGGCAGCTATGATATCCCCGTCAAAGACGGTGGTGTCGCCGATCTATCGATTTCCGCTTTCACCGGCATGGCGGGGGGGCTGACAAGCAACGTCAACCGCTGGCGCGGCCAGGTCGGCCTTCCGCCGTTGCCGGAGGATCAGATCAGGGCGGCCTGCGAAACGGTCACCGCCAATGGGCTCCAGTTCACCATGATTGACCTGGCGGGACCGGCCGGCGGAACGCCGACCCGGCTTCTGGGCGCCATCGCCGAGTTCGGCAGCGAGACTTGGTTCTTCAAGCTGATCGGCCCCGACGCGGGTGTCGCCGGCGAGAAACCCGCCTTCCTTGAGTTTCTCCGCACCGTCAAACCACGCTGAACCATGAGTGCCCTTCCTCGCCACGTTATCGGTTTTTTAACGTCGTTGCGGGTCACCGTAGTGTTGCTCGCGATTTCGATAGTGCTGATCTTCGCCGCCACGATCGACCAAGTGCAGCTCGGCATCCTGGCTGTGCAGGAAAAATATTTCCGCAGCTTCTTCGTGTTCTGGAATGTCCCTGGCTCCGAAATCCCAGTGCCGATATATCCGGGCGGTTACCTGATCGGCGGCCTGCTGCTCATCAATCTTGTCGCGGCACACCTCTACCGTTTCCAGTTTTCCTGGAAAAGGTCGGGCCTTGTTCTCACCCATGCCGGTCTGGTGCTTCTGCTCATCGGCGAGCTGCTTACCGGCCTGTGGCAGCGGGACAGCCAGATGCAACTGCAGGAGGGCGAGACCAAGCGTTATACCGAGGATTTTTACCTCAACGAACTCGCTCTCATCGACACCACTGACGCGCAGGCTGATACGGTCGTTGCGATCCCCGAAGAGTTACTCGCCAGCGGCCGCACGATCCAGCATCCGAAGCTGCCCTTTCAGGTGAGGGTAATCAGCCACCTGCCCAACGCCATGCTCCGGATGCGCGAGCAGAGTCCCAGTGCGCCGCCCTCCCCCGCCACCATGGGCGTGGGCACCCGGGTCGCCGTCCTGCCCCTGCGCGCCACCCCAAGACCCAGTGAACGCAACACTCCCGCTGCCTTCGTCGAGCTGGTCGGAGCCGAGGGCACGCTCGGCACCTGGCTGATTTCAACCGAGATCGGGGCCCCGCAGGAATTCACCTACAATAACCACTCCTGGCGGCTCATCCTGCGCGCCAAGCGCTACTACAATCCATACGGCATCACCCTGCTCAAGGTCACGCACGACGTCTATCCGGGCTCTGACATCCCGAAGAATTTTGCCAGCCGCATCCGGCTGAAAAGCGACGACGGCCGGGACGATCGCGAAGTAGTGGTCTACATGAACAACCCGCTGCGTTACGGCGGCCTTACCTACTATCAATACCAGATGAACAAGGCCACCGGGTTGAGCGTCTTCCAGGTCGTGCGCAACCCCAGTTGGCTCCTCCCCTACGTCTCCTCCATCATGATGGGGACCGGCCTCGTGGTACAGTTTGGCATACACCTTATCGACTTCGTCCGCCGCCGCTACGCCAGGCCTCTTCCCGTTTCCACGCCATGAAACGTTTTCTTCCTCTCCTGGCCCTGGCGGTCGCCGCGCTCGGCGTGATCGCCTCACTGCTCCCTTCCGGGAACGGGTCGGCGTTCGACCTGCAGACCTATGGTCGCCTGCCGGTACTCGTCAACGGCCGCCTCAAACCGATCGACACCGTGGCCCGCACCTCGCTGCTCGTCCTGCAAGGACGCCAGCGGGTCACGACCCCCGATCGGCGCTCCCTTTCCCCGACGGAATGGCTGCTCGAAGTGCTCTATGCGCCCACCAGGGCCGATACGTACGCCACCTTCCGCATCGACAATCCCGAGGCGCTCGACCTTTTCAGCCTCAGCCCCGCTGACGGCAACGGCGGAGTGCGCTTCTCCTACACCCAACTCGTCAAGGACCTTTCGGAGCTCGATCGCCAGGCCAAGCTCGCCGAAGAAGTCGAGGATCAGTTGCGCACGCCGTTCCAGCGGGAGGTGCTCCGCCTGCGCCATCACATTGTGCTCTACCAGCATCTGGAAAACACCATGCAGGTGCCCGATTCCCCCGATTTTTCCGCCGAGCTCCGACAGTTTCAAAAGGCCCTGCCCGCAGGCATCGCCGCGCTGCGGGCCCGGGGGAAGGGAGAAGTCCACGACGAAGCTGCTTTCAAGGCCATGATGGAAATGGCCCGTCGCTACGACTTTATGGATCAGTCCGGCTATCTGCTCGCGATTGCTCCCGTCGATGGCGACTCCAACCTCAATAACTGGAAAACGCCCGGCCGCGCCCTGCTCGAGTCATTCGACAGCGGCGTCATCAACCCCACCGTGCTGGACTACGCCGCCCTCGGCCAGGCCTGGCGCTCCGGCGAGCCCGACTCGTTCAACCAGATCGTCCGCCGGCTCGAGCAGGAGTTTGTCCAACGGTACGGACCGCAGCTCGAAAAATGCATCATCGAGCAACGCTTCAACTCCGCCCAGCCCTTCTACACAGCCATGGTGCTCTACGTCATCGCGCTCCTGCTCGCCGTGTTCTCGTGGCTGCGCTGGCCCCAGGTGCTGGGCCGTAGCGCTTTCTGGCTGCTCGCCCTGGCTTTCCTGCTCACCACCGGCGGCATCCTCGCCCGCATGTGGATCGAAGGCCGGCCCCCTGTGACGAACCTCTACTCGTCGGCGTTATTCGTCGGCTGGACCGCCGTGGCCCTCTGCCTCGTGCTTGAACAAACCTACAAGAATGCGGTCGGCAGCGTGGCGGCCGGTCTTGTCGGCTTCTGCACCCTGCTCATCGCGCACCACCTCTCGTTGGGCGGCGACACCATGGAGATGATGCGCGCAGTGCTCGATTCCAACTTCTGGCTGGCGACTCATGTCGTCACGATCTCCATTGGCTACGGTGCCACGTTTCTGGCAGGCTTTCTTGCCGTCATCTACATCTTCAGGGGCGTCCTCACCCGCAGCCTTGATCGAGGCACGGCCGAGGCACTCAACCGCATGGTCTACGGCATCGTTTGCTTCGCCACGCTGTTCAGCCTGGTCGGCACTGTCCTCGGAGGCATCTGGGCCGACCAGTCCTGGGGTCGCTTCTGGGGCTGGGATCCAAAGGAAAACGGCGCGCTCATCATCGTCATCTGGAATGCGCTCATCCTCCACGCCCGCTGGAGCGGCATGGTCCGGCAGCGCGGACTGATGGCGCTGGCCGTCTTCGGCAACGTGGTCACCGCCTGGAGCTGGTTCGGCGTGAACATGCTCGGCGTTGGCCTGCACAGCTACGGTTTCATGGACGCCGCCTTTTACTGGCTCGTTGGCTTCGTCATCAGCCAGCTCGTGATCATCTGCGTCGCTCTGCTTCCTCCCGAAAAATGGCGCAGCAGGGTCGCCTGACCCCGGCGTTCACTACCTTGGGGTGATTCCAGGGCCAAGGTGGCCCCGCCGTCCGAATCACCACGGCCTGTCACGATGGGCACATCCGCCACCCTCTTGGCGGGAGTGCCCTCAGAAATCAGTCGTGTCGATGATTGGCGGCAAACAGGGGTTCGTGGTTTGGTGGATTGGAGAGGCTAAAGATAAATATCTGGGGAGGGTTTCAGGAGTGGCTCCCTCCCTGAATGGGATTGAGCGGAGGGGGGCATGGAGGCGGTCAGCCTCCCGCCGTTTCAGGCCGCCTTCCTTTCCGGGGCGTGTTCCTTGAGCAGTTCGCGCAGCGGCTCCATGTTGAGGCAGCGGTTGGCGTCGATCCATTCCTCGTGCGTTTCGACCGCAAGGGCGCGGAGCAAGCGCAGGCAGGAGGCTTCGTCGGTGAAGATTGTGATTGGCTCGATTTGGTGGCGCCGATCGCCTCGTCCATCTCCGCTTCCAGCGCATCCTGGACCGTGGCCTGCAGCAGCGCCCGCCGCGCGTTGTCTTCCTGCAAAAGCGCCAGCATTTGCTCGCGCGTCGTCAGCTTTTGGCCATGCCCTTGGCCGGACGGTTCATGGGGTTCCTTTTGTTCGTGGCTTTTCGGTCTTGTCGCCAAACCACTCACAGTGAACCGTCCTTTTGCTGAAGATTTCTTACACGACCCTTTTTTTTGGAAGACAAATACCCACATGCAAGGAACCAAGCTGAAAGTCTGTGTGATTGGAGCCGGGGCGATCGGCAGCCTGATCGGCGTGCGTCTGGCCGCCGCCGGGCGTTGCGTTGTCAGCGTCTTGGCCCGCCAAGGCGCAACTCTGGAAGCTCTTCGACGCGAGGGCTGGCGGTTGCGCATGGGGGGGGGGCGTCATAACCCAGCAGACAAAGGCCACGGATGATCCACACGAGTTGGGGGCGCAGGATCTGGTCGTGATCGCCGTCAAAGGACCGACCATGGCAGAAGTGGCTGGGCATATCGGTCCCCTGATTGGACCAAAAACGGTCGTCCTTCCCGCGATGAATGGGGTGCCGTGGTGGTTCTGCGAGGGAATGCAGGGTGTGTTGGGTGACTCCCGGCTTCAGAGTATCGATCCGGATGGATCGATTATCGCAGCGATCCCGTTACGTCATGTCATCGGGTGCGTTGTGCATGCCAGCGCGCGCATCATCGAGCCCGGTCTGGCTGAACACCATAACGGCCAAGGGCTGATGATCGGCGAATGCGACGGCCGCGACACGGCGAGGGTTAGGAACCTGGCCGGACTGCTGACGCATGCGGGCTTTGACGTCACGGTGTCGTCGCACATCCGGCGCGACCTCTGGTACAAGCTTTGGGGCAACCTGACCATTAATCCGATTTCCGCTCTCACGGGGGCGACGACGGATCGCATTCTCGATGATCCGCTCCTGCGGACATTTTGTTCCGCAGCCATGGGCGAAGTCGCCGCAGTTGGTGAACACATCGGTTGCGGGGTGGAACAAAGTGCGGAGGAACGCCACGGAGTGACCCGCAAGTTAGGAGCGTTCAAGAGCTCGATGCTCCAGGATGTCGAGAGTGGCAAGCCCCTGGAGCTCGATATGATCGTCGGGGCGGTGCGTGAAATCGGCCAGCGCGTTGGGGTGCCCACGCCCAATATCGACATTCTTTACGGGCTGACGCGTCTTTTCGCTCGGGCGCGTGGCCTGTACCCACCGTAGCCGCGAAGATTGCTCCCTTGCGCAAGGCCGGGCAGCAGGCCTTGTGGATCCCCTCTCTTCCCTCCCCATGATCGATGAGGGCGGACTGCCCGGTTGCCTCCGTCACGCGCGCCAGGGAAGGCCATCGTTTTTGCGTTCGTCAGGATCAGCCGGGGCAACTATTCGAGTTTCCGCAATTGCTCGAAAACCACCTCTGCGGTCAAGGGGAGATACTTGCCGTCGCGCATCACTTGCACCTGCCCATCGCGGCTCAGGAGGTATCGGAGGTATTCCTTCAGCCTGTGTTCCAAGGGCCTGGCAGGATCACGGTTGAGCAACATCGAAATTTCAGAGAATATTGGATATGTGCGGTTCCGGACGTTCTCGATCGCGAAGGCGTAATAGGGGCCGTCTGGGGTCGGAGCCAAGTCGATGGCCTTTAATCCCGGTGTCTCGGGTCGGCGCAAGCCTTGCGCATAGCCTATCCCGAAACGATCCTGCAACAGATCCTCGATTATGCTACGGGGGGAATGGCTGACGGTGCCTTTCGCCACGGCCTTGGCTCCATATTCCAATATGTGTTCGTTCCATTTCCTGGCTCCGTGGAAGACCATCTTTTCGAACTCCCGGGCGGAATAGGATTCGAGGCTGTACCCATAAACGCGGATGGGCTTGTCCGCCCATTCGCCTGTCATGCCGAGCTGCCCCCAGGTGCGGATGTTGGACTCGGGGCCGCGCGCGAGGCCGGGATCCCAGGTGAATTCACTCCAGCCTCCCGTCCGTTCGGCGCCAAAGATGCCGTCAACCTGCTTCATCGTCAGCCTGGCAAGGGGATTTCCGTCGTGGACGTAGATGCCGATGGCTGCATTCCACCCGATCACGTCGAAGCTGCCGGTGGCGACCACGACATCGAGGGGCTGATGATTGAAGGTCCGCTGGAATTGCAATCGTTCCGTCCACAGGATCGGGCGGGTCATCGGACTTATGTCGGATACGCCGAAACACAGCGACGGAATGGCGTGTTCGGTGGACGCCAGATGATATTCGAAGCTGACGCCCGGATGATGCCGCAGGAAATCACTCTCCCAATATTCGATCACACGTGCATCACTGAGGTAATTTGCCCCCCACATCCGGATGGGGCCGGATACGGGCGACCCCGGCTGGTAAGGCGGCAGATCGCCAAGGTTGAATTTGTTGGCGGGATAGTGGCTCTGGCGGCCTCTTGCCTCCAGTTCGGCCGCACGTTTGGGATCGGCATTTTTCGCCTTGGCCAAAGGGGAGGCACCGCAAAGTGCGACCGCTCCCCCAAGCACGAGGGTAAGGCACCGGACCATCTTATTCGGAGTTTTCATTCCAGTCCCTTCAATTGCCCGCGCACCACTTCAGCGGCGAGCGGCAGGCATTTGCCATGACGCATTGTCCCGGCCCGCCCCTCATGGCTCAACACATATCGGAGGAACTCCCCGGCCTTCGGATCGAGCGTGGCGCTCTGCTTCCAGCTTCCCTGCGGGATCTTGTCCTAAAATTCCAGGACCGTGGGATGGATTAAGGCATAGCCCGGGCGGGATGGGGATTCTTTTTCCCGCCCACTCTCCGGTCAGATCCGGTTGTCTGCAGGTGCGGATGTCTCCGTCGGACCCGCGGCGCTTTTCCGGATGCAAGGTGTTTCCCTCCCCCTTCCCCGAATGGAACCACAAATCACATCGGGTTGTTTCATGGTGATTCTGTCAGGGCGCAGGGGTTGCCTTCACCTGGTGAATGCAACCCATTGTTTGTTCTGTTTGGGTGCGGCGCAAATTAAGTTCGCATCTTAATGCAATTCGCGAAACATGGGCAAAATTCACACAAGCCATACAGGGAAACTCTTCTATTGATTGCGATGAACACGAAATGTAATTCCATAACTCCAACCCTGATTCTCCGCTTCTTGATCGCTGCCGCCGCCCTTGGGGTGGCTTCAGGTTGCGCGCAAAACGATCCTGGTGAAAGCCTGTTTGATACCGTGAAAAGAACGCGCGGGGATGGTTACCAGGACAACGTGGTGATTCGCGGCGCCCATGATGTCTCCACTGGGAAACGGGCAAAAAAAGCCTTCTATACGCAGCAATGGGATCTGAGCGACATGCCGGAGTACCAGCCGAGGCAGGAGGTGTCGGGCACGCTGCTGGTCGACGGAGGCTACCTCATGATGGGCACCGTGGCAGACGCCTGGCGCGCTGGATTCGCCAAATATCATCCGAACCTCAAAATTGAAGAGGCCAAGGGTGTCAGAGATCGAGTCAGCAGCCTTGTGGCAAGAGAGATTGATATTCAAACCGGTCGTCCTTGGACCTTTTATGAACTTTCGGATTATGAATCCAGGGTTAAGCAATCCCCCATGGCCATCGACTGGGCGACCGGCTCATTCAATGTGCCCGGCTGGAGTCCGGCCTTTGCGATTTTCGTCCATAAGGACAATCCACTGACCAGAGTGACGTTCAACCAGCTGGACGGCATTCTGGGCGGCGCTCGGTACGGCGGCTGGGTGGGGACGGTCTGGCATCCGGAAGTCGCGCGCGGACCCGAAAAAAACATCCGCGTCTGGGGCCAACTCGGGCTCACGGGCGAGTGGACCGACAAACCCATCGCCATCTACGGCCGCCCGATCAGAGGCTATAACATTCAGATCAATATCGAACGCAAGGTATTCCAGGGAGGCGACCTGTGGAATGACAACCTGCTCGAATACGTGCACGAGGTCAATCCCGACGGCACGCGCTATGTCTCAAGCGTGGAAATGGTCAAGGACTTGGCCAAGGACAAGTACGGCATCTCGTTCAGCGACCTGGGCTCCTACATCGAGGAGGTAAAACCCCTCGCCATTGCCGCCCAGGACGGCGGCCCCTATGCTGAACTGAGCCTGGAGAACCTGCGAAGCCGGACCTACCCGCTGTTCCTTGAGCAATGGGCTTACGCCAAAAAGCCGCTCGAACCGAAGGTGAAGGAATTTCTGCGGTATGTCCTCAGCCGCGAGGGGCAGGAGGCCATCCAGCGCGACGGGAAATGGATACCCCTGCCCGCCGCAGTGGTGCGCGAGCAGTTGAAAAAACTCGATGAACCCGAGGCGCACGTGAATGTCGCGGCGATGGGACTGCATGAGCCCTTGATCAACGTCGGCCTTGGATTCGGTGATGGCGTGGACGAAACAGGGAAGGTCCACCTGCCGCGAGAGAAGACCTTCTACACGCAGCAATGGGACTTGGGCGACCTGCCGGCATATAAACCCGAACAAAAAGTGGCCGGCACCCTGCGCCTGCCAGCCGACGGGTATCTTCAGACCAGCACCATCGCGGAAGCCTGGATGAAAGGTTTCGGCAGCTACCATCCGAACGTTCGGTTCGAGACGGTGCGCGGGCAGTTGGCCGACCAGCAGATCGATCTCCAGCCCGGGCGTCGCTGGCTCTCGGGACTTTACGACGACTTTGCTGTTTTTCACAACCAGCGCAAACATTCCCCCCTCGAAATAGAGATGGCGACCGGTTCCTACGATGTGCCCGGCTGGAGCCCGGCCCTGGGTATTCTTGTCCACAAAGACAATCCCCTCACCAAGCTGACCATGAACCAACTGGACGGCATTTTCGGCGGGGCACGCCGCGGTGGCTGGGTAGGAACCGCCTGGCGCCGGGAAGTCGCCCGCGGAGCCGGGAAAAACATCCGCACATGGGGGCAGCTCGGCCTCACGGGCGAGTGGACGGGACAACCCATCCATGTCTATGCCCGTGCGCTTCCCTACCACATCATGCGTGTTTTCGAAAACAAGGTCTTCCAGGGCGGAAACATGTGGAATGACAACCTGCGTGAGTTTGCGGATGAGATCAAACCCGACGGCTCCCGCTCCATCTCCGTGGTGAAAATGATCACGGAAATGAGCAGGGACAGGTATGGCATCACGTTCTGCGACCTGGGCTCAACCGAAAGCAAGGATTTGAAATCTCTCGCGCTCGCCCGCCAGGACGGCGGCCCTTACGCCGATCTGACGCTGGAAAACGTCCGCAACCGAAGCTATCCGATGTTCCTGGGAGTATTTGCCTATGCCGACCGGGAACCGGGCAAGCCGCTCGAACCGAAAGTGAAGGAATTCCTAAGGTACATCCTCAGTCGCGAGGGTCAGGCTGCCATTCAGCGTGATGGGAAATGGCTCCCTCTGACCGGCGATGTGGCGCGCCGACAGCTTAAAAAGCTGGATTAAGAGTTTCCACGAGCCGTGGCGGCCAAAGGGAAGGATCAACGGCTTCCCGTGCCACGCTATTCGACGGTCCCGCTCGTTTTCGGTCAGATTCTTTTCGCCTGCCGAAGCAGTGCCTGCCCGGTCATCGATCGCGTCTCGCGATCGATGCCGATCCGCGGTCCGGCATAGATCACCTCACCCCCGTCGGGCCCGCCGCCGGGACCGAGATCGATGATCCAGTCGGCCAGGTTGATGACGTCGAGATTGTGCTCGATGATCACAATGGTATTGCCGGCATCGCGGAGCTTGAAGAGCAGATCCATCAGCCGCTGGATGTCGGTCCAATGCAACCCGGTCGTCGGCTCATCCAGGACGTAGAGAGTGCGGCCCTGTTCGCGCTTGCTGAGTTCGAGTGAAAGCTTGACCCGCTGGGCCTCGCCGCCCGACAGCGTCACGGCGGACTGGCCGAGCTGAAGGTAACCCAGGCCGACGGCATCGAGCGTCGCCAGTTTCTCCATGAGCCGCGGCACGTTGCGGAAGAGACCCATGGCCTCCCGGACGGTGAGGGCGAGCACATCGGCAATGCTCCTGCCATGAAAACGCACGTCGAGGGTCTCGCGGTTGAAACGGCGGCCGTCGCAACTGGGACAGGGCGCATAGGCATCGGCCATGAACTGCATGTCGAGCCGGATCTGCCCGTCCCCCTGGCAACGCTCGCAGCGTCCGCCGCGCACATTGAAGCTGAAACGGCTCGCCCGGTAGCCGCGCACGCGGGCCAACGGCACCTTGGCAAAGAGGTCGCGCAGCAGGTCAAGCAGGCCAACATAGCTCGCGGGATTTGAACGCGGACTGCGGCCGATCGGCTCCTGGTCCACTTGCACGGTTTTTTCAAAATGCTCCAGCCCCTCGAGGCCGCGATGCCGGCCGGGCAGCGTCTTCGCCCCATTGAGGCGCCGCGCCACGGCTGCGGCCAGAATGTCGTTCACAAGTGTGCTCTTGCCCGAACCGGAAACGCCGCTGACGCAGGTGACCAGCCCCACCGGGAACGCGGCGTCGAGATTGCGCAGGTTGTGCTCCGTCGCCCCGCGGACGACGAGCCAGCGCCCATCGGGGCGGCCCGTCCTGGCCTCCTTGAGGACCCCCATCTGGCCTGTCAGAAAAGGACCCGTGCTCGAGACTGACGCGGGCAGTTTGGCACACTCGGCCGGAGGGCCCTGAAACAACAGCCTCCCCCCCTCCGTGCCCGCCCCCGGTCCGAGTTCGACAAGCACGTCGGCCGCGCGGATGGTTTCCTCGTCGTGTTCGACAACGAGGACCGTGTTGCCTCGATCGCGCAGTTCGAGCAGCGTCGCGAGCAATCGCTGATTGTCGTGCGCATGCAGCCCGATGCTCGGTTCGTCGAGCACATAGATCACTCCCACCAGCCCCATGCCCAGCTGCGTGGCCAGGCGTACCCGCTGCGCCTCGCCGCCGCTGAGCGTGCCGTACTCGCGGTCGAGGGTCAGGTAACCGAGGCCTGTTTCCTGGAGAAAATGCAGCCGCTGCTCGACACCCGTCCGCACCTCGCGCACCGCATCGGTGGCAGGCAGGACTTCTGCCAGGCTGCGCACGAATGCCAGCGCTGTCCGCACGTCCATGCCGGCAAAATCCACCGCACTCCTGCCGGCGAGCAGCACGGCGGCACTGCGGGCATTGAGACGCCGTCCGTGGCACGCCGGGCAGTCGCCGCTGGTTTGAAACGTGGCCAGCCGGGCCCGGTAACCGTCACTGCGCGATTCGCGCCGGCTTTCCTCCAGCAAGGCAAGCACGCCGGGAAACGGCTTCGCCTCCGCCCTCTGCGTGCGCCGCAGCCGAAAACTGAACAACCGCTCGCCGGTGCCGTGCAGGAGCGCCCGTCGCACCTCGTCGGGCAGTTCGAGCCAGGGTTTCTCCGGATCAAACGGAAGCTGCTCGGCCAGCTGCTTGAGGATGGAGTTGTGCCGGATGATGAGATTCTTGCCTCCGATGCGCCAAGGCTTGATCGCCCCGCCGCGCACCGATTTTTCCGGATGCGGCACCACCAGTTCCTCGCTGAAACCGAGCTTGCGCCCCAAGCCGCCGCATTCAGGGCAGGCCCCTTCGCTGTGGTTGAAGGAAAAATGCCGGGGAGTCAGCGACTCGAAAACATCGCCGCAAATCACGCAGCTCAGCGTCTGGCTGAGTGGAATCTCGCGCCAGGGAGCCTCCGGCGTCTTCTGAACCAGCGCGATGGCCCGGTTTTGTCCTTCCCGCAAAGCCAGCTCCAGCGAGTCGGCCAGCCGGCTGCGCTGGTCTGCCGCCAGAACCAGGCGGTCGATCACCAGGTCGACTGCGATCTCCGCCACGCCGCTGGGGAGAAGCTTCGGCTCATCCAGCGAGCGTATCTCCCCCCCGATCCGCACCCGTTGGAATCCCCGCTGGAGCAACCGGGGCAGCTCATCGCGCAACACCGCCGGCTTGGCGCGCATCCACGGCGCCAGCAGCATCGCACGCTCCCCCGGAGCGTCGCGCAGGAGCTGATCCACGCAATCGTCGAGCGAGCGCTTCCCCACCCGTCCCCCGTCCTTCGGACAGCGTTGCTCGCCGCAGAGCGTCCAGAGCAGGCGTGAATAGTCGGCGACTTCCGTGACAGTGGCCACGGTGCTGCGGGGCGAACCGCCGCTGGTGCGTTGTTCTATGGCCAGAACGGGCGACAGGCCGTGGATGAAGTCCACGTCGGGCCGCTTCAGTTGTTCGAGCACCTGCCGCGCCTGAGCCGACAGACTCTCCATGTATTTGCGGTAACCCTCCGCATAAATCGTATCAAAGGCCAGCGAGGATTTGCCTGATCCACTCGGCCCCGTGACAACGATGAACCGGCCCCGCGGCAGGCGCAGTTCCAGATCCTTCAGGTTGTGCTCACGGGCGCCCTTGATGTGGATGTACGGCGAGACGTCCATTGCCGTCACCTTTGCGCATTTGGCGGGGCCCTCCAAGCGTTAATCGTGGCTGGCCGCCCCTCCTTCCGAATCTATTCGTTCTTGCCCTCGGTGGTAAATCTTCGCTTCATCACGCCCTGTTTGTCCGATGCAAACCGTTGGCTTGACCTGCAATCCTCCACCTAGCCACTCCGGCTGCAACCAGCGCCCCCCATGATCTTGAACCCACGAATTGGTTTTTCATGCCGCAAGCTTCCTGCCCTCCTGACTGCAGCACTTGTTCTCTCCCCTGCCGCCGTGCAGGCGTTTGTCTTTGAGTCCGGTGATGTTTCCGGCAGTTTTGACACGACGATCTCGATCGGCAGCCTGATCCGCCTCAACCGCCCCGACCCCGAATATTATGGCTTTGCCAGCGGCGGCCAGCAGCGGTCGGTCAACAATGACGATGGCAACCTCAACTACCATCGCGGCTTGGCGTCACTGACGGCCAAGATGAACAACGACCTCCAGGTAAAGTACCACGACTCCGGCCTGTTTGCCCGCGGCCTCTATTTCTACGACACCGTCAATGTCAACGGCACCCGTTCTTACCGGGCGCTGTCCGACGCCGCACAGGACCAGGTCGGCGAGGTGGCCGAATTGCTCGATGCCTACGTCTACTACAAACCCACCCTGGGCGGCATGCCCGCCGACTTCCGTTTCGGCCGGCAGGTGCTGAGTTGGGGCGAGAGCACGTTCATTCCGAACGGCATCAATTCCATCAACCCCATCGATGTCTCAAAGCTCCGCATGCCTGGTTCGGAAATCCGCGATGCCTTGCGCCCGCTGCCGATGTTCTCCGGTTCCCTGACCGTCGCCGACAATCTGACCATCGACGCCTTTTATCTGCTCGACTGGAAACGCACCCGGATTGACCCCCCCGGCACCCTCTTCGGCTCCAACGATTTTGCCGGGCCCGGCGGCGACAAGATCTATCTCGGCTTTGGAGCCATCGGCGACAAAACAAGCTACGGCTACGTGCCGCGCGGCCCCGACCGCACTCCGAACGTCAGGAACCAATACGGCCTTGCCGCGCGCTGGCTCGTGCCTGAGCTCAATAACACGGAGTTTGGCTTTTTCTTCATCAATTACCATAGCCGCCTTCCGATCATCAGCGCCATCACCCCGACCACGCCAATCGCCCCGTTTGTGCCCGGCCAGCTGGCGAATCTTCTGGTCGCGAATGGCGCGGCGACCCCGGCCAGCGCGGCCGCCACAGCCCAAGCCCTGCTCACCGTCTATGCCACCAATCCTGCGGCCCTATCCGCCCAGCAGGCGGCGCTGATCGCGGGCGCAAACCAACTGGCCTTTTTCTCCTCCGTGGCCACCGCCCGTTACACGGTCGAGTTTCCCGAGGACATCCGCCTCTACGGCGTCAGCTTCAACACCGACGTGGGCGGCATCGCACTGCAGGGCGAGGTCTCCTATCGCGAACGCCAGCCGCTCCAGATCGACGACGTAGAGCTTCTTTTCGCCGCCCTTTCCTCGATCAACCCGGTCTATGGTCCCAACAACCAGATCGGGAATTATCTCGGTCGACTCAGCACCTATCTCCCGGGTTACCGGCGCATGTCGGTGTGGCAGGCGCAAATGACCGCCACAAAGGTCCTCGGCCCTCACTTGGGGGCGCAACAAATCACATTCCTCTGTGAGGCAGGCGCCACCCAGGTGCCCGATTTGCCGGGCAGAAACAAGCTGCGCTTTGACGGCCCCGGCACCTTCCTGGCCGGCAGCCTGTCCGAGATGACCGCCACCGGCAGCGGCGCGCTGGGCGCGACACCCGCCGGGGCCTTCGCCGACAGGTTCTCCTGGGGCTACCAGCTGGTCGGCCGGCTCGATTACAACAACGCCTTCAAGGGCGTCAACGTGTCGCCGCTGCTGGCCTATGCCCATGATGTCAGCGGCAACACGCCCCTCCCTCTCGGCAATTTCATCGAGGGGCGAAAAACCCTCACCGTCGGATCCGATTTCACCTTCCAGAATGCCTGGGCGGTTGAGGCGCGCTGGACCAACTTCTTTGGCGCCGGCGCCTACAATCTGCTAGCCGATCGCGACTTTTTCTCACTCACCGTGAAGTATTCATTCTGAATCTGCCCTGACATCCCGCCCACTCTGTCTCCCCCACACGTCCATATGAAAACCAAGATCTTCCTGTTCTCCGCCTTGGGTTGCCTGGCCTTGGTTGCGACCATGCGTGCTGCCATCAGCGCGTCCGAAGCCGATCGCCTCGGCAAGGATCTCACGCCGCTTGGCGGTGAAAAGGCCGGCAATGCCGATGGCACCATTCCCGCATGGACCGGCGGCATCACAACTCCGCCCGCCGGATACACGGTCGGCATGCACCACCCTGATCCCTTTTCTTCCGATCCGGTGCTCTTCACCATTTCCGCCGCCAACGCCGACCGCTACGCCGCCAAACTCACGGCCGGCCAGCTGGCCATGTTCAAGACCTACCCCGATTACACCATGCCGGTGTACGCCACGCGCCGAAGCGCCTCGGTGCCGCAACGCATCTACGATGCCACAAAAAAATACGCCACCACGGCGCACCTCACCGAGGGCGGCAACGGCATCGCCGGTGCGATCATCGGCATCCCATTCCCCGTGCCGCAAAACGGCCTCGAAGTCCTATGGAATCACCTCACGCGTTTCCGCGGCGACGGGGCGGAACGCTGGATTGGACAGGCCGCCCCCCAGCGCGACGGCAGCTACACCATGGTGCAGTTCGACGACAAATTCCTCTACAATTACGTCCGCGAAGGCATTACGGAATCCGATCTTAACAACGTGCTGGTCTTCTTCAAACAGGGCACGCTCGCACCTGCCCGCTACGCCGGCAGCATTCTGCTCGTGCACGAGACGCTGGATCAGGTCAAGGAACCCCGCAATGCGTGGATCTACAACGCCGGCCGGCGCCGGGTCAGCCGCGCGCCAAATGTTGCCTATGACAACCCGGGCACCAACGCCGACGGCATGCGCACTACCGACCAGTTCGACATGTTCAACGGCGCGCCCGATCGCTACGAGTGGAAACTATTGGGCAAAAAAGAGATGTATGTGCCATACAACTCCTATCGGCTGCATAGCGACAAGGTGAAATATTCCGAAATCATCAAACCGCTCCACATCAACCAGAGCCTCACTCGTTACGAACTGCATCGGGTCTGGGTGGTCGAAGCCATGCTCAAGCCCGGCGCCAGCCATCTCTACTCCCGCCGCACCTTCTACTTCGACGAAGACAGCTGGCAGGCCCTCGCGGTCGATCAGTACGACGCCCGGGGCCAGCTCTGGCGCGTCTCCGAAGCGCATTGCATCAATTACTACGATGTGCCCACTTTTTGGAGCACGCTCGAGGTGCATACCGATTTGCAGGCGGGTCGTTACCTTGCCATCGGTCTCGATAACGAAGGAAAGACATACGACTTTGGGCTGAAGGAGACCCTGAAGGACTATACTCCCCAGGCGCTCCGCCAGGAAGGCGTTCGTTGAGAAAACCTCCGCTTCCCCCCCCGTCGGACCGTTCCCAGCCGGCTGGGCGGGCGGGCGATGCCCGCCCTGTTCCCCTCCGGTTGTTCGGACCACTCGCCCGTCCTCTGCTGCCGTTTCTGCTGGCCGTGACACTCATAGGCCGGGCCGGGGAGATGTCCGAGGCCGCTCCGCTGGCGGCACAAGCCTTGTTGATCGGAGTGGCCCGGGCCAGCCCCGCCTGCGTCGCCGTAGGCCAGTTTGGCAACGTGGTCGTCTCCCGCGATCAAGGCCGCACATGGCAGCAGATAATTGTGCCCACCCGGAGCATGCTTACGGGCGTTTCGTTCCCCGATGCCAGGCATGGCTGGGCGGTCGGCCATGACGGAGTGATTCTGGCCACCACCGATGGCGGGCAGACCTGGAGCCGGCAGGACGACGGCACCGACGATCAAACCATATACCTCGACGTGCTTTTCCTCGACAAACAAACGGGCTTTGCCGTAGGCGCCTACGGCAAGTTCGTCGCGACCGAGGACGGCGGCAAAACATGGACTGCACGCCCCCCCATCGACGAGGATCTGCACTTCAACAGACTTACAGCGAACGCGACCGGAAGCCTCTTTCTGGCAGGAGAAAGCGGCACCGCCCTCACTTCGGCCGATCAGGGTCACACCTGGCAGCGCTTGGATGTGCCCTATGAAGGCTCACTGTACGGCCTTCTGCCCGTGGATGGTTCCCGTCTCCTCGCCTACGGCCTGCGCAGCCACATCTTCCGTTCCGACGACGCAGGGACCAGTTGGCAGCCGCTGGAATCTGACCCCAAGGTACTTATCATGGCCGGTCTCCGCCTCAGTTCGGGCGCGATCGCACTCGCCGGCCAGGGAGGGCATTTCTTTGTCAGCCGCGATGGCGGTCGGAGTTTCCGGCATTGGACGCCGGACAAACTCAACAAGAGCGTCTCCTCCCTCGCTGAGACGGACGACGGCGCGCTGATCGCTGTCGGCGAAGGCGGCGCGCTGCGCTTGGAACTGCCGCCCGAATAATCAATCCATGGCCCGCCTCGAAGCATTCGTTTTCCGCCATCGCTTGTTGATCGTCCTGCTCTTCGGCGCAGTGACCCTCTGCCTCGGCTTTTTTGCCGCGCAGACCCGGGTGGATGCCAGCTTCAACAAGCAGCTCCCTCAGCAGCACGAATACATCAAGAATTTTCTCAAGTATCAGTCCCAGTTCGGTGGCGCCAACCGCGTGGTCATTGCCCTCATGGCCGATCAGGGGGACATCTTTACTGCGGAATTCTTCAAGGCTCTTAAAGGGGTCACCGACGAGCTGTTTTTCCTGCCCGGAGTCGATCGCAGCACCGTCACCTCCCTCTTCACCCCCAACGCCCGCTATGTCGAGACGGTCGAGGACGGCCTGGCGGGCGGCGACATCATTCCCTCCGGTTTTACGCCCATCCCGGAGAATTTCGATCGGGTGCGGCAGAATATCGTCAAATCAGGGCGACTGGGCCAGCTCGTCGCCAGTGATTTCTCGGGCGCAATCGTGTCGGCTCAACTGCTCGAAATCGACCCCAACACCAAGGAACGACTCGATTATGTCCACTTCGCGAAGCTGCTTGAGGAGAAGATCCGCGGCCGTTTCACGGGCGGGGGGGTCCATGTTCACTTTGGCGTCCACATCATCGGCTTCGCCAAGGTGATCGGCGATATCAGCGACGGCGCGTCCAACGTGGTGTTTTTTTTCGCCATCTCGCTGGCGATTACCACCCTGCTCGTGTGGCTTTACGCAAAGGCCCTCTGGCTCACGGTGCTGCCGCTGTTGTGCTCCCTCATTGCGGTCGTCTGGCAGGTCGGCCTGCTCAACGTGATGGGCTATGGCATTGATCCCATGTCGATTCTGGTTCCGTTCCTCATCTTCGCAATCGGAGTCAGCCATGCGGTCCAAATGGTGCGCGCTTTCCGCACCGAGATATTCAACGGCCTTGATTCCGTCGGGGCAGCCCGCGCGGCCTTCAGGCAGTTGTTGTTTCCAGGCAGTGTTGCGCTGCTCACCGATACCATCGGTTTCCTTACAATCTACATTATCAAGATCCCGATCATCCAGGAACTGGCCATCACGGCCAGTCTCGGTGTGGCGCTCATCATTTTCACCGGCCTCCTCCTGCTGCCGGTATTGCTCTCCTACGCCCGGCTTCCCGCCGGCTATCAGGAGTGGACTGCCGCCCGCCGGCTCTACACCGGCCGTCTGTGGCTCTATCCCAACAAAATCACTACCGCCTCCTGGTCGGTGGTTGTGATCGCCGTCTCCGCCGGCCTGTTTGTCTTTGGTTATTACAAGGCGAAGCAGATCAAAATCGGCGACCTGCAGTCCGGCGTGCCGGAACTCCGGTCGACTTCGCGCTACAATCAGGACAGCGCCATGATCACCAGCCGGTTCAGCATCGGGGCCGACGTGATCACGACCCTGGTCGAAACCGTGCCCAATGGCTGCGTCGATCCCGATGTCATGCGCCTGATCGACCGGTTCGCCTGGCACATGCAGAACGTCGAGGGCGTCCAGTCTGTCATCGGCATCACCACGGTCGCCAAGACCATCAACGCCGGCTGGAATGAAGGCAGCCTGAAATGGCGGGTGATCCCCCGCGATCCCCAGGCGCTCGCCCAAGCCGTCTCTCCCATCGAAACCTCCACCGGCCTCCTCAACAGCGATGCCTCCGTGCTGCCGGTGATGATTTTCCTAAATAATCACAAGGCCGAGACCATCGCCACCGTGACGGACGCCATCAAGGAATTTCGATCCGCCAATCCGTCGACCAAGGTCAAATTCCAGCTCGCCAGCGGCAATGTCGGGGTCATGGCCGCAACTAACGAGGTCGTCGCTGCGTCCCAGTTCCCCATCGTGATGTGGGTCTATGCGGCGGTGATCCTGCTCTGCCTGATCACCTTCCGCTCGTGGCGGGCGACGGTCTGCATCGTGCTGCCTCTGGGGCTCGTCTCCTACCTCGGCTACGCGCTCATGGTCTATCTGGATATCGGCCTGAAGACCTCGACCCTGCCCGTCGTCTCGCTCGGCGTCGGCATCGGCGTGGATTATGGCATCTATTTGTTTTCCCGCCTGCTCGGACAACTCAAGAAGGGTGAATTTTTTGAGGAAGCCATGCTCGACGCCTTCCGCCAGAGCGGCAGCGCCGTGTTTTTCACCGGAGCCACGCTCGCGATCGGCGTCAGCACATGGATCTTTTCCGACCTCAAGTTCCAAGCCGACATGGGCATTTTGCTCACCTTCATGTTCCTCGTCAACATGCTCGGCGCGATCATCGTTCTCCCGGCCCTGGCGCGCTGGCTGTTCCGGCATCATTCCGTCCACCTCCGCGCCCCATCCCCGCTGCCCGGCCAGTCATAGGACGACGATGCGCAGAATCGATTGATTGGTTTGAGGTTGGGGTTGCGGCGGCTGTGCGACAATAGCGAACATGACTCCTGCTTCCGGCTGGCGCACCCGCCCGCGAGATTTTGACAATACCGACCCGACCCGATTCGTGTACCCGTTCTGACCACTTCCATGTCCTGGGAAATCAAGCTTCGGCGCGGTCTCTATCTGCCGCAAATCGGCTGGTGGCTCGATGCCTCCGTGCCGGTGGACCGTTCGTTTGTCTCCCATGCTCACTCCGATCACATCGCCGCCCATCGGGAGATCATTTGCACGGCCAGCACGGCGCGCCTCATGCGCCAGCGGCTGCCAGGCCGCAGGATCGAACACCTGCTGCCGTTCGGCCACACCGAGCAACTGACGCCGGATTGCGCCGTGACGCTCCACCCCGCCGGCCATATCCTGGGTTCGGCCCAGGTGTTGCTGGAGCATGGCG
Source organism: Opitutaceae bacterium (assembly GCA_028691845.1). Classification (GTDB taxonomy): domain Bacteria; phylum Verrucomicrobiota; class Verrucomicrobiia; order Opitutales; family Opitutaceae; genus JAQUYL01. The sequence continues at coordinate 37,026 of JAQUYL010000006.1, forward strand.
TGCATGGCCGGCTGCTTTACACCGGCGATTTCAAGCCCCGCTCAGGCCTGGCCGCCGAGCCCTGCGCCGCCCCCCGTGCCGATGTGCTTGTCATGGAAACAACCTTCGGCCTGCCGCGCTACGTATTCCCGCCTGCCGAAGAGGTGCTGGCCGATATTGTCGCCTTTTGCAGGAAGACCTTGGAGGACAGAGCCACGCCGGTTTTGCTCGGCTACAATCTCGGCAAAAGCCAGGAACTCCTGCAAGTGGTCGGGCGGGCCGGCCTGCCGGTCATGCTGCCGCCCCCGGCCTGCGCGATCACCCGGGCCTATGAAGAATTGGGCCTGCGTTTTCCCAGCTACCAAGCATTGCAGCCTGAGCGCGCCAGTGGCCATGTGGTCATCGCCCCACCCGGAGGCGGTGGCGACCTGCTGGGCCGACTCGCCGCCCGGCGCACGGCCGTGGTTTCGGGCTGGGCCATCGATCCGGCGACGGTCTACCGCCACAGATGCGACGCCGCCTTTCCCCTCTCCGACCACGCTGATTTCAACGAACTCCTGGCATTCGTCGCCGCCGTGCGCCCCCGACGCGTGTTCACCGTACACGGATTTGCCCGTGAGTTTGCCCAGACCCTGCGCCGGCGGGGCGTCGAGGCTTGGGCATTGGGGGAAGACAATCAACTGGAGCTCGAACTGACGGCTGATCCGCGGACCTGACATTCAGTCCCACTCTTCCCTCCGGGCTTGCGGCCTGCTTCACCCATCTCATCAACCCTCCCCCTCCAAATGAAAACCGGCCTATTCCCCCTCCTGCTTGGAGTCATGGCGCTATCGCTGCCCGCCGCTCCCTTCACCACCTTCCAGGACGGCGAGACCTTCACCTATCGGGTGGGCTGGGGCATCTTTTGGCGCGCTGGGAAAATAACGATCGCCGCCCGGGAAAAAACGGTCAATGGAGCCCGCGAGATGCATGTCACAACGGAAATCCGCTCCCGTGGCATCATCCGCGCCTTTTATGAATACGAAAACCGGGGGGAAGTCGTGTTCGACCAAGATTCCGGCCGGCTACTGGTCACCCGCGAAAAGGGTTCGGATGGTCGCCACGACACCGATACTGAAACCACCTTCGATTACTCGAGCCATGTCGCCCGGCATGTGGATCGTGTCCACGCCGACCGCAGCACCACCGTGTCCATCCCGGAAGGCTGCCCCCTCGACTTGATCAGCGCCCTGGTGCAGACCCGCGACTGGAATCTCAAGCCGGGGGAGAAAAGAGACGTGCTGGTCAATTTCGGGGAGGAGTTTTTCGCCCTTGCCCTCTACGCCGTAGACTTCGAGGAGGTGCGTACGCCGCTCGGCACTTATCGCACGCTCATGCTTGCCCCGCGCATGGAGAAGGATCCCAAGGGCGTGTTCAAGCGGGGAGGCAGGATCCGGGTCTGGATCTCTCAGGGTGAAACCAAGCTGCCGGTGAAGATGCAGCTTCAGCTCAATTTCGGCTCCGCCACCATGTTGCTCGCCGACTACAGGTTGGACCCCCGCGCGCCCCAGAACTTGTCACCCATTAGGTGACAAATTGCGGAAGGACCTGCATGAAAAGGATTCTTGTGCTCCGGGGTGGCGCGATGGGGGATTTCATTGTTACGCTGCCCGCCCTCGATTTGCTGCGCCGGCGCTGGCCGGAGGCTCAGATCGAACTCATAGGCAACCCCCAGGTCGCAGTCTTGGGCGGGTGGACCGGACACCTGCATGCCCTGCATTCCCAGCACGCCGCCCGCTGGGTCCCTCTTTTCGGCCCGCCGCCCTTGCCGTCTGACCTGGGAACCTGGCTGGACGGTTTCGATCTCGTCCTGAACTACTGGCCGGATCCTGACCGCGCCCTGGCACGCCATTTCCCGCGGCACTCCCGGCAATCCTACCTCGCGGCCAGCGCGCAGCCGGTTCTGACCCCGGCCGCCCGGCATTTCTGCGCGCCTCTGCGCGAACTGGGACTAACGGCCACGAGCTTTCACAGCCGCCTGCCGTGCCTTTCCGGCCACCTTCGTGATGAAACCATCGCCATTCACCCAGGCAGTGGTTCCTCCCGCAAAAACTGGCCGCTGGAACGCTGGATTGAATTATGCGAACGCTTGAGCCAGTGGTCGCACGTCCCATTGCTCATCGTCGGCGGCGAAGCTGACGCCGCCGGGTTGGCGGCGTTATCACGCTTCGGGGAGGTCTCTCGCCAACTGCCTCTGCCAGCATTAGCCGAACGCCTGGCCCGCTGTCGGCTGTTTCTCGGCCACGATTCTGGCGTCAGTCATCTTGCCGCCGCTTCGCACACGCCCTGTTTGCTTCTATTTGGCCCAACCGATCCAGTGATGTGGGCGCCGCCAGGCGAACACGTCCGCGTCCTGCGTGAGGGGACTGACCTGAAAACGATCCCCGTCGAAAAAGTGTGGGCGACACTGATCCGGTTAGCTTCAGAAGCTTCCGCCGGATTGCCTCCGTCCACTTCCTCCGCCTGACTCCATTGCCTCAACACGAAAAGGCCCCACCTAGATTTCCGCGGCCGAGAGGCTGTGTCTGCAGGGCGTCCGCCGGCAGGTCCTCTGCGCAACAGATCCCTAGAGCATTTTCTGTTTTCATGGACGTGCACAATTGTAGCCGGCCTCGTTGAGGCCGGCCGGGAGGAGGTCCCGGGGTCAGCGGCCTCGGCTGCTACAAAAAGCGTCAATCTAACCCGAAAACGCTCTATCCCCGCAATGCTTTCGCATCCAATTGAAGCCGCCAGGGCTTCCCGGCCCAAATCGGACCCGCATACCCAACCCCGATGCGCGGTGCCGCCAAAATGAAGCGAGGCGCGATATATAGTCCATGGTCCTCAATCCACAGACCCGATTGCGGTGCCGCTGCCGTTCCGTTTAGCCTGCGATCGATCTCCAAGGCCTTGGTCAGTCTTCCAGGTCCGTTAATGCCCGCGATGCCACGTATCAAGATGGCCGCCGGATAATCGGCCGGGCCAGTCACGAGATTGAGCATCTCGTGCACACCATAACAAAGGTAAACATACCAGATGCCCCCCTCGCGGTACATGACTTCAGTACGGGCAGTGCGCCCCCTGCTGGCATGCGACGCCCGATCATTTTCTCCATCGTAGGCTTCCACCTCGGTGATCATATGCTGGCTCACGGTGCCATCCGACCGGCAGCGCATGATCATTTTCCCCAGCAGCCAGCGCGCAACACTCAGCGTGTTCCCGCTCTTCAATCGTTGGACCGGCACGACTTGTTTCACATCAGGGCATTTCACTGCTGGGGAACAAAGAGGCAATCCCTTGCCAAAACCGCTGACTGCGTCCTGTACCGATGGAGGAGGCGTCCTGCAAGCCCGAGCCCGACCTGGACGCAGCACGGAGGGGTTGGCCACCGCCTTGCGTAACTATCAGTCCCGCAAAATGTACTCAATTTGGAATGGTCAAATACCCTTGGTTTACGAAACCCGAGGAGGCCGCACTAGTCATTGCCTTGCCCATCGATAGGCAACTTCTGATCAGAAAAAAATTATCTCCTTGCTTCCCGCCGCCCAAGCACCCTTATTTCGCGGTTTTACTTTATGAAAGCCACCATCAAAACCCAGGGGAAACAGTTCTCGGTCAGTGAGGGAGACATCCTCATCGTTGACCGTTATCCCAAGACGGAGGCGGGCTCGACCATCGAGATTACCGAGGTCCTCGCCGCTGGTGAAGGCGATAATTTCAAAGTTGGCGCCCCCTTCCTTTCCGGAGCGTCCGTCCAGGCCAAAGTCCTCGAAAACAAGCGCGGCGCCAAGGTAATCATCTTCAAGAAAAAGAAGCGCAAGGGCTACGAGAAAAAGCGCGGCCACCGTCAGGAATTGTCCGTCATCAAGATCGAATCCATTAAAGCATAAGGAACCGCCATGGCACACAAGAAAGGTCAGGGAACAAGCACCAACGGCCGCGAGAGTCATGCCCAGCGGCTTGGCATCAAACTCTTCGGCGGCCAGCAGGTGATCGCCGGCAACATCATCGTCCGCCAGCGGGGCACCAAGCTCCATCCAGGCAAGGGCGTGGGCGTCGGCCGCGATTGGACGCTTTTTGCGCTGCGCGACGGCACCGTCGAATTCGACAAGGCGCACCGCAGGGTCAACGTCGTCTAGCTCTACCAGCAACCGTCTTTCAAGGCGCGGCCGGCCGGCTGCGCCTTTTTGTTGCCAGAGGTCCGCGCAGCATTGCGCGGCAATTCTTGCCCCTGCCATCGAACCGCTGCCCACGCCCCCGACAAATCCGCGTTGCCTCGGCTCTCCCCTCCCATCACCCTGCGCTTGTGTCCGATCGTCTCATCGAGCTTCAGCGCCAGCGCGCGCTTCTGCAGGAACACCTCGCCTGGATCGATCACGAAATTGCAGCAGAGACAAACCGCCCCGGGGTGGCGACTCCGCAGGGTCGCACGGCACCAATCCCTCCACTGACGGCCCCTGTTTCAGCACGGGCTGGCGCCGAGGCGATTCTTTCCGAATACGAAACGGACCAGAAATCGCTGAAAAACGATGTCCGCAAAGGCTGCCTGCTCTACCTCGCGATCGCTTTCGCCCTGGTCGGCCTGGGTGTCCTCATGCTTTACTTTTACTCGCGCTCGCTAGCGTCAGACCGTCCGCCCCGGGCCCCTCCGGCCGCCAGGGCGGAGTCCGGCCGCTAGCCGGATGGAGAGCGGCCGGGCCGGGCCGGACCTGTCGTCCCGCTCAGGTTATGTATTTCCTGTCTTCGGCCGGATAGCTGCCGAGCCATTTCACGAACGGACAAATCCGGCGCAATTCCTTGACCGCGGCCTGCAGCTTGGGCTCCTCGATGTGTCCGGAGACATCGACAAAGAAATAATAGTCCCACGGCCGCTTCTTGCTCGGGCGCGATTCGATTTTCGTCATGTTGATGCGGCGCTTGCTCAGCGGTTCAAGCATCCGCAACAGCGAACCGGGCTCGTCGCTCAGGGAGATGATGAAACTGCTCTTGTCCTTGCCCTCGCCAACGCTGCCGGACGGTTGCCGCCCGAGGATGAAGAACCGCGTCATGTTGTCGGCCTTGTCCTGGATATTGTCCACCAGTACCGGCATGTCGTGGTGCTCGGCCGCCAGTCGGCTGGCCACTGCCGCGGCCCCCTTTTCGCCCTTGGCGATCTGCACTGCCCGGGCGGTACTCGGGGCCTCAACGAGCTGGGCATGGGGCAGATGCCGCTGCAGCCACATGCGGCATTGGGCCAGCGCCTGGTCCTTCGAGTAGACCTTTGTGATCTGGTCAAGCGGTTCTCTGGAGATGAGCGCGTGGGAGACTTCTAGGTAAAGCTGCGCGACAATCTTCAGTTCCGAATCCACGAACAGATCCAAGGCGTCGCGGACCGACCCTTCGGTCGAATTCTCGATGGGAATGACCCCATAGTCGGCCTCCCCCTTTCCCACCGCGGTGAAAATATCCGCAATGGTGGCCATCGCATGGTAGTCCACGCTGGTGCCAAATTTCCGAATCGCCGCCTGGTGCGTGTTCGTGGCTTCTGGCCCGAGATAGGCGATCAGCAGCGGCTTCTCGAGGGCAATGGCCGCCGACATGATCTCGCGGTAGATCGTCCGGAGCGCCTCGTCCTTCAGCAGACCCTTGTTCGCCTCGCATACCTTCCGCAGCACGAGCGCCTCCCGCTCGGCCACATAGATGGGCCCGCCCTTGCTGCGCTTGAGCCGGCCAATCTCCTTTGCCAGCGTCAGACGCCGGTTCAACAATGCCACCACCCGCTGGTCCAGCGCATCGATCCTCGCGCGAATGCTTCCCAGATTCTTTTTCATGTCTTGGCTTGCGTTTCCTTGGCCGCGTCCGGCGTTTCGGACTCCCGCGGCGCGTCCTTAAGGTCCAGTTGTTCGGCCTCGTTTTCATCGAGCCCCATGTCCGCATCTGTGGCCGCTTGCGGCTGGCTGACCGCCTGCAGCCACGTGTCGATCTGGCGCGGCGACAGCACATCCGACGCGGGCAGTTCATCTATGGATTTGATGCCAACAAACTCCAGGAAGGCGTCGGTTGTCCCGTACTGGATTGGCCGGCCGGGCAGGTCGGCCCGACCCACCACATAAACGAGGTCGCGCTCCAGCAGTTTCGACAGGCCCGCCTCCGCGGACACTCCGCGGATGTGCTCGATTTCGGCGCGTGTCACCGGCTGCCGGTAGGCCACGATCGCCAGCGTTTCGATCACCGAAGGGCTCAACCGTGCCGGTCGCGGCTCGTTGCGCAGCAAACGCATCCAGCGGGCGTAGCGCGGATGCGTCACAAGCCTCCAGCCACTATGTCCCTCAAGCAGCAAGGTGGGGCCTTGGGTGGAGTGCAATTCGGCGGCAATTGCCTCCATCGCCTCCCGAATTTGGGCGACTGTCACTAGCGACGGCACGTCGCGGTAAATCTCGTCTTCCTCTGTTGGGGCCGGCCCCGCCGGCGTCTCTCCGGCCGGCGCGCCGGTTTCGGGGCCGGTTTCCGGCGTCTCGGGATCTGCCGGCAGCGGCAGCTCGCCCGACTGCTCGTGAAAACGCGTGAAAGCCGTCTGGATGTCTTTGGCCGCCAGCGGGCCGTTCGAAGCGAACAGCATCACCTTCAGCACTTGTTTGAGATCAAAAGCCATGCGGAAATATCACGTCCTTGAATGCCGCGAAGCCCCGGCCAAGCAATCATGAAAACCGGGATCTTTTTCAGGCTAGCCGCCCACCCCCTCGCCGGTTACTCAAGAATCCGGCAACCCAAATCCGCCCATGACCTGGTCTCGCTTTAAAACCCATTATTACACGGATTCGAAACTGGGCCTGTCGCTCGATATCAGCCGGATGCTTTTCCCCGACGGCTATCTCGAGTCAATGGCCCCGCGGCTCCAGCAGGCCTTCGCCGCCATGGCCGAGCTGGAGAAAGGATCCGTCGCCAACCCGGACGAGAACCGCATGGTCGGCCACTACTGGCTGCGCGCGCCCGAGCTCGCCCCTACCAGGGAAATCTCCGAGGCCATATCGTCGACCCTCGCGGCGATCAAGGGTTTCGCCGCCAAGGTCCACCGGGGTGAGATCGCCGGCCCCGCCGGCAAATTCCGTGAAATTTTGGTGGTTGGCATCGGCGGTTCCGCCCTGGGCCCCCAGTTCGTCAGCCATGCGCTCGGCCGGCAAAAATCACGGCGCGATAAAATGGGCGTCCACTTCTTCGACAACACTGATCCCGACGGCATGGATTATGTTCTCAAGGAACTTGGCCGCCGTCTTCAATCCACCCTGGTGATCGTGATTTCCAAGTCGGGGGGCACGGTCGAGACGCGCAATGGCCAGCTCGAGGCCGCGGCGGCGTTCAAGGCGGCTGGCCTCCATTATCCCAGGCACTTTGTTGCCGTGACCGGCGCAAACTCCAAACTGGACCGAACGGCTGCGGCGGAGGGATGGCTCGCCCGTTTCCCGATGTGGGACTGGGTCGGGGGCCGCACGTCCGAACTGTGTGCGGTCGGTCTGCTGCCGGCGGCCCTGCAGGGCATCAACATCGAACAGTTGCTTGCCGGCGCCGCGGCCATGGACGTGGTCACCCGCCGGCCCTCCGTACGGGACAACCCGGCCGCACTTCTGGCACTCATGTGGCACTGGGCCACCGATGGACGCGGCACCAAGGACATGGTCGTGCTGCCTTACAAGGATCGTCTGCTGCTTTTCTCCCGTTACTTGCAGCAGCTGGTCATGGAGTCACTCGGCAAGGAACTCGACTTGCAGGGGCGCGTGGTCAACCAGGGCCTGTCAGTCTATGGCAACAAGGGTTCCACCGACCAGCACGCCTATGTGCAGCAACTCCGGGAAGGCGTGGACAATTTCTTCGTCACCTTCATCGAAGTCCTGCGGGATCGCCCGACGATCAGCATGGAGATTGAAGCCGGCGGCATCACCAGTGGCGACTACCTCCAGGGTTTCCTGCTCGGCACCCGTGATGCCCTGACGGAGAAAAACCGCCCCTCCGTCACGATCACGGTGCCCGACGTCTCCCCCCGCACCATCGGGATGCTCATCGCGCTCTATGAACGGGTGGTTGGCCTATACGCCTCACTGATCGGCATCAATCCCTATCACCAGCCCGGGGTCGAGGCGGGCAAAAAGGCGGCAGGCGGTGTGATCACCCTGCGCCGGCTGATCGTCGAGAGCCTTCGGGCCGTACCCGGACGGACGTTCACCGCGGAAGCTCTTGCTGCGCACCTCGATCGGACAGACCAGACCGAGCTCGTCTTCAAGGTCCTGGAACACTTGGCCGCCAATCCCGATTCCGGCGTCGTAAAACAGTCCTGCAAACCTTGGTTTGACTCCAACTATTCGTACGGACGCTGAACACCCCCTCCCGGGGAGCTTCCCTCCGCCGTCCCTGTCCAATTGCCGCCATTGTACATCCTGTCCGCTCCGCAGGCTGGGGATATTCCGAACCAGCATTGGATAGTTGCGCATTGGCGGGATACTAGTATTTAGCCACTAAATCATGAATCGCCTTGTCCGACTGATCCTTGCCTCCGTGCTGCTAGCGCTGCTTGGACTGACCTCCGGTTGCTCATCGGGGACCAGCAAAGAATCCTCCATCCCATGGAGCCGCCCCGCTACTTGGGAAGGTCAGATCCCCGGCATGGGTTCGCCCAGCGGTCTCTGACATTTCTCTTGCCGCGCACTGCAAATCCGGCCTCTGGTCGGATTTTTTATTTCGATGGAAAACGCCTCACTCACTCCGCAACCCGGGCACCTGTATGTGGTGGCAACCCCCATCGGCAATCTGGCGGATCTGACCAATCGCGCCCGGGCCATCCTCGCTGCAGTGGATGTCGTGGCCTGCGAGGACACCCGTACCACGGGCGCCTTGCTGCACCGGCTGGGCCTTCACCGTGAACTAACAGCCTACCACGAGCACAACGAAATCGAGGCCGCGGAACACCTCGCCAACCTGCTCGCCGCCGGAAAATCCCTGGCTCTCGTCACTGACGCCGGCACACCTGGCCTGAGCGATCCCGGTTTCCGGCTCGTCCGAGCCTGCCGCCGGCGCCAATTACCGGTTGTGCCAGTGCCGGGACCATCGGCCCTAGTGACCGTGTTGAGCGCGGCCGGCCTGCCCACCAACGGTTTTCTTTTCGTCGGTTTTCTTCCGCCAAAGTCCGCCGCGCGCGTCACCTTTCTCCAGAAATACCAAGCCTTCCCCTATACCCTGGCGTTCTACGAGAGCTGCCATCGCATCGACAAATTCGTGCGTGAAATCCTCGCCGTCTGCGGACCCGATCGGGTGCTCTGCGTGGCCAAGGAAGTCACGAAAATCCACGAAACCTTTCTCGTCGGGCCAGTGAGTGAGGTCGCCACCCGCCTGACCAAACTCAGCCTCAAGGGCGAATTCGTCGTATTGATTGCCCCGACCAACTTTACGCTGTAGTCGGCAGCCGACGTCTCCTTCTGGATCGCGCCCCGGGGGACCCGGGACCGGGGAAGGCAGTCGATCCCGTCTCTTTTTCTTTGCGCCCTTTGCGCCTTTTTGCGGTCATGAAATCATGCGTTCGGTCGCCGTCATCGACATCGGAAGCAACTCAATCAAAGTACTGGTCGCCACCCGCCGGGCTGACGGCGGCTTGGCGACCCTCATGGCCCGGGCCATCGATGCACGCATTAGCGCCGGCATCAGCCGGAGCAAACCGTTTCTGGGCGAGGAAGGCATGGCTCGCGGCCTGGCCGCCATCAGGGATCTGCTAAGGGAAGCGGCCCCGTTCCAGCCGGCCCGGACGATGCTCGTCGCCACCAGTGCCGTCCGCGATGCCACCAACGGCGCCGCTTTCCGCGAGCGCATTCTCGCGGATACCGGCCATGAGATCCGCCTCCTTTCCGGCGTGGAAGAGGCCCATCTCATCGGCCGCGGCCTGACCTGCGATGCCGCGCTTTCCGATTTGCAGGATTTCTATGTCTTCGATCTCGGCGGTGGCAGCCTGGAATGCCTGTCCTTCCGCCAGCGCCGGGTGGAGCAAACGGCCAGCCTGCCGCTGGGCTGCGTGCGTCTGACCGAACGATTTGTCGCAGATCCCACCGCGCCCTTCACAGATGACCTGCGGCAGAATGTGATGGCGCACACGACGGCCGTGCTCCGCGGCGGTTTCCATTTGTGCCTGCCCCCAGCCGCCCGGACGGTCGGCACTGGCGGCACGATGATGACGGTTCGGGCGATCCTCGGAGCACGCCTGGGACTGGCGCCGGAAGCAATCCCGCCGGTGTTGACGGTTCTGCAGTTACGCGACTTGATCGCCTGGCTCGCGCCCATGACGCTTGAGGCGCGCAAACATGTGCCCGGCCTGCCACCGCCCCGGGCCGATGTATTCCCGGCCGCACTGGCCACCCTGATTGCAGTGGCTGAAGCCGGTGGCATCCCCGAATTCCGGCTTTCGCTCTACAACCTCCGCTATGGCGTGGCGGACGAGTTGCTCGCGCATTGACAGTCCCCTGCTGGCGGAAGAGATTAGGCTTGTCTACCTCTTCCCCTTGGCGCCCCACCCGCCCCCCTATAAACGCTATCCCTCACCCCATGGAATCCACGGTCAAAATTTTCGACAATCCGGCCGAAACCGCCGTTTATGCCCCCGGACAAGTGATCTTCCAGAAGAACGAAACCGGTGATTTCATGTTCATGGTCATCGAAGGCGCCGTCGACATCACCGTCCACGGACGGGTCATCGACACGGTGAAGCCGGGCGGATTCTTTGGCGAAATGGCCCTGATCGAAGACAAACCGCGAAGCGCCACGGCCGTGGCGAAGGAGTCGACGAAAGTGGCACGGGTGGACCGGCAAAAATTCCAGCACCTCGTGCAGCGGACCCCTGCATTTGCGCTGGAGCTTATGCGTGTGATGGCCGACCGCCTGCGTCGCCTGAATCAGCGGTTGTGAAGGGGACTCCCCCTAGGCCTGGCTGGACTTGATTGCCCCTCCCCGCCCCTTTGATATTGAGGACGGCTTGTCGGCCCACCATGGGAGAGGCCGGCCTGCGCCCGGAGAATGAGGACATGACGGGGACCGGAACCCGATGCCGGCTGAAGCCAGCGGCCATGAACGGTCCAGTCCTTGCACAAGCTTTTCATCAATGCACAATGTCACCTAATAGGTGACATTTTTCGCGATGCTACTCCAGCCAGCCATTGAAAACAACGGCACGCCCGCCGATCGGATTGGCAGTCGGCCGATGCAGAGCGACAGGTGGACCGGGCAAGACGCCCGGGAGTGAAAAACGCCTATTTCCTTTGCGCCCGTGGCGCCAAACCCTAGGTTACCGATTGTGATTGGCTGGATCGGCGATTTTTTCCGCTTCTGGTGGGGTCTCCTTTATTGGAATGCCCGCAAAAGCCTTTTCTGGCTGCGCCCCGACCGAATCCGCTGCCCATGCCAGAACTCCGGCGATTCGGGCCGCGCTCTCGAAACCCGGTGCGAAGCTGCCTCGACTTGGAACAAGCCCGCCCGGTTCCGCCGCCTTTGCCCGCTCCTGGTAGAAACCCAGGTGGGGCTGCGCTGCTCGGTCAATGCCGCGGCCGTACGCCCTTTTTGGACGCGGGCTGGCGCAAGCTTTGGGATCGCGCTCCTGGCGCTATACCTCGCCGGCACGCTGGCTCTTTTCGGCGCCCTGCGCGCCGTCGGGTATCCCCTCACCTACTGGTCGGTGCTGCTGCCGTTCAAGTGGTCCGACATTCCCTCCGCCCAGGAACAGGTCTATGCCCGCCGGGCGCAACAAGCGCTCGCCGCCGGCAATTTTCAAGGCGCGCTTCTCTGCCTCAACCGCGTCCACGAACTCAATCCCCGCAACTATTCCGCCGCGATCGCCCTTGCCAGCCTCCGACATATTTCCGGTGAACCAGGACTCTCCGACCAGACCTTCGAACAGGTCCTGCTCCAGCACCCCGATCGACGGGCGCAAACCGCCCAGTTGTGGTACAAGGCCCTGCTGACCCGGAGGGATTATTCGCATTCCAAGCTTCTCGCCGTCCGGATGCTTAGCGAGGATCCCGCCAATCGCGGCGCCTGGCTGCACGCTCTCTTTTTTGCCCTGCGACAAGCGCCGGACCCGGCCTACCTCGCGACTCTGACGGGCCGGATTCCGGATCTGCCCGCGTGGTGCTCGCAACTCATGGCGATTGAACTTGCCTTCCAGCAAAATCGCCCGGCGGATGCCGTGCAGCTCCTGTTGCGTCCGCCGCCCCATCCCGCCTCCCCTTATGTATCGATTTACTACGTCGACCGGCTCACGGCCCAAGCCCGCTACACTGAAGCCCAGCAGGTGCTCGACGCCTATGCCGGTCAGCTCGAGCCCGATGAGGCGGCGTTCCTGCGTCTTGCCCTCTATACCCGCCGGGGCTGGCTTGCCCTTTCCGAGAGCGAATTCGACCACCTGCTCCAGCAATTCCCGCTCAACACCCGCACCGCACCGCAATTCTGCGCGTTCCTGATCCGTTATCCCAATCCCGCACTGCTGGCGCGTTTCCATGACCGTTTCATGCAGACGGTGCGGGCGCCCGGTCCTGATTTCCATCCGACCCTCAACGCCCTCTTCTGCGCCTGCGCGGTCAACGCCGACTGGAGCCGTTTGGAGGCCGCAGCCGCCTCCATCAAAAGAATAACCATGTCCGATGCGCGGACGCTCACCGCTCTCGAAGGTTTTTTCCGGCGCGACTACCATTTCAAGCGGATCGATCTATTCCTGATTTCCCTGCCCCTGCCGACCGATGTAGTCTACGCCCTGCTTGAGCGATTTGGCACCCCGCCGCCCCCCTCATGAGCCCCGCCAGATCAATCATGCACACGGTTCCGCCACCTCCCACGCCGGCTCCTCAGATCTGGACTGGCTGGACGGCCCCGGCCCGGGCGATTGTCGTCGCGCTGCTGGTTCTGGCAGCCGCATTTTCCATCAACTTGTGGTCCGATTGGCGGCATAATCCCGAACTGTCGCACGGTTTTTTTGCCCCGCTTGTCTTCCTGCTGCTGCTCTGGGAAGGCAGCCGGCGCGGCACCGCCCGCTGGCTGCGATCCGGGCCGTGGTTGCTTGCGGGGCAGTGTGCAGTGCTCGGCGGAGCCTTCCTGTGGTTTGCCTTCGCCGGTCTGCTGGCCGCCTCGGTTGGCTGGCCGCATGCTGCCGTCAGTTTCTCCCTTGCGATATCACTCAGTCTGTTTTTGTCGGGCGGACTGCTCTATCTTGCCAGCGATCGCGTGCGGGCCATGCCATTCAACTGGACGATCCTTACGGCCATCTGGCTCTGGATTCTGGCCGCACCCATCCCGCCCGGAACCTATGCCCGGTTGTCATTGAAACTCCAATTATGGGTGACGACCTCGGTTCTGCACACTCTGCACGTACTCGGGGTGCCCGCACGACAGGAAGGCAATCTCATCGATCTTGCCACCGCCACCGTCGGCATTGAGGAGGCCTGCAGCGGAATTCGCAGTCTGGTTTCCTGCCTCTATGCCGGCCTTTTTTTCGCCGCCTGGCAGGTGCGCAGCCGCGTCGGCCGCGTCGTGCTCATCCTGCTCGCGGCACCACTCGCCATCGGCATGAACTTTCTCCGTTCGCTCACCCTCACCCTCATGGCCAACGCCAACATGACAATCACCGGTTTCTGGCACGACGCAACCGGCTACGCGATTCTTGTGGTGACGGCCGGCATCCTGGCCCTGCTGGCCATCGCCTTTGAGTCACCGCAGCCGGCGGCCGTGGCGGCGGGGACGGCGTTTACGGACGATCCCGACCCCACCCCGTACCGGCCGAACTGGCAGCTGCGAACGTTTTGGGCGGGACTGGCTGCCATGCTCTCCCTGGGCCTTTTTTACTATGTCCAAACCCGTCCCGCCGCCAAGCCCGCCGGACCGCCGCCCGACCTCGCCGCTTTGTTTCCCGAAAACACCCACGGTTGGAGTACCCTGCCGCCCCAGAATCTCGCTATCTTCTCCACGACCTTGGGCACCGATAATCTCGCCCAGCGCACCTATTTCAAGCCCGTCGGAGACCCGGCGCCGCAAATCACCGTATATGTCGCCTATTGGCCGGCCGGCCAGGTGTCAGTCAGTTCTGTTGCTTCGCACACTCCGGAGGCCTGCTGGCCCGGCGCAGGCTGGCAGCCCGTGCCCGCCCCGATCCTTCCGCAGACTCTCTCGGTGCCCGGCCACACCCTGCCGCGAGCCGAATATCGTCTCTTTCGGCGGGACGACGGATTCTCCCAGCACGTCTGGTTCTGGCATATCTACGACAACCGCGTTATCGATTACCGTGATCCCTACTCTGTGTCCGCACTGATCGAACTCGCGCTGCGCTACGGTTTCCGCCGCCAGGGCGACCAGGTTTTCGTGCGCCTATCCAGCAACCAATCCTGGCCGGAGATCGCCTCCGATCCTCTCATGCAGGACATCTGCGCCCGTCTCACCCGCATTGGCCTCTGACCATGCCATTCGCCCTTACCGGTAAGGAAAAGTTGATCCTTTCCACGCTGGCCCTGTTGATTGCGCTTGGCGTGCTTGGGCTGGTGCTGCTGTAACCGACCTGCCCCGCCATGAGTTCATTTCGCCCAGAATGACGTCCCCAGCCTCTCCGCCTTCCCCCCCCGCGCCCGGCCCGGGTGACCATCCCCCCCATGGTGTACTTCACCGTTGGCTGCCTTGGACCATCGCCGCCGGACTCGCCTTGGTCTGTGCCTGGCTGACAATGCATAACCTAACCCTGCATTCAGAGGCTGGCGCCATTGCCACAGAGCGGGAGCTCACCGCCATCTCCCTCCAGCAGACCCGCAACCAGCTCAACGTGCGCACCCTGCTGGCCGAGCGCATGATCAACGAACTCACAAAGGGACGGGGGCACCAACAGGATCTCGCCCGCCTCAAAATTTGTGCGCTGACCAGGCCGGATTCGGCCCCCCAAGCAGCACCGGCCATCGTAGTTTGGGATGCCGAGCAGGAGACAGGCCTGCTCGCTGTCCCGCATTTGCCGGCCATCGCCGCCGACCAGGATTACCAGCTTTGGGTCTACGATCCGGCCTATCCAACGCCCGTCAACGGAGGCGTAATTGCCATGCAGGAGGAGGGGGGCGCCACACTGGCGTTCAAACCCGTACAGCCGGTCAAGCAGGTGGTCAGATTTGCCATCACTGTCGAAAACAAGGGCGGCGCCACCCGGGGCGAAGGCCCAGTGGTGCTGTCAGGACCTTGATTCCCTCCACGCCACACGGGTGTGTTGGCGGTCATAATTCCTCTGAAATCACTTGTTTCTTGTCAGTCGCGACTCCAGCGGGAAACTCGACGCGGTATGGTCATCAAACCCAAGGTTCGTGGCTTTGTCTGCGTCACAGCGCACCCGACCGGCTGCGCGGCGCATGTCCAGGAGCAGGCTGACTACGTGCAACGGAAAGGGACAATCAGAAACGGTCCCCAAAAGGCTCTCGTGATCGGCGCCTCCACCGGTTACGGCCTCTCCTCGCGCATCACGGCCGCCTTCGGATCGGGTTCGGCCACTCTGGGTGTTTTCTACGAACGCCCTTCCGAGGAGGATCGTCCCGCCACTCCCGGTTGGTATAACTCCATCGCCTTCACCCGGGCAGCCCGGACTGCGGGCCTGTACGCGAAGAACCTGAACGGCGACGCTTTTTCGGATGAGATGAAACAGCAGACGCTCGCCCTGATCAAAAGAGATCTCGGCCAGGTCGATCTCGTCATTTACTCCCTCGCGTCGCCCCGGCGCATTCATCCGCGCACCGGCGTGGTTCATAAATCCGCCCTCAAACCAATCGGAGCTTCTTACACCAACAAAACCGTCGATACCGATCTCGGCATCGTGAGCGATGTCACGATTGAACCGGCCACTGCAGAGGAGATCGCCGACACCGTAGCCGTGATGGGGGGCCAGGATTGGGAAATGTGGATTGATGCGCTCCTGCAAGCCCAGGTGCTTGCGCCCGGCGCCACCACTCTCGCCTACTCCTACATCGGACCGGAGCACACTTGGCCCATCTACAAGAACGGAACGATCGGTCGCGCCAAAACCGACCTGGAACGAGCGGCTCTCGCCATCGACGCCCGACTCCGACCTAGCGCTGGACGCGCCTATGTCGCTATTAACAAAGCGCTTGTGACGCAGGCCAGTTCCGCAATTCCGGTGGTGCCGCTCTACATTTCCATCCTCTACAAGGTGATGAAGGCGAAAGGGCTTCATGAAGGCTGCGTGGAGCAGATGCAGCGCCTCTTCGCCACCCAGCTCTACAATGGCGCTCCGCTGCAGCTCGACAGCGAAGGCCGTCTTCGTGTCGACGACTGGGAAATGCGCGCGGATGTCCAGGCCGAGGTGGCGCGTCTCTGGCCGTTGGTCACCACCGAGAATCTCTCGCAACTCACTGATATTGAAGGCTATCGAACGGAGTTTCTCAAGCTCTTTGGTTTCGGTTTGCCCGGTGTCAACTACCATGCAGGCGTCGAACCGCATGTGCCGCTCGATTCCTGAGCCTGGCCCCAACCTGTCCGACCGGCCTCCCGTTTTTCTTCCTAATAGGAAGGTCTCGGAATGGCTTGATGCAGACAGGACGGCGCTGATTTGATAATCCCATGCGCGCCGTGATCCAGCGAGTCTCTTCTGCGAGTGTCAAATCAGAGGATGGCTCGCTGAGCCAAATCGGCCCCGGCCTGCTCGTGTTGCTCGGCGTGGCGAAGGATGACAGCGTGGAGGATTGCACCTGGCTGGCCCAGAAAACCGTCAAATTGCGCGTGTTCCCCGACCATTCCGGCCAGATGAACCTGGCGGTATCCGATATTGGCGGCGATATACTCGTGGTCAGTCAGTTCACGCTGCACGCCAGCGTCCGCAAGGGCACCCGGCCTTCCTTCAATGACGCGGCCCGACCGGAACTCGCCGTGCCGCTCTATGCGAGATTTGTCACCGAGGTGCAAACGGCAATCGGGCGGCAGGTCCGGACCGGAAAATTTGGCTCCCTGATGCAGGTTTCGCTCGTCAACGACGGCCCGGTCACACTCGTCATCGACACCAAATCCCGGGATTAAGCGCCGAGTCGGCAACGGCCATATATTCTGCCCGAAAAGGGAAGGGCCGGCCTGCGCCGGACACTCTGCCGGTTGTCGCGGAGCCCGGCATATACCGGACTCCGCAGGACTTGGCCCCCCGAATGCCAAGAATTGCGCAACATACAGGTTTGCCACCTGTTGCCGCCCATTTTTCCCTTTGCTCTGTTCTTGAAGAAAATCTGTTAACCTGCTGCCGCTCCCAAAGACTTATCATGGAGAAAAATCCTGACACCGACCCGCGTGAAACCCTCAAGACCCTGCCTGGCGACGATGTCCGCCAAATCATGTGGCGCTATCAGGACCGCTACGATCTGCAAATGCTGATCCAGTCATCCCGATCCGTCGCCCGCGGCATTGTCGCCCGGCTGGTCGCCGAGGGTGCCCGCAACAGCCATGATTGGACGGCGGAGAAAAACGCATTGCTGCCGGCCTTTGACGCCGCCGGGATTACCACCTGCTTCATGGATCCGCAACAGGGCGGTTTTATCGAAGGCCCGAAAAACCTTGCCCTCTCGCTGGTTGCCATGGAGCTGGCGTGGGTCGACGCAGGGGCGTCCACCTGCAGTCTTGCCGGCAACCTCGCCCTCTCGCCCATCCACGAACGTGGCACGCCGGAGCAGCGTGATTATTACATGAGCCGCTGCGTTCCGCCGCAGAATGGCGAACAAAGGAAGATCTGGCGCGGTGCGTTCAGCCTGACCGAACCACTCCCGTACGTCGGTGTCGAAACCGGCCTCCTCAGCGGCAAGGTCAGCATCGCCGAATGGGGCGTCGGCCAGGAACCGATCCTCCAGGTGGAGAAACGCGCCCGTTTCATCACCAATATGGGCTTTGCGAACTTCACAACGGCCGCCGTCGAAAGCGCCGACCCGCGCATCAAGGGCAGTTGCATTATCATCCTCGAGGAAACCGACCCCGGTGTCTTCGACCGCGGCGTACCGACCCGCAAGATGGTACACCAGCTTTCCTCGACCAACGACCCAGTCTTCAGTCTCAAGGTCCCCGCCAGCCGCATCATTGGCGGCTACACCGTGAAGGACGGGGTGATCCATCCGAAATTCAATCACAGCGAGATCATCGAGGCGGTTTTCCGCCGCACGCGTGTCGGCGTGGGCCTCATGACGGCGGCCAAGCTGCTTTCGGCGGTCGAACCGATCATCCGTTACCACCGCAACCGTTTCCGCGGGGCTGCCAGCGTCAACCCCGGCACCCCCCGCTACGACCAGGGCTTGCAACAAAAAGAGGACTGCCTGCAGCGCCTCGTCGATATTTGGGCCACGGGCGAAGCGGCGGCGTCCCTTGGACTGGCCGCCGCCCGGCTGTTCGACGAACTGGATCCCGTTGAGAAGATCAAGGATCAGAAATTCGCCGAGCAGGGGATTGCCCCCGGCATGGCGCAGATGAAGGCCTTCCGCGGCATCTCAAAGCAGGCGCTCGAATTCATCAGCCTCGCCGCCCAGCCGGCCGCGGAGCGCGACCAGGCCCGCTACGAAGCGCTAAAGACCGACGCCGTCGTCCAATATCTGATCCTCGATTCCCAAGCCAACGTCCTTTGCCCCGCCACCAAGCTGTGGAACACCGGTCACGGCGCCAATGTCATGCGCGACGCCGTCAGTCTGATGGGCGGTTACGGGATCACGGAGGACTGTCCCGGGTTCCTAGGACACAAGTGGATGGATGCCCAGCTCGAGGCCACCTACGAAGGACCCGAAGCGGTACAACGCCGGCAGCTGTCAGTCACGATGACCAACGAGGTTTTCCTTGCCGTCTTCCGCTCCTGGATTCGCGAATTGCGTCTCATCGGCACTGAACGGCCGGGGATCGGCGCCGACACACTCGCCACCGCCATGGAACTGTGGAGTTGGACACTCGAATATCTCCAGAAAAACACCGACGCTCACGGGGCAAAGCTTTACCATGGCAACCGTCAGGGCGTGAGCTTCCCGCTGGCCGATGCCCTTTGCTGGCTCGTGGCGTCGCGTTCCCAAATTCTCGACGTGCTGGAACTCGCGGCCAAGGGCCCCGCCAACACCGTCGTTGCCGAAGGGCTCGATGGCCTGGTCAACTTCTTCTCCGACCTGTGCGCCGTGCAGGCGGCAAGTGCCGCCGGTGAGTCCGCCCGCATCTGTGCCGAATCGGTTTACGGCTATAGCGCGCTGCCGGCCGGTCCCGGGGGAAAAGGCCCCGGCGACCAGACCGATGCATCGGGCGCCGTGACTGCTGCGCTCGAACCGTTCGTCCGCCTTCGGATCAAGCTCGACGCCAGCCTCGCCGGCTCGCGTCTGGCCAAAGACCGGGCCGCCGAGGCGCTGACCAAGGTGATGATCCCCGAAGCCCTCGATTATCCGGTTTGATCGCACCTCAAGCAAAGACGCAAAGCGTCGCACCAGAAGATCCATACAGTTTTGCGTCTTTGCGTGAACCAAGAAAGCATACCTCAGGGGTCCGAAAACGAACTCTCCCGCGAGATCGTGGATGCCGCATTTCATATCCACCAAGCCCTCGGACCCCGGATTGTTGGAATCCGTCTATGAAGCGATTCTGGTTCGTGAGCCGGGAAAGCGCGGTCTTCGTGTTATCCGTCAGCAACCGGTGTCCATCAATTTCGAAGGTCTGCGGTTCGATGAAGGCTTTCGCGCCGATCTCTTCGTCGAGGATAAAGTCATTGTTGAACCAAAATCCCTCGAACAAATTGCTCCGGTCCACAAAAAGCAGCTGCTTACTTATCTCCGTCTCGCCGACAACCGGTTGGATCTGCTGATCAATTTCGGTGCCGCCTACATCAAGGACGGAATCTTCAGAGTCGCAAATCGCCTCAAGTAATAGTCCAATTAGCGTCTTTGCGTGAGTACCATGCCCGACCTATCTCCTCCCGCCCCTGACCGCCAGTCCATGAACGTCGACATCGTGTGTGTCGGCTTCGGTCCGGCGATGGGTGGGTTCCTGACCACCTTGTCGCGCCAGCTTGTCAAGGAAGACGGCACTCCCCTCGTCGAAAGCGCCGCGACTCCCGGTCTCCCGCCGCAGGTGATCTGCTATGAGCGGGCTGACGACATCGGCTTTGGCGTCTCCGGCGTGGTCACGCCGGCGCGCAGCATCAAAACCAGCTTCCCGCAGCTCGACCCGGCGCAGATCCCGCTGGCGGCGCCGGTAAAACATGAAAAGATTGCCTATCTGCTCGATCCGGTCGGCGCCAGCCGGCGGTCGGCTTCGTTGCGCATCGCCGATGCGCTGATCCGCGCCGGCCGATGGGCGCTGCCCTACGAGCACAATGCGCTCAACCTGCCTTGGGTGCCGCCGTTTCTGCGCAAGCACGACGGCCTCGTGCTCTCGTTGGGCCAGTTCATGCAGTGGGTCGGCGCACAGGTGATGGGTTCCGGCACGGTGCAGGTCTGGCCGTCGATGCCGGTCGCGAGCCCGCTCTTCGAAGACGGCAAGGTTGCCGGCGTGCGCCTGGCCGACCAGGGCACTGACAGGAAAGGCCAGCCGGCCGACGGTTTCATGGCCGGCATGGATATCCGCGCCGCACTGACGGTCATCGGAGACGGTCCCGTCGGCCCCGTCGGCCGCCAGCTCGACGAAAAATTCGGTCTGCCCGCGGGGCACCACCAGCACGATTGGGCGGTGGGCATGAAGTTTGTGGTCGATCTGCCGCCGCACGCCGATCTCGAGCCCGGCACCGTTTTCCATACTTTCGGTTATCCCGAACCGGAGATTTTCGGCTTCATGTATGTTCATCCGGGTCGCATCGCCTCGCTCGGCATTTTCGTGCCGTCGTGGTTCGACAATCCGGTGCGCACCGCCTACCGCTACCTGCAGCACTGGATGCTCCACCCCTATCTGTGGCGCCATCTAAAAGGCGGCACGCTGCGCTCATGGGGCGCGAAATCCTTGCAGGAATCGGGCCGCGGCGGCGAGCCCCACCTGGCGGGTGACGGCTACGTGCGCATCGGCGAAGGTTCCGGCAGCACCAACCTGCTCACCGGGTCAGGAATCGACGAAGCGTGGGCCACCGGTTCTCTTCTCGCCGAGGGCGTGATCGAGCTGCTGCAGGCCGGCCAGCCCTTCACGAGGGAAAATCTCGAGCAGGCCTATGTGCGACGGCGGCGGGAGAGTTGGGTGGAAAAGGAAGGCCGTATAGCGGAGAAAGCGCGCGACGGCTTCCAACGCGGAGTTGTCACCGGTCTGCTGGGTATGGGGCTGACCGGGCTTAGTGGCGGCCGCCTCCACCTCCCCGGGAAACCGCTGCCTCCTCACCGGCGCGTACCGAGTGTCGAGGCTTACTATCGCGGAAGGATTCCCCCCGACGAGATTGCGAGGCTGCGCGCGGAATGCACGGCCAAGGGCACCGGGCTGCACAGCGCCCTCATGGATCGCGTCGGCTGGCCGACGATCCCATTTGACGGCAAGCTGCTCGTGTCGCACCAGGACGCCCTCCTCACGGGCGGCAAAGTCCAGGCGCCCGCCGGTTACGCCGATCATGTTGTTTTCATCGATGAAGGCGCCTGCGCCCGGTGCGGCACAAAAATCTGCATCGATGCCTGTTCCGGGCAGGCCATCACGCCCGGCCCCAACGGCGTGCCGGCTTTTGATCGCGAAAAATGCATTCACTGCGGGGCTTGCCTCTGGAACTGCTCGCAGCCGCATCCCACCGACCCCGGACGCACGAATGTTGAATTCCGCGCCGGCGCGGGCGGCCTGCACTCGGCGGAAAATTGATCCGAAAGCAGCCAGTAGTGAGTAGCGAGCATAGGATTGACGCCTTCGGCATCGAAGGCTCTTGAATATCCGTCTTGTCGAATGGCCGCCTGCTGACTTCTACTCGCTACCCACTCCTCACCACTCGCTCCTTCTTCGCATGCCTACTTCCTACCATATCGTTGTCTGCGGCAGCATCGTACCCGATCCGCTGCAAACGTTGGAGCCCGTCACAACGCCCACCGGCCCAGCGCTAAAAAACGAGCTGCTGCTGCCGGCCGTCCTCGATCCGTGGGCGGGCCACGCCCTGTTTGAGGCGGCCCATCTCGCCAAGCAGCATCCTGGCAGCAAGGTGTGGCTCGTGAGCATCGGCCCAAAAGCCAAGCTCCAGCAGGTCATGATGACGGTCGCGCAAAAGGTGCCCTTCGAGTTGATCGCGATCGATGGCCCGGCCGGCGGCTTTACGGAGTCCGCCGAGATCGCCGCCGCCCTCGCCGAAGCGATCCAAGGCCTGCCCGGCCTGGATAAATCGCGCCTGCTTGTTTTCGGCGGATGGGAGTCCGCGACGCGCGGCGCCGGAACCACCCTGCAAATGGTCGGCGAACGCCTCGGCATCGTCGACCAATTCCAGGGTGTCGACCAGCTCACCGTCCGGCCCGACGGTTCGTTCCAGGTGCTGGAGCGCATCGAAGGCGGCCGGCACCAGGTTTCCTCCTGCGGCGCGCTGCCCGCCCTCTGTGGCTGGGCAACCGGCAATCTCCCCGAGCCGCCCAACAATCCGCAGGTGGGCATGCTCAACATGCGCACGGTGATGCCCGCCTTGCAGCGCGCCAAACCCACCAAGATTTCCAACGAAGGCGTCACGTTCCCCAGCGTGTCGCTGCCCAAGCAGCGCCGTGAAACAAAGATTGTGAAAGACATGCCGCCCGACGATATCGCCCGCGAAATCGTCGAATGGATCGGCAAGGAATGAACTTAGGAGCGAGCATCGAGGAGTGAGTAGCCAGCATTCTCAAGCAACTCCGCCCGCTCTCTCTGCTAACTCACTACCGCTATTCACTGCTGACTACTTTCCCACCTACTCGCTACCCACTACTCACTACTCGCTACTATCCCTCGCATGGAAACCATCCTTTTTCTCGCCCACACCGAATCCGACGGTTCGCTCGGCCAGGCTGCGCTCGAATCCCTTGCCGCAGCCAGGACTCTCGCGGCCGGGCTCACCGGCTCGACACTGATCGCCGGTCTCGTCGGGGGGTCGGTTCAGTCCGCCGCCGATCAGATCGCCGGCTGTGGCGCCACGCGCATCCTCGGTGTCGCCGCCGCCGACTTCGCCTCATCGCGTTACTCGACCGACGTCGTCGCTGTGGAGGCGCTTGCCCGGGCCGCTGCCGCGACGATCGTCATCGCCCCCGCCACCTCGCGCTGGAACCGCGTCCTCGCCGGCGCCGCGCAGCGCCTCGATGGCCGCATCGACGCCCATGCCACCGGCATCACCGCCGCGGACGGGAAACCGGGACTCACCCGCTGGTACTACCGCCAGCGCATGGAGGCGGTCGTGCAACGGACCCGCCGGCCCTGGTTCATCCTGCTTGAAGCCGGCTGTGCGGCCGCGTGGAATGGACCCGCCGGAACCGCTGCCGTCGAATCTGTCGCCGCCCCCCTCACCGACGCGAACAGGCGCACGATCGTTACCGGCGTGCAAGCGCCGCCCACGGATCAACAGACGATCCGGCCGGACGCCAAACTTCTCTTCGTCGCGGGCGCCGGCTGGACCAAGGCCCAGCCCGACGGCAAAGCCCACTCCGTTGAGGCGGAGGAGATCATCCTCGATTTTCTTGGCAAAACCAAGGCGTCACTCGGCAGCACCAAGTCGCTGGTCGATCTCAGTGGCGAGGGCCAGGCGGTGCTCAAGTTCATGACGCACCTCAACCAGGTGGGCCAGACCGGCTCGACTCCGCGTCACCCGAAAGGGCTGGCCACCTGCTGCCACGGAGAGGAGCCGCACACGGTAGGCTGGCGTTTCATCAATGAGCGCCGCGCCATCAATCTGAACCCCAACTGCAGCTGGGCCCAGGGCAAGGCCGACGTGCTTTACGTTGCGGACGCCTTTGTGGTCATGCGCAAGGTCAACGCGCTACTGGCGGCGAAGTAAGCGTTACCTCATCCGTCCTGCAGCCTTGGGTGGGACCGGTGTCCCTCCACAGGACCATGCAAGTAGAGGCCAACGCACTCCACCAATCAGAGCCCTTTCAACGCACCGGCCGCAGCCGGATGCGCTCAGCCTGAAGCGGCTGGCCCAGCAGTCGTTCGCCGCGCGCGGCGAACCATGCCGGATCGTCCGTCGTGGCGAAGCGGCAATGTCCGCCCCGGCCGATCCTGGCCTCCTGATCCGGATGGCGGGCCATCCAGGCGGCCAGGCGGGAAGCGACGATTCCACCCTGGACAATGATTTCCACCGACGGAGGCACGAGGCGTCTGATGCCGGGCAGCAACAGGGGGAAGTGGGTGCAGCCGAGCAACAGGCGCTGGGGCAGTCGCTGCCGGGCCAGCACAGGGTTGAGCGAACGTTTTAAAAACCACTCCGTGCCAGGACCGTCGAGTTCCCCCGCCTCGACCAACGGAACCCAGAGCGGACAGGCCTGCTGTATCAGTTCCAGGCTCGGAGCGAGTTTGCGCAGCTCGATCCGGTAGGAATCGGACGCGATCGTGCTCTCCGTCCCGAGCACGGCGACCAAGCCGGTGGCCGGCGAGGGCGGAGTTTCGCCGGGCACGGCACCGGGCGGCAGGCCGGCCAGCGCTTCGACGGAAGGCCTCACCACGCCGAGCACGCGCCGGTCGGGGCGGCGTGCTGGTAGGTGAATCTGCTGGATATTGCGCAGCGCGCGGGTGGAGGCGGTGTTGCAGGCCAGGATGACGAGCGTGCATCCTTCGTCGAACAGCCATTCCACCGATTCCAGCGTGGATTCGTAGATGACGTCGAAACTGCGCGCGCCATAGGGCGCCCGCGCACTGTCCGCAAGGAACAGGTAATCGTACTGCGGCAGGCTCTCCCGCAGGGAGGCCAGAACGGTCAGCCCGCCAAAACCTGAGTCGAAAACACCGATCATACTGCGAGAGGGAACATTCAAGGCATGCGGCCGGTACCCGAAGGAGGCTGTCGTCGGTCCAGCATCATCCCGCCTCTGGCACGGAGAGGGAATCTCCGTTGTCCTTGGCTCCAAGGGTCAAAATGAACGGCGCGGCGCGCTCCACCCACTCCGATGCCTTCGGATGCTGGTCGGCCCCGGCGCCAAAACACTGCTGCAACATGTCAGTGTTGATGATGCCGGGCGCGAGCGGCACCGCTGCCATGCCAGCGGGCAGTTCTTTCGCCAGCGCCTTGGTCAGCCCCTCGATGGCGAACTTGGAGGCGCAATACGGCGCCACCTCGCGCGAGGTCGAGCGGCCCCAGGCGGAGCTGATGTTGACGATTACGCCACTCTTGCGCTCCACCATCGCGGGAACGAAGTGGCGGATGACGTTGGCCACGCCCTTGATGTTGACGTCGATCACGCGGGCGAAGTCCGGCGCCGGCACTTTCCACAACGGCGCCGGAGTGTGCATCGCGCCAGCGTTATTAATCAGAAAATCCGGCGGACCCTGCCGGGCCAGCACGCGCTCGGCCCACATGGCGACCTTGTTGTCCTCGGTCACGTCGACCACGGAAAAATCGTGCGGCTCGGGATAGGTGAACCGCAGGTCCATGAGTTCGGCCGCCTTCCGCCCGCACCCGACGATCGTGTGGCCGTGGGCGATGTACCACTCGGCCAGCGCCCGGCCGAGCCCTCTGGTGACGCCAGTGATGAGTATGACCATGGGGGGAAAGTAGTGAGCAGGCGGCATCGCGTAGCGAGTAGAAAAACTCCCGAACCTGATCGGGGGAAGTTTGCGACTCTGCACCCGATTCCCGATCCTCGCACGATCACCGCGATTGCAGCCGGATCTTGTTCAAACCGCGCTTGCGGCAGAGATCCATCGCCTCGGTGACGTTCTTCAGGGGAGTGTTCTCGTCCGAGCGCAGCAGCACCGAGGTGTCCTTGTCGATTCCCTTCACTGCTTCCAAGAGCTTGTCCATCTGGGCAATGGTGGCCGGCTTGCCGTTGAAGGTCATGGCGCCCTCCTTGTCGATGCTGATGGTGACCGCGCCCTTGAATTCGCCCTTTCCGGCCGTCTCAACCTTGGGCAGGGTCAGATTAAGCATCGTCGCCGTGCGAAACTGCATGGTGACAAAGGCGAAAAAAATGAGCATCACCAGCACGTCGATCAACGGGACCAGGTTCATCTCCGGCCGTTTGCGGCGCTTGATGTAGAGGCCTCTGCTCATGACTCGATCTTCCCGTTGCGGCTGAGCACGCGCTCGAGCAGGAGGTCGATCTTCACCGCGTAATTTTCCACCCTGCGCTGAAGAAAGCCGCCTCCCACCAGCGATGGGATCGCGATGGTCAGACCGATGACGGTGGCGGAGAGAGCCAGCGCCACGCCCTTGGTGAAGGCCACAGGGTCCGGCAGGCCCGTGTCCGGCGCGATCTGCGAGAAAACCTGCAGCAGGCCCGTGACGGTGCCCGTGAGGCCAATGAGCGGCGCGGCCGCATAAATGACTTCCAGATAGGGCACTCCACGCTCCATCCGGTTGATCTCGAGCCGGGCGAACGCTTTCACCGATTCCGGGTCGTCCTTGTGCTCCGAAGCGAAATCGAGCACCCGAGCGAGCACCGAGTGCCTGCCGCCGGCATATGGCTTCCCCTGGACCACGGCGTCGACCAGGTCGTCCGGAAGAATTGCGCCTTTGCGCAATGCGTAGAGCCGCTCACAGATGATGAAGACGGCAAGGATCGAACAGATTCCCAGCGGGTAGATAAGCAGGCCTGCGCCTTTAAAGATATCAATCATGGCGGAAACTCCAATCAATTGCGCTCTTAGACGCCATCAAGCGAGAAAAGATTCATCCTACCGCCTGTAAATTGCAGCCCGATACTCGGATTAGCATGCCGATGACCATATTGCGGGCGCGAACTCCGGGTCGTGCACATGCCAGATCCTGCGGCACTCGCCGCGCCATGGCTGCCGTGCTTGAAGGCAGGTTATCATGATAATCGTTCACTTGACTCCATTTGTTCGTTCAGTGACGTTAATTTCCAATTTATCCCTTTGATCTCAAACCTCACTTAATTACCTCATGAAAAACAAATTATTGCATCTGTTTTCCGCGGCCTTGGCCGTATGTTTCGCAACCACGCTCCGTTCGGCAGAATCTTCCAACAAGTACGCGCCGCTCGCCTACACCCCTCTTGGCAACTATGGCCAAGCGCTGGTTGATATGGAAATGGCCAAACATCCGGAGCTGAAGATCCTGACCATACATGTAACCCCCCCAGGAATCCCCGCCGACGTGGACAATGAACGGCGTCTCATGTTCTCGAACATCGGACGGATCGGCAAGCTCGACAGCATCGAGGACTCGAAAATATTCAAGGGGGGCAAGGAAGTGGTCGAAGCCTTCAAGAATCCTGCACCACCGTCGACAAATTTCAGCATCACCGCGACCCCAAAATATGAGGTGTGGAATATTTTAAAGGATCAGTTCGGAAAGGATGTCGGCCTGATCGTCATGGTATTCCCCTATCACGAAAACTTCGATTTGGAAAAGTACCATGAGGTGGCGAAAACGGTCGTAGAGGAGCTGAATAGCCGGATGACCACCAAGGACGATCTGTTCAAGCCGGCATCGTAGGACCGGCGTCCGTTCCGGCGCCCCTCCCTACACGCCTTTTTTCAGCTCGGACAGCAGCCTCTCGATCTCCCCGTCGAGCTGGCTTTTATCGCCGGCCTTTAGGGCACGCCGAGCCCGCTGCACCGACTGGATTGCCGCCGGCAGCTCACCGCGATCGCGCAAGTGTTGCACGAACGGCAAGACGATCTTGTCGTAAAAATCCATGCCCGCCCCCGCGCCGAATTTGTCGACCACCGAGTTGTAATTGCGAATCTGCGTGGGCAGGTCGTCCTGTTCCATGCTGCGCCGGAGCATTTCGGACGCCTGCTCGTAGGCGAGGTCCGGACGCCCCGTGTCCCGCTTGTTTTTGAGCACCATGCGCTTTTCCTCGTAGTCGGCCAGACTGGACTCGCCTCGCGCCCGCAAGCTTTCGACCAGGCGCCGGACAAATCCGACTTCCAGGTCCGGATAGCGGCGGAAGGCCAGGGCCGCCTCGCGCAGCGTGCCCTCGATCGTGCGTGCATCCTGACCGGCCGTCGTCTGCGCCCGCAGCAGCACCTCCCAGGCCCGCACGTTTCGCTGCTCGCGATTCACCGCCTCGCGCGCCGCGTTCAGCGCCGCCGCTGCGTTTCGATCATTCAGGTATTCCTCCGCAAAGGCGGCATGCACCATCGACAGTCGATAAAGCGGCAGCAGCCGGAACCGCTCGGAAAGGAACACTAATTCATGGTCGGAGATGTTGCCCCACGTCTGCGGATCGAAGGCCAGTCCCGCCACGTACTTCTGCTCGGCATACCGACCGCAATCGAGCTGCCACTTTTGCGCGCTGTCCAGGTACCCGAACCACGCGTGCCGGCCATCCAGCCCCGCACCGCGAAACAGCAGCGTGGGTACGCCCTTGGCCTTGCCCGCCATGCTGGCAAAATATGCCTGATCCACGCAAATGCCGCCCTCCTTCAAAATGAGCGGCAGTTCGTAGCGGCTGCGCGGCCAGTTCGCCTGCCCGGCCTGCAGGCGATCCTTGCGGTAAGGCACCAGGTCATACACCCTGGCGAAATCCGCCAGCTGGTTGGGAATTTTCCGCTGCGCCCACGTCAACTCCTGAAGCCTCGCCCCGGCATCGACCACGAATTTCAATTCGTTGGCGGACAATCGCCTAAGCCTGTGCAACGTCCGCCCTTCCCGATCGGACCTGACCCAGAAACTGAATGCCTCCTCCGGTCGGGGCAGCAACCGCGGCAGCGCTTGTTCGCTCACTTGTCCATGCGGCCAGTCCGGCGGAGGCGGCACATCATAGACCACCGCAATGGCCAGCGCGAGGTTCTGGTAGTCGGCGAACCTGTTCGGATCGGCGGCATACAATGATTGCAGGATGGAGAGCACCATCATCGGGTTGTCCACGGATGCAACGGTGGCGAAAAATTCCTCGGAAAACTGGAACGAT
The DNA here is from genome assembly GCA_028691845.1 of Opitutaceae bacterium. Taxonomy (GTDB): domain Bacteria; phylum Verrucomicrobiota; class Verrucomicrobiia; order Opitutales; family Opitutaceae; genus JAQUYL01. The sequence goes on from JAQUYL010000006.1 coordinate 65,984, forward strand.
CCCAAGGCATGCAACTGCAGCGCCGGCGTCCAGAGCGCCGACAGTGATCCCGGCGACGGCGAAAGCTTTTGCGGCATATTGGCATGGCCGACCCGGGCGCGATTGACAGCGGCGATCCAGAACTCCCCGGCCTTCCTTTCCGGCAGGCTGAGCAACGACGCCCAGCGATAAAGGTAATACCATGCCTGGGCCTGGCCATTGTTGGCCTCGTAGGCTGCCAGCGCGGCGGCGCGCAATTCCTCGACGCCCACCCCCCACCCTTGCCGGGCCGCCCGGGCCACCAGCGACGTCACTCTTTCCCGCGACGGTGGATTCGCGATTTCCGAAGCGCTGATCGGCGCCAGCTCCGCCCGCATGCCGGAAGCCAAGGCGAACAGGAGCAACAGGGCTGACTGGCAGCATCGCATACCGACATTACCACTGGGACGGACCGGCAAAGCAAGTCCGGCATTCCGTCCGGTGACACTCCCGTCAAGACCCGCCGGGACGAGCATTCCCGCCATCGGTAGCGGATGACGGGGGTGGCGATCGCCCCGGACCCAAAAATCAGGGTGCGACGCCGGAATCGGCCGCCGGAGTCTTCTGCTTGAATTCGAGTTTATCGCCGTTGCGGACGACCAGGATGGGATCCCCTTCCTTGATCTCCCCACGCAGCAGAGCCTCGGCCAGTGGATCCTCCAGATAATGTTCCACGGCCCGGCGCAGCGGACGCGCCCCATATTTCTCATCATAACCCTGCTCGATCAGCAGCGTCTTGGCGTCGGGTGTGAACTCGAGGTGAATGTTGCGGGAGGCCAGCCGCTTCTCGACCTTGGCTGCCTCGATATCCACGATCTTCAGCAGGTCGGCCTTGTCGAGCGGCCGGAAGACCACCAGGTCATTGATGCGGTTAAGAAACTCGGGTTTGAAAATGCGCTTGGCCTCCTCGAGCACCTTTTCCTTCAGCTTGTCTATGTCCCGAAAGTCGGATTTCCCCGCGGCGGCAAAACCCATCGTCGTCTGGCGCTGAATGAGCTGCGCGCCGACGTTGGTGGTCATGATGATGACCGAGTTTCGGAAGTCGACCGTGCGGGCCAGCGAGTCGGTCAGACGGCCGTCCTCGAGGATTTGCAGGAGGAGCTGGACCACGTCGGGATGCGCCTTCTCGATTTCGTCAAAGAGGACGACTGAATACGGCCGGCGGCGCACGGCCTCGGTGAGCTGGCCGCCCTCCTCGTAGCCGACATAGCCGGGCGGCGAACCGATCAGGCGAGACACGGAAAACTTCTCCATGTATTCCGACATGTCGATCTGCACGATGGCCTCGGTTGACCCGAAGATCTGCGCGGCCAGCTGCTTGGCGAGCTCGGTCTTTCCCACGCCCGTCGGCCCCATGAACAGGAACGACCCGATGGGGCGACGCGGGTCCTTGAGGTCGGCCCGCGAACGCCGCAGCGCCCGGGCGATGGCGACCGTGGCGGCATCTTGGCCGACGATGACCTTCTGCAACTCGCCCTCGAGGGCCAGCAGCCTCTCGCTCTCCTTTTTTTCGAGGCGGCTGAGGGGAATGCCCGTCCACTCGGCCACAACCTGCGCCATCAATTCCTCGTCGATGGACACGCGGTTTTCATCACGGGACTTCTTCCAGTCCCCGAGCAACTGCTCCTGCTTGGCGCGCAACTGCTTCTCCTTGTCGCGGAACTTGGCGGCCTCCTCAAAGTGCTGGTGGGTGATGGCCTCCTCCTTCTGGGTGCAAACCGCCTCAATCTCCTTGGTGAGCGCCTCGATCTCGGGCGGCCGGTTCATGGCGGCGATGCGGGCGCGCGATCCGGCCTCATCCATCACATCGATGGCCTTGTCCGGCAGGAAACGGCCGGTGATGTAGCGGTCGGAAAGCTTGGCGGCAATCTCCAGTGCCCGGTCGGTGAATGTGGCCTTGTGGTGGTCCTCGTATTTGCCGCGAATGCCCTTGAGGATTTGAATGGTGTCCTCGACGGACGGCGCCTCCACCTTGACGCTCTGAAAGCGGCGGTCGAGTGCACTGTCCTTCTCGATGTACTTCCGGTATTCGTTGAGGGTGGTGGCGCCGACGCATTGCAGCTCCCCGCGGCTGAGCGCCGGCTTGAAGATGTTGGAGGCGTCCATCGCGCCCTCGGCGGCGCCGGCCCCCACGATGGTGTGCATCTCGTCGATGAAGATGATGACGTTTTTGGATCGCCGGATCTCGTCCATTACCGCCTTGATGCGCTCCTCGAACTGGCCGCGGTACTTCGTGCCGGCCACCATGAGCGCTAGATCGAGGGTGATGACCTTTCGGTCGGCAAGGAGTTCGGGTATGTTGCCCTTGACGATCTCCTGGGCGAGGCCCTCGACGATGGCGGTCTTGCCCACGCCGGCTTCTCCCACCAGCACCGGATTGTTCTTGGTGCGGCGGCACAGGATTTGGATGACGCGCCGGATTTCGTTGCGCCGTCCGACGACGGGGTCCAACTCGCCTTTGCGTGCCAGCTCGGTCAGGTCACGCCCGAAGGCCTTGAGCGCCGGCGTCTTGACCTCCTTCCTCTCCTCGGAGGGGCCGGCTGCGCGCGGCGCGGCTTCCTCCCCGCCGCCTGGTTCGTCGCCGCCACTGGCAAACTGGGGATCGAGCTCCCGCAGGATCTCCTGGCGGCTGCGTTCGATGTCGATGTCGAGCGACTTGAGCACGCGCGCCGCCACCCCCTCGCCTTCGCGCAACAACCCGAGCAGGATGTGCTCGGTTCCCACATAGCTATGGTTGAGCGCCTTGGCCTCCTTGCCCGCCAGGGCCAGGACTTTCTTCACCCGGGGCGTGTAAGGGATGCTCCCAATTGAAGTCTTTGCCTCCATCCCCGTGCCAACCTGCTTCTCGACCGCGCCCCGGACGGTCTCGAGATCGAGCCCCATTTTCTGGAGCACGCTGACGGCGACCCCCTGGCCAAGCTTGATCAAACCAAGCAGAATATGCTCGGTTCCCACATAGTTGTGGTGGAAGCGGTCGGCTTCCTTGCGGGCGAGGGCGAGCACCTGCTGCGCGCGCGGGGTGAAATTGTTCATCGGTTCCATGGTGGGAAAATGGTTTGGTCGAAGGATTAACGGTCGGCTTTGTCAAATACCGGGGCGGGCATCCTGGTGAATTCCTGCCGCAGCTTCTCCGCCCTGAGCAAATCGCGCTGGGAAGGATCCTGCTCCCCCTTGGCGGCATGTTGCACGTGTCCGGGCTGGCATTCGATGAAGAGCCGGTCCACGACGGCACGCTGCCCCTCGGGGAAAATGCCCAGATCGGCCCCCAAGCGGATGAGCGAGAGAAGATTCATCGTCTCGCCCGAGCTGAGCAGAAAACCGTTCTGCAGAATCCCGTAGGCGCGGCCGATCTTGTCAAACAGCTTGGCGGCGTCGGCTTCGAGGATTTTCTCCCGCGCGGTGAGCTCTTGTTCGACAATGGTGTTCAGCACTCCCGTGAGGTGCTTTATGATGCCTTCCTCCGTCTCGCCGAGTGTGGTCTGGTTGGAAATCTGGAAAATGCTGCCGCTAGCGTCGGAACCCTCGCCAAAGAGTCCGCGCACGGCCATGCCAAGCTGGTTCACTGCCCGCACGACCTTCTCCATCTGACCCGAGATGACGAGTGCGGGCAGGTGCAACATCGTGGACGCGCGAATGGCGGTACCGAGGTTGGTCGGGCAGGCGGTCAGGTAGCCCAATTCGGGCGAAAAAGCATAGTCAATACGGTTTTCCAGCTCGGTATCCAAGGCATTGATTGCGGTCCAGACCTTCTTGAACACAAAGCCCGCGCGCAGGTATTGGATGCGCAGATGATCCTCCTCATTGATCATCACCACGCACGACTGGTCCCGGCTGACCACCAGGCCCGCTCCCGCTTTGCCTTGGGAAAGTTCGCGGCTGATGAGGTGTCGCTCAACCAGCATCTGCTTTTCCAGGTCGTTTAGCTCCTCGATGGCGAAGGAAAGTCCGCGTTTCATCTGCGGAAGGGAGGTAACTGCCTGCAAACATGTGTCGAAAGCCTGCCGGCGCTGTGCCTCTTTGCTCCACCCCGGGAAGGGCAGTTGTGCCAGATTGCGCGCCAGGCGGATGCGGGTAATGAGCACGACCGCACTCTTGCTGGCGGTTGGATCCATCAGCTCGGAGGGCGTGTCGAAGAGCTCTTTGATATTCATCTCAGGGGTTCTGCTTGTGACTGGCGGCCTGTTTGGCTTGGGTGATTTCGTCGCGGTAACGCGCCGCATCCTCATAACGCTCGGACTTGATCGCCTTTTCCAGTTCGGACTCAAGATGGGTAAGGCGCGTGTAGAGATCCTTCCGTTCCATGGCCTTTTGCGGGACTTTGCCAATGTGGTGCGTGCCCTTGTGCATGTTCTCAAGCAGAGGTTCCAGTGCATTGCGGAAGTACTCGTAGCAGGAAGGACATCCAAAGCGCCCGGTCTTTTTGAAATCCTGCTGGGTAAAGCCGCAAATCCCGCACTTCATCTCTCCCGTGGGCTCGGTCACCTCAGGATTGAGCGATGCTTTCAATAGCAAATCGGCGAGTGAAAAGCCATTGGGATCGGTTACTCCTTTGGCTTGCGCACAGGCCTCACACAAATCGACCTTATGGATCTTGTTGTTGATGATTTGGGTGAGATGCACCGTGGCGGGCTTACCGCAAAGATCGCACTTGAGGGAATTGGCCATAGGCTGAAGTTAATTTATGATCGGCGTGGGAAAATGCAAATTGAGCATGGATTGATACACCATGCCCTGCAGCCAATGTGCCAGCTGCGTCCGATCTGGCAAGATTAAGAGCCCCGGACCGGAGTCGTTATAACCTCTTTCCCAACGGCGAAGATACGCCCCGACCGGCGCCTGAATCAAATCTTCGTGCCCTCCGTGCCGACCCGTTGGCGGTACGCGGCCAGCACGCGGCCTGTGATCGCCCCGGGTTTGCCCGTGCCTATCTCGCGACCGTCCAGCTTTACGACCGGAACCACCTCAGCCGCCGTGCCGGTGAGGAAGCTTTCATCAGCATTCCACACATCGTAGCGAGTCAGATTCTGCTCATTAATCGGAACGCCCAGTTCGCCCGCGATGTCGAACACCACCCCACGCGTAATGCCCTTGAGGGCACCTTGTGAGGCAGCCGGAGTCAGGATCCGGCCCTTGTGGACGATGAAGATGTTGTCGCCGGTGCACTCGGCAATATAGCCCTGATCATTGAGCAGGATGGCCTCCAGCGCCCCGGCTTGCTTCGCCTCGATTTTGGCGAGAATGTTGTTCAGGTAATTGAGCGACTTGATGGTCGGCGGCAGAGCGGCCGGACTGTTTCGGCGCGTGGGCACGGTCACAATGCTGAGTCCAGCTGTGTAATGCTCGGGCGGATAAAGCGCGATCTTGTCCGCAATGATGAAGACGGATGGATTCGGGCACAGCCAGGGCGATAGTCCGAGATCGCCCACTCCTCGCGTAACCACCAGGCGGATGTAGCCATCACGCAAATTGTTGCGGCGGCAGGTCTCGCAGACTGCGTCGGACATCTCCTTCCGAGTCAGGGGAATCTTCAACAGGATGGCCTTGGCGGAGTATTCGAGCCGTTCCAAATGCTCCTCAAGGCGAAACACATTCCCCGCGTAGAGGCGGATGCCTTCGAAAATGCCGTCGCCATAGAGCAGCCCGTGATCGAACACGGACACCTTGGCGTCAGCCGAGTCCACGAACTTGCCGTCAAGATAGATCTTCATGGCGCAAATTTGCGGCGACTGTGCCGATTTGTCCAGTCCTCGAAATGACCTTGTGTTCGCCCCGATAGGCGGTGGACTGTGCGGGCAGCCCCACCCCCTATGCTTAATACCCCCGGGCGCGCATTTGGCGCGTTCACCCTCATTGAACTGCTGACTGTCATCGCCATTATCGGCATTCTGGCGGCGCTGATCTTCCCCACGGTCAGCAAGGTGCGTGAAACCGCCCAGCGCACGGTCGACGCCAACAACCTGCGCGAAATCTACAAGGCGGCGGCGATATACGCCGCGGATAACAACGACCGACTGCCCGATCCCCAGAATGTGCCCGCCACGACGCTGGCGGCCGGACAGCGGGTGTTCCTCTGGCCGGGTGTTTTGGCCAAGAGTGGCATCCTGACCGACCCCGCGTTTTACTTTGCCAAGAACGATCCTCAATTCAACGGCGTCTATCCCACCGCAATCATCAATCCCGCATCGGTCCAGCGCAACCAGCTCGATCCCTCCTTCACCGACGGACGCGTCCTGGCCTGGGAATTTGTTGGCGGACTCAAGATGAGCGATCCCGCCACCACTCCTGTCGCCTACACCCGCGGCTTGCAGGCCGGCGGTTCATGGGACGCCGCCAGCGGCGTCTATCGGGATACCGGCGGGCACATTGCGTTTCTCGGCGGCAATGTCGTCTTCTACAAGGACACGGAGGCCCCCGCTCCGGTCTTCACCTCGAACCAGTCCGGCCGCAAGGTCGCCGACGTCCGCCAGGCAATCCCGTACAGCGAGAACCAAACCATGGGAGCGCACATCTACGGGACTCCCCCGCTCGGCGGGACCGGCGCCATCGTCGGATCCGTCAACGGCACACCCGCCTCCCCCGGCCCTTGACCGGAGACTAGTGCCACGAGGCGGTTCAGACATTGGGGTGTCTGGTTTGACGTCGGCCAGCTTCCCTTCCGCAACGATGGAGGGCGTCGCAGCCGACGCCGTGCACGGCACTAACATGCCGCCGGGCTGCGCCGCGTCACGGCCCGGAGCAAGAGCGAGTGGGTGACGGCAGCGCGCCCTGGCTGTTAACGCGCTGTTGTCGCCGTTCCTTGGCCCGCCCGCCTCCCCCGTGCCTGGGTTGGCTCGCGGCATTCGCTTCACCGTGCGCCAACCGAGAACATCAGGATATGCCCCTTTTTTTCGGTTCCTTTTGCCGGGTTTCTCTCGCCGTCAAAACCCAACATACCGTGGAACCCGTCCGCAGTAACGCGCATACTCCTCCCCATATACTGCCCGCAGGTGCTCCTCCTCCGTCCGCACCATCAGGTGCGCCACCACCCCATACAGCATCACCCATCCCACCGCATACCACGAAGGCCACAAGATCGCCGCCCCGATCGCCAGCAGGCTGCCACCCACCAACTGGGGATTCCTTGTCACACGGTACGGCCCGCCCTGGATCAATCCGTCCGCCTGCCACCCGAACGCCCGGCGCAATCCAAACCAGAACATCGTTCCGAATGCTGTAACCAGCCCAATCGCGATGCAGACCATTCCCGTCACCCTGACCGGCGTGCTCACCGGTGCCTCGCACGACCAGAATGACACCCACTGGGGAGGATTATAGAGGTAGGGAAAGCCGAAATATGAACTCCAGACGAGCAGTTCGAAAAAGCTGGTGAACCTCGTCAGCCGGCCTTTTCGCTGGTAGTCGCGGCGGACTAAGATGCGGAAGACGACGAACGCGACAGCAATCAATCCGGCAGCCGCAATGATGTAGACCACTGTATCCATCCGATCACCTCTTTCCCACGTCGGGCTGCAGCGAGACTCGGGAAAACGCACGAAAAGGGAAAGCCCAAAAAGGGATCCTGCTTTGACGTTTCTCGTTGGAAGACGTTATTCTGCGTTTGCCTGCGGGCCGGCAACGAGCGCCGAAGTGCCGGCTGGCGGCCATGCCGCTGCCGGGAGGAGTTTAGCCCGCGCCGCCGCTGCCGCGAGAAGCCCCGCCGGGGTCATCTCCCGCGGCGCTGGCCTCCCTGGCATCCTCCTCGCCACGGTTGCCGCAGGAAACTGCTTCCTCGGGGGCCGCCCGGCGGGTCGCGCGCCGACTTCAATTGCAGCGTTGCTTCGTGCCCCGCAGTTCCGCAATTTCGCGGGCTATGACCGTTGCCCAGAACGACACCGCCGCGCCCGCGCCCAGCGATTTCATCCGCGACATCGTCGCGCAGCACGTCGCGGAAAAGCGCTACGCGAAGATCGTGACCCGGTTTCCGCCGGAGCCGAACGGCTACCTGCACATCGGGCACGCCAAGTCCATCTGCCTCAATTTCGGCATCGCCCGCGAGAACAACGGCCAGTGCAACCTCCGCTTTGACGACACCAATCCGACCAAGGAGGACGTCGAGTACGTCGACTCCATCCTGGCCGACGTGAAGTGGCTCATCGGCGGCTGGGCGGACGACCGTATCGGCTTCAAGCCCGCGGACGCGACGCCGGTGTCACGCACCGTGGACGGCAAGCAGGACTTTTTTCTCCCCGCGATCCTGCCGGCCGACGCGGCCGGCGCCAAATTGGCGCCGTTTCACGCCAGCGATTACTTTGACCAGCTCTACGAGTGCGCCGTCGCCCTGATCCGCAAGGGCCAGGCCTTCGTCTGCGACCTCAACGCCGAGGAGATGGACAAATACCGCGGCGCGCCCGACAAGCCCGGCCGCGAGTCGCCCTTCCGCAACCGCTCCATCTCCGAGAACCTCGATCTCTTCGCGCGCATGAAGGCCGGCGAATTTCCCGACGGGGCGCGCACCCTGCGGGCTAAGATCGACATGACCGCGCCCAACGTCTGGCTGCGCGATCCCGTGCTCTACCGCATCCGCCACGCCGATCACCACCAGACCGGCGGGAAATGGTGCATCTACCCGATGTACGACTTCGCCCATTGTGTGAGCGACTACATCGAGGGCATCACCCACTCCATCTGCACGCTCGAGTTCGAGGTCCACCGCCCGCTCTACGACTGGATCCTCACCAACCTCGATCTGCCCCGCCCCCTTCCACATCAGTACGAGTTCGCCCGCCTTAACATCGGTTATACGGTCATGAGCAAGCGCAAGCTCATGCAGCTCGTGCAGGAAAAACTCGTCTGCGGCTGGGACGATCCCCGCATGCCCACTATCTGCGGCCTCCGCCGCCGGGGCGTGCCCGCCAGCGCCCTCCGGCGCTTCGCCTACAACATCGGAGTCACCAAGTTCAACAGCCTCACCGACGTCGCCGTGCTCGAACACGCCATCCGCGACGAGTTGAATCCCTCCGCTCTCCGCCGGCTCGCCGTGCTCGATCCGGTCAAGCTCGTCCTCACCAACCTCCCCGCCGGACAGGTCATCGAGTGCGACGCCGTCAACAATCCGCAGGACGAGAACCCGACCACACGCAAGGTCGCCCTCACCCGTGAGGTTTACATCGATCGCGACGATTTCACGGAGACGCCGCCGCCGAAGTATTTCCGACTGAAACCCGGCGGCGAAGTGCGCCTGAAATATGCCTGTATCATCAAGTGCGATGAAGTGGTCAAGGATGCCACCGGTCAGGTCGTCGAACTCCGCTGCACCGCCGACCTTGAGACGCGCTCCGGCGGTCTGAATGCCGGCAGGAAGGTCAAGGGCACGATCCACTGGGTGAGCGCCACCCACTGCCTCGACGCCGAGGTACGCCTCTATGACCGGCTTTTTACCGTAGCCGAGCCCGATGCCGAAGGCGACTTCAAGCAGCACCTCAATCCCCGCTCGCTTGCCGTGGTTACGGCCAAGCTCGAATCGAGCCTGCAGGACGCCCGGCCCGATCAGCGCTACCAGTTCGAGCGCCTCGGCTATTTTGCGCTGGATCCGGTGGACTCGCCGCCGGGCGCCTCCCGCCTGGTGTTTAACCGCACCATCACGCTCAAGGACACCTGGGGCAAGGCCGCCGGTTGATAACCTTCACCGCTTGCGCCGGCCCTGTCCTCACCAGGTCCGGTCGGCCAAACGGCCGAACGGGCTTCGCGCCAAACCGAGGGAGTGCGCTCACCCTGTGATGCCTTCCTGAAGCCCGGCTGTTCGTCAGGTCCGTAGCGGAGGGTTGATTTTGCCCGGTTTTGGGTCTCCATCAGCGCAACAAACTTACCCATGCCTGTTTCTCCCGAAAACAATGCCGTGCTCAATGCCGTCGAGGTGCGGGTGCTGGGGGCGCTCGTCGAAAAGGAAAAGACGACCCCCGACTACTATCCTCTGTCCCTCAACGCGCTGACCAATGCCTGCAACCAGCTCTCCAACCGCGAACCCGTCGTCTCCTACGATGATGGCGCGGTGTTGCGGGCGGTCGAGGCGCTGCGCGTCAAAAAACTGGCTTTCGTCTTCCATGGCGCAGACAGCCGCGTGCCGAAATACGGGCACAAATTTGCCGAGATGTTGGGCACTACACCGGCAGAGACCGCCGTGCTTTGCGTGCTAATGCTGCGCGGCCCCCAGACCATCGGCGAGGTCCGCGGGCGCACGGGGCGGATGCACGAGTTCGCGAGCCTGGCCGATGTGGAGACCACCCTGCAGGGGCTGGCCACCCACGCGCATCAACCGTTAGTCGTCAAACTCCCCCGCCAGGCCGGTTTCAAGGAGTCGCGCTACGCCCATTTGCTTGCCGGGCCGCCCGAGGCGATGGCGCCGGAAACGCCGGCCAGCCCTGAAACGTCGCCAGCGCCCCTGACCCCAGACCGAGAGCGTCTCGCAAAGCTCGAAACCGATACCGCGGCCCTGCGCCGCGAAGTCGACGAAATGCGGCAGCAGCTCACGGCTTTGCGTCGTTTGCTGGAATAGGCGGGGTTCCCGCCTGACGCACATTTCCCCGCGCCAGCGAAGCAAACACCCCCACGGCGCAGAATGCCGCAAAGATGAGGAAGGCCACATGCATCGCTCCCACGAAACGGGCGTGCTGTGCCGCAGTGAGCTGTCCCCGCCCGACCAGCAGGGCCAGCACCATCACCGCCACGCCCATGCTCACCATCTGGCCGGTCAAGCGCATCGTGCCGAGCATGGCCGATGCCACACCGTAGTGCCGCTTTTCGACGGAACTCATCACCGCGTTTGTATTCGGCGAGGAAAACAGGCCGAAGCCAACCCCCAGCACCATGAGCGCCGCAATGATGACGGCAAATGGCGCCTGCTCCGGCAGGACACCGAGCCAAATCAGCCCCGCCACCGTGAGTCCCATGCCCGTCGAGGCGATCAGGCGCGGCTCCACCCGGTCGGAGAGCCGCCCCGCCAGCGGACTCACAGCCGCCATGAGTATCGATTGCACCAGCAGGATCATCCCGGCCTGCCGCGGGTCGAGTCCACGCACGTATTGGAGGTATAGGCTGAGCAGGAACGTCACCGCAAAGGTGGCGCAGTAGTTGATGAATGCCGCGAGATTGGACAGGGCAAACACCGGATTGCTCTCCAGCAGCGCCACGTCGAACACCGGATGGGCCGCGCGCCGTTCCCAGAATATGAATCCTGCCAGCCCCGCCAGGCCGATCACAGCCAGGATCGCGCCGGCCGTCCCGGGCAGCCACGACAGGCCAATCATCAGCGCCGTCAACGCCAGCCCGTAAATCACGCTGCCGGTCGCGTCAAACCGTCCGCCCGGCGCTCCACTCCATTCACCCTTCAGTCTGAGCCACGTCACCAGCACCGAGGCGAGGCTGAGTGGCACGCTCGCCCAAAAAACGCTCGGCCAGCCGAAATGACGCGTCAGCACCCCTCCGGCAAACGGCCCCACCGAAAGCCCGATGTATACGGCCGACGCATTGAAGCCGATCACGCGGCCGCGTTCGCCGGGGGGATACACGGAAGTGAGGATCGCCAGTCCCGTTCCAAAGATCATCGCTCCGCCGACTCCCTGTAGGGCGCGAAGCAGGATCAGCCCCGCGGCGCTGCGGGCAAATCCGCAGGCCAGCGTTGTCAGCGTGAAGAGCAGCATGCCGCCCAGGAAAACCTTTTTCCGTCCGACCATGTCGGCCATCCGGCCAAACGGCACCAGGCAGACCGCCGACGTCAGCAGAAAAGACGTCGCCACCCAGCTCAGCTGGACCGGGTCCATGCCGAGATCAGTCCCTATCGCCGGCAGCGCCACGTTGACCGCCGACGCCAGGAACGGGGTCAGGAACGAGGCCATCGTCGCCACCACCAACGCCGCCCGCCGCAAGGATTGATCTGGTGCCTCGGTCATGGGTCTATCTTCTCCCAGCTCGCCGGAACGGAGTCGAATCAATGTTGCGGATCGCCCGCCCTCCGGGCGGCTGCGTTCGCTGCTTGCCACGGTCGGAACAAGTCTGGTTCACTCTGCCTCCTGTGAAGCAAAGCATCGTCACCCTCGACATGGAAGGCGTCCTGACGCCGGAAATCTGGATCGCGGTCGCCGAACGCACCGGCCTGCCCGAATTGCGGCGCACCACGCGCGACGAGCCGGATTACGACAAGCTCATGCACTACCGGCTGGAGATACTCGACCGGCACGGCATCACGCTCTCGAAAATCCAGGACGTCATCGGCCACCTTTCCCCCCTGCCCGGTGCCATCGATTTCCTGAACGGCCTGCGGGAGCAGACGCAGGTCATCATCCTTTCCGACACGTTCGAGCAATTCGCCCAGCCGCTGCTCCGGCAGCTCGGCTGGCCCACGCTCCTTTGCCACCGGCTCATCGTCGAAAACGACCGCATCACCGGCTATGAGCTCCGGATGAAGGATCAGAAGCGCCATGCCGTGCAGGCCTTGCAGCTGCTCAATTACCACGTGATTGCGGCCGGCGATTCCTTCAACGACACCGCCATGCTCGGGCAGGCCGACACAGCGTTTCTGTTTCACGCCCCGGAAAACGTCATCCGGCAGTTTCCGCAGTTCCCGGCGATCCACGACTACCCGCACCTCCTGCAGGCCATCCTCGGCCGCCAGTAGGGTGGCCGGCCGGCTAGGTCCGCATGATTTCCGGCTTGGCTTCCCGCAGCATCAGATCGCTCACGGCCTGCCGGGGATCCCGGTTCAGATAAAGGCTCGCATAAACCTCGTCGATGATCGGGGTGTCGACGCCGGTCCGGCGGGCGAGGGCGTAGGCGCTGTCCGCCGTCTTGACGCCCTCGGCCACCACCATGCCCATCTCGCGCTGGATCTCATCGAGCTTGCGGCCCTTGCCCAGCTCCTCCCCGACGTGCCGGTTGCGGCTGTGGCGGCTGATGCACGTCACGATGAGGTCGCCAATGCCGCTCAAGCCCGAAAACGTCTCCGCCCTGCCCCCGAGCGCCTCGCCCAGGCGGGCCATCTCGACAATGCCACGGGTCATCAAGGCCGCCTTGGTGTTGTCACCCAGGCCCATGCCGTCGAGCACGCCCGCCGCCAGGGCCAGCACGTTCTTGAGTGCGCCGCCCAGCTCCACTCCCACCACATCGTCGGAGGTGTAGACGCGCAGGTAGTTGTTCATGAACGCCTGCTGGACCAGCTGGGCCGCAGCCGCGTCCTTCGAGGCGACGGTCACCGCCGTCGGGACATGGCGCGAAACCTCTTCAGCGTGACTGGGACCCGAGAGTATCGCATAGCGCACCGGGCCAAGTTTCTCGAAGACCATTTCGCTGGCTCGCAGGCAGCTGCCGGTCTCGATGCCCTTGGCAACATTGAGATATATCAGCTCCGGCGAACGCGGCACCGCCAGCAGACCGTCCAGCAGCTTGCGCAGGTACTGGCTGGGAGCGGCGAGCACGACAATAGTCGCGTCCGTGCAGGCCCGGCCCAGATCGCTTTCCAGCGTCAGCGCGGCGGGCAACTCCGCCCCCTTCAGGAAACGCTGATTGCGCCGCGTACGCCGCATTTCCTCAATGTAATCGGGGAAAGGGCCCCACAGCGTCACTTGGTGGCCATTGTCACACAGGACCATGGCCAGGGCCGTCCCCCACCCGCCGTCGCTCAGAACGCTGATTCTCATGGCGTCAGGTCTCCAGAAAAACGCCTCGGCGGCAAGCCTATGCGGAGAGAAACCGCTCGATGCGGGCCAGGATGCGTTCGCGCCCCAGGACCCGGAAAATGCTCGTGATGCTCGGGCCGACATTGGTGCCGGTCACGGCGAGCCGCGCGGCCGCCTGGTAGTCCCCGAAGCCGAGCCCCCTGGCGGCGGCCAGGTTCTTGATCGCTTCCTCGATGGCGTTGTCAGTCGAGAAATCGGCAGCGGCAAGGGCGGCCGCCAGCTCGTTCAAGCGGGCCCTTGGATCCCCCTTGGCCATGACTTTCCCCTTCACCTTGGCGTCAATCGGAAAATCTTCGGTGAAGAAATAGGCCGTGTAGCCGCCCAGCTCGTCGATGGACTTGATTTTCGGATGAGCCAGGCGCATCACCGCTTCGAACTGATCCGGCGGGGCCGCCAGCGCCGCTTTCGCCACCGCGCTTTCGGACTGCTGTTGAAAATATTCGCGCGCGAGCTGCACGACGCGCCCGCCCGGCTGCTCCAACAGATAGGTCATGTTCAGGTGCGCGAGTTTCTTCGGATCGAACTTCGCGTTGGCCTGGTTGACGCCCGGCAGGTCAAACAGCCGGATGATCTCGGCGATCGGCATCTTCTCGCGGTCGTCGCCGGGATTCCAGCCGAGCAGCGCAAGGTAGTTGACCAGCGCCTCCGGCAGGAAGTACCGCTGGCGGTACTCCTCGATCAGGGCGCCCCTGTCGCGCTTGCTCATCTTGCCCTGCCCCATCTCGGGCGATTTCAGGATGAGCGGGATATGGGCGAACTTCGGGGGCGGGGCGCCGAACCCCTCGTAGAGTCGCACATGCTTGCTCGTATTCGAGAGGTGATCCTCGCCGCGGATGATGTGCGTCACCTGCATGGTGATGTCGTCCACCACGTTGACGAAATGAAACACCGGGTTGCCGTCGGAGCGGAAGATCACGAAATCCTCGTCCTCGACGCGCTCGACGCGTCCGCGGATCAGATCCTCGATGACGACGGGGGGAGTTTTGACTTTGGTGACGGCCTTCTTGCGATGCTCGTCGAAGACCTCATAGCGCTCGCCGAGCAGCCTGAACCAGATCGCCCCGTCCTTCTCGTAGGCACGGCCGGCGTCGAGGAGCTTCTGCAGGTATTGCTTGTAAATGCCGGTGCGCTGGCTCTGCCGGTAGGGGCCGAACACGCCGCGCTCGCCCGCGCCGTGGGGATTCGGACCCTCGTCCCAATCCATCCCGAGCCAGCCAAGGCTGTCGTAGATCAACCTCAGATACTCGTCGCTGTTGCGCGCCTGGTCCGTATCCTCGATGCGCAGGATGAACACACCGCCGGTATGGCGCGCATACAGCCAGTTGAACAACGCCGTGCGGGCGCTGCCAATATGGAAAAAACCGGTCGGGCTGGGAGCGAAACGGACGCGGACTTTGGCCATGGGACGCGAAATATCGTGGTTTTGCAAAGGAACGGCCAGCTAGAAGCAACCCGTGGTATCTGTCAAAGCCTCTCCCTGGCCTATCGAGCCGGAGGCGTCCTCGGTGCGGTTTGCCGCACCGGCATCATCCTTTCCCTCCCCGGCCCCGTCCTGCGCGAATTCTGACCGGGGGGACCCTCTTCCCAGCACGCGCCCGCCCCGACGGTTACGGCTGCCCCCCGGAACCTGTGTCCAATCTGCCGCCAAAATCCGCATCACCGGCCCGGGCCAGCCGGCGCGGACGGCACGGGAGACATTTCCGCGATCGCCGCGGTGATGAGACGCTCCACGGCAAAGGTGTCGAGTTGCATGTGTTCCGTGCAAAATTTCGCCAAATCCGCCGGCCATGGTGCGCGGAAAACCTGCTCCATCCCCGCCGGTCTCAAATCGATCTGGGCGCAATGCAGCGCCTGCCGGGGCAACGGCAGCAAGGCCGCATGCCGCGCCGTCCAGCCCTGCTCGGCGTACTCCAGGTACAGGCCCGGATCGGGCCCGTAAAGCTTGTCGCCGACGACCCGGTGTCCGGACCATTCGGCATGGGCGCGAATCTGATGTTTGCGCCCGGTCAATGGTTCGACTGCGGCCAGCGTGTAGCCGCCCCGGGCGGCCAGCGGAGTGAAGCGCGTCACTGCCTCTTGCGCATTCACCGTGGTCACGCATTGCTTCACCGTCACGTTGGCAGATGGATCCGGCCCCAGGGGTTCCTCGACGAATCTCGGACCGCGCATTTCGCCTTCGAGCACAGCGACATACAGTTTACCCACGGCGCGCCGGCCCATGGCCTTTTGCAGCCGTCCGCCCATCGCCTGCGTTTTGGCCAATAGAATTACCCCACTGGTCTCGCGATCGAGCCGATAGACCAAACGGACCGCATCGAGCTGGAACTCGAGTCGGGCCGCGCCCGCCAGACTCGACCACGGCCCGTTCTTTGATGGGTGGCACACAACCCAGCCCGGCTTGTTCAACACCAGCAGCCGTTCATCCTCGAACAGCACCCAGGTGCGGGCCTCCCCTGCGGCAATCAGCGGGGGCTCAGCGCCCGTCAACGGTGCGGAAGTTTTGTCTGTCATAGGGTCAAAACCCTTTCTTCTAACAACGGAGAAGAATTGCAAACCCACATGGATTGATTATAAAAAAAGCCGTTTAGATGAACCGTTTATTCAACGGACAACCAGCCGCTCCCACGGCGGCTTTCCCTGGCGGAGAATGGTTGCGGGCGGCGACCCGGCATGACCTTTCCCCGCCGTTTCTCAGTGAACCCAATAGTATCCACATGAATAATCAAAACAACACTCATGAACTGATCGTTTCCGGCATCCATCTCGACCTCACGCCGTCCCTTAAGACGTACGTGTACGAGAAAGCCGAACGACTGTTCCGACACGAGGAGCGCATCGTCCGCATCCGCGTGGAGCTGGAGTGTGACAGGAAACAGACAGTCGACCAGAAATTCATCGCCAAGGGCCGCATTGAGATCCAGGGCCCCGACATGAACTGCACGGTGCAATCAGACGATTGCCACAAAAGCATCGACTTGCTGGTCGACAAGCTCGACCGAATGCTGCGGCGACGCTCCCGCTACTTCAAGGTGCGGCGTCACCTGTTGCATGGCGTCGAACTGAAGGATGTGGAGCTACCCAAGGCCAGCTAGCCGAGGGCGGCGGTAACCGCTTTGAATTGGCCCGTCGGGTTCTTCCCGATGGGCTTTTTTTTGGTGTGAGCACCTCCCGGTCGGCGTCGTTTTAGGACGAAAGGATGATCGGTTTTCAGTTTCCAATGAGGAGAACTATGATTTCATGGGAGCGTTGCCCCTGCCATGCCAGCCGTGTTCACCATCGACGGATCCGGTCTGACCATCGCCCGCATCCGCCGTGCGTTCGGGCTCGCTGAAGCACTGGCCCTCTCACCGGAGGCCCAAAGCCGGATTCGCGCCTCCCGGGCCATTGTCGACCGTCTGCATGACTCACCCGACCCCCATTACGGCATCAACACTGGTTTTGGCGCGCTGGCACACCAGCTCATCCCGCCGGAAGACATCGAAAAACTGCAGGAGAATCTCATCCTCAGCCACGCGGCCGGCGTCGGTGACGAGGTCCCGTCCGAAATCACCCGCCTCCTGCTCCTGCTCAAGGTCAACAGCCTGGCCGTCGGCCTTTCCGGCGTGACCGAAGCCCTGGTCGATTTTTTGATCCGCCTCTACAACGAAGGCGTCACGCCCATCGTGCTGACGAAGGGCTCGCTGGGCGCCTCCGGGGATCTCGCTCCGCTGGCCCACCTCACGTTGCCCTTGCTGGGGCTCGGCGATGTCTGGTGGCGGGGAGTCAGGATGCCGGCCGCCCAGGTCCTCGATCAGCTAGGCCTCCGCCCGCACCGGCTGCGCTCGAAGGAGGGGCTCGGGCTCATCAACGGCACGCAGTTCATGTCCGCCTACGCCGTGCATGGCCTGCTCAGAATCGAAAATCTGCTCAAGAGCGCGGACCTCGTCGCCGCCATGTCGCTGGAGGCGGACCGCGGCAGCGCCGCGCCGTTCGATGAGCGCATTCACGCCTCCCGCCCCCATCGCGGCCAGGGTGAGGTGGCCCGGAACATCCGGGCCCTGCTGCGCGATTCGGAGATCCTCTCCTCCCACGCGCATTGCGCCAGGGTGCAGGACCCGTACTCCCTGCGCTGCGTGCCGCAGGTGCACGGAGCGGCGCGCCTCGCCGTCGCCCATGCCCGGGAAGTCGTGGAAACGGAAATCAATTCCGCCACCGACAACCCACTGGTGTTCGCAAACGGCGACATCCTCAGCGGCGGCAACTTCCACGGAGAACCACTGGCGCTGGCGCTCGACTATCTCGCCATCGCCGTGGCCGAACTCGCATCCATCTCGGAACGCCGCATCTATCTGCTGCTGGGCGGCGACGCTGGCGGCGACGTCAAGCTGCCCAGGCTGCTCATGCGGGATACCGGCCTGAATTCCGGTTTTATGCTGCCGCAATACACCGCGGCCGCGCTGGTTTCCGAAAACAAGATCCTCGCGCATCCTGCCTCGGTCGATTCCATCCCCACGTCGCTCGGGCAGGAGGATCATGTCTCGATGGGGGCCATCAGTGCCACCAAGCTGCTGGAAGTCGTCAAAAACACCGAGACCGTGCTCGCCATCGAGTTCATGTGCGCGGCGCAGGGACTCGATTTCATCCACCCGCTCAAGGCCGGCCGAGGGATCGAGGCCGCCCACGCCGAGATCCGCCAGGTGATCCCCTTCGCCACCGCCGACCGCCTTTTCCACAACGACATTCAGGCGGCGCTTGATCTCGTCCGCTCGGAAAAGATGGTGGCCGCCGCCGAGCGCGTCGCCGGCCCGCTGCTCTAACCGATCATGCCCCCGCCTCGTTCCATCCAGGCCCCACGCGGCCCCAAACTCAGCTGCCGGACTTGGGCGGCGGAAGCCGCCATGCGGATGCTCATGAACAACCTCGATCCCGCGGTGGCCGAGCGTCCGCAGGAGCTCGTCGTCTACGGCGGCCGCGGCAAGGCGGCACGCAACTGGGCGGCTTTCGACGCCATCATCCGATCGCTCAAGCGGCTCGCCCCCGACGAGACGCTGCTCGTGCAGTCCGGCAAGCCGGTCGGGGTGGTGCGCACCCACACCGATGCCCCGCGCGTCCTGCTGGCCAACAGCAACCTCGTGCCCCGATGGGCTACACAGGAGATTTTCGACGATCTGGAGCGCCGCGGCCTGATCATGTTTGGCCAGATGACGGCAGGCTCGTGGATATATATTGGCACGCAGGGCATCCTGCAGGGCACCTACGAGACGTTCGCCGAGGCCGGCCGGCAGCACTTCGGCGGCACCCTCGCCGGCCGCCTGTGCGTGACCGCAGGCTGCGGCGGCATGGGCGGCGCGCAACCGCTGGCCATCGTCATGGCCGAAGGAACCTGCCTCATTGCCGACGTGGATTTGTCGCGGCTCCGGAAACGGATCGACGATCGCTACCTCGACGAAATCGCGCCCGATCTCGACGCCGCAATCGACCGGGCGGTCGCTCTGTCCCGGGAGAAAATCGCCCGCAGCGTCGGCGTCGTGGCCAACGCCGTCGATCTGCTCGAGCGCCTGCTGGCGCGGAAAATCACCCCTGCCGCGCTCACAGACCAGACCAGCGCCCACGATCCGCTGTTTGGCTACGTGCCCCAGGGCCTGACTTTCGCCGAGGCCGTGGCCCTGCGCCGAACCGATCCGCAGGGTTATCAGCGGCGTTCCCTCGCCTCGATGGCCCGCCATGTCCGGGCGATGCTCGCCCTGCAGCGGCGCGGGGCCCGGACGTTCGACTACGGCAACAATCTGCGGCAGCGCGCCAAGGATATGGGCGTCTCCCATGCCTTCGACTTCCCGGGGTTCGTGCCGGCCTACATCCGCCCCCAATTCTGCGTCGGGCGCGGCCCCTTCCGGTGGGTGGCACTGTCGGGCGACCCGGAGGACATCCATGCCACGGATCGCGCCTTGCTGCGCCTGTTCCCGAAAAACGAGGGCCTGCACCGCTGGCTGCGCATGGCCGGCGATCGGGTGGCGTTCCAGGGGCTCCCGGCCCGCATCTGCTGGCTGGGGCTTGGGGAACGGCATCGCGCCGGACTGCTCTTCAACCGCATGGTGGCGGACGGGCGCGTCAAGGCCCCCCTCGTCATCGGCCGCGACCATCTCGACTGCGGCTCCGTCGCAAGCCCCAATCGCGAGACCGAGGCGATGCGGGACGGATCCGACGCCATCAGCGACTGGGCGGTGCTCAATGCCATGGTCAACATTGCCAGCGGCGCGTCATGGGTCAGCTTTCACCATGGCGGCGGCGTGGGCATCGGCTACAGCCAGCATGCCGGTCAGGTTGTTGTGGCCGATGGGACGCCGGCTGCGGCGCGCCGCCTGGAGCGCGTGCTGACCAACGACCCGATGATGGGCATTTTCCGCCATGCCGACGCCGGCTATGCCCTTGCCCGCCGCTGCGCCGACCGTCTTCACGTCAAGGTGCCAATGCACCCGTGGTGATCCCTGCGCATGAGTCGTTTTATCGCTCCTCACCCCCGGCCGCACCACTGGCTCGCCGGGATTGCCGCGCCCCCATCGGCAGCCGCGTCCGGACGGACTCGCCCGCGGGGATGGGCCGAGCGCAAGGCGGAAACCTGGGCGTGGGCCTGCGGCCAGGATCGCCGGATCCGCCCTTTGACATGATGGAATTGATCCTCAGCATAATCACAACAACTGCGCTGCCCCCCCTGTCGCCGCGCATTTGTTTCTGTCTTTACTGACCGGATGCACCCGCCAATGAACCTCCTCATTCGCAACGCCCGCATTCTCACGCTGGCCGGAGGCGATCGGCCCCGCCGCGGCAAAGCCCTGGGCGAACTTGGCATCGTGGAAAAGGGCGATGTGCTCGTGCGCGACGGCCGGATCGAAGCGGTCGGCAGCGGGCTCGCCGCACCGGACGGAGCTGAAATATTGGAGGCGCATGGCCGCGTTTTGATGCCCGGTTTTGTCGACTGCCACACGCATGCCTGCTGGGCCGGCGACCGACTGGCCGAATGGGAATTGAAACTGAACGGAGTGCCGCATCTCGAAATTCTCAAGGCGGGCGGCGGCATCCCCGCCACCGTCCGCGCCGTCCGCGAAGCCACCCAAAAACAGCTCGCCGCCAGCCTGAAGGCGAGACTCGATGCGATGCTGCGCGAGGGCACGACGACGGTTGAGGTCAAGAGCGGTTACGGCCTCCAGACCGATGCGGAGTTGAAAATTTTGTGCGCCATCCGCCGTGCCGCCCACGACTGGCCGGGCACGATCGTGCCCACCGCGCTGCTGGGCCACGCCTACGAAGGGAACATTGAGGAATACTCCCGGATGGTGGTGAAGGAGATGCTGCCGGCGGTGGCCCGCGAGTTCCCCGACATCGCGATCGACGCCTACTGCGAAAAGGAGGCGTGGCCCGTCGAGGCCTGTGTGCGTCTTTTCGAGAAGGCGAGAAAACACCACCCGATCCGCGTGCATGCCGACCAGTTCAATTCCCTCGGCATGCTGCCGGAGGCGATCCGCCTGGGGGCACGCAGTGTCGATCACCTTGAGGCCTCCACCAAGGCCGATCTGCTGCAACTGGCCCAGTCGCGGACCTGCGGCGTCATCCTGCCCGGCACCGGCTTCCACACCAACCGGCGCTATGCCCGCGGGGGTTTTTTTGCCGATGCCGGTGGGGCGCTGGCGCTGGCCACAAACTGCAATCCCGGCACCGCCCCCACCCACTCCATGCCTTTCGCCCTCGCGCTGGCGGTGAGATTTTGCGGGCTCACGCCGGCCGAGGCCATCTCCGCTGGCACGGTCAACGGAGCCGCCGTACTGGGGCTCACCGATCGCGGGACGATCGAGGCGGGCCAGCGGGCGGATCTGATTATTCTGCGTCACCGCGACGAGCGGCTGCTCGCCTATGAATACGGCGGCAATCCAGTGGACGTGGTGATCGCCGGCGGCCGGCGGATCTCCTGATATCGCGCAGGCAACACCGGCTTGCCTGACGGCATGTTCTGCGTAGGTTTTTGGGATGAACCGAAAATCCATTCCAGTCGATGATCTCGGCACCCGCTTCCACCATCTCTGGAACAGCCAGTGGTTTCTCCTTACCGCAGGCGATTTTACGACGCGTGACTTCAACACCATGACGGTGAGCTGGGGCAGCCTCGGCGTGATGTGGAACCGCCCGGTCGCCCAAGTGGTGGTACGGCCCGTGCGGCACACGTTCGGCTTCCTCGAGCGGCACGCCACATTCACCCTGTGCGCCTTCCCGGAGCGTTATCATGAGGCGTTGGTGCTGCTGGGCTCCAAGTCGGGTTACGACGGTGACAAGATCGCCGAATCCGGCCTGACGCCACAGGGAGCGTCCGTGGTCGCCGCGCCCGTCTTTGCGGAAGCGGAACTTGTGCTCGAATGCCGGAAGATCTACAGCGACGACTTCAACCCGGCACGGTTCCTCGATCCCTCGATTGCCAGCAACTATCCGAACAAGGACTATCACCGAATCTACTTCGGCGAGATCGTCGCCATTGCCGGCACCGACAAATACCGGCGAACCGATGGGGGCGCGACACTTCCGGACGGCACATCATAGCGGCACTTCTGCCCGGGCAGTGCGGGTCATGGGATTCAAGATCGCGGCGCACTTACCCCGCCACGGGGGGAAACGTCATGCCTGCCTCGGGCCGCCTGGCCCAAAAAAATAGTGCCGTCCACCAGGTAACGGACGGCACCCTGAACCGTAGAATAAAGGCTGCGAACGTTTAGAACGCGTAGTCCACCGAGGCGTAGAACAAGGGGCCCTTGTAGTTCGTGAAGCCGCCTGTCGTATCGCAACGGCTGTCAAAGTAGCCGACCTTGACGGCGCCCGCCATGCTGTCGGAAAACTTATGTTTCAGACCGATGGTGGCGGTGTAATCCTTGATTCCGGCCCCGGAGGGGGTTGTGGCGATGAGCGAAGCGTCGTAATTGTCCGCTCGGTAACAGGTGAACTGCACCTGTGCATCGGTGGCCTTGTTTACCACGAAGCCGGCCACGACGCTGGCATTCCAGTAATTGTTGTCCGCATTGTGCAGCACGATGTTGGCGTTGCCGCCGGCCCTCGGATAGGAAGTGCTCGTGGTGTCAAACACGACATTGAGATTGCCCTGCACATAGACCTGGCTGTTGGGCGTCCAGTCGATGGTTTCACCGAACTGGTGGATTTTGGAATCCGCCGACTGGTATTCTGCGGCAGCATCAACCGTGGTGTGCATCTCCGCGTTCAGCCCGACGTAGCGGGTGGTGAAGGCCAGCGTCAGCAGCGGTCTCACCGTGGCAGTAAGCTGGAAACCCTCGGTCTGCGTATCCAGGAGATAGCGACCGGTCGCGCCGATAGCCGCGTCGTAAAAGCTGTTCATGTGGTCCTTGCGGAAAACCTCTCCGCGCAGCATCACGTAAGAGGAGACCCTCCAGTTCGCCCCCATCTTGTAGTTGTCATGCCTCTCTTTCACCCTGTTCGCGTAGCTGGCAGACGACGAACTGACGATCGGCCCCGCCACGGCACCAGGGCCGACACTGCTGTAGGTGGACGTTTCATCCGCAGGCGCAGTCCGGTAACTAGCTGTCCCGTAGAAGGTAATGCCCTTAAATCCGGTGTAACGCGCACTGACCTCGGGCGTCCAGGATTTCTCATGAATCTTGCCGTAGTTCGGCGAGTAGACGGGGGACAACACGGTGACGACACCGGTCGCCAGATTGACATGGGTATTGAGGTAATTGACGGGATTACTGGCATTCGTCGTAAGATCCTCGCCCTTCACCGCCGCACCAAGACTGAGATCCTTTGATGGCTTGTAATCGACGCCCACATTGCCGGTAAAAACCTTGGCCGTCATGGTGCCGCCAGCGGACTGATACGAATAAGGTGGGCGCCCCCGGTCGACAAATCCGCCCACGAGGTACTTGACGCCGGTGGCCGTCATGATGCTCAGCGTGTTGATGCGGGCACCCGAAATGTCGCCATCCATGTTCTGGTAGCCGACTCCGGCATAAACTGTCATCTGATCGCTCAGGGCGGTTGACACCTTGCCCGTAAAGGAAAGTGCGTTGGAACTGATCCCCTGCTGGTCAAATCCGCTGATCGCGTTGTTGGCGACGCTGGGGGACTTGAGCGTGGCAGGAGTGGAAGGGATGTTCGGATAGGGCTGCAGTTCGCCAGGATAGCGGTTGAAGAACCGGGTATCGAGATTGTTGACGCGGTCGTTGGCCAGGCGCAGGTCAAACGTGGTTCCCCCGATGGTGTGCGACATGGCAGCCTCCAATGTCTCGTGCCGTTCACCCAGCTCCACGTAGGAAGGAATGATTTTCCGGTTGGCGGAAATCGGATTCAGGCTGTTGCTCGACCAGATCGGGATGCCGGTAAAGTCGGTGTCGCCCCAGATGGTCGAATCCTTCCGTCCATTCCGCAATTCATTGGTATAGCCGAAATGGAAGACCGGCCGATCCGGCAGGGCGACGGTGCCCTTGGCCCAAAGCGTCGCCCGGTCGGTGCTCAGCTTGGGGTTGGTCAATGGCGCCCAAAATCTGTTGGTTGGAAAGAAGCCGCCGAAGCCGCCGTAGAAAGTACGGAACCTCTTGTAGCCAACTTCGCTGGTTCCCACCTCGTTCTTGGTCAGGCGAAACTGGGCGAGGTAATCTTCCGCGCCCGAGAGGGCCCGGCCGTCAACCTGCAGGCTGACATCCTTGGACAACTCCCTGGTGAAACGGAACTCCTCGATGCCGTAGGCGCCGGCCTTGGGTTGCTGCGTCCCGCTTTGGTAGGCGGCCTTGTCGCCGGTCACGGAGGCGGGCCGGCCACTGACCTTGATATGACTTTCAAATACCGGCAAGGCATCGGCATCGGTGCCCGCCCCGAGCAACCGGAGAGCGGACAACGCGAGCGTGGCGCCTGCCATCAGGCCGGCGGTGCGGAGCAGGAAAATGCGTTTTGCTTGCATGGCTTGTCGGACGGCTGGGGTTAGTAACGGAGGGCCTTGCTGGAATTTGAACCGTGGACGGCCTCGTGGCAGCCCGCGACCCAGCAGGTGCCGTTCATGAGGCGGGAACGATGATCCTCAGTGCCGACCACGATGGTCCCATTGCCCGCCACCGCGGGCCGCTCCAAGTGGCATTTGTTGCACAAATTGGCGTCGCGCTGGGCGAGCATCCTGGCGTTGACCGAACCGTGCGGGTTGTGGCACACGGTGCAGCCTTCGATCATCGCGTTATGCTTGAAGACAAACGGACCCTTCTGAGCCGTGTGGCACTTCGTGCAGGTCTCGCTCTCCGCCTCAAGGGTGGCCCCGCCCTTGCCCTTGGTGGCGTTGCCTTCATGCGGATCATGGCAGTCGCTGCAGGTCACCTTCCCCGCCATCAGCGGGTGGCTGTTGGGCAGGCTGAATTGCCCGCGCTTGTCGAGATGGCACTGGAAGCAAGTTTCGGGTGATTTCTCCGGGTTGATGATCGTGCCCTTTCCGCCGCCGGCAGCCACGTGCAGACTGCCCGGTCCATGGCAGGCCTCGCAACTCGAGGCCGCATTGTCGTCGTTGACGGCAAGATTGGAATGCGTGGAGCCATCGAAATGCCCAGCCACCTCGGCATGGCACTCGGCGCATTGCTGTGCTCCCACATAGGTCGCGCCGGCAATCTGCGCCGGAGCCACCACCGTGCGCTGGGTGGTTTCGCACGCCACGAAGAGCAGGCTCCAGACCGATGCGACGGCAAGGAGCATCCATGGTTTGAACAGATGCCTGGGGTGAGTTGGCATGGTGATATGCGGGCTGTTCTAGCTTCGTATTGATTGCCCCTGCGGCGATCCCCGCCAGGGATCGTCTGAGGCACACAATTATACTAGAGGAGGGGTATACTAAGCTTGTGGGAATCTGACCTCGCGGACCGTGGGAGGAACGCGAGCGTGGGAAATGTCATGCACACTATAAGGGTAAACATACCTTTTGCTCCACGCAGTCCTTGGCGGACAATGTGTGCTTTTTGCTTTGTCCTTTCACTGCGGGATGCGACTGGCGGCCTGCCATGTTTGCCGGATCGTTGCTCTTGGCCCAGTCGCTCCATTAACCATGCTGGTGTTCCAGCACGATCAACAATCCGCCAAGGATGCTGAACAGAACGCCCAGGAGAGCCGCCTCATAGCGTTCGAGGTTTTTCACTTCGATTTTCCCCAAGCCCAGCAACGCCAGCCATGCGAATAGCGTCATGCCCGTCAGCGTGGCCACGGCAAGAATCAGGCTGAGCACGACGAATCCCCGCCAGCCAAACTGGACCGCAGAAAGATAGACCGGAAGGAAACCTTCGCATGGCGAGAGGGTGAGCATCACCAGCAAACCGGTGATGGCTGTCCAATCGCCGGCTCGATTGGAAACCAACGCGCTGTCCTTGAGTTCATCGTCCCAATGACTGTGGCCCTCCTCCCGCCCGCAATGCTCGCTGGGATGATGATGCCCGCCCAGCAGCGCATGATGGCAGACGCCACCTCCCCGCCATTGGCGCCAAAAATAGTACAGGCCGATGGCGATCAGTGTGCCGCCAGCGATCCACGGAAACAACCGCCCCAGTTTCTCGTCGAGTTGGAATCCGAACCAGGCCACGCACAAACCCAGCAGCGTGGTCAGCGCCACATGCCCGAGCCCCGCCAGAACGGTCACCGCAAAAGTCTTGGGCCCACCCCACCCCCGGGCTCGCGATACCAGCACAAACGGCAACCAGTGGGTGGGTATCGCGGCATGAAAAAACGCCACGGTGAAACCGGTCGCGGCGATAGTCGTGAGAACAGTGGAATCCATAAATGGGAATGGGGAGGAGTGCCTCCCGGAAAAACAAACTAAATGGTGAAGCGAAGCCCAATCTCCAACCAATTTAATATTTTCACAGTAGGCAAACCTCCTGATCCTTTCTCCCGCCTGGTGGAATACGGGGGAGCTGCAGGGGTCCCCCCGCAGCAGCCGCCCTCTCGAATTGGTGGGCAAGCCAAGGCTTCACCCCCTCCGGCAGGGACGGATGAAGTCCGCTCCGGTGTCAGACGGCGCGGTCTCCGAACTTCAGTGAAGACCGCTTCCATGAGCGAAGGATTTGGGAGACGACGCCGAAGGCCTGAGTGGCAATTTGTTGCCGGTCTCGCCTGAATTCGTTTTTCTTCCGCCGTCATCCCCCGGCATAACGCCTGCTGGCCTTCTTCCCTTGCTCCCGCCCATCTCTCCCTCTACCGATCCGACATTTTCGATGACATCCCGCGACCGCTTTCTCGCCGCCTGCGCCTGCCAGCCCCTCGACCGTCCCCCGCTCTGGATCATGCGCCAGGCCGGTCGCTACCTGCCCGAATACCGCGCCTTGAAGGAGAAGCATTCCTTTCTCGAAATGGTGCGCACGCCGGAACTGGCGGCCGAGGTCACGCTGCAGCCGTTGCGCCGCTTCGCCTTCGATGCCGCCATCATTTTCTCCGACATTCTCGTGGTCCCCGAGGCCCTGGGACAGGGCTATCATTTCAGGGAACAGGGCGGCATCGCGATGGATTACCGGCTCGAAACCCCGGATCAACTCGCCCGGCTTTCGCCCGATGGCGTACCGCAAAAACTTTCCTACGTGGCGGACACACTACGGCTGGTGAGGACCGCTCTCGCCGGCCAGTCCGCCCTCCTCGGTTTCGGCGGCTCTCCCTGGACGCTCGCCACCTACATGCTGGAAGGCGGCAGTGCCGACGACTTTGAACGCAGCAAGTTCGTGTTCTACTCCGACCGCGCCTACTTCGACGCCCTGCTGGAGAAGATCACGGCTGCGCTGATCGCGTATTTTCAGATGCAGATCGCCGCCGGCGCCGACGCCATTCAGATCTTCGATTCGTGGGGTGGCATCGTGGCCGGTCCGGACTACGAAGCCGCGTCGCTGCGCTGGATCCGCCGGATTCTCGCCGCGCTCCCCAAGGATTTTCCCGTCATTCTCTACGCAAAGGGCGCGGCGAGCCATCTGACTGACCAGGCCTTCTGCGGCGCACGCGTGCTGGGAGTCGATTGGACCATCGACCTCGCGGTGGCCCGGCGGCTGGTGCCGGACAACGTTGCCCTGCAAGGCAACCTCGATCCGGTGTTGCTGACTACCACGCCTGAGGTCGTCCGACGCGAAGCCACGCGCCTGCTCGATTCGCTGCGCGGCTCCCGCGGCCATATCTGCAACCTCGGCCACGGCATTCTGCCGTCCGCCAGGCTGGATTGCGTTGCCACCCTCGTCGACACCGTGATCAATTGGAAATAAGCCCATGTCCTCATTTGCCCCAAAATCCATTGCGGTGATCGGCGGCGGCCTTACCGGCCTCACCGCCGCCTACCGGTTGAACCGGCTCGGCCACCGCGTCACCGTGTTCGAGCAATCGCCCCGCATAGGTGGCTCGATCGTCTCCACCGTCAAGGAGGGATTCCTGATCGAAGGCGGTCCCAATGCGCTGCAACTGGGCGAGCCCGAATTGGTCACGCTCCTCACCGAGCTCGGGATCGACGCCGAGAAGCAAATCGCGGCGCCGGCGGCCAAGAAACGGTTCATCGTCCGTCAGGGCCGGTTGATGGCCACGCCCTCCTCTCCACCCTCCGCCCTCGGAACTCCCCTGTTTTCGCTGCGCACCAAGCTGGGCATTTTCTGGGAGATGACCTACCGCCGCCGGGAGCGCGCCACCGATATCAGCCTGGCTGAATTTGTGCGATCGCATTTCGGCCAGGAGGCGGTCGATTACGCGCTGAATCCGTTTGTCTCGGGCGTCTACGCCGGCGATCCCGAAAAACTGTCCACTCGCCATTCCTTCCCGACCCTCTGGCAGATCGAACGCACACACGGTTCCATCCTGCGCGGCATGATGGCGCTCGCGAAGGAGCGCCGGGCCCGGGGCCAAGGCGGCGTCCCTCCCCTGGTCTCGTTCCCGCGCGGCCTGCAAACGCTGCCCGACACACTGGCGGCGCGGCTGCCCGCCGGGACGGTGCGGACCAACACCCACGTCACCAACGTCATTCCCGGACGGCCGTGGAAGCTCATCACCGTCGGCGCGGGAACCACGTCCACTGCGGAATTCGACCAATTGGTCCTGGCCGTCCCGGCCGCCTCGCTGGCCGCGCTGGTTTTCGGCACACTGGGCGAACGCCCGCTCGCCGCCCTTGAACATCTGCCCCATCCGCCGGTCAGTTCGCTCTTTCTCGGATTCAAGCGCGAACAGGTGTCCCATCCGCTTGACGGATTCGGCGGCCTGGTGCCCGCCATCGAACACCGGAAAATCCTCGGCGTCCTGTTTTCGTCGACCCTGTTTCCGGGCCGGGCGCCAGCCGGCCATGTCGGCCTCACTGTCTTTGCCGGCGGCATGCGCCAGCCCGAGATTGCGCGTCTCCCCACCGACGCGCTTGTCGCCGAAGTTGCACCCGACTTGCGTGACCTGGTCGGCGCTAAGGGCGAGCCCGTATTCGTCCAGCACTCCTTCTGGCCGCACGCCATCCCACAGTATAATCTCGGGCACGAACGATTCCTCGACGCCATGGCTGATTGCGAATCCCGGCACCCGGGGCTGTTCATCGGCGGCAACTGCCGGGACGGCATTGCGCTGCCCAATTGCGTCAAAAGCGGGCTGAATCTTGCCCGGCGCGCCGACGAAACCGCCGCCTGACCGTCGCCCGTTTGTGCCACCGGATGGCCGGGGCCAGCGCGACCGACACGGGAGGGCGCGCCCTCTCCATACCCCCCCCGAGCCGTCCAGGCAGGACACGCCGGAGTGGGGCCGGCTGGATAGGCGCGCCCTCCAGCAGAGTCCCCTGGTCGGGCCCCGGTCATGGCTGCTGGAACGACGGCTCCCGGCCCGCCAGACTCCGGATAATTCCCCAACACGATATTTCCCCAATGATTTCGTCCGGCAAAGCCGATTGGCGGGTCGATCGCTGATGATTGCTTACGGCGAGGAACGCCCGAAAAATCGCGGAAAATGAACCCCATCTCCCCTTGACTCCGGGTAGTGATGGAGTAGCCTGCCGCCCCTTATTTCCAATGGCGCAAGACCTGAAAGACACATTGTTGTTGCCGAGGACAGACTTTCCAATGCGGGCCAGTCTCGTCCATCGCGAGCCGGCCCGGATCGCGCATTGGGGAAAACTCGGACTGTACGACGCCATCCAGAGAAAACGCGCCTCCGGCCCCGCATTCGTGCTGCACGACGGACCGCCCTTCACCAATGGCGACGTCCATATCGGCACGGCGCTGAACAAAACGCTCAAGGACATCACCAACCGTTTCAAGTCCATGCGCGGATTCCGCACCCCCTACGTGCCCGGCTGGGATTGCCACGGCCTGCCCATCGAGCAGAAGGTGGCACGTGAGCTGCAGGAAACAAAACAGCAGGTCTCGACGGCTGAATTGCGTCAGCGGTGCGATGATTTTTCGGAGAGCTGGATTGCCAAGCAGACCGCGCAGTTCAAGCGCCTGGGCGTACTCGCCGACTGGCCCAACCAGTACAAGACGAAGACGCCCGCATTCGAGGGTGACGTCCTGCGCACCTTTGCCGCCTTTGTCGAGAAGGGGCTAATCTACCGCAGCAAAAAGCCCGTTTACTGGTCGATCCCGTTTGAAACCGCCCTCGCCGAGGCGGAAATCGAATACAAGGACCATGTCAGCCCGTCGATCTGGGTGAAATTTCCAGTGCCGCCCGCCGAGGCTGGCAAATTCGGACTCCCGTCCGACAAACCTCTTTCCATCGTCATC
The DNA here is from genome assembly GCA_028691845.1 of Opitutaceae bacterium. Taxonomy (GTDB): domain Bacteria; phylum Verrucomicrobiota; class Verrucomicrobiia; order Opitutales; family Opitutaceae; genus JAQUYL01. The sequence goes on from JAQUYL010000006.1 coordinate 96,429, forward strand.
TGGACCACCACGCCGTGGACTCTGCCGGCCAACCTCGCCATTGCGCTGCACCCGGAAATCGCCTATGTCGTGGCCGACACCGGCGAGGAACGTCTGATCGTCGCCCAAGCCCTGCTGGAATCCGTCCGCACCGCTGCCGGCCTGGCCGAACCGGCCATAGTGACGACGCTGACCGGTGCCAGGCTGGAGAAGCTGCAGGCCCGTCATCCCTTTATCGACCGCGCCTCGCCTGTCGTGCTCGCCGACTACGTCACGACCGACAGCGGCACCGGCTGCGTGCACACCGCCCCGGGCCACGGACAGGAGGACTACCAGACGGGACTCAAGTACGGCCTCGAGATCTACTGCCCGGTGGCCGACGACGGCCGATTCATCGACGACGGACGCATGCCCGCCGACCTCGTCGGTCTTGCGACGCTCGAAACCGGCGAGGATCTGGCCAAAAAGCGCACCTCCCCCGCCAACGTCGCCGTGCTCAAGAAGCTGGCAGCCACCGGCACCCTGCTGGCCAAGCAGTCCTTCACGCACAGCTACCCCCACTGCTGGCGCTCGAAGACGCCCATCGTGTTCCGCGCCGTCGACCAGTGGTTCGTCTCCCTCGACAAAAGCGGCATGAGGCAGAACGCGCTCGACGCCATCGGCCAGGTGCGGTGGGTGCCCGCGTGGGGGGAGGCCCGCATCCGCGGCGCCGTCGAGTCGCGCCCCGACTGGTGCATCAGCCGTCAGCGCGCCTGGGGTGTGCCCATCCCCGCTTTTTACGACGCCCAGAAGAACGCGTACCTCGACGCCGGCGTCGTCCGTGCCATCGCCGATAAAATTGCGCAACACGGCACCAATTTGTGGTTCAACGCCACGCCCGCGCAATTGCTCGATGGAGTTAAGCTGCCCGCAGGCTGGCCCGCGCCCTCCGAGCTGGTGGCCGGCCGCGACACGCTCGATGTATGGATCGATTCCGGTTCGACACATGCCGCCACGTTGCGCCACGGGGTCGGCGGCACGCGCTGGCCGGCCGACCTTTACCTGGAAGGCAGCGACCAGCACCGGGGGTGGTTCCAGTCGTCGCTCTGGTGCGGCGTTATTGCTCACGGCGGCGCCCCCTACCGCACGGTGCTTACCCACGGCTTCATCGTCGACGAGGATCGCAGGAAGATCTCAAAGAGCAGCACCTACGAAAAACCGCAGACGAGCGACGCTTATGTCGCCGATTATGGGGCCGACGTCATCCGGCTGTGGATTTCCTCGCAGGATTTCCGCGACGACATTCCGATCTCCAAGGAAATCCTGTCCCACGTGGGCGAGACCTACCGGCTTTTCCGCAACACGTTTCGCTTTCAGCTCTCCACCCTCTTCGATTTTGATCCGGCCGTCCACTCCGTGCCCGTCGCTGCCATGGACCGGCTTGACCGCTGGGTGCTGCACGAGACCTCCGAACTGCTGCGCCAGTGCACCGACGCCTACGAAAACTACGAGTACCACCGAGTCTATCATCTCTGCAACCAGTTCTGCTCCGTCACGCTCTCGGCCACCTATCACGATATTCTCAAGGACCGTCTGTACACCCTGGAGGCCTCCCATCCGAGACGGCGCTCGTCGCAGACGGCGATCCACCATGTCTTCACGACGCTGGTGAGGATTCTTGCACCCATCGTCACGCTCACGACTGACGAGGCCTGGAGTTATGGCACCGCCCGGCTGGAATACTCGATGGATTCCGTGCACCTGCAGGACTGGCCCGTGGCGCCGGCTGGCTGGACGAATGCGGAAATCGAGGACGACTTTACCGCCCTGCTCAAGGTCCGCGCCGCGGTCAACGAAGCCATCGAGCCGCTGCGCGCGGCGGGCCGATTGGGCAAATCGCTCGATGCCGCTGTCACCCTGACCGCCGACCCGACCGATCCGGTCGGCCGAATCCTGGAAAAATACGCCGATTTGCTGCCCGAACTGTTCATCGTATCTCACGTGTCCCGGAAGACAGAAGCCAAAGCCCCGGCTGAAGTGCGCATTTCTGTCAACCACGCCAACGAACTCGGTTATGTCCGATGCCCGCGCTGCTGGCGCTGGGTGCCGGCCCTAGCCTCCTCGCCGCATGGGGATGTCTGTCCTCGGTGCCGCGAAGCCCTCAACTCCTGATCTCCCCGCCATGGCCAAGTCCAAGAAAACCACCCATCCTCGGAAACCCGCAAAGACTACCAAGCCGGCCGCCAAGGCGAGGCACACGAAAAAAGCCACCCCTCCGGCCAGGGTCCGCCCGAACCGGCCTGCCCCGGCCAAGGGTCCGGTTGGCCGGAAACCCACGACCCAGAACGCACTGAAGCGGAAGATTCACGAGAGCAAAAGTGCCAAGGCCATCGCCTTCACCCTCGATGAAGTGCGCGAAATTGCCCGGCACAACGAACAACGCACCGAGCACACCGCCGACACTCTGGCGGCCAGGACCGGAAAGGCCGCGACCAACCACAAGCACGCCACCGCTGGAAACCGGGTCGGTCATGCCCATAAACCGCATCACGTGAAGGCCGCCTCCCTCTCAGAAATCCTCGGCATCAGTCATGGCAAGGCCCCGCGGCATGCGACGCTTGCCGAAGACGAGATCCCTGACAAATACCGGCGTTGCTATCGGCTGCTCATTGAGCTCCGCAACCATGTCCTGGGCCAGCTTGACACTCACACCGAGGAAACCCTGCGCAAATCGGCCAAGGAGGACTCGGGCGATCTCTCAGGCTATGGCCAGCATATGGCCGACGCCGGCACCGATACCTTCGACCGCGACTTTGCCCTAAGCCTGGTTTCCAATGAGCAGGAGGCCCTGGCTGAAATCGAGGCCGCGATTATGCGCCTCCGCAACGGTACCTACGGCATCTGCGAAGTGACCGGCAAGCCCATCGCGCGGGACCGCCTGCTGGCCGTGCCCTTCGCCCGTTATTCGACCGAGGCCCAGAAACAGGTGGAACGGCATTCCCACCGAGCGCAGCAGCGCGGCGGTCTGTTCGCTGATGCCGCGACGGAAGAGGGCGGGAAACTCCCGGAAGAAGACGCGGGAGACGAATAGCCGCCGCCGCCAACTGTCTTGAGAGATCCCTCAACACCGGCGCCGCTTCCCCACCGCCTCCAGCGCCTGCGAGCCTATCGCTGGCTGCTCACTCTGGCCGGAGGAGTCCTCCTCCTAGACCAGTCCTCCAAGGGCTGGATCAGCGCCCGCTTGCCACTTCACAGTTACGGTCCCGACAGTGCCATCACGGTCGTCCCCGATTTCTTCTACATCGTCCATGTGGGCAACACCGGCGCCGCATGGAGCATGTTCTCCGGCAAGAGCCCTTTTCTCGCCTTGCTAGCCGCGGTCACGCTGGCCGCCATCTACCTGTGGCGGCACCAGCTCGGCCTCCGGCAGGCGACTGCGCAAATCGCTTTCGGCCTGCTGACCGGCGGGATTGCCGGCAACCTGGTCGACCGTCTGGCGCACGGCTATGTGGTCGACTTTCTTGACTTCCACTTCGGCCCTTACACCTATCCCTCCTTCAATTTTGCGGACGCCTCCATTTGCGTCGGCGTTTTTCTCTACCTGATCTGGTCCGTGCGGCAGCCGGTGCCCCCACGCGCTCCTTGAGCGGCGGGCGCGATCGCCCCCGCCGCCGGCTTCATTCCACGTTGGCGATCTGTTCGCGCACCCGCTCGAGTTCGTTTTTGAATTCGATGACCACGCGCGCCATCGTCAGGTCGTTGGCCTTGCTGCCAATCGTGTGGATCTCCCGGCCGATCTCCTGCAGGATGAACTCCGCCTTGCGGCCAACCTCGCCCCCGCCACGCAGGTGGTGCATCAGCTGTTCCACATGGCTGCGCAGGCGCGTGATTTCCTCGCTGACATCGCAGCGATCGGCAAACAGCGCCACTTCCTTCAGCACCCGCTCATCATTCAAATCCAGTTCGAGCCCCGCCTGCCGCAGCCGCAGGAACAATTGCTCGCGATAGGCCCCAGGCACGTGGGGGGCCCGGCTGGCAATCGCCTCGAGGTGCCCGCGCAGTTTTTCAATCCGGCGCAGAAAATCGATCAACAGTGCCTCCCCCTCCCGGGCCCGCATGGCGGCAAAGGAGCGCAGCGCTTCCTCGATCGCGTTCATGGCGGCCGTTTTGGCGCCCCCGATGGGCGGCGCTTCCTCCGCCGCTTTCTTCTGCTCCCTCAGGATTTCCCAGAGCAGCTCTGGGGTCGGCTCGAACTTGAAGCCGCGGCCCGCAGCCAGTTTCTCCAGTTCGCCCAATGCCCGATCGACCGCCGTCCGATCCACTGGTGATTCTCCCGTCCGTCCCCCGCCCGAAACCACAAGCGCCACATGCACTTTGCCCCGCAGGGCCACTTTGCGCACGCGCTCGATGACCTCCGACTCCATCTCCGCCCAATCCTCAGGCAAGGACACGGAGAGGTCGAGCCCCTTGCGGTTTACCGCGGTGATCTGCACCGTAAGCGTGTGCCGGCCGACTGCGGCGACCGCGCGGCCATATCCTGTCATCGAGTTCATCGCGCCAAATCCAAACGTCAGGCCGCCAAATGCCAAAGAAAATCCGCCTCGGGAATTCCTCGATGGACGGGAATCCCCTGATGCCTGCGGTCCGATCCGGACCTTAACCGGAACGCCGCTCCCTCGCCCCGGGGCCCGGAACCAGGCCGTGTTCTACGCCGGGGTTCCCAGCATGCGGGCCACCTGTTGCACATCCTTGTCGCCCCTCCCGCTCAGGCTGGCCACGAGGATCTTGTCTGGCCCCAATTCGCGGGCGCGCTTCACCACATAGGCCAGCGCGTGAGTCGATTCAAGCGCCGGGATGATCCCCTCCGTGCGCGAGCACAGCTGGAACGCCTCCATCACTTCGGCATCCGTGGCGTAGGAAAAGGCGATGCGCCCGCGGTCCCGATAAAAGGCATGCTCGGGCCCCACCGCCGCATAGTCGAGACCGGCGCTGACCGAATGGGTCAGTTCGATCTGCCCGTCCAGATCCTGCAGGATGAAGGTTTTGCAGCCCTGCAATACACCGAGCCGGCCTCCTTCAAAACGGGCCGCATGCTCGCCCCGCCGGATGCCGCGTCCGCCCGCCTCCACGCCCACCAGGCGCACGGCGGGTTCCTCGAGAAATTCGAAAAACAACCCCATGGCATTGCTGCCCCCACCGACGCATGCGGCCATTTCATCGGGCAGCCGGCCCTCGCTCGCCAGAATCTGTTCCTTGGCTTCCTGTCCGATCACGCGATGAAAATCGCGCACCATCATGGGATACGGATGCGCGCCGTAAACCGTGCCGAGGATGTAGTGGGTCGAGCGCACATTGGTCACCCAGTCGCGCATGGCCTCGTTGATGGCCTCCTTGAGCGTTTGCTGCCCCGCGGTGACGCCCCGCACCTCGGCGCCCATGAGCCGCATGCGGAAGACGTTCAACGCCTGCCGCTCCATGTCGACCGCACCCATGTAGACGACGCACTCGAGGTCAAACCGGGCGCAGACGGCCGCCGTCGCCACCCCATGCTGTCCGGCCCCCGTCTCGGCGATGATGCGTTTCTTGCCCATGCGCCGCGCCAGCAGCGCCTGGCCAAGCGCGTTGTTGATCTTGTGGGCGCCGGTGTGCAGCAGATCCTCCCGTTTGAGGTAAATCTTCGCCCCCCCGCAGTGTCTGGTCAGCCGCTCGGCAAAATACAGCGGAGTGGGACGCCCTGCAAACTGCGCGAGGTGGTGTTTCAATTCGGTCCGAAAGGCCGGGTCGGACTTGGCCTGGGCATAAGCCCGCTCCAGTTCCTGCAGCGCCGACATCAGCGTCTCCGGCACATATACGCCGCCGTACTGCCCGAAATGCCCGGTGGCATCCGGCAGCGAAAAACGATCGATCATCCCGGAGGACGCGGTGGCTGTGGCTGGCATGATAAGCGGACACTGAGGCGAACTTGGGCGGACGTGGCAATCGGTTTCCGCGGGCGGCGACCGGTTTTGCCGCCGGCCGCCTCTTCCTAGGGGGGAATCCAAACGCCGCCCCAGGGCATTAATGCTATCGCGTGGAGGGGGCCGCAGGTTGTTCAAGTGCGGAATTGAATGGGGATGAGCCAGATCTCGTGCGGCAGGATCGGCGGTGGTCATCCCTGACCCTGTTCCCGAAAACCGGACCGATCTTGTGCTGGCGGATTGGAACAGGCCAGGCGGTCATCATCGCGCAGGGATGGATAAAAAGGGAACGCCGCTCCGATTGAGCCCGAACATCGCAGCCCGCTGCCTGGGTCTAAACCCTATTAACAGTAACCAGCGTGTAGTCGTCGCGCAGCACCTCGCCTCCGGCGAAACGGCGCACTGCTTCAAGGATGCCCGCGTTGATTTCGCGGGCGGGGCGTTCGTGCAGGGATTTGAGCGTGTCGGCCAGGCGGCCGCCGCCAAACTCCTTCTCTTCCTCATTCGGTGCCTCGGTGAGGCCGTCCGTATAGAGCACCATCGTTTCGCCCGGTCCCAGGCCCCGGCTGCAATCCTGGATCGCCCTTTCAAAAAGCCCGGCATCAACCAATCCGATCGGCATGCCCTCGGACCAGACGAATTCGCTGACATAACTGCCCGCGGCATAGTCCGGTCGCCCGATGAGCGGCAATTCGTGCCCGGCGCGCGCAAAGGTGACTTGGCTGGTCGCAGAATCGAACACCGCATAGGTCATGGTGATGTACATGCCCTCGCGCATGTCGCCCTCCAGGGCCCTGTTCAGTTCGATCAGAACGCGTGCCGGCGAATCGTGCTGCGGCGCCAGGCGCCGCAGCGTGGTGCGGCAGATCGCCATGAGCAGGGAAGCGGACATCCCCTTGCCGGACACATCCGCCACCGCCACCCCCAACCGCGTTCCGCCCAGGGCAAAGACATCGTAAAAGTCGCCGCTGACCTTTCGCGCAGGCTGGTAGCACGCCTCGATGTCGAATCCAGGCACCTGCGGCATTCGCTGCGGCAGCAGCATCTGCTGGATGTCGCTGGCCATCGTCAGATCGAGATCAAGCTGCTGTTTCTCAACCTGCAGGTTGACAAAATCGGCGTTATGCACCGCCAGACCCGCCTGCTCCGCCAGCTTCTCGACGAGTGAATAGTCCGTCGCGGAGAATGGCAGGCCGTCAGCGGCGTTGCATACGCACAGCACCCCGATGAGGCTCCGCCGCACCATGATGGGAGCCGCGATCACCGATCGCACCCTCAGCGCCGGATCGTGGTGCTTCACGATGCGCGGATCGTCTTCCGCGTCGCGAATCAACTCCCCCCGGCCAGTGGCCGCCACCCGTCCCACAATCCCCTCGCCCACGGGAAATGTCTCGGACTTCAGCACCTGCTCGATGTACCGCGCCCGGGTGACCAGCCGCATGCGTTGGTCCTCGACAATCGGCCGGTGGGGCGGAAACAGTCCCTCTACCGCGACGCCGTGCAGCAGCTGATCCGCGGTCCTTTCAAAGATGCACGCGCTCAGCGCCCCGGTGCTGACAATTGCGGCATGCACGATGCGCTGGAACAATTCCTCGCGCGGCAGGCGCTCGCCCACGGCGTCGACCATGTCATGCATGAAATCCAGCACAATCTGCCGCTCCTCCATGAGGGCTTGCTTCTCCTCCTCGAGGAGGGCGGCCTCCCGCTGCGCCCGCCAATAGAAGGCGTAGACTACCGCGCTGCCGATGATCGCTCCCAGAAGGAAAAGCAACATGACAACCGCCGCCTAGCGGGATTCGACGCGATTGCGCAGGAATGCGAGCACGTCCTGAAATTTGGCCGCGTTGCCGGCGTCGGCGGCGACGAGATTTTCGTGCGCCTCCAGCACGAGGTGCGCCTGCTCCAGTTCCGTCCGCACCTTGTCGGCCAGCGCCTGGCCCCCGCCGGCGAGGTCCGCCTGGCCCCCGTCTGTTTCGACAAGCATTAGGCGATGCAGGCCGAGGTTGCGGACCAGTTCGAGATTGCGCGGCCCCAGGCGGCAGAGGGTCATGCTGCCCGGCGGATTTTTTTTGCGGAGCGCCAGGGCCTGGCCCGCCAACACGCCCAGGAAGGTGCTGTCCATGCTCGTGCAGTGCAAAAAATCGATCACCAGGCGGGTTTTCCCCTGCCGCTGCATTTCGTCAAAAAAATCCCGTAGAATGCCGCTGTTCTGAAACGCGGCGCGCCCCTCGATGCGCACCAGCACCGGGTCGGCGTAGGCGTTGACCAGAAAGACAGGACTGCTGGGTGCGTCAGGCATGGGACGAGGGGGATGGGGGCATACCCGCCGGCGGAACTGCGGCGCGAGCGCCGCAGTTCCGCGGCAGATCTTAACTCCGGGCGATGATCTGCCGGAGCACGTAGGGAAGGATGCCCCCGTGTTGATAATAATCGATCTCGATGGGCGTATCGATGCGGCAGCGCACCGGTACATTCTCCACCTGGCCGTCTTTTCGCGTGATCCGCAGCGTCAGGTCCTGCTGCGGCTTGATGGCGGGGCTGAGCCCGATCACGTCGCAGATCTCCGTGCCATCGAGCTTCAGGGTCTGCGCCGTCGTGCCTTCCTTGAACTGCAGGGGCAGCACGCCCATCCCCACCAGATTGCTGCGGTGAATGCGTTCGAAACTCTGCGCCACGACCACCTTCACGCCGAGAAGGTTGGTGCCCTTGGCGGCCCAGTCGCGCGAGGAGCCGGTGCCGTATTCCTGTCCGGCGATGACGATTAGCGGCATGCCCGCGGCCTTGTGCTTCATCGCGGCATCATAAATCGACATCTTTTCCCCGGTCGGCTGGTAGATCGTGTTGCCCCCCTCCTCGCCGCCGAGCATGAGGTTCTTGATGCGCACGTTGGCAAAGGTGCCGCGGGTCATCACGCGGTCATTGCCGCGGCGCGAGCCGTAGCTGTTGAAATCCTCGAACGCCACGCCGTTCTCCAGCAGGAACTTGCCGGCCGGCGAAGCCTTCTTGATGGCGGCAGCGGGCGAGATGTGATCGGTCGTCACCGAATCGCCGAAAATGCCGAGCACGCGGGTGCCCTTGATCTCGCCGATGGTGCCGGTCTGCATGCCGAAATTCTCGAAGAACGGCGGCTCCTGGATATAGGTGCTCTGCCGGTCCCATTCGTAGACATTGCCGACACTCGAGGGAACCTCGTTCCACTTCGGATTCTGGGCGGCAAAATCCTTGTACAGCTTGCGGAAGACCTCGGGCCTGAGGGCGGATTGCATGACTTCGCGGATTTCCGCATTCGTGGGCCAGATGTCGGCCAGATACACCGGCGCGCCGTCCTGATCGGTGCCGAGGGCCTCGCAGCTCAGATCGATATCCACGCGGCCGGCGATCGCAAACGCGACCACGAGCGGCGGCGACATGAGAAAGTTGGCCTTGAGGTTCTGGTGCACCCGGGCCTCGAAATTGCGGTTGCCAGAGATCACGCTGGCCGCGACGAGATCGTTTTTCACCACCGCTTCCTCGATGTTGGGATCGAGGGGGCCGGAATTGCCGATGCAGGTCGTGCAACCGTAACCGACGAGGTTGAAGCGGAGTTTGTTCAGATACTTTTGCAGGCCGGTCCGCTTGAGGTAGTCGCCCACCACGCGGGAGCCGGGAGCGAGGGACGACTTGACGGCCGGGTTGACCTTCAAGCCTTTCTCAACGGCCTTCTTGGCCAGCAGACCCGCGGCCAGCATCACGCTGGGGTTCGAGGTGTTCGTGCAGCTCGTGATGGCGGCAATCAGCACGGAGCCCGTGCCCACCTTGGCTTTGCGCTGGCCGACGGTCGTCACCTTCACGCTCTTGCCGAAATCCTTGCGATTCCTGCCGAAGCCATTTTCCGTGATCGGCCGCTGGAAGGCGTTGAAGAAATCGCGCCTCATGTTGGACAACTCGATGCGATCCTGCGGGCGCTTCGGCCCCGCAACGCTCGGATTGATCTGGCCCAGATCCAGTTCCAGCACTTGCGAATAATCGACCGCACCCTTCTCCGGGATGCCCCACATCCCCTGGGCCCGGTAATAATCCTCGTAGGATTTGCAGAGCGCCTCACTGCGGCCGGTAGCGCGCAGATAGTTGACGCACTCTGCGTCAATCGGGAAGAAGCCCATGGTTGCGCCGTATTCCGGGGCCATGTTGGCCACAATCGCCCGATCGGCGAGCTGAAGCGCCGTTGCCCCGGGGCCAAAGTACTCCACGAATTTGCCCACGACCTTGGCTTTGCGGAGCATCTGGGTGACGGTCAGCGCCAGATCGGTGGCGGTCACTCCCTCGCGCAGGGTGCCGGTAATGTGCACCCCGACCACGTCGGGAGTAAGGAAATAGACCGGCTGGCCGAGCATGCCCGCCTCAGCCTCGATGCCTCCCACCCCCCAGCCCACAATACCGAGACCGTTGATCATGGTCGTGTGCGAATCGGTGCCGACGACGGTGTCGGGATAATAGACGTCCCCTTCGTTCAGCACGCCCTTGGCGAGGTATTCGAGATTGATCTGGTGCACAATGCCGATGCTCGGCGGCACGACCTTGAAGGTGTCGAACGCCTGCATGCCCCACTTGAGAAACTGGTAGCGCTCACGATTGCGCTTGAACTCGATGTCGATGTTACGCGCGAAGGCATCGGGCGTCCCGCTCACATCAACCTGGACGGAGTGGTCGACCACCATGTCGACCGGGACCAGGGGCTCGATCACCTTGGGATTCTTGCCGAGCCGGGCCACCGCCGATCGCATGGCGGCGAGGTCCACCAGCAGCGGCACGCCGGTCAGATCCTGCAGAACGACGCGGGCGACCACGAACGGAATTTCGGCTGTGCGCGGCTCCGTCGGTTTCCATGCCGCCAGATCGCGGACCGCCTGTTCTGAGACACGTTTGCCGTCGCAATTGCGCAACAGCGATTCCAGCACCACCCGGATACTCACCGGCAGACGCGAGATATTGGGGAAGCCTGCCTTCTCGAGCGCAGGCAACGAATAGAATTTCTTGCCGCTGTCAAAGGACTGCAGAGTGCCGAATGGATTGTTAGCGTTCATGAGACGAGTGGGTTTGAGGCTGCCATTCCGGCTGACCGGACCAAGGGGGCTCCGGTCATGGATCAGAACTGAAGCCGAGTTGAATTAACGTGCAGTATGAATTGATGGGGAGGGGAAGGATGCGAACTGTTCTCGCTGGAGCCGCCGGCGACTGCCGCCTGCGCTTCAGCCAGCCAGCGCAGCCTGGATCGCCTTGAAATCCGGGAGGACCGTGGGCGCGGATGTCTGTTCAGCATACTTGACCAGACCATCCTTGCCAATGACGAACGCCGCCCGCGCCGCCGTGTCGCCCACGCCGGCCAGATTGGGAAATACGACCTCGTACGCCTTGGCCGTGGTCTTGTTCAGATCACTCAGCAGCGTGGCGGTGATATGGTTCTGCTTGGCCCAGGCTTCCTGGGCGAACGGGCTGTCCACACTGATGCCGTAGACCTCGGCGTTGAGACTGGCATAATTCCCCATCCCGGCCGAGATGTCGCACATCTCCTGCGTGCACACACCCGTGAACGCCAGCGGGAAAAAGAGGAGCACGGTCTGCTTCTTGCCGAAATTATCGCTGAGCCTGATGTCCTTGAGCCCCTCCGCCGTTTTGGTTTTCAGTGTGAAATCCGGTGCTTTCGATCCGACTTTGATAGGCATGGGTGGTCCCGAGTTGAGGTGGGTGTTTGATGGCGCCTTGCCGCGCAGGGAAGGCACAAGTAGAGCCAACCTCATTCGCGTGACAAATCATTTTCGCAGTCTTGGCCGCAAATTTTCCAGTCTTCCTCCATTGGTCCCGCCGGCCGGACCGCTGGCGCCGGATTTACCCTCCGGCCGGCAGCGGTCGCGCGCCGCCATTTGCGCGCTTGCGCCGGACTGACGCCCTCCCGATATACTCACCCAATCTATGAGCATTCTCGAAGAACTCGAGTGGCGCGGCCTTTACGCCGATTGCACCGACAGCGCAACCCTGACGCAGCGCATCGCCGCCGGGCCCATCACACTTTATTGCGGCTTCGACCCCTCCGCGGACAGCCTCCATGTCGGCAACCTCGTACCCCTGCTCGCCCTGCGCCGCTTCCAGCTCCACGGGCACATCCCCATCGTTCTCGCGGGCGGCGCCACCGGCATGATCGGCGATCCCTCCGGTAAATCCGCCGAACGCAATCTCCAGACTCCCGAGCAGGTGGCGCACAACATCGCCTCCCAGAAGAAGCAGCTCGCCGGATTCCTCGACTTCGAGACCAACCTCAATCCTGCCCGCCTCTTCAATAACGCCGACTGGACCGCGCCGGTGTCCTACCTCGAATTTCTCCGCGACGTCGGGAAATATTTTTCCGTCAACGTCATGCTCGCCAAGGACAGCGTGCGCACCCGCCTCGAGGGGGACAGCGGCATCAGCTATACGGAATTCAGTTATCAGCTCCTGCAGGCCTTCGACTTCTGCCACCTGCGCAGCAAGTTCGATTGCGAGCTGCAGATCGGCGCGACCGACCAGTGGGGCAACATCACCGCCGGCTGCGATCTCATCCGCAAAAAACTCGGCGCCACCGCCTGGGCCCTCGTTTTCCCGCTGCTCACCAAGGCCGACGGCACCAAGTACGGCAAAACGGCCTCGGGCGCCGTCTGGCTCGACCCGAAGAAGACCAGCCCATACCGCTTCTATCAGTTCTTTGTGCAGGCCGACGACGCCGATGTCGTCAGGCTGTTAAAGTTTCTCACGTTTCTTACGCGCGAGGAAATCGCCGCGCTCGAACAGGAAGTGCAGACCCATCCCGGCGCCCGCGCCGCGCAAAAGTCGCTGGCCCGCGAGCTCACCACCCTGGTGCATGGGGCCGATGCCTTGCACGGTGCCCTCAAGGCCAGCGAGATTCTTTTCGGCGGTGCGCTCGATGGCATCACCGAGGAGATCTTTCAGGATGTCGTCGGCGAAGTGCCCACGAGGGACCTTGACCCCGGGAAGCTGGCCGGCGCCGGCACGCCGATCATCGATCTCGTAGTCCACGCCGGACTCGCGCCCTCAAAGGGGCAGGCGCGCAAGGACCTCGAGGCCGGCGGCATCTATCTCAACAACGTCCGCCTCTCCGACCTCAGCCGCACCGCCACGACCAACGATCTGCTGTTCGGGAAATATCTCCTCCTCCGCAAGGGCAAGCGCACCTACACGGTGCTGTCAGCTCGCGGCTGAGGCGGGAACTCCGATCGGATCCGGCGGTCCCCGCCGGGGCGCCGCCCCTCCCGCTGTGCCCAGGCCAGACCGGCAGCTAGACCCGTTCCCCGGCCTCGCGCAGCGAACCGCTCTGGCGTGCCACATGATAGCCTTTGGGGAAGAGCGCCACATTCTGAAAATGCAACACCTGCGGTGGCAGCCGGTCGCTTAACGCCACCTCGACAACATCAAAGCGAAAAGTGCGCGGCGGATACTCAAGCGCCGACAGATAGGAGTGCACGGCGCGGCGAAGCGCCCGCTTCTTGCGCTGATCGACCGCGTAGTAGCCGGGCACGAGGGCGTGCTCTCGGCGTGCCTTGACCTCGACAAACACCAGCACCTTGCCGTCGCGGCATACCAGGTCGAGTTCATCGCGCCGGTCGCTCGGACTATGCCAATTGCGCGTGACGAGTTCATAGCCGCACCGTTGCCGCAAGAAATCCGCCGCCGTGTTTTCGCCGACGATCCCATCCGCTGCCTCCGGAGTCGCCCCCGGCGTCCCGCCGGCCAGGCGCCCCCACATGTTTTTCGCCCACTGGATCATGCTGGTTTGCCCTCGACCACTTGAGATTTTCGGCTTACAAGCAAGCGCGTTTTCATCATCACCTTGGGTTGGTCCCCCGCCTCTCCCTTCCCGGGGTGACCGGCACGGGTCGTGACCCGCCTCCCGCCTCCATTCTTCCCTCATGCAGCCCAGCACCCTCACCAACACCCTCCGTCGCTCCCTGCTGATCAAAGTCATCTCGAAGCCCGCCCCGAGCCGCGAGGACGTCAACTCCGTGATTGAGCTGACCGCTAGCAAGGTGGTGGAGGCCCTCCAGGCGCAGTCCATGACCATCTACCTGGTGGAGGGCGGCGAGATCGCGTTCAAGCAAATCTACTATTCACCCAGTCTGTGGGGCCAGGACAAGGCCAAGGAGGCCAAGTTCAAGGAAACGTCCGCCAAACTGCTGCAGCTCAAACTCCCCCAGGGCACGGGCAACGTCGGCAAAGTCATCCAGACCGGCGAGCCGCTGTTCTTTTCCAACAAGGGGCCCGAGGCCGCCTCGCTCAAGAACATGAACACCGGCTTCGAGGTGCACTCGATGCTCACGGTGCCGCTCAAGTCCAACATCATCATCGGCGCGGTGCAGGTGCTGAACAAGGAGCCCAGCGCCGGGACCAGTGGGCAGTTCGTCGAGAAGGATCTGAAGGTCCTCCAGGAGGTCGCCGAGTATTCCTCGACACTCATCCAGCGCATGCTGGATCCGAAATTCCAGCTCAGCGCCGAGGACACCGCCAAGTTCATTGCCCGCTTCACCGAACTGCCCCTCGTCACCAAGCCCGAGGATGTGGACATCGACGATAAGCTCGTCGAAATCACCGGCGACGCCATCATTCGCCGGGAAAGCATTTTCCCAGTAAAAAAGGTCAGCACCAACACCGTGTCGGTGCTGATGCCCAACCCCCTCGACTACGCCAAGCGCGAGGCCTTCACCCAGGCGACGGAAATGGGCATCGACGAAGTGCGCGTCATCCCGGCCTCCCTGCTCGAGGTCCTGATCAAGAAATACTTCAAGGAGTCGAAGCAGGAGAAAAAGCTCCAGACCGACGACGTCGACATCTCCGAGGTCGCGGAGGTCATCGGCAGCGCCTACAGCGGCGAAGGCGGCGAGGTCAAGGCCGAGGATTTGGAGAGCGAGGACTCCGCCCCGATCATCCAGCTGACCAACCGCATCATCGAGGACGCCTACGTCTCCGGCGCCTCGGACATCCACATCGAGCCGCAGGAGAAGGATCTGCTGGTCCGCTACCGCGTCGACGGTCTGTGCCAGGAAAAGCTCCGCCTCCCGAAGCAGGTGACCAACGCGCTCGTCACCCGCCTCAAGATCATGTGCAACCTCGACATCGCTGAGCGCCGCCTGCCACAGGACGGACGCATCGTCTTCAAGAAATACACCAAGAAGAACATCGACGTCGACCTGCGCGTCGCCACCGGCCCGATGAATTTCGGCGAGAAGGTGGTCATGCGCATCCTCGACAAGCAGAAGACCACCCTGCCCCTCCCCGCCCTCGGCTTCTCCGACGAAAACCTCGCCAGGTACCGCGAGTGCATCCGCCAGCCCTACGGCATGATCCTGCACTGCGGCCCCACCGGCTCCGGCAAGTCGATGACGCTCTACTCCGCGCTCGCCGAGGTGAACACCCCGGACATGAACATCCAGACCGCGGAGGACCCGATCGAATACACGCTGCCGGGCCTCAACCAGATGCAGATGAACCGGCAAATCGGGCTCACCTTCGCCCGCGCCCTGCGCTGCTACCTCCGCATGGACCCCGACGTCATCCTCGTCGGTGAAATCCGCGACGAGGAAACCGCCGGCATCGCCTGCGAGGCCGCGCTCACCGGCCACTTGCTCGTCTCCACCCTGCACACCAACGACGCGCCGTCCACGATCTCGCGCCTGAGCGAGATGAAAATCGAGCCCTTCAACATTTCGGCGTCGCTCGTCTGCGTGTGCGCCCAGCGCCTCCTCCGCCGCGTCTGCAAGAACTGCAAGGTCAAGTACACCCCCGAGGGCCGCGAGAAGGAGATCCTCGAGAAGGCTATCGGATGGAGCGGCGAGATCTTCAAGGCCAACCCCGGCGGCTGCCACATCTGCGGCGGCATCGGCTACAAGGGTCGCGTCGGCATCCACGAACTCATGATCAACTGCGAAGAACTGACCAACGGCATCAACAAGGAGATCGAAACTGCCGAGCTGAAGCGCATCGCGATGCGGACCGGCATGAAGACCCTCCACCAGGACTCGATGCTCAAGGTCAAGATGGGCCTGACCACGATGGAGGAATCACTCTCCAACGTGCCGCCGGACCTGATCCTGTAGGCCGCTGGCGCCCTTGCCCCGGCACGTTGTACGCTCGGGAAATGCGCCGACCGGGCACATTAAATTAATCTGTAGCCATGCGCGGGACTCCATCGGTAGGGCCGGACCGCTGGGCCGGCCGCAAATGAGCCGTCGGCGCCGCGAGGCGTGCTCCATAAAAAACTCCGCGCTGGAGCTCAGCCGGCGCGGCCGCGAGTCGCGCCTTTTTCATGCCCGGAATCCGTGCGCAAAAAAGCCCGTCCCTTGCGAGACGGGCTGAAAGTGCAATACGGTGGGTTACTGCGCCGTAACTTTGCGCCGCCGCCACGCGACGAATCCCAGCGCAGCCAATCCGGCCAACGCAGCGTAAGTCGAAGGCTCGGGAATGGGACTGGCGGTCAAGCCAGTAGATTCAAAATTGTCGAAAAAGGCTTCTCCAGAACTGAGGATGGTTCCAGCTGATCCACCGATGAGTGCGAACTGGAAGGGAT
This sequence comes from Opitutaceae bacterium, assembly GCA_028691845.1. GTDB lineage: Bacteria > Verrucomicrobiota > Verrucomicrobiia > Opitutales > Opitutaceae > JAQUYL01. The sequence continues at coordinate 112,932 of JAQUYL010000006.1, forward strand.
TGCTCGATACATTAGTCCAAGTAGTGGTGACATTGGATAGCGTATATAGATCTTTAGAGAAGCCGTCATTGACAGTTGGCGATACGATGGACGCCGTGAGTGTTCCATTGCTGGCAGCTGTATAGGTGAACTTCAATGTTCCAGTAGTCGCCGCCGATGTCGTGCTTACTACCCCATCGGGATCGGAGCCGCCCTGCTTCAGAAAAGCCTCAAAGCCGTAGACCGTACCACTATCATAATAACGGTCGATGGCGACACTCGCCATATTGTCACCATTCATGATACTCAGGTTGAGGTTGGCATATTGCCCACTTGTGGAAAGAGACAGGGCGGCAAGATTGACATCCACTTGAACCGACCAGTCAGTGTTGAACAATCCCACGCTGGCCATCCACCCACGACCGGCGCTGTCCTTGGGTGCGCCAGGGGAACTAACGATATAGTTCAGGCGACTTGAGTTGAAATTCGTCGAACCGCCGCCGACCGTGAACATCGGCATATCCGTCGGCGTCCAATAATCGGAAGTCGAGAAACCACTTCCAGTGGGAGGAGTTTGGGCGGACAGCGGCAGGGCCGCGACAAGGCTGAATAGACATGTGAGAATGGAACGATTTTTCATGGGGGAGGGATTGAGGTGATGGGATAGCAAAGAGGACGGTAATCCTTCTTTGAGGAATAAAATTTCCGACATCCGTGTCAACGCATCCGCTTTCCTTGCCTTCTTCCTAAAACCAGCCCTACGAGGCGCTAATTTCCCGCGGGCACTGGCCCGCGCCTCCGTCATACGGCACTCGATAATACGTGGACAAGATAACGAAATTGGGCAGTTTGAATGCAAAACAATCCAATGAAAGTCGTTTGTGCCTGGTGCCAGAAGGTGCTGGTGGACGATCCCGATAGTAACGCCTTTGTCTCGCACGGAATCTGCGAAGGGTGCGCCGCCCAACTCAACGCGCAGCAGAAGGTGAGCCTGGAGGACTTGCTCAACCGGCTCTCGATTTTCCGGTCGTGGCGATGAGCGACGAGGTCGTCGCACTGGGAGCCAACCGCGCCGCCGAGCGGATGCTGGGAAAACCGTCCTCGGCCATGAGGGGCATGCGGGGAGGAACGATCATCGAGTGTGTTTATGCCCAGTCTCCGGAGGGATGCGGGGGAACGGAGCACTGCTCCGGCTGCACCCTGCGCCGGATCATCACCGCCACGGCGGCGGACGGGCAGCCCCGGTATGGCGCCACCTCGGTTCATCTCCTCCGGGCCGCCCAGGGGCTCAAGGAGGAGTCGATCCGGTTTTCCACGCGCATGGTGGGCCAGATGGTCTTCGTCACCCTCGAAGGCCTGCACGTGCCCAACGACCGTGTTCACGGCTAAACGCCGCACATCATCCCCCCCCGACCCCGACTCGTGGATCGGTTCTCTTCGGGGTTCTCCTCGCTCGTCCTTCATCCATCCGGCAAAGCCGGGCCACCTCCCAGAATCTTGTCACCTATTGGGTGACAAATCTGCTGCCCGTTCATCCTTGCAGACTGCAATCGGCCAGACGGCGTTGTCCATCATTACGCCTGAACTTGTCACCTATTGGGTTACATGGCTCCCCAAAACAAGCCATGAAAGAAGGAACGCCTTGCTTTCCGGCCGCGCCGATCCGGAATCCTGCCGGCGCTCACGCCCCGGCGGGAATCGGGGACAGGTGGGCGTTGCGCACGGCATCGGCGATCGTCGGTGAGGACACCGCCTCGGCCTCGCCGCGCTCCTGGTTGAAGCGCATGGACAGGATCTTGGACACGCCGCGTTCCTGCATGGTCACGCCGTAAATCGCGTCGGCCGTCGCGATCGTACTCTTGTTGTGCGTAATGATGAGGAACTGCGAATCCTTGGTGAACTGCTTGAGCAGGTTTGTGAACCGGTGGATGTTCGATTCATCGAGCGGCGCGTCGAGTTCATCCAGCAGGCAGAACGGGCTCGGTTTGACCAGATAAAGGGCGAAAAGCAGCGCGACGGCGGTCAGCGTCTTCTGGCCGCCAGAGAGCAGCGTGATGTTGCGCAGCTTGGTGCCCGGCGGCTGGGCGATGATATCGATGCCGCTCTCCAGAGGATCCTCGGTCACAACGAGATCCAGTTCAGCATGTCCCCCGCCAAACAGCGTATGGAAGGTGTAGATAAAGTTCTTTTTGATCTGCTCGAAGGTCACCTCAAACTGCCGGAGAGACGTTTGATTGATGTCGTCGATTGCCTTCAGGAGTTGCGCCTTGGCATTTGTCAGATCGTCGCTCTGGGCCTTGAGGAACTCGAAACGCTGCTTTAATTCGGAGTATTCCTCGATCGCGACCAGATTGACTGCGCCCATGCCCTGCAACCGGGTGCGGAGCGCCTCCACCTCGATGCGCACTTCATCCCAACTGGTCTGGGCCAAGGCGATCAGATCCTGCTCGGTCGGATCGCCTTTCGGCGCCTTTTCCCGGCGCCGGCGTTTCGTCGCCGACTTCGCTTCGATCTCGCCGGTGGCGGGAACAGCGACACTGGAGCCGGACGGTTCATCCTCCTCGTCAAGGTCCAGGGCCTTGAGGCCCTCGGGTTCATCGTCGGCATGCCAGAGCAGTTGCTGCCAGTCCTGCGTGGCCACCTCGACCTGAAATTCGCGCTGCACCTCCTCGGTGAGAAACTGCGCCCGGGCTCGCGTCTCAGCCACCTTCACCTCATTCTGGCTCAGTTCACCCTGGGCCGTCTCCGCCTCGGTGCGGATCGCGGCCAAGCCTGTCTCCAGTCCGGAGATATCCTGCTCCACCGCCACAAGCTCGGTGCGGATCTTTTCCAACGACTCATGCGCCACGGCCAGGGTTTGGGCGATTTCCTCCGCGCGAAGTTTCTGGGCCGCGGACTCAGACTCGAGCTGTTTCACCTGTTCCGACCAGGTTTCCAGCTCGATCTCGCGCTGTTCGTAAAGGTCAGCCAGTTGCACCCGGCGTCGTTCCATTTCGGTGAGGCCGCGATCGAGCACCTCGACCTTCTGCCGGCGCTCCGCCAGCTCCAGTCGGGCTTGCGCCAGGGCTTCCTTCTTGAGATCGCGGTCGCCCCGGATTTCGGCCAGGCGTTTCTCCATAGCCGCGATCTTCTCCCGTTGCGCCGCCACGGCCCCGTCGGCCTCGGCGAGGCCGGCCTGCGCCTTGGCCAATCGGGTTTGCGCCTCATCATGCGCCAGCTTGAGGTTGGCCAGCTCATTCTCCATGCGGGTAAACCGGATCTGGGCCTCGTCGTGCGAGCGCTGGGCGCTTTTTTCCTCGGAGTGAATACCCGCAGCCTGCTGGGTGGCGACAAGCACATCCTTGCGCTTCTGTTCCAGCGCCGCCTCCGCCTGGGCCAGCGAGGCGTTTAGCTGGTCGATCAGTGAACGCTGTTCGGCATGCGCCTGCTGTTCGCGCGCCACCTGCCGGGCCGTCTCGCGCAGGTCGATTTCGCGCTGCACTATAGTGTTGTCCGGACGCTTGTGATAGCCGCCGAAAACCACGCCGCGCCGGTCGACCAGGTCGCCCTTGGGGGTGGCCACCATGAGAAAGCTGAAGCCTGGATTGGTTTTCCAGTGATCGAGAAAGGCGTTGAGGTCGTCGGCAATGTAGCAGGACGACAACAAACTCGCGACAGGGTGGGATTCATCGAGACCATCGACGGCCTCGGTAGCGGGCCGGAGCCCGGCGGGAAGGGTATCCGTTGCCGCCTTCCGGCTGCCCACTTCGGCCACCTGCATATGCACGCTGCCGATCTTTCCCTGCTCCAGATGGGCGATGATCCTCTGGGCGGTGCCGAGATCCGCCACCCCGATGGCCTCCACGGATGAACCGAGAATAGCCTCCAGCGCCTTGGCGTATTCCACCTTCACTTCCAGCCCGCGCGTGACCGGGACAAGCTTCCGCCCCTCCAATAATCCGTCGAGCCGGCCCGACAGCAGGGCCTTGGCGCCTTCGCCGAAACCCTCCCATTTTTCCTGCATCTGCTGCAGCAGCTTCAGGCGCGCGGCCTTCTGGGCGAGGCTGCGATCGATCTCCTGCAGCTTGCGCTGGCCTTCCCGGAACCTCTGGGTGGATTCCTGCAAGGCCTGTTGCGCCGCCTGCGCCTCGTTGTGCGCCCGGCTTTGGTCGGCCCGCGCGGCTTCGACGCGCAGCCGGACTTGACCGAGTGTCGCCGCCGCTCCCGCCACAATCTGGCGCACTTCCTCGATCTCGGCAGCCACCTGATCGTGCCGGAGCTGGCTGGTCCTTGCATCAACCTCCAGGCTGGAACTGTCGGTGCGCAACCGCGCGACCGTGCTCTCCAATTGCAACAGGCGGAATTTATCTTCGTCGAGCTGGCGCCCGTCCCGTGTCAATTCGCCCTCGACAACCGCTAGTTCGCGGTTGCGGTCCTGGAAAACGGCATCGCTGCTGCCGAGCAGGCTGAGTTGCATCTGCTTGTCCTGCGCACCGGTATCGACCTGCGTGGCGAGTTCCTTGAGCTGCATTTCCAGCTCGGCGAGATCCTGACGGCCCCCCTCGATGCGTTCGAGCAAGCCGGTTCGCCGCACCAGGGCCAGTCCCGCCTGGTTTTCCGCCTGTTCCTTCTGGGAACGCAGGTCGAAAACCGCCTGCTGGGCATCCTGTCCGCGCTGGTTGAGTTCGCTGCGGGCAGACTTCCTCTGCTCGAGCGCCTGCTGCCGCTCCTCGAGGGAGGTCCGGCGGATTTCCGCATCGCTGCGCTGAACCGCCACCCGGCCCTCGAGGTCGGCCAAAATGGCGCTGAGCTGGCGGTATTGCCAGTTGCTGAGGGCGAGGCTGAGGTGGCGCAGCCGGAAACTCACCCGTTTGTAGCGGATGGCCTTGGCCGCTTGGCGCCGAAGGCTGCCGATCTGGCGGCCGACCTCGCTGATCACATCGACAATCCGCGCGAGATTCTGATCGGTGAGAGCCAGTTTGCTGAGCGCCTCGCGGCGCTGGGCCTTGTATTTGGTGATGCCAGCGGCCTCCTCAAAAACGGTGCGGCGTTCTTCGGGTTTGGACGACAGGATCTGGTCGATTTGGCCCTGTGCCATAATCGAATAGCTGGTCCGGCCGACACCGGTGTCCATGAAAAGCTTGTGGATGTCCTTCAGCCGGACGAACTGGCCGTTGAGCAGGTAATCACTCTGTCCGTCACGGGAAACCCGGCGGGTGATCTCGACTTCATGAAAATCCGTGCCGAGCTGTCTTTCGCACTCGGTCAGGAGCAGCGACACCTCGCACAACGCGAGCGGCTTGCGCGTGTCGGTGCCTTCGAAGATGACGTCCTGCATCTTGCCACCACGGAGAGCCTTGGCGCTCTGCTCGCCAAGCACCCAACGGATGGCGTCGGCGATGTTGCTCTTGCCGCAACCATTCGGGCCGACAATGGACGTCACGCCGGGGTCGAAGGATAGGACCGTAGAGTCAGCGAAACTTTTAAATCCGTGAAGCTTGAGCGCCTTAAGATACATGAACTAAAGGCGAAAACTAGAGGGGGGGCTGTCCTGCTGCGCAATGGAAAAAACGCTCCCTCGATTTGTTACTTGAGCCTGGGACGCGATGAAGCGCCACCGTTGTACGTTTGGCATACGATGCCGCTGCTCGTCTCGCGGATGGGCTCGACTCGGGCAGTCGCAACGATCGGCCATAAGTGTTTGAAGTCCGGATTGATCGTGCACCCTCCCCTCACTCAGGGGCTTGCCTTCCAAGCGTGAAATTACTTGTGGTCCCAAGGGAGGTGCACCTGCAGCCGGGGGTATTTCCAGATACGGACGACCTCAAACATTTTGCCGGGATTGAGGATCCCGCGCGGGTCGAGAGCCCGCTTGATCGCCTTCATCGCCTTCACCTGCGCCGGCCGATGCTGGAGGCGCAGGAACGGCGACTTGGCCAGTCCGATGCCGTGTTCGCCGGAGATGGCTCCGCCAAGGCTCACGACTGTCTCCATCAAGCGCTGGAGGGTGCTCACCGCCATGCGCGCTTCGGCGGCGTTTTCCCGGTGGTACATGATGTTCACATGCAGGTTGCCGTCGGCCAGATGGCCGAAAGTGGGGATGGACAGGCCGGAATCCCGCCTCAGTAGGGCGAGAAAGCGGGCGAAGCGCCCGTAGTTGCGCATCGGCACGACGATGTCCTCGTTAAGCTTGGAGTCGCCCAGTTCGAACATGGCCCCGGAGCATTTGCGGCGCACGGCCCAGAGCGCCTCTGCCTCGGCGCGATCGCGCGCTGCCCGGAAAGCGGCGGCATGCCGGCCGGCCCAGGCCAGCACGACGGGCCGCAGGTCACGCAACTCCGCTTCCGAACCGGCCAGTTCAAGGAGGATGATCGGCCGGCCGGACTGGCCCGGGAAAACCACCCGACCGGTGGCGCTTTCGGCACAGAGCACGCTCTCGCGATCGAGAAACTCGCAGATGGCCGGCTGCACCCGCTGGCGGAAAAGTTCTCGCGCGGCGCGCATGGCCTCAACCTCGTTGTGAAACGAGGTCAGGAGCGTCCAGCGGGCGGCTGGCTGCGGCACCAGTTTCACCACAGCCGCGGTTACGACCCCAAGCATGCCCTCGCTGCCGATCCAAAGATCTCGCAGGTTGAAACCGGCGGAGAACTTCTTGGTCGCCGTCCCCCACTCCACGTATTCGCCGGTGGGCAGGAATCCGTGCAGCGCGACCACGAAGTCGCGGGTGACGCCATATTTGCCGCCGTGCATGCCACCCGCATTGCAGGCGATATTGCCGCCAATGGTGCAATACTCCTTGGATGATGGGTCCGGCGGATACAACCAACCCTTCGCCGCAGCCGCACGCTGGAGGGAGGCAGTCGTCGCCCCCGCTTGCACATGGGCCATGCCCGCCTCCACATCAATCCGCACCCGGTTGAGCCGACGCAGGTCAAGAACCCAGCCGCCCCGCACGGGTGCAGCGGAGCCCATCAGAGTCGTGCCCCGCCCACGCACCGTCACCGGCACCCGGTAGCGGTTGGCCAGTTCCAGCACGGTACCCACAGCGGCCTTCTGGCGCGGCCGGATGACCGCCTCCGGCAGAAAGGAAATCTTGCTACTGTCAAATGACGCGGCCCAGCACGTCTCCTTGTCCGTGCGGACAACGGTAGAGCCGAGCTTTCTGACAAGCCGTCTGGTGGCCAGGGAATGCAACATGGATCGAGGACGATTTTCTAGATCACCCGCGGGCGGTGGGGCGAGTAAAGAAAACCGGGGAACGGCTGCGTTTTGCTTTTTCAAAAAACTTGGCGGGGTTCCCCAGGTAAGGACGCCGGCCCCAAGTGCTGCCCGAGCCTGCTGCTGTCATTATGCGCGGCAAGGCCTTGCTCCGCCCGGCCTCACTGGGCCGTCGTGACTTCCCGGGTCATCTCCAAGGCGAGCGTGCGGCATCCCTTGAAGTCGGTCTTGCAGGAGCCCAGGACGGGGATTTTCTCCACGCGGCGGACCGCCTTCGGAATCCAGAGGTTGGGCAGGTTGGCCTCCATCAGCCGGTCGCGAACATCGGCGGTGGAAACATCCTGGGTCGTGAGCAGCACCAGCGACTCACCCTTTGTCGCATCCGAAACGCCGACAATCACGAGCATCGGATCGTCCACCGGCTCCCATCCATAGGCATTGATCACCGCCTGTTCGATCACCCCATGCGGCACCATTTCGCCGCCAATCTTGGAGAAACGGGAGAGACGGCCTTCAATGTGGAGGAATCCATCGTCATCGAACCGCCCGAGGTCTCCGGTCACGAACCAGTCGCCCCGGAGTGCCTGGGCCGTGCGTTCGGAATCATTCAGGTAGCCGCGGAAAACATTGGCTCCGCGCAGCCAGATGAGGCCCGTGTCATTCATGGGCAGCTCCACGCCGGTCTCGGGATCGACGATGCGCGCAGTCATGCCCGGGAGCAGACGGCCGACCGATCCGGTGCGCTTGCCAATCTGGTGCCGTGCGGTGGAGACGGTGATTGGCGGATCAGGCTGGTTCACGTTGCTGACCGGCGTCGTTTCAGTGAGCCCGTAACACTGCATGATTTCGATGCCGAATTGCTTGAGAAACGCCTCGTAGAGATCCAGGGGGAGCTTCTCTGCGCCAGTCGCCACAATGGCGAGTGATTGGAGTTCCTCTTTTGTCGCCTTCTTGAGGAAGGGACGGATAAACGTCGGCGCGCCCACCAGGACCGTGGCTTTCTCCTGGGCAATGGCCTCGACAATCCGGCGGGTGTCCAACGGGCTGGGCACTGTAACTACCCGGCAGCCACGCAGGATCGGATACCAGATGGTAACGGTGAAACCCATGCTGTGGAAGAGGGGCAGACAGCCCACAAGGATGGCCGTCTTGGGAAGGATGGAGAGCGAGGAGATCTGCGCGCAGTTGGCCAGCACGTTGCGATGCGACAGCACGACCCCCTTCGGCTCGCCCGCACTGCCGCTGGTGAACAGCAGCGCGGCCTCTTCATCGTCGCCCTCCCGGGGCAGGCCGAGCAGGCCGGCCACCCACTGGTTGGGCAACAGCCAGGCGGCCAGCAGCCAGGGTAGTATGGCACGCTTGCCGCCCATGGCCTTCATCTCCTCCTGCAAATCGAGGGTTCGCTCCAGCCACGGAAAGTTCGGCAAACGCGCTCGCATGGCATCGGCCGTGATGATGGTCTTGATTTCCCCCCGCCGGAAACTCGCCTCGAGGGCGGCGCGCCCCGTGGTAAAATTAAGATTCACCGGCGTCTTTCCGGCGCAGACGACAGCAAGGTTCACAAGGGTGCCGGCAATCCCGGGCGGGAGCACAATGCCGATCCGTTGCTCGGGGACGATCTTTTTGATGTGCCGCGAAAAAGCCGCCGCCGCCGCAAGCAGCTGCCCCGCATTGATTTCGCGCCGATCTGCCGTCCGATCGACAATTTCCAGGCAGCCGGGCCGCTTGGCCAGAGCGCGAATACATTCCCGCCCCAGATTGCGCCGCAAGATCGGGCGTTCCGCAAACGCCTCGGCTGTGAGGTCCAGCAAGGCTTTGCGGGCCGTGGGGCGGCTGACCTGGTCAGCCGGGATTGGCTGCCCAAACTGCACGAGTACGTGGGTCGGCATCAGCCGCGGTGATTTCCACAGGTATTTGTTCCCGGCAAACGAGAACACCGATCCCCACATGCCGTCGATGACGGCGGGAACCACGGGCACCTTGACGGCCTCGGCGATCAGGCAGAAACCGTTTTTCAGTCCCATAAGCTGCCCCGTGCGGGAAATGGCACCCTCGGGGAAAACGCACACCACCTCGCCTCGTCCGACGGCTTCCGCCGCCAGCCGGATGCCCTTGGTCGGCTTGTTCAGCGCCACCGGGATGACGCCCAGGGCACGATACAGGTACCGCAGGATCGGGCTCCGGGTGCGGCCGGCAAACGCCACAAAACGCAGGTTGCGCGGCGACGCGATCTGCAGCACGACGGCGTCGACATAGGACAGGTGGTTGCATATGATCAACCCGCCTCCCGCCACCGGCACATGCGCCGCGCCCCGCACCTGCACCCAGTAGAAGATCGGCCCGATGAGCCGCATGACCGAGCACACGGTGTCGTGGGGCAGATGCCACAATGCCCAAACCAGCATCCCCAGGGTGAACGCCGCCAGAAAGAGAATCTGGGCCGAGTGCCCCCAGTTCAGCAACCGATCGTTGTTGAAGACAAAAAACAGGCCGCTCGCGAGGAGACCGCCCGCACTGTCCATCAACCCGACGGCCGCCAGCACGCGCCCGCGGCTATGCGCACCCGCCGTTTCCTGGATAAATGCATACAGCGGCACCACGAGCATTCCGCCCGCGAACCCGGCTGTAACCAGTCCGGCGCTGAACGCCACCCCTGGTTCCCCGACCAAACTCAGCACCAGCAGCGCCAGCAGCAGCAGAGTGCCGCCAATCGGCACCAGGCCCAGTTCGATGCCGCGGCGCGACAGGAGGCCGGCGGAAATATTGCCCAGCATCGTGCCAAATCCCAGCAGGAGCAGCATGATACCGGCATCGGTGCCCGAGCCCACCCCCCCCTGGTGGACTTCGGCGCCAATGTGGGTCAGCAAAAGATAGACGAAACCACCGAGGCTGTAGAAAAAAACAATCCCCATTGCGGCGCGAAACAACGACCGGGCCTGCCACAGCTCGGTCAGGAGCGCGCCGTGGCGGACGAACAGGCTGGCGCCAAAGGGCTCGGAGGACTGCGCCGGCGTCCGCTCCACAATTTGGAAGAGCAGCCACGACACCGCCGACGCCACGGTCAGGATGATCGCCGTCATCAGCGCCGCCTGCCATGCCGCGTTCACGCCGCCCGGGCCGCCGAGTTGCGCGCGGGCCGCGAAGAAATCGAACATTCGTCCGCCGCCGAATCCACCCAGCAGAAGGGCGGTCACGGAAAGCATTTCCATCCAGCCGACAACGCGCGCCAGCCGCACCGCGGGCACCATCTCCCGCAGCACCGCGCGCTTGGCCGGCGCGAAGATCGTCGCCTGTAGCGGGAGCAAAATGAAGCACGCCACGGCGCCCCATAGCGAATGCAGCCAGAGTGCGGTCACCAGCAACACCATGCTCACAAACTGCATGCCCAGCGACAGATTGAGCACCACCGTCTTGGAAAACCGGTCGGTGAACCATCCGGCCAGAGGGGAAAAAAGCAGGAAGGGCACCACCAAGAATACCCCGAGCAGCGACCGGATCGCGTCCGGATCGCTCTCTGCGCCCAGCACACCCGGGAATTGCGCCAGCGCGATCAGCATCAACTGGGCCGCGTTGCTGTTGAACATGACCTGCGCCTGCGCGCCCAACAACGCAGCGAGAGAGAATCGCGGTGATTTCATCCTAAGGGAGTGCTGGGTCTTTCATGACAACGAACCCGCGGCCGGCAAGTCCGGAGAAATCCCGCCCGCTCGGGGATTTGCCCGCCAAGCCCGGAGATCGCGGGCCAGCGCGCCGAAACCGTGCGGAAAATCATTTTCCAGCCGGCGCACATCGCCCTGATGGCGGCGCACCTCCTGCAGGGCGCGCATGGTCTCATGCGGCAGCGAGGGCCGGTCGGTGCCGTAAACCCGCCATTTCAGCTCACGCCGGGTATAGGGCGGCCTTCCGCTCTCCTGTCCGCCCTGCCACGCCGCCTCGGTGACCGCGGCATCCCGCCCGCACAGGTACCAGGCCTCGATGGCCGGCACGGCCAGCCCAACGCCCCGCAACACGCGATCGCGCCCGTGCGCCGGCGGAAGGTTTTTTTGCGTCCGTCGGAAAACGGACCGCAGCCGGCACAGCCGGCACAACGGATGATGGAAGCCCGGCGCTTCGTGCGCCGCGGTGTGCACCACGGAATCGTCGGAGTCCACCACCACCACGATTCCGTCCGCAGTGGTATTGAAATGCAGATGCCGGATGACCGAGGGCAGCACCTGTTCGACCGAAGGCCAGCCGCGCGCCCGCAGCGACGGCGCCACCAGCTCGATCGGCCGGCCGAGGACAAACTCGGCCAGCACGCGCACGGCGGCCTCGTCCGCAGGAGATTCGCTGAGGATGGCCAGCTTCATTCTTCGCCCGGCACGCCGCCCAGGATGCCGCTGTACCACAGGTCGCCGAGATTCGCCTCCTTCATCAATTCCAGGAGATCCGGGCGGTCGGCCAGTCGCTCGAAGGTGGCAGTCCGCCCCTCCTTGTTGGCCAATACCACTTCCTCCGGATGGTCGCGGAAAAGATCGAGCAGGTAGGGGGAATGCGTGGTGACGATCACCTGCACCGGCCCCCGGGGCTCTTCGAAATCCCGGGGATTGCTCAGCCGGTAAAGGGCATCGCGAACCTCGCGCAAAAGGCGCGGATGGATGCCGCGATCCGCCTCCTCCAAGCACACGATGCTGGGCGGCTCGGGCGCGAAGGAAAGCGTAAGCACAGCCAGCAGATTAAGCACGCCCTGGGAGAGGCTGTCGGCCGGAATCAGATCGCCGTATTGACTATCCTTCAGAATCAGCTCGACGTGGCCGGGCCCGGCCTCCCGGAAACTGAGTTCGGCAAATTCCGGCATGATGCGCCGGAATTCCTCCACCAGGCGGACATAGGCCGCCGGCGTCTTCTCCCGGCGCGCGGCCAGAACGGCCGCCAGATTGCCGGCATTCGATGAAAGTTCGCCGCCCTCCTTCACTGCGGCCGGTGCCGCCATGGCATGATGATCGAACAGAAACGCCCGGATGCGACGCAGCCGCGACCGCAGATCCGCCCATTTGGCGTCGCCCGCCGGTCCCGACGGATGCTCAACCCGCAAAACGTCGCACACCATTTCGGCCACACAACGCATCCGCACGGTGAAGTCGGCGAACGGGGGCGAGAACTGGTAGTCGATTTCAGGACCACCCGCCCGCGCCGTCCGGCCCTCGCGGGGCTGATCCACCGACAACGCCAGGGTCCGTAAACTCAACAACGCCTGGATAAGGCTGGTCTTGCCGCTCCCATTGGGACCAATGATGAGGTTGAACGATTCCAGTCGCACAGCGGCGGAACGCAGCGCCTTGAAGTTCTTGAACCTGACTGCGGCAATCATGAGATTATAATGACGCAACACGGTGCAGGCTTCCAGCCCGCAAATGGCCACCGAGGCGGGATTTTCGGGCCAGGCAGGGCGAGGAAGCGCCGTGTCGGGGCAATAATGACGCCGGACCGACCCAAACATCCTGCGGCCCGGGTCTCAGAACAAACCGGAGGACCGGGCAAATCGCTAGTGTCCGTGGTTCGCCGCGGCGGCGGCCTTCGCCGCCTTGGCTGCCTCGACAACCTTCTTCTCGAGCTCGGCCGGCATTTCCTGGTAATGGGTGAGTTTCTCGCTATGCAGGCCGCGGCCTCCCGTGAGCGAGCGCAGCACCGTGCCGTAATGGTAAAGCTCGGCGGCGGGCACCTCGGCGCGCACGACCTGCAGCCGGCCGCTCGCGTCCATGCCGAGAATCTTGCCGCGCCGGCTCGAAAGATCTCCGACGACTTTGCCGAGGGAGTCCTCCGGCACCTTGATCTCAAGCTGGTGGATCGGTTCGAGCAGGCAGGGCCGCGCACTCACAAACGCCTCCTTGAAGGCGAAGTAGCCGGCGATCTGGAAGGCGATATCCTTCGAGTCCACCGGGTGCATCTTTCCGTCGTAGAAGTCGATTTTCACGTCAACCACGCGGTAACCCGCCAGAATGCCCTCGGTGCAAGCCGTCTGCACGCCCTTCTCCACCGAAGGCACGAATACGCGGTCGACGTTCTGGCCGCTGAGAGACTCTTTGAATTCGATGCCGCTGTCGCGCGGGCCGGGGGCGATGCGCATCCACACCTCGGCGAACTGGCCGGCACCACCGGATTGCTTCTTGTGCCGGTATTTCGATTCGCCCTTGCCGCGGATCGTCTCGCGGAAGCGGATCTTGGGTTGCTCGAGTTCCACGGAAACCTTGTACCGCCGCTTCAGTCGCTCGATGAGCACTTCGAGATGAAGTTCGCCCTGCGCCGAGAGAATCGTCTGGTGCAGCTCGCTATCCACATGGAACTCGAAAGCCTGGTCCTCCTCGTGCATCGCGGAGAGGCCGGCGGCCAGTTTGTCCTCCTCTCCGCGGACGGCGAGTTTGAGCGAGGCCTGCGTGTAGGGCGTGGGATAAGTGACCTTCGGCAGCTCCACGATGTGCTTGGCGCTGCACAACGTGTTGCCGGTATGCGTGTCCTTCAGTTTCACGGCGGCGCCGATGTCGCCAGCCGTAAGCCTGTCGACCTGGGTGCGGAGTTTGCCGTTGAGCCGGTAAAGCTGCCCGATGCGCTCCGTGATGCGCCGGCCGCTGTTGTAAAGATCCATGCCGGGGCGCACTTCACCCGAACACACCCGGAAGAGCGACAAATCGCCGCTCTGCTGGTCGGCGAGCGTCTTGAAAACAAAAGCAACCGGGTCGGTGCCCACCAGGCTGACGAGGCAGGGTGCGCCGGAATTGTCGACGCCCCCGACCGTCTGGCGATCCTCGGGCGAGGAACCGAACCTCGCGATGAAGTCGAGCAGCCGGCCCACCCCGATGTTCTGCTCGCCCGACGTGCAGAAAAGCGGAATGAACACCTGCTTTTGGACCGCGGGATGGATGCCGGTGCGCATCAAATCCTCGGACAGCACGCCTTCATCGAAGAATTTCTGGAGCAGGGTGTCGTCGGTTTCCGCGATGTGCTCAATGAGTTCGCTGTGCAGCCGCTTGACCCGCTCTTCGTGCGCTCCGGTCGCCGGGATCTCGGTGTATTTGCCCGATTTGTCGCCAGCGTAGGTGACCACCTCGCTGCGCAGCACGTCGAGCACCTGGTTGAAGCCCGGGCCCGGGTTGACCGGTTCGCCCATCGGAAACACCTGCGCTCCAAACCGCTCGCGGATTTCCTCCACCAGCATGCCGAAGTCGATGTTCTCCTTATCGAGCCCGGTCACGACAATGATCTTCGGAATGCCGAATTCTGATGCGTAGTCCCACATCATCTCCGTGCCCACGCCGATGCCGTGGTCGGCGCGAATCACCACCAGCGCGAAGTCAACCACCCTCAAAGCGTTCAGCGATTCGCTCGCAAAATCCAGATAGCCCGGTGTGTCGATGAAATTGAGCCGCTTCCCCTGCCATTCGCAACTGAGCGGCGTACCGTGTTCCGAGAATTGCCGCTGATGTTCGCCCACATGGTAGTCGGACACGGTCGAGCCCTGCTGAATGCTGCCCATGCGATGAATGATGCCGCTGGTCATGAGCATGGCCTCAGTCAGCATTGTTTTGCCCGAGGTCGCATGTCCCACGACGGCGAAGTTTCGGATGTTAGCGGGGAGGTAACTGGTCATAAAGATTTCTCCAAAGGGGATGGCACGCTAGAGGTTAAGAGTGCAGGAAGCGGCTTCACAGTGCAAAAACGAACGGGCCGGGGGAAGCCTGTTTTTTTGATCCGTCGATTTTGCCGGCAGGCACCAGTGGTTCTACCTAGGCAGTCAAGGCATCCTAATATGAAACTGCCTCTCGTGGCCGCCCTCCCCACAGCCCGGCTCCTGCCGCTCACCGTGCGGCGCCGTAAAGCTGAAGGGCATCCGAGCACAGCGCGGTTCGCCAACGTGCGCCAATGGCCGCCGCCCGGCCGCAAACAAGATGCTGACGATTCGCCGGCGCAGGCCTCGAGTTCCCCTCATCTACGATAGCATTTGCACGATGCGCACGATGGGCAGCAGGATCGCCACCACAATCGTGCCGACGACGACGGCCAGCAGCACGATGATCACGGGCTCGATGAGCGACGTGAGACCGGCAACCGCGTTGTCCACCTCTTCGTCATATGTGTCGGCAATCTTGTCGAGCATTGCGGGCAGCCTGCCGGTGTGCTCGCCGACTTCGATCAGGCCGACCACCATCGGCGGAAAAATCCGCACGGAGTCCAACGGATCGGCGACGGACCCGCCCTCCCTCACCCGGTCATGCACCAGCGTGAGCGCCTCCCGGATGCGGGTGTTGGCGATCGTTTCACGGGTGAGCAGCAGCGCCGGGAGAATGGGCACGCCGCTGGCGAGCAGGGTGCCGAGAGTGCGCGCCAAGCGGGTTGTCGCGCTCTTGAGCAGGAGGCCGCCGAACGGCGGCAGGCGGAGGAGTGCCAGATCAAACCACCGGGCCCCCGACCTGGTGCGGCGGATTCCACGAAACACCAGCCCGGCTGCCACTACCAGGCCGGCCGCGGCGAACCAGTGGCCTTGGATGAAGGCACTGAGGTCAAGCACCGACTGGGTAAGCGCCGGCAGCGGCGCTCCCCTGAGCAAGTCGTGAAAGATCTTCTGAAAAATCGGCACCACAAAGACGAGCAATGCGACCAGAATGACCACCGCAAAGGTCAGCACGATGACCGGATAGACCATCGCCGCCCTGATCCTGCCCCGAAGGTGGAGGGCTTTCTCCTGGAACCGGGCGAGTCGCTCCAGCACGAGATCGAGTTTGCCGCTGGCCTCGCCGGCCCGGACCATGTTGAGAGCAAGGCGGTCAAAGACCCGCGGGTGCCTGGCCAGCGCGTCCGAGAGCGCACCGCCGGAGCGAATAGTCCCGGCGATCGTTTCGATGGTGTCCTTGAACGCGGGAGTGCGTTCCTGACGGGCAAGCAGCTCCAGCGCACGCAGCAACGGCAGGCCGGCCCGAAGCATGGTGGCGAGCTGGCGGGTAAACAAGGCGACAGCCCGTGGGCCTGCCACGGGACCAATGGGCATGTGCATCCAACGGCGGCGGAGCGAAGCCGGTGTGGCGGCCGGCGGGATGGCGACCGGCGTTCGGGGTCCCTCCATGGCCGTACTCCCGGTCAATTCGATAGGATACAAGCCCGCGGCTTTGAGATTTTGTACCGCCTGCCCGGCACTGGCAGCCTCCATTTCACCGCTTATATCCGAGCCTCGGGGATTGATGGCAGTGTAACTGAATTTAGGCATGGCGGTAAGCGGACGTTCAATTCGGCTCCGGCGACCGCCTCCGGTTCAATAGGTGCATTTGAGGACTTCCTCGATCGTGGTCAGGCCGTCAAAAATTCCGCGCATCCCGGCCGCGCGCAGGGTGGTCATCCCTTCATTGAGCGCCTGCTGCCGGAGCACGGGTGCCGGCGCGCGTTGCAGGATGAGTTCGCGCTGCCGGTCGCTGAAGCGCATAAACTCGAACAGGCCCATCCGGCCCCTATAGCCGGACCGATGACAGGCGGCGCAGCCCTGGCCTCGGCTAAATGTCCGGTCCACCGCATCCGCCGGCGCGATCCCCAGTTGCCGCAGCAACGGTTCGTCGGGCGGGCAGTCGACGCGGCACGCCGGGCAGATGCGGCGCACGAGCCGTTGCGCCAGCACGGCCTCCAGCGTGGAGGCAATCAAGAACGGCTCGATGCCCAAATCGACGAGACGGGCCACCGCACCGGGCGCATCGTTGGTGTGCAGCGTGCTTAGCACGAGGTGACCGGTCAGGGCCGCCTGGATCGCGATCCGAGCCGTCTCGAGGTCACGGATCTCGCCGACCAGGATGATGTCGGGATCCTGCCTGAGAAAGGCGCGCAACGCTGAGGCGAAGGTGAGGCCGGCAGCACCATTGACCGCCACCTGCATGATGCCGTCGATCTCGTATTCAACGGGATCCTCCACCGTAAGGATTTTGACGGCGGTGTCATTCAACTCGCGCAGGCAACTGCAGAGCGTGGTAGTTTTGCCCGAGCCTGTGGGGCCCGTCACGACGATGATGCCGGTGGGCCGGTGAATTGCCTCCTGCACCCCCGCCTGGATTTCCCCGGGCAGACTGAGCTGGCCAAGGTCGAGTTGCACCGCCGCTTGGTCCAGCACCCGCACGACCACGCTTTCGCCAAATTGCGTCGGCAGGGTGGACACGCGCAGGTCCACAGCGCGGCCAGCCACTGTGAGCCTGATGCGTCCATCCTGAGGCAGACGGCGCTCGGCGATGTTGAGATGGGCGAGCACCTTGAGGCGCGAGGTAACAGGCAACGCAAGGGCGCGGGGTGGCGGTGCCATTTCGTAGAGTGCTCCGTCGATGCGGTAGCGAATTCTGAATTCCTGCTCGAACGGCTCGAAATGCACGTCACTCGCCTGGTCGCGAATAGCCCGCGTCAGAACCAGGTTGACCAGTTTGATGATCGGAGTCTGCCCCGCCATCGCTTCGATGTCGGTCTCGGTCAGGTCCGCGGCGCCAGCCGGCCCGGAACCGGTTGCATCGATCTGCGCCAGCAGTTCATCCAGAGAGGTCTCCTCGCCGCCGTAGTGGGCATTGATCAGGACCTGCACCTTCGCGGGATCGGCAACGACCAGGCTCACCTCTCGCTCGAGCGCGAAAGTGAGATCGCTGACTGCGTGGCTGTCCAGCGGATCAACCGCCAGCAGCGCCAGCGCCGTCCTCTCCACCCGCCAGGGGGCGACGCCATAGGTGCGCGCCAGTCGTCCCTCCACCAGGGCGAGCCCCTCGGCTGGCAGACGGGCGGGCAATTCGGTGACATATTCGCAGCCCAGGTGCTCCGCCACCGCTCGCAGCAGGGTCGGCTGGTCGAGGAGACCGAGGTCCAGCACCAGGTCTGCCAGTGGTCTGCCAGTGAGATGGTGTTCCTCCCAGGCGATCCGCAGATGGTTCCCATCAAGGACACGCCGTTCGGCCAGCAGGTCGAATACCGCTTGATCGTGACCTTCAAACATGGGCGACGGATCAGCCCGAGAACAGCGGTCGCCGGATCAGAGTTCGCGGAGCTTGTACCCCATCGCGGTGAGTTTTTCCTTCATAATCAGGGGACGTTGCGCTTTCTCCACCGCTTCGTCCGGGTCGACCTTCCCCTGATTGACCAAGCTCATGAGGTGGGTGTCCAGGGAGATCATGCCGAGGTTCGCGCCTGTCTGGATGTCGGAGTCGATGCGGAAGGTCTTGTTATCGCGGATCAGCGAGCCGATCGAGTCGGTCATTACCATGATCTCGTAGGCGGCAATGCGTCCGCCGCCGATCTTTTTGCAGAGCGCCTGGGAAATGACCGCCACGATCGAAGTCGACAGCTGCATGCGGATCATCTCCTTCATGTTGGCCGGAAATGCGTCGACGATGCGATCGACCGTCTTGGCGGCACTGTTTGTGTGCAGGGTTCCGAAGACCATGTGGCCGGTCTCGGCGGCGCTGATGGCGGCCTCGATGGTCTCCAGGTCGCGCAACTCGCCGACGAGAATGACGTCGGGATCCTGGCGCAGCGCGCGGCGAATGGCCTCGGCAAAACTCGGCACGTCGCTGTGCACCTCGCGCTGGGTGACGACGCAGCGTTTATGCGGGTGGTAATACTCGATGGGATCCTCGATTGTGATGATGTGTCCGTCACGGTTTTCGTTGATGTAGTTGATCATCGAAGCCAACGTGGTGGACTTGCCCGAACCCGTCGGACCGGTTACGAGGATAAGGCCGCGCGGGCGGAAAAGCAGATCCTTGATTTTGTCCGGCAGGCCAATGTCGCGCAGCCCGAACATCTGGTTGGGAATCTGGCGCAGCACCATGCCGTAATTGCCCTTGGCTTTGAGCACGCTCACGCGGAAGCGGGCCTTGTCGAGATAGGCAAAGCCGAAGTCGGTGCCTCCATTCAACTTCACGTTTTGAACGTGCGTGTCGGGCGTGATGGACAGCATGAGCTTCTCCGTGTCCTGCGGCGTGAGCGGAGGGCCATCGATTGGAGTCATGTTGCCACGCAGGCGCAGCGTCGGCGGCTGATTGACTTGGAGATGCAGGTCTGAGCATTTTTGCTCCACGACCAGCTCGAGTAGATCACTCATTTCATAGCTCATGGCAGGAATGGAACGCAGGAGATTTAATTGGAGTCACCCACGGTAAGAGAGACGACCTCCTCGAGGGTCGTGAGGCCGGCGATGACCTTGCTGATGCCATCTTCTCTCATAGTTCTCATGCCGTGGCGCCGGGCACATTCGCGCAGATTTGAGGCTGCGGCACCAGCATAAATCATCTGCTGAATTTCCGCATCGACCAAAAAGATTTCAAAAAGGCCCGCCCGCCCGCGGTAGCCGGTGAATAGGCAGGAGAGGCAGCCCTGGCCCCGGGCGCAAGACGCCCCGGGCGACAGTGGCGGGATCGAGCCAAGGGGGCGCGATTCGATGGCGCCAGGCGGGCAGGGACGTTTACATTCGGGGCAGATGAGGCGGACCAGCCGCTGTGCCATCACTCCCCTCAACGAGGTGGCGACAAGAAACGACTTTACCCCGATGTCGACCAGGCGGGTCACGGCGCTGGGGGCGTCGTTCGTGTGCAGCGTGCTCAGGACGAGGTGGCCGGTCAGGGAGGCATTGATCGCAATCTCGGCCGTCTCAAGATCACGAATTTCTCCGACCATGACGATGTTGGGCGCCTGCCGGAGCATGGCGCGAAGGGCCGCGGCGAACGTCATGCCGATGTCCGCCCGCACGGGCACCTGATTGATGCCGGGCAATTGGTATTCGACCGGATCCTCGACCGTGATGATCTTGCGGTCCGTATGGTTGAGGTGATGGAGGCAGGCGTAAAGCGTGGTCGTCTTGCCCGAGCCAGTTGGCCCAGTAACGAGCATCATGCCGTCCGGCATGGCGATGAGGCGTTCCACCCTGGCCTGATCCTCGGGGAGAAAGCCGAGTTCGGTCAAACCGAGGCGCCCGCCTTCCTCCCGGTCGAGAAGGCGTAGGACGACACTCTCGCCCTGCGACGTCGGCAGGGTGGACACGCGGAGATCGAAGCTGCGCCCATCCAAGCGGATCATGATGCGGCCGTCCTGGGGGATGCGTTTCTCAGCGATGCTGATATTCGCCATAATTTTCAGGCGCGAAACAATGGCGCTCTGCAGGCGCTTCGGCGGATTCTCCACCTCGAGCAGCACCCCGTCGATGCGGTAGCGCAACCGCAGCCGCCTGGCCAGCGGCTCCAAGTGAATGTCGGAGGCGCGCCGCCGGATCGCATCGAGGATCAGAGAATGGACCAGCTTGATAATCGGCGCATCACCCTCCCCTTCCTCCCCTGCTTCGATTGTCCTGCCTTCCGGCCCGATCCCCCCTGCGTCTCCGGTCTCCGCACATCCGGCCAGCACGTCATCCAGATTAGCCGCCTCCGTCCCATAAAAACGATCGATCGCGGCAGCAATGTCCTCCTCCGTCGCCACGCATGGTTCGATTGGACAGCCGGCAAAATGCGCCAGACTATCGAGAGTCTCGATGTCGAAGGGATTCGCCACGGCGACTTTCAGCGCGCCTTCCGGCGTTTTTTCGATGGGGAATATTTTGTGGCGCGAAACGAGCGGGCGCGGCACCATTCCGAGCGTCACCCCGGCCACCCTGATGCCCCCGAGTTCAACGAAGGTCGTGCCAGACTCCGCGGCGAGCAGTTGCGCCAGCGCGCGCTGATCCAACCGGCCTTCTGCCAGCAGAATCTCCCTCGCCCGGGGGCCAGCCGACCCGGAGCCCGGGCTAGTGTTCAGGGTCTCCCGCCGCCGGGCCGCAGCCAGTTGCTCAGGCCGGAGCAAACCGTGATCCACGGCCAGTTGCAGCACATAGTCATCGGCGGTCAGCACGGTGGGGTTCCCGGGCTGGCGTGCAGGCACGTCAGCGATTCAGACTCATCAGAAACTCGACGTTCGTCTTGGTTTTTCGAAGGCGCGAAATCAGCATCTCCATTGAATCCGCTGCCGGCACTCCTTGCATGGCGCGGCGCAGCGAATAGATGCGGGTGAGTTCGTCCGGATGGTAGATCAGCTCTTCCTTGCGGGTGCCGCTGCGATCGGCATTGATCGCAGGGAAGATACGTTTGTTGGAAAGGTCGCGATCGAGGTGGAGCTCCATGTTGCCGGTGCCCTTGAATTCCTCGAAGATGACTTCGTCCATGCGGCTGCCCGTGTCGATCAGCGCGGTGCCGAGGATCGTGAGGCTGCCTCCGCCTGCAATATCGATATTCCGCGCCGAACCGAAGAATCGCTTCGGTTTCTGCAAGGCCGTGGCCTCAATCCCGCCAGACATGATCTTGCCGCTATTCGAGGCAAGGGCGTTGTAGGCGCGGGCCAGGCGCGTGATGGAGTCGAGCAGAATGACGACGTGCTGCCCCATTTCGACCAGTCGGCGGGCCTTCTCGATGACCATTTCGGCTGCATGCACATGGCTTTCGGGCGTCTCGTCGAACGTGGAGCTAACCACCTCCCCTTTGCAGTGCCGTCGGAAGTCGGTCACTTCCTCCGGCCGTTCATCGACCAGCAGGATGATGAGCAGGGCCTCCGGACAGTTGGCCGCGACTGAATTGGCGATATTCTGCAGGAGGATGGTCTTGCCGGTGCGCGGTGGAGCGACAATCAACCCGCGCTGGCCGAAGCCGACAGGCGTCAGAATATCGACCATACGCATGGAGATGTCCTTTTGCCCCGGCACCTCGAGCAGGATGCGTTTCAGCGGATAATAGGGCGTGAGTTCCTCGAATGGCTTGATTTTTGCGATCTCCTCGGGGGCGAGTCCCATCGCCTTGGAGATGCGCACAACCGCTGGACAACGGTCATTACCCTGGGGAGGCTGGACTTGGACTTCAACTTCAAGGCCACGCTTCAATCCATAACGACGGATGAAGGCTTCGGGCAGGTATGCATTCTCCGGGTAAAGGCGATAATTGACAGCCATATGAACGACAAATCCATGCCCGCGATCCGTCGCATCGATCCAGCCGCGATCATAAAGTGGGATTTTTCGCTCA
The DNA here is from genome assembly GCA_028691845.1 of Opitutaceae bacterium. Lineage (GTDB taxonomy): Bacteria > Verrucomicrobiota > Verrucomicrobiia > Opitutales > Opitutaceae > JAQUYL01. The sequence goes on from JAQUYL010000006.1 coordinate 135,128, forward strand.
CCGGCGATTTGGAAGATCTGACTGAGCAGCTGCTTGCGGCTGGGAGCGCCTTCAAAATTCGCCCCCAACTGCCGGGCTTTGCTAGTCAAATCGGCAAGGTTTAGCTGATATAATTCGTTCAGCCAGATGGGCTCGGTCTCCTTATCCGCGATTTCATCGGCGATGCGTTCCAGCGCGCCCAAGTCCTGAAAACGCGCCGGATCGGGCAGGTCACCATAATAAACTGCTCCGGAAGGTGGAGACGGCTGCGGTGGATATTTCGCTGACTGCGGCCCTGCGTTCTGATTCCAGCCTCCTCCCCCAAAGCGCTTCTTCCGATCATGCCGACGGTGTTTGTGCCCCTTGTGATAAAAATCCCCATTGCCGCCATCTCTGTCATACTCTGGGGCAGGTGATTCCGGAGGCGGCGCCACGGCACTAGTTTCTGCCACAACAGGGGCCGTGGCGGGATTCGCCGCCTCAGGCTTCTCAACTGGTGGAGTGGCTGGCATCACAGGCATCGGCGGGGAAGCCGCTTCCACTGCTGGAGGGGGAGGTTCTGTCGGAACCGGTGCCGAATTTTCCTCGGCAATGGCGATCTGAGCCGCCTTGGCGGTCTTATAGTAGCGCGAACGGCTGCGCGGCCGCCGGCCGGAAGTGGTAGGCTTCCCTGCGGCCTCATCGGTCGGGGAAGTCTCTGCATCAGTCTTATTATCGGAAGCCATGTACTTGTAAGAATCCTGCTGGTGGCAGGTGGACGTGGTCAACGGACGGGTTGCAGCTTCTGAACCACGAGATCGACCTGCCGGCGTAAAAAATCGAGGGAACCGTCATTGAGTAGGACAAAGTCGGCCAGCTCACACTTTTCTTCCAGAGGCAATTGCTTAGCCAGACGCTGGCGGGCAAGATCAGGCGGTATCCCGCGTTGTTCCAGCCGCCGTATTTGCTGGGGGAAGTCTGCGGTGACACACACAAGGGAATCAAACCAATTCTCCAATCTTTTCTCGAAAAGCAAAGGAGCCTCAACAATCCAAGAAACACCGGGTTCGGCAAATTTCTGCCGCCAAATGACGAAAAGACGGGGATGCAGAAGGTTCTCCAGCCAGTTTAGCGCCTTCGCGTCAGCAAAGACTCTTGCCGCCACTCGATCACGCCGCACCCGTCCCTCTTCAGTAAAGCAACTTGAACCAAATTTTTCGCGAATGGCCGACGCCACCTCTTGATCCGGCAACAAGACCTCACGCACAAGCTGATCCGAGTCAAGCCGTCGAAATCCATGGCCTGCAAACATGAGGGCGGCGGCTGTTTTCCCACAACCCATATTGCCGGTTAACCCTACAATCACTCTTTGGTTGCCTCCCATGTGGGTATTTTACCCTATATTTATCTTGGTTTATTGGGTGTTAGCACCTATTATCAGTGCAGATCGATGCACTGGCCGCCAACAATCGACCCCAAGAAGCCAGCCGAGGTGGTACACATGGCAATGAATTCGTTCGCATTAATGGGCTTCTGGCAGAGTGCGCCGCTGATTGACAGGTTATATCATGACACATTGCACATGTTCGGTGGGTTGCATCCGGGCTACCTCCCGATCGACATGCCTTATCATGACCTTCAGCATACACTAGAGGCATCAATGTGTTTGTGCAAGATTCTCGAAGGACGAAATGCCGCCACTGTTCATCCTCCGTTGCAGCGACGCGATTGTGAATTGGCTCTGGCCGCGATATTGCTGCATGATTCCGGCTATCTCAAAAAGATCGGGGATGAGGAAGGGACCGGAGCAAAGTACACCTTTGTCCATGTCTCCCGCAGCTGCGCAGTCGCACGTAATTTCCTGTCCACGGTCGGTTTTACCAGCCCTGAAATCGAGCAAGCTTGCGACATCATCAACTGTACTACACCAGCCAATCGAATAACGCTGCCTCCCCTCCTTCGGCCGCAGATACGGATTATCGCCGCGATCGTAGTGACATCCGACTACCTCAGTCAGATGGCCGCACCCAATTATGTGGGAAAACTGCCGCATCTCTATCGCGAGCTCACGGAAGCCTATGATTACTTGAATATTGGGGAATCGGATAGGCCGTTCAAGAGGGAGCAGGATCTCATCCGGCAAACCTCTACTTTCTGGTATAATGTAGTGAAACCCATGCTTTATCAAGAACTTGGAGGAGTTTGTCAGTACCTCATTTCCTCTGATCACGACGGAATCAATCCATATCTTTCAGCAATAGAACGAAATCTCGTTCGAATTCGTGAATCCCGGTCTGAATCTGCAAGCGAATCCATTTTCCCTGATGAGAAGTTGCCTCCGTCAGCCCATTGACCAAGGTTACAGGACCGGCAGGTGCGAGGATGAAGAGATAGGGGGTGCCGTACTATCAAATTGCTTGTATTGGGGTTATATGGACTATATATTGTATCGGTATTTTTTTAGTTTTAAATAGGGAATTGTCCTCGTTTTAACTTGCACTCCACCGTGATAATGGCCAAGCACTATAAATTTAATGCCCATGCCAGTAGCACGAATAATCCAGCCGTATTGGGTGGATTTGCCGAAGCAGCTGGATACGGCGTGCTCGCTCCGATTACCCCCGGTACATGCTGGCGATCATTCACTCCGCCGCCTTAGTTGGTATTGAAGCCACTCCTGTCCAAGTGGAGGTCAACACCGGCGAACGCGGCGAGCCCAAGTTAATCCTGGTTGGATTGCCCGACGCCGCGGTCAAGGAGTCCGATGACCGTGTCTTTTCCGCGTTAAGCAACAGCGGGTTCCACGCCCCGCGGACACGCACAACGATCAACCTCGCCCCAGGTGATCTGCGCAAGGAGGGTCCGCTCTATGATTTACCGATCGCCATCGGCATCCTTGCCGCCACCGATCAGCTTCAAGGAAAGCATCTGGAACGCTTTCTTATCGCTGGAGAACTTAGCCTTTCAGGAGCGACCCGGCCGGTCAAAGGAGGCTTGGCTCTGGCTCTACTCGCCCGCGCAACAAAAAAGCAGGCGGTCCTGCTGCCTTCCGTCACCGCCCAGGAGGCTGCGTTAGTCGAAGGTCTCGACGTTTATCAGATTGATTCGCTTGACGCCGCGGTGCGCTTTCTCCGCGGTGATTTCACGCTGCACCCCGTCAATGCCGCGACAAAATCGGCTGCCCCGTCCCGTGCGCCATCAGTGATGGCTCAGACCGATTTTTCTGAAATAAAGGGCCAGCAGGCGGTGCGCCGGGCAATCGAAGTGGCAGTTGCAGGCGGCCATAATGCTCTCATGATTGGCCCACCGGGTTCGGGGAAATCGATGATCGCCAAACGCATTCCCGGCATCATGCCCAAGCCCACACTCGACGAATTTCTTGAGATTCTGCGGATTCACTCCGCCGCCGGATGCACGATCAATGGCGAGATGCATTTCATGGAGCGTCCTGTCCGAGCCCCGCATCACACCATCTCCGACGTCGGATTGCTAGGGGGCGGCGCGATCCCCGGCCCAGGCGAGATTTCGCTCGCCCATCATGGCGTACTTTTTCTCGACGAGCTGCCTGAGTTCAAACGCTCCGCGCTTGAAGTGCTGCGCCAGCCGCTTGAGGATCGTCATGTCACCATTTCGCGCAGTGCCGGCAAAATCACCCTGCCCTGCAGCTTCATGCTGGTGGCCGCCATGAACCCCTGTCCCTGCGGTTATCTGGGCGACGGCAGGCACGAATGCCGATGTTCGCCCGCGCAGATCCAACGTTATCGGGCACGCATCAGCGGCCCGCTCCTCGACCGCATCGACATCCACGTCGAGACACCCGCCCTCTCTCTCGCGGAATTGCGCAATGCAGCGCCGACCGAATCCTCAGCCTCCATGCGCACCCGCGTGCAATTGGCCCGGGAGCGTCAGTGCGCCCGATTTCACGGCAGCCGAACCACGAGCAATGCGCTCATGACCGTCACGCAAATTAAGCATCACTGCCCACTCGACTCCACCCTTGGCGATCTGTTGCAGCAGGCCATGGAGCAACTCTCGTTGTCGGCCCGCGCTTATGACCGCATCCTTAAGGTCGCCCGCACTATCGCCGATCTCTCCGGAGCCACGGGAATCACCGCGCCCCACCTACTTGAAGCCATCCAGTACCGCAGTTTGGACCGGAATTTATTCTATTGATTTGATTGCACAGCCCTTGAATCCGGGGCGGAGCCTCTTGCGGACAAGGGCAGGGATACAGCAGCGGCGGACAGCCGCATCGATGCATTTTACCTGTCCCGGCTTCGCTTGAATTCGTTAATCAATTGACACGATCATACGATAGCTCCATTTGTATGACATGTTAATCAAATCCCTGTCCCAACAACCATCGCCCGATAACGATGGTTCGGCGCGACTGGGGGCAATTGAATGAAAGCCAACGATTCCTCCCCTATTATGCCGCAACCCGCCTCAAGCCCAAGGATCCCCGCGCCTCACGATATGATGCGTGCCGCCGTATTGGTCGAGCCATCTAAAATCGTACTTGAACGCCGTCCCTGTCCGCAACCGGTACCCGGCGATGTACTTGTCGCCGTCCGGCGGGCAGGGCTCTGTGGAAGCGACCTGCATTATTTCGATGGCTCCAGTCCTGTCGACATGCCACTGATCTTGGGTCATGAGCTTGCCGGCGAGATTGTCGCCCTGGGCCCAGGGGTCACCAACCGCCGGATCGGCGATCGGGTAATCATCGAGCCCACCATACCCTGCGGACATTGCTTCCCCTGCCGAAGAGGGAAGTACAATTGTTGTGACCATATTGACATGATTGGGATCGGGCGCCCGGGTGGATTTGCCGATTACGTGACCGTGCCGGCGAACTATGCCCATCTTATGCCGGCTGCCATGAGTTTTGAGCATGGCGCAGTGGTGGAGCCATTTACCATCGGCGCGCAGATCCTCCACCGGGCGGAACCTCGCCCATGTGACACCATTGTGCTGACTGGCCTAGGTCCTATTGGGCTCACCGTCATCACCTTGCTCAAAGCTTGGCATAAGGAGGTCCGGGTAATCGGGATCGATTTGGTGACTGAACGCATCGCCAATGCACGGGGCTATGGTTGCGACATAGTTCTGAATGCCCGTGAAGTAGATGTGGTTAAGAAGGTGATGGAGCTCACCAAGGATGAAGGCGCCGCTATTGTGATCGAATGCGCCGGCACTCCTGCGACTATCCAACAGACCGTGCAGTTAGTTGCGACCGGAGGTCGCATCGTGATCGCCGGCGTAACCTTTCGGGACATCTGCTTCCCGGGCCGTTCCTTTACCAAGAAGGAAGTTGAGATATATGGCAGCCGCAACAATGCGGGGCACTTCCCCAAGGTCATTGAATTTATCAGTCAGAATCCGGAAATCGCGCAGCGTTATATTTCGGCTGTTCTGCCATTTGAAGAGATTACCGCCGCCTTCCAGTGGGCCAAAGGGAAGCCCAACGAAGTCACGAAAATCCTCCTCAAGCTATAATCATCGTGCCGGGGCTTTCTCCCCCCACAACCCGCACATTTGGTTGGTGGAGGACAGAGCCACCCGTTGAGCCAAGTCCGCACAAGCCTTCCACTCATGCCGGCAAGCTGGAGCGTGCTGCCGTCAGGGCTCCTAATGAAGGCGCACCCAAGTTGAACGGAAGAATCTAAGACGGTCTTTACTTGCGTACTTCGATCTTGGCCAGTTTCTCGTAGAACTGGACCAAGCCGCTGTGATCGTCTCTGGCTTTGCCTTCCACCTTGAGAGCCTGCATGATCTCTAGAATTTGGCTGGACAGCGGGATCGGCACGCCCAGTTCGTGGGCGGTATCCAACGCGTTCATCATATCCTTGATGTGAAGATCGATCCGGAAACCCGGCTTGAAATCCCTCTTCAGCATCATAGGCACCTTGGCATCCATTACGGTGCTTCCCGCGAGTCCTCCGCGGATCGCCTGGTATACTTTTTCCGGATCCACGCCAGCCTTGGTCGCCAAAACCAGGGCCTCTGCAACCGCCGCGATGTTCAGCGCCACGATAATCTGGTTGGCCAGTTTGGTAATGTTGCCGCTCCCGATCTCGCCCACGTGCGTCACGCTCGATCCCATCGCGGCCAGAATGTCTTTGACCGCCAGGAAGGTTTTCTCGGGGCCGCCGACCATAATGGCAAGCGTGCCATTGATGGCCTTGGGCTCGCCGCCACTCACGGGTGCGTCGATCATGGATATGTTCTTCTCCGCCAGCCGGGCAAAGACCTCGCGGCTGGCCAGCGGTGCAATGGAGCTCATGTCCACCACCACAGCGCCGGGCTGGATGCCTTCGATGACTCCGTCCTTGCCCAGGATCGCCTGCCTCACTTCGGGCGAATTCGGCAACATCGTGATGACCACTTCGCTTTGGGAAGCAACGTCCTTGGGCGAGCTGCCCGCCCGGGCCCCAGCCGCGATCAGGTCGTTCATGCCTGCGGCGACGATATCATAGACCACAAGGGAATAGCCTGCCTTCAGCAGATTTTTCGCCATGGGTCTACCCATGACTCCGAGACCGATGAATCCAATTTTTTTCATGATTTGTTTTTCAGTGATGCCGCGCCGTGCAAGTTGGGGGTCGTTCAGAGGATGGCGCCCTACTTGGACAGCAATTTTGCAACCTTTTCCACAATGTTCTTGGAGGTGAGACCGTAGTAGTTCAGCAGCTCTTCATAGCTGTGCGCTGACTGGCCGAACACATCGGTCATGCCGATCATCTCGAGGGCAATCCCGCTGCCCCGCAGGCAATGGTTCACCGCGTCACCTACGCCGCCGATGATGTTGTGCTCTTCCGCCGTGACAATCGCCCGCATCCCGAGGGCGAGCTGACGCACAGCGGCCTCGTCGAGGGGCTTGAGGGAACTCACGTTCACTACCCGCAGCGAGACTCCCCGGGCCGCCAGCGCATCTGCCGCCGCCATGGCGCGAGAAACCATGAGACCGTTGGCAAACACTACGGCATCGCGGCCCTCGCGCACGAGCTGAGGCTGGCCGACTTCGAACTTTTTCCCCGCAGGGAAATAGTCGGGCATATCGTTGCGATTGAGTCGCAGGTAAACCGGCCCGTCATAAGCGGCGGCCCACTCCGTCATCGCCTTGGTCTCGTCCGCGTCCATGGGGGCGAGCACGGTCATGTTCGGGATCGCCCGCATGATCGCCAGGTCCTCGACCGATTGATGGGTTGCCCCGTCGCCAAAATCCGAGAGTCCCGCGCTGGAGCCGACGATCTTGACGTTGAGCCGGCCGATGGCGATGCCTTGGCGGATCTGATCGAAGGCGCGGCCAGATGCAAAAACCGCAAAAGTGTTAAGAAACACAATTTTCCCCGTGAGAGACAGGCCGGCGCCAAACGAGGTCATGTTCTGCTCGGCAATTCCCATTTCAAAATAGCGCTTCGGAAAAGCTTTTTCAAAATAACAGCTCATGGTCGATTTGCCGAGATCGGCCTCGAGCACCACAATTCTGGAATTGGATTTGCCGAGCTCGACGAGCGTGCGGCCATATACTTCGCGTTGGTTGTTCATTGTATTACATCCCTGCCTTTGCCAGTTCGCTCAGGGCCTGATCGTATTGGGCCTGAGTGAGCGATCCGTTGTGGAAAGCCACCTTCCCCTCGGCAAACGAGATCCCCTTACCCTTGATGGTGTGCGCAATGACCAGGTGGGGGCGGCCCTTCTCCTGTTCGATGCGGTCGAGCACCGCGACGATTGCAGCCATGTCATGGCCATCGACATCCGAAACGGCCCAGCCAAAGCTTTCCCATTTTTCCCGATGCGGATAGGTATTGAACCGCTCACCACAGACGCCGGTAGCCTGGAGGCGGTTGCTGTCGAGGACTGCCACCAGATTATCGAGTTTGAAGTGTGCCGCTGCCATCGCTGCCTCCCATATTTGACCTTCCGCTATCTCGCCGTCGCCCAGGATGCAGTAGACGCAGCTGTTGTAGCCATCGATGCGCACGCCAGCCGCCATCCCGCACGCCGTGGAAAGGCCCTGGCCCAGGGAGCCGGTGTTGGCCTCCACGCCCCGCGTTTTGCGCAAATCGGGATGCCCCTGCAGGGGGCTGCCGAAGTGCTTGACCCGATCCATGTCTTCGACCGGGAAATAACCGCTTAGCGCCAGCGCGGCGTATTGCACAAGGGCGGCATGGCCCTTGCTAAACACAAAACGATCCCGCTCCCGCCAATCAGGCCGTTTGGGATCGTGGCGCATCTTGTAGAAATAAAGCGCCGCCACGACGTCGGCGATCGAACACGATCCGCCGAGATGGCCCTTTTGATTGACGCCTACTCCACGCACGATCAGTGCGCGCAGGTCGCGGGCGGTTAGCTCCAATCGTCTGATCTGTTGTGTGTCCATGTACTGCCTTTTGATGAATTGCTAGAAAAGTGCGCTGGTCGATCCAACGCAGGCGGCGGAAATTTGTTTATTCATCTTTGCCTTCCCAAATCCTCTTCAGCACTAGAAGCGACTGCCGCGCGTCATGCGGGAAATCGGAGGTATACGCCTCGATGCTACACCTGCCGGCGTAACCAATCTGCCGGAGATGGCCTATTACGGCGGCCAACTGGGCATCCGTTCCGGAAGGGAATCTCCGCTCCATCCCGCTTGCACAATGCACATGGCGGATCGCCGCTCCTGCTTGCCGCACTATTTCCGGATTCTCCGCTTCTCTGAGCAAATGATAAGAATCGATCAGCAGCTGGACATTCGGGTGATCAACCGCTTGCTGCAGCCGCAATCCTTCCGCAGCCGAATTCACGATGTTGGACTCCTGTCGGTTGAGATGCTCGATCACTATGGTGATGCCGTGCCGTGCGGCCAGGGATCCCAGCTTTTGCAGCAACTCCACGAGTTGCTTCCATGCGGTGTCATGTGAAAAACCGGGCGGCACGTTCCGCGACCCGGCGCTGCCAAAAACGATGGACTTGGCTCCCAAACGGTCCGCACGTTCCAAGCTTCGTTCCGCATAACTTAGCGCCGCCGTCGGGTTCGCCTCGGCCCCAGTGAAACGGAGACTCGGTGGAAAGAAATTATTACAGGCTTCGCAGCTGATTCCGGCGGCGGCAATGCGTCGAGCCATGGCGTCAAAGAGCGCAGCGGGAGCTGCCGCAAGATCCCTCAGGGATAATTCAATGTAATCGAATCCTAGTCCGGGCATTTTCTCGATTATCTCGATCCCGATGGTATCGCGAACCGGCGTGATCATGCTCCCGCAGCAACCCCACCGCAACCGTCGCAGTGATTCCGGAGTCTGCGTGGCCTGCCCAAGTCCCGTCCTGCCCGAAATTGGAATGGCTGGGTTCAAGTATGCTGGTATTGGCAAGGAGGCTTGCGGTTTGATCTGGGAAACTAGCGTCTACAGACGTTCAAGCCGGCTTGGCCGCGATTTTGGAACGGCGCACATGCGCCGCCATGCGCACCGCCAGGCCAAAGGCCTCAGCAATGGCTCCCGGATTGGCCCGGTTTTGTCCGACAATATCAAAGGCCGTACCGTGTGCAGGTGTTGTGATGATGATTGGCAATCCCCCTTGCACCGTCACTCCCTTCTCGAATCCCATCAACTTCAAGGCGATCTGACCCTGGTCGTGGTACATCGTGACGATTGCATCGCAGAGATGCGCCCGCGCCTTGAGGAAAATCGTGTCGGCCGAGTACGGGCCCTCCGCGATGATTCCCTCCGCCTGGCATTCCCGGATGGCCGGTGCAATGACATCGATCTCTTCCCTTCCACAGGTGCCGCCTTCGCCGGCATGCGGATTCAGCGCAGCGACGGCAATCCGTGGCTTCGCAAATCCAGCCTGAAGCAACGCTTGGTAGATCAATCTCGTCGCATCCTTGACCCGATTCTTGTCTATCGTCGTTGCCACGTCACGCAGCGGGATGTGAGAGGTAATCCGCGATGTCCAGATTTGCCCCAGTACGTTGAATTCACAGAAGTACCCTTTGACTCCCAGTTCGTGGGCGAACATGTGCAGCTCATCGTCGTATCCAAGTCCGCCCATTTTCATCGCCAGTTTGTTCAGCGGCGCGAAGCAAATGGCGTCGAGCTCTCCTCGTATGGCAGCTGCTATGCAAAATCGCAGAACCTGAAGCACCGACTTCCCGCCGGCGGCGCTGGCAATGGATGGGACGATTTCGCTCTTCTGTACGCTCTGCGTTGGCAGAAACAACGGTGATTCGCTTGAGACTATTCTTGGGTCCGCAAAGGAATCGATCCGGCTCAGGTTAAACCGCAACCCCGTTAGGCGCTGAGCATCTTCCCACACCCATTCGTCTCCCACCACCACCACCCTGGCTTGCCCCATCAGGTCTTTTCGCGCGACTAGTTTGACGGCCAGCTCCGGGCCGATACCAGCCGGATCTCCCAGAGTGAGTGCAATGATTGGCAGGGATGTATTGCTCATAAGTACGTGTCAGAGAGTGATTGTAGTTAGCGAATGGCTGGGCGAATGAACCCAGACCGATAATTGAAATACTGCTATCTCCTCCATGGGGGTCTTTTATAGAGGCTGGATCTAACCGCTTCGGCACGAGCCGGTCCTTTGAATATGTTCCGCATAGGGCTTATTTGGGAATGACGTAAGGAGACTCGTGGTAAAAACAGCTTCCTGACAGTATTTGATCAATTCTTTGTGAAAGCGTGAAGGCGGTAGTGGAGAATCAAAGATTCGCTAGGTCAACCTTTTTTGTCTAATCTCTTAATTTGTTGTCCTACCTTTTAAAAACTCCGATATCTCATGATCCGGATCACTGTCTTGGCGTTTTTTAGGCAAATCCCGAGTATCAGTAATGCCCGTTCCCCAATAAGAAGTGCAGTAAATAAAGGCATCTCGGCACAGCCCCAATCCCCTGTCACACCGTACTCTCGGACTGTACCCACTAAATCGAGGCGAGCATCCCGTTCCACTCGTCAAGGGTGTGACGGGGTGTCGTCCGGCAATCTGATTAAGGATTGCAATACTCTGACTCGCGGGCACTTTGTAGGACAAGATAGTTCAATGGTTTTCATCAAGACTGAAGCAATCTCTCCATGCTTAAACCCGAATCAGAAAAGCTCATATCTTCCAAAGGTCGGCTCGCAGATCAACTGGCGGAGCGGCTTATCGCAAAAATCAAGACGCTGAGTCCTGGGACGAAACTTCCCCCTGAAATTCAGCTGGCCGCCGACTTTCAAGTGAGCCGGACCGTGGTACGCGAGGCAATATCGCAATTGAAAGCCATCGGAATATTGCGGAGCCAGCAAGGCGCGGGAAACTTTGTCGCCCCGCCTTCCCAGACTACGTTGAGTTTCCGGGATCTGGATGGATATAACCCTCTGGACATAGTTAAGTTCATGGAAATTCGCAGTGGGTTGGATGCGGCCGCCGCACGGTTGGCAGCCAGCCGGCGGACCAAGGCACAGCTTGCCGAGATGCGCGAATTATGCAGACGCACCATGCAAGCGAGCAATGTGCAAGAGGCCGCTGAAAGCGATATCAGCTTTCATCTGGCCGTTGTGGAAGCCACCGCCAATGAGCACTTCGTTTCGGTCTTCCGCTTTCTGAACGCCCAAATTGAGGAGGGCATCATGTTCACCAGGCGGCTGATATCCGGTTCCTCCGCGATGGAATCCGATGTCAGGGATGAGCACCAAGCCATCCTTGCTGCCATCGAAGGCGAAAACCCCGAACTCGCTGCACAAAAAGCTTTGGAGCACATCATCAACTCTCAGAATCGGCTCAAACTCTCTTTCAGCCATTTGGCCAAGAGTATGGATCGTCGCTAAGGTAAGAGGTATCCGCCAAGGGGGCTGTTGCACGAACGTCTTCTAGTTTGTTTCGCATAATAGTCTGCCATAGGTTCCGGTGCGGCATCGCGAAACAACGTGATGACGGCGCGATGGAAGCATGGCGTATAGAGGCGGTGGAACTTTTCGCGCAGGGTAAAACCCCGAGAGAAGTGGCGCGGTTGCTTTAGGTGCAGCGGCAGTCCGCACACGCCCCCGGCAGCACTGGTGGCGGGAGGGCGGCCCTGACGCGCTGCGCAGCCATAGTGCGGCTGGACCCAAGTGCAAACTGAGCGCCGCCAATCGAGATTGCAGCTGCAGTGGTCGAGGGTTCGCAGGCGCAGGGCCATACGACCGCAGTGCGGAAGCTGCCCCGCGTCGCCACGCTGATCGAACAGCGCACCGTCCATCGTTATCATCCCGGACACGTCTGGCGAATCCTGCGCGAGTTGGGCTTCAGCTGCCAGCAGCCCGACCCGGTGAGCGATCATGCGCGACGAGGCGGCCATTGCGCACTAAGATAACGTCCGGCATGTTTCGCACATTTTGTGGAGGTTGGCTTGGGGCGGATTAACCGCTAATCCAAAACCCGACAGCCACCATGCCAGAAGACACCGTAACTCCGACGGTCGCAGGAAGCTCCG
>JAQUYL010000007.1 GCA_028691845.1 Opitutaceae bacterium
GTAAATCCGCATCTCAGAGTTGCTTTCGCACCGGACGATGCGGTATCCTGGCAGCGTTAGTTCAATCATTGCAGGGGACATGGTGGCTTAATTACCACATGTCCCCAATCTTTGATGAAGAGCCAGAACTCGTCGCCCGTTCCCCTCTGCCTTCCATCCTGAGGGTGCGGCCGTTGCTTCGTCTTTCTGACCTGGCGCATTTCGGCCAAAGCATGCCGGACAGGCACACCCCAACAGCCTCTCGCACTGCCCGATCGCCATGTTAGAGGCGCCAAGACGCCCGCCGCACTTGTGCACGCTCTCAATCTTCCCGCCCACCTGCGCGCCGACGCGGCGCTCTAACATCGCCGTGGTTCACTGCGGCACCCCTTCGCACAGGAGTGCTGCAAGCGATTGCCTGTCCGCTGGAGAACAACCGCGCACCGTTGATGCCGGCCCCGCCAATTCGACCTGCCCATGTTGCTTCTGATCAATGGTTTCTTCCAGCATGGATGAAACTTCGATTGCGCAGGGGAGTCCGAGTGATAACTAATTTGATTACTCATGCCCGAGCCCTCAGCTGCCACTCCTTCATCTGCCCGGCCGGCGGCGGCTGCGCCAAAGCCCCTTTCGCTTGGCGTCATTTTCCTGACGCTCTACATCGATCTGATCGGGTTTTCTGTGGCATTTCCGCTCGTGCCCAAAATACTCGAGTTCTATCTCGATCAGGAAAGGCACTCCGGCCTTCTCGGATGGCTGCTGCGGCAGATCGAGTCGCTCGCCCCGCCTTCCGGTGACAATCCTGTGTTCGTGGCGGCCCTGCTCGGCGGCGTGCTCAGCGCCGCGTATTCACTGCTGCAGTTCCTGTTCGCTCCCGTCTGGGGCGCCCGCTCCGACCTGATCGGCCGCCGGCCCGTGCTATTGCTGACGGTGGCCGGCAACGCCCTCAGCTACCTGATCTGGGCGTTCAGCGGCTCGTTCCTGCTCTTCGTCTTTTCGCGAATCCTGGGCGGAGCGATGAGCGGCAATCTCTCAGTCGCCACGGCCGCGGTGGCTGATGTGACCAGCCGCGAAGGCCGCGCGAAAGGAATGGGTCTGGTCGGCGCGGCGTTCGGCCTTGGTTTCATCACCGGCCCGGCCATCGGCGGCATCATCGGCGCGGTCGAGCCCGATCCGGCATGGGCGCGGTTCGGCCTCAACCCGTTTTCGGCCGTGGCCTTCGTCGCGTTCGGTTTTTCGCTGCTCAATCTGTTTTGGATCGCCCTGAAGTTCCGAGAGACACTGCCCGCGGGCTTACGGACCGCCCCGGGGGTCGAACGCACCCGCCATCCGCTCCGGGCGGTGTTTGCGATCGACGATCCTGCGGTGCGCCGAGCCAACCTCGTGTATTTCCTGATGGCCCTCTCGTTTGCCGGGTTTGAAATGATGCTGAGCTTCTATGCCACTGAGCGGCTGCACTACTCGGAGCATCAGCTGACGTACGTGTTCGTGTTCGTCGGGCTGATGTCGATCTTCACCCAGGGCTACCTCGTCCGGCGATGGGTGCCGCGCCTGGGCGAAAAAGCCGGCGCGCTGGGCGGTGTGGCGCTCATTGCGGCCGGCTGCGGCTGCCTGGGGGTAGCCCACACCACCGCCACCGTCTATGGGGCGCTGACTCTCGTATGCATCGGTTCGGGCTTTGCCAACGTCTCGTTCTCCTCGCTGATTTCACTCTACAGCCGGGCGGACCAGCAGGGCCACATGCTCGGCGTATTCCGCTCACTCGGCTCGCTGGCTCGCGCCGTCGGACCGGTGGCGGCGGGGGTGGTTTTCTGGTGGTTCGGCTCAACCTTCACCTGCCTGCTCGGCGCCGCGCTGCTGCTGGTGCCGGTGGTAACTGGCCTTAGCCTGCCCCAACCGGTAAAGTGACCTCCGCCCTCGCCCAACTGACCCGCTCACCCCCCGGCCGGCGCCGCCGACAGGCCCGGATCGAAATATGCTGGCTGTTGCTCGGCCTCCTCTGGCTTTGTCTGGCCACCGGCTGCGTGACCATCCGCCCCGACCAGGCTCCATCCACGGCCCGGCTCGAGTCCTCCCAAACCATCGTCCCGGCACGGCTCCTATCGAATTTCTTCATCGTGGAGACCAAATGGCATGGCGAGGGTCCCTACCGGCTGCTGATCGACACCGGCTCGTCCGCCACCCTCGTCTCCGCCGATCTGGCCAGACGTTTCAAGGTGAAGGACAAAAAACCGCCGAAAACCGTGCCGGTCCACTCGGCCAACGGCGGCGTGGCCATGCTGGAAAGCGTCACGTTGCGCAAACTGTGGATTGGCAACGCCACCTTCGAACAGGTGCCGGCCCGCGTCTACGACTTTCAAGATCTCTCCAGCCATTTGGGCCTGAAGATCGATGGCGCCATCGGTTTCCCGGTTTTTCGCGACACCCTGCTGACGCTCGATTACCCGGGATCCCGCCTGATTCTTACGCCGCGCATTCTGCCGGCCACCCGGACCGGCGCCACCATTTCCTTCAACAACAACCAGAGTGTTCCACTCATCCCCGTCCAAATGGGCAACGAGTCCTTTATTGTGCTGATCGATACCGGCAGCGACGGCTCGCTCAGCCTCAATCCGGTCGGCCTGCACCCCAAGTTTGCCCATGGGCCGCGGCCCGGCCCGCTCGTGGCCACGCTGGCCGGCGACCGCGTCCAGATGGTCGGTCGTCTCGGCCAGTCGCTCCTCATCGGGCCCTACACCGTGGACCAGCCCATCGCGGATCTCACCGACGAGTTGTCCTCCATCGGGGGAGAACTCCTGAAGCATTTTGTGCTGACCTTCGATCAGAAACGCAACCAGGTCACTTTTTCGCCTCCCGTCGACGACCCCATCCGAATGGAACCCCGCCGCAGCACGGGGTTGAGCTTCAGCCGCACCCCGGCCTACTGGCGGGTGCTCAACGTCGTACCCGGCACACCGACCAGCCAGGTGCAGACAGGGGATCTTTGCGTGCGCATCAACGGTGAAACCGTCGAGCAATGGCCGTGGGAACGCTATGCTGAACTTGTGAAGACCGCGAAATCCATCACCTACACCTTCCTCGCTGGCACCCGCGAATACGATCTTGAGATTCCGACATTCGATCTCGTGCCGTAGCCTGCGCAATGCAGGCGGCGCCGCCGGACGCACCGATTCCCCCGCCCCCCGGGAAGCATGCCCTGCCAGCCGAGGCATCCGGAGTCTTGTCACCTATTAGGTGACAAACCCGATTCGACATGATCACTGTCGGCGCAACAAAAACGATCCCGCGCCATCGCACCCGTCAATCCAGGGTCGCGCGAGGACACTGCGCTCCAGGCGCCAAGCCCCGCCCGCCCCGCGGGTAAACCGCTGGACGACGGCTTCGTTCTCCTCTGAGTCGAGACTACAAGTGCTGTAGACCAGCCGGCCGCCCGGCGCCGTCAGCCGCGCAGCCGCCCGCAGGAGCTCGTACTGCTGTGCTGCGTGTTTGGCGAAGTCCCCTTCGCGCAGCCTCCATTTCGCATCCACGCGGTGCCGCATTACGCCGGTGTTGGTGCACGGCACATCCACCAGCACTGCCTTGAAAGCCGCCGGCAGTTTGTGCTGTTTCAACACGGCGGGAGTGACCTGGCGCAAATCGCTCAATACCAGCGCAACATGGACCCCGGATGGAGCCCGGGACAGGTTGTCCTTCAATCGGGCCAGGCGCTCGCCGGCACCGGCGGAAGCCGCGGGCCGCTCGACCGCCACCACCCTGCCATGCTGCAGCAGGTCAGCCATCAGCACGCTCTTGCCGCCCGGCGCAGCGCACCCGTCGAGCACCGTCTCACCCGGCTGGAGCGCGAGGAGATCGACGCACAGCCGGGTGGCCGGATCCTGCACATACAGCGTGCCCTCCGCCATCAACTGCCGCACTTCGGCCCAGTGTCCGGGAATGACCTCAAAAAATGTCGGCCATGGCGTGGGCTTAAGGAAATCTGGCACCGGCAGCGCCGGTCTTCTCCATCGCGCGTAGACGGGAGCCGGCTGCTGGTTCCACTCCAGCAGCCGCCGGGTGGCCTCGCTCCCGAATTGCGCCAACCAGCGCTGCACAAGCCACTCCGGATGTGCGAATTCAGCAGCCAGCCTGCCGGCTTCATCGCCTGACAGCTTTGTTCCCCCGCTTTTCAAACGCTCTGCCATCCTGCGCAGCACCGCATTGACAAAGCCCGCCTCAGCCGCGCTGAGCAGTTGCTTGGAACGTTCCACCGCATAATGGACCACCTTGGCGGCGGTTCCGGTCGAAGCGGGGACCGACTCCCTTGTGGCCGCATCCAGCAACTCAAAACCCGCCACCAGGAGAACGGCATGCACCCGGGGGCGTGGCGCCCTAGCCATCAGTCCCTGCCGGGCTGCCTCCAGCCGGCTCCACCAGCGCACCACGCCGTAAAAAAGCTGCTGGGCCCGGGCCCGTTCGTGTGCCCAGTTGCTGCCCGACCCGGAAGCCTGGGACCCTGCGACGGCCTCCGTCGGCTGGCTTGCCCCGTCTCCGGCCGGCGGGGGGCCTCCCCTCGGCGCAAGACTCGCGGATTCTGCAAGTTGTTCCAAAAGCGAATCCGCGCGGTCTCGCTTGACCAGCCATCGCTCCGTCAGTTCGACAGCGCCCGCCCAGCCGTCGGAGACAGCCTTCCTTGGACGTGCCCTTTCCAGATGATCGAGGAAACCCTGTTTGACATCCCTGCTCATTGTGGCCTCAACTAATCGGTTCACCGAATAGATACGCAAATATGAATTCCGAAGCCATCTCTGCGCTCGTCGCCAAAAACCCCTCGCTCAAGTCATCCAAGGCCAAGCTCGAGGCCATGGAACCCGGGGCCTTCTGCATCCATCGCAGCTGGGGTTTCGGTCAGATAAAGAATTACGACGACTCTGATCAGAAGCTCGTGATCGATTTCAAGGGCAAGAAGAACCACCGGATGGATCCGTCGTTCTGCGTGGGCACGATGGAGGTTCTTCCGGAGAAGCATATTCTCGTCCGCAAGGTCACTGAACCGGCCAATGTGCAGAAGCTCATCGAGGAGGATCCGGTGCAGTTTGTCATCGAGGCTCTTTCCGCCTATCCGAACAAGGCCGCCACCGCCAACGAACTCGAACACACTCTCTCACAAGTAATTGGCGCAGATAAATTCAAGCGCTGGTTCGCCAGCGTCAAAAAAAACCTGATCAAGGACCCGCGCGTCGCCGTCCCGGCCAAGAAAACCGAATGTTACCTCGTTCGCGAACAACCCGTGTCCGCCGAAGCGGAGATCCTCGAGGAATTCACCAACACCCGCTCTGCCCGGCGTCGCATCACCCTGGCCGTCGATCTGCTGGCCGCCTCGATCAAGGAGGAGGCCAAGGCCAGCCTCACCCAGGTGCTGCACTCACTCGCCGACGCCGTGCGCGAAAGCAATCAGCTCGACCCCGCTGAACGCCTTTATGGGGCGTTTGTACGCGACGAACTCGCCAAGATTACCGGCCTCGAAAGTTCCCAATTTGCCCCCCCCCAGGCCGATCTCATCAAGGAGGTCCGCGGGCTGCACTCCATCGCCGAAAAGATCCCCGTCCACTTCCAGCAGCGCTTCCTTGACCTCATCAAGGACACGCACCCGACCGACTGGCGGGAGATCGTCTTCAGCCTGCTAAAAACATCTCAGGGCAAGTTCACCACCGAGTGCATAAATTTCCTCATCGATCACAAGGAGTCTGAGGAACTCGCCTCCGTGCTAACCCGCTGGAAAACCGAGCAGAATCTCCGCGCCCCCGTGCTGCTCTGGATCATCAAGAACCGCCATTCGAAG
Organism: Opitutaceae bacterium; assembly: GCA_028691845.1. Lineage (GTDB taxonomy): Bacteria > Verrucomicrobiota > Verrucomicrobiia > Opitutales > Opitutaceae > JAQUYL01. Next base: position 5,798 of record JAQUYL010000007.1, read on the forward strand.
AAGTTCGCAAAACTCCTGCACAACCTCATCACTCCGCGTCTACTCGGCGCAATTTTCTTCGCCATCGACTACGAGGCGCTGCAGTCAGCCAGTTCGCGCCGCATTCCGCTTGCCGAGGCGCTGAGTGACGATCCCGACCTCATCTCCGATCTGCTCGCGGCGGCCGATACCGAGACCGCGCGCGACCTCGCCAACACCCTCCTGCTCAACCAGGGCTTCGAGGAGCTCACCAAAAAGTCCCTCCTTGCGCGCTTCATCAAACTCTTCCCCTCGCTCCAGTCGCTCGTCGCTGGGGAAAGCGAGGCCCGGGAGGAGAAGCTGCTCGTTTCCCGCGGCAGCTACGAGCGCAAGCGCACCGAATACGAGGACATCGTCTCCCGCCGCATTCCGGAAAATTCGAAAGCCATCGCCACGGCCCGCGAGCACGGCGACCTGCGCGAAAACTCTGAGTTCAAGATGGCCAAGCAGGAACAGCAGGTCCTCATGTCCCAAAAGGCCCAGCTGGAGCGCGACCTCTCCCGCGCGCAGATCACCGATTTCGCCGATGCCAGCATCGATCAGATCAGCGTGGGCACCAACGTCGATCTGCGCGAAGTGAGCAATGGCAAGGCCGTCCGCTACTCCGTGCTCGGCGCCTGGGACAGTGACCCGGACAACCATGTCATCGCCTACAAGACACCCCTTGGCCAGGCTTTGCTGGGCAAGAAGATCGGCGATCATGTGAAACTCAAGATCGCCGACCTTACTCACGAATTCACCGTCGCCGGCATCGGCCGTTTTGTGGACAAGCCGAAAAGCTGAGCCCTCCACCATTTCCCGGGGCCCCTCAGACCGCGCCGGTCCGGCGCGGTCTTTGCATTGGTGAATTTTAACCAATCGCGGCGCTTGGCGCGTCCGCCCACTTGTGCCTTTTTGGTTCCGTTGCCCCCCGCATGGGAGAAATCACCCCCTTGCTGGGAAGGCAGCAATCAGGGTTTTAGTATGATTTATCGAATGCAACTGCACATCCAGCCCTTTGGCGGTGATCGCGATAATCAACTGTCAAGGGTGCCGGGTCGGAAGCAGTGCTAGATTTGGGTAAGGTATTAGGGTAACAGGGGGCCGCCTCAAGGGGTTGAGGCGGCCTCTATCTTTTCCGGCGGCCGCCACGGAACGCCCTGCCCGCATCATGCTGCCCGTCAGGTTGCTTGGGAACCGCCGGTCCCGTCGGCTGGTGACGCCCCGGATTGCCCCTGGTCCCTGATCTTGTAATGCGCCACTTTTGCCGTCTAATGGAATCCGCGTCATGAACTTCTCCTGGGATACGCTGAAGATTCTTTCGGACCCCACCCGCCTGCGGATTCTCTCTCTCCTCCTGAAGGAGGAACTCTCCGTGGCCGAATTGCAGGAAATCCTGGGCATGGCGCAGTCGCGCATTTCCTCCCAACTCGCCCTGCTCCGCTCGGCCGAACTCGTTTCCGACCGCCGCGGCGGCAAGAAATCATTCTATTCCCTCCGGCCCGGCCTGCCTCCGCGCGTCGCAGCATTGCTCCGGACCGCGTGCGAAGCCACCCTGGATCAGCCTGAGTCCGTCGAAGATCGCGAGAACCTCGACCGCATCCTGCTGAAACGCCGCCGCGTTTCGGAGCAGTATTTCAATCTCATCGCCGGCAAGCTCGGCAAGGGCTATTGCCCCGGCCGCACATGGGAGGCGATCGGGCACCTCGCGCTGCGCCTCGTGCCGCGCATTGTCGTGGCTGACCTCGGCGCCGGCGAGGGCCTCATTTCGCAGCTCATCGCCCACCGCGCTGAACGCGTGTGGTGCATCGACAACTCGCCGCGCATGGTCGAAGTCGGCACCGAACTCGCCCGCAAAAACGGCCTCGCCAACCTCACCTACAGGCTCGGCGACATCGAGCGGGTGCCGCTTCCCGACCGATCCGTGGACCTCGCCATTCTCAGCCAGGCGCTGCACCACGCCAGCCATCCGCAGACCGCCGTCAACGAGGCCTGCCGCATTCTAAAACCCGGCGGCCAGCTTCTCGTCCTCGACCTCAAGGAGCACGCGTTTGAAAACGCCCACGAGCATTACGGCGACCTCTGGCTCGGATTCAAGGAAAGCGCCCTGCACGGCTTTCTGAAAAAAGCCGGCTTCCAGAACGTCGAAGTCACCCTTGTTTCCCGCGAAGCCGTCGAACCGCATTTCGAGACCTTGCTCGCGAGCGGCGTGAAGACGGGCAAATAAGGGAAGGACCGGTCTCCCACAGTGAGCAGCTCCAGTTGGCCGGATCTCCCGGACGGGGAGCACCGAACCCCCGCCACTCCGCGGCCCGGGGGTCTCCGCCATGCGGAAGTCCGGATTCGGAGGGTGGGAAGGCCGCGCCAGGTTCATCCGGAAAGCATGCCACGATCGCCTCCGCAACCATCCGGCAAATCGACGCCGGATCAGGGGGCAGGCGGTCCTTTATTCGACCTTCATGTGTTCTTGATAGAATGCCTCAACGAGGGCGAAAGCCTTCTTCGGATCCGTCTCTCGGATCACATCTGCTGCCAGCTTCTGCGCCTCGGCCAGTTTGATGGCGCGGATGAGATACTTCACCGCAGGCAGCGAGGGCGGTGTCATGCTCAGCTCGTCCACCCCCAGGCCTAGAAGCAGAGGCGCATAGATGGGATCGCCGGCCATCTCGCCGCACACGGCCACTGGTATGCCCCGCTGGTGCGCCGCGTCCACCACCTGCTTGATCGTGCGCAGCACGGCGGGATGAGTGGGCTCGTAGAGATGCGCGAGGCGGTTGTTGCCGCGGTCGATGGCCAGCAGGTACTGGATGAGATCGTTGGTGCCGATGCTGAAAAAGTCGCACTTCCGGGCCAGCACATCCGCGATCAGCGCTGCGCTGGGGATTTCGATCATCGAACCGACGCGCAGCTTTTCGTCGAACGCCTGCCCGCGCTGCCGCAGCTCGGCCCGGGCCTCCTCCAGCAGCGCGTTGGCGCGGTCAAGCTCCTCCGTGCCGCTGATCATCGGATACATCAGTTCCACGTGGCCGTGCGCACTGGCGCGGAGAATGGCGCGGAGCTGCTCCTTGAACAGCGCCGGGTGCTCCAGGCACATGCGGATGGCGCGAAAGCCCATGAACGGATTGGTCTCCTCGCCGATCAGCCCCGGACTCCCCGGCAGCGGTTTGTCACCGCCGACATCGAGCGTGCGGATGACCACCGCCTCGGGCGCCACCGCCTCCACAATCGCGCGATAAGTCTCATACTGGCGGTCCTCGGGCGGCAGGGCAGGCGACTCCAAAAACAAAAACTCGGTGCGGAACAGCCCGACGCCGCTTGCGCGGTATTGCCTGACCAGGCCGGTCTCCTCCGAACTCTCGATGTTCGCCCGCAGGATCACCCGCGCACCGTCGAGCGTCTCCGCCGGCTGATCGGCGACCGCCAGCAACCGCGACTCGAAGGTCCGCTTCTCCTCCTGAATCTTCCCGTAGCGGACCAGCGTCGCCTCGGTCGGGTTGATGATGATCAGGCCCTCGTAGCCATCGACAAGCACCCAGTCGCCGCTTTGGATCAGGCGCGTGGCCTTTTCCACGTTGACCACGGCGGGAATGCCCATCGAGCGGGCCACGATCACGGCGTGGCTCGTGCGGCTGCCCGCCTCGGTGACAATGCCGATCGCCGCACTCCGGTCGACGCCCGCGGTATCCGAAGGCGTAAGGTCCTCGGCCACCACCACGCGCTTCCCCACAAGGTCGCGCAGGCTCGATCCGGCCTGCCCCGTAAGATTATTCAGCAGGCGCTTTGCCACGTCGCGAATATCGACGGCGCGTTCGCGCAGGTATTCGTCGTCGATTTGGGCAAAAGCCTCGATATAGCGCTGGGCGACATTGTTGAAGCAGGTCTCGACGTTCAGCCGCGTGGTTTCCATCTCATGCACGATCTCCGACAGGAGCGCCTGATCCTCCAGCACGAGTTGGTGGGCGTCGAAGATGAGAGCCTCCTCCTCGCCGAGATTCTTCTTCACCTCGGCCTGGATGGCCGCGATCTGCTTGCGCGTAACGACTATGGCCTGCTCGAATCGCGCGATCTCCGCGGCCTGCTTGTCGGGATCCACCTGGTAGCGCGGCACCTCCAGCTTGTTCTGCTGGTAAAGGAAAACCTGCCCGTAGGCGATGCCCTTCGAGGCCGAAAGGCCTTGGATGACCTGTTCGGATTGGGCTTGTGGGTCCATGTCGAAAATAGTCGAAGCAGCCAGGAAGCTGGCCTGAATTAATCTACCGCCGCCAAAACTGGTCAATGCGGAACTATAGCATACGCGCTTCGCGCACAAACGCCGCCGGGCCCCAGCCTTCGTGGATGCAGGCGGCGATCGGGGTCGCATCCTCCTGGTCCGGCAGCAGCGCGAAGCAGGCGCTGCCGCTGCCGCTCATGCGCCCCGCCACCCCGAAGCGGCTCCGCAGGAGTTCCAGCATCACCGGCAGGGCGACATATTTTTCGAAAACAACCCCTTCCATGTTGTTGCCCAGAAGTTCCTCGGCCGGGGCGCTGCCATCCAGCCAAGCCGCGAACATCGCCTCGGCCGCCGGCGCGGATCGATAGTGCCGTCCGTTCGCCGCCATTTTTTCGTAGGCCCAGGCCGTGCGAATCGAGAAACTGGGCTTGAAAAGCAGCACACGCCGCCCGCGCAAACGCCGCGCCGATCCCTCCGGCAGCGCGGTCACCTGCTCCCCGCGGCCGCGCATCACAACCGGACCGCTTTTGAGAAACAAGACACAATCGGCGCCCACAGCCGCCGCAACGTCCGTCAGCCGGGCCTCACTGAGCGCGCCGCCTGAAAATTCCTGCAAGGCCCGCAGCGCCGCCACCGCATTGCTGCTGCCCCCGCCCAGACCCGCCCCCATCGGGATGCGCTTCTGCAGCCGGAAATGCACCGCCCCCGGCCAGCCGCTCGCCGCCCGGAACGCCCGGGCCGCCTTCAAAATCAAATTGCGCTCGTCGACCGGCACCGCGGGATTGTCGCACGCCAGGGTGAATTGTCCTCCCACCGGCGCCTGCGCGACACCCGCCTCCGCGACCAGCGTGTCGCCGAAATCCAACGGCGCCGCCACCGACACGAGGTTGTGAAAACCATCCGCCCGCCGGCCTGTGACAGCAAGATGGAGATTGATTTTGGCCGGACTGAAGATCGTTGCGGTCATCGCCTTTGCACGGAACCACTAATGCACACTAATCGCCGCCGATCCTAGAAAAATCCCCGCGATTGTTTTTCTCGCTTTGATCGGCGGTCTGTAGTGTCCATTAGTTGTTTTCGCCATGCCTTGTGACCTCATACTAGCCCTCGACGTCCCCACCCGCGAAGACGCCGCGCCGCTCCTGCGCCAGCTGCGCGGCTCGGTCCGCTGGGTGAAGCTCGGCCTGCAGATGTTCACCGCCTACGGGCCCGACTATGTGCGCGAGGTCGCCGGCCTCGGCTTCAACATCTTTCTCGATCTCAAGCTGCACGACATCCCCCACACGGTCGCCAGGACGGTCGAGTCACTCGCGCCGCTGCCGATCCGCATGCTGACGATCCACACCGCCGGCGGCGCCGGGATGATGCGCGCCGCCCTCACCGCCCAGCAGGAATCCGCCCCCGATCTTCTGCTGCTCGGCGTCACCGTGCTGACATCGATGGACACGGCCGGGCTGGGCGATATCGGCGTCGCGGGCGCGCCCGCGGAACAGGTCCTCCGGCTGGCCCGGCTGGCCGCCTCCGCCGGGCTGCGCGGCCTCGTCTGCTCTCCGCTGGAAGTCGCCCTGCTCCGCTGTCAGCTGCCGGCCGAGGTGCAACTCATCACGCCCGGCATCCGGCCTGCAGGCGAAACCGGCGCCGACGACCAGAAGCGGGTGATGACTCCAGCCGACGCCGCCCGGGCCGGCTCGAACTACATTGTCGTCGGCCGCCCCATCCTCAAGGCACCCGATCCCGCCGCGGCCGCCCGGGCCATCCTCTCCGATCTGGGCGGGTGACGGCCGCCATCCCTTTCGGCCTGAAATTTCTCTATGGCGGTCGGCCCGCCCGCCCCTAACCTGCATTTGCCATGAGCCGCACTGCCGCCATTCTGCTCGCCGCCGGATCCAGCCGCCGCATGGGCGGTACCGTGCCCGACAAAGTACTCGCCCCCCTTGCGGGCAAGCCTCTCTTCGCCCACTGCGCCGGCGCCTTTCTCCAGAGCGGCGTCGCCGACTGCTACGTCGTAGTCTACCGTGACCAGCGCCAGATGCTGGAACTCTCCTGTTATGCCCCGACCCCGGCACATTACGTCGCCGGCGGCCGCGAGCGCCAGGACTCCGTGATCAATGCCCTGGCCGAACTGCCCGACGACGTGGCGTACGTCTTCATCCACGACTGCGCCCGCCCGCTGGTCCGGCCCGAACAGCTCGTCGCCCTGCACAAGATCGTGCGCCGCGAGCAGGCCGTCGTGCTGGCCCATCGCGTTGCCGACACGATCAAGCAGCATCACGGTGACGGCCGGCTGTGCACGCTCGATCGCAGCCGCCTGTGGGCCATGGAAACGCCGCAGGTCTTTGCCCGCGAGCTCATCACCCGCGCCTATGACCGGGTGGCGGTGCGCCGCCGGCGCATCACCGACGACGCCGCCGCGGTCAGTCTGCTCGGGCATCCGGTCGCACTCCTCGAAAACACCCAGCCCAATCCGAAGCTGACCACGCCGGCCGATCTCCCCTATCTGGAATTCCTGCTGGCGCATTCGGCCGCCCTCGAACCTCGCGCCTGACGCCTTATGCCTCATCGAATCGGCCACGGTTACGACATCCACCGGATCTCTCCAGGCCGCCCCCTGGTGCTGGGCGGGGTGCGTTTTGACACCGACTTCGGGCTCGAGGGCCATTCGGACGCCGATTGCCTGACGCACGCGGTGTGCGACGCCCTGCTCGGGGCGGCCGGCCTGCCCGACATCGGACATTTTTTCCCCAACACCGATCCGGCCTTCAAGGACATCAATTCCCAGATCCTCCTCCAGCGCGTGGTCGCGAAACTTGGGGAACTCGGCTGGACGGTCGTCAACTTCGACGCCACGCTCATCGCCGAGAAGCCGAAAATTCAGCCCCGGATCGCCGACATGAAAGCGACCCTCGCCCAGTCCGCCCGTATGCCCGTCGAGGCGGTCGGCCTCAAGGCCACCACCCATGAGGGCGTCGGGGACCTGGGTCGCGGGCTCGCCATCGCCGCGCATGCCGTCGCGCTGATTTCCCGGTAGATTATAACGCGCCTTCCGAATGAGCCGGGTCTCCCTTCCTTCCGCCAGCCTGCTCCCTGCTGCCGTCTGTTGCCTCGGCCTGCTGCTGGGCGCCTGCGGACACCGCGAGACCGGCGTGGAACGCGGCATCCGCGAGCAGGTGTTGCATCGCGGACTCGGGTCCGATGTCGCGGAACTGGATCCGCACCTCATCACGGGTCTGGCGGAGATCAACGTCGTCTCCGCGCTCTTTGAAGGACTCGTGGCCGAGGATCCGCGCGATTTGCACCCCGTGCCCGGCGTGGCCGAGCGCTGGGACGTGTCACCCGACAACCGCGTTTACACCTTTCATCTGCGGCCCACCGCCCGCTGGTCGAACAACGCGCAGGTCACCGCCTCCGATTTCGTGGCCTCCTTCCGCCGCGTGCTGACCCGCGGCCTCGCGGCCGACTATGCCACCCTGCTATACGTGGTCGCCAACGCCGAGGCCTACCACAAGGGCCGTCTCACCGACTTTGCGCAGGTCGGTTTTGCGGCGCCCGACGAACGCACGCTGCGCATCACCCTGACGAATCCGGTGCCGTATTTCCTCTCGCTGCTCACCCATCCGGCATGGTTCCCCGTGTACCCGCCCGCACTGGAGGGCGCCGGTCCGCCCGACAGGCGGGGCAGCCGGTGGACGCGTCCCGAGACCATCGTCGGCAACGGCCCATTCGTGCTCAAGGAGTGGCGGCCGAACCAGGTTTTGATCGTCTCGAAATCGCCGACCTACTGGGACGCCGCCGCCGTGCGCCTGCAGGCCATCCACTTTCACCCGATCGACAGCGTCGACACCGAGGAGCGCGCGTTTCGCGCCGGCCAGCTGCACCTGACCGAGGCGCTGCCGGTTGGCAAGGTGGACAGCTACCGGCGCCATGAACCGACGGTGCTGCGCATCGAGCCATTCCTCGGCACCTATTTTTACCGCCTCAACGTCACGCAACCCTTCCTCAACGACAAGAAAGTCAGGCGCGCGCTGCTCCTCGCCATCGACCGCCAGGTCATCGTGGAGAAAATCACCCGCGGGGGCCAGCAGCCGGCCACCTCGTTCGTGCCACCCGCCTTCGCCGGCTATGCGCCGCCGGGCGACGCGAGAAGGGACGTCGCCGCCGCCCGGCAGCTTCTGGCCGAGGCCGGCTACCCCGGCGGGCAGGGCCTGCCCGCGTTCGACATCCTGTTCAACACCTCCGAAAATCACCGTCTCATCGCGGAGGCCGTGCAGGAAATGTGGCGGCGCGAACTCGGCGTGAAAATCCGGCTGGTGAACATGGAGCAGAAAACCGTGCTGGAGACGCGCCGTGCCCTGGACTATCAGATCCTGCGCTCAGTGTGGTCGGCCGATTACCTTGACCCGACATCCTTTCTCGGCGTGTTCGCTTCCGACTCCGGCAACAACCACACGGGCTGGGCCGACGCTCGTTATGACGCGCTGCTGCAGGAGGCCGCGCTCACCGCCGACCCGGCCGCGCGCGCCGACCTGCTGCGACGGGCCGAGAGCATGCTGCTCGACGAGGCCCCCCTTATCCCGATCTACTACTACACCACCGTGCGGCTGGTGCATCCCTCCGTGCAAGGATGGTACCCGACTCCGCTTGACCATCATCCTTACAAGCACATCTGGCTGGAGAACTAGCGCCGCGCTCCGGTTCCTGCGTGGGTTGACCTTCCACCCAGCCCTCGGCGCGTGCACCCGCCTGCTCGACTCCGCCTTCGTCGCCGCGGTGGCCCTTCTCCCCGCGTTCCTCGCCGCCGACGACCTTGCCCCCGCCTTGGCCTCTTTTTCGGCCGATCGCATCAGAACCCACATCGCCGTCCTCGCCTCCGATGAATTCGAGGGTCGCGCCCCCGCCACTCCCGGGGAGGAGAAGACCGTCGCTTATCTTGCCGCCGAGCTGAAGCAAATCGGCCTCCAGCCCGGCAATCCCGACGGCACCTGGTTCCAGAGCGTGCCGATGGTCGGGCTCACCTCCTCAATCACCACGTCGATCAATGTCGGCGGACACACGCTGGATCTCGTGCCCGTCAGCGATTACGTCGCCCTGTCACGCCGCGTGACCGGCCGCGTCGATGTCAAGGATTCCCCCGTCGTCTTCGTCGGCTATGGCGTCGACGCACCCGAGTACCACTGGGACGACTACAAAGGCGTCGATTTGCACGGCAAGACCGTCATCATGCTGATCAACGATCCGCCCGTGCCTGACCCCCGTAATCCGTCCAGGATCGACGACACCGTCTTCAAGGGCAGGGCCATGACCTATTACGGCCGCTGGACCTACAAATATGAGATCGCATCCGCCAGGGGCGCCGCCGCCTGCTTGATCATCCACGAAACCGGTCCAGCCGGCTACCCGTTCTCAGTCGTGGGCGCAGGCTGGGGCCGCGAGGATTTCGACCTCCGCACACCCGATGGCAACGCCGGCCGCGTTGCGCTCGAAGGCTGGCTCACCCTCGACATGGCGAAGCGGCTTTTTGCCGCCGCCGGGCAGGATTTCGCCGCGCTCAAGGCGAGCGCCGTCCGGCGCGACTTCCAGCCCGTGCCGCTCAAAGCCAAGGCCAGTTTCTCCGTCCAGAACCAGGTTCGCCAGGTCGTCTCCCGCAATGTCGTCGGCCTCCTCCCCGGCTCCGACCCCGGGTTGAAAAACGAATTCGTCATCTACTCCACCCACTGGGATCACCTGGGCCGCAACCCCCGACTCAAGGGCGACCAGATTTTTCACGGCGCCGCCGACAACGCCAGCGGCTGTGCCGTGTTGATGGAGATCGCCCGCGCGCTGCGGGCGCTGCCAGTCGCGCCCAAACGCAGCATCCTCTTCGCCTTTGTGACCGCCGAGGAGAAAGGCCTGTTGGGCTCGCGCTACTACGCCGAACACCCGCTCTACCCGCTCGTCCGGACGCTCGCCAACCTCAACCTGGACGCCGTCAACCTGCGCGGGCTCACCTCCGAAGTCGAGATCATCGGCCACGGCAATTCCACCATAGAGGATATCGGCGCCGCCGTCGCGCAGGCCGAGGGCCGACAGGTCATTCCAGACACCAACGTGGAGAAAGGCTATTTCTACCGCAGCGACCATTTCGAGTTCGCCAAGGCCGGCGTGCCCGCGTTCTACCCGAAGGCCGGCAAGACCTACCTCGGCCGCCCCGCCGGCTGGGGCCGGCAGCAGGAGGACCTTTATACGGTCAACGACTACCACCAGGTCACCGATGTGGCAAAATCCGACTGGGTCTACGAAGGGGCGATCCAGGACGGCGCCTACCTGCTCAAGGTCGGTTACGCAATCGCCCAGGGAGACCGCCGGCCCGAATGGAAATCCGGTTCCGAGTTCAAGGACCGGCACGACGCGATGATGCGGCAGTAGCTCCGGGCGGTGGCCGCCGTCCCCATCGGCAGATGTCGGCATGGGGCCGCAGAATGGAGCCGCTGCGCCCTCGCCGCGGATGACTTGCTGGCAGGCACGGTCGATCCCGGGAGCCGGCGCTGGCAGAGGCTCCGCCGGGCACATGAAAAGTTTCCTCGTCTCCCCTCTCTTTCACTCTCACCCTCGCTCTCACCCGCCTCCGTCGCCATGTTCCGCTTCCTTGTCCGCCGCCTCCTGCAGACCGTCCCGGTCCTGTTCGTCATCCTGACGGCCACGTTCTTCATGGTCCGGTTCGTGCCGGGGGGGCCGTTTACGGCGGAAAAGTCCGTCGCGCCCGAGATCCAGCGCAACCTCGAGGCCTATTACGGCCTCAACCAGCCGCTCTGGCGGCAATACCTGGACTACCTCGGCCGGCTGGCGCACGGCGACCTCGGCCCCTCCTTCAAATACACCAACCGCACCGTCAACGAAATCATCGCGGACAAGCTGCCCGTTTCGCTCGAACTCGGCGCGGAGGCCCTGGTGATCGCCCTCGCACTCGGCCTCACTGCGGGCATCGTGGCCGCGCTCCGCCGCAACACCTGGATCGATTATGCCGCGAGTTCCCTGGCCATGACGGGCATCTGCGTCCCAACGTTTGTCATGGGCCCGCTGCTCGTGCTGCTTTTCGCAATCCAACTCGGCTGGCTCAACGCCTCGGGCTGGTACGCGTGGCCCGACCGTCTCCTGCCCGCGCTCACGCTCGGGTTCGTCTACGCCGCCTACATCGCCCGCCTCACCCGCGGCGGCATGCTCGAGGTGCTTCACCAGGATTTCATCCGCACCGCCCGGGCCAAGGGCGCCTCTGAAATCCGCATTGTCTTTCACCACGCGCTCCGCGGCGCCCTGCTGCCGGTCGTGTCGTTCCTCGGCCCGGCCATCGCCGGCATCCTGACCGGCTCGTTTGTCATCGAGACAATCTTCCAAATTCCCGGCCTCGGCCGCGAGTTCGTCAACTCGGCGTTCAACCGTGACTACACCCTGGTGCTCGGCACGGTGATCCTCTACGCGACGCTCTTGATCGCCCTCAACCTCGCGGTCGACATCGTGCTGGTGTGGCTCAACCCCCGGCTGAAGTTCGAATGACCCCCCCTCCCTCCGCCCCCTCCATCCCTCCTACCTTCTCCGTCGTTGCGGAGACGGAGGCCGGGCACTCTCCATGGAGCGATGCCTGGCATCGCCTCGGCCGGAACAGGCTGGCGGTCGCCGGCGGATGCCTGCTTCTCGTGCTGGCCGTGGCATGCATCGTCGGACCGTGGTTCTCGGCCTACAGCTATGAGGACCAGAATCTCGACCTCGGGGCCGCGCCGCCCGGCGCGCAGCACTGGCTGGGCACCGACACGCTGGGCCGCGACCTGCTCGTGCGCATCCTGTACGGCGGGCGCATCTCGCTCGGCGTCGGACTGTGCGCCACCATGGTCGCCCTCTCCCTCGGCGTCACCTACGGCGCGATCGCCGGCTTCTTCGGCGGAAAGACCGACATGTTCCTGATGCGCGTCGTCGACATCATGTATGCGCTGCCCTTCACCATCTTCGTCATCCTGCTCATGGTCTTCTTCGGACGGAACATCGTCCTGCTGTTTTTGGCCATCGGCGCCGTCGAATGGCTGACGATGGCCCGCATCGTCCGCGGACAGGTCATGGCCCTGAAGAAAATGGAGTTCATCGAGGCCGCGCAGGTCCTCGGCTTCGGGCGGCGCCGGATCATCTTCCGGCACATGATCCCGAACGTGCTCGGCCCCATCATCGTCTACGCCACCCTGACAATCCCCGCCGTCATGCTGCTCGAGGCCTTCCTCAGCTTTCTTGGCCTCGGCGTGCAGCCGCCTATGAGTTCGTGGGGCACGCTCATCAAGGACGGTGCGGAAAAAATGGAGGAGTTCCCCTGGCTGATCCTCTACCCCGGCGCGATCTTTTCGCTCACCCTCTTCTCCCTCAACTTTGTCGGCGACGGCCTGCGCGACGCCCTCGATGTCCGCGCCGCCAAGGATTGATCTGCCGCGGCCCTGGAGGCGCCGGGCCGGCCGCGGGTGCAAGCTTGCCCGCCGCACGGCAATCCGTTTCCCTGTCCCCACCGTGCCCTTCTGCGGTCGAACCATCGTGCCATGATCAAGCGCTTCCGCCCTTACCTTCGCTACCTCAAGGCGGCGCGCCACTCCGTTTTCGCCGCCATTTTCTATGGCCTGCTGTTCGGCGCCACCAGCGGCGCCGGCCTGCCCACGCTGCTCAAGTACGTTTTCCCGCCCATCTTCGACCGCCGCGATCCCCCGCTCGCGCTTGACACGGTCATCCTGATCGCGCTGAGCGTGCCGCTGCTGTTTCTGCTCCGCGCGGTCAGCGGCTACCTCAACAGCTATTACGTCCAGCTGACCGGCGTGCGCATCCTCGAGGCCGTCCGCCTCGATTACTTCCGCCGGCTCCAGGCGCTGCCGCTCTCCTTCCTGCAGCGCAAGGCCACCGGCGATCTCATTTCCCGCGGACTCGCTGACACGGCCCAGCTCCAGTTCACCCTGACCCTCGTCGCCAACGACGGCATCAAGCAGCCCATGCAGCTCCTCGGCGCACTGGGTTTCCTCATCTGGCAGGCTTTCACGACCAACGGCGTTTGGCTCGTGCTCGTCTGCCTCGCGATCGTGCCCTTGACGGTGCTGCCCGTGCGCTACGTCGGCCGCAAGATCCTCAGAAGGGCCGAGCAGATGCAAAGCCAGCTCGGCTCCCTGACCAGCCAGTTCTCCGAAAATCTCTCCGCCGCCCGCGAAGTCCGCGCCTTCGGTCTGGAGCAACGCGAGACCGACCGCTTCGCCCGAATCACCAGCAACCTTGTCGGCGCGCAGATGAAAATCGTGAAATACGCGCAGGCTCTCACGCCCGCGATCGAGGTGCTGTCCGCCGTCGGCATCGCCGCCACCCTTGTCTTCGCCTTTCTCACCGGCGTGCGATGGGAGACGTTCTTCGCCGTCATCACCGCCCTCTACCTCTGCTACGAGCCCATCAAGAAGCTGGGCGCCCTGAACAACGAGTTGAACCGCGGCACCGCTTCGCTCAACCGCCTGGAGGCCGTGCTGCACGAGCCCGTGACCATCACCGATCCACCCGATCCCCGGGCCATCGGCCGCCTGCGCGGCGACATCGCGTTCGAGGACGTCAGCTTTGCCTACGATAAAAACGGCGACACGCCCGCCTTGCGCAACGTCACCGTGCGACTCCCGGCCGGCACGGTCTGCGCCCTGGTCGGCCCCAGCGGCGCAGGCAAGTCCACCTTCGCCAATCTCGTGCCCCGTTTCTACGATGTCGGATCAGGCGCCGTCACCATCGACGGCCTCGATGTGCGCGCCCTGCGCCTCACCGACCTGCGCAGCAACATCGCCCTCGTTTCGCAGGATCCGGTCCTCTTTAACGACACGATCTACCAAAACCTGCTGCTCGGTCGCGCCGACGCCACACGCGACGAGCTGCTGGCCGCCGCAGTCAACGCCCATGCCGACGAGTTCATCCGCACCCTGCCGCTGGGCTACGACACGATCGTCGGGGAGCGCGGCGCCCTGCTTTCCGGCGGCCAGAAGCAGCGCCTCGCCCTCGCCCGCGCCTTCCTCCGCAACGCCCCCATCCTCATCCTCGACGAGGCCACCTCGGCGCTGGACTCCGAGAGCGAGGCCGCCGTGCAGGATGCGCTGCGCAAACTCGTCGTCGGCAAGACCGTGCTCATCATCGCGCACCGCTTCAGCACCATCCGCGACGCCTCCCTCATCCTCGTTTTTGACCGCGGCGAGCTCGTCGCCCAAGGCGACCACGCCTCGCTCTACGCCGGCAACCTCCTCTACCGTTCACTCTACGACCGCCAGCAGATGGGCGCGGGTTAGCTGGTCCGCGCCAGCCGGGCCCGGACGATGTAGTGCAGATACAGGGTGTGCCGCAGATAGCCGAAAAGCACGGCGTTCAGGAGCCGGATGTTCCAGCCGGCGTCGATTTTCTTGAATACGGCCTCGATCGCCAGTCCGTTGCTGGCGAACAGTTCCTCGATCGTCGAGAAGGTGAAAAAACGCAGGTGCGTGCGGTCCAGCAGTCCCTCGCCGGCATACCGCCACTCGCCACGCAGCATTTTCCGGATGTTCCGGTGAAACGCCACGTTCGGAATGCTGGCCACGATGCAGCCGCCGGGCCGGAGCAGGCGCTTCAATTTCGCAACGACCTTCCACGGATCGACCGTGTGCTCCAGCACGTCGGCGCAGATGATGCAGTCCACCTCCCCCTCGGGCCAGGGCAGATCCACCTGCTCGATGCCGCCAATCACGACGCCATCGAGCCAGCGCTTCGCCTCCTCGCCCGCCGCCGCCTGCAATTCCACCCCCAGCACCGTCCGCACCCCGTTCTCCTTGAGCCAGCGGCCGAGCGTGCCTCTGCCGCAGCCGACATCGAGGATGGTGGCGCAGCCGTCCGGAATGGCCGCGATGACCTCGGCGCGCAAATGACCGTAATAATCGCTCCGTCGGCCCTGTTCCGACGCGGGCAGCCAGGCTGGCGGGCGGTATTGCATTGCGATAATCAACCGCCTTCACTGGCGGCACGCTAGCCGAATCTTCCGCATGCCCGCCGCGCCGCATTTCCTCGTCATCCGCCGCCGCTACCTCGGCGACATCGTGCTGCTCGGCCCGGTCTTCCGCAATCTGCGCCAGCACTGGCCCCAGGCGCGCATCACGGCACTCGTGGAGGAGCGCTTTGCGGGCATCCTGACGCTCAATCCGGACGTCGATCGCACGATCATCCTGCCGGCCGGCGATCCGCGGCGCTGGCTGAAACTGCTGGCCACGCTGCGCGGCGGCCGCTTCACCCACGTCTTCGATCTCGACAACACCGACAAAACCGCGCTGCTCACGCGTCTCACCGGAGCGCCTTTCCGCGCCACGGTGTGGCATGAGCAGGCGCGGCTGCGCTCCCTTTATACCGCGGTCATCCATGATCCCCCGGCTAGGCACGAGCAGCGCCACATCATCGACTATTACCTGCTCCCCCTCGGGGCCGCGGGCGTGCCCATCGTCACACGCGAGGTCAGGCTGGTGCCGCGTCCCGCCGACCTCGCCGCAGTGCGGAATCTTCCGGCATTCGACTTTCGGCCATCGACTCCCCGTCTGCTCGTCCACCCGGGGTCGCGCAGCCCGTACCGCCTCTGGCCGGCTGAACGCTTTGCACGGGTGATCGACCGCGTGCAGGCTGACCTGGGCGTCCGCGTTGCCCTCGTCTCCGGCCCGGGAGAGAAGGCCATCCTCGACGACATCCGGCGGCACCTGCAGACGGCGCCGGCCGTGTTCGACTCGCCGCTGTCCCTCCCGCAACTCGCAGCGCTGATGAGCTTGTTCGATGTCGTGCTGTGCCACGACAGCGGTCCGATGCATGTCGCGGGCGCGGTCGGCACGCCCGTCGTGGCTCTGTTCGGCTCACAGAACGCCACGCTCTGGCGTCCGGCGGGGGATCGTCACACCTTGTTGCAGCCGCCGCTGCCATGCCAGCATTGCACCGCCCCCGCCGAATGTGTGCCTGGCGATTCCTATCGCAACTACTGCATCCGCAACCTCTCCGAAGAACAGGTCCTGGCCGCCCTCCGCGACCATCTGGCCCGCCCGACCGTCCGCGCATGAGCCTGCCCCCGCTTGATCTTCCGCCGGTTTATGGGACGCGCAGCACCACGCCGCTGCTCACCATCGGGGTTCCGTCCTACCACCGTCCGCCGTTGCTGCGCGAAACCCTGGCCAGCCTCGCCGCGCTCGAAGGCGCCCCCGACTGCGAAGTCATCGTCTGTGACGACGGCGGCCGGCCGGAAACCCGGCAGGTCATCGCGGAATTCCCCTCCGATCGGTTCGCCTTGTTTCTCAACCTCCCCCCGCTCGGCGCGGTGGCCAACTGGAATCGCTGCCTGCAGCTCGCCCGCGGGCGCTGGGTCATGATCCTGCATGAGGACGACACGCTTTATCCGTGGTACCTGCGCCTCGTGCTGCCGCGCCTGCGCGACGGGGTCAGCGCCGTATGCACGCGGGTGGTGCAGGGTCCGACCCCGCCCCCGCTGCCCCCGCCCGCCGGGACGCCGGCCGTCCGCCCCTACCCCCCGCTCCTCTTTTTGAAAAGCGCGTTCACCCCCTTTCCGGGTGTGCTTTTCCCCCGCGAACTGGGGCTCCGGCTCGGAGGTTTCGATCCGCGCTGGGGCCCGCTGGCCGATTACGAATTCTGGTATCGCCTTGCCGCGGCCGGCCGCGCCGAGGTCGTGCGCGCCACCGGCGCCTTCTATCGCGTCTCCGAAGGACAGTGGACGGAATCGCAATGGCCGGTCATGCTGCGTCGGATGCATCTCCTCCGCCTCGCCATCGCCCGCAGGCACCTGCCGTCCCGGCCGCGGCTCGGCCGCTGGCTCGCCCGTTTCTTCACCTACCGGAGCGCCCTGGCCTACACGCGGCGCTTCCCGCAAAAACCGGCCGGTCTCGGCCGCGCCCTGGCGCTTGGCCGCATTCCGCTCCGCACCCTCCCGAGCGGCTGGGTGTGGCAGGCCTTGAAACTTCTCGCCTGATGCCCTCCGTCCCCAGCGTCACCGTCGCGATCTGCACCTACAACCGCGCGGAATTCCTGCGGCAAACCCTCGCCGGGCTCGCGCGCCAGGATTATCCGGCCGCCGCCCTTGAGATACTCGTGATTGACAACAACTCCCGCGACGACACCCGCGCCGTCGTCGCCTCGTTTGCGTCCGCCGTGCCCGCCCCGCGTCACGTGCTTGAAACCAGGCAGGGCCTCGATCATGCCCGCAACCGCGCCATCGCCGAGGCGCGCGGCGACATCATTCTTTTCGGCGATGACGACATCCTCGTCGAACCCGACTGGGTCCGCCAGATGGCCGCGCCGTTTGCAGCCGACTCCAACCGCCGCATCGGCTGCGTCGGCGGCGAAGTGGTGCCGGTGTTTCCCGACGGCCTGCCCGAGTGGGTGGCGGAGTGGCACTCGCCGCTTGCGTTCCGGGCCGATTGCGGCCCGCTGTCCGCGCGGCAGGTCCCGATGGGCGCCAACCTGGCTTTCCCCATGTGGGTCTTTGCCCGGGTCGGCGTGTTTGCCACCGCACTCGACCGCAGCGGCCGCAACCTGTTTTCCGGGGGCGATGCCGAAATGGTGCGCCGGGTCCGCGCTGCCGGGTGCGAAATCTGGTTCGCTCCCGCCGCCAGGGTGCTGCACCAGATGCCCGCCTCGCGGACGACGATGCGGTACGCCATGCGGCACGCCTTTGACTCGGCCCGGTCGCGGGTGGTGGATCGCGCGCAGCAGGGCCGCGCCACCGGCTATCTGGCCTCGCGTTTTTTAACCAGCTTTTTGAAGGCCGTCGGCTATGCTTTAATCTCCCTTCTGAGCCTCATCGTGCTGCGTCCGGGCCACGCCAAGAAGTCGCTCGTGCGCGCGTGGCGTTCATGCGGCTACCTCTACCAGATCCCCCGTTCCCTCTGCGGCAAACTGTAGGAGCAGGTTTTCCCCGCGATCAGCTGCAGAACAGACCCGCTTCTACATCGGATTGCCTCCGCCGCGATCCGCGTCCATCAGTGTTCATCCGTGGTTAACCCTCCGCCCATTTCCGTCGTTATTGTCGCCCGCAACGAGGCGCACAACCTGCCGCGCTGCCTCGCCAGCGTGCAAGGCTGGGTGGCCGAAACGGTCGTCGTCCTCAATTATACGACCGATGCAAGCGAGGCCATCGCCGCCGCAGCCGGCGCGATCGTGTTTCAGACCGAATGGCGCGGCTACCGCGACACGAAGAACTGGGCCCTCGGCCAGGCCCGGCAGCCATGGGCTCTCTGCCTCGATGCCGACGAGGAAGTGTCCCCCGCACTCCGGGCCAGTATCCTGGATTTTTTTGCGACGGACGGACACCAGCGTTGCAGCGGCGCGCGTTTCCCGCGCAAGGTGTGGTTCATCGACCGCTGGATCCTGCACGGCGACTGGTACCCTGACTACAGCCTGCGGCTCATCCGCCGCGACCAGGCGAAATGGGGCGGCGATCCGTTCGTGCACGAAAAGATGGAGGTCAACGGCCCGGTCGCCACCTTGCGCGGTGACCTGCACCATTACTCGTTTCCCACGCTCAGCAGCCAGGTGGGCAAATTCAACACCTTCTCCGACCTCTTCCTTGAGCAGGCCAAGGCGCGCGGCGAGCGCTTCTCCCTTGTCGCCGCGGTGTTCCGGCCGTTCTGGCGCTTCTTCCGCGCCTATGTACTCAAGTGCGGCTTTCTGGACGGCTATCCCGGTTTCTACATCGCGTGGGCGACGGCCTTCGGCGCCTTCGTGCGCTACAGCCGCCTTTACGAGCATGAGAAAAAAACTGAACCACGCTGCAACGCCGATGCTCGCGGATAGGCCTGCCTTTCCGCCTTGGATTATCGGCCGCCCTTCAGGCAATCCTCAGTCAACCTCCCATGACTGACGAACCCAAACCGTTTCCCCGCGCGGTCGAGAACCTCATCGCCAGCTTCCGCGGCCTGCCACTGGACAGAGGCCGTTCGCGGGTCCGCCCGACGCGCGAACTCGGCTCCGTCATCGAGGAGCAGCTCATCAAATACCGGATCGGACGTTCGTCGCTGGAGCACATCATCCGCGAAAAATGGCCGGAGGTGGTGGGAGAGGCCCACGCCACCTACTCCCATCCCGTCGTGCTCGAACGCGGCGGCCGGGCGCTCGTGGTGCTCGTGTCGCACTCCGTCGTGCGCAACGAACTCTTCCTCCACCGCGCCGCCATCCTGGAGAAACTCCGCAAGATCCCCGGCTGCTCCGGCATCAAGGAACTGTACCTGCGGGCCGGGTGAGCCACCCTGTCCCACCGGCGGCAAAACAGGCCACAATATTTCGCTTGCGCGGCTGCGGACCGCTCTGGATAGTCCACGCCTTGCGTTAGTGAAAACCTGCGGTCGCGGGTCTTCACCACGGTCAATCGGGGTCACCCGATGATAACGGCGCCGCCGGCCCATCCCGGGCGGGCGACGCGGAGCATCCCGGCTCCCAAATGACCGCGTCAACCCAAAGCAACCATGTCACTACCAGTAAAATCCGAAATCATCGCCCAGTACAAGAACCACGAGAAGGACACCGGCTCCAGCGACGTGCAGATCGCCCTGTTGACCGCCCGGATCAATCATTTGACCGAGCATCTCCGTACGCACCGCAAGGACTTCCACTCCCGCCGCGGACTTCTCCAGATGGCCAGCCGCCGTCGCAAGCTTCTCGATTATCTGAAGCGCAATGACTTGGGCAAGTACAACGATATCATCCAGAAACTAAACCTCCGCAAGTAACCCTTTCGCACACGGGCGATCCGATCCGCGGGTCGCCCGTTGTCGTTACCGACACTCGCCACCAGACACGGGACATTTCCGCCTGCCGCTTTCGATTCGCGAAAGAGGCACACTGAAATCTCTCGGGTCTGACCAGACCGAGGATGCCAATAGGGTCGAATCACCCTCAAGCGCGCCGTCCATTCCGTCGGCGGGCAAACCTCCCAGGCCATCGCGCCTGATCCGGATTGCCAGCCGGGCTTCCCGCCCGGCGTCCCGGGGCCCATACCCCGGCCGACCGCTCAGGCCCCAGCGCCGCCTGAACCGACCATCACAAATACAAATCCGATCATGAATCAGAAATACTCCGTCACCGTCCCGGAACTCGGGATCACGTTCTCCACCGGCTCCATCGCCCAGATCGCCAACGGCGCCGTCAATGTCTGCGTCGGCGAGACCAACGTCCTCGTCACCGCCTGCGTCGCCCAGACCATGCGCCCCGGCCAGGACTTCTTCCCGCTCACCGTCGACTACCGCGAAAAATATGCCGCGGCCGGCCGTTTCCCCGGCGGCTACTTCAAGCGCGAAGGCCGCCCCTCCGAGAAGGAAATCCTGACCTCGCGCCTGTGCGACCGTCCGTGCCGCCCGCTCTTCCCCGAAGGCTTCCTTAACGAGGTCCAGATCATCGGCCAGCTCCTTACCGCCGACCAGCAGAACGAATCCGACATTCCGATGGTCAACGGCGCCAGCGCCGCCCTCGCAATCTCCGACATCCCGTGGAACGGCCCCATCGCCGCCGTCCGCGTGGCGTTGATCGAGGACAAGTTCGTCGCCAACCCGACCATCGAACAGATGTTCTCCTCCTCGCTCGACCTCATCTACGTCGGCAATGAAAAGGACATGCTGATGATCGAGGGCTCCGCCGACCAGCTTCCCGAGGACAAGTTCATCGAGGCACTCGCGTTCGGCCACCAGGCCATCCAGCCGATCCTTGCCGCCATCCGGCAACTCGTCGCCCAATGCGGCAAACCCAAGGCGACCTTCCCGCTCGTCGGCGCCACGCCCGAGGCCCGCGCCATCATCGAGCGCGTCGTGCCCGCCGAGCGTCTCACCACCGCCATCTTTGGTTTTGAAAAGCAGGTCCGCGCCGCCAACGTCGCCAAGCTCAAGGAGGAGGCCAAGGCCGCCCTCATCGCCGAACTCGGCGAGGACAAATTCACGGACGTCGACCTCAACGTCGTCTTCGAGGATCTCCAGTACAAGGCCTACCGCCACACCGTGCTCACCCGCGGCGTCCGCGCCGACGGCCGCAGCCAGAAGGACATCCGCCCGCTCAGCGCCCAGGTCGGCGTCCTCCCCCGCGTCCACGGCTCCGCCCTGTTCCAGCGAGGCGACACGCAGAACATCGCCCTCACCACCCTCGGACCCACCAAGGAGGCCCAGGAGATGGACGGCCTCACCGGCGGCGCCACCTCGAAGAGCTTCATCCTCCACTACAACTTCCCCCCGTTCTCCGTGGGCGAGACCGGCCGCACCTCCGGCCCCGGCCGCCGCGAGATCGGCCACGGCGCCCTCGCCGAGCGTTCGCTCGTGCCCGTGCTGCCGCCCGAGGACGTCTTCCCCTACACCATCCGCGTCAACTCCGAGATCATGGCCTCCAACGGCTCTACCTCGATGGCCTCGATCTGCGGCGGCTGCCTCTCGCTGATGGACGCCGGCGTGCCGATCATCGCCCCCGTCGCCGGCATCTCCTGCGGCCTGATGACGGAGAACGCCCCCGACGGTTCGATCGCGAAATGGGTCACCATCACCGACATTCTCGGCGAGGAGGACCACTTCGGCGACATGGACTTCAAGCTCGCCGGCACCACGAAGGGCATCACCGGATTCCAGCTCGACCTCAAGATCAACGGCCTCCCCTTCGAGATCGCCAAAGCCGCCATCTACCAGGCCCGCGACGCCCGCATCGAGATCCTCAAGGTCATGCTCGCTTCCCTGCCGGCCCCGCGCGCCAACCTCTCGAAATACGCCCCGCGCATCCAGACGATCCAGATCGATCCCGAGAAGATCGGCCTGCTCATCGGCCCCGGCGGCAAGACCATCCGCCGCATCACCGAGACGACCGGCGCGCAGATCGACATCGCCGAGGACGACTCCGGCAAGGTCTTCATCTATTCGAACAATGCCGACGCCATGAACCGCGCCGTGCAGGAGATCGACGCCATGTGCGGCGGCGGCTCCCAGATCGAGATGGGCAAGACCTACCAGGGCCGCGTCACCGGAACCAAGGAGTTCGGCGCCTTCGTCGAGTGCCTGCCAGGCAAGGAAGGCCTCTGCCACATCTCCGAACTCGCCGACTTCCGCGTGCGCCGCACCGAGGATGTCGTCAAGATGGGCGACATGATCTGGGTCAAGTGCATCGGCATCGACGAGCGCTCGGGCAAGGTTCGCCTCTCCCGCAAGGCCGCGATGAAGGAACTCGAGGAGCAGAAGCAGGCGGAGGGCCAGGGCGCAGCTGCACCGGCCGCCGATGCTGCCGAACCCGCTGCTCCCGCCCAGCAATAAACTGCCGGCGCGGCATTGCGCGCGATTCCACTCTCGAAGCCGCGGCCCTGGCCGCGGCTTCTTTTTTGGCTGGCCGCCAGGATCACCGGGCCGGCCACCCTCCGGCCAGGGCCGGTTTCGCTCGCAGACAATCGGATCGGTTGAATTTCTGACGGTTCTTTTGGCGCCCCTGGCGCTCTTGTTGGGCTAAACTTTCTCCGCGGGAAGCAGAAGCTGCGCCCGGGACGGCCGCGAAGTCGAACCATCCGCCAATCCACACTTGTCCGGAATAATGCCCTCGGGTGGGTGTCGGCGTCCCCACCGGCGCCTGTCGCCGATGCGGAAATCGGCGGCCGCCTTGCGCATGCAGCCCGCCAGGAAAGCAAGCCCTGCCAGAGCCCGTCGTCTGTCCGGGAATTCCTCTTCCCTTTTCGGGCCTTTCGTGTGTTTCGTGGTGAATCCCCATGAAACTTCTGGTCACCAACGACGACGGCATCGAATCGGTTTTTTTCCACGAACTCATCTCCGCCCTGCGCGACGCGGGTCACGAACTCTATGTCGTCGCTCCGCAGCGGGAGCAGAGCTGGGTGGGCGCCGGCAAGACGCGCACGCGACCCGTCAAGGCTGTCAGGGCCGACCGCGGCCTCGGCTGCGCCACGTGGATCGTCGACGGTACGCCCTCCGACTGTGTGAACATCGGGCTCGCCCATCTGCTCAAAGTCTCCGTCGACGGCGTGGTCAGCGGCATCAACGTCGGCATGAACTGCACGCTCGGTTTCATTCTCGCGAGCGGCACGGTGGCCGGCGCTTGGGAAGGCGCACTGCACGGCCTGCCCGCCCTCGCGTTCTCGCAGGACGTTACGGTCGGGGCCTACGAGCATCTCAAGGAACACGGCGGCAAGCCCGATGCCGGATTGCAGACCACCCTGCGCCTTTCCGCCGCCCGCGCCGCGCGGATGACGGAAGAGCTCCTCCCCGCCACGCCTTCGCGGGGTTTCATTGTCCACAACGTCAATTTCCCGTATCCCTGCCGGGCCCACTCCACAGTGCGCCGCACGGTGCCGGCGCGCTTCTTCGTCCCGGGTCTCTTCAGCCCGGCCGACGACGACGGCACGCACCGCCTGATCTGGAAGGTCGGCGAGAATGTATCGCCGCCCGAACCCCTAACCGACCACGCCTGCCTCGCCGCCGGGTCCATCAGCCACACGGTGCTGGACTACACCAGATTGGGGCACTGATTTAATTCCCGCTTCCTTTCGGGCCCGTCGTGTGTTTCGTGGGGGGCGCATGAAGCTCGTGATGTTTGACGTCGATGGCACGCTGACGGACACCTTCTCCGCCGAGGACAACGGCTTTGTCACCGCAGTGCGCGACGTGCTGGGGGTCGACGGCATCAACACCGACTGGACCTCTTATCCGCACGCGACCCTGTCCTCGATGCTGGACGAAATCAGCCGCGCCAAGCTGGGGCGTGCGCCCTTCGCCGAGGAGACCCGGGCGGTGCAGGCGCGGTTCGTGGCCCTGTTGCAGGCCGCCGTGCGCCGGGATGCCGGCGCCATCCGCGCCATCCCCGGGGCGGCCTCCTTTGTCCGGCTTCTGCTCGACGCAGGTTACGCCGTGGCGATCGCCAGCGGCGATTGGGAGCTTTCCGCGCGGTTCAAGCTCACCGTCGCAGCCATCCCCGTCGACGGTCTGCCCGCGGTGTTTGCCGATTCCGCCCGCACGCGGACGGAGATCATGCAGACATCCCTGCAACTGGCGGACCGGCATTACGGCGGCGGCGGTTTTGAGCGCGTGGTTTACGTGGGCGACGGCACGTGGGACATACAGGCGACCCGGGTCCTGGGCTGGCCTTTTGCCGGGATCGGCTCCGGTGCGCGCGGCGCTGCGCTGCGATCGATGGGCGCACGCCATGTGTTTCCGGATTACACCCGGCCGGATGACTTGATCGCCGCCATCGAATCGCCCGGGCCGCCCATTGCCTGACGAATTGTGCTGGCGCGAATCCCCGCCGCAGCGGATTCTTCCCCCGATGATCGAGGTCGAAAAACTGACGCGCGTCTTCCGCACCTACAAGAAGCGGCCCGGCTTCTGGGGCGGCGTGCGCGGCCTTTTCCGGCGCGACTTCGAGGAGGTGCGCGCGGCGGACGAGGTCAGCTTCACGATCGGCGAGGGCGAGTTCGTCGGCTTTCTCGGACCCAACGGCGCGGGCAAGACGACGACCCTCAAGATGCTCTCGGGCCTGATCTACCCGACGTCGGGCCGCGCCCGCGTCGCCGGCTTCGACCCCACCCGGCGGGAAAACGCCTACCGCCGCATCTTCGCCCTGGTGCTCGGCCAGAAAAACCAGCTCTGGTGGGACCTGCCAGCGATGGAGTCCTTCCACCTGTTGCGCGCCATCTACGGCCTGCCGCTGGACCAGTTCAAGCGGACCCTCGACGAGCTGCTCGACCTGCTCAATGTGCGCGACAAGCTTAACATCATGGTGCGTGAGCTCTCGCTCGGCGAGCGCATGAAAATGGAGCTCATTGCGGCACTCCTGCACCGGCCGCGCGTGCTGTTCCTCGACGAACCGACCATCGGCCTCGACGTCGTCTCCCAGAAGGCGGTGCGCGAGTTCCTGCGCGACTACAACCGTCGCGAGCGCGTGACCATCCTGCTGACCAGCCACTACATGGCGGACATTCAGCATCTCTGCGAACGCGTCATCGTCATCCACCACGGCAAAAAAATCTACGACGGCGACCTTGCCCGGATCGCCGCCACGAGCAGCGGGCAGCGGATCATCCGGTTCGTTCCTCGAAACAGCGCGTTCCCCGATGGCTGGAAGCCTGTGCATGGCACGGCCCGCAAGGAGGACGACGGCGAATTCCTCCTGCATGTGCCGAGCGAGCACATCGTCACCGTTTGCCAGCAAATCCTCGCCACCGGCCCGGTGGACGATCTCAACATCCACGACGTGCCGCTTGAGGATGTCATCAGCGAACTTTTCCAGCGCGGCACCGTGAATCCCTGACCGGCCGGCCAGGCCGCCTCCTCCGGCCGCTCCCCCTCCCGGCCCCCCGGCTACGCGCCCTGCGAGGATATCGCCGCGCTTTAATTGTCACCTAATAGGTGACTTCCCCTCTGGGATGGAAGCATGCAGTTGAATGACGCTCTGCCCCGCCGGCACCGGCTGCCGTTCACGACCGCGGCCACCACGATCCTGGCCGGCCCGTTTCGATCGGTCCGTCGGCCAGGCAACCGGGACCGGCGTTCAGTTCATCGCGTGGTTTTCCAGGCGCTCCCGCGCCGTCCGGGCCAGCACGCCCGCCGCGAAGGGTTTTCCGATCACGACCGCGTCCTCCGCCGCCAGTTCGGCGGGCATCTCGCACGGCGGATGCCGGACGGTAGTGAACAGGGGCTTGATTCCTGGTTGCATCTCGCGGGCGAAGCGGGCCAGTTCCACCCCGCCCGGGCCGCTGCGTGGATCGAGCTCGGCGACCAGCAAATCGAACGACTCGCGCCGCAGCAATTCCCTGGTCAGCGACGCCTCCGTGCTGCGCACTACGCGAAAGTCGCGGCCCAGCACCAGGGCGATGGCTTCGGTCACCGCGGCGTTGCCGTCATGGACGAGTACAGCCGGCCGCACGATTTCCTCGTAGGGCCCCAGGTGCTGCAACGCAGCCTCCAGCAGCGCCTCCGGCGTGCGACCGTCGCGGGCCAGTTCCGCGCAGCCGAGCCGCACGGCGCCCGCTTCGCGGAAAACAAACTGCCACTTTCGCAGGCGCATCCGCAGCGCAGCGCCGCCCTCACCGGCCAGCACCAATCCGAGCCTATTCGCATCGTACGGTCCCGCCACGGCCCCGGCCGGCAGCTCGGCACGCAAGGCCGGCAGCCGCCGCAACACGCCTTCCGCCGTCTGGGCGGATTCGATGAGCGCGAATCCGAGGTGCTTCCCCTCCGCCAGCGCCCGGTAGGTTTCGCGCTGCAACGCCTCCATCAGCCGCGC
Source organism: Opitutaceae bacterium (assembly GCA_028691845.1). Lineage (GTDB taxonomy): Bacteria > Verrucomicrobiota > Verrucomicrobiia > Opitutales > Opitutaceae > JAQUYL01. The sequence goes on from JAQUYL010000007.1 coordinate 32,268, forward strand.
CTGCTCCGGCGTGAGGTCATGCAGCGCCACCACCCAGACGCCACCCGGGGCCTGGCGCGCTTCGCCATAGATCAATTTGCCGCCAGTCCGGACATGGAAGCCGCCCGGCCGGCCGGCAAGCTCCGCCAAGGGCGGCCCGTCCCCGCCCAGCCAGCGCGCCGCCAGATCGTTCGCCGCCAGCAGGCGGCGGTCCGCCGCGTAGGCCGCCAGGCCGACCGGCGCCTGGTTCAGCAGCAGGCGCAGCAGTTCGCGCAAGCGTTCGGCCTCCTGCAGACGCTGCGACTGATCCAATGCGGCAGAGACGAAATCCGCCAGTCCGGCCAGCAGATGCAGATCCTCGGCGCCGAACTGCCGGCGCTCGCCGCCCGGCTCCGCTTGCAGCGTGCCATGGCGCCCCCCGCCGCCGGCCAGTGGCAGGGTCAGCCTTCCCTGGGCGAAGGGACCTTCTTCTCCCCCCAGCAGCGCCCGGTCGATCCGGATCGTGGTCCTTTCAAACAGAGCCGTCTGGTCAAGAGCACCCTGCAGCGCCGCAACGAAGCGGTCGAAATCATGCAGGTGGGCCAGGGCACGCGCCAGCGCTCGCAGGGCTGCGGGGCCGTTCAGAGGCAGAGTCAGTTTCGCGGTGGGCATGATGGCGGGGGTCAGTCGGCTGCCGGAAGCAGCACGCGAAACACAGTGCCCAGCCCGACCGTGCTGCTCACCTCAATATCGCCCTCATGGTATTGGATGATGCGTTTGACGATGGCGAGTCCGAGACCCATTCCCTGTTTGCCCCGGCGCTCGCCGGTCGACTTGGTCGTGATAAAAGGTTCGAAAATCCGCGGGAGCAAAGCGGGTTCGATGCCGGGGCCATTGTCAATCACGCTGATGCACACCAGCGGCCGCGGGAAATCCTGCTCCCGGGCCCACACGTCGATGGTAATGCGGCCGTCCTTGCCCCCCTCCAGCGCCTGCAAGGAATTCTGGACCAGATTGACGAACACCTGCTGCAACTGGCTGTAATTCCCCCTGACTCGGGGCAGGGCGCCGGTCGGCAGCACCAGTCGCACTCCAGTGCGTTGCATCTCCGCATGCAGGATGTCCGTCACCGCGCCCAGCAGGTCTTGCAGCTCCACTGCGGTCATCTCCACCCTGTTATTCTCGGCAAAGGCCGCCACGTTGTCGATGATACTCGCAATGCGGCTGACATCGCGCTGCACAATGCCGCCGAATTCCTGCTGGAATTCGGGATCGGCTCCCCGCTCGGGAAGCAAGGCCGAAAAAGTCTGGATGGACACCAGGGGATTGCGCAGCTCGTGCGCGAGCCCCGCGGCCAGGGTTCCCAGGGAAATGAGTTTTTCGGTCTGACTGGCGCGGCGCTCGAGCTGGCGCGCCTGGAACGTCACCGCGATCTGGAGGCAGATGGCTTCCAGCAGGGAGATGTCCTGCTCCGTGTAACGCTCCCGGTTCGCGCGAGGTCCCAGCATGAGCACGCCGAGCAGAAACCCCTCAGCCAGGATGGGAAAGGCCGCTTCACAGGGCATCGTCCGGTGCATCGTCTCAAGGCTCTCCAGGTCGGTGGGGGGCAGCTCGGTCTCAGAGCCGTCGAACAACAGCGGCGACTGCCGCTGAGTAAGGATGCGCACCAGCCCCGGACCGGGGTGAAACGTCGTCATGGTGCCGCTGCCGCCCCCTCCCCCGGCCTGCGCCCGCAGGTCGTAGGTATCGCTGAACTCACCCCGGATGAACAAACCGAGCCGGTCAACCGCCATTGCGCCGGCAATCTCCCGCGCCGCCGTCTCCAGGATCTCCTGCTCGGCGCCGATGGTGCAGATCCGCTGCGCCAGTTCCTTCAGCCGATTGCGCAGCCCCTGGCGCTTGCGCAGATATGTCTGTTCCAGGATGCGGTCGGCGCCCGCCTTGAGCCGCGGCACGGCCCAGAAAAAAAACAGGCTGACCACCATCCCGATCAGGAAGCCGTTGAGCCGATCAGCCGAGGAAAGTGACAATCCCTCCATCGAGGTCACGATTTCCCGGCCCAGAAGGAAGAATATGGCCAGGGTCACACTCAGGCCGATGTAGACCGCCGCATGCACAAAATCGTAGGTTACCAGGGGCAGCTGGTAGCGTGAGACCGCGTGCGCCATGATGACGAGATAGAGGAAGACGAGCGCGTTGCCCAGGGGCGGCACGGGAATGTCATACCACAGGGGGAAATTGGTCGCGCCGCCGGGAAACCCCACCAGCGTGGCGATCAGAATGTACCGCAATTGCTCCGCCCGTGCTCCCGAGGACTGGCGCAGATGGCGAACGAGCAGGCGGATCGATTCGGCGATGAAAAGAGCGAACAGTGCCAGGTAGGTCACAAAACCCGGACCTGCCCTCGGCCAGAAGGGGAATTCCAGCGCCGGCCTGACCTCGCGCACCATCAGCGGGGTAAAGTCCAATGCGGCAAAGACCGCTGCTGCCGCATAGCCGAACCATATCCACCAGCGCCGGCTTCCCCTTTCCCCGCACAAATGCGTCACAAAGTGCAGGTAGGTAGCCGGGATGAAATACGCCGGCAGCATCAGCACGCGCGAAAAAAACAGCGCCCGCCCCGCGTCCTCCGAGATCTGCCACATGAAATATCCCGCAGACCAGGCGCCCACCCCCAGCACGAAGACGCCAAACCGCTGGTTGAGCTTGTTTTTCCGGCCGCGCAGCACCACCGCGAACGCCAGCAGCAGGGCGCCTGCAAAGTTCAGAAACGACGAAATGATGAGATACTTTGTCACCGGGTTGCCTTGACCACCACCGCCTGGTCGCCCAGCGAATGATGCGCCTCCTGGATGTTGAAACCGGCCGCCGTGACGAGGCCCGCCAGCTCAGTCTGCGAAAAAAAGGCGTAGTAGCCGATTTCCTCCTTCAATTTGATCCTGCCCGCGGCGCGCAGGAGGTTGCGCGCCGCCTCCAGTTCGCCGGCGGTCACCTGCTGCCCGATGAAATCGCGGTAGATGACCGACATGTCGCAATGCGGCTTCATGCTTGACGCCACCAGCGTCCCGCCCGGCCGCAGCACGCGATGCAGTTCCTGCAGCAGCCGCTGGGGGCGCTGGAGATAGGACAGCACCAGGCTGCAGCAGGCCACATCGAACGTCCCGTCCCGGAACGCCAGCTGCCCCCCGGCACTCCCGCGCTCCTCCATCTGGTCGAAGTCCACCAGCGAGTACTGCAGGCCGGGCAGGGCCATCAGATCCGGCCGGGCCGCCGGGCCCGGATTGTGCCGCAAATGCAGATGGTGGCCCAGCGCGTCCGACAGCCCCTGCGCGGTCAGGTCCAGCCCGACATAGACCAGCGGGGCCACCGCGGCGGAAAACGCGTTCCGCCGCCACGCCTCGCGCAAAATCCACAGGCCCAGCATGCCGTTGCCGCAGCCGGCATCGAGCACCAGCGCCCCGGGGGCAAGCGGCCCGCACAACCGGCCCACCAGATCAAGGTAGGCCCGGTAGTCGGTGGATTTCTCCAGCACGCTGTATTTTTTCAGGTAGCCCGACCAGAATTCATTTTCCTTGTCCGGCGTCTCAGCCCGCCGCATCCGTTCCCGTTCCAGGCGGTTCTGCTGCAGCACCAGTTTCTTGCCGGGCACCCGCAGCCGGAACGGCTTCGCTTCGTTGTATGGATCATCGCGCAGGCTGGCCCAGACGACCTGGCGGAAGACGGCCTCGGCCGCCCGCGGATTTTCCCGGACCTCGTGCATCGCGGACTGCACCAGCACCCGGCGGCATTGCGGATTGCCGTCCAGCGCCTCCGCGACCTCCCGGCTGTCCACCCAGGTGTCCCTCTCCGCATAGAAATACACCAGCGGCACGCGCAGCTGTTTCACGTCCCCGATGGTGCCGGCCAGATCGTGCAGCTGCGCCGCCACCGCCGTGCCAAGGAAGCTCTCGCCGTTGATATCGAAACCCAGTATGTCTGTGATTCCCCAATGGCGGCCCGCCAGATAAGTGCCAAAAATATCCTCCCGGTAGACCTCGCGCAGGGTCGCCTGCAGATTTACCACCCCCGCCACGCTGATGAGTTTGGTGACCCGGGCATCGCGCACTGCCGCCCGCAAGGCACAGCGGGCCGACAGGCTGTTTGAAACCACCACCGCTTGCGTGACCCCGAAATTCCCCTCGAGGTAATCCAAGCAGGAGACGATGTCCTCGACCGCACCGGGCAGCGTGAAGTCCTCCATCCGCCCCTCGCTTTCGCCCACATGGTTGGTCTGATCGAAGCGCAGCACATTGGCGCCGTTGGCGGCCAGGTAGTAGGCGAGATGCAGGTTGTTTTTTTTGGTCTCGCCATACTTTGGCGCCACCAGCACCCAGGGACGCGGCTGAAGCGAAGCGTCCGGCCGATCCCAACAGGCCGCGATCCTCAGCCCCGCACGATTTTGAAAACTGACAAAATCCGTGCGGAGGCGCTCCGTCTCAACCTGCGATGAGTCGGTGATCATGGTACAGGGTGCCCGCAGCCCCCGAAAACACGGATTTTTCCTGCGGAAGGCAATGAGCAAGTCCGCACTTTGCGATTGAATCCCGCCGGTTCCCTCTCCTGTCTTTGCGCTTTACCTGGCGGACCCAGTTCTTCGGGCAATGACAACCTGGCAGTGATCCGGCTTTTATTCATCGCAGACGACTCCCGGGCGGAGCCGTTAACCACGGCCCTGTCCTCCGCCGCCGACTTCCATCTCCACCGCCGCCCCCTGATCGCCGCCGCCAGCGGTGCCCTGGCCGCCGGCGCCTTCGACGCGTGCCTGCTAGCCCCGGGCCAAGCCGATGCCGAGGCGGTGCAACAGGTCGCGGCAACCCGGGCCGCGCTTCCGCGCCAGGCCGTAATCGTCATCCTGCCGCCCCCGGCTTCCAGCGGGGATCAATCCCGCTTCATGGCCGCAGGCGCCGATCTGGTGCTGCTGGCACCGGTCGATACCGGAGCGCTGGCGGCAACCATCCGGCGCCTCGCCGCGCTGCCGACTCCATTCGCCCCGGCGCTGCCGCCGGGCAGCGCCGTTCCCTTCCCGGAGGCCGGCAGCACGCCCCCCCCCTCCCACGACCCGGGCCTCTCCTCTGCGCTGGAAGTCCTGCGCGATTTTTCGCAGGTGCTCGGCTACTCGCTCGACTACCGGCAGCTCACCCACCACTTCGTGCTCAAGTTGCGCGAGGTCATTGGCGTCACCCGCATCGCCATCTTCCTCGAACCAGGCGCTGTCGACGCACTGCCCACGGCCGCGCCGCCCGACACCTCGCGGCTGCCGTGCGCCGCCGCCATCGGCCTGCCGGCCGACTTGGCCGGGTGTTTCATGCTGTCCCGGACCAGCGGAATCGGCCGTCAGCTGACGCTCAATCCGCAGATTCTGCGCGCCGCGGCGACCGGCTTTCTCGATCCCGGCATCGCCCGGGAGTTCGAAGTGCTCGGCGGCCAGGTTGCCATCCCCGTCCATGACCGCGAACGCACGCTCGGCGCCGCCGTGCTGGGCGGACGCATCACCGGCGGCGAGTTTCCCGACGCCGAGCTGCTGCTCATCTATCACCTGCTCGAGGAGCTGGGCCTCGCCGTCAAGAACAGCTGGCTGCACCACCAGCTCGTAGGCAGCCACCGTCTGTTTGCGGGCGTCCTCGACGCCATCACCATCGGTGCGCTCGTCGCAGGCCCCGATCTTTCCGTGCTGTATGCCAACCGCGCCATCGTCCGCTACCTGGGGAAGGTGGATCCCGGTCGCGCTGACTTCGCCGACCTGCCGGTGCCCATCGCGCAAAAGCTGCACGAGGTGGTCGAAAAAGGCGCGGATATCGCCCCGTTCTTTCATGAGCCGCCCGGGACCGCCGGCCCAGTCTTCCGCGTGACAATTCTGCCGCTGCGCAATGCCGCCGGCCGGCTGCCGCAGACCGCCATGGTCCTGCTGGAGGATTTCACACAGATCCGGACGGCCCAGCGCGCCGAGATCGAGGCCTCCAATCTCCGCCTCGTCAACCTGATCGCCCGTCGGTTTGCCCACGAGATCCGCAACTCGCTGGTGCCGCTCACCACCCACCAGCAACTCTTCGACGCCGAGATCGGCAACGCCGAATTCCGCGAGTCGCTCAAGCAGGCGCTCGCCCGCGAGACGCACCGCATCCAGCGTTTCACCGAGCAGATGCTCTTCCTGGCCCAGACGGAGGCCCCGCCCGCCGAGGTGGCATCGCTCGAGGAACTGCTGCGCTCCAGCTTCGAAAATTCGCGCCATTTTTCCGGCACGGGCGGCGAACTCGAGATCGTCAGCGAGGTTTCCATTCCCAAGCTGCGCTGCCACCGTCCGAGCCTCGCCCACGCCTTCGAGGAAATCTTTCTCAACGGACTGCAGTCCGCCGGCCCGGCGCCGCGCCTCACTGTCGCCGTCGCATCCGCGCAGCGCCCCGGCGGCGGCGCGGAACTCGTGCTCCGGGTGCGCGACAGCGGCCGCGGTTTCGCGCCCGAATCGGCGGGCCGGGCTGCCGAGCCTTTCTTCACCACCCGCAACACCGGAGTCGGCCTGGGGCTGACGGTGGCGCAACGGGTCATCGAGGCGCACCAGGGCCGGCTTGAGATCCATCCCCGCACCTCCCCCACCGATTCCGATCTTGTCATCCACCTTCCCTTCGCCCGCTGACTGATGATGCACTCCCTCCCTCTTGCTTCCCCGGCCTGTCGCGCCGCCCTCCTTCTCGCCATGGCTGGCCTGGCCGCCGGCCCCGCGCCGGCCTCCGGCACCCGGGTCGGTTTCAAGGACGCCTTTGCCATGGCGCGCGGCAACGCATTTGTCGCCACCGCCGACAATCCCTCCGCCGTCTACTACAATCCGGCCGGCCTAACTCAGCTCGACGGCGCACGACTCTCCGCGTCGGTCTACGCCGTCAGGCTCTCCTCCGACTACCGCGGAGCGGCCGGGACCGCGTCGCTTGACGCCGGATTCCAGACCATCCCCCAGACCTTCTTCGGCTGGCACCAGCCGGGCGAAGCCTGGGCCTGTGGCTTCGGCGTCTACCTGCCGTTTGGCCTCTCGACCGACTGGCCGAAAGGGCGGGAAACCATCCCCCCCTCGCCCCTGCGCACCCACGCGACGCATAATGAGGAACGCTACGTGACGTTCAATCCGGTCTTCGCCTGGCAGTTCACCCCGGCCCTGTCCATTGGCGGCGGTCTCACCTACAACCGCCTCAACGTCGATCTCCAGCGCGAACTCGGCATCACCAGCGCGCTCACCGACCTTTTGCGCTTCAAGGCCGACGGCGACACCTTTGGCTTCAACTGCGGCCTGCTCTGGAAGCCCGCGCCGGAGCATGCCTTCGGCCTGAGCTATCAACACCACACGTCGATCAAGCTCAACGGCACGACCGACACCGTGCCGCTGGTGCCGGGCACGGAGCCCAGTTCGTCCCGGTTTGCCTTTCCCGAGGTCGTCATTGTGGGGTACTCCTACCGCCCGACGTCGCAATGGAACATTGAGGCCAATCTCGACTGGACCAACTGGGATCGCGTCAAGACCTTCACCATCGCCAAGCCCTCCGGTCCACTCCCCCTGCCCTTCAACTGGAAGTCCGGCTGCTTCTATGAACTCGGTGTGACCCGCTGGCTCGGCTCCCACTGGAACGTCAGCGGCGGCTGGCTGTACACCGAGGACTCGACGCCCGACGCCACCTACACTCCCGCCGTGCCCGACAGCAACCGCGCCTTCTACAGCCTCGGGGCCGGTTACACGACCAGCCGCTTTTCCGCCATGCTGGCCTGGCACGAGGGGGTCAGCAGCACCCGCACCGTGAGCGGCAGCCCGCCGTCGCTGATCGGCGCCACCGCCGACGGCACCTACAAAAATTCGCTCCGGGCTTTCGCTCTTTCCGCTGAATGGCGTTTCTGAGCCGCCCGCTCCCCTTTCTTCCGCTCCGGGTTCCCGTCCCATGACCACCGCCAGTTTCACTCCGCCGCCAACTGCATCCGTGCCGCCCACCCTTCTCATCGTCGACGACGAGGAGGGTCCGCGCCAGTCGCTCCGGATGGTCTTCAAGAAGGACTTCAACGCCGTGGCGATCGAGGACGGCGACCAGGCCCTCGAGCTGGCCCGTCAGCACCCGGTGCACATCGCCATCCTGGATATACGAATGGCCGGCAAGTCCGGCATCGACGTGCTGCGGGGGCTGAAGGCCATCGATCCGCACATCGAGGTGATCATGCTCACCGCCTACGAGACGATCGAGACGGCCCGGCAGGCACTCCGGCTCGGCGCCTGCGATTACCTCAGCAAGCCCTTTGAACTTTCGACCATCCGCGAGGCCGTCAACCGCGCGCTCTATCTGCGGCGCGTCTCCGAGTCCATTGCGGCGACCGTCGCCCGCCTCAACGAAATCACCGCCCAGCTAAACGACGCCTCGCTCCGCGAGGAGATGGCCCGCACCACGAACGAAATCTACGCGGGCGTTCTCCACGACATCAACAATCCGCTCACCATCATCACCGGCTACGTCGAATTGCTCGGCAACCGCCTGGCCAAGGTCGGGTCGCTCCACGGCGCCGACCTCGAATCCGTGCGGACGGACATCGCTTCCCTCACGAAACAGGTCAATACCTGCGCGGCGATTACGCGGCGGTACCTCCGGTTCCTCCGGGGGCGCCAGAGTTCGGCCTCCGAGGTTTCAGTCAACCAGGTGCTGACCGATGTGCAGACCATGCTCAGGACCCACCCGGCCGGCCGGAAGAGCCGCCTCGCCGTCAAGCACCTCGACATCGATGCCGTGGCCCAGATCGGCGGCACCGAGATCGTCCAGATCCTGCTTAATCTCATCCTCAACGCGTTTCAGTGCACGGCCCGGTCCCAGACCGTCTGGCTCACGGCGGAACGCTTTGATATTCCGTTGCCGCTGGAGCTGCACCGGGATGGTGACCGGGAGCGCTTCCACGGCCTCGATGCATTCATCAACCAGCCTCCCTTCATCGCCCTGTCGGTGCTCGATCAGGGTCCAGGCATCCCGCCCGATGTACTGTCGCGCATCTTCGAGCCCTATTTCACCACCAAGGCACAGGACGGCACGGGCATCGGCCTCGCCATTGTCTCCCGTCTCGTCAAATCCCATCACGGCCTCATCCACGTCAAGACCCGCGCCGACGAAGGCACCCGGTTCACGGTCTACCTCCCCGCCCGCAAGGAACCGGTGGCGCAAACCGCTGATCCCTTCTCCGCCGGCGGCGCGCTCTAGCTGACGCGCGTTACTCTGTCGACCGGAACTGCCTGGTGCCGCGTCAGGGAAATAAGGATCCTCGGGGCTTGCCCCGAGGCATACGAAACAGAATCCACTTGGTTTGTTTTGTGGGAGCGAGCTCCCACATTATCCCACCAAGCCGAAGCGAGCCTCGAGGTATTGGACCCAAACTAAATGTCACCCATTAGGTGACATTTCCTCTGAAATCCGGCCTCTGTTTGCAGGGCCCCTTGACAAGGTGGTGCCCGGAAAGCGGCGGATCGGCTGATCCACTGACCTTTGGCGGCGCACCGACGCAGCGGTGCTGGATGGCCACCCTTGCATTCTCCCTTTCTCATCCTCCCGTTTTCCGCGTTTCACTTTTATCCTTTTCACTTTTCTCCTTTCCCGACTTCTCCGCCCTCCTCATCCCCCTATTTCTCAATTTCACGGGTTCCCCCTTTTCTCTGCCCTCTCCTTCACGCCCTTCGTGACTTCGTGGTGAACCCACCTCCACCCCCGGGAAGGCCGCGCTCGACACCGCGGACTCCCGGCGTTTCACTCCGCCCGTGCTGGAAACCGTCATCGCCCTTGTCTCCGCCGCCATCGGCGCCTTCGTCGCCTGGCTCTGGTTCAGGTCCTCCACCGCCGCTCTCGCTGAACGCGAGCGCCTGCTGGGGGAGCAGCTCCAGAGGAGCGAAGCCGATCTGACGGCTCTGCGCACCACGTTGACCCAGCTTGAAGGGGATAAATCGCGCCTCGAAACCCTTCTGACCGCAGAGCGCGACGCACACACCCGCCTCGTCAACGAATTCAAGGCCCTCTCGGGCGACGCTCTCAGCAAGAACTCCGACGAGTTCCTCAAGCTCGCCCGCGAGACCTTCGCCAAGCTCCACCAGCAGTCGGCCGACGACCTCGGCAAGCGCCAGCAGGCCATCGACGGCCTCGTCAAACCCATCCGCGAGTCGCTCGAAAAAGTCGACACGAAGATCGCCGAGATCGAGAAGGTCCGCGCATCCGCCTACGGCCAGCTCTCCGAACAGTTGAAATCCCTCGGCACCGCCCAGACCTCCCTCCAGGCCGAGGCCGCCAAGCTCTCCACCGCGCTGCGCTCGACCACCGCCGCCGGCACCTGGGGCGAACTCCAGCTCCGCCGCGTCGTCGAGATGTCCGGCATGAGTTCCTATTGCGATTTCGTCGAACAGCAGACCGCCGGCGCCCTGCGCGCCGACCTCGTCGTCCGCCTGCCCGGCGGCCAGCAGATCGTCGTCGACGCCAAGGCACCCAACGAGGCCTACCGCGAGGCCGCCAACGCCGACGACGAGAACGTGCGCGCCGCCAAACTCGCCGAGCACGCCACCAAGGTCCGCGCCCACATCGACGCCCTCGGTGCCAAGAACTACTGGGAGCAGTTCCAGCCGTCGCCCGAGTTCGTCGTGCTCTTCCTCCCCGGCGACCAATTCCTCTCCGGCGCGCTCCAGGCCGATCCCACGCTCATCGACCGCGCCATCGCAAAAAAAGTCCTGCTCGCCACGCCCGCCACCCTCATCGCGCTCCTCAAGGCCGCCGCCTACGGCTGGCGTCAGGAGGCTGTGTCGAAGAATGCCGAGGAAATCGCCGCACTCGGCCGCCAGCTCTACGACCGCGTCGCCGGTTTCGCCGAGCACCTCGACAACGTCGGCACCGGCCTGAAGAACGCCGTCGGCCACTACAACAAGGCCATCGGTTCGTTCGAGCAGACCCTCCTGCCCGGCGCGCGCAAGTTCACCGAGCTCGGCGCCAAGGGCGCAAAGCCGCTCCCTGAGCCCGCCGCCGTCGAGACCACTCCGCGCGACGTCACCAAGCGGACGTAAGCCCTCACTCGTCGAAGCCGCCCCGGCGGGCCGACTTGATCCGGGCGCGGTGCCGCTTGCCTGCGATCATGCGTGCCTTCTGGCCGCGCGATTTCTGCCGGCGCTGCCGGCGAGCCAGTTCGCGTGCCGCCTGAACCGCGTCCGCCGCCTCCGTCCGCCGCCGTTCCAGCTTGTCCGCGAGCACCGTCCACGCGAGCAGGCGGTTCTGCGTCTGCGAACGCTCGTCCTGGATGCGCACCTCCACCCCGCTGGGCCGGTGCCGCAGTGCGACCGTGGACGAGGTCTTGTTGATCTTCTGCCCGCCCGCGCCGGCGCCGCGCACAAAACGTTCCTCCACCTCCTCCGGCCTCACGCCGAGGGAGACAAGCCGCTGCCGCAAAGCCGCTCCAACCATGTCGGGAAAACCGGTCATTCTTCGCCCGCCAGTGAAACCTTGCCGGCCCGCAGCAGTCAAACCAAGCCCTTGGCCCTCCAACGGTTCTCAGCCGCCGCGGGTCGTAAAAACGCCTGTCCTTCAACGCTTGTCACCCGCCGTCGCCCGCCTTTCACTTCCTTTCTTTCACGGTTTTCCCGGTCTCCTCCTCCCTTCCACTCTTTCCCATCTTTCCTTCGTGCCCTTCGTTACTTCGCGGTGAATTTCTCTCCTCGTTTCTCGTTATTCCACCTCCCCGGTCTTCCGATTTTTCTCCTTCCCGTCTTCCACTCTTTTACCCTTCCCTCGTTTTCCCATCTTCCCCTCCTCCCCCCCTATGATCTCCGGTCCCGATTGGTCCAAGAAACTGCGCGCTGAAATCGGTCAGGCTGTCATCGGCCAGGATGCCGTGGTAGAGCGCCTCCTCGTCGCCCTGCTGGCCAACGGCCATGTGCTCCTCGAGGGCATGCCCGGCCTCGCCAAGACCCTCCTGGTCCGGTCGCTCGGCACGGCCCTCGGCGTGCAGTTCGAGCGCATCCAGTTCACGCCCGACCTGCTGCCCAGCGATGTCGTGGGCACGATGATCTTCTCGCCAAAGGATGGCGCGTTCAGCACGCATCGCGGCCCCATCTTCGCCAACCTCGTTCTGGCCGACGAAATCAACCGCGCCCCGGCCAAGGTGCAGAGCGCCCTCCTCGAAGCCATGCAGGAGCGGCAGGTCACCATCGGCGGCCAGTCGCACAAGCTGCCCCAGCCCTTCTTCGTGATGGCCACCCAGAATCCCATCGAGCAGGAGGGCACCTACCCCCTTCCCGAGGCGCAGACCGACCGCTTCCTCTTCAAGCTGCTCGTCGACTACCCGTCCGCCGACGAGGAGGCCGCGATGATGGACCGCTGGGGCCAGGTGACCCAGCAGCCCGAGCTCAAGGCCGTCTCCACCGGCGACGAGCTGCTCACGGTGCGCGCCGAGGTGGACAAAATCCATGTCTCGCCAGCCGTGCAGGCTTACATCCTCGATCTCGTCCGCGGCACCCGTGAACTCGCCGCGGTCGCCGAGGCCAGGACGGGCGCCCCCCTGTCCAACGGCGCCCCGGCCGGCGCCACCAACGGCAACGGCAAACGCCTGCTCAACTTCGGTGCCTCTCCGCGCGCCTCCCTCGCCCTGTTCCAGGCCGGCCGCGGCCTCGCCTGGCTGCGGGGCAGCGACTACCTTTCGCCAGCCCTCGTGCAGGAAATTTTCCATGACTGCCTGCGCCACCGCGTCGGCCTCACCTACGAGGCCGAGGCGGAGGAGCTCAGCTCCGACCGGATTCTCGCCCAGGTCCTCGAGCGCACGCCCGTGCCGGCCAAGTGAAAAACTAGAAACGAATCCCCGCCAGGCCGGGGCCCGACAATAATCCGATCCGCCGTTTCGTCTTTCCGTTTTTCGCCTTTCCACTTTTCCCACTCACTCGCTTTTCCGTCTTCCGCTCTTCCTCTCTTCCCTCGTTTTCCCATCTTCCCCTCCTCCCGCCTTCCACCTCTCCTCCGGTGCCCTCTCCTCCCATCCAGGAACAGATCGCCCTCGTCACCTCGCAGCTCGCGTTGCTGCGTCGGCTGGAGTGGCGCGTGCGCCATGCGGTCGAAACCGTCCTCGGCGGCGAGTACCGCTCAGCCTTCCGCGGCCGCGGCATGGAGTTCGACCAGGTCGTCAAATACACCTACGGCGACGACATTCGCGACATCGACTGGAACGTCACCGCGCGCCTTGGCGAACCCTACCGCAAGAAATTCATCGAGGAACGCGAGGTCACGCTGCTGCTCGTGTTCGAGGACAGCGTCAGTCTCCAGTTTGGCTCCGGCCCCCAGTCGAAGCGCGAGGCGCTGCTGGAACTCGCCGGCCTCGTCATGCTCCTCGGCGCGGTCAACCGCGATCGCGTCGGCTTCTGCTACGCCGGGCCCGGCGGGCATCTCCTGAAACAACCGGTGCGCGGGCGCGGCCCGATTCTGCACGCGGCGGCGACGCTGCTCGGCCGGCCGGCGCCCGGGCTCGAATCCAGCCCGGCTGCGCCTCCTTCCCCCTCCTCCCTCCGGCCTGCCGCCTCCAGCCTGGCCCCTGACGCCTCACGCCTCGCGCCTCAAGCCTCCGCCATCCCGTGGCGCACCCTCGCCCATGCCGCGCCCCGGCACAGCATCCTGATCTGGCTCTCCGACTTCCCGCCGCGCCCTGCGCCCGAGGGCTGGACCGTGCTCTCCCGCCGCTACCAGACGATGGGCTTCCGCGTCGATGATCCGTGGGAGCGCGCCCTGCCGGAGGAACGCGTGCTCACCACCTACGATCCCGTCTCCGGCCGCCTCGTTACGCTCAACGGCGCCTCCGCCGCACAGCGGGCTGCCCACGCCGCCTGGGTCGGTCAGCGCGAGGACCATTTCCGGACCCTGTTCCCCGATCCGCTCACCCGCCTGGTTGTGGGCACCTGGGAAACCCGGCTCGATGCCCTCGTGCGATTCTTCCACGCCCGCATGTCACGGCGGGGCTTTCATTGATGGCCGCCATGTTCCCCGCCAATTTCATCTTCAAGGATCCCTGGTGGCTGCTGGCGCTGCTTCTCCTGCCCGCCTTGGTGTGGCTGCGCGGCCGGCGCGGTGCGCCGGTGCTCATCGTGCCCTTTGCCGCGGCCTGGCACCGTCCGTCGCTGATTCCCCAGTCGCGCTGGCCCGCCTCGCTCGCCGGCTTGGGACTGATCCTGCTCACTGTCGCGCTGGCCCGGCCCCAGTTCATCGAGGATCGGCGCGAGGTGCACCAGCAGGGCTACGACATCATGCTGGTCGTCGACCTCTCCGGCTCGATGCTGGCGGAGGACTATGAGCGCGGCGGCCTGCGCATCAACCGTCTCCAGGCGATCAAGCCCGTCATCCAAGCCTTCATCAGCCGGCGCACCAGCGATCGCATCGGCATGGTGCTGTTTGCCGAGCAGGCTTACACCCTAGCGCCGCTGACCTTCGACCACGACTGGCTGGCCCGCCAGATCGAGCGTCTGCGCATCGGCGTGGTCGGCCCGAACGCCACCTCGATCGGCGACGGCCTCGGTGTGGCGCTCACCCGCCTCGAACAGGCCGGCCGCGAGGAGGGCAACCGGCGTAAGGGCGCGTTCATCGTTCTGCTCACCGACGGCGCCAACAATCGCGGCATCCTCTCGCCGGAGCAGGCGGCCGAAATCGCCCGGGCGCGCGGTATTCCCGTCTACACCATCGGCGCCGGCCGCGACGGCATCGTGCCCATGCCCGTGAATGACGAGCGGACCGGGCGCCTTCTCGGCTACCGCCAAATGCTGTCCGATCTCGACGAGGACTCCCTGCGCGAGATCGCCGGCACTACCGGCGGCCGGTTTTACCGCGCAATGGACTCCGGCACGATCGACGCGGCCTTCGCAGCCATCGACAAGGCGCAGAAGATCGAATTCGAGGCGAAGAGCTATCTTGTCACCACCGAGCTTTTCGCGTGGCTCGCGACGCCCGGCGCCGTGCTGTTGTTCCTCGGCGCGCTGGTGGCACTGCCGCCGTCCCTCAACCGGTGGAATGCCGTCACCGGCCGCACCGCCGCCCCCCAGCGCCCCACTTCCGCTCGATGAGCTTTCACTCGCCGCACATCCTCTGGCTGCTGGTGCCGCTGGTGCTCCTGTTTTCCTGGGAGCTGGCGCGGCATTCGGCGCAGGCCGCCGGCGGGTTGTGGCCCAAAATCGTCCGGGCTTGGGCCGGGGCCCGTTCCGTCTCGCTGGGGGCGCGCCACTCCACGCTGGAAACACGGCCCCGCCTCTGGCTGTGGATCGGCCTGGCCCTGTGCGTCATCGCGCTGGCCCGGCCGCAGTGGGGCGTGGTGGAGGAACCGGTGTTCGACCAGGCGCGCGAGGTGCTGGTGTCGCTCGACCTTTCCAAATCGATGATGGCGCAGGACGTGAGGCCCGCGCGCCTCGACCGCGCGAAGCTGCTCATCCAGACGCTGCTCGACCGCCTCAAGGGTGAACGCGTGGGTCTGGTGTTGTTCTCCGGCACGGCGTTTTTGCAGAGTCCGCTCAGCGCCGATTACGAGATTCTGCGCGAATTCCTTCCCGATTTAAAACCCAGCTACCTCCCGGAGGGCGGCACGAATTTCCGGGCCCTGCTCGAAACCTGCATCCAGGCCTTTGGCACCTCCGCAGCGGATCGTTATCTCATCATCCTCAGCGACGGCGAGGCGACCGACGACGACTGGCGGAAACCCGCCGACTCGCTGCGCGAGAAGGGCATCCGGGTCATCGGCCTCGGGGTCGGCACCTCGCAGGGAGCGTTCATCCCAGACGGAACCGGCGGATTCGTGAAGGACGAACGCGGCGCCGTGGTGCTCTCGCGACTTAACAGCTCCACCCTGCAGGAACTCACGCAGATCTCCGGCGGCGTGTACGCCGATGCCAGCGCTTGGGTCGACCTGCCCGCCCTGCTGCAAAAAACCGTCGAGGCCGGCCGCAAGGGCGAGTTCCGCGAGAAAAACACGGCGCGCCTGATTGAGCGCTTCCAGTGGTTCCTCGCCCCCGGCCTGCTCCTGCTGGCGATCAGCTTCTGGAGCGAATTCCCCGTGAGGCCGCGTGAACGGGCGCTGCCCCTCGGAGGCCAGAGGCGTGTGGCCGAAGGAGGGAGGCAAAAAGCCGCCGCCACCACCGTCGCTGCTCTGACCCTGTTTTTCGCCTTTCGCCTCTCGCCTCTCGCCTTTGCCGAGGATTCCTTCGCCGCCCCGCTGGCCCAGACGGTCGCCCGCCTTTCCGACAAAATAGCGCTTTCCGCCAAGGACTGCTCCGACCTGGCCCAGACCACCCTCACCTACGGCCAGCGCATGAAATCCTCGCAGCAGCAGCCGGTCGAGGGCGCGGTGCGCGATGCGCTCACCGCCGTCGGCGTCGGTGAAAATCTCGACCGCTCCGCCGCCGACTGGCCCGAGCTTCGCCGCGGCCTTGAAGCATTGCTCAAAAAACCGGAGCCCCCCCCACCGCAACAGAATCAGCAGCAGCAGGAACAGCAGCAACAAGAGCAGTCCCAGCAGGAGCAGTCGCAGCAGGACCGGCAGCAATCGCAACAACAACAGCCGCAGGAGCAGCCTCCGGGGCAATCCCAGCAGCCTCCCGCCTTCGGCGACATGAAGGAGCAGCAGCCCAAGGCCGAACCGGCGGAGAAACAACCCCCTCCCAGCGGCACCCAGAAGGTCGGCGGCCAGCAGGATAAGCCCAGGTCCGAGGAACAGCAGAACCCCGATCTGGCCATGCCACTGCAAAAACTCGACCAGGTTCGCAACCAGGATTCGCCGGCCAAACTCTACCAGCTCCTCGAGGACAAGCGTCCGGGCAAACCCAGGACCGGCGGCAAGGATTGGTAATTCGTCATGCGCATCCTAACGACTCACCTCAGATTGGTCGTCGCGGTTATCGCGGTTATCTTTGGCTCTGCGACCGCAACTGTGGCGCAAACGGTCCGCTGGGACCCGCCGGGCGGCCAGCTGGGCTTCAACCAGGTGAGCGAACTCGCGCTTGTTTTTGAAAACTGCGAACCCGACAGCCTGCCACGGCTGCCCCCGGTCGACGGCCTGGCCTTTCTCGGCCAGCCCTCGCAGAGCTCGCAGACGGAGATCGTCAACTTCAACATCACCCGCCGTTTCTCCTACGTCTATTCCGTCCGGCCCAGCAAGCGCACGAACATCAATATTCCGGCATTCGAGGTGCAGACCGACAAGGGCAAGGTGAGCGTGCCTGCCGCTGCCTACACGGTCGGCCAGGCCACTGTCGGTAGCACCGGCCTGGCCATCGACGATGTGGCCAAAGCCCGGCTCACCACCCCTGAGACCACCTATTGGGCCGGCGAAGTCTTCCCGGTTACTTTCACGCTCGATGTCGTCCGGCGCCACTTCAACGCACTCGCCACCACCGTGGACTGGCCGTCCACTCCCCTGCTCACGGAAGACTGGAGCAAGCCCGATCTCGGCGAAATCCGCATCGGCAACGAGAATCACGTCATTGCCAAGCAAACCACGCGTGCCATCGCCCGCGAACCTGGCGCCCTCAATCTCAGTCCCGCCTCCCAGCTCATCAACCTCGTGGTGGGCATGACCGGTTTCGGCTTCTTCTCCCAGCCCTCAATAGAGCAGCGCCTGATCGCCTCCGCCCCGCTCGAACTTACGATCAAGCCGCTGCCGCCCGCGCCGGCAGACTTCGCCAAGGCCGTCGGCCAGTTCTCGTTGGTGTCGAAAATTGTGCCCACCACCGCGGCCGTCGGCGAACCCGTCACCTGGACGCTCGAGCTCAGCGGTACCGGCAACTGGCCCGACATCGCCGGCCTGCCCGCCCGCGATGTCTCCAGCGACTTCCAGGTCGTCCAACCCAAATCGAAGCGCACCATGAAGGACAATGCGCTCTTTGAAGGCACGCTCAGCGAAGACGTGGTGCTCGTTCCCACGAGGCCGGGCACCTACCGTCTCGGACCCGTGCGCTACACCTATTTCGATGCCCAATCCGGCGCTTACAAGACGCTCACCACCGACGTCGTGACGGTCACCGTCACTGGCGCCGGCCTGCCGGCATCCGCCCCGCAGTCCGCCGCCGGTCCAATCCAGTTCTCCCTGACTCCGCCGGCGTCCACCCTGGCCCCGGCGCCCGCGCTGCCCACGCCGGTTCCCCCGGCGCCGCCTGAAAAATTGCCGCGCGATCCGCTGGCCGGGCCACAATCGGGCTTCATTCCGTGGCGCAGCCCCGGCCTGGCCTGGCTTGGCGCCGCGGCCTTCGCCCTCCCGGTGCTGGCCGTCTGGCTGGGGCTGGCAACCCGCCGCTCCCGCGCCACCGATCCGCAGCGCCGGCGCCGCGAGGCCTGCGCTGAACTCGCTGCTGTGCTCGCCGAGATGCGAGACGGCGGCGGAATCAAACCCGGGCTGTTGCGCCGGTGGCAGCAGCACGCCGCCATCTTGTGGGAGATTGGGCATGCCGCACCCGCCCCTCGCCTGCTCCATGCCTGTGTCGCCCGCCTAAACCAAGATGGCGCCAGCACCTGGGCCACGCTTTGGGAGGAATCCGATCGCGCCCTGCACGGGCCGCCCGCGCCCCTGCCACCGGACTGGCTGCGGCGGGCCGAAGGCGCGCTGCAGGCGGTGCGCGTGCCCGGCTGGCCTCTCCTGTCGCTCTTCGCGCCGCGCAACCTGCTGCCGTTTCTCACACTAATCGCCGTGGTGCTCGCGGTCCCCGTCGCCGGGTCCGCCGACGATGCTGACGCCGCCTACCGGCGGGGCGACTTTGCGGCGGCGGAAAAAGGCTGGAGGGAGACTGTCACCGCCGCGCCCTCCGACTGGGTGGCCCGCCACAACCTCGGCCTGACCCTGGCTCAACAGGACCGCTGGGGGGAGGCCGCGGCGCACTGGACCAGTGCCTTTCTGCTCAATCCTCGCGCCGAGGCCACCCGCTGGGATCTCGCCCTTGGTTTGCAGTATTCGGGGTTTGCCCCGCCCGAGCTGGTTGAGTTCTCCCGCGGCGAGGGCCGCTACGCCCTTGCCCGGCTCGCCTCGCCCGGCGAATGGCAGCTCATGGTGGTGGTGGCATCGCTGCTGCTCGCCGCCGCTGCCATCCTCTGGCTTTTGCGCGGATACCGGCTGGGCAAGACATGGACCCGCCCGGCTTCGATCGCCACCTGCGTGCTCGCCTTGCTGTTGTTCGTCGCGGCAACGTTCAGCCTCAAAACCTATGGCGCGCTGGCACGGCCCGATGCCGTGCTCGTCTGGAAACAGTCGGTGCTGCGCTCCATCCCCACCGAGGCCGACACTTCGCAGAAAACCTCGCCGCTCTCGCCCGGCTCCATCGCCTTGACGGACAAAACTTTCCTCGGTTGGTCGCGCCTCGTCTTCAGCGGCGGGCAGACTGGCTGGGTGCGCAGCGGGGAACTGGTGCCGCTGTACCGGTGAGCGGGTGAGCTTGCCCGCGACATGTCAGCCCACGCCGTTCATCGCGCCGCCCGGACCGGCGACAGGTCTGCGATGGCACGCGGGTTATCATGATCATCTCATGCGCCCCCCAGAGGCGCGTCTGCCCGTGGCTCGCCACATTTTTCTTAATCCTTACCGCGCCCGACTGATCGACCGCGACACCCCGTGGAAATGGTCCCGCTGTGATTCGGCAGACCGCTCATGGTTCAACCCGAACATCGACAGGAATCTGCCGCGGCCCGAGTAGCTGGGCAGCTTGCCTTGGTTGCGTCGCGAGCAAGCCCGCTCCAACACTCCGCGCCGTGCTTGTCACCTTGCGGGAGCGAGCTTGCCCCCACTGGCTCGAGTCATCAGCGCAGCTGAAGGGCCAGGGTCTTCAGCCCCATCCTCATCATCGACTCGTCTGCGTTGAACCGGCCCACTTGGTCGAGCTCGATCCAGGCCAGCTCATGGGATTCGCCGGAGATGACTAACTGCTCGTCCCGGTCCGCCTCGATCAGAAACCGCAGGTCGTGGTGGTAATGTCCCTGCTCCGCCCCCCGTGCCGAGATCATGTGCCGGTCAAAATCGAATATAATCTCCGAACGAGGACGCAACCGCGTGAGCTCCGCTTCCTCGCGGATCTCGCGCAGTGCGACCGCCAGCAGATCACCGTCGCCGTCGGCGTGGCCGCCGACCTGCAGCCATTTGTCCAGCTTGCCGTGACGCGCAAGCAGCGTCCACCGGCGCGTGACATCGACGATCCGCGCCGAGCCGGTGAAATGCCCCGGCACGCAGGATCGCAGCAGACAGCCGGCGTGTTCCCCGGCAAACCGGATGGCGTCAGTTGTCATCACTGTCTCGCGCGGATCCAGCGGCCGGGCGGCGTGCGCCCGCAACGTGCCTCGCAAAGGCTGCCGCGGATCGTCCTTCATTGCCTCCCTCCCCGCCCATCCCATTCCCGTCTGATAATCCGTCACGTCAACTAATAGTTGACAAGTTCTCCTCGCCCGCCAACGTCCGGCCGATCGCCCGTTCGCCCTTGGACTTCCCCGCTGCCGACACCCTTTCCCCGTCGTTGTGGAACCTCCCGTCCGCGCCAAGCGTCCTTCGTCCGATCGGTCCCGGCAAATAGTTGCGTCAACTAATAGTTGACAAAGTGCACCACTCCCGCGCGGACGCCCGATGGCGTCCGAAGCTGCAGAAAGCGTTCACGATCGGTGCGTCTCGAACCATTTGGACTCAACCGGCACGGGCTGCCAATGTTCCAGCTGCGTGAAGACCTCGTCCACGGAGCGCGCCACGGTGAACAGGTGCCGGTTGGATTCCTTGGAAAATTTCTCTGCATACATCCGCTCAAATTGGGCGAGCAGAGGATCATAATATCCGTCGACGTTGAAAAGGACGGCCGGCTTGTGCAGCGAGTTGATCTGCTTGAGCGTGAGGATCTCCATGATCTCCTCGAGCGTGCCCCACCCGCCCGGGAGAGCCACAAATGCGTCGGCGCGGGTTTCCATGAACATTTTGCGCTCGCGCATCGTGATCACGGTGATGAGTTCGTCGGCCTCGGCGAATGCGAGTTCGCGCTCCTTCATGAATCCGGGGATGACCCCCACCACGCGGCCGCCTGCCGCCTTGGCCGCGCGCGCCACAGAGCCCATGAGCCCCGTCCTGCCCCCGCCGTAGACGAGGGTCCAGCCGCGCCGAGCCAGCTGCTCGCCGAGCTGCGCCCCGGCCGCATGGAATTTCTGGTCCAGGCGGTCGCTGGAGGCGCAATAGACGCAAAGACTCTTCATCATTCCGGAACCACTAATTCACACTAATCCTCACTAATAAACCGAAATTTCAGGACTGTTATTGTCTGCCCGTCAATAGTGTCCATTAGTGAAGATCGGTGGTTAACCCTGTTCCAGTCTACCGCGGGCGCCTGGCGCCATCGCCGACCGGCTATCTGCACCTCGGCCATGCGCGCACCTTCTGGACCGCGCAGGAGCGCGCCCGGACGGCCGGCGGTGCGCTGGTGCTGCGCAACGACGATCTCGACGTCGCGCGCTGCCGGCCGGAATTTGCCGCCGCCATGCTGGAGGATCTGCGCTGGTTCGGTTTCCACTGGGACGAGGGCCCCGACATCGGCGGTGCCGGAGCGCCCTATGCGCAGAGTGCACGCCATGAGCTTTACCGCGCCGCGTTTGCCACCCTGCGCGCCATCGGTCTGATCTATCCCTGCTCCTGTTCGCGGCGGGACGTGCAGGAGGCGACCGCGGCGCCGCACGAACACGGCGACGAAGCACTCTACCCCAGCACCTGCCGGCCGGAAAATCTTCCGCCGGATGAAAATCGACGGCGCTCCTGCTGGCCAAGACCGGGCGTGAACTGGCGCTTCCGCGTCCCCAACGGCGACACAATCGCGTTCGCCGACGGCCGGTTGGGAGAACAACGGGCGGTGGCCGGCCGGCATTTCGGCGACTTTCTCGTCTGGCGCCGGGACGACCTGCCTAGTTATCAGCTAGCCTGCGTGGTGGACGATGCGGCGATGCGCATCACCGAGGTCGTGCGCGGAGCCGACCTGATCATGTCGACCTTTCGCCAGCTCCTGCTTTACCGCGCGCTGCGCCTCGCCCCGCCGGCGTTTTATCACTGCCCGCTTCTGACGGATGCCGCCGGCCAGCGCCTGGCCAAACGCCACGACGCCCTTGCCCTGCGCACCCTGCGCGACCAGGGCCTCACACCGGACGGCATCCGCGCCAGCTGGGCCTGAGACCTATCGGTTCCACCAGCCGCGCGGCAGCACGGATTCGAGGCCGAGGATGTGCACGCGGTAATAGAGCCAGAAAATGCCCACACCGAGGGTGGCGAGAAACAGCGCCTCGCCCGAACCGCCGCCCGCCGACCGGCTGGTGCGCCGCAGCGACTGCACCGCCCAGATGATACCCGGCGAGATGGCGAAGGCCACCAGCGACGATCCGAAGAGAACCAGCCCCATGATGAACAGCGTGCGCAGAAAGGAGTCGCCAATCAGACGGGCCTTGTAGGCGACGAATTCGTTGCCCAGATGCAGCAGCAGCAGGCAGCATGGAAGCACGTAGAAACGCTCGAGGGCGGCAGAGGTCTTCATGGTGGAAGGATTGACGGCAGCATAGGAATCAAGTAGGTTGCCGTTGTCGGCGCAACTCAACCTCAACCAGGAGACGCCATGCCTTATCTCAAAATACAGACCAACCTCCCCCTGTCGAAGAAGGCGGAACGCACTATCCTGAGCCATGCATCCACCCTTGTGGCCCACATGCTGGAAAAACCCGAGGATTTCGTGATGGTCGCGCTGGAACCGGACGTGCCCATGTTGTTTGGCGGTGATGACGCGCCAGTGGCGTTTCTCGAACTGAAAGCCGTCGGCCTGCCTGCCCGTCAGACCAAGAAGCTCAGCAAGGTACTCTGCGAACTGGTCCATGAGCATCTCGGCATCGACAAGGATCGGGTCTATGTGAAGTTCATCGATGTGCGCCGCTTCATGTGGGGTTGGAAGGGCGACACGTTTTGAGTGAAAGTGAAAGTGAACCGGACCGGAGGATGCGGGCTGGCTTGACCAAAACAACAGCCTGGTTTGATTCTTCCTGCCCGCTCCGCGCCATCCTCACCCTCACTTTCTTCTCCCATGGCAACCTACGTCTACGAAACCATTCCCGCCCGCGCCGGCAAGCGGGCGAAACGATTTGAAATCAAGCAAAGCATGAAGGATGCGCCTCTTACGCGCCACCCGGACACGGGCGAACCCGTGCGCCGGGTGATCACCGGCGGCTACGGCCTGATGGGCGTCGGCGAGAAGTCGACCCCGGCCCCGTCCCGTTCCTCTTCTCATTCCTGCTGCTGCGGCGGGGGAGGCTGCGGCTGCCATTCCGGTTAGCTCCTCCGTCCCTCCGTCCGTTATATGCTGGACTTCGACGCGTCCTCCTGCGGCGAGGGCGTCAGCGTGTTCCTCGCCGTGCCTGGTCCCGTCGATGGCATGCCGCTCGGAAGCCGGCCGTAAAATCATTTATTGATGCGGAAACATCACCCGCTTCCGGCGGCGTGGTTTTCATATTGAAAACAGGATACCGTCCGGACAACCGCACGCGCGGGAACGGGCCGGCTCCTCGTGGAATCCTGCGAAAACAGGACTGCCGATGGCGGCGGCGCCCCGTCATGGATTGCTGGTTCCAGCTTGCCCGACCGGGGCATGACGGTAGCGCCGGCCCCACGCTGAAACCCGAGCCGGATATATATATATTATCGAACCGGAATATTAGAGTTCCGTGTATTTGACGGCGCGACCGCGCGCTTTTTCCACGGGATATTTTTTCGCGTTGGCCGCCATCTTCGCCTCCACCGCCGCCGCCAGGTCGATGCCACAGATGTTGGCGAACTCCAGTGCGTAGATCACCACGTCGGCCAGTTCCGCCTCGATCTCCGGCCGTTTCTTCCCATCCCGCGCGACCGCGAGCGAGGCGTGCGACTCCGTCCACAGGAAATGCTCCATGAGTTCAGCCGCCTCGGCCGCCAGGGCCATGCAGAGGTTTTTCGGGGAATGAAATTGCTCCCAGTCCCGTTCGCGCGCAAAGGCCGTCACGCGACGGCGCAATTCCCCTACGGTGGCGGTGGCATCCTGCATCGGTTTCATGCCGCCAAGGTACCGGCCGCCGCGCTGCACGCAAACCCAACCCCG
Source organism: Opitutaceae bacterium (assembly GCA_028691845.1). Lineage (GTDB taxonomy): Bacteria > Verrucomicrobiota > Verrucomicrobiia > Opitutales > Opitutaceae > JAQUYL01. The sequence continues at coordinate 56,365 of JAQUYL010000007.1, forward strand.
CGACGCCACGGGCTGGCGCGCGAGCCCGCGCCGGCCCTAGCCGGGAAAATTCTACTTGGCGGCCGGCATGCTTTGTGCATCTTACCGTCCCAGTTCAATGGCAATGACGCATCAAGTTCAACGCAGCCGGGTCGGCGCTTCGTTTACGAAGGCCGTCCATATGCAGGGTTGCGTCCAGAACCAGCGTCTGTCCTCCGCCATCTGGACGAAACGTACCTGCTCGGGCTGCCTGGCCTAGGCGAAACCAGTTCGGATTTCGTAATCAACCCAGGAGACCCGGCGGTGAAACACCGACGAAAGGAGCATCATTGTTCATGCACTCGATCATCCATCCCATCACAACCAGTCGCATTCCTTCAACGGAGCCTTCCACGGCATTCCGCCAGCCGCACTACGACTGCAGGGAGCAATCGCGCGCCGTGAAAATCGTCGTCTACGTGCCCGGGGTCGACGCCGCCGGGGTGGAAATCGTCACCCACGGTCCCGACCTGATCGTCACGGCGCGCAAAGCCCGCTATGTCCGGGTCAATTGGACGGCGCTGCATCTCGAACGCGCCCAAAGTGACTACCGGTTGTGCCTGCGCCTGGGGCACGGCCTCGACTACGAGCTGCTGCACGCCTCGCTGCGCGATGGCCGGCTCACCATCGAGGTGCCCAAGAGGCAGCTCGTGCCGACCGCCGCTCCCTGCCGGGAACGTCGCGTCGCCTAGACTTTCGGCCGCACCCGGCCACCGGTCCCGCCCTGGCAGGCGGGCCACCGGCGGGCCGGGGCTTCCGGCCTCGCTTCCGCGCCGATGCTCCCCAACGCAGTTTTTTGGAAAGTTTTCATAAAAGTCACCCGGAACATTTGCTTCGGCCTGCAACTCTCATTCCCTTACCTGACCGCAACACCACCAACCCCTGAACACCTGATTGTCATGACGCACTTCCCCCGCAAAGCACGCGACCGCGCGACGCCTCCGCCACCCCTCCTCGGGTCGGTGAAGCAGGCGTTGGCCGGCGACTTGCTGTGGGGCCGTCCTGTCTTCAAGGCCCCGCACCTTCCCAATCCGCGTGTCGCCTTCGATCCACTGCCATTCACCTCGACCCGTTTCCGGCGGCCCAGTCGCTGATCGCCGCCCGGAATCTTCCCCGCCGCGCAATGCCAATTTCAGTCGTCTTGTCGCATCCGAACATGTCAACTAATAGTTGACATGTTCGGGGATCAGGACGCCCGGTCTTGATTCCCGGTCATGCCGGCGCTTCCGGCACGAGCCATTCGAGCCGCCACGAAGCACCGGCGCCAGTCTGGAGCCGGTCGGTCAGCGCGGGCAGCAGCACCGCGAACTCGCGTTCGATCTGCCAGGGGGGATTGATGATCAACAACCCGCAGCCCTTCAGTCTCAACTCCGAGTCAGGACCGGCGACATTGAACTCTGCCAACAGCGCGGGCGGTGCTGGCGGCGCCTGCAAAGCGGCCAGAAATTCGTCCGCCCGGGCGCGTTCGGTCAACGGGTACCAGATGGCGTAGACGCCGCCGGGGAAACGCCGCAAAGCCTCCCGCAAGCCGGCCAGAATGTCGGCGTACTCCGTTTTGCTTTCGAACGGTGGGTCGATAAGCGTTAGCGCGCGCCGTTCCGGTGGAGGCAGCAGCGCCTTGAGCGCCGTGTAACCGTCCAGGCATTGGACGGACACGCGCCGTTGCTCCGCGAATTCCGCTGCCAGCGCCTCGGCGTCGTCAGCGCGCAGCTCGGTCAGGACGAGACGATCCTGCGGACGGAGTGCCTGCTTCGCCACCCAGGGCGAACCGGGATAGTGGTGCGGCGCACCGGTCGCAGGTCCATGGCGGGCATCGAACTGCCGCACCAGTGCAACGTAGCCGGCGAGTGCCGGCGGCAGGTCCGGCGCGTCCCACAGACGTCCGATGCCGCCCGGCCACTCGGGTTCACGTCCGGGCATCGTTGCCCCAAGATCGTAGCCACCGCGGCCGGCGTGCGTATCGAGATAGAGGAACCCCTTCTCCTTGCGTTGCATGGCCCGCAGCAGCACGAGCAGCAGCACATGCTTGAACACATCGGCAAAATTGCCTGCGTGGAAATGGTGACGGTAATTCATCGCGCCGCCGTCGTTCAGCCAACCGGCACCTTGACAACGGTCTTGCGCACCAGCGCGGGTGACCCTGCCTGCAGACACGGCAGGTGTCCATCGGCGGGGAAAAACACCGCGACCAAGCCGGCGCACATCCGCAGGGCCGAGGCATCGGACGTATCGGCATACTTGATCAGGTCGCGCTCCGCGCTGTATGGCTCGGTCACCGTGAGCCGGGAGGTATCCGCAGCCTCCATGATCTCTGCGCCTTCGATCACCGCCTGCACGTCGATGAATCTGCGGTGCGACTCGAAGAAGCAGTCCGGCCGGGCCTTGGTGACATAGGCGGCATCGTTGGCCTCCAGCCCCCCGCCCAGATCCTCGCGATGCGATTGTCCCGGAGCCAGTTTCGCCAGACGTGCCCGCTCCGGCGAGTCGAGGCGCAATAGTTGCTCCACGTAATCCAGGGCGGTCCGGAGGCCGGGATGCGCTGCCGCTTGGGCGCGGACTGTTGAGAGTGAACCGAATATGGCCATGGCAGGACCAAGCAGACCCCCTGATTTTCCGAACGCAAGCCTGCAACGACGCACCGGAAAACGCTTTTCTACGCGTAATTTGCGGTAGTTTAATTTCGCTAATTCTGTCACAAAGCAGGGAGAATCGCCTTGCTAGTAGCTAGCGGTTTGCATTAAAAAGCCACCCATGGCGACTCGCATACGGCTGTACATATTTTCTTTGTTAGCCGGCCTGCTGATGATCGCGGGCCAACTCTTTGCCATCATCCCGACGTGGACTGGGCTTGGTGACAACGACTCCTTCACCAATCCCGACAACTGGAACCCGGCTCCTGTTCCTGCGGAGGGAGGAGACACGATCGATGTTGTTTTCGGCAACGTCCAGGCAGGGGGTACGCAGAGCCCGTATGTGTCGGACAACATCACGCTGCACGACATCACCTTCACAGGTACCTCCAATGACTACAGTCTGAACTGTTGGTATTCGCTCGCACTGTACGGCAATATAACTGCTGGGGACGCGACTAATCGGGCGTATTTCTATGCGAGCAATCTGGCGCTCTCCCCAGGTGTCCACACCTTCAGTTCCGATGGCGCGCAGATCGAAATCAATGCTAACATGACTGAAACCGCCGGAAGCCCTGCCAGCCTGTTGATCCAAGGGACGGGAATAATAACACTGGGAGACTCCAACAGCTCCTTCAGCGGCGGGGTGACGGTGGACAGCGGCGCCACGCTCGCCCTCAGATCGAATCCCGACTCCAGCTCATGCGGCTCGATTGGCACCGGTACCCTCACCCTAAAATCTGACTCCACGCTGGCAACGGACACCTACAACAACTACAATTTAAATCTCGCGAACGCCGTTTCTCTGGAGGACGGCGTCACCTTCAGCCGGGTGCCGGACTCCGATGACAATCGCCTCAACTTCGCCGGCAACGTCACGGTGGCGCCGGCCGCCGTCACTCCTCCGCTCACCGTTCATCTTAAAGACGCGACCGTTTTCTTCCGCGGAACGCTGGACAGCAGCCTTGCCAGCACCGCGATCACTTTCGACAACACCAACACCAACGGGTTTAGGGGCATCGCCACGCTTGCCGGCACGACGGGCCCCAACATCACCAATGTGACCGCCAACAACACCGCGGTCATCTTCGCCAATCCTTTGGCCGTGCCTTCGACTCTGAGCATCCAAGCCATTAACAATGGTTACATCGGCGTGGGCGTGACTGGTGGCTACTATGGCACCTATTATGATCCTACCCCCGTTGGAGCCGCGCAGGTATTGGCCCAAATCACCGACAAAACCCACTTCTCCGGCACGTTTGGCTTCGATACCGACCCCTACTTCAATGGTGGTTCACCGTGGTCCTACGGGGACAACGTCGATTTCACCGGTTTCACGGACAGCAATTTCCGGATTGGCTCCGCAACCTCCGCTGTCCTCTACGGCACCATCACTCCGCCCGCTCTCACCTACCGCTTCGGCAACAGCGGCGGTACGCTGGAGGTCCAGTCGGCCCTCGAGGACCAAACGACACCGACTGCGGCGCCGCGTTCGGTCGAGGTTGTCTCGACAGCCCACGAACCGTTCACCCTCCGTCTGACGGGGGAGAACACCTACACCGGCGGGACCTCGGCCACACAATCGGCCGTCATCTTTAGCCCCGAGGCCATTCCCGCCACCGGCAATTTTACGCTCGGGACCGGCGGCTATATCGGCCTGGAATTAGACTACGGAGTCTCCGGCGGTGATCCGGCGGTCACCGGCTTCCTCTCCCGTTTCTCTGGCAGTACCACCGGTTTCATCGGCTTTGATTCGTCCAATATGTGGGGTGGAGATTTTGGTCCGAGTGGCTCTGGCAGCATTTCTGACTTAAATCTCAGTACAGCCCCAGCCCTTGGCGTCGCCACGTCCTCCTATCTGAAACTGGCCGGAAACCTCACGCTGCCCGCGGGCGCGACGGCCTACCGTTTCGCCGGCTACAAGGGAGGGTGGCTCGAGGTCCAGAGTCCGCTCACCGGCAGCCGGAGTGTCATCATCGGCGATCCCAATGTTCCCGCCACGTTTGCCGACAAGGAATCAGAGGAGTCCGCGTCCGTCGTTTTGCTGGCTGGCAACAACAGCTACACTGGCGGCACGACACTCTACAGCGGCGCGCTCGGCGTGCTGAACAACACGGCGCTGGGCACCGGCGCCCTCACGGTCGAGGGTCCGAATGAGACGACCTACCCCGACGCTGATCCGGCGGTCCTCGTCGGTTTCGCCCCGAACCTCAATCTGGTCAACGACATCGTTCTGAATCGCAATCTGGAGGTGTTCAGTGTGGGCGGTGATGAGGAAGACTCCCTGGTCATGGATCCCCCGACCGGTTCGGGGATGGCGCTCTCCGGCGTCATTTCCGGCTCGGGCGGACTGATCCTGAGCGAGGGCGACTTGCAGCTCCTCGGCGCCAACACCTATACCGGAGGCACCTTTATCAACTACTCGGTACTGGTTGGTGTGGGCTCGGACAGCGCCTTCGGCACCGGCACCGGCACCATCACCTTGGGCAGTGAATCGGAGTGTGCGGATCTGAGTCTCCGGACCATCAGCGGACCGCGGACCATCGCCAATCCCATCGACGCCATGTCTCCCGGAGCATATCTGGGCTTCGAGGGCGGGGCGGGCAAGCTCACCCTGGGAGGCCCCATCACTCTCTATCAAAATCTGAGATTGAGCGTTTACGGCAACAACCGGCTCGAGATCACCGGCAACATCGGCGAAATTGTCCCCAACGCCAGCGTCCACAATACCCTTAATGTCTGGGGCGAGGGCGCCGTGGTTCTCAAGGGAACCAACAATATCTACACCGGCGGCACTTGGGCCCAGGACAGCGGGATTGCCATTTTTGGCAGCACCGACTCCATTCCCGAAGACGGCACGCTGCAGTCCACGTATAGCGGCGGCGGCACCGGTGGTTACATCGGCTTGGAAACGCCGCCCGCCGACCTGCAGACCGAGTTCATCGACAAGTTCAACCGGATGTTGACGACCGGCACGATCGGCTTCGACACCGATCCGACCAGTGCCACGCCCAACACGTTCCCCGGCAATATCAACCTGGGTGATCCGGATGGCGATGGAGCCGGAGTGGCGTTCAACCCCTCCGTCCGCCTCGGTTCCGCCACAAGCGCCGTCCTCTCCGGCACGATCACGCCGCAGGTTAATATGGAAACCGGCAAGGCAGATACCTATCGTTTTGGCGGCGGCGGCGGCACGCTCGAAGTCTCGGCAGATCTCAGCGACCCTGATCTGTCCACGCAGCGCTCAGTCGCGGTCGACTCACCCTCGATGCAGCCTCTCACCCTGCGTCTTACCGGCACAAATAACACCTATACCGGCGGCACCTGGGTCACGCAATCGGCTGTCATCTTCCCCAGCACCAGCGCCCTGCCGCCCACCAGCGAAGGTGGGGATCTCCATCTGGGCACCGGCGGTTACATCGGCCTGCAACTGGCCAGCAACACGCAGGATATTTCCACTTTTCTCTCCCACTTCCCCGCTAGCAATAGTACAGGATTCATTGGATTTGACTCAACCACAGAGAACCCCACTCCCACACTTACCGACCTTGACCTTGGTGGTTTTATTAAAGGCGAATCTGATAGTGGCCTTGGCGTGGCCACCACGACCAGTCTCACCCTGGATGGCACGATCACCCTGCCCGAAGGCGAATCGGCCTACCGTTTTTCCGGCTACAAGGGCGGCCATCTCACTGTTGCCAGCGACCTCACTGACCAAAGAAGTCTTATCATCGGGGACGTGGCCACTCCCGCCACCAACGGCGATGCGGTCAATAATCTCCGCTCTGTCGTCACTCTGACTGGCAACAACACCTACACCGGTGGCACGGATCTCTACGCCGGCCGGCTGAATCTTGGCGGCAATTCGGTCCTGTCGCCGCTGGATCCCGTCACCAATCCCCCGCATGGTCCGATCGGCACCGGCACGCTCACAGTCTGGGGTTCAAATTACGGCATCCCGGGCCTCTCCGCCGACAGTTCCGGACTTGCTCTCGAGAACAACATCACGCTCAGGTCGGACCTCAGCATCGAAGGGGGAAACGACTTCACTCTCTCGGGTACAATCTCCAATTATTCTGATTACGAATACGGTAATGAGTACTACGGCGGACTCGTCAAGAACGGCACCGGCACCCTCACTCTTTCGGGCAGCAATTCCTTCGGCTACTGGGGATCCAGTATCACCATCCATCAGGGCGGCGTTATTTTCAAAAACAACTACGCTGCCGGCCAGGGCCCACTGGGTCTCATGGGTGCGGGCACTCCCTTCGCCGAATTTACCACCAGCGCTCCGGAGATCTATGGTCTCTTCGGCGACGCCACCGGAGGGCAGTTGAAACTGGCCGACAACTCGCACCTCACCATTTACCAAGATAACGATGGAATCTTCCGCGGTTTCATCACCGGCACGGGCGCGAGCCTGGAGCTCGCCGACGGGGATGGCCCGCTCACACTCGAGGGCGCCAACGACTATTCCGGCGGCACGATGATCAGCGGCGGCTATCTGATCGCCAACAATGCGGACGGCTCCGCCACGGGTCCGGGCCCGATCACCGTCAACTGGGGCACGCTCCAGATTGGAACCGGCGGCACGACCGGTTCGGTGGCCGGATCGATTTATAACGACGACGAGGTGTACTTCAACCGCTCCGACGACTACACCTACGGCGGCAGCATTTCCGGCTGGGGCTACGTCGAGCAGGAGGGCACCGGCACGCTGACGTTCTCCGGAAGGAATACCTACTACGGCGACACCTATATCGACAGCGGCACGCTGGCGGATGGCGCCGCCGATGCGTTCTCGCCCAACAGCTATGTTTACCTGAACTCCGGTGCGACCCTGCAGGTCAACTTCAACGAGACTATCCCGAGTATCTCCGACTACTACTACGACTATCAAATGGGTGGCGAAACCGGCGGCAAGGTGTCCATCGCCTCAGGCGCCAACCTCACTCTCACCGACTTTGATTATTCTTACTCCGGCTCATTCTCGAACAACGGAAAACTGACGTTCGCTTATCCCGATGGCGGCGAGGTCTGCGGCACGATCAGCGGCTCGGGCTCAGTCGTGCAAAACGGCTGGGGTCTCTATTTCTACGGAGCCAACACCTATACCGGCGGCACCACGCTCAAGAACGGTGCCGAGCTGTACGCCTTTAACGAATCCGGCTCCGCCACCGGCACCGGCCCGATCACGATCGATCCTTATAGTTCGCTCTATATCGGCGACTACAGCTACACCGGCAGCAACTTTGGCGCCGTCTCCGGACCGATCATCAACAATGGCTACGTGGGTTTCGACCGGAACGACACCATCAGCTATGGCGGCATCTCCGGATCGGGTGTAATCGATCAGTACGGCGGCGGGACGCTCCAGCTGACCGGAACCAACGACTACAGCGGCCCCACCTGGATCTATAACGGCACATTGACCGATGGGATTTACGTCAACGATGTGCTGACCGGGGCGGACAATGCCTTTTCAGCCAAGAGCATTGTGTACCTTGCGCCCACCGATTTGAATTACTCGGCCTTGGATGTGTACTTCAATGAGACCATCGGTGGCCTGGCGGCGGACTACGATTATTGGGAACCGGGCTCCTACTATTATGGCCGCGTGTGCGGCCCGGTTAAGATCGACTCCGGCAAAAAGCTCACCCTGAATGTGGCCCGCCATTCTCCCAATAGCTACTACGAGGAATCCTATCACGATCACTTGTACTTCGGCTCAATCACCGGTGGCGGCGCGCTGGTCAAGACCGGCCCGGGCTATCAGTTCCTCGCCGGCGAGAACACCTACACCGGCGGCACCACGGTACAGCAGGGTGCACTCATCTTTGACAGCATCTCCTCCATCCCCACAACCGGTACGCTGACGGCTTCGTATGATCCGATCAATGACGCGGTCGGTTACATCGGCCTCGCCAGCGAGCCCGAGTCCATCCAGTCGCAATTCCTCGACCGATTCGACAAGGCCAACACCAGCGGCTTGATCGGTTTCGACACCAATCCGTTCTATGGCGGCTTCAACTCTTTCGACGGCGACATCGATCTGACCGGATTCAATGCGAGTGTCCGCCTCGGTTCCGCCACAAACGCGGCCCTGTACGGCAACATCACTCCCCAGGACACGGCCTACTACCGCTTCGGCGGCGGCGGCGGCTTCCTGCAAGTCGACTCGGGCTTGAGCAACGACCCGAATACGCAGGCGGCGCGTTCCCTGGTGGCGGACTCACCCGCCTGGGCGCCGCTCACGGTCCAGCTTCTCGGCGAGAATACCTACACCGGCGGCACGTCGGCCACGCAATCGGCCGTCATCTTTGCCCCGCAGTCGCTTCCCGCCACGGGCAGCCTCACGCTCGGCACGGGCGGCTATATCGGCCAGCAACTGGTCGGCGGCATGTATGCGCCTCCTTCCTACAGCTACTCCTCTTCCGTGCTCGGCAGCGATCCGGCCGTCACCAATTTCCTGTTCCGTTTCCCCACGACCACCTCCGCCGGCTACATTGGCTTTGATTCGGACGAGGTTTATTATCACTCCCAACTTTCTGACGGGGCCAACATCGTTGATTTAAACCTGAGCACCCAAGGCTTCAACAGCCCCACCTTCGGCATCGCCACGTCCTCCTTCCTCAATCTTTCCGGAACCCTCACCCTGCCCGCCGGGGCGACTGCTTACCGCTTTGCCGGTTACAAGGGTGGCATGCTCAGTGTCCATGCCCCCCTCACCGGCAGCCGCAGTGTCATTATCGGTGATCCCAATCCCAATGTCCTCGCCACGATCGGCGACCCGTACCGGGAAAATCTCTCCATGGTCACCTTGAGCGGCAAGAATACCTACGCAGGCGGGACGACCTTGTATGGTGGCGGGCTCGGGATCGGCAATGACCAGGCCCTCGGCACCGGCGCGCTGACTATAGCCGGCCCCGATCCGGCGGTCTTCCCCGAAGCGCCGGCGGCGACACTCGTCGGCATGGGCTACGGGATCAAGCTTGCCAACGACATCGTTCTCAACCGCAACCTTGAGATCTGGGGCAGTGGAGGCCTCGGCCCCAACAGTGTCTCGGCACTCAATGGCAGCCCCTCCTCGGGGCTGACCCTGGCCGGCATGATCTCCGGTTCCGGCGGTCTCACCCTTGGCTATGGCGAATACCGTCTCCTCGGCAGCAACACGTATTCGGGTGGCACAACCATTGAATACGGCGCAGCGATCGGCATTGGCAACGCCAACTCCTTCGGCACTTCGACCGGCAAGATCTCCCTCGGCCGGCCTTCCGATCCGTACAGTGAAACCAAGCTTTATCTCTACACCCTCAACACCCTCAACGGGCAGGTGACGGTCGCCAATCCCATCGAGGTCAACGGAGAATACGCTTATCTGTATTACGAAGGCCGCAAGGGTGCGCTCACCCTGAGCGGAGACATCACTCTCCACGGCTACGGCCTGGACCTCTACCTCCAAGGGGGCAGTCCGCTGAATCTGACCGGCGGCATCGGAGAGGCCGATCCCAATAACCCCAGCTACAGTGAATTCGATGTCCGCGGAAGTGGCACCGTGAAGCTCACGGGCACCAACACCTACACGGGCGGCACCTGGGTCTATGACGGAAGGCTCATCTTCGGCGACACGAGCTCCATCCCCGCCATGGGTCCCCTCGCAGCCTATCAGGGTTACGACTGTAACACCGGCAACAGTACTTACGGCTATATCGGCCTGTCGAAGGACCCGGCGACACCCTCCGACCTGCAGAAGCTGTTCATCGACCGATTTGATCGTTACGACACTTACGGGACGATCGGTTTCGATACGGATCCTGCGCTCTCGACGCCCAACACCTTCTCCGGCGACATCAATCTCGACTACTCGAACACGGATTATTCGTTCAATTCCTCCGTGCGCCTTGGTTCCGCCACGACCACGGCTGACGGCACGAAGCCTGGCGCCATTCTGACAGGCACGATCACACCGCAATACTCGCAGTACCGCTTTGGCGGTGGCGGAGGGACGCTCGAGGTCGACTCCGCGCTAGTCGATGGCCAGAATACTACGCCGAAAGGTGGCGTGGAGGCCATGTTCGTCCCTTCCGGGAACTTCTCTCTCTCCGCGGATTCGCCTGCAAGGTATCCCCTCACCCTCGTCCTTGCCGGCGCCAACACCTACACCGGCGGCACTACGGCCACGCAAACGGCCGTCATCTTCGGCAACTCCGGCGCCTTGCCTGCCACCGGTAATCTCACACTCGGTACCGGCGGCTATATCGGCCTGCAGCTGGCGGCCCACACCCTGGGCAACGACGCTTCCATTTCCGGCAGTACCGGTTTCCTCTCCCGCTTCAGCAGTCCGTCTACCGGTTTCATCGGCTTCGATTCGCCCTCTGGCTATACTTACACAATCACCGACCTCGATCTTAACAGCTTTACCAGCTCTGGCTTTGGCGTAGCCACCACCACGAATCTCACTCTCGCCGGCACGTTCACCTTGCCCTCTGGTTCGACAGTCTACAGTTTTGCCGGCTACAAGGGCGGCCAACTCACGGTGAGCAGCTTGCTGGCCGACGGCACTACTCCAAGCCCCATCGTTCGCAGCGTGACTATTGGCGACACCAATGTGCCGGCGACTTATGGCACCAAAGTCAACGATCAGGTGGTCCCGTCGGAAGTCCGGCTGGATGGGGCCAACACCTATTCTGGCGGCACGTCTCTCCTCGCCGGCAAATTGATTCTCGGCCTCAGTTCGGTCCTCTCCCCCGACCTGCTGTCAATCTTTTCCGGTCCGGTCGGCACAGGTCCCCTCACCGTGGGAAACAACTCGGGTGATTATTGGTATGATGGCATGTCCGATTACTCTTCCTGGTATGATCGGATGCCCATGCGCATCCTTGAGGCCGGCGTTGCCGATCTGACCCTTGCCAATTCCATCGTTCTCCGGGACAATTTGCGCGTCGACGGGGTTAATTCCTTCACCCTCTCGGGTTCGATTTCCGGCTCCTACGGCATCTACAAGAGCGGCTCTGGTGCTCTCACCCTTTCGGGCAATAACACTTTTTCGGGGGGCATCTATATCGCTCAAGACAGCGAAATCATTTTCGACCACAATTATGCTGCCGGCAACGGCCCGCTCGCACTCGGCGGCCCGCTTCTCGGCGCTTTAGCCACCTTCAACACTGATCTGCCAAAGATCAATGATCTCTCCGGCGATGCCGCCGCTGATCGAATCGATCTCGCCTCCGGCTCCACTCTCACGATCGTGCAATACGCCGACAGCGTCTACAGCGGCACCATCACTGGAGACAACGCGATCGTGAACGTAGAGGGATCCGGGACCCTTCGCCTCGACGGCAGCAGCAGCACCTACTCCGGCGGCACCGTCCTGAACGGCGGCACTGTCATCGCTGCCACTCGCGATCCGTTAGTCAGCACCACCCCGCTCGGCACCGGACCAATTTCCTTTTCCTCGGGAGGGCGCCTGGGTGTGGCCAACGGCATGACGCTCACCAACTCGCTGAGCCTTGAATCCAGTGGCGAGATTTTTGGGATGGGAACACTCGCTCCCACCAATCTCCCAGTGGTAAGCAATTCGTTCAAGCTCTCGCCTGGCAGCGTGGACTCTCTCAACCGCATCGGCACCCTCAGCTTCGGCGGTTCGGCAGGCCTGGCCTTTGGGACGGGCGGCACGATGGTCATCGACATGATGGATCCCTACGGCGCCCCCGGTACCGGCTTCGACACCCTCGTCATCGCCGGCGGGCTTGACATCACCGCGACCACCGCGGAGCCCTTCACCCTGCGGCTGGTTTCCTACAACCCGTCGGCCTTTGGCAACGACCTGGGCTACGTGCCGAGCTTTGATCCCACCACGGCGGAGTTCTCCGGTTTGAATATTGTGACCGCCAATGGCGGCATCACCAACTTCGATCCCGCCAAGTTCGTCATCGATACCTCGAGTTTCTTCCCGACACCCGTCGATCCCGCCCACTTCTTCCTCACCGCCACCAGCAACGAGATCCTGCTCAACTTCACCCCCGTGCCCGAGCCCTCTACGTATGCGCTCATCCTGCTCGGACTCGGCGTAGTGCTGCTGCCGGTTCTCCGTCGTCGTCGCGGTTAACCCTTCCCGCCTCCTCTGCCAAAAGGGCGGTTCCCGGCTGGTCAGAAAAGGAGGATGCCGCATATTGTGGCCGGGGATTTACGCGTGCATCACCCGGCCTTGCCCACAAATCCCCTTGCGCAAGGCAGGGGGGATGCAGTACAGCTGAGACATGTCGACACGCGTTCGATTGTCCTTCGCACTGGCAATCTTGCTTGCATCGACAGGCTTGGCGTTGGGAGCAAGCTTCCCTCAGTATTATTGGACCGGTCTTGGCGCAGACAGCAATTTCACCAATCCCGCCAACTGGACTGCCGACGGAGTGCCGAGCGGAACATCCGACACGGACGACGTCAACTTCGGCTCCACCTCCCGGCCCAAAGTACAGTTTCTCAGCTCCGCCACGCTGCACAGCCTGATCTTCAACTATCCTGCCAATTATTATAGTCTGTTCGGCGGCGCCGGATCTCCCACCCTTTCGCTCAATGGCGACATCTCGAACCTAGCCGACTCCGGAGGTATCGAGTTCTATTCCAGCCTGAAAGTGGCGCTTACTGCCGGCTCGCATACCTTCAGCTCCGCCGGCGCAAATATCCTGATCGACAGTCAGATCGGCGAAACCGGTGGCGCGGCCTCTTTGTCGTTAACCGGGACAGGTTTCTTTTATCTTTATGGAGCGAACACTTTCAGCGGCGACATGACCGTGGGAACGGGCACCTCCCTGGTCCTCGGCAGTTCCAGTTACGCGCCCGACGGCATCTCCTACAGCCCCGTCGGCAAAAGCACCCTCACGCTGCAGTCCGGCTCCACTCTGGCCACGGAAGCCTACGACAGCAATGGCGTCACCCTGGCGAACAACATCTCACTCAGCGATGGAGTCACCTTTGCCCGTTCATCCTATTATTACGGGGACAACGAGCTCACCCTCACCGGTAGCATGTCGGTCGCGCCCGTTGACGGCACGCTTACCGTCCATCTCAACGAGGCGTCGGTCTTTCTGAAAGGGACGCTAGATGCGACCGGCAGCACCACCATCACCTTCGATAACACCAGTGCCTCCAATTGGCATGGGAATTTCATCCTGGGCGGCACGACCACCGGCAACATCACCAAGGTGATCGCCAATGGCACTGGCGTCATTTTCGGCAACCCCACCGCCGTGCCCACGACCCTCAGTATTCAGGCGATCAACAACGGCTACATCGGCGTCGCCGTCACCAATACCACCTCCATTCCGTTCGTGTCCTATCCGACCAACTGGGCCAGCACCGTGCTGGCTCAGATCCAGGCCGCGGACCGGGCCACCTTCGTCGGCACCTTCGGCTTCGATACGGATGAGAGTGCGTTCGGCGAGATACCCCAGACTTTCGCCGACAATCTCGACTTTTCAGCCTTCAGCCCCACGACCTTCACCCTCGGTTCGAGTTCTTCCGCGGTGCTCACCGGCACGATCACCTCTCCGGCCAGCGGCAACTATCCGTTCGGCAACGGCGGCGGGGCTCTGATCGTGAAAAGCAACCTCACGGCCGCAACCGGTGTCTCGGTGATCTCGCAGGCGTCCTCGTCGAACGACAATTCCCTGACCGTCATCCTCCAAGGCAACAACTCCTATACCGGCAATCTTACCATCGCCAATTCCGCCGTCGTGCTTGATTCCGCGAACGCCCTGCCCGCCGGGAAGACGGTCGTACTTGGCACCGATTCCAAGGCCTACATTGGCTACACCGATAACTTCACCGGGGAGACCAGCGTCAACAATTTCATTGTCAACCGCCTCACGGACTATTCTGCCTCGGGTGATCCCACGGCGATTCTCGGTCTCGACTCCAAGGATTGGATCGCCGCCAAGCTGGCCGGGACCTCGACCGCCGGTATCACCCGCACGGTTTCCGACAACATCGACCTAAGCGGGCTGGGACCCATCTACCTCGGCACGCTGAGCAGCGCGACCCTGACCGGAACCATCAAGATCGCTGCCAGCAGCGGCACCCTTTATCTTGCCAGTGCCAGCGACGGACAACTCGCGATCACTTCTCCCCTCACGGCTTCGGGCAACATCGCGTCCGTCGTCGTCGGAACGCCCAGCGGCTCGCCCTTCGACGGAGAACACGGAACGGTCGGCTTGATTTCCGGAAGCAGCACCTACAGCGGCGGCACCAATCTTCTCACCGGCACCCTGCTTGTCGGTGCCAGCAGCACCAAATCGGTGGAAGTCATCACGAGCGGCCCGCTCGGAACCGGCGCCCTGACGGTCGCTCCCAACTACAATGGCAATCTCACCCTGGCTTCGAACAGCCTCGTGGGATGGACCATCGACAACCCCGTCAGCATCGGGAGCAACCTCACCCTCGGCCAGGCGACCTACGACAATTACGGCTATATTACCGCCGCCGACACCAACAAACTCATCCTAACCGGTGTGATCAGCAATCCGTCCGGTTATTATGGCCATCTGGTCATCAACGGCCCCACGGTCCTCGACGGCGCCAACACCTACTCGGGCGGCACCGAGATCAATGCCGACACCACGGTCAACACGAACACCGGCATCGGCACCGGCAATGTCAACATCGGCAATGATGCCATCGTCTCGTTTGCCTCCTTGGCCCCGGTTATCGGCAGTCTGGGCAACAGTTGGATAAACGGCTCCTCGGGATTGATGGTGCTGCTTGACGGCTCCACGCTCACGATCAACCAGGCCCAAGACGGATACTTCTCCGGCCAGATTGGCGGGCTGGACGTCGCTCCGGTTATCACTAGCGCCAGCCTGGTGAAAAATCAGGAAGGCAAGCTCACCCTCACGGGCAACAATCTCTATAACGGCGGCACCACCATCAACGACGGCGTTCTTGTGGCCGGCAGCAGCTCCGCCCTGGGCCCCGGCTCCATCACGCTCAACAGCGGCAAGCTCAGCCTGAATCCCGGCGTCACCCTGACCAACGTCCTGACGCTCAATTCCGGCGCTCTCGGTGGCCGCGGCACCTTCTCTCCTTCCTCCGCTCCGGTCATCGGCACGGGCCTCTTCCTGGCTCCCGGCGGCGGCAATCCCAATCCTGCCGGCATCCTGAATTTCGGCGCCAACGGGCTGACCTTGGCGGATGGCGGCACCTACAACTGGCAACTCCAGTCGGTCTCTTCCTACGAGGGCGTGGGCTGGGATATGATCCACACGACCGGTGCGATTACCCTGCCCAGCAGCGGCCAGTTCACGCTCAAGCTGATTTCTATCGCCCCGGAGGGCACCAACGGCGTGATCAGCGACTTCAATTCCTACCAGCCCTATTCCTGGGCCGTGGCCACCGCGGCAAGCTTCTCGGGTTCGACCGGCAACATCAGCATCAACACTTCGCTGTTCCAGAATCCCCTCAACGGTGGATTTTTCTCCCTGAGCTTGGGTACTTTCAATTCGAGCCCGGCGTTATTGCTCAACTTCACCCCCGTGCCCGAGCCCTCCACGTATGCGCTCATCCTGCTCGGACTCGGCGTAGTGCTGCTGCCTATGCTTCGCCGCCGGCGCCGGTAGGGACGGACCGCCGGGCCGTCCGCGAATTGGTCTGCCGCGCGCCTAGTGGTCGCGCCTTACCCGTAACCACTCGCGGGATAAGCCTAATAGCTATGGGACGTTTGGTATGAGGTCCCTTGGCATCGGTCCATATGCCGCTTGGCAAACGACTGCCTCCGCGTTTACTGCGCTCGGATGAAGCCCCGCCGTCGCTGGTCGATCCTTCTCGCCCTGACACTTGCCGTCACCCTCGGCGGCGGCTGCTCCCGGCGTGAATCCCCGGCCGAGGCAGGCATCCGTTCCCAAACCCTGCTGCTCGGCAACGGTGCCGAACCGCAGGACCTCGATCCGCATGTTGTCACTGCCTACACGGACCAGAATATTCTGCTGGCCTTGTTCGAGGGTCTCACCGCCATTGATGAAAAGACCTCGGAACCGGTGCCCGCCGCTGCCGAAAGCTGGACTGTCTCGCCGGACGGATTGACCTATGCCTTCCACCTTCGCGCCGGCCTGCGCTGGTCCGATGGGGAACCGCTCACCGCCGACGACTTCGTGCAATCGTGGCGCCGCCTCCTTTCCCCGGCGCTGGCTGCGGAATACGCCTACCTCCTCTACCCGGTGAAAAACGCCGCGGCGTTCAATGCCGGAAAGATCGCTGATCCGGCTGCCCTCGGCTTCGCTGCCCCGGATCCCCACACGGTGGTCGTGTCCTTGGAAAGGCCGACCCCCTATCTGCCCGCGCTCACGGCCCAGCCCTCGCTCTTCCCCGTCAACCCGCGCGTCCTGCGGCAATTCGACGCCCTCAGCCGCCGCGGCACCGACTGGACTCGTCCCGGGAATCTCGTGGGCAACGGCCCGTTCCAACTGAAGGAATGGTCGCCCAATGCTCGTTTGGTCATGGAGAAAAACCCGCTGTACTGGGACGCCGCCAAGACCCGCCTTCGCCGTATCATTTTCTACCCGACCGAGAACCCGGACGTCGAGGAGCGTGATTTCCGCGCGGGTCAGCTCCACCTCACCTACGCCTTGCCGCTGGCCAAGGTTGACAGTTACCGCCGCAACGACCCCGCCAAGCTTCGTCTCGATCCTTTTCTCGAAACCTTTTTCCTGCGCTTCAATGTCACCCGGCCTCCCCTTGACCAGCCCAAGGTTCGCCAGGCTCTGGCTCGCGCCATCGATCGCACGGCCCTGACCCGCAATCTCCTCCGCGGCAGCCGGCAACCCGCGCACTCTTTCACGCCGCCCGACTGTGCCGGCTATACCGCGCGCGCCGGCGTCCCCGACGATTTCGGCGCCGCCCGCCAGTTGCTCGCCGAAGCCGGATTCCCCGACGGCCGGGGTCTTCCCGTGCTCGAAGTGCAGGTTCGCAACGACGAGATCCACGCCAAAACCCTGGAGGCCATCCAGGCCATGTGGCGGCGCGAACTCGGAATCACCATCACTATAGCCCCGGTTGAGCAAAAGACCTGGGTGCAAAACCAGCAAAGCCTCAACTACGCCATCTCGACCGCCCGCTGGGTCGGCGATTTTGTCGATCCGGTGACATTCCTGGATTTATTTGCGGGCGGCGGGGGCAGCAACTGGACCGGGTGGGCCAACCCGGACTACGACCGTCTGCTGGCCCAGGCCGCCGCCACCGCCAATCCGCGCACCCGCTACGAGCTCTTCCAGCAGGCCGAGGCCCTCCTGCTCGAGGCAAGCCCCGTCGCGCCGCTGTTCTTTGGCGCCCGCATCGGCCTCATCCACCCCGCGGTCAAGAACTGGCGGCCCGCCCTGCTCGGGTTCCATCGCTACCAGTTTGTCGATCTGGAACCTTGAAAGCCGGCCCGATGCGTAATCGCGCACCACCCGGGTCCTTTTCGGCGTGGACGGCTACCTTTCTTTTTCTTTGTCATCCCCAGCGAAGCGAAGATTCTATCTCCCATCCGTGAAGACCCGTGCCCATCCGTGGCTGCTCCTCCTCTGCCTGCTGCTGGCGGCCCCGCTCGCCGCCGCCGACCTGACCATTGTCCGCGTACAGTCCGGCTGGCGTGACGCCGATTCCTTCAAACGCATCTCCGAGTATTTCGACGGCCGGGAGAACACCGGCGGCCGGCTGGTGCTCCGCTCCCAGCCCACGGCGCGCGCCGGTTACTATTTTCTTGTCCGCGTGACCAATCCGGGAGACCCGGTCGCCGCCACCATCCGCCTTGCGGTCATCACGCCGCTAGCGGCTGCCCCCGTGCTCCACTCCTTTTCGACCGACCTGGCGGCGGGAGACACAGTGATCGAAGTCGGGCTGACCGGCTCCGACTGGCCCGGCCCCAAGACTAATCCGGTCGCGTGGAAGCTCGAGTTTGTCTCCACGGCCGGTCAATCCATCGCCGTGGAGCAGAGCTTCCTTTGGGATAAGCCCGCGGGCCCGGCTCCATAATGGATGCTATCGCCTGGTCGGGTTGGGAGGCGATCAATCCACGAATGTCGCTTGCTCCCGCCGTACTCGCCGAGACTCTGGCCGGCGGACAGGCCTTCCGCTGGCGCGGCGATGCGGCCGGCGTCTGGACCGGTCAATGGGCCGATTGCGTGACGCGCCTGCGGATCGCCCCCGACGGATCGCTCGAATGGTCGGCGCCCGCCATCCTGCGAGACCGTGTCGCCGTTGCCTTGCCGCATTATTTGGCGACCGATGTCGATTGGGTTGCCCTGGCCGACACACTGCCCTGGCGCAGCGACACGCACCTGGCCGCGGCCATCCGCGCGTTCCCCGGTCTGCGCCTGCTGCGCCAGCCTTTCGGCGAAACACTCCTGGGCTTTCTCTGCAGCGCCACCAAACAGATCGCTCAAATCCAGCAAATCTGTGCGCTGCTGGCGACCGGTCACGGACGGGAAACTGTCGCTGGTTTCCATGCGCTGCCCACGTGGGACGAGCTCGCGTTGGTCTCGGAAAAGAACCTGCGCCAGTGCCAGCTCGGCTTCCGCGCGCGCCACATTGCAGCGACCGCTCGCTTCCTCAAGCAACACCCTGGCTGGCTCGCGGAAACCGAGCAGCTCCCCTACATCGCCGCCCGATCCCGCCTGATGGAACTGCCCGGCGTGGGAGGGAAAATTGCCGACTGCGTATTGCTCTTCGGCGCCGGCAGGCTGGAGGCATTCCCCGTGGATGTCTGGATCAGCAGGACTCTGGAACGACACTACGGGCTGGACGGCTGGCCTCCGGCGCAGCTCGTGCAATTCGGCCAGGCGCACTTCGGACCGCTGGCCGGTCTGGCCCAACAATACCTCTTCGCCGACGAACGCCGCCTGGGCCGTCGTCCCCAGGCTCGGCCGCCCACCCCGCTCCCGCCGAGCCAGGCGTGCCAGCCGAACATGTCAACTAATAGTTGACGTTACTACTCTCGGCCGAACCAGGGGATTCGGCGGACCGAACAATGAACGGCAGTGCCCCTGGCCGGCAGGAGCGAGGTCCTTTTGTGACTCGATCTCCGGTGGAGTGGAATGTAGGCTGTCGGTGGAGGCGAACGTGACGGCTCCCGAACAGAACGAGTCCGCCGGGAAACCACGGACATCCAGCCTGCCGACCCGCGTCGTGGTGATGGCAATCATTGCAGCCTGTGGGCTCTTTTTTCTACTCCCGGGGTTGTGGGGTATCATGCTGTTGATGCTGATGACCAAAGAGGTCGGTTGGAGCCCGGTCCTTATTGAAAAGGGGTTCGTCCTCATGTTGTGCCTCGTCAGTTGCGCCGGCGGCGGCAGCATCATCCTCAAGGGAGTGCGGATGTGGAACCAGGAGTCGCGGAGAAATGCCGCAATCCGCGACCACCCGCGCGAACCGTGGCTTTGGGAGCCTGACTGGCCTGCGCGCGAGATTCGGCACGGCCAGCGGAGTGAACTTTATAAATTGCTGGTCGCCCTCGGGGGTCTGCTCAGCGGCATCCTTGTCCTGATCTGTGTCTCGGCGACCGGTAGATCCGGCCTCTGGCCACTTTGGATCGTTGCAGCAGGATGTGTGGCCATGCTCATCGCCGGTCTGGTGCTCTGGCGCCGACAGACCAAGTTCCGACAGGTAATCCTTCATCTTGACACGGTGCCGGTTTTCCTCGGGAGCCGGTTCAGCAGTCAGCTTTGCCTGCCAACCCGTTTCCAACTGGCGCACCCTCCGCGCGTTGGTCTCGAGTGTGTGCATGCCTGGCTCACCGGATCTGGAAGAAATGCCGTCCGGTCCGAAAAAATCCTGTGGCAGGAGTCTCTGACCGTGCCAATCGAGAGGATCTCGCAGGATGTAACCCACCGAATAATCGTGCCGATCGAGATGAACCTGCCTGAGGGACTTCCGCCCACCGACGACACGGACCCGCGCAATTCCGTATGTTGGCGCCTTCATTTCCAAGCGGAGCTGCCGGGCTTCAATGCCAATGAGATATTCCGTGTGCCCATCTACGACCGCAGCGGTTTGCAGCGGACACCTGCCCCTCCCCGGAAGACCGGCTGAGGTCAGCCCGTTTTTTGGCTGCGAACCTCGCCTGCCCCCTGCCCGGCTCAAGGCGTGCCACCAGAGAATGTCAACTAATAGTTGACGTGACCTTTTTGGCATACGGACAGGAAATGCGAGGGCCGATCGCTTATCGGCCGGAAATTCTTTTCGAGCGGAGTCAGCAGCAAAGACGATCTGTATTCACGCCGAGGGGAAGGCCGGGCCCGCCTTGAATAGCGACGCTTCTGCCTGGCTTCGGTCGCATTATCCCAACCACCTTGATCCGGGTCGGCCGGGGTCTGGGCGGCCTTGTCTTGACCGGACAATGCGGCGCCGGGGGAATCAGCCGACCGGAACCGGCGGTTCAACCGGGCGCTTTTTCACGAGCCACCAAGGGAAGAAATACACGGCATAGATCACGGTGTAGACCCAGAAATTTGCGAGCTTCGCGAAACTCGCGAAGGCGAAGAAGAAGATCAACAGATGCAGCCGCACCACGTTCTTGTAGGGTGCGGCCATGGCGTCGCCGTTGACCAGGTGCGGCTTGCGGCCACCGGCCTGGTTGGCAGGACCCGGCGCCTCCGGGCGCGGTCTGGCGCGAAACACCCCGCGTTCCGCCAATCCGGTGACGAACACAAACGGCCAGTAATCGCACAGCACCTGGAAATATCCGGCCGTATCGGGCGGTCCGCGCTGTCCCTGCGACAGCGGAAAGAAAAGGTTCAGGAACACCGAGTGAACAAAGTGGAACATGCCGAAATGGATGGTAAAAAACGCAAGCAGCAACAGGCCGCCGGCGAGAAGAAGGCCGCCCTGCCCCGCCTGGGCGAGCAGCGGCTGACCATGGCCTCTCGCATCCTGCATCTTAGCAGCCACGGGCCGGAAGATCGTCCAGACGATTGTGGCATAGCCGACCAGCAGACTCGACAGCCAGAGGCTCCACACGAGATCGCGGGTCTGCCACCGGCCCCACCATGCCAAACCGAGGCCGCCCGCGAACGCCAGCGCGTCGGGCCAGGCCCCGGCCCAGCCCTTCGCCGCCGCGCTGCGTTCGTTTCCGTTCACGGCCCGTGCTGGATCAATTCGACTTCATAGCCTTCCGGAGCATCGACGAACGCGATGATCGAACCGGCGGAGGTCCTGGCAGGACCGTCGCTGAGCGCGTAACCTTTCTTCTCCAACTCCGCCGCAAAAGCCTCGAGATCATCCACTGCGAAGGCAATGTGCATGAGGTCGGGCTGAACCTGCACGGACGGGGCTCCCGGCGGAAGCTGACAGATCTCGATCTCCTCGTCACTGTCCGGCGTCCGGAGAAACACCAGCTGAGCGCCGCGCGGCGAGGCATGCCGCCGTGCCACTTTCAATCCCAGTGCCTGCACATAGAAGCTCACGGTACGCTCGAGATCGTTCACTCTCATTCGAGTATGCAGAAGCTTTTTGACTGTCATCATGCGCGCAGCGTAACCTGACCACCGCAAAGCGCAATCCCCTCGCAATGCCCCTCGACCTTGCCGCCATCCACGCCGCCCACGATCGTATCCGGCCGATGATCCATCGCACCCCGGTGCTGACGAGTGCCTGGCTCGATGAGCAAAGTGGCGACTCACTTGCGTTCAAATGCGAGAACTTTCAGAAGGCGGGATCCTTTAAGGCCCGCGGCGCGGCCAACGCCGTGTTTTCGCTCACCGAGGCCGAGGCGGCCCTCGGGGTGGCCACGCATTCGTCGGGCAATCACGCCGCCGCGCTCGCCCGCGCCGCCCGCCTGCGCGGCATCCCGGCCTACATCGTGATGCCGTCCAATTCGGCCCGCACCAAAGTGCGCGCCGTCGAAGGATACGGCGCCAGGATCGCGTTTTGCGAACCGACTCAGCAGGCGCGCGAGGAAGCCTGCGCCCGGGTGCTAGCCGAGACCGGGGCCGCGTTGATCCATCCCTTCAACGACTACCGCGTTATGGCCGGCCAGGGGACCGCGGCGCTTGAACTCCTGGAGGACCGTCCGGACCTCGACATCATGCTCTGCCCCATCGGCGGCGGCGGACTTCTCTCCGGCACGGCGATCGCGGCCAAAGGTGTCAAGCCGGACATCAAGGTCATCGCCGTCGAGCCCTTGGGGGCCGACGATGCGGCGCGATCGTTCCATGCCGGCCGTCTCATTCCGCTCGAACAGGCCCATACCATCGCCGACGGCCTGCGCACCAGCGTCGGCGCTCGCAACTTCCCACTCATCCGGCGCTACGTCGACGACATCGTCACCGTGTCCGAGGACTGCATCGTAGCGGCCATGCGCCAGCTGTGGGATGTGCTCAAGATTGTCGTCGAGCCGTCCGGTGCCGTGCCCTACGCGGCGATTCTCGAAGGCAAGCTGGCCAGGGCAGGCCGGCGCGCCGGACTGATCCTTTCCGGGGGCAACGTCGACCTCGACGCGCTGCCATGGGGTAAACGTTAAGACGGCGGCCGCCGCCGGATCATGCCGGGCCGCAAGAGGGGGGGGTGCTGAGGCCGTGCGCCCCAGTCGATCTCACAGCCTGTGACCGTACGGGCCGCACGCACGTCCGCGGATCACCCCCCTGCCGGCGGGAACAGATTCTGCATCTTCTCACTGACCTCCCTGAGCCACTGCGCCCGCTGCTCCGGAGTGCTGACGATCACGGGGGTGAACGCGAGGCGGTGAGCCCGCGGAATCCCGCACAGGCCAAACACGCATGTCTTCCACAGGTTCTCGAGTGGATCGCCGTACACCTTCAGTTCCACCTCGGCAGGAGTGTTGGCCGTGGTGACAACCAACGCGGTTTGCATCTTGAGCAATCCGACGGACTGTCCTTCGCCGTTGGGACCGGTCCGGAATTCATACGCCACGCCTTGGCGGACGACCCGGTCGAGCCACCCCTTCAGGATCGCCGGCGGTTGTCCCCACCAATTGGGGTGGACGATTACGATGCCGTCGGCCGAAGTCAGATCGGCACAATGCCGGGCGATACTCGGGTCGAGTTTCGCGTTTTTGGACAATTCAGCGGGCTGCAGCAGCGGATCGAATTTCTCTTCATAGAGATCGTGGAGCACCGCCTCGTGGCCGCAACGACGGGCTGCGGCCACGGCAGTGTCGGCAATCGCGCGGTTGAAACTGCCCGGATTGGGATGAGCGACGACTACAAGTATTTCCATGGTACTGCGTTGTTAAAAAATTGCGGACGGAATCAGACTGTCTGGCGGCCGATCCGTCCTGAGGGAATTGTCCAACTCCGATCGAGCATAACAACCAGGTGCACGGCAAGGCGACTCTTAGCCAGGGCAAGAAACGGGCTGGGCTCACCATCCCATTCCCCTCTGTGCCGACTGGGCTTGGGCGGGTGCCCAACTACGAGTTTTCAGTCGCCATATTCAGGGAAAACACTTAGTCATTAAGCCCCCTATTTGTACCCATATCGATAGAATTTTCCCCTACCCCAGATTGCCATGAGAGGAAAAACCTCGTCCCGGGTCTCCTCCGAATCGGGTCGATTGCCGGAAGAAACCCGTTCGTCGGATGAGCCGCGGTTCATCGGAAGAGCGGTCCCGGCATTTCATGCCAGCACTCGGCCGGCTGGCAAAGCGCCAAGGCGCGGCCACGACTGGCGGCTGGCCTCCCTTTCTGTCATTGCCGGCCTGACGCTGGCCGGCTCGCCCTTGTCCGCGATGCCGAATGGACAGTTGCTGGTCACGGCATATTCCGCCCGTAAGTTCGATTCCACTGCCATGGCCTGGTGTGCCGTCCAAGCGCTGGATGGCACCATGTATTTCGGAACCAATTCGGTCGTCGAGTTCGACGGCGCGCATTGGAAACCGCACGCCGTCGGCAATGCCTGCCTTGTGCGTGCCCTGGCCATTGGCCCGCAGGGACGTCTCTGGGTCGGCGCTCACAACGAGCTGGGCTACTTCGAGCGTGGATCCGATGGCTTGGGGAAATTCATTTCCCTCCTTCAGGAAATACCCCCGGCCTGCCGCCTGTTCAAGGGCGTCTGGCAGGTGTTTCCCCAGGAGGAGGGGGCCGTGTTTATCGCGCAGCAACACGTTTTGCGCTGGGACGGCCGCCGTTTTGAAGGATGGAAGCTCGCAACCGAGCAACGCCTGTCTGGCAGCGAAGTGGACGGGGCCATTTTCATCCATCATGGTCCGGATGGTTTGTATGAGCTGAGGTCTGGAGGTCCCGAGCTGCTGATCCCTGCCTCACTGCTGGGTGAGAGCAGCGTGCTCTGGCTGGAACGCAATGGGAACGGGTTCCTGCTCGGAACAGCCGACGGGTTCTTCCACTTCCAGGAAGGGCGCCTCATCCCTTTTGCCTCCGGGCTGTCGCATTATCTGCAAAAAAACATCCTAACCGCCGTCAGGCGCCTGCCCGACGGCAATCTCGCCATCGGCACCTTGTATGGCGGACTGACGCTGGCCAGTCCGAACGGCGAGATTCTCCGGCAATTCACGGCCGAGGATGGCCTGCCGTGCCGGACGATATTTTCGCTGTTCGTCGATCGGGCGGGTGACCTATGGATTACAAGCAGCACCCATCTGGCGCGCCTTCCGCTTCGGGGAACCGGCCAATGGTACGATCGCAGGAATGGACTGGCGGGCCAGGATAGCATTGCCATGGCTCCATGGGGTGAAGGCGTCGCTGTAGCCACCGACGACGGCCTGTTCCTCCAGCCGGCCGCCGATTCCCCGGGCAAGCCGTCCTTTGTTGCCGAAACGTTGATGCGCGCACGCTACTGGGCGCTGCAATCAACTTCCTTTGGCCTGCTTGCCGGGAAAATGGGCGGATTAGATCTTCTGCGCAGGCAGCAGCCTTCCTCAGTTTGCACCACAATCTCCAAGGATGTATTCAGCATCTCCCCATCCCTCGCGGATTCAAATCTGTACTATCTGGGCACATCAAGCGATCTGCTTGCCATGCACCGGGAGGATTCCGGTGCCTTCTCCTTCACCAAAGTGGCCAACTTCCCGGACACTGTCACCTCGGCCGCCGAGGCACAGGACGGTTCACTGTGGGTGGGCACGTTTGCCTCCGGAGCATTCATAGTGCAAGGCCCTCTGGCCAGGCTGGACTCGCCCGCCCCCGTCACCGCGGTGTCGGGGCTGCCCGCGTGGCCGGGCACGACTGAAATCCGCCGTGTCGGGGAGCAGTTGGTCGTACTCACGCAGCAGGGCGGGTTCATCGCCGCGGCAGATGGTCTGAGCGCGCAGCCCCTGCCTCAGCTTGCCGGCCTGAAGCACTCGGCCGTGTCCAATCACTGCTCCGACGGCAGCGTCTGGCTCTCCGTCAGCCGGACTCGCCTTGGCCGCGAGACTCCTCCCTTCTGCGTACGCCTCTCCCCGCACGCGAACCACCGGGTTGGGGTCGAACAATTCGAAATTGAGGGACTGAACCGCCTTGGCAATGTGCGCTCCCTCCTGTTCATGGAAAACCAACCGGCGGCACTTTGGATTGGCGGCAGCGAAGGATTGCTCAAAGTCGATCCAGCCCGGCTGACCCAGGCCACCGTGCCTGATCGTCCGCTGCTCGCCTCCGTGCGGGCCCGCCGCGAGGACGGAACCGTGCTGCCCTTCGCCGCCGTCGTTCCGTTTGCGGCCAACCGTTTGACCTTCGTCTTTTCCTCGACGGAATACCCGCGCGCGGAAACACTGCATTTTGAGACCCGCATGCTTGGCCTCGACTGCGGCTGGACCCCGATTTCGCCCTGTGCCACGCCCTGCAACTATCCGCGCCTCAGGGAAGGCGACTACTGCTTCCAGGTTCGCACCGTGTCCCCGGCAGGCCTTTGCAGTGAGCCGGCGGAGTGGCGCTTTACCGTGCTACCACCGTGGCACCGCACGCTGCCAGCCTATGCCGGCTATGCATTCCTGACAGGACTTCTGCTATTTGGAGGCGTACGCTTCCGTCTGCGCTCGATCCAGCACCGCAATCGCGAACTCGAGCAACTCGTCGGGGCGCGCACCGCTGAACTCGTGCAGGCCAACGCCGCCAAGACCCAGTTCGTCGCACGTCTCAACCACGATATCCGCAACCCCATCAATGGCATACTCGGCCTCTCCTTGGCCCTGGCCGACACGCCCCTCACGCTCCGGCAGCGCAAACTCACCGCCTCGCTCCAGCAATGCGCCCGTTATCTCGCCTCACTGGTGGAGGAGGTGCTCGATTTCGCACAGCTCGAATCCTCCACGGGCACCCCGCCCAGGGCCGAGCCGTTCGATTTAATCGGAACGCTCACTGCAGCGCACGCCACCGCGCAGGCCCAAGCTAACGAATTCGGCTGCCGCGTCGCGCTCCGTCTTGATCGCAAACTCCCCGTCCGCGTGGTCGGCGACGCAGTACGGTTGCAGCGTATCGTTGCCAATTTTCTCAGCAATGCCGTGAAGTTCGGTGGGGGACAGATGATCGAACTCTCGGCCCGTGTTCAATGCCGCGACCACCAGCATGTCATGGTCAGCGTGTCAGTCCGCGATTTTGGACCAGGCATCGGAGACAAGGAGCAGGCGCAGCTGTTCACCCAATTTTTTCGCGGCCGCCATGCCAAGGAACAGAACATCATGGGCTCGGGTCTCGGCCTCGCCGTGTGCCGCCTTCTGGCCGAAAGCATGAGCGGATCGGTCGGCGTCGAGAGCGCCTTGGGCCGCGGCTCGCTTTTTCAGGTCACCCTGCCTTTGGCGCTCGCTCAGTCTCCTGCCTCCGTGCCTTCGATGCCTCCGCCGAAGCCAGTTCGCGTCCTTCTCGTCGAGGACGAGGAATACAACGCGGTTGCCACCACGGCCATACTGCGTCGCCTGGGGTATACGGTCACCCACGCCCGCGATGGCCACGAAGCGCTCGCCCTTCTGCGAACGCACCGGTTCGACGTCGCGTTCATCGACTGGGATCTGCCCCTCCTCAATGGCGGCGAGATCGCCCGCCGGTTCCGCCAGCAGGAACCCGCCAGCAGGCATACCCTGCTGATTGCCACCACCGCCTATGCGACCGAGGAGCAACGGCGGGACTGCTTCATCGCCGGCATGGATGGATTCGTCGCCAAACCGCTGACGCCCGAACGCATTGTCGCGGCCATGCGCGAAGACTATGGCGCGATGCGGTCCGCCCCCTCCATTCATGTCGTCGCGCCCGTCGCGGCCTCCGCACCCGCATCTGCCGGCGCGCCTGATGAACTTGATTTCACAATGCTGAATCTGGTGACAGGCAGCAGTCCGGCTGAGCTGGCGCGCCGAGTGCGTGAATTCCTAGGCACCTGCGAATCTGACCTGGGAGATCTGCGGCAGGCCGTCGACACCGATGATTGCTCCGCCGTCCGCTTGGTGGCTCATCGCCTTTTGAACCAGACCCAGTTCGTCCGCGCGACCCAAGTTTCGGCCAAGCTCATCGCCCTGCAGGAGGCCGCCCGGGCCGGGGAAACCCACGCACTCAAGAAACTGTTCGTCGCAACCAGCGTGGAGTTCCGCCGTCTCAGCAATAGACTTTCTGCTGCCCCCTTTTTGCCGGAACCTGAAGCAACCCCGACTCGAGAGCAAAATGGATGAGCTTGGGCGTGCTGTGCAGATCCAGCTTGCGCATGATGTTGGAGCGGTGGGTCTCGATGGTCTTGGGCGTAAGCTGCATGCGCCTGCCGATCTCGGCATTGGTCAGCCCCTCCCCGATCAAGGCAAGCATCTCGAATTCCCGATCCGTCAGCAGTTTCATAAACGCCAGCGGATCTGTCCGGCGATTCTCCTTGGCTTCCAGATAGGCGGCTGAAAAATAGGTCTGCCCGCGGCAAAGTGCCGCCAGAGCTTCGCGGAGGGAGGCAGCCGTTTGGGTGCTTTTGTCTACAAACCCCTGCACCTCCGATCGAGCCACGCGGTACAGGGTATAATCATCGCAATGGGACGAAAGCACCAGAATCTTGGTTTTCGGAGATGCCCCCTTTATTCGTTCGATCACCCAGAAGCCATCGCCATCGGGGAGGTTGAGGTCGAGCAGCACAACATCCGGGCGGGCATCGCCGATCAATTTAGCCGCTTCCTGCCCCGTCGTCGCCGATCCCACTACCGTCACGCCGCACTCTTGTTCACAGATTTTATGAATCGCCTCTCTAAACATGATATGATCTTCAACGATGACGACTCGCATGGCAGGGGGGCTATTCTCCCGGATTATTCCCCTACAACAAGGGCAAATTACCCCCAGGCGGATGCCTTGTCTTCTCTTCCAGTGAATCTGTAGGGGAACCAGCGCTCCCCAAACCTAGAGCCGACTCGCCCCGGAAAGGGCGCCATACTGTGCTGTTCTGATCGCACCATTCCGACCGTCATCTCGGCATTGACGACCCTTCGGCCCTGCGGTTTTATATCCTTCCATGTCCGACTCACCGGCTGCCCAGCCAAAACTCAAGTACAAACGCATCATCCTGAAACTCAGCGGAGAGGTGCTCCGCGGCACAAAGGGTTCTGAAGCCATCGATCCCTCCATCCTCGAAAAGGTCTGCGCTCAAGTGAAAGAAATTCATGTCCTCGGGGTGCAAATCTGCCTGGTCATCGGCGGCGGCAACATTTTCCGCGGACTCGCAGGCTCAAAGCACGGCGTCGATCGCACGACTGGGGATTACATGGGCATGCTCGCAACTGTCATCAACGGCCTCGCCCTGATGGACTGCCTTGAAAACATGGGCGTCACCACGCGCGTACAAAGCGCAATCCCGATGAACCAGGTGGCGGAGCCCTTCATCCTCCGCCGCGCCATGCGCCACCTTGAGAAGAGTCGCGTCGTCATCTTTGTGGCCGGCACCGGCAACCCCTATTTCTCGACTGACACCACTGCCGCCCTCCGCGCCTCCGAGATGCAAGCCGACGTGATCATGAAGGCCACCAAGGTCGATGGCATTTATGACAAGGATCCCGCCAAGAACCCCGACGCGGTCAAATACGACGAGATCACCTTCATTGATGCCCTGCGCCAGCGCCTCAAGGTCATGGATTCCACGGCCTTCTCGCTTTGCCTTGATAACAACGTGCCGATTCTTGTCTTCAACCTGAAGGCGCCCCACGCCATCCGGCGTGCCGTCTTCGGCGAAAAAATTGGCACCCTCGTTCGCAGCTGAAGTCTCCCTCCACCCTCCATTTTCAACCCCCGAACCCAACCTCCAACTCCCCCACCCTCATGGCTCATCAACCCATCCTCAATGACATGCAGGCCCGCATGAAAAAGGCGCTCGACCACACGTTGCACGAATACGGCGCGATTCAAACCGGCAAAGCCTCGCCCACAATGGTCGAGGGGGTCATGGTCGAGGCCTACGGCAGTCATCTGCGCCTCAAGGAGTGCGCCGCGATCACCACCCCGGACGCCCGCCTCATCCAGATCCAGCCTTGGGACAAATCGATCATTCGAAATGTCGAAAAAGCCCTCCAGACGGCCAATCTCGGCATCAACCCCATCGTCGACGGCTCACTCATTCGCATGCCTTTGCCCGAGCTCAGCCGCGAACGCCGCCAGGAATTCGCCAAGGTGGCCCACAAGCTCGCCGAGGAAGGCCGGGTCACCGTCCGCCGCATCCGTCACGACGCCATTGAAGCGCTCAAGAAACTTCAGAAGGACGGACGAATTTCCGAGGACGAGCTCAAGCGCTACGAGAAGGAAGTTCAGGCCACCACGGACAAATTCATCAAGGATATCGACACCCATCTCGCCCAGAAGGAACAGGAGCTGCTGAAGATCTAGTCCCCGCCCTTCTCCTCGCGGTCCGGCCGGCTGGCTACGCCGATCCCGGCATGGGAGGCGAGCGAGCCGGGGTGAGACTCCCCCGGAGCAGGCCGGCATTTTTGTCGCCGCCCCGGCCCTGAATCGGGGATTAAATTCATTTCCAATCGTCATGCCCGCCTCCGAAGCCTCCCGCCTCCATTCCCGTGCCTCCCGGCTCGCGACCACGCGTCCCCGACTCGTCGTGGTCAAACTGGGCACCGGCGTCCTCACTTCCGGCGTCGGCCAGCTCGACAAACCACGCATCACCGCCATCTGTGGCCAGATCGCCGCCATGCGCGCCCGCGGCACCAATGTCATCGTGGTCAGCTCCGGCGCCGTCGGCCTCGGCATGGGGCGCCTCGGACTGAAAAAGCGGCCTTCCAATGTAAGCCGGAAACAGGCATGTGCCGCCATCGGCCAGAGCCTGCTCATGCAGACCTGGCAGCGCGGTTTCGACGCCCACCAGATCACCGTGGCGCAGGTGCTCCTCACCCATGACGACCTCCGCCTGCGGAACCGCTACCTCGCGGTAAAGGAAACCCTCGCGCAGCTGCTCGACTACGGCACGGTGCCGATCATCAACGAGAACGACACCGTAAGCGCGGCTGAAATCAAATTCGGCGACAACGACACCCTCTCGGCCATGGTCGCCAGCGCCGTTCAGGCCGAGCACCTAGTCATCCTCTCGACCGCTCCCGGACTCATTGACATGAAGGGCACGGGCAAGGTCATTCCGGTGATCGAAAAGATCACCCCCGACATTGAGCGCCTCGCCGGCGGCACCACCAGCGAGACCGCCGTCGGCGGCATGGTCAGCAAAATCTCCGCCGCCCGTCTCGCCACCAAGGCCGGCTGCGGCGTGTTCATTGCCTCAGGGGCCCTACCCGACGCGCTTCCTCGCCTGCTCGCCGGCGATTCAGTGGGCACCTTTTTCGTGCCAAGCGGCCTGCCGCTCGCCGCCCGCAAGCGCTGGCTGGCCTATTTCCAGCGGCCCTCCGGCACCATCCACGTCAATGCCTGTGCCGTGCCGGTGCTGCACGGGCAGGGCCGCAGTCTGCTCGCCGTCGGCGTCACCAGGGCATCCGGGAGCTTTGCGGCAGACGAGGTCGTCAACATTGCCGGGCCGGATGGCGCCGTGTTCGCCCGCGGCCAGACGACGTTCGGATCCGACGAGGTTCCTGTCATCGCCGGCAAGACCACCGACGAACTGCGCCGGCTCCACCCCCATCGCAAGCGCCTCGAAGTCGTTCACCGCGACAACCTAGTGCTGCTGTAGATCCCGGAACACCCCTGGCTTTCGCCTCCTGCCGGCCCGCAGTTTCCTCCGGCCTGGGCGGGCCGTTTTGCCTGACTGTGGGGGCGAGAGGACCCGCGGCGGATTGCAGAACGGAATCGCCGCTCTCGTCCCCGGCACCCACAGTCTACCGGCCACTCCGTTCGTCTTTTTCCTTCCCTCATCCGGCTCCTCCCTCCTGACTCCTGCTCTTCCTCTCGATGGACCTCACCCTTCAGCACCACGACTCTGTGCCGCTCGACGTGCCGCCCATCGATTTTCGCTCCGAGCTTAACGACGAACAGCACGCCGCCGTCACCGCCGCGCCCGGGCCGCTGCTCGTGCTCGCCGGCGCCGGCTCGGGCAAGACGCGCACCCTGACTTATCGCGTCGCCTGGCTGCTGTCTCAGGGGGTGCGGCCGCACGAAATCCTGCTGCTCACCTTCACCAACAAGGCAGCGAAGGAGATGCTCCACCGGGTCGAGGATCTCACCGGCGTCGCCGCGCACCGCTTCTGGGGCGGCACGTTCCATCACATCGGCCACAAGGTGCTGCGCATCTACGGGGAGACCATCGGCCTGCCGCGCAGCTTCACCATCCTCGATGCCGACGAAGCCGAGGGTTTTCTCCGCGACACCGTGGAGGTGGCCGACAAGGTTTTCTTCAAGGACAAGACGCACCCGCGGCCCGGGCCGCTGAGCGAGATCATCAGCTTCTCCCGCAACACCCAGTTCCAGCTCGGCGAGGTTGTCACCCGGTTTTATCCGCAGCACGCCGAGCTCGTGGAGCGCATCGCCGCCTTCGCAAGGAGCTACCGCGAGCGCAAGCGCAAGCAGAACGTCGTCGATTACGACGACTTGCTCGAATACTGGCTCGAACTCCTCAAGGCCGCGCCCGACGTGCTCGCGTACTTGCAGCACCGTTTCCGCCACACGCTCGTCGACGAGTACCAGGACACCAACACATTGCAGGCGCAGATCGTCGATCTCATGGGGGGCAACCACCACGTCATGGCGGTCGGCGACGACGCGCAGTGCATCTATTCGTGGCGCGGCGCGAATTTCGAAAACATCATCACCTTTCCCGACCGCCATCCCGGCACGCAAATCCATCGCATCGAGACCAACTACCGCTCCACGCCGCAGATTTTGAATTTCGCCAACGGCGTGCTCGCCGCCCAGCCCAAGGGCCGCCACTTTGACAAGGAGTTGCGCGCGTCCCGCCCCAATCACGAAAAGCCGTTCGTGGTGCAGACAATGGACGCCCGTGAACAGGCGCTTTTCATCGTCCAGCGCCTCAAGGGTCTGGCCGACGAGGGCCGACCGCTTTCCGACGTCGCCGTACTCTATCGGGCGCACTACCACGCGCTTGATCTGCAGCTCGAACTCTCGCGGCTCAGCATTCCCTACGTCATCACCAGCGGCGTCCGGTTCTTCGAGCAGGCGCACATACGGGATCTCGTGGCGCTGCTGCGCTTCGTCTACAATCCGGCGGATACCATGGCGTGGCAGCGCATCGCCGTGCTCCTCCCGAAGATCGGCGACAAAGGCGCCCAGAAGCTCCACGCCGCCGCGCTTGCCCTCGCCCGCGAGAAGCAAAAGGGCCTTCTCGACGCCCTCGCCACGCTCGAAGTCGCGGCCAAGGTGCCCGCTGGCGCCAGGGACGAATGGCCGCGTCTCATCGTCTCTCTCCAGCAGGTCGCCGAGACGATGCGCACCATGAAGCCCCCGCACGCCGTCGAAACCGCGATCGACGGCTGGTATGGCGACTACCTCAAGGGCGCCTACGCCAACTACATCTCGCGACTCGACGATCTTAAATCGCTGGTCGGTTTCGCCGGCCGCTTCGAGGAGATGCAGGATCTGCTCGCGCAGATCGTGCTGCTCAACTCGGAGACGAGCGACCGGCAAGTCGATCCTGCCGCCGACGCGCTCAAGCTCACCACAGTACACCAGGCCAAGGGGCTGGAATACGGCGTTGTGTTCGTCATCGGCCTTGGCGAGGGGATGTTCCCGCTGCGCCGCGCCATCGAGAGCGGCGACATCGAGGAGGAGCGCCGGTTGTTCTACGTCGCCGTCACCCGCGCCAAGGACGAACTGTATCTGTGCTACCCGCGCGTCAGCACCAAGGGCGGCGCCGGCGGCATGATGATTTCGCCCAGCCGCTTTCTGCAGGAAGTCCCCGAGAATCTCTATCAGCCGCTCCGCCTCAAGCGGGCCTGGGATTGGTAATTGGGATTTGATTCACCGCAAGGATCGCAAGGCGCGCAAAGTGGAGGCGCCATTTCCAGCAGGTGGACGTCAGCATCCCGACCGGCGCCAGTAGCCAATAAGGGGGGCACCGTCGTTCAGACCTTGGTGGGCAGGAATCGGCGACCACCCTGTGGGAGCGAGCTTGCTCGCGACTCGCCAAGCTGTCGTGAGCAATCTCACTCCTACAGTCCGGACCAAGGCCAGCCTCGCGGCCTCCGGCCGAATGAAGCCCCAGCTCAGCCGAATACTTCCCGGGAAATATCCCGCCCGCTCCTGCCCAGCCTGACCCACCACAACCGAGTCTTGCGCCGAAAAACCATAGGCAGTTTCATGTCGTCCATGCATCCCTGGCCAGTCAGGCTTTCGACCAAAGGCGAATAACACTGTTGGGCCGTGGCCGAATTTATTCACACCCATAAGGAAATTCCCCACAATGGACATCCCACGGATATTCAACATCACTGAGAGTGCTCACCGCATCCACAACCCAATCACACCCGAAAAGCTCGCCACTCTCGGCGCGGCTCTGCGCCTGGAATCGGGGGCCCGAGTGCTCGACCTCGGCAGCGGTTCGGGAGAGATGCTCTGCACCTGGGCACGCGATCACGGTGTCATCGGCATCGGCATCGACATGAGCCAGTTGTTCACCGAGCAAGCGAAACTACGTGCTGAGGAACTCGGCGTCGCCCATCAAGTCAAGTTCATCCATGGCGATGCTGCCGGCTATGTCTCTGACGAGAAGGTCAGTGTGGCAGCCTGTCTCGGTGCCACTTGGATCGGTGGGGGAGCCGCCGGCACCATCAGTCTTCTGGCGCAGAGCCTCCGCACCGGAGGGATCATCCTCATCGGCGAGCCCTACTGGCGGCAGTTACCGCCGACGGAGGATGTTGCCAAGGGGTGTCTTGCCAACTCAACCTCCGACTTTCTCATGCTTCCAGAACTTCTCGCGTCCTTCGGCCGCCTTGGCTACGACGTCGTTGAAATGGTTCTGGCTGACCAAGACGGCTGGGACAGATACGAGGCGGCCAAATGGCTCACCATGCGCCGATGGCTTGAAGCCAATCCCGACGACGCGTTCGCGAAAGAGGTTCGGGCCCAACTGACCTCGGAACCCGAGCGCTACGCCGCTTACACGCGTGAATATCTGGGCTGGGGTGTGTTCGCGCTGATGCCGCGGTGATGCGTTGGCGCATCCGGCGGTTCGTCAACAGCTGTGCCGCGCAACAGCTGGTGGCTCGCCGAGGTGTGATTGCGCCTGAATTCATTTCTTGTGGTCCAGTTATCCGTGCAATCGACGGGAATGTTCAGTCCAAGCAGGCCTGACAATTCATTCAAGCCGGCGCCGCTTCGCGGCGCGGCCTGGTTCAGGCGTTAGGTACAGGAGGGAACCACGAGGGGCCAGGTCGCAGAAATTGATGTGGCGGCAATCCAGCGGCTCTTCCTCGCTGACGAATAGCCCGACGACACGAAGGAGCGGCACCGACTTGCCATCGCTTCCGCTTCTTTTCGTGCTCTGTGCCTCGGTAGTTAACTCAGCGCCGACTCACCCGGCATTCGGCAGGCGCGGCAGCCTTTTGCCCATGAGCAGGGCATCAAGGGCGTGGCTGGCATAAAACCCCGGAAGGGTCCGGAGAACCACGTAGCCCATCTTTCGGAAGAATTTCTGCGCCGCTTCGTTCGTCACGGCCGTCTCCAACACCACCTGCCGGCAGCCGAGTCGCGCCAGCCGCTGTTCGGCTGCCCGGAGGAGCTGGGCTGCCAGACCGCAGCGCCTCGCCGCCGGCTCGACGTCGAGCGCCACGACATGTCCCACCGTGGCGCGCTCATGCTGCCCGATCAGGAAGCCGAGAATCTCCGTCCCTTTCCCGTCCGGGCCCGCCACCAAGGAGAAGGCTCCGCGCCGACCAATGTATGAATGCAATAGCTCCGGGGTGTAGGCCAGACCGGGAGGAAAGCAGATTTTCTCAATTTGGCAGAGCCGGTTAAAATCGGAGGGGCCATACTCCCGGATTGTGAACGGCATCCTTTCTCTCTGACTCCCTGCACCCGTCAGCGCAAGTTCTCACGTTTTTTACCGCCGTGTTGGATTGTGAGCGGGCGCAAAAACCGCCCAGCCCCCGGCGCGCCATCGCGCCAAGGCTTGGGCTGCTGGCCTAAATCCTTGCCGCATGGTTTGGTCCCTTCCCCGGATTTTCACCCATCTCGGGTATTGCGCCCATCCTCAATGTGAATCTGAGTGGAGCAAATCCACCTCCCATGTCCTCTTCCGTCGAAAATGTCGTCATTGTTGGTTCCGGTTGCGCCGGCCTGACCGCAGCCATCTATACCGCCCGGGCCAGTTTAAGCCCCCTCGTGCTCGAGGGCATCCAGCCGGGCGGCCAGCTCACCACCACTTCCGAGGTGGAGAACTATCCCGGTTTCCCCGAGGGAATCGACGGATTCATGCTCATGGACAACCTCCGCAAACAGGCCTCCCGCTTTGGAGCTCGTTTCGTTAGCGGCCTTGTGCAAACGGCGGATTTCTCCACCCAACCCCGGGTGCTCAAGCTGGCCGACGGCGAGATCCACACACACGCGCTTATCATCGCCACCGGAGCTTCGCCGCGCCTGGCCGGAGTGCCTGGGGAAAAGGAACTCTATGGTGGCAAGGGCGTGTCCACCTGCGCCACCTGCGACGGCGCGTTTTACCGCAACATGGACGTGGCGATCATTGGCGGCGGCGACAGCGCCTGCGAGGAGGCGTTGTTTCTGACGCGATTCGCCAGCAAAGTCTATCTTGTGCACCGCCGCGATACGCTTCGCGCCTCGAAAATCATGGCCGAGCGCACCACCTCTCATCCCAAGATTCAAATGGTATGGAACAGCGTGCCGGTTGAGGTCCTGGGCGTGAGGGAAGGCTCGGTCAGCGGGCTCAAGGTGCGCAACGTCAAGACGGCAGTCGAATCAGTGCTCGCCGTCAAAGGCGTCTTTCTGGCAATCGGTCACCAGCCGAACACCGGACCGTTCGCCGGAATGCTCAAAACTGACGCCAACGGATATTTCCTGCCCGAGTACGGCAGCCAGGCGCGCACGCAGGTGCCCGGGGTCTTTGTCGCAGGCGATTGCGCGGACCACCTCTACCGTCAGGCGATCACCGCTGCAGGCATGGGATGCCAAGCCGCCATTGAGGCCGAACGCTGGCTCGCGGAACACGGCAGTTGATCAACCATTCACTGGCAGGATGACCCATTCATGGGTGCTGACCTCCAGTGGTTCCGGCACAAGAATACCTCTTCTGACCGGACAGCCTTCATGATATAGTTAATGGTCTCCCCCATTTGGGGCATTGCGGCCACAGCCGGCTCCATGGCTCCGTATTATTTTTGTCGGTTTTTACAATTAGTATTTATATTGTAATACACTATGGTTAAATAACATAGAATGTATTACATTCGCTGCCCTCGATAAGGATTCCGCCATCAATGCGGATGCTAATCAGGACTATTGATCAGCTATTTCTCTAATTCTATTTGGAATAGTTCCAATTCCTACTTGAAATTCGGTCTCATTACCATTTATTCCCTG
The DNA here is from genome assembly GCA_028691845.1 of Opitutaceae bacterium. Lineage (GTDB taxonomy): Bacteria > Verrucomicrobiota > Verrucomicrobiia > Opitutales > Opitutaceae > JAQUYL01. The sequence goes on from JAQUYL010000007.1 coordinate 93,871, forward strand.
ATTGCATCCATTTCCCAGTATTCATGAATTCCTCCACCGTAAATTGCGAAGCTCTGGCCAAGCGGCTTACCCAAAGCGGTCTTCGTCCTACGGTGCAGCGTGAGGTTGTGTACAAGGCCATACTCGAGAAGCGCAACCACCCGTCGACCGACGAAATTTTCGCCCGGGTAAGGGAGCAGATGCCAACCATCTCCCTTGCCACCGTCTACAACTGCCTCGAGACCCTGGTGCAATGCGGCCTGATCAAACAGGTCAATTTCGAGCGCGCCCCCACCCGCTACTGCCCGAATCTGTATGAGCACGCCCACTTCCATGACGACGCGACGGGCGAAGTGCATGACATCGCCGTGCCGGCCGAAATGATGGACCGTCTGCGTGCCCTGCTTCCTCCCGGCTACAAAGCCGCCAACATTGAACTCAGTTTCCGCGGCGGCGTGATGCACACCCGCAACTGAAGCCCCCCCTGCTCGGATTCCAACTCCTCCTTCCTCCCCCCATGAGCCAACTCGAAATCAAAGCCCTGCACGTCAACCTGGCCGAGCGCGAGATCGTCAAAGGTATCACGCTCACCGTCAAGCCCGGCGAAGTCCACGCCATCATGGGCCCGAACGGGACCGGGAAAAGCACCCTCGCCAAGGCCATCGCGGGCCATCCCGACTACACCATCACCTCGGGAGAAGTGCTGCTCGACGGTCGCTCGCTCCTCGAAATGGAACCGGACGAACGCGCCCGCGCCGGTCTGTTCCTGGCCTTCCAATACCCGAATGAAGTCCCCGGCGTCACGATCGCGAACTTCCTCCGCGCAGCCATGCAGGCCCGTTTGGCCGAGGGCGAAGAGCTCGATGCGACCGGCTATTACAAGCAGCTTTATGCGAAAATGGATTCGCTCAAGATCGACCACAAGTTCACCTCGCGTTCCGTCAACACAGGCTTCTCCGGCGGCGAGAAAAAACGCTGTGAAATCCTCCAGATGGCGATGCTCGCCCCAAAATTCGCGCTCATGGACGAGACCGATTCCGGCCTCGACATCGATGCCCTGCGCATCGTCTCCGACGGCGTCAACACACTGCGCAGCAGCACGCTCGGCATCCTCCTCATCACCCACTACCAGCGCCTGCTCAACTACATTGTGCCCGACTTTGTGCATGTGATGTATGACGGCCGCATCGTGCGCAGTGGAGACAAGGACCTCGCGCTCGAGCTCGAGGCCAAGGGCTACTCCTGGGTGAAAAAAGAGATCGTTCACGCCTGAGCCCCAGTCGTCTCCCGCCGTCGTTGCCGCTCGAAGCCCGAAATCAAATCGAACATCCGTCCCCCACGCGCCATGTCCAGTCTTTCAGACACAGAACTCATCCCTACTCCGCCTCCGTCCGAAAATTCCGCCAATTCCGTCGCCGGCATCGACCAGGCTCTCGGTGACTTCAGCTACGACGTAAAATACGCCTTGGATGCCGGCACCGGTCTGACCGAAAAGACGGTCGACTACATTAGCGCCGTCAAGAAAGAGGCTCCTTGGCTGCGCGAATTCCGGATGAACGCGCTAAAGGCCTTCTTCGCGAAGCCCCTGCCGACCCACTGGGCGACTCGTGATCTCGAAAACATCAACTTTGACAAGATCCGTTACTATCTCGCCAGCGGTCAGAAACCCAAGCGCACCTGGGACGAGGTGCCGGAAGACATCAAGAGGACCTTCGAACGCCTCGGCGTTCCGGAGCAGGAGCGCAAGTACCTGGCGGGTGTCGAAGCCCAGTTCGATTCGGAGGCCGCCTACTCCAACATCAGGGAAGTCGTATCCAAACAGGGCGTCATTTTCCTCAACTCCACCGCGGCCCTGCGCGAGCATCCGGATATTTTCCGCAAATGGTTCGGCAAGGTCATCCCAACCGGCGACAACAAGTTCTCCGCCCTCAACAGCGCCGTGTTCTCCGGCGGATCGTTCATCTATGTGCCGCCCGGCGTGAAGGTTTCCCACCCGCTGCAGGCCTATTTTCGCATTAATGCCGAGAACTTCGGCCAGTTTGAACGGACCCTCATCATCTGTGACGAGGGCAGCGAGGTCACGTACATGGAGGGCTGCACAGCACCCAAGTTTTCCACATCGACGCTGCACAGCGCCGTCGTCGAGCTGGTCGCGCTCAAGGGGGCAAAAATCCAGTACATCACCGTTCAAAACTGGGCTCCCAACGTCTATAATCTTGTCACCAAGCGCGGCCTCGCTCTCGAGGAGGCCGTGATCAAGTGGATCGACTGCAACATCGGCAGCCACCTCACCATGAAATATCCCGGCGCCGTGCTCAAGGGCCGCAAGGCTCGCGGCGAGGTGCTCTCCATCGCGCTCGCCAACGACGGTCAGCACCAGGACACCGGGGCCAAGATGGTTCATGCCGCCGACGAGACCACTTCCAATATTATCGCCAAATCCATCTCCGTCGGCCAAGGCCGCAGCACCTACCGCGGACTGGTTCATATCCCCCGGCACCTCCGGGGCTGCCGGAGCAACACCGAGTGCGACGCACTCCTGATCAATACCAACTCCCGCACCGACACCTATCCGGCGATCACGGTGCGCGGTGACCTCAACTCCGTCCAGCATGAGGCCAGCGTGTCCAAGGTTAGCGAGGAAATGATTTTCTACATGCAGTCGCGCGGACTCACCGAGGGTCAGGCCATGAGCCTGGCCGTCAACGGTTTCGTCAACGACCTCGTCCGCCAGTTCCCGATGGAATATTCCGTCGAACTCAAGCGCCTCATTGATCTTGAGATGGAGGGTTCCGTTGGCTGACGCCTTCCGCCTTAACGCTCTTTTCCCATGTCTTCCCTTCCCGCGAGCAACTCTCCATCAACCGGCTCCTTCACCCAGGACGTCTTTGTCCGCTCATTGGCCTCTCTTTCCCACCTCCCCGGCTGGTGGCTCGACCTCAAAAACAAGGCTTGGAACGAATACCAAGCGCTGCCGATGCCGAGGCGCACCGACGAACTTTGGCGCAACGCCAGCATTCAAAACCTTCGGCTCGATGGATTCGTGCTGCCGGAAAGGGCCGGTCCCCTTCTTCTTCCCGGCTCCAGCCCGGCCTTCAAAGCCGCGGCGGGGCTCGCCTTTGCCAACAATCGCCTGCAGGCCACCACGCCCCTCCCTCCCGATCTCAAAAGGAAGGGTGTCATTTTCGAAACCATCGAGCACGCTGCGGTCGAGCACGGCGAGTTGCTTCGCCGGCACTTCCTTGCCCAGCCGGTCAAGCTCGGATCCGAGAAGTTCACCGCCTTGCACACGGCTTTGATGACGGCCGGGGCGTTGCTCTACGTGCCTCCCGGGGTCGAACTGGCCGAGCCCATCGTCATCACGCATGTGGTCGAAGGCCCCGGCGCCGCCATTTTTCCCCATACCCTGGTCATCGCTGGCGAAAACGCCAAGGTCACCGTCGCCGAGTTTTTCCTCTCGGCTGATCCCGCCGCCGGCAATTTCTCCTCCGGCGTCAACGACCTGCACGCCGAGCCGGGCTCGCAGCTCACCTACCTTTCCGCCCAAAACTGGGGCCGCGGGTCGCTTTCGTTCCAGACCAACTCCACTGTCGTGCAACGCGACGCCCGTGTCCTTTCGCTCAACGTCCACCTCGGCGGACGCCAGTCGCGGCACGAGTCCCACAGCCGCCTGCAGGGGCCCGGCGCCCACAGCGAGATGCTGGCGCTCACAGTCGCGCAAGACGCCCAGGAATTCGACCAGCGCACCCTGCAGAGCCACCTCGCGCCGCACACCAGCTCGAACCTGCTTTATAAAAACGCCCTGCTGGACACGGCTAAAACCATCTTCTCCGGGCTCATCATCGTCGATCCCGATGCACAGAAGACCGACGCCTACCAAAGCAACCGCAACCTGCTGCTCAGCAGCGAGGCTGAGGCCAATTCCCTGCCCGGTCTGGAAATCCAAGCCAACGATGTCCGCTGCACGCACGGCGCCACTAGCGGCCACATCGACGATGAGCAGATGTTCTATCTCGAGGCGCGCGGCATACCCCGGCAAACGGCCAAGGAATTGCTCGTGTTCGGTTTCCTGGAGGAAGTGCTGGAGAAACTTGAAAACGAAGAGTTGCATTCCGCCCTGCGCGAGATGATCAAAAACAAATTCAAGCGGTAGCGGGTGGCAGGACCGCACGGCAGGCATGCCCCACGCCGACTTGGTCCTTCCGCATCCTGCCATCCACTGCCTCTGAAAACACGCATGACCAACAAGGAACGTACTCTTTCCCGCGACGTCGAAGCCGTCCAGATTCCCAGCGGCAGCCACATCACCCTTCCCAGCGGTGCCCGTGTCACCATCACCCAGGTTCTTGGCGGCAGCTACACCGTGATGACCGACTCCGGACTGGCCCGAATCGCCGGCCAGAACGGCGATGCGCTCGGCGAGCAGGTAACTCCAGACGATGCGCCCACGGCCACCGTCACCGAAACTGTACCCGAGCCCGAGGCGGTCTGGGAGCAGCTGCGCACGGTCTACGATCCGGAGATTCCCGTGAACATCGTCGATCTCGGCCTCGTCTATTCAATGGAGATCTCCAAGCGGGATGAGGGCGGTCATCAAGTCGATGTTGCGATGACCCTCACCGCGCCCGGTTGCGGCATGGGTCCCGTCATCGCCGAGGATGCCAAAACCCGCCTCCTCCTTGTCCCCGGCATATCGGCGGCCGACGTGCGCATTGTCTGGGATCCGCCGTGGAACCAGTCGATGATTTCCGAGGAAGGCAAAATGAAGCTCGGGCTGATTTGAGCGCCCGGCCGCGGCCCGGTCGTGCGGTGCCACATGAGCGCGGTTGCACCCCGTCCGCCGGCAGCCATCATGCCATCATGAGCCAGGAACAATTCATGCGGGAAGCCATCCGGCTGGCCGAGGACGGCATGCGATCCGGCCGCGGTGGTCCGTTCGGATGCGTGATCGTGCGGGGGGGACAGGTTGTCGGCCAGGGCGGCAACCTCGTGACGTCGACCAACGATCCGACCGCGCACGCCGAGGTTGTGGCAATCCGCGAGGCCTGCCGCACTCTGGAGAGTTTCCATCTTTCCGATTGCGAACTCTACGCGAGCTGTGAGCCGTGTCCGATGTGCCTGGCGGCGATCTATTGGGCGCACATTCCGCGAGTTTATTACGCCGGCACCCGGCTGGACGCCGCGGCCATCGGGTTCGACGACGATTTCATCTACCGGCAGCTGCCGCTACCGTCTGAACAGCGCCGCCTGGAAATGAAGCATCTGTTGCGCGACGAGGCACTGGCGGTCCTCCATGCCTGGCACGCCCGGCCGGACAAAAAAGCCTATTGAGCTGGGCGCCGGGGCCCGATCCTTATTTCTCCACCACCGGCACGAAGCCCCACTTCGCCGCCGAGAACAGTCCCTTGTCGCTCAGCTTCAGGTCGGGGATGACCAGCAGCGCCATGAACGAAAGCGTCATGAACGGCGCGTCGAGACGTGAGCCGAGCTTCCTGGCCAAAGCGCCGAGCCCCGTATAACGCCGGGCCACGATGCGGCCGTCAACGCCCGCCATCAGTCCGGCGATGGGCAGAGGCAGCACGGCCCGACGTCCCCGCCCGACCACGCTCATGCCGCCGCGGTGGGCGATGACGAGGTTGACCGCCGCCGCGAGCGAGGTGTCGTCCGCTCCGACCGCCACAATGTTGTGCGAATCGTGCGCCACGGACGAGGCGAGCGCCCCCTCGCGCAGGCCGAAACCTCGAATAAAGCCCAAAGCGGCCGGCGCCCTTGTCGCATGGCGGTTGATCACGGCGATTTTAAGGAGATCGCGCCGGGGATCAGCCACGGCCTCGCCCTTGACCAGGTGCGCTTTCATCCGACGATGGCGCGCAAGCGCAACTCCGCGACCGCCTGGCCCGGGCCGGTCCCCCGGCTCCCGAACCCGAACACCAGCGGATCCGCGTCCTCATGGATTTTCCCATAAATGACGGCTCTCGTCTGGCAGCTTTTCATTGGACAAGCCGAGACGGGTGACCACAGTTTCCATCACTATGCCCGAGCAATTCCTCGACCCGGTTTTCCAGACCCAATTACCGCCCGCCCGCTACGACGATGATGATGACGATGACGAAGGTGAAGAGGAGGAAACGACCACCAAGACTCCGACCTCGGTGGGCGCGCTGGTGCAGAAAAAATTCCTGGAGCAGCGGAAACTCTTCCTCTGGGGCGCCGTGACAGATCAGGCCGCCAAGGATCTTTGCGAAAAACTGCTCTACCTCGAAGCCACCGCCCCGGGTAAGGATATCACGTTTTACATGAACACACCCGGAGGGTCCATCACGGCCGGGATGGCCATTTACGACACCATACGACTGATCTCGTCCCCGGTCACCATCGTAGTCACGGGCATGGCTGCTTCGATGGGTTCGATCCTGCTCAGCGCCGCAAAAAAGGGCCGCCGCTTGGTTTACCCGCATGCTCGCGTGCTCATCCACCAGCCGCTAATCACCGGGCGGATGGTCGGGCCGGCCACTGACATCAATATTCAGGCGAAGGAAATGGAAAAATTGCGCGTCGAATTGAACCATATCCTCGCTGAAGCTTCGGGCCAGCCAATCGAAAAGATAGCCAAGGACAGCGACCGCGATTTCTATCTCAACGCGCAGGAAGCCATCGACTACGGCCTGGCCGACCGGATCCTCGACAAGCTGTAGCCCCCTTCCCGGGACCTGAGCCACCGGCCTCACAAGCCCACGGCCGCGGCTGCACGGCATGCTCTGAAATCATGTCCCACCCGTTATCGTCTGCGGCCTACTTTTTCCCGACCGACGACAATTCCTCAATCTGCCGCGTCCATTCCACGGAAAGCGGCAATACTCCGGCGGCATCGGCCACGGCCCGGGCTTCGACCAAGAGCGCAATCTTGCCCTCGGGAGTCGGCGGAGGCGAATGAGCCAGGGAAACGTAGACATGCAGGGCCTCCGAACGGGCTCCGTGGGAGGCCAGCCAGCCCGCAATCTCGCGGGCTAACGCCCATTCCGTCACGGAAAACCCGGTCAGCACCTGCATGAACTGCAAAGCCTTAGTGGCGCCAGTCTTGTCGCCTTTCTCCCATGCCAGTTTCGCCGTCGCCAGGGCCAGGGCCGGATGATGATACTGGCTGAGCGCCACCCGCGCCACCTTGAGAGCTTGGCTCGCCCGTCCCTGACGGACGAGTAAATTCATCTGCCGCAGCACCGCATAGGGTGCAAGTGCCTCCGGGAGTTGCGCCGAGGCGGCCAGGGTCGAGGCGAGCGAGACGGCAAACGGGCGGTACAGCGGATCGCCGAGGAGAAGGCTCTGCCAACTGAGTACTGGCAGCGCATAGTAGGCGGCGTCCCCGAGCGTCCAGCCTTGAGCTAGAGTGCGCAACAGCAGGCTGGGTCGATGCGTGTATTCGAGGTATGGCTCCGCCACATTGCCCGCCGTAGCCGCCACGCCCCGGGCGACGAGCGGCCCGCACCACCCGGCCGTGGCCGAATGCAACGATGCAGCCGAAAAACTTTGAATGTGCATGGCGATGGCTCCCGCCGGAAAACGGAAACCGTCGAGAACGAACGGTCCGTTAACCTCGCCGGCATACCAGCCGAAATAGAGCACCGGAGCGTCGAAACGGGCGGTCTTGCCCAACGTGGCGCCGGATCGTTCAACATCGCCAGCGAAGCCCAGCTCCTCGAGCTGTGCCGCAACCGACTCCAGCCAGCGGTCGCCGTCCGGATTAGGCCCGCCGAGATCCACATAGGAACGGCCGAGCAATCCCGTCCGCTCGCCTTCGAGGGCAGAAGTCACCAGGTGCTCTGCATCATTGAGCGTGGGACCGTCCAGCCGCGCGACCTTGACGACGAGATCCGTCTCCAGGCTCGACGGCCGGTCGCAGGCAAAGAGCGGATTGCCACGGGTAGCGGTGATTTCGTATTCGCTCTGGGCGAGCAGGCTCAGTTCGGAATCAACCGCTGCGCCATTGGAGCGCAGCGGGGGGGGGAGGACACGGCTGAGTTTCTCCTCCATAAGCGACGGGTCATGGTCGATACGCCACGGCACTCCGCGGCAGACGACGAGATAGGCTATCCGGTGGCCTAGAATGCTATAGCGCTTGCGGCCCAGACGATCGGTGAGCGTGCTGCCCATGGCGTCAATCCAGCCGCGCCGCACCAGCTCATCCTGCAGCGGCTGGTAAATCTGCCCTATAAAGTCGCGCCATCCAATCGCCTCGCCTCCCGGCATGGGCAGAAAGATGATGTTCTCGTAGGGCACGCTGCGCTGATCCGCATAGAATTGCGCGAGTTGCACCGACTCGGGATCGCGGTTGTTCGCAAGAATGAGAACGCGCTTGGCAAGGTCTTCCGCGGCCGCGACGGCCATTGCCACTGGCAAGAGAGCGGCGGCAAGGATACAACGGCTGACAGAGGGTAGCTTCACCGATAACTGCTACTGTGGGATACCGTCCGGCATTTGACCAGAATGGTTTCACACTGCTTGCCAACGGGGCGGTAAGTCTTTTGGGTGGGGCGGCGATGGATTCCGCCTTCCCGCAAGGGTAAACCGCCCCGCTCCCGCGGGTGCTGATGACTCCCGTATCCTACAGGTCCATCATGCAACTCTATCTGCTTATTGCCTCAGGCGGCGCGCTCGGCAGTGTGACGCGTTTTTGGTTTTCGGGCCTTGTCGCCAACCAGTTTGGAGCGACCTTTCCCTGGGGCACGTTGCTGGTGAACGTCACCGGCTCGTTTGCAATCGGTTTTTTTTCCACGCTGACCGGACCCGAAGGCCGGGTTTTCGCCAGCGGCACCGCTCGGCAGTTTTTCATGACCGGCCTCTGCGGCGGCTACACCACGTTTTCCTCGTTCAGCCTCCAGACACTTAATCTAGCCCGCGACGGCGAGTGGCTGCAGGCCGGCGGCAATGTCGCGGGCTCCCTCGTCGCCTGCCTGGTGGCGGTGTGGCTCGGACATCTGGCGGCGGCTTATCTCAACCAACTAAAGGGATCCTGACATGGAACTGCCCCACGAATCCATCCTCCTGCGTATCTTCCTCGGCGAATCCGACCGCCATGAGCACCAGCCCCTCTACGAGGCAATCGTGCTCAAGGCACGGGAACTGCATCTTGCCGGAGCCACAGTGCTGCGCGGCGCCATGGGTTTCGGCAAATCCAGCCGCCTGCATACGAACAAGATCCTGCGCCTATCGGCCGACCTCCCGCTGGTGATCGAAATCGTGGATCGTGAGGAAAAGATCAACGCCTTCCTGCCTGTGCTTGACCGGATGATGGGCGGCGGACTGGTGACCATCGAAAAGGTGCGCGTCCTTCATTATCGCCCCGGCTCCGGCACTGATTCTCCACCTCCAGTCCAATCGCCGTAAACGCCCTGCCCCGGCGGTGACCGAGCCGGCTCCGGCAATGTTTGCGGTGGCAAAATCCACTGCCATTGTTTTTGCTTTCCTTTCCGTTTATTGCCATGCGCTCCGACATCATCAAAAAAGGCGCTGAACGCGCTCCACACCGCAGCCTTCTCCGTGCCACCGGCTCCATCGAATCGGAAGCCGATTTCGAGAAACCGTTTATCGCGATCTGCAACAGCTACACCGATTGCATCCCCGGGCACGCCCACCTCAACGAGGTCGGCCAGCTGGTGAAGCGCCTGGTCCGCGAGGCCGGCGGCGTGCCGTTCATCTTCAACACCATCGGGGTCGACGACGGCATCGCCATGGGGCACTCGGGAATGAAATACTCGCTGCCCTCGCGCGAACTGATTGCCGACTGCGTCGAGTCCATGGTTCGCGCCCATTGCTTCGACGGCATGGTCTGCATCCCGAACTGCGACAAGATCGTCCCGGGCATGCTCATGGCCGCCATGCGCGTGAATCTCCCCACAATCTTCGTTTCGGGCGGCCCGATGGCCGCGGGCATCGCCCAGACCGATCCCGCCAGCAACCTTCCCGTGCACCTCCGTCCGGCCACGGGGAAGTCCGACCTCATCTCCGTGTTCAAGGGCGTCGGCGCGCTCCAGACCGGCAACCTCACCGCCGAACAGCTCCTCAAGCTGGAGCAAAGCGCCTGCCCGACCTGCGGCTCCTGCTCGGGCATGTTCACCGCCAACTCCATGAACTGCCTCTGCGAGGCGCTCGGCATGGCCCTGCCCGGCAACGGCACCATCCTCGCCGTCTCCAAGGAGCGCGAGCAGCTCTACCGCCGCGCCGCCGCGCAGATCATCGAACTCGTGAAGCTCGATCTCAAGCCGCGCGACATCGCCACGCTCGCCGCCTTCGACAACGCCCTAACCCTCGACGTGGCGATGGGCGGCTCGACCAACACCATTCTCCACACCCTCGCCATAGCCCGCGAGGCCGGCATCGCGTACGACATCGCCCGCATTGACGCCATCTCCCGCCGCGTGCCCTGCCTCTGCAAGGTCTCTCCCTCGTGCGACTACCACATCCAGGATGTCCACCGCGCCGGTGGCATCCACACCATCCTCGGCGAACTCAAGCGCCTCGGCGCGCTCAGGACCGAATGCCGCACCGTCACCGGTCGCACCCTGGGCGAGAACATCGACGCCTGGGATCTTCGCGCCCCGACCTGCTCCGCCGAAGCCCGCGTAACGCGGCTCTCCGGCTGCTCGGCTATCGCTGCCGATCCCTCCGCCCGCTCGCCCTCCGGCAACCTTGCGCCCAAGCCGTTGCTGTTCCATCCCGCCGACCCTCGCGCCATCGCGCTGTGGCGGTTCGCCGCCGCCTTCAACGCCGGCGATGCGGCCGGCTGCGCTGCGCTTTTCGGATCCAATGGCGAACTCGAAGTCGACGATACCACGACCTGGCGCGGACCCGCAGGGATCGAGGCGGGACTGAAGCCCAAGTTTGCCGAATTCCGCGGACTTGTCCGCATGGAAATGGGCGAACTCCGCGGCACGCCCGTGAACATCGTATGGCAGTACGAAAAATCCGGCAGCAAGCAGATCGCCTGCCTCTGGCGGATCGATCGCCTTCTCGCCGCTGGCACGATCGCCCGGTCAAGTCATGATCGCCGCCCTGCCTCGCTGGCCGCCGTCAAACCGGCCGGCCTGATGCCGCACGATCCGGTATTCCTTTTCAACCCGACGGACTGCATCCGTCCGCCCGAGCGCGCTTATACGGCCGACGGCGGCCTCTCCGTTCTCTATGGCGACCTGGCCCCGGAGGGCGCGGTCGTGAAGACCGCCGGCATCAGCGACGGATTCAAGAAGAACTGCGGCCCCGGCTTTGTGTTCACGGGTCCATGCGTGATCTTCGAGAGCCAGGACGACGCCTGCGCCGGCATCCTCGCCCGCAAGGTGAAGGCCGGCGACATCGTCATCATCCGCAACGAGGGGCCGCGCGGTGGCCCTGGGATGCAGGAGATGCTCTCGCCGACGAGCTACATCGTCGGCATGGGGCTCGGCGACAAGGTGGCACTGATCACCGACGGCCGCTTCAGCGGCGGCACAGCCGGCGCCTGCATCGGCCACGTCTCGCCCGAGGCGGCCGAGGGCGGCCCCATTGGCCTGCTGCGCGATGGGGACCGGCTGCGGATCGATTTCCCCGGCCGCCGCATCGACATCCTCGTCGACCAGGCCGAGCTGGCGAAGCGCCGTCAAGCGTGGCAGCCGGTATCGCACGATCTCACCGGCTGGCTGGCGCGCTACCGCAAGCTCGTCACCAACGCCAGCAATGGCGCCGTGCTCGCCGGCTGACTGGACGGCACAGACCCTTCATGCTCTGGCAATCGTGCCGTAGGCTTGCGGCACGGTTCGATCAGCGGGAAAGTGTATTGATCCATCCATCGAAGACTGACCCGAGATGGAGGATCAGCCCCGCGGACCGGGCGCGTTGGCTCAGGGGAGTTGCGCTGGGCTCCCCGGGGCGCCCAGCGGCTTGGCGTCCGAAAACCCGCCTTTCTGCTGCAGCTCCTCGCGCAGGTAGGCGTCGGGCACGGCGGTGCGCCAGGCCGTCACCCAGATGCGGGCCAGCATCTCCCCGCCCGTGAGCAACTGGCCCTCGATGAATGAGCGCCCCTCGAAGCTATGCGGGGATCCGTCGGCCTTGAGCTTGCCTTCCTTCTCGAGCAGGTAGAGCGGTTCGACGAGTGCGTTCTGCATCTGCAAATAATCCATCGCGGAGTTGAAGAATGGATCGCGCCCGCCAGGTGTGCTGGCGAGTGGGATTACCTGCGCCGGCCGCACTCGAGGCAGCAAATCGTCGAGATTGATCCCGGCCGCCCGGATGAACCCGCCATCGATCCACTGGTGAATGGTCCGCGCCGTGGTGTAACCGTGCGGGTTATCGCCCACCCATCCGTTGTAATGGAGGGTGGTGTGCAAGGGCTGGGTTCCGTCGCCGACAAAATGCCCCATGGTCCCCATGAGTTCGACGATGCTGGCGCGGGTCTGGGCCGCATCGGCGGAGAAACCGAATTCCTCGTACACCTTAAGACGCCCGAAATTCGCGTGCAATTTGCCGAAATATTCGGTGATCGCCCAGGGCAGGAAGCCGCTCCACGCCCGGGTGTGGTCGGGATCCTTTTTCGGATCGATCGCCGGAAAGCGCTCCGGATTCGCCGCCCTCCCCCGGATATACTGCCCTACAAATTCATACCGAAAGGCGCTGACTGCGGCTGGGGTCAACCCGGCGAAACCGAGCTCCTCAAGGTCGAGAAAATGATCGGGTGAGTTGATATGGCGCGTCGGCGGCTCAGTGGCGCTGCGCCACCGGTCGGCTTCGCCCGAGAGCCAGACGATGCGTTCGCCCGCCCCCGTCTCACTCATTCTACTGGGCAGCAGCACCGGAAAATCCTCCGGCAGGGCGGCGAGCGCGAGCTGGTTGATGATGCGATGGCCTTCGAAATCCCATGCCCCGACGGCGGCAACGGGCAGCAGGAACCAGAGGGCAAGGCGGCAGAACGACAATGTTTTCATGCAGGATCCCTTGCAATGGGGGGGGGCTGGGACGGGGAATTGAAGCAGTGTGGCCAGCCAAGTCTGATTTTAGCGGAGGCAGCCCGCTCCAATAATTTTGGCGCCTTGCAGCACCCGGCTATTTTTGCGACTGGCCGAGTTGGGCGGCGTAGCCGTCGACCCCGGCCGCGATCGCCTCGGCGATCCGCTGTAGGAATTCCGGCGTGGCCACCCGCCTGGCTTCCGCATCGTTGGAAAGGTAGGCTGCTTCGATGAGCGCCGCGGGACATTCCGCAAAACACAGCACCGCGTAGCGTGCGCGCTTGTAGCCTCGATCGGAGGTTTTCAGCGTGCCGAGCATGTGATGGTGGATCTGGTAGCCGAGCAGAACATTGGCCAGATCCTGCCGGTTGCCGGGATAGGCCTTGTCCACCGTGTCGTCCTTTCTGTCGTCCGAGCTGGAGAGCTGAAACTGCGGCGTCAACACGTATGTCTCGGAACCCGAGACGCGGGCGGCGAACAGTGGATCGACGGCGTTGAAGTGAATGCTGAGGAAAAGATCGGCCCTGGCGCGGTTGGCTATGTTGATCCGCGCCAGCAAATCGCTCCTTTGGTCGCGGGCGAGCCTGGAGTCGTCTGTCCGGGTGAGCCGCACCTGATAACCGCGCAATTCGAGAAGCTTTTTGAGGCGCCGCACCACATCGAGCGTCATGTCTTTCTCATCGAGACGCAGCGCGAGGTTCTGTTTCCCGGGGTCGCTGCCACCGTGACCCGCGTCGAGCACGATCAGCTTGGGCCGGGCCGGCAGCAGGCCCGCATAATCGGTGGGACGCAGGAGCGGGGCGATGGTCTTGATCGCGTCGATTTTGCCGACGTAGAGGCTCCCATTGTAGAACACGACCGTTTCGCCCAGCATGATGCGCGTGCCGTCAAGGTAGCAGTCGCGGTTGCGATCCTCGAATTCGATCCTGACGCGACCCCCTTCGCTCAGTTGCATGACTTTGCCGGCCTGCCTCCAGGCCGCCTTCATCCCATAGCGAGCGGCGATGTCGCGCACATCGACGCGATCCACATTAAACAGGCGCGTCACGGGCCAGAGCGCAGTGGGAAACCGGCGCGGGGTCGTGGGCACTGGAGACGGGGAATGTCCTGGTGCTGGACCGGTAGCGGCGGTTTGCGCACGCCCCGGGGTGGGCTCGCCGCATGCCAGCAATGCGGCTCCCAGCACGAGAAACCGCCCGGCAAACTGGACCCGGCGGGCCGGTGTAAAACCGTGTTTCACAATGTCGGCCATGGCGTGGTTTCGTCCGTCATCAGCTTCGCGCGCAACCGGTTCCCTCTTCCGCTGATACTGGATCTGTAATCGTCGATACCATCGGCCAGGGCCTGGGCCAGCTGCGTGCGATAGGCGGGAGTGGCGATCTTGCGGGCCTCGGCGGCGTTGGAAAGAAAGCCGAGTTCGACCAAAACCGCCGGGCAGTTTATGCGTTCCAGGACTACAAAGCGTGCCCGCCTCATTCCGCGGTCAATGGGGTGCAAGGACGCAAGCAGGCGCCGGTGGATGGCCGCGCTCAGCACGGTATTCCAATGATTGAAACGATGACCTGGCACGACTACACGGTCATCAGGCTCCCGGATGGCATCGGCGGTCGAGCGCAGGCCCTGTGGAGTGAGGGTATAGGTTTCTATACCCCGGACGGCGGGGGCTGAGGGGAGGGAATTGAAATGCAGGCTGACGAACAAATCGGCGGAGGCGCGATTGGCCAGCTCCGGGCGCCGCTGTAGAGGGATTTTAATGTCGCGTTCCCGCGTGAGCACGACTCGATAGCCGCGCCCCTCGAGTTTCAGCTTCAGACGCTTGGCGAGATCGAAAACCACGGTCTTTTCATTCACCCCGACACGCCGGTTGGCGGCGCCGGCATCCGGTCCGCCGTGCCCGGCATCGATGGCAATGACCTCGGGGCGGGAAGAGCGGGGCACCCCGGCACCGGGCTGCAAGAGCGGCATGATCCATGTCACGACATCGATCCGCGAAACGTAGAGGCTGTTGCGATGTCGCACGACCGGTTCCCCCAGGAAGGCACGGACCCCGTCGGTCTGGAACTCGCGGCTGTTCGCCTTGAAAATCAGGCGGGTGCGCGCATCGCTCAGTCGCACGGCCGCCGACTGGGCGGACCAGGACGCACTTAGGTTGTAGCGATTCGCGATCGCACGTACGTCGACATATTCAACGCCGACCAGGCGCACCACCGGCCAAGAATTCGAGTTCTGCGCCATGACGGTGGATGCGCCCACCAGCGCCCAGACGACTGCAACCGCAGTCCCAAGGGAGCACCGGTGGAGCCACGCCATGACTGAAGCGGGCCGGTTCTCAGGTTGACGGCGACCCTTCGGTCCGGCCCGAAGCGGCAGCAGCCGGAGGCGCGGCTGGTCGGCCAAGCCCCTGCGCTGCGGGCGGATTTGTCGCTTCGCGCACATGATGCTTGGGCTTGCGTTTGTTGACCGGCAGCGGCGTGAGCATCACCATGAGCTGTCTGCCCGCGAGCCTGGGCTCGGAATCGGGATGCCCCATGTTGCTGAGTTCGCCGAGTGCGCGCTTGATGACCTCGAAGCCCATCTCAGTGTGCGCCATTTCGCGCCCGCGGAACTTGAGACGCAGCTTCACCTTGTTGCCGTTGTCGAGAAACCCCTCGGCATGGCGCACCTTGGTGAGAAAGTCATTTTGTTCAATCCGCACGGTGAACTCGATCTCCTTGATCTTGCCGGCGGCGGGCTTGCTGTGCGCATGCTTCTTCTGTTCCTCGTAAACGTATTTGCCGAAATCCATGATCCGGCAGACCGGGGGCTGGGCCGTGGGTGCAACTTCTACGAGATCCAGGTTGAACTGCTGGGCCAGGCGGAGCGCATGTGCGGTGTCCATGACGCCCAGCTGGGTCCCCTCCGGGCTAATGACGCGAATCTGCGGCGACTTGATACGGTGATTACGGCGGATATTGGCGAAAGGATCCGTATTTCTACGGCGAAAATCGCGTGGGCGGGCGCCGCCGGCGGGGGAGTTGAGAATAGCCATCAATAAGTAGGTGCTAGCTGATTAAATCGAACGGTCTTCTTGCTTCAAAGACGGCGGATGACAAGAGGGAAAAGAGCCCTGGGCTAAGGCACATCCCCGTGGCGTATCCTCCCCCAGTCCGGGAGGAAACGCTCCGTGGCGCTTCCGCCGCCGACCCAAACCGGCGCTGAATCCAACCTGGGAGGGGAAAACGCCAGCGGCCTTCGTTAAGGATGGAAGCTTTCACACCGGAACTACTCACCCTGGCGCTAGGAATTGGCATACTTGAAGTTGTCGGCGATCACGCGGTCCGAGACGGCTGGCATAGTGCCTTGGGGGGGTAAAGGTGCGGTCTTCGGATTCATCACGACCGGCATCCCGCCCGGTGGGCAATCAAGCGCCGGGCCATGGCCACGGCATTGCCAAAGCTGCGCGCACTGGCGACGCCCTGACCCGCGATGCCAAAGGCCGTGCCGTGATCCGGACTCGTGCGCACAAAGGGCAGGCCCAGCGTGATATTCACAGCCTCGTCAAAATCCACCGCTTTCAACGGAGCCAGACCCTGGTCGTGGTAAAGAGCGATCACGACATCAAATTCGCCGCGCAATTGCCGCGCGAACAGCGTGTCCGCCGGTTCGGATCGCGACAAACCCGGATGAGCCGGTCGCAGCTTCTGCAGAATTGGATCGATGATGCGTTGCTCCTCGACGCCCAGGATGCCCCCCTCTCCCGCATGCGGGTTGAGTCCGCACACGCCGATCCGCGGCCGGTCGATGCCATCGGCCCGCGCCAGTTCGTCGGCGGCCCGCACCGCGCGAGCCATGTTGGCTTCAGTCAGTTGGACGAAGATCTCGCGCAACGGGATATGCCAGGACAGAAGGACGACCCGCAGGCGGCCTCCGCCGAAGGCCATCGTCGGCTCGCCGCCCCATTGCGCAGCAAAAAACTCGGTCTGCCCCGGATGGGGATAGCCGATTCGGGAGAGCCACCCCTTGCTGACGGGCCCGGTCACGACACCTGCAAATTCGCCCGTCTTGCAGCCATCGGCCGCACGCGTCATGGCCGCCCACGCCACCAGCGCGCCTTCGCCAGTCGGCCGACCCGGCTCGGCGGCGAATTCTTCGAGCCCGATTGCGATCCGTTGATCATCGCTCAACGGCAACGCGGCCAACCAGCGCCCCGGCCCGAGGACGACAACCTCCCCGGCGTCCCCGGGATGCGCCGCCAGCCACGACGCAATAACCTCCGGACCCACTCCGGCCGGATCGCCGCAGGTGATCGCCAGCCTATTCGCCATGGCCGCACCCGCTGCCCCGCTGATAAGCCGGCCTCACGAAACCGCGTTTGCCCCCGGCGAAAAACTCCAGGAAGCGCCGCGCCTCGGCCGTCTTGACCCCCGCGCTGAGGGCTGCGGCGGCGTGTTCGCGCGGATCTCCCCCCACAAAAAAAACGCGGCGGTAGCATTCCTTGATTTCGGCGATGATTTCCCTGCTGAAACCGCGGCGTTTCAATCCGACAAGGTTCAACCCCGAGACTTCGTCCCGTTCGGCCACCATCAGAAACGGAGCGACATCCCGCGTGATGCGCCCCGCTCCCCCCACCATGGCACCCTCCCCGATGCGGACAAATTGATGGATACCGCTGCCACCGCCGATAAAGGCATTTTTGCCAACCTCGACGTGTCCCGCTAGCATGACATTATTGGCCAGTACCACGTCGTTCGCCACCACACAATCGTGCCCGACGTGCGAGCCGGCCATGATAAAGCAGCGTTCGCCGACCGCGGTCGTCTTGTCGGCGTAGATGGAGCGATTTATGGTGACGGACTCGCGGATGACGGTGCCGGCCCCGACGCGAACCGTGGACTGAGTGGCGGCATCGAACTTGAGGAACTGGGGATCGCCGCCCACGACCGCGAACGGATGCACGATCACCCCGGCGTCGAGCACGGCGTATTTCCGGATGATGGCGTAGGCGTGGACGACACAGTCGGCGCCAAGTTGTGCGCCCTCCTCGATGATTGCGGTGGGATGAATGCTCATTCGACTGGGGTTGCGCGTCTCCGCCGGACCGGGGCCGGTTTTTCCACCATCAGGTCGAGCTGCGTGTCCTTCAGCAGATCGTAGTTCTTGAGCAGGCGGATGACCTGCAGGGTGTCGCTTTTGCCGTAGCTGCGGTTGGGTTTGACCGTTTCGATCAGGTCCAGCAGCATTGTGCGGAAGGAGATGATGCCGTCGACGCCGCGCTGCTTCAGCAGTTCCACGCTCTGCGAACGGAAAGGCTCGGCTGTAGGCAGTGCAGGCAGAACCAGAACCTTGGTGAGATCTGCGCCCTCCCCGTCCACCTCCGCAGGGAAGAAGCGCGAAGCCTGCCGCAGGACGTTTTCCTCAAGGAAGCTGAAGATCTTCTCTGGCGCGGTCTTGAGCATGCCCGGAGTGAACACATCGGTATGCCAGGGTTTGACCGCCACCACCGCCCGGTGGATATAGGGCAGTTCACTGGCAAACAGGAAAAAGTCGGGCTTCCGGCGGCCGCGCTGCCAGGCCGGATTAACCACCAGCAGATCGATCTCCTCGTCGCTGGTTTTGCGGCGCGCCTGCACCTGGTACTTGCGGACCTGGCGGACAAAAAAGCCGTTCCCCTCGAAATACTCGCGCACTATGCCTTCGTCGATGGCTGACATGAGGCTGATTATCTACTCCGATCCAGTGGAGGAAGGCACGAAAAATTAAGCGATGGCCCCAAGTTCGCGCCATACCGCCTCGACCGCAGCGGAATCGGTGACCGTATGGGTGAACGCCTCGCCGAGCATCCGCAACAGCACGAAACGCAGCGCCCCGGCGCGGACCTTCTTGTCGCGGGTCATCGCCTGCATGAGTGCGGCCAGCGGCAGCGCCTCTCGCAACCGGACTGGGAGCCGGTGCAGGGCAACCGTCCGCTCAACGCGCGCCACCGCGGCCGCCGGGAGAAGACCGAGCTTCTGCGACAGGCGGGCCGCGCCCGCCAGCCCGATGGCCACCGCCTCGCCATGCAGGTAGGCGCCGTAGCCGGTGACCTGCTCGACGGCGTGGCCGTAGGTGTGCCCGAGATTCAACAGGGCGCGTCCACCCTCGGCGGCGAGCTCCCGCTCGTCCGCAGCGACGATGCCGGCCTTGATCGCACAGCACCGCCGGATGATCGACGGCAATGAAGCGTCCGCCGGTTCGAGCACACCGCCCTCCAGTTGTGTGAACAGGGTGGAGTCGCCGAGAAGACCGCATTTGATCACCTCGGCCATGCCGGCCGCGAACTCACGAGGTGGCAGCGTGGAGAGAAAATTCGTCGCGATAAACACGCCGCGCGGCTGGTGAAACGCACCAGCCAGATTCTTGCCCGCGCGCAGATTGATGCCTGTCTTGCCACCGACCGAGCTGTCAACCATGGCCAGCAGTGTCGTCGGCACCTGATAAAAATCGATGCCGCGTAGGTAACAGGACGCAGCAAAACCGCCGAGGTCGCCGATCACTCCTCCACCCACCGTGAAAAGCGCCGATTGCCGGTCGAGTTTTTGTTCCGCAAGAAAATCCAAGACACGGCCGAGTTCGTCGAGCGATTTGGTCCCCTCGCCCGGCGGAAGCACCAACTTGGGCACGTCGCCAAATAGCGTCTGAAGACTGGCTTGTTGCCGCGTGGCGATCTGCTGATCAGTAAGTACGGCAACCCGTCCTCCGCCCTCGGAAAGTGCGGCGACCCGGGCCCGGATGTCCCGGCCCAAATCCGCCCCAAAGAGTATGGGATAACTGCGTTCCTGCAGGTTGACAGTCAGTGATTCAGCCATCGCCTGTTATCAAGCCTCGACGCGCAGCGAGGTCAATCAAGCATCAGAACGAAGACCAGCCTGTAAACCCTGCAGGCGAACGGCATCATCCAATCGCAGATCCGGAGCTGGATGAACGCATGGACGCCCGTGCGGAGGAGTTCTCAGGCGGACCGCGCACGGTCGCTGCCATGAATCCATTCGTCGTTCATCGATGCGCTACTACTACACCTATCAGTTACCCGGTTCGTGGAGCTCAAATCATGCATTCCGAGAATTTTTAACAATGCGTTTAACCGGCTAATAATGAGTGAGATAATCCTGCAGGCGACAAAGGGGTCGCTGCAGGCGGCTCCCTGCAACGAATAGTGTGGCAATTCTTATGCGATAGACTAAATTATGGTTGTGTACCACCAGGGATTCCATGCCCAGGTGAGGTTGTGTATTGGCATTCATCAGGCCATTGCCTTGTTTGCCTTGTCCTTGCTCGCGGCGGGATTCCTGAGGGTCGAGGCCAAAAATATCATCCCTGATGCCGGCGTCTCCGACATATGGAGCAATCAGCCTGGCTGGCTAAACAAGAACGTCCCTGGTGGCAGCGATACTCCCCAAATCTCCTCTAATGGCACGTTGACTGTCGATGGCAACTATCCGGTCGACTCGATCAATCTCTTTAACGGGACGCTAAACGGCCCCGGCACGCTGACGATAACCTCCACTGGTTCGGAGTGGCGCGGTACCGTGCTGATTTTCAGCAGTGGCGGCGGCATCACCATAGCCAGCGGGGCTGACTTCCTCATCAGCACCACCGCCAATCATGATTTTAATTCCACTCTGATAGAAAACGCAGGCACGGTGAACTGGGAGGTGGGCGCGGGCCCTCTGCGCTCCGGCAACGGCGGCGCCTTCACCAACAACGGCCTCTTTAATGACGCCGCGGCTGGCACGAGCACAGCAACCGTCGATGTCAACAACGCCTTCAACGGCACGGCCTGTGTCTTCACCAACTCTGCTGGCGCCATCTATCGCAAGACCAGCCCCGGCACGACCACGATGTCCACGTCGTTCGTGAACAACGGGCAGCTCGATCTCCAGGCAGGCACCCTTGCCTTGCTCGCCACCAGCACCTTCAACGCCGGCGCGACGCAAACGGGCAGCGGTCTGCTTAAGCTCGTCAGCGGCACCCTGACCGCGAACGGCGCCATGGCGTTCTCGAACTTCCAAATCGCCGGCGGCACCATTACCGGCAACCACACCTTCAACGGCACGATCGAGTGGACCAACGGCAATTTCAACTCCAGCGCCTCGACCACCACCCTTGGCGGCACGCTCACGATCGACTCCGCGGCCGACCACGATTTTGACACGCATGCGTTCGTCAACAACGGCACCGTGTACTGGGTGGCCGGCGCCGGCCCCTTGCGCTCCGGCAACAGCGGCACCTTCACCAACAACGCCACCTTCAACGATGCCGCCTCGGCAGGCTGGAACAACGCCTTTAACGGTTCGCTGGCCCAGTTCTCCAACGAAACCACCGGCGTCTACAACAAAACCGGCGGCACCACGACCGTGGACATCGCCTTTGTCAACGCCGGCACAGTCAACGTGCAAGCCGGCACGCTGGCGCTTAACGCCGGCGGATCCTCGCCGGTGGGCGCAGTGTTCAACGTGTCTTCCGGTGCCACGCTGACCTTCACCGGCGGCGCGTTCACCGTGGCCGACGGCAGCGGCCTCACGGGTCCCGGCACGGTCAGTGTCGCCGGCGGCACCGTCACCCTCGGCGGCCAGGTCGCCGCCCCGGTGTTTCAGCTCAACGGCGGCACGCTCGCGGGCACGCATACCCTGCAGGGCAGCGTCACCTGGACTAATGGCAACCTGAACGACAGCGGCACGACCACGACCATCGGTAACAGCGCCAGCCTCACGATCACCAGCGCGGCCGCCCATGATTTCAACGCCCACGCGATCGTCAACCAAGGCACGACCACTTGGTCGGCTGGGGCGGGCGAACTCCGCTCCGGCAACGGCGGCGCCTTCACGAATCAGGGTGTCTTCAACGATGCCGCCTCGAGCAACATGAACAACGCCTATAGCGGCACCAGCGCCACGTTCATCAATGCCAGCAGCGGCCAGTACAGCAAGACGGCCGGCACGACCACCTTTAACGTGCCCTTCACCAACAACGGTACGATCAACGCTACCGACGGCACACTTGTGCTCCAAGGTGGCGGCACGATCGGCAACGGCGCGTCGTTCCTAGGCACTGGCCAGGTGCAACTCGTCAGCGGCACCTTTACAGCCAACGGCAACCTCACCTCGACGAGCCTAATTATCGCCGGCGGCACGCTGGTGGGCAACTTCACGCTCAGCGGCACGCTCACCTTCATCAGCGGCACGCTCAATGACGCTTCCACCGGCACGATCGGTAACGGCGCGACCCTGACCTACAATGCCGCAAGCCCGTTCGACTTCAACAGCCGGACTATCGTCAACAACGGCACGGTGAACTGGGAGGTGGGCGCGGGCGCTCTGCGCTCCGGCAACGGCGGCGCCTTCACCAACAACGGCCTCTTCAATGACGCCGCGGCTGGCACGAGCACAGCAGCCGTCGATGTCAACAACGCCTTCAACGGCACGGCCTGTGTCTTCACCAACTCTGCTGGCGCCATCTATCGCAAGACCAGCCCCGGCACGACCACGATGTCCACGTCGTTCGTGAACAACGGGCAGCTCGATCTCCAGGCAGGCACCCTTGCCTTGCTCGCCACCAGCACCTTCAACGCCGGCGCGACGCAAACGGGCAGCGGTCTGCTTAAGCTCGTCAGCGGCACCCTGACCGCGAACGGCGCCATGGCGTTCTCGAACTTCCAAATCGCCGGCGGCACCATTACCGGCAACCACACCTTCAACGGCACGATCGAGTGGACCAACGGCAATTTCAACTCCAGCGCCTCGACCACCACCCTTGGCGGCACGCTCACGATCGACTCCGCGGCCGACCACGATTTTGACACGCATGCGTTCGTCAACAACGGCACCGTGTACTGGGTGGCCGGCGCCGGCCCCTTGCGCTCCGGCAACAGCGGCACCTTCACCAACAACGCCACCTTCAACGATGCCGCCTCGGCAGGCTGGAACAACGCCTTTAACGGTTCGCTGGCCCAGTTCTCCAACGAAACCACCGGCGTCTACAACAAAACCGGCGGCACCACGACCGTGGACATCGCCTTTGTCAACGCCGGCACAGTCAACGTGCAAGCCGGCACGCTGAACTTCCAAAACACATTCACCAGCACAGGAGGCAACCTCACGCTGACCAACAACGCGACTGTGCAATTCGGCTACGCGGTCGACCTTGGCACCACGTCATTGGCGGGCAACGGCACCGTTATCGGCAATATCATTACGGACGGTGATGTCTCGCCCGGGACCTCGGCTGGCCAATTGAACATCACCGGCAACCTCACGCTTCAGCCGTTATCCGTCGCCATCTTTGAGCTCGGCGGAACCCTCCAAGGCACAGAGTACGATTATCTCAATGTCTCCGGCTCGGTGACGCTCGGTGGCGCTCTGGAAGTGAAGTTCGCCAATGGCTTCCAAGACATCATCCTGCCAAACGCCAATACCTTTACCATCCTCTCCGCCGGTGCCTTGTCCGGCAGCTTCAGCAACGTCGCGTCGGACAGCCGCCTCTCCACCAGTGATGGCTTCGGTTCGTTCCTGGTAACCTATAGCGGGCTCAACGTCTCGTTGTCCGGTTTTACGCCGGTGCCAGAGCCGTCCACCTGGGCACTCTTGGGGGTTGGGACGAGCCTGCTATACGTCGTTTCGCGCCGTCGCCTGCAGCGGAATTGAACAGCCGGCGCGCCGGGAAGTTTTCACTTCATGGGCGATTAGGGAATCAACCTTACCATCCGGCGCTCGCGTTTTTGGAGAGCCACGATAATAATGCCGGCATGGCTCCGACACGCCCCTTCCTTCTGGGGATCAGTTGCGCCGCTGCCCTTAATTTTTGCTGGGTCGGAACCGCTCGCGCCCGAGATGGCGAGCAGTGGATCAGGGGGTTGTTTGTCGGACATTCGCCTCCAGTGCAGCAGATCGTCGGAGCCGATGCCCGGCAGCAGGCCGAGGCCTGTGCCGCGCAATTCCCCGAGGCTTTCGTGCTGGCGGCCGCGGGCGAATCCATGAAGCCCCTCTACTCGAACGGCACGATC
The DNA here is from genome assembly GCA_028691845.1 of Opitutaceae bacterium. GTDB lineage: Bacteria > Verrucomicrobiota > Verrucomicrobiia > Opitutales > Opitutaceae > JAQUYL01. The sequence goes on from JAQUYL010000007.1 coordinate 117,835, forward strand.
CTCGTATGCCGGCGGATTGCCTACGCGGAACTCGAGCGCGGCATGACGATTCTCTACCGCAACCAGGAACACCAGGTCGTCGCCCATCTGCTGGTGGCCCGGGCACGCGACGGCTGGCGCGTGGCGGGTTTGAACAACTCCCGGCAAGACATGGAGCCGGTGGTGGCTGACAATCTCGTCGGTGTCGTCGTCGCCGCGTTCACCCCGGCGCGCCTGATCGTGACAAACAATCGCAGCCGGTAGGCTTGTCATAATCTCCACGCAGTGCGGATGGAACCGGAGAACGTCAACTAATAGTTGACAATAGAACAACCTGGGCACGCACACCGATGATGAGCCGCCTCCGCAGCCTGGGGCGGAGGAATCTACTCCATTCAATGGATGCGTTTAATATGCAGGCATCACGCAGCGACAACTGCAACGTCTGGGATTACCCTTCCGCAAAGTTCGCGCGGAGAAGACACCGTCCGCCAGGGGGTGGGACACGCTCCGTCCAGTCCCAGGGAAAGCACATAGGTCGTCCAGTCCTCCCCCGGCAGTGCCGGCCAGTTTTCACAGATGAAGCCGCTTCGTTCGTACATTTGCCGCGCGGCGGCGTATTCCGATTCATTGGTTGTCCACAAGCGCAATATCTTGCGGCCTTCCCCGCGTGAAGTGGCGATGCACCAGTCGAGAAACTGCCGGCCTTTACCCTGGCCGCGCATCTCCGGGCGCAGACCGAACCAGGCCAGCCAAACCTCATCCGGCCTGTCATCGTAGACATAAAAACAGGCCAGCCCCGCGATAAGATTCCCCTTCAGAGCCACCCAGCAGCACACGGAAGCAAGACCATGCTCGCCGAGGAAAACCCGATGCGCCTCCGGCGCCAGAGCAGTGGCAAGCGCTTCCTGATGCTCCGACTCCCAAGGAAAGAGAGCCGCCGCTACGCGGCTAACTTCAACAAGATGTTCGACCGTAAGCGGGACGAAAATCATACAAAGCACCCATCTTATCCTGACGGCCCCTCCCTCCAAGATTCGCCTGAAAGGCCGGCCATGAATGCATGGCGGCTTATGCAGAAGTTGCATGTTCCTAACAAAATCCGCCCGCTTGAAACTAAAGCTAGAGCATCATTTGCAATGACATATGCAACAATTCATATTGCCAACGACCTGCCTTAAAGCAAACATGCCCACGGACACTGGATCCAACGCCATTTAGCGTCTCATCCCGTCCGCCGGACTCCTTATGCCCTCTTGGGATTCTTCTCAATACCTCCAATTCGCCAACGAACGCGCGCAGCCTTGCCTCGATCTGGTCGCCCGCATTGCCCTGTCTTCGCCCCAACGCATCATCGATCTCGGTTGCGGTCCCGGCAACAGCACCGCGGTGCTCCGGGCACGCTGGCCTGAGGTCGATCTGACCGGCCTGGATAACTCCGCCGAAATGCTGGTCACTGCACGCTCCAGCGATTCCCGCGCAAAGTGGCTTGAAAGCGATATCGCCGATTGGAGTCCCGATGCCCCTTACGACCTGATCTTCTCCAATGCCGCCCTGCACTGGGTGCCGGACCACGGCACGCTTTTCCCGCGCCTGCTGCGTGCCGTCGCTCCGGGCGGCGTGCTAGCTGTACAGATGCCCGGTAACCACGACGCCCCGGTAAACCAGCTCATGCGCGAATTGACGGTTTCGCAAAGCTGGCGGATGCATTTCCCGCGCCCCATCAACACCTGGAAAGCACACTCATTGCCTTTCTACTACGATACGCTGGCCCCGCACGCCTCGCACGTCGATCTTTGGGTCACGGAATATCTACACATTCTCCACGATCACGCGGCCATGATCGAATGGTACCGCGGCACTGGTCTGCGTCCGTATCTAGACGCACTGCCGCGCGACACTCTCCGCACCGCCTTCTGCACCGACTTACTGGCCGGAGTGCGGCACGCCTATCTGGCCCAGCCCGACGGACGCGTCCTCTTCCCCTTCCGCCGCATCTTCATCGTGGCCCGGAGGTAGCCGCGCGAGACGAACCTCACCGGCCAGGGATTCGCCGCAACAGACCGGCTCCCGCGCATCCTCCCCAGCGCACGCTTGCCTTTCGGTTGTTCACCGCCGGTATCTCATGCCGTAATACAGCCAGCCACCCTCACGATCGAGGTGGAGGCCGCAGTCGCAACGGAAACTGGTGGGAACGGCGGGCATGCCTTTCGATTTGATCGTCTACCTCTCCCGGGGCAAGCAGCTTGCCTACGTCTGCCACCCGCCCCCGGCCTCCATGCCCCGTCCTTGGGGCAACCTGTTAACGGTGCTCGTAAGTACCGCAGCGTATTTCTTTGCCGTGCCCGCCTCGAACACCCCGTGATTCGCCTGGCTGCGCTGCTTCTTCCTGATTTTGCTTCGCGGCCGCCACCTTGCGGTTTCGCTTCAGCGGCGGGTTGATCCAACGAGGCTTGGTACGGTGTTTGTGTTCTGCCTCGCCGCCATGATTTTCTGGGCCATCTTCGAATAAGCCGGCTCCACCATCTCGCTTTTTGGCCGCCAACTCACTCGACACGGGATTTTGGGGTGATCGTTCTCATCCGCGTTGTTTCAGTCGATCAATTCCGTCTTCGTAATTGCGCTCGCACCAGGCTCTTGCCTGGCTGTGGATCGGGCTGGACTAACGCCAGCCCTCCAGCGTCCTGAAATTCACGATCGGCCTGTATTTCTCGGGGCTTTCTTTTGTCCTCATGGTTCCCGCCGCCAGATTCACCCCCGAGGGCAGGGGCAGCCCAGGGTGGATCGTGGGACTTTTTTTGCTCAGACCCTTGGCGAACTCTGCCTGAGCCCGGTCGGCCGCAGCACCATGACGAAGCTCGCACAGCCCAAACTGATTGGGCCGGTCATGGGCGTCTGGTTTCTCGCGGCCGCCCTGGGTAACAAGCTCGCCGGTGAGTCCAAATCCGAACCAACCCACATCGCCACGTTTTTCCTGACCCAGGCCGGTTATGTCGGCGGGGCTACGCTCCTGCTGTTTGTGCTGGTGCCGTTGCTGAAAAAACTCATGGGCGCGGCATACGGTAGGACTGCCGCTGGCCGAGAGTGCGCGCATGCGGGTCACCTGGCGCCACGCCTTGGGGAGCGCAATCCTGCCCATATTCAGCCTCCCCTCCGGCCCGCTCCCGCCTCGACCCAGGAACCCATGATCCCGGAAGTGTTCAAGGCATTTGTCATTCAATAGATGACAAGGCTCCGGCTATCCCGGACAGGATTGTCATCTATTAAATGACAACCTGCCCCTGCGGCCGGGACCTCGCGGCCGCACACCGGCCCTGAGCCCGGACCCGGCCGGCCGGCCGGGTTCACCTACGCCCCGTTCTCCAGTCCAAAGACCGCCTTTACGTAGTTGTCGACGCTGAAGGGCTGCAGATCGTCGGGCTGTTCACCGAACCCAATGAAGTAGATCGGCAGTTTGAGCTGACGGTAGATGCCGACGAGCGCCCCGCCGCGACTCGTGCCGTCGAGTTTTGTGACGATGATGCCGGTCAGGCCAAAGCTCTGGTGAAACACCCTCGCCTGCTCGATCGAGTTGGCGCCAAGCGAGCCGTCGACCACCAGCCAGGAATGATGCGGTGCAGTCGGATCGTTCTTCTGAAGCACGCGTCTGATCTTAGCCAACTCGTCCATAAGATTACGCTTCGTGTGGAGTCGGCCGGCCGTGTCGATGAGCAAGTAATCCTTGTGGCGTGACTTCGCGGCCTGCCACGCGTCGAACGCCACTGCCGCAGAGTCCGCGCCGGTGTGGCTCGCAACGAGATCGAGATCGAGCCGCTGTGCCCAACTCCTCAGCTGCTCGACCGCCGCGGCCCGAAACGTGTCGCACGCCGCCAGCAACACCGACCGGCCGTCCTCCTTGAGGTCGTAACCGAGCTTGGCGGCGGTGGTGGTCTTGCCCGAGCCGTTGACGCCGATCAGGCAGATGACGGCAGGATTCCCTGCCCCTGGGCCCGGGGAACCCGGTCCGGAGCCAGTGCCTCCGGTCCCATTCTCGAGCCTCCCTTCCGCGCCAGCCAGCACGCGACGCAAAACTGCCGCGCCGATCACGGCCGCCTGCTGGCCCCGCATGCTCGGATCTTTGCGATGTGCCGTCTTGATTTCCTCAAGAATCTCCTGCGTCGTTTCGACGCCGAAATCGGCGCCGTAGAGCGCCTCCTCGAGGCTGCCGAGCGTCGTCGCATCGATCGGTCTGGCCCCAAACACGCCCACAGTCTTTTCGACTATGGCCCGAGCGGTCTTGGTCAGACCTTCCTTAAACTTTTTAAAAAGAGAGAGCATCGGGAATTTCTCCGCCGCTTATGCGGATGGACGCAGCGACCGGGTTTGCCTCATCTGCGGCGATTCATATCCTCTGCGGGAGATCACTCCGTCGCCGGTTTGCGTGCGTCGCGGCCGATCTTGTCCTTCATACGGTCGAGAACGCCGTTGATGAAGCGCTTCGCGTCGGTACTGGAAAACTGTTTGCTCAGGTCGACGGCTTCGTTGATCGAAACAACGGGAGGGATGTCCTTGCGATACAGCATCTCGTAAATTGCAAGCCGCAGGAGCGCCAGGTCGATTCGGGCGATACGATCGAACTCCCAGTTCTGCGCGAGCGTGCGGATGTAACCGTCGATCTCCTCACGATGCTCCAGAGTGCCTTGGATCAGTTCGTCCGCAAAAGCGTAGTAGTCGCGAGGTTGATCGAGATGCTCGAAAAACAGGCGCAAATCCTCGGCCAGATCGGCCGGGGGATTGAGGCTCCAGGAATAGAGGTATTGCAGGGCCGCGGCGCGGCTGTCCCGGCGTTGGGTGAAATGGCTCATTTTTTTGCGCGGCAAGAACGTTTGAGAACGACCATCTCCAGGGCGGCGCGGGCAAATTCAGCGCCCCGGTTCAACCGACCCCGCGTGCGCAACTCGGCCTGTTTCTCGCTGTTGACCACAACCACGCCGTTGATGACCGGCAGGCGCGCTGCCAATGCCACCTGCTGCAGCGCGCCGGTGACCCCGTGGGCGATCAACTCATGGTGGGAAGTGCCGCCTCGGATGATCACGCCGAGGGCGATAAGACAGTCGGGCCGCATTTTTTCCGCGAGCAACTGCACCGCGACAGGAAGTTCGTTCGAGCCCGGCACCCGCACAACCGTGATGTGGTGCTGCTTCACGCCGGCGGCAGCCAATGTAGTCAGCACCTGACCCAGCAGGGCGTCGACATAGTCCCGATTGTAGCAGGCGGCCGCAACCGCCAGGCGGAAGGACGAACCGTCAATACGGGTGGCGGGGGGGGCAAGTTTGCTCATGATGATTCAAACGTAAATTTCCTCAACAATTTCCAAACCGTACCCGTCGAGGCCAACGACACGGCGCGACGAGTGGGTCAGCAGGCGGATCTGCCGCAAGCCGAGCGCCACCAGGATCTGCGCCCCGATGCCGTAATCGCGCAACCCCATGGACGGCACGGCGGGCTTTTCGCCCGGCTTGGTAGTCAACACGGCTTCGCGCGCAGTGGCGGTCGGTTCCATGTAAAGCACAACCCCGTGGCCCGCCTTGGCGATCCGTTCCAGCGAGCGGGCCAGCGACTGATGGCTCTCCGAATCGCGCCAGTGGAAGACATCGCTAAGTGGATTATCGCTGTGAACGCGGACCAAGGTGGGCGACGGGTCAAGGCGGCCCATGGAAAGAGCAAGATGGTGACGGCCGTCCATCCGGCCGCGGTAAACGTGCAGCGTAAACTCGCCGAACTCGGAGGAAAAGGGCCGCACCGACAGCCGCTCCACCAAATTCTCCCGCTGATGGCGGTACTCGATAAGCGAAGCGATCGAAATCATCTTTAGGCCGTGTTTCTTCTTGAACTCAACAAGCTGCGGAAGGCGCGCCACCGTGCCGTCGTCGTTGACGACTTCGCACAGCACGCCGCTTGGAGGCAGTCCCGCAAGGATGGCGAGATCGACGGCCGCTTCGGTATGGCCGGCGCGTTCCAGCACGCCGCCCGGCCGGGCGCGCAGCGGGAAGACGTGCCCCGGCTGAACGAGTTGCTCCGCCCGGGCCGCAGGATCGCCGAGAATTTGGATCGTTCGCGTGCGATCATTGGCGCTGATCCCGGTGGTGATTCCTTCCGCCGCATCCACGCTGACGGCAAAATCCGTACGCTGCGACTCCCGGTTCTGTGCCACCATCGGGCCGAGCCCGAGCCGCCGCAACTGGGCCTCCAGCATCGGCACGCAAATAATGCCGCTACAGTAGCGAATCATCATGGCCACCTTTTCCGGCGTGGCCTTCGAAGCGGCCATAATAAGATCCCCCTCGTTTTCCCGGTCCTCATCATCGGTCACAATGACGAGCCGGCCGTCAGCAATGTCCTGGAGGGCGGAGGCAACGGTATCGAACGGTTGTTGGCTGGAAGAGACGGTCATTGATGAAAATTGACACGATTGCATTGCATCTCTGCGTGTCAAACCCCGGCTGGCGGAACAAGCCCCGTCCGGTTGGAACACATGCTCAACCTTTTGGCCCTACGCTAAATCCGCTGGATCGAAGCAGCTCCGAATAATGGCCGGAATCGCATTGCTCCCGCTATTTCCATGCGGAGCACTTTGGTGCAGTGAGGATCGGAAGGATTTGCACCGCCGTCCCCCAAGTCGGGACTTCTCGCCTAGCCCCGGACAATCCACCCTGAAGCGCCTTCCCAGACCCCACTTTGCCCAAATTCTAGCCCCGGAAATCCAGGACGTAGGACTCCACCACCTCCGCACGGTCGCCTTCACCGGATAGTAGGTTCAGATAAAGTTTGAAGACATGGGGCGCTTTCACCGTCCTGACGCCCACGAGGGATTTGCCGTCAGTGGAGGGATTAAGCACCATGCGCTCGGCGGCAGGCTGGTAACGCACCGGCCAGCGGGCGGTCGCAAACGTCACATCAGCGGCAACGGGCTTCTTCTCGGTGTCGTAAAAGGACAATTTGAACGTACCCTCCTCAATCTCGAGGCCAAGATAACCACCTTGGGTACGCTGCACGGTCATGCCGGGTATCTTCGGTTCAGGCTCCTTTGCTTTCGGATCGGGTTTCGCCGGTTTGGCCTGAGCCTTGGTTTTAGAGGGCGCCGCCGCAGTCCTCGAATCGGATGGCGACGTCGTCTGGGCGATCAGCGAAACGGTCAGGGCAACAGCCAGTAACATTGCAGCACCGAAAGCGCCATTCCATTTCATGAGATTACCATAGCCTTCAAACGCACCGGCGCAAGTCCACGAACCAGTCGGTAAAAAACACTGCGGTGGAACCACCACGTAATCCGAAACTCAAGCGCGCCGTCCGGCGCCCCGCAGTTTCACTCGCAGCTCCTTCCAGCGCGCCAAGCGTTCGGCGATGGCGGCCTCCGCTCCGGAGATCTTTGGAGTGTAGAGGGTGAGCGGTTTTTCCAGATAGGACTGCCCCGAAATGGCCTCGGGGAATTCGTGCGCGTAGAGATAGCCTTGGCCGTGGCCCATGCGTTTGCTGGCCTGACCGCCCTTGTCACGCAATGCGACCGGCACAGCTTGCACCGGCAGCTCCGCGACGGCCCGGCGCGCCTCGCCCAAGGCGACCGTGGCCGAGTTGCTCTTCGGCGCAGTCGCAATGTAGAGCGTGGCATGGGCCAGCGTCAGCTCCGCCTCGGGCAGGCCCACAAAGTCGCAGGCGTGATGCGCGGCGACCGCCAGCGGCAGCGCCGACGGGTCGGCGAGGCCCACGTCCTCACTCGCCAAGATGACAAGACGCCGCGCTATAAACCGGGGATCCTCGCCGCCGGCGAGCATCTTTGCCAGCCAGTACATCGCGGCATCCGGATCGCCGCCCCGGCAGCTTTTGATGAAGGCGGAGATGGTGTCGTAATGTTCGTCCTCATCCGTGTCGTAGCGGATGCGGCGCTCGCGAGCGAAAATCTCCAGTTCATCCGCCGTAATCGATGTTTTTTCCGGCAAGCTGAGGACGATAACCTCCAAGGCATTGAGCGCGCGGCGCAGATCGCCGTCACAAAGCCTGGCCAAGTCCGCGAGAATCTTCTCGTCCGCCGTGCAGCCCCGCGCCCCGAGACCGCGTTCGCCGTCGGCGAGAGCCTCCTTGAGCATCCCCGTGATGGCGGGGATGGCAAGCGGCTCGAGCCGGAAGAGATGGCTGCGGCTGAGCAGCGGTGGAATGACGTAGAAACCCGGATTGTGCGTCGTGGCGCCGATGAGACGGACGCTGCCCTCCTCGACGTCGGGCAGCAACAGGTCCTGCTGCGATTTGTTGAAACGGTGCAGTTCGTCGATGAACAGGATGGTGGCGGCCTCGGGATGGCGGCGTGCGACGGCTAGGACTTGGCGCAACTCGGCGACGTTGCTCATGACCGCGTTAACCCGTACAAAGCGGCTCTTGGTCTCACGGGCAATCACCTCGGCCAGGCTGGTTTTGCCGCAACCTGGCGGGCCGTAAAAGATGAGGCTGCCGAAGCGGTTGCTGGCGATGAGTCGCGGCAGGAGGTTACCGGGCCGCAGGATGTGTTCCTGGCCGAGAATCTCCCCCAGCCGCCGCGGTCGCATCCGGGCGGCCAGCGGCCAGGTCGCTCTCGGCGGCCGGAGAGAAGCAGATCCGGCCTCAGGTGGCGGCTCGCGAAACAATTCACCCTGATTGGGGCAGCTCATGTCTGAAGATCACTCATGGACACTAAAGCCGGGCAAGGGGAGCGTTTTTTTCATGGAACTTCAACAGAACGCCTGAAGGGATCGAAGCGGATGCGCCCCTCCACACCACAGTGTCCTACAGCCCCCATTAAACGCGGGATTTGCATGCTTGGCGGAGCAGGCGACGGAGCATTCCTCCCACCCTCCGCCCATGAAAAATTTCCTGGTTGTTGGGGCTGCTCGCTCCCCCCCCCTTTTGGCGACAGTTCCAGCGAGAGCCATGCCCCAGGCATCAACACTGCGGCTAAGCCATCGGCTATCCCTTCACTGCCGGTTATCCTTCATCCGGGGACTCTGTTGCGGGCCTGCAGCCCCTGCCTGGCCCATCAACGATCCCGTGGAGATTGCCGCGACGGCGACTTTCCCTAGAGATGTTGCGGCTTCATCATAACGCCCGCCCCACTCCACTCCTCGCTTCGCGTTGGTCCCGATCGAAGCGGCACCAGTGAGCGTGATTCGCCAGAGGATGCCACCGCGTCAGGGTGGCTGCGTGATTACTGGACTAACGACGATCACAGTGTCACCACCGGCGGGGGCACTCAGCGGCTACAGAACAAACCTTAGTTGCGAGGCTCGACCAGTCCGACGGACCGGCTGAAATTGGTGCCATGCTCAGTCCCAGCCTCAGCCTGCGCGCGCCGTTGCTCTGGCTGCTGCTGCCATTCATGGCGGGGCTAGCCGCCAGCCGGCAAAGGGAGGCTCCGCCGGACCGCCTGGGCTCCTTCGCGGCCGTGGCCCTCGTGCTCTGTGCCAGTGCGGGTGGAGCGGCCTGGCGGAGCAACCGCCGATGGGCGCGCCTCGCATGGCCAGCCGCCCTGCTGCCAGGAATGTTTCTCGCCGGCTATGTTTATCTGCCGGCCCGCCAGCCGCCACGCCTGGATCGGGACAATCTGCCGCCGCGCGAGGTAACGATGACGATCGAGGCCGAACTGGTCTTCCCTCACGCCAAGGGCGCCCCCAGCGCATGTGGGACCGGCCGGATTGTATCCACCGAAGCGCACCTGCCGGAACTGGCCGGGCAGCGCGTGTATTTCTCCGTGATTCGCCGGATGAGCACCACGCAGCCCGTGCGCTCAGGCGGTTATGTGATCCATGGCGTGCTGGAGTCGCTGCCGCGCGAGCCTGAGGAGGCCACGTTTCAGGACTACCTGGCCAACCTCGGCGTACGACTAAAGGTGATGCGTGCCCGGATCGTGCGGGAGGAACATCCGCCGAGGTGGTTCCAACTCCTCTGTGGAAGCGCGGCGAACCGGTGCGAAGCGATACTGCGGCACGGCATCGAGCGGCACCCCGATGCGACGTCGGTCTACCTCGCAATGCTGCTTGGCTCGAAGGCCGTGCTCACGCCCGAACAGCAGAACGCATTCCTGCGCAGTGGCACTTTCCATATTTTTTCAGTGGGAGGCTTGCATGTCGGCGTAATCGCGCTCGCCGTCCAGAGTCTGCTGCTGCTGGTGCGCCTGCCGCGAGCGGCGGGGATAGTGGCGGGCCTGGGAGTGCTCTGGATTTACGTGCAGGTGACCGGGGGCAGCGCTCCGGCAATACGATCGTTCATCATGATCGCGTTTTATCTGGGAGGTCGCGCGCTGCGCCTGCCGGGCAATGCCCTGGCGGCGCTGGCGGCAGCCGCGCTCGTGACCTTGCTGTGGGACCCCCAGCAATTGTTCAGCACCGGTTTCCAGATGTCGTATGCGGTCGTGATGGCGTTGATCGTCATGGGGCTGCCGCTGGCGGAAAAATGGCAGGCCGCCTGGCGGCCATTTTCCAGTCTGCCCAAAGCCGATTGGCGTTGGTGGCAGCACTGGACGGCAAGCGGTGGCCGCTTCCTGCTAGGCTCACTTGCCACCGGATGGGCCGCCCTGCTCGCCAGCATCCCGCCCGCCATCGGCTATTTTCATCTGTTCTCTCCCGGCGCCATGCTGGCAAACATATTTGTCCTGCCGGTGTCGTCTCTGGCCATCATCGCCGGATTTGCCTCGCTGCTTGCCGGGATGGCCGGGGTGCAGTCAGCCAGCCTTCTCTTCAATCATGCCGCGGCGCTGCTGATCAAGGGTATGGATGCCGCCGTGCGCCATGGCTCCGGAGTGCCGGGAGTATGCTTTCCCGCACGTTTTGCCGTGCCCTGGCTGACGCCGACCATGATCGCCCTGATGGCGGCCCTCATGTTGCTTGGCCTGGCTGCCCGCTGGTCGCTGCGGTACGGCGGCTTCTGGCCGCCGGCGGTCACGCTGGCCGCAGTACTGTTTTTTGTCGTGAAATTCGGCTGAAGCCACCAAGACTGCGGCCCATGAAAAGCGCTTACGAACTTGCCATGGAACGCCTCGCCAAATCCGACCCCGGGAACGGGAGGGTTCTCACCGCCGAGCAAAAGTCGCAACTGGCGGAGATCGACCGTCTCTACAAAGGCAAGATAGCCGAGCGGGAAATATTCCTGAACAAGCTGGTCGAAGACACCTTGAACGCGCAGAATTTCGACGAGGCCGGCAAGATCCGCCAACAAATAGCCAGCGAGAAGGCGCGCCTGGAGGAGGAACGCGAGGAAGAAAAGGAACGGGTACGGCGCGCGACCTGATTCCGCAATCTCCGCGCCTCCATCCTTGCCGGTGCCCTCACGAGGCCCGGCGGAACGCCGTCACGCAAACGCAAAATCCGCCACAAGCACGTGGTGGTCCGAAGCCAGCGTTGGTTTGATTTTATGCGCCACCGGACGCAAGTGGGCGTTGTAAAAGATGTGGTCGAGCACGTAGGGTCTCCGCCGCCACGTGATCTCCGTGGTCTGGACCGTACGGTAGCCGACATCGCCGAATTGCCGAACGAGCGAATCGTGATTGCTGGTATTGAAATCACCACCGAGCACGGCGGGGCCGGAGCAGCTTTTCAACAGATTGGCCACCATCGTTCGCTGCTCAATGTGCTCCTCGCTGCTGGAATGGAGCATGAAGAAGGCAAGCAAATGGGTATTCAGGATCTGCAGCTCGCGGCCGAACAGCAGTGTCTTGGCTCCGATCAGCACGCGGTCGGTCGGCGTCTTCGTCTCGCCAAAGAAATCGAAGGCCACGGGCGGCGATGGCAGATCGAGCCGCATCGTGTCACGCAAGGGTGTCTTCGAGAAAATCGCCAGTCCGATCCCAAATGGCAGTTCGCGCGGGTCCGCCTTGGGATAGGAAAAGAAGCTGTCGTAGGCGCTCAGCGCCTGCCTGAGCTTGGAATAATTTGGGGGTACCGGCGCCTGAACGCCTCCAGGCTGGGCGTGTTCGACCTCCTGAAGCAGCACGATGTCGGCATCGTGCGAACGGATTTCCTCGATCGTCTGATCGAGGCGGATCGGGGCACGGTCCGGGTAGGCGTCGTCCCAGATCTGGCCAAACTGCATGTTGAATTGCAGTATTTTGAACGTACCCTTCATGGTATTTGATAGTAGCCGAAACTGGGTTCGTTCACCGGCACTTAAGCTTGTTTCAGGATCTGCGGAGGCTGGATGCTGCCCCCCTGGACCCTCGAGGGGGCGGGCGACAACCGGGGGAAATGGGGCGCTGAGTCATTCAGGTACACACTTTCTCTTTCAGCCTTTGCCGGAACAGTTTCCCCGCCGGTTGGAGTCATTCATTTGGGGTAGAGTGGACCAATGCACTAGGGAGTTTCCCTGCCGCCTTTGCACCGATAGGGTAATAAATCAGTCCTATGGTAAGACACAGGAACATGCGGAGTGGCAAACTATTGGCATGTTCCCAAAAGATGGCGCAGCCGCAAGTTTATTCTGGCTCAGCAGTGCCTTCAGCAACCCAAGGTTCGGCCTCCGGAACTTGGCGAAAAAACTCCCGCAGCGCCGCGCTCAGATGCTCGGCGTAGCGGAAATGCGCCCCCATCCCGGTGCGCAATTCGGCCTCGTAAATGAACTTGTCGGCATGGGTGCTGTGTTCGAATGGGGTTTGCGCGCCGAGCAGGAGGGAATAGACGTAGGCTGACGAACCGCGTGACAGCAGTTCGTGCGTCAGTGCCGCCTGTTCATCAAGCAACGACTGATGATCCGAATGCCGCAATTCTGGCGGAAGATAGAAGCCGGCTTGGATGAGCGGGGTGTAACGGTGACCGGTGCGATGGCGGTTGAGGTCACGGAGTTCGGCCAGCGCCAGGTTGTTCCACGCGAAAGCCACCCGCATACGGCGGATCGCGCTGCCGCACTGGCCGTAGCGGCTGCCGCGATGCCGCAGTGCTTCGGGCAGCGGTTGTTCCTCGCGCAGCCATGACGGAGTGTCGCGGTCGACCTTGACCCAAACCTCGTCGGCCAGTGGCGCCGAAGACAGCCGGGACAGCCCGAGTTTGACGCTCGCGGCCATCTCCTGGTGGGACTGCTCCGCGCAGGATTTATCGGCAAAGCTATGCCGCATGAGGCGCGGGGAAAACTTCAACAATTCGTCGCGGAGGGCCGCCGCGGCGGCGCGCGCCTCGGGCAGTGGCAGCGAAGCGAGCTGCCGGACCGTCTGCGCCCACATCCGCGAAGATTGCACCACGGCCAGATTGGTGCGGGTCGCCAGCGGAATAAAATACCGGGCCCGGTCCAGCGCGTAGTTCTTGCGCAGCCGTTTCACCACAAGGGGAGTGGCATTCAGCGGCAGCCGAACCACATCCGGTTTGGCGGTCGCTTGCGCATCGAGCCGGGCATACTCCGCCTGATAAGTCGTGAACGCCCGCGCCATGACCCGGCTCCAGCGTTCGGCCAGATCGACGGGCACGCCGATCTCCTCCGCCGCCGGAAGGTTGGCCGCCGCCATGGTGATATAACGGGTGCTTGACTCCTGTCCGTCCGCCATCTGCGCGATCTCAAAAATCTTATACGCCAGCCACATCGACACCCCATCGATGGCCATGGCCAGCCCGCCGGTCAGGCCGCCAATGGAGGCATGCCCGTAGTCTACAAATTTGAGAATGCGATCGATGGATTCGTCGGGATGGGCGAGATCGACCTTCTCCAGAATGTGCGCCAGCCCTTCATTGCTGCGCGAGTAACGCGCCAGCACGGAGGCGAGCAATTCCGGTGTGACTTTGGGCGAATCGGCAGCTGTGGGCGGGGCCACGAGAGCCAGTCCAGTGACTTTCATGCGCGCTCCACAGAGACAGGCTTCCCGCACGGAAACAAACTCCTTTTGCGCCTGGCGCGGTTGAAAGTGAATTTTATCCCGAAGTGCCCCCGCCAGTCGGGAAGGTCAACGCTGCAGCCAGGCCCCCAAAGGGCCTTGGAAAAATCCCAGCAGCACAGTCGCAAGCGCCAGCAGTCCAAGGGTCAGCCGGCCGGCCAAAGTGGGTTCCGTAGACGGCGGATGAGCCCCTGGGCTCTCCGCCGCACCCGGCAGCCGCCAGGTTTCAAACCAGGCCGTCTTGATCCAGCCGAAATAATAGTAGATCGAAATCACCACCCCGACGATCGCCACCGCAAGCAGCCAGTACAGGCGCGCCTGGAAGGCCGCGACAAACAGCAGCAGCTTGCCGACAAACCCGGCCAGCGGCGGGATTCCGGCAAGCGAACCCACGCCGACGGCCAGCACCCCGGCGAGCAGCGGGCTGTCCTTGGCCAGGTGGTCGTAACCCTCGAGTTCCTGATCCGCATCGTCTTTCCCGGCCAGGTGCGCCATCACCCCGAACACCGCCATTGCGGCAAGCAGGTAGGTGGTCAGATAAAACCACACAGCGCCGATCGCCCACGACACGGTGAGAGAAGCGGCCACGCCCAGCAGGAGGTAGCCGGCATGCGACACACCGGAAAGGCCCATCAGACGTTTGGCGTTGCGCTGCGTCAGGGCGGCGAGGTTACCGAACAGAATCGTCGCGGCGGCAGCCGCGATGAGCACCGGTCCCAGCAACGGCTGCAGGGCCGCAAGGGGACCGTGCACGAGGATGAGGAGCACCGCGATACCGGCCGACTTGGATGACACGGCTAGGAACGCCGTCACCGGCGTGGGGGCCCCTTGATAAACGTCTGGAATCCAGATTTGGAAGGGGAAGGCGCCAATCTTGAAGGCGATTCCAGCGAGGACGAGCAGCGTCCCGACTGTCGCGACAAAATTATCCGGGTTGGCGCGTAGAAAATCCGCCAGAATCGGGAATTCGAGCCCAGTGTGCGTCTGGCCGGCGACGGCCACCTTGCCCACCGCGCCATACAGCAGCACAATCCCAAACAACAGGATGGCCGAACTGAGCGCGCCCATGACGAGGTATTTGAGGCCCGCCTCGAGTGATAGCGGATTATCCCGGAAATAACTGACGAGAATGTAGAATCCGATCGTGATCGTTTCCAGGGCTACGAACAACATCACGAAGTTGTTGCTCTGTGCGAGGAGCATCATCGCCGCCGTTACCACCATGACGAGGTGGTAGAACTCGATGCGCGGCATCCGGGTTCGGGGAAGGCAGACTGTGGCGAGGAAGCTGACGAGCAGCGAACTCACCAGGAAAAACACGCGCGCAACCTGGCCGTAGACCGTATGTCTGAGCATGCCGGCGAACGTCTCCTGACCGAGCCACGCCGTCTGGAAGTTGATCAGCGTCCCCAGCAACGTCACGGCCTGCGCCACAATGGCGGCGGTCGGGATGAACCGGTGGTGTTCCTTCGGGAGCAGGATCTCCAATACCAGCAATGCCAGCGCCGCGGCGCCGAGGATCATCTCCGGTCCAATTGCCCACCACTGGTTGGAGTCGGCGATCGCTCTGAGTATTTCGGGAGTCATGGCGCGGAGGGGTCAGCGATAGGCGCAACTGCAGGCTGGAGCGCGTGTTTCCACGGCCGGATAGATTTCCCGCAATGTGCCATCGACCGGACCCGAAAGGGCGCGCGGCCAGAAACCGATGAAGAACAATACGGCCAGCAGGATGAGGGCAGGCAGGCGTTCGTTCCATTCCAGGTCAGGAAAGGGCAGCTTGGCGGTGGCGTTCTGCACCTGTTCCGAGGGCGGGCCGAAAAACACCTGCGCCGCAGCACGCAAGCCGTAGACGGCAGATATAATGATGCCGCCGACCGCCACTGCCGACAGCCAGGGAGAGAAGTTCCAAAGCGCCACAAAGATGGTGAGTTCGCCCCAGAAATTCGCGAATCCCGGCAGGCCGATGCTCGCCAGCGTGCCGGCGACAAAGAAAGCGGCAAGCACCGGCGCCTTTTGCGCCAATCCGCCCATCTCGGAAAGTTCGAAGGTATGGGTGCGGTGGTGCACACTGGTCGCCAGCATGAAGAGCAATGCAACCGAAAGGCCGTGTGCAAACATGAGCAGGATTACCCCGCCGGCGCCGGCAAGCGAGAGCGTCGCGATGCCCAGGAAGCAATAGCCCATGTGCATCACGGAACTGTAACCGATCATCTGTTTGAGATCGCGCTGCGCGATGGTGATAAAACCGATCACGAGCACGTTACCCAGCCCGGCCAGCAGCGCCAGCACCCAGACCCAATGCGCCGCGCCGTCGGGCAGCAGCGGCAGCGCGATCTGGATGAGGCCGTACAGGCCGAACTTTTTGAGGACGCCGGCGTGCAGCATCGCGGCGGAACTCGGCGCCGCGCCGTAGCCGAGGGGCGCCCAAGTGTGCAACGGCCACAACGACACCAGCGTACCGAAGCCAAACATCAGCGCGCCGAAGATATATTTCCCCCAGGTGCTGCGCAGTCCCTCCGCGGCAATCTGGTCGCGCAGCACCAGCAGATCGAATGAATCCGCGCCGCTCTTTACGTAGAGGGCGATGAGGCCGAGCAGCGAAAGCATCGCGCCCGCTGTCAGATAGATCGTCATCTTCATCGCCGCGTAATTGCGGTCCCTTCCGCCCCAGGTGCCAACCATGATAAACGTTGGGATCAGCGCCAGTTCGTGGAAGAAATAAAAGAAGAACAGGTCGATTGAGGCGAATACCCCCATCAGGCCTCCCTGCATGATGAGCAGGAGCATCAGGTAGATCTTCAGCCGTTCGGCACCGGACCGCAGCGCGTAAAGGCCCGCCGCCGCACCCACGACGCCGGCCAGAACAAACATGGGCAGCGCAATGCCGTTGAGACCGAGGTGCAGGCTGATGCCGAATGCATCAAGCCCGGTGGAGGTCTGGCTGGTGAAGGCATATCGCGCTCCGGCGCCGGCCGGAAACTGACTCCACAGCCAGAGGGCCATGACCGCCGGCACGACGAAGGCGACCGCCGCCAGCTTCACGGAAAATCGCTTGGGCAGTCCAAGCGCAATGACGAGCGCCGCGGCGAGCGGTGTCGCGATCGCAAGCTGCAGGATGAGGGCGTTCGGGAAGGTCACGGGAGTAGAATCGCGCTGGCGGCAGCAGCCGCGCCTTTGCCGGAAACGCCCCCGGTCGCGGCCCGGAATCCATTCGCGCGGGCATGCACGCTCCCTGATCGGATGGGGTCTTTGTTTGAAAATCGGGTGTTCATCTCAGAAAATCCCGGTGGCAAAACCCCACAGGAGCACGACGCCCAGCAGGAACCAGTAGACATAGGCGTGCAGGTTGCCGACATGCAGGGCGCGCAACCCCAGGCCGACCAGTCCGGTCACGCCGGCGAGGCCGCGCACGATGAGTCCGGCCAGGAAAATCTGCTCAAAGAAATTCAGCAGCATGGCAAACCGCTGTTGCACCTTGGCCACGAAATAATCGTAGATGCTGTCGAATGACTCCTTGAGGGTCATGAGGCCACTGAAGGCAAGCGGCAGCCGGGTCTCGAGGGAATCTGTGGCGGCCGGCAAGTAGAAGAGCCACGCCGAAACCGCGCCGGTCAGCATCACCGCAAGGCTGATCAGCAGGATGATTAGGTGTGCCGAACCTTCAGCCTTCGGCACCCACGATGCGAGTTCGCCCGCCAACCGGTCAAAGACGCCGGTGTAGCCACCGACGATCGAAAGTGCAGCCAGCACGACGAGCGGCAGCGTCATGAAGAGGCCGCTTTCACGGGCATGGGCGGCGGCTTCGCCGCGCGGTTCGCCAAAGAAGACGAGCTTCCACATGCGCACCATGTAAAAAGCCGTCAGGACGGCGGTTAATGCCAGCATGGTGAAGATGCCCAGGTTTTTTTCCCACGCGAGGTAGAGGATGGCATCCTTCGAGAAGAAACCCGCCAGCCCGGGCAGGCCGATGATGGCAGCAACGCCCGCCGTGAACGTCCAGAATGTCACTGGCATTTTCTGCCGCAGCCCGCCCAGTTTGAAAATGTCCTGCTCGTGATGGCAGGCGATGATGGCCGATCCGGCCCCGAGGAACAGAAGCGCCTTGAAAAAGCCATGTGTTGTCAGGTGGAACATCGCGGCGCCGACGCCGGTCGCGAGCACCACGTTGTGTCCATCGTGCTGCTGCGCCAGTGAGCCCAGCCCGAACGCCGTGATCATGTAGCCCAGCTGCGATAGCGTCGAGTAGGCCAGCACTCGCTTGATGTCGCGCTGCACGACGGCGCACAACGCGGCATAGAAGGCCGTGATTGTTCCCACACAGGCGATGACACTGAGCGCCTCCGGCACCATGAGCATGTTGACGCGGCAAAGCATGTACACGCCGGCCGCCACCATCGTGGCGGCATGGATTAGCGCCGAGACCGGGGTCGGACCCTCCATCGCGTCAGGCAGCCACACATGGAGCGGCATTTGTGCGGATTTGCCAACCGCGCCGCAGAAGAGCAACAGCGGAAGGCCCGCTGAGACGACCACCCCGCCCGGCCCGACTGCCCTGGCCAGTGCGTCGAGATTCGTGGTGCCGAATATCCAGTAGCACCAGATGATGCCGAGTAAAAATCCGAAGTCACCGACCCGGTTGACAATGAAGGCCTTCTTGGCCGCATCGGCTGCGGACGGGCGCTCATGCCAGTGGCCGATCAGCAGGTATGAGCTGAAGCCCACCAGCTCCCAGAACACAAAAATCATGAACAGATTCCCGGCGAGCACGATGCCGAGCATCGAGAACATGAAGATCGACAGGCCGGCAAAATAGCGCGCCTTGGCCGCGTCGTCGCGCATGTAGCCGAGCGAGAAAAGGTGAATGAAGAAGCCGACGATGCTGACAACGAAAAGCATGAGCGCGGCGAGATCGTCGAACTTCAGATCGAGTGACACGGCAAAGCTGCCGAAGCGAAGCCACTCCAGCGTGGCAGGGAAGTTGCGCGCACCGCTGAAAACGAGATGGAGCGACAACACCGCGAGCGCGCCGGCTGCGCCCACAGAAATCCACGAGGCCAGCGTCCCTTGCTTGCGCAGAAACAACGAGATGACCGCCGCCGACAGCAGCGGCAGCAAAAGGATCAGGTAGGCGGAAACGACGGGAGGCATCAGGGTGAAGTGGCGGGCAGCGAGCAACCAGTAGCGGGCATTGGGCAGAACGCCGGCCAGGACAACGAAACGTCCTGCTCGCCACTCGCCACTCTATTGTCACTACTTTTCATCAGTTTTTCAGTTCGTTGAGTTCCTCTATCTGCACGGTCAGGCGCTGGCGGTACAACGCCACGATGATGGCCAGGCCAACGGCGACTTCAGCCGCCGCGATCGTGAGCACGAAGAAAACAAAAACATTTCCGTCGAGCGTGCCGTTAAAGTGAGAAAACGCCACCAGCGCGAGCGTCGAGGAGATGAGCATCAGCTCAAGGCACATGTAGATCGCGAGCGTGTTCTTGCGCAGCAGGACGCCGAAGAACCCGAGAGCGAACAGCAGAACGCTGACCACCAGGTAATGGTTGAGACAGATAGTCATCGGGCCTTCTCCGCAGAATCGAGTTTCTTGCTGAGCACGACCACGCCGAGCATGGCCCCGAGCAGGAGAAAGCCCACAACCTGCACTGGCAGCAGATAAGTGGTGAAAAGCCGCTCAGCGTAGGCTTTGAGCGAGGGGACTGCCGTTTCTGCCGGTCCGGCCAGGGCGAGTCGCGCACGCGTCAGGAACGACAGCACTCCCATGACCAGCAACGCGCCGCCGAGCCCGGCGGCCGCGAGGGTCAGGGGCTTGAAGGGCTTTCGCGCCGCCGGCTGCGTATCGAGCAGCATGATGATGAAGAGGAACAGGGCGACGACCGCACCGGCGTAGACCAGCAGCAGCACGAATGCCAGCAGGTAGGCGTCGAGCAGCACGAACAGCCCCGCCAGACCGACGAGACTGAGCAGCAGGCAGAGTGCGCCGTTGACGGTGTTCCTGTTCGCCACCACCAGCGCGGCGGAGCCCAGCGTCAGACCAGCAAAGAGATAGAAGAAGATTGCGGCCATGGCTCAGTGTTGGGCGCGGCCCGCCTGCTCGGCCGCCCGTTTTTTGTCCCACTTGAAATGCAGGTCCGGCAGTGTGCCGCCAAGCTCGTATAGCCGGTCCTTGTGATTGACCAGATCCCCCCGCGAATAGCCGGACAGGGAATACTGGTTTTGCAGGAAAATCGCCTCCTCCGGGCAAACCTCTTGGCAGAGCCCGCAGTAGATGCAGCGCAACATGTCGATGTCGAAGGCCTGCGGGGCCTTCTCGACATTGGCGGTCGGGGCATCCGCCGGGATGGCGCCGGGCGTGATGCGGATCGCCTTGGGCGGGCAGACGAACTCACAGAGCTGGCACGATACGCATTTCTCGCGGCCGTTGGGATCCTTCACCAGCGTGGGCACGCCGCGGTAACCGGGCGGGATCGTCGGCCGCTCCTCCGGGTACTCGAGCGTCACCTTCGGGGAAAACAGGTGCTTCCAGGTGGTCTTCAGGCCGCCAAGAATCTGCGGAAGGTAGGTGCGTTCCGCGAAGGTGAGGGGGGTGCGTTCGACGACGTAAGGCATGACGGCAGGCCAGGAGTCAGGATACAGGAGACAGGAGGGAAGCCGCCGTGGCGACGACATCCCTCGGGTGAAGGATTTCGCCGCCTTCACTCCTAGCTCCCGGCTTCTGGCTTCCGAGTTTCATTTTTGGATCAGCGCGATGGCGAGCGCATAAACAATCAAGTTGCCGATGACGAGCGGAAGGAGCCCGCTCCAGCCGAGTTTCATGATCTGGTCGTAGCGGAATCGCGGCACAGTCCACCGCACCCACATGAATAAGAAAATGACCCCGAGGACCTTCCCCAGGAAGATCACGATTGAAATCGTGCCTACCAGAATCGGGGATCCCTCGAGACCAAGCCAGCCGGCGAACTGTGCCAGCGATATCCATGGCAGCGGGTTCCAGCCGCCCAGGAAAAGCAGCGTGAACACAGCCGAGCCGACGAGCATGTGCGAATACTCGGCCACAAAGAACAGCGCCCACTTGAATGCCCCGTATTCCGTATGGAAGCCTCCCACGAGATCGGGCTCGCCCTCAGCCATGTCAAACGGCAGGCGGTTCGTCTCGGCGAAAAGCGCCACGAGAAACACCAAGGCCGACACGGGCATGAGAAAAACAAACCACAGGCCGCCCCAGAAGCCGGCGCGGCTCTGGAATTCCACGACACGGGCTAGGCTGAGGGTGCCGTCGCCGCCGGGGATATTGATCCACAGGAACACCGGCAGCACCGAGATCGTCAGCGAAAGCTCGTAGGAGATGAGCTGTGCCGAGGCGCGAATACTGCCGAGGAACGGATACTTGGAGTTTGCCGACCAGCCGGCCAGAATCAGCGCGTAAACCCCCAGCGACGCCACCGCAAAAACCGCAAGAATGCCGACATCGACATTGGCAAGCATCAGCGGCACAACCTGGCCGCCGCGGTTCAGATAGGCCCCGAACGGCACGACCGCCACCGTGGTGAAGGCCAGCGTCACGGCCACAATCGGCGCCAGGATGAAGTAGACCTTGTTCACGTGTCCCGGCAGCGGATCCTCCTTGAAGAGCATCTTGAGGCCATCCGACATAAGGTGGAAGATGCCGAGTCTTTGGAGGAACGGACCGATCACCGGCACCCACCGGAACCAGAATGGAATCGCGCGGTTGGGACCCGGCCGGTTCTGAATCCAAGCCGCCACCTTGCGCTCGGCCATCGACGACGCCCCGGCAATTGGAAAGATGACGCCGATCACCGCGAGGCCCTTGATGAGCATCTGCACGAACAGCGGAAGACTGGTCCAGAATTCAACCATGAGGCGTCAGGCGGTGGCGACCACCGCTTTCGCGGCGGGTTGGTAGTGAAGTGTTTCGCCTTCGGCAAATGGTAGCGAGGCGAACGGGGCGGCGTCGAGCTGCAAGCCGTCCGGCGGGATGGTGGCGTAGGACACCCCGCCGAGCGGCTTCACTTCCGTGGAAATTATTGACCAGAGGGTCGCCAAATCTGGCGGGATACTGGCCCCTCCGGCTGCGCCAAGCAAACCGCACAAGATGCCGAGGTCGTCGGCCACTTCCTGCGGGCCGGGCACGGCCCGGGCGAACTTCTGAAGGCGGAACTGCTGGTTGATGAACGTTCCGTTTTTCTCGAATACCGTGAGGGTGGGAAGGAGAACCCGCGCCGCATCGCTCGTCGGGTTTCGGTGCGTGCCGAGATAGACGATGGCGACCTTGCCGAGTTGTGCGGCAGTCAGCCCGGCTGCGGCAAGATCCTCGCCGATCGCAAGGATCGTCTTAACCTGGCCGGCGTCAATTTGGGCAGCGAGGCTGGCCAGCCCGCCGATCCCGATCTCCACTGGATCGGGGCCGGTCCCTCCACCGGGGCCCCGGCGCAACAAGCCCCCTCCGACGCCCGAATCAGGAAGCGCCTTGATCAGGCCGATGACCAGCGCGCCGCGAACGTTGGGATTGCGATCGGCGGAGATGAGCAGGCCGTCGCCCTGCCCCACCCGGCTGACCAGCCACGCCGGCGCCTGGAGCGCCTCGGCCAGTTTTTTGGCGAGGAACTGCTCCTCGACCGAGCTGCGGCCGGATCCGACGATCGCCACCGAGCCGGCTTTGAGCAGCTCCGCCGCGGCCTGGATCGCGCCTTCCCTGGTTGTGCTGGCGCCGTTGATCCTGGCATCGGTCAGCCGGTTGTCGGCCCGCACCAGTTTGTACAGCATGCGGCCGGAATCGGCCATCCAAGTGTCGTTGACCGCATCGTTCCGGCGTGGCGTGATGCGGTAGATGACGCCTTCGCGGCTCCATACCTCGGTGTTCACGCCAACGGACGACTCAGTATCGATGCTCGGGGTGGGTTTGAGGAACCATACCCGCATCTTGAAGCGAAAATCCGTGCTGGTGAGTGCGCCGACCGGGCAAATGTCGACTGTGTTGAGCGAATAGTTGTTCTCGAGCCGGCGGCCCGGATAGCACGCAAGGGTCGAATAGCTGCCGCGGTCAATGAAGCCGAGCACGTCGTCCCGCACGATCTCCCGGCAGAAGCGGATGCAGCGCGAACATAGGATGCAGCGCTCATCGTCGAGGGTGACCCGCGGGCCCAGTTGCGTGCGCTTGGGTTTGACGTTCTTGCTCTCCACAAAGCGAGAGTAGCCGCGGCCGTAGCTTGTGGAGTATTCCTGCAGCTGGCACTCGCCCGCCTGATCGCAGATCGGACAGTCGAGCGGGTGGTTGAGGAGAAGGAACTCGGTGACCCCGTGGCGGCAGTCCTCGACGAGCGGCGAGGTGGTGCGGATGTGCAGGCCGGGAGAGGCATTCGTCGCGCAACCGACCTGCGGGCGCGCCATCCAGTTGATCCTCGGCAGGCCGGTGGCGGGGTCGATGAGCGGCTGCCGCGTAGCGGGATCAAGGGCCGGCAGACCCATCTCGATGAGGCACATCCGGCAGTTGCCCGAGACGCTGAGTTTCGGGTGGTAACAGTAATGCGGAATCTCGATCCCAAGCTGCCGCGCAGCCTCAATCACGTTTGTGCCTTTGGGCACGGCGATCTCCCGGCCGTCGATATTGACGGTAACGAGGTCGGCGGGTTTGGGAGGGGAAGACATTACGGAAGGAGTCAGGATAGGAGGAGAAAAGGAGTCAGGAGCCGGGAGTGGCGATGGCGCGGGCGTAGTCGTCGAGCAAACGACTAACTTCCTCGAGTTGCGCCAACAAGTTGCCGCCATCGCCGTAGCCCAAGTCGCAGGCGCGGATAAGATAGTACCGGCACTCCTCAAGCGAGCCTTGGGCAATATTCATGAAACGCTTCTTGTCGGCGACGCCGGATTTCTTGAATCCCTCGGCGATATTGGCCGGGAACGAAACGGCGGCCCGCTGGAACCGCGCCGTGAGACCATAGGTTTCCTTGGCCCGGAAGGCGTCCGTGAAACGACAAAGGACCAGCAGGACCAGCACCCACGCGCGAGCTTTTTGCCACACGAAGAGGTCCTCAAAAGTCCGGGCGGGAGCGCGGAGGCTACTCCTGGCTTCTGGCTCCTGACTCCTGGCTGCTGTTGGCGCGGCTACCATTTAGACAAGTGGGGTGACGGGTTTCGCAGTCTTCTTCGTCTCGGCGTATTGCCTGAACTCGTCGCCGAATTTCTGGACGAAACTCTGGGTGGGCCAGGCGCACGCCTCGCCGAAGGCGCAGACGGTGCGGCCGGCGATCTGGTCGGCCACCGACTGGAGCAGTTCGCCGTCCTGGGCGCGGGCCCCTCCGTGGACCATGCGGGTGGTGATTTTTCTCATCCAGAGCGAGCCTTCGCGGCACGGCGTGCACTGGCCGCAGCTTTCGTGGGCGTAGAAGGCGTTGATATTGGCCAGTGCCTCGACCATATTGACGCTGTCGTCCATCACAATGACGCCGCCCGAGCCACCCATGGTGCCGCAAGCGGAGAGGTAATCGAAATCCAGGGGAATATCCTCGACGCTCCACTCTGCCATCGAGCCTTCCCTCAGCTTCACTCTGAATCTCTCGCCGAACTTGAGCACCTTGGCTGACGAACCGCCGGGGATAACCGCCTTGAAAGTCCGGCCGGGACGCGGGCCGCCGCAGACTTCGTAAAGCAACTGGCCCAGGGTGATCCGGCCGACCTCGAACTCGTAGTAGCCAGGCCGCCGGACGTGGCCGCTCACGCAGTAGATGCGCGTGCCGGTGTTGTTGGGCGTACCGATCCGGGCGAAGGCGTCGCCGCCCATGTCAGCGATGTGCTTCACATGGCAGATCGTCTCGACGTTGTTGACGATTGTCGGGCACTGGTAGAGGCCAAGCACGGCGGGGAAATAGGGCGGTTTGATGCGCGGATACGGACGCTTGCCCTCGAGCGACTCGATGAGGCCGGTCTCCTCCCCGCAGATGTAGGCGCCGGCGCCGCGGTGCACAAACACGTCGCAGGAGTAGGCGGTGCCGAGGATGTTGCGGCCGACAAACCGATGCTCCCGGGCCTCCTGGATGGCCCTCTCCAGAATGCGGGCCCCCTGGGGAAATTCGCCGCGAATGTAGATATAGGCCTGCCTCACGTTGTTCGCCCAGCAGGTGATCATGATGCCCTCGATGAGCTGGTGCGGATCCTGGTGGATGAGGTGGCGGTCCTTGAACGTGCCGGGCTCGGACTCGTCGGCATTGACGACGAGGTAGACGGGCTTGCCGCTCTTGCGGTCGACCAGCGTCCACTTGAGGCCGCACGAGAAACCGGCCCCCCCCCGGCCGCGCAGTCCGGATTTTTTCACCTCGTCGATCAACTCCTCGGGCTGGCGGGCAATCGCACGCTTCATCACCCCGTATCCGCCGTGCCGGAGGTAGCAGTCAATGTCGCTCGTGTAGCCGGGCTCGTCGATGTGAGCGAGGAGGATTCGGCGTTGGACGGGAGCGGGCATCGGGAGGATATACGATTTTGGATTCTGAAATTGGGCTGGAGGATGGCGGGGCTACGGGCGTTTGGCCGCTTCCGCCTTGATTTTATCGGCGAGCACCCTGGCCTTGGCGACATCAACATTCTCGTAGAGATCGTCGTCGATCATCACGATCGGGCCGCTGCCACAGCTGGCGAGGCATTCGACGAATTCAATCGTCACCTCGCCGTCGGCGGACACCTCGTTGAGGTCGCAGCCGAACTGCCTGCGGAACTCCTCAAACACCGGATAGCCACCGGTGAGCGCACAGGAGAGCGTGCGGCAAATCCTGATGTGCCGCCGGCCGATCGGGTGGCGGCGGAACATCGGATAAAACGTGACGAGCTCGTAGAGATTAATGGGCTGCAGTTCGAGCCTGGCGGCGATCCATTCGATGGCCTCGTCAGACAGATAACCCTGATCCTCCTGGACGAGATGCAGCAACGGCAGCGCGGCGCTGCGCTTCACCGGGTAATGGGTGATGGCCTCGTCAATCTTGCGGAGCGTGTCGGGCTTGAGATTCATCTCGCAGAAGAAGCGAAGAGCGAGGAGAGAGGAGCGAGCATCGGCCGGCAACGCTCGACCCGCTCATCACGGGGTTGGAGAAAGAGGCTGGAAGATTTATTATACATGCTCGCTTCTCGCTACTCGATGCTCGCTCCTGGGCTCACCGGTCGCATTCCCCCATCACGAAATCGAGCGATCCGAGGATGGAGACCACATCGGCCACCATGGCGCCGACGCAGACTTTGGGCAGGATGCTGAGGTTGCAGAATGACGGGCTGCGGATCTTGAGGCGCCAGGGCACGCCGCCACCTTTGCTTACGATGTAGAAGCCGAGCACGCCTTTCGGGTTTTCGGCCTCAAAATACACCTCGCCAGGCGGCAGCTGCGGACCCTCGGTGACGAGCATGAAATTTTGGATGAGTTCCTCCATGCTGGTAAGGATCTTGTCCTTCGGCGGCGGGAAGATTTTCTTCGCTTCGGTCGCATACCACTCGCCGGGGGGGAACTTTGCGACAGCCTGCTTGATGATGCGCACGGACTGCTTCATCTCCTCGGCGCGGCACATGTAGCGGTCGAAGCAGTCGCCCTTCGAGCCGACCGGCACGTCGAAATCGTATTGCTCGTAGCCGCTGTAAGGACGGTCCTTTCGCAAATCGAGCGGCACGCCGCTGCCACGCAGATTCGGCCCCGTCAGGCCGTAGGCGATGGCCTCGGCCTGCGAAACCACCCCAATGTTCACCGTGCGGTCCTGGAAGATCCTGTTGCGCGTGAGCAGGGCGAGCGACTCGTCGAGAATGGGCAGAAACTGATCGCAGAAGGCACTGACCCGTTCCGTCCAGCCCTCGGGCACATCGCGGGCCACCCCGCCGATGCGGGTGTAGTTCGTGGTGAAGCGCGCCCCGGTCAGCTCCTCGAACAGCGTGTAGAGCTTCTCCCGCTCCAGAAACGTGTACATGAAGACCGACAAGGCTCCGACATCGATGCCATAGGCCCCGAGCCCCATGAGGTGGGAGGAGATGCGGGCCATTTCGCTGACAATGACACGGATCGCCTGACAGCGGGGCGGCACCTCAAGATGAGCGAGGCGCTCGACCGCCAGGGTGTAGGCGACGTTGTTCGCCAGTGGCGCGAGATAGTCCAGCCGGTCCGTATAGGGCACGAACTGGTTGTAGGTCATGTTCTCGGCGATCTTCTCGTCACCTCGGTGCAGGTAGCCGACGACCGGATCGGCCTTGCGCACGACCTCGCCTTCGAGCTCGAGCTGGATGCGCAGTACGCCATGCGTGGCCGGGTGCGACGGCCCCATGGAGAGCGACATTCTCTCCGGGTGAAACTCATCCGGCAGCGCAGCGGCGGCCGTTTTGGCCGCGGTGTCGGGATAAGTGTGTTCGGTTGCCATGACGCTCTGGAAAATCTAGGTGGGCTTCTGGGAGCTTTCGCTCCACGCCTCGTCCCTGGCCCGCGGTTCGGCTCCGCTCATGGTTTCACCAGGGGTTGCGACAAAGGGACCGCCAGCCATCGGCGCAGCTTGCACCTTCTCTTTGGTTTCCGCCGCCACCTCCGGGTCGGGCAGCTCCGCGGGCAGGCCGGCCAGGGGGAATTCCTTTCGCAGCGGGAAATAGGGGTAACCTTCCCACATCAGGATGCGCTTCAGCTCCGGATGGCCCGAAAAAACGATGCCGAACATGTCGTAGGTCTCGCGTTCGTGCCAGTTGGCCCCGGGCCAGAGCTCCGTGGCGCTGGGCATTTGTGGTTCGGCGTCGCTGGCGCAGTCGGCGGCCACCCGCACGTAGCGATGCGCGGCCGGCGAATAAAGATGCCAGACCACCATGAAGCGCGGCGAACGCTCCAAGCCCCAGTCAATCGCCGTCACATCCCTCAATATTTCGAACCCCGCCTCGTCGCGCAGCCAGCGCAACACCGCCAGCGCCTGCCCCGCCGGCACATTGAAGGCGGGATGATCCCGGCTGGCACGCAGAACCGCCTGCGAAAACTTCGCGGACAAGGCGGCGGCGACGTCGATGTAGGTGGTCATGGAGAGCGCGGATGCCCGGGGTTCAAGAAGGCTTCAGCAGATTGCTGAGAGAGTGTTCGCGTTTGACCTTCCGTTGCAGTTTCTCGAATCCATCAAGCACGGCCTCCGGCCGTGGCGGGCAGCCGCTGATGTAGACATCGACCGGCAGGATGCGGTCGACCCCCTGCAGCACAGCGTAACTGCGATACATCCCGCCCGAACTGGCGCAGGCCCCCATTGCGATCACCCATTTCGGCGCAGCCATCTGGTCATAAATGCGACGGACAACCGTCGCCATCTTGTAGGTGACAGTACCCGAAACGATCATGCAATCCGACTGCCGTGGCGAAAACTTCGTCACTTCCGCCCCGAAACGCGCGAGGTCGAAACGGGATGCCGCTACGCCCATGAATTCGATGGCGCAACACGCCGTGCCCATCGGCATCGGCCACATGGAGTGGCACCTCACCCAGTTGATCGCGGCATCCAGCTGCGTCACAACAATATCGCCTTCGATCTTGCTGTCGTAGGCATATTCGAGATTGGCGGTAGCCATGGCGCAAGGGAATGGTGCGGGCAAGCTACCAGCAGTGCGGTGCCGGGCAAGTAGCTTTTCGCTCAATTGGCAACCGGCCCAGCCGCGGTGCAGTCTCCTCCAACCGCCCCGGGAAAGGACGCCATGATTTCCGTTGACCGCCGCCCGGCGTTCGCCGTTAACTCGCCCCCCTTTGGCAACCCGGAGAGGTGACAGAGTGGTCGAATGTGCGTGATTGGAAATCACGTGTAGCCGCAAGGCTACCGGGGGTTCGAATCCCCCCCTCTCCGCCATTGCGCGCTTTAAATTGGGTCTACACCAAAGATTGGGGAGTGGGTTGAAGGGAGTGGAGGTTCATAAGTCAGCCGCACTGGGCGATGACGCGCAGGCGGTAGTTGTTAAAGTTCCTAAAGCCATAGGCACGGCGCTGGAT
>JAQUYL010000033.1 GCA_028691845.1 Opitutaceae bacterium
GGTAAATCCGCATCTCAGAGTTGCTTTCGCACCGGACGATGCGGTATCCTGGCAGCGTTAGTTCAATCATTGCAGGGGACATGGTGGCTTAATTACCACATGTCCCCAATCTTTGATGAAGAGCCCGCCTGTTTTATGCCACCCGCTAGCCGTCGCACGCTGCCTTGACCTTGCCGGGCGCAGCGCAGGCGGACAGGCCGCATCAATTGTTGGCGATGCCCTCGTCGGCCAGCGGGCCCTGCAGCTTGCGGCGGAGGCGGATGATCGCGACTTCCTCCCTGAGGCGTGCGGCGAATAGCATGAGGCGCCGGTGGGTATCCAGCGTTTCCAGCAGCTTCTGCTTGAATTCACTGTCCTCGCATAGGTTGAACGCGGCGAGGTCCACGAAGGTGTCGGCATCGTCGATGGTTTCGAGAAACTGGGTCACGGCCTGCGGAGTGGGGCGGCCGAGCTGGCGGCGGAGTTCGAGCAGGCGAAAAACCTCGGAGCGGAGATGGGCGAGTTCCAAGGCGGTGGCGCCGGGCTCAGTGGAGAGGGGGCGCACCTCGATCAGGCGATAAGGCTGTTCGCGGACTATCCCGATCACTTCCACGCGACTAAGACCTTGGAGCAGGAGGTCGGAGGTTGCGTTGTCCTTTCCCTGGCAGGCACGCACCAGACCGACAGCAGCTGTGCGCGGCAACGGTTCTCGCGCGTCGGCGGAGCCTGCAGAACGAGAGGTTTCAAGCCGCGCGACGGCGAAAATGCGGTTGGTTGCAAGCACATCGCGCAGCATGGTGCGGTAGCGTGGCTCGAATATGTGCAGGGGCAGTAGTGCCTGTGGGAAAAAGACGGTGTGGGGCAGCGTCATGACTGGCACGACCGATGGGATATGAAGCTCCATTTCGTCAAAGTAGGAGGATTCCGGGGGATATTCAACCAGTGTGCATTGTGGGTCATAATGGCCAATGTCGCACAGGGAGGGGTGTCGCAGTGTGTCACTCGGGCGCAAAAAATGGGGTGGATAGAAGCAGCCAAGTGGAGAGAAAACATTTTAAGATATTGGTAGGCAGCTCCTAATATATTTTTCAGCCATGGAGGCACGGGTGCTGCTATGAACTTAAGCATGAGCAGAGTACTAGGCATTGATTTGGGTACGACTAATTCCTGCATGGCGGTCATGGAGGGGGGCGAACCTGTTGTGGTCCCCAACGCAGAGGGCGGGCGCACAACCCCGTCGGTTGTGGCGTTTACGAAGAACGGAGAGCGCCTTGTCGGCCAGGCCGCCAAGCGGCAGGCAGTGACCAATCCCAAGAACACGATATTCTCTTCCAAGCGTCTGGTTGGCCGCAAATTTTCCGAAGTGCGCGAGGAGGCAAAGAATTATCCGTTCAAGGTCATCGAAGGGAAGAATGGCGACGCCTATATCGAGGTGCGGGTGGGCGACAAGGTCGAGCAGTTCGCGCCGCAACAGATTTCCGCCTTCGTGCTCGGCAAGATGAAGGCCGACGCCGAGGCGTATCTGGGGGAGAAAATCACGCAGGCCGTCATCACGGTCCCGGCATATTTCAACGATTCGCAACGGCAGGCGACCAAGGATGCGGGCCGAATTGCCGGCCTTGAAGTGCTGCGCATCATCAACGAGCCGACGGCGGCCTCGCTAGCCTATGGACTCGAGAAGAAGAAGGACGAAGAGATCGCCGTATTCGATCTCGGGGGCGGCACGTTTGACGTGTCGGTGCTGGAGATCGGCGACGGAGTGTTCGAGGTGAAGGCCACCAATGGCGACACGCACCTCGGCGGCGACAACTGGGACGATGCCATCATTGGGTGGCTCGTGGAAAACTTTAAGAAGGAAAACGGGATCGATCTCCGCAAGGATCCGATGGCGCTCCAGCGGCTGAAGGAAGAGGCGGAGAAGGCCAAGATCGCGCTGTCTTCGACGCAATCGGTGGACATCAACCTGCCCTTCATCACGGCGGACGCCGCCGGCCCGAAGCATCTGAGCGTGCAGCTCTCGCGCGCCAAGCTCGAGCAGATCTGCGATCCTCTAGTTGAGCGCTGTTTCCAGCCGTTCAAGAACTGTCTCAAGGACGCCAATCTGACCGCGGAGAAAATCGACGAACTCGTGCTCGTGGGCGGCATGACGCGCATGCCGAAAGTGATAGAGATCGCCCATGAACTGGCCGGCAAGCCGCCGCATCAAGGCGTCAACCCGGACGAAGTTGTCGCAGTCGGCGCGGCCATCCAGGCGGGCGTTTTGAAGGGCGATGTGCGCGACGTGCTCCTGCTCGACGTGACGCCGCTCACGCTTGGCATCGAGACGGCCGGGCAGGTCGCCACCCCGATGATTCCGCGCAACACCACCATCCCAACGAAGAAAACGCAGGTGTTCTCCACCTACAGCGACAACCAGCCGTCGGTCGAGATCGTGGTGCTGCAGGGCGAGCGCCCGATGTCCCGGGACAACAAGATTCTCGGCACCTTCCGGCTCGACGGCATTCCGCCGGCGCCGCGCGGCATGCCGCAGATCGAGGTCACGTTCGACATCGACGCGAACGGGATCCTGCACGTCTCCGCCAAGGATCTTGGAACGGGCAAGGACCAGAAAATCACGATTCAGGGTTCCTCGGGCCTTTCCAAGGAAGAGGTCGAGAAGATGACCCGCGAGGCCGAGATCCATGCCGCCGATGATAAGAAGCGCCGCGAGTCCGTAGAAACCAAGAACCAGCTCGACACAACCATCTATCAACTCGAAAAAACCCTCAAGGAGGCCGGCGACAAGCTGTCCGGCGAGTTGAAGGGCAAGTTCGAGCGCGCCATTGCCGAGGCCAAGAAGGAGATGGAGAGCAACGACACCGACCGCATGAAGGCGGCGTTGGAGAATCTTTCGAAGCTCGGCGCCGAACTCTACCAGCAGGCGCAGGCGGCGGCCGGCAGTGCCGGCGACGCGTCCGAGGCGGCCGGCGCGACGCCTCCCAAGAAAAAGGACGCGAAAAAGGCCGAAGTGGTCGATGCCGATGTCGAGATCGTCGACGACGAAAAGAAATAATTTCCACAACCGGCGCGACGCCCTCCATTCCGGAATGGGCGTGCACCGTTTTTACCCACCAGGAAGAACCAACGCAAACTCTCAACCACAATCGACAACCAAAAAACCATGGCAAAAATATCCATCAAACCCATCGGTGACCGAGTGCTCGTGCAGCACATCGAGGAAAAAGAACAGGTGCGCGGGGGCATTATCATCCCCGACGCCGCCAAAGAAAAGCCGCAGGAGGCCAAGGTCATTGCCCTTGGCACCGGCAAGAAAGGTGAGGACGGCAAGATCGTGCCCTTCGAGGTGAAGGTCGGCGACCGCGTGCTCATATCCAAGTACGGCGGCACCGAAGTTAAAATCGAAGAAGTGAAATACACGCTGGTGCGCGAGGACGACATCCTCGGCGTGCTCGTCTGAGCCCAACCCTTAACCCATTAATCCAGGACTAACAAATATGGCAGCCAAACAACTCATTTTTGACGAAGGCGCGCGGCACAAGATTCTGCGCGGCGTCGAGCTTCTATCCCGGGCCGTCAAGGTCACTCTCGGTCCCAAGGGCCGCAATGTGGTCATCGACAAGAAATTCGGTTCCCCGACTGTTACGAAGGACGGCGTCACTGTCGCCAAGGAGGTCGAGCTTCCCGATCCCTACGAGAACATGGGGGCGCAGATGGTGAAGGAGGTCGCCTCGAAAACCTCGGACGCCGCGGGCGACGGAACCACCACCGCCACCGTGCTCGCCGAGTCCATCTACAAGGAGGGACTCAAGAACGTCACCGCCGGTTCAAATCCGATCTTCCTGAAGCGCGGCATCGACAAGGCCGTCGAGGCCGCCGTGGCCGAACTCGCCAGGATTTCCAAGAAGGTTTCCGACCGCGAGGAAATCCGCCAGGTCGCCACGGTCTCCGCCAATTGGGATGAGACGATCGGCAACATCATCGCCGAGGCCATGGACAAGGTCGGCAAGGACGGCACGATCACCGTCGAGGAGGCCAAGTCCATCGAAACCACGCTCGACGTCGTCGAGGGCATGCAGTTCGACAAGGGCTATCTCTCGCCGTATTTCGTCACCAACGCCGAGGCGATGGAAGCCGTGCTCGAGGACGCCTACGTGCTGATCCACGAAAAGAAGATCACCAACCTGCAGGACATGCTCCCGCTGCTGCAGACCGTCGCCAAGAGCGGCAAGCCCCTCCTGGTGATTGCCGAGGAGGTCGAGGGCGAGGCGCTCGCCGCGCTGGTGGTGAACAAGATTCGCGGCACGCTCAACGTGTGCGCCGTCAAGGCCCCCGGCTTTGGCGACCGCCGCAAGGCCATGCTCGAGGACATCGCCATCCTCACCGGTGGCCGCTGCCTCACCGAGGATCTCGGCATCAAGCTGGAGAACGTCACGGTCAGCGACCTCGGCAAGGCTAAGCGCATCGTCGTCGACAAGGAGAACACCACCATCGTCGAGGGCTCGGGCAAAGCGTCCGACATCCAGGGCCGCGTGAAGCAGATCCGCCGCCAGATCGAGGAGACCACCTCCGATTACGACCGCGAGAAGCTCCAGGAGCGTCTCGCCAAGCTCGCCGGTGGCGTGGCCGTCATTCATGTCGGCGCCGCGACCGAGACCGAGATGAAGGAAAAGAAGGCCCGCGTTGAGGACGCCCTGCACGCGACCCGTGCGGCCGTCGAGGAAGGCATTGTCGCCGGCGGCGGCGTCGCGCTGCTCCGTTGCGCCAAGGTCATCGACAACATCAAGCTCCAGGGTGACGAGGCCATTGGTGCCCAGATCGTTCGCCGGGCCATCGAGTCCCCCATCCGCATGCTCTGCGCCAATGCCGGGGTCGAGCCCGGCGTGGTAGCCCAGAAGGTGTTCGAGAACAAGGGCAACTTCGGCTACAATGTGGCAACCGGAGAATACGAGGATATGGTCAAGGCCGGCGTGGTCGACCCAACGAAGGTCACCCGCACCGCACTGCAGAACTCGTCCTCCATCGCCGGTCTGCTGCTCACGACCGAGTGCATGATCACCGAAATCCCGGAGAAGAAGGAGAAGGTTTCGATGCCCCCGGGCGGCGGTGAGATGGACTACTAAGGCCGATGAGCCGTAGACTTCACGGTCTCACCTAAACAACTTCGAGGCGCTCCCTGAAACGGGAGCGCTTTTTTTTTCTGAACGCAGACAGGCTGCGGTGCAGTTTTTTTGCTGTGGAAAGCACGGGTGAAGCGGATCGGCCGATCGGGCAGCCCTTCCTTTCGCCTTTAGTTTCGGACCGGCGTGTGTTTCGTGTTGGTCCAAGTTATGGAAGTCATATTCCTTGGCACCGGCACGTCGCAGGGCGTGCCCATGATCGCCTGCCGCTGCGACATCTGCACCTCCACCGATGCGCGCAACCAGCGGACCCGGGCCAGCATTCACGTGGTGATGGACGGCCTGCGCGTGCAGGTCGACGCCGCGCCGGAATTCCGCCTCCAGTGCCTGCGCCACGGTGTCGACCGGCTGGACCTGTTCATCCTGACCCACGGCCATGCCGATCACATCACGGGCATGGACGATTTGCGGCGTTTCTGCGATCTGCGGGGTGGCAGCGCCTTGTCCATCTATGCGACTGACGAAGGAATGAGCCGGGTGCTGGCGGTCTATCCGTACGCCATCCTGGATCGGCCGATCGTCCAGGGCTACCCGGCGTTCAAGCTTTTCAAAATGCCCGCCGTGCTCCAATTCCCCCAAGGGACCATCCGCTCGACCCTGCTGCCCCACGGAGGAATCGACACACTGGGCCTGGTCTTTGAGGAGCGATCAACCGGGAGGAAATTTGCCTACTATTCCGACTGCAAAGGCGTGCCACCTGAGGCCATGGCGCTGGCCCGGGGGGCCGCGGCCGTCGTACTCGACGGCCTGCGGCCCGAGTCGCACCCGACACACATGAGCATCGACGAGGCGTGCGCCGCCGCCCAGGAAATCGGGGCCCAGGCTTCGTATCTCACGCACCTGACGCATGCCATCGACCACGCAACATGGAGCGCCCGGCTGCCCACTGGCGTCCACCTGGCCTATGACGGACTGCGACTGAGACTATAGCGAGTGCCTCTGGGGAGGTGGGGAGGAGATAAGCCGGCAGGGTACGAACGCCCATGCCAGGTGCCGAAGGAACGGCACTCGCCAGATCGGGCAGATGCCGTAGGCAAGAGCGACAGCGCCTCCAAAAGCCGCACCGATGGGCAAGCCGAACCGTTCCGCGCCCGTGTGATTTGCGGATGTAGGGCGTCACACTTTTGGGGCGCCCGCCTCGCTCGGCAGATGGGCCGATGGCCTCCCGTCTCCCTGCTGGGCAACCGGGAAGTGTCCGGCGCTCCTGCGCGATGGTTCCCTTTTTTGTAGAGGACAACGCGTGTCACGCATTTTATGATAGATTTTTGCAACCGCTCATCCACGCTGAATGCCATTGGACCGACTTTTCCGGAGAACCAGAAATGAAGTTTCCCCAACACGGTGAATCCGCCCCTCGTTCGCCGATCTTACGGGTTCGTCCCGTCAGTGACCGGGCCCCCCTGCGGTGCCGCCCGGCCCTCTCCCGGGGAATGCTCCCGCCTTGCGATAGAAGTGCGGTTGTGAAACCGCTGGTTCTCGTGCTGGCCTTCACGGCTGCTCTCGCGGCCGCCCGTGCAGAGAAAGTCACGCTGCGTGTCGGTTATTTCCCGAACGTCACGCATGCCCAGGGCGTCATCGGCAGCCAGACGACGCGTGCTGGCCGGGGCTGGTTCGAGCAGCGTCTCGGACCGGACGACGTCACGGTGCAGTGGTTTGCCTACAATGCTGGCCCGAGCGCGATGGAAGCGATTTTTGCCGGTTCCATCGATCTGACCTATGTGGGCCCCAACCCGACGCTCAACGCCTATATCCGGTCCCGGGGAGAGGAGATCCGCCTGCTCGCCGGTGCGGCCCAGGGTGGCGCGGCTCTGGTAATTTCGGGCGATGGACGCATTCGCTCGCCGGCCGATTTTCGCGGGAAAAGGATCGCTACGCCCCAATTGGGCAATACGCAGGACGTGGCCGCCCGCGCCTGGCTCAGGCAGCATGGCCTGAACGTGACGTTCACCGGAGGCGATGCGCAGGTGGTGCCGACCGCCAATCCCGACCAGCTTTCCCTTTTCCAACAGGGAAAGGTTGACGCCGTGTGGACGGTCGAGCCTTGGGTCACACGACTTGTAAACGAAGCCGGCGGCAAGGTCTTCCTCGAACAGGGCGATGCCGTGACGACAATACTGGTTGCCAGCGTCAAACTGCTCCGGACCCGTCCGGCTCTGGCGGAGAAATTTCGCGCGGCGCATGTCGAGCTGACCGCATGGCTCAATGCCCACCCCGCAGAGGCGCGCGAGCTGGTTCGGGCCGGACTCAGCGCTGTGGTGAGGCGCGAGATTCCGGCCCAACTCGTGGATGATTCCTGGCGCCGCCTGCGCTTCACCGATCAAGTGGCCCAGGCGCAATTTGAGACACTGGTCTGCGAGGCCCAGAGCGTCGGCTTTCTGCGCGACGCCATCGCGCTCGACCGTCTGTTTTCCGGCCGGCCATGACGGTGCAGCAAGAACTCGAAG
Organism: Opitutaceae bacterium; assembly: GCA_028691845.1. GTDB lineage: Bacteria > Verrucomicrobiota > Verrucomicrobiia > Opitutales > Opitutaceae > JAQUYL01. The sequence continues at coordinate 7,601 of JAQUYL010000033.1, forward strand.
CGCTGCAGCCGGCGCGCCTGACCATCGACAGGGTGTCGAAGTGGTTTGCCATGAAACACCAGCGCGTGCATGCGCTCGACCGCATCAGCCTGCAGGTGGCGGAAGGCGAGTTTGTGTGCCTGGTCGGCCCGAGCGGTTGCGGAAAGTCCACGCTCTTGAACGTGATCGCCGGACTCGAAAACCCCGACGAGGGTTCGGTGATTTCCGCCGGGCAGCCTGTAAATGGGCCGAACCGGGATCGCATGATGATGTTTCAGGAGCCGGCACTATTCCCGTGGCTGGATGCGCTGGATAATGTACTGTTTGGACTCAACCTGAAACCCGGTCTGACGGATGGCGAACGCCGCGAGGTCGCCCAATACCACCTGAAACTTGTCGGTCTGGAACGGTTCCAGCACGCCAACCTCCACGAGCTGTCCGGAGGCATGAAGCAACGGGTGGCGCTGGCTCGGTCGCTCGCACCCAATCCGCGCGTGTTGCTGATGGATGAACCTTTTGCCGCGCTCGACGCGCTGACGCGCGAGCAGCTTTACGGCGACATCCAGCGCATCTGGCAGCAACGCCGCAAGACCATCGTCTTTGTGACGCACAACGTCCGCGAAGCCGCCTGTCTCGGGGACCGCGTCGTGCTGTTTTCCCCTCATCCCGGGCGCGTGCGGGAGGAGTTTCGCATCGATCTGCCCCGGCCGCGGGACATCAACAGCGTCGATTTGGCCAGCCATGCCACAAGGATCATGACCGCCCTCAAGGGACATCTGACTGAAGCAGAGGTGGCCGAATGAAACGCACGCTGACCGCCATCCTGTTTTTCATCACGCTGTTTGTGGCGTGGGATGTGGTCTACCGGGCGAAAATCTGGTCGCCGGTCCTGGTGCCGTCGCCCGAAAACGTGGTCCGTTACCTGTGGGAATCCATCCGGGATGGCACCCTGCAATCCAGCACCGTGGTCACGCTGAAACGACTGCTGGCTGGTTATCTCATCGGGCTGGTCGTGGGCATCCCGCTCGGATTTGCCACGGCACGCGTGCGCACGCTGCGTGACACAGTCGGCGTGCTGGCGCTGGGCTTGCAGGGGTTGCCGAGCGTATGCTGGGTGCCGCTGGCGCTGCTGTGGTTTGGGCAGAGCGAGGGCGCGATGCTTTTCGTGGTGGTCATGGGCACGCTATGGTCGGTGATTCTGGCGACGGAAACGGGGGTGCGGAACGTCAATCCCATCTATGTGCGGGCGGCCCGGACGATGGGGTCACACGGAGTTCATACATGGGTGAAAGTGATGCTGCCGGCCTCGCTGCCGTTCATTGTCAGCGGGATGAAGCAGGGGTGGGCGTTCGCCTGGCGATCGCTGATGGCGGCCGAGATTTTCGTGACGATCCTCAGCGGGTTCGGTCTCGGGCACTTGTTGCACTACGGGCGCGAACTCAACGCCATGGAACAGGTTGTGGGCATCATGCTGGTGATCGTCCTGATCGGTCTGCTGGCGGACAAGGTGCTGTTCTCGCCGTGGGAGAACTTCCTGCACCGCCGCTGGGGCACGGCGAAATAGTCGCGGGCGTGACGGCGGCCGCTGCGGGTGAAGCATGGGGGTCGCGGACGGATCGCGTCCTCCCGGCTTGACAGGGCCGTTCCCGCATCCTCCGGCAGCCCAGGCGGGCTGCCGCGAACCGTCCATACCACGAGGATTGATACAGGGGGGCGAATCGGCTCTTCATCAAAGATTGGGGACATGTGGTAATTAAGCCACCATGTCCCCTGCAATGATTGAACTAACGCTGCCAGGATACCGCATCGTCCGGTGCGAAAGCAACTCTGAGATGCGGATTTACC
>JAQUYL010000034.1 GCA_028691845.1 Opitutaceae bacterium
CGCCTATGCCCTGATTCAACGCGGCACGGGCGGTGAGATCGTCATGGTGGATATGGATCTGAAGCGCGCCAAGGCGGAGGCGGCGGATCTGATGCATGCCACTCCATTTGCCAACCCCATGCGCGTGGTCGCCGGGAAATACGACGCCCTGGCAGACGCCCGGGTGGTTATCCTCTCGGCCGGAGTGGGGCGCAACGCGGACGAGACACGCCTGCAATTGCTGCAACGCAACGCCCAGGTGTTCAAGGAAGTCGTGCCCAAGGTATTGAAGCATGCCCCCAACGCGATTCTGCTGATCGCGACCAACCCGGTCGACATCATGACCCATCTCGCTGCACGTTATGCCGTGAAAGCCGGGGCATCGGCCCGCCAGGTGATCGGCTCCGGCACCACCCTGGACACAGCCCGATTCCGCTCGATCCTAGCCAGCCGGCTGGGCGTGGACTCGCGCCATCTTCACGGTTACGTCGTGGGTGAGCATGGTGACTCGGAGGTGCTGGCCTGGTCGCGCACCACGGTCGGGGGCATCCCGCTGCACGAGTTTTGCAAGCTGCGCCACATCACGCTGGATGACGCAGCGCGCCAGGCCGTCGACGAGGAAGTGCGCTATGCCGGCCGCGACATCATTGCCGGCAAGGGTTCCACGTTTTACGGCATCGGCACCGCCCTTGCGGCCATCGTCGAGACCATCGCCCATGACCAAAGATCCATCCTGACGGTCTGCACACCTCAAGCCGAGGTGGTGGGCGTGAAGGATGTAACGGTCTCACTGCCCCAGCTGGTCAGTGGCCGGGGGGTGCTGGCGACCTTCGCGTTGTCATTGGACGAAAAGGAACAAGCCAAGCTGGTCGCCAGCGCCACGGTTGTGCGCAAAATTCTCGACAGCTTGGACGCCGCCTGAAAAGCGGTCCGAACCTGGCGCGGTCGGCGCTGAAGAATAACGGGCCGTTATTTTGCGCCTCACACGCCATCCGGTTTCACCTTGCACGCGCATACCCGCAAGGTATTGGTATCGCCTGCGATGCCACCCCCTTGGTCAGGCGGAAGGACTCAGGAAGTCCGGCCTAACCTGCCTCCTTCTCACCCCATCCCATTCAAAGGACAAATCATGAATAAACATGTGATGACCGTCTTGCTCACTGTTGCAACGTTGAGCGCGACCCCGCTCAAGGCGCAGAGTCCCTCGAGCCCCCTACCGCACTATCAGTCGGAACAAGCCTTGTCGGGACACCTCCGCTTCGTAGCCGAGAGCTCGACCGAAAAGCTGACCAATCTGTGGGTGGATCGGTTCAAAAAGCTGCACCCGAAATTGAATTTGATCGCCAAGCTAACCTCCCCCCTGGCGGCGATTCCCATGGTGACCTCGGGAGCCTGCGATCTCGGTTTCCCGGCACGTGAGGCCTGGCCCTACGAAGCCGGGATGTTCCGCCAGGTGCGAGGATACGATATTTCGGTCATCCGCGTGGGCCTTGGCGCGCTCAAGACGACCGGCTTTTCGCCAACGCTGGGCATTTACGTCAACGCCAACAATCCCATCGAGCGACTGACCATGGCCCAGCTCGACGCGATCTACTCTTCCGAACGCCGCCGGGGATATCCCACTGACATCAAGACTTGGGGCGACGTTGGCGTGACGGGTGAATGGGCCCGGCGCCCCATCAAGGCTTACGCCCACCGCCTGCCCAGTGGAGTCCGTTACTACCTTCAGGAAGTTGTGACCCGAGGAGCCGAGTTCAAACGCTCCGTGATCGAACTGGACATGCGGGCCGGCACGCTGGGGCCCGACGACATGATGGCCCGGGCCACGGCCGCCGATCCGGACGCGATCGGCCACGGTTGTTTTGGCAACCTCATTCCGGGCATGAAGACGATCCCTATCGCCGAGTCGGCACGGGGTCCCTATTATGCGGGCACCCTCGAGGAAGTGAAAACCATGAAATACCCTTTGACGCGCCCGATCTACATGTTCGTCGATCGTCCGCCAGGCCAGCCGCTGTCCCAGAACGTCAGGGAGTTCCTGAGCTTCCTGCTCAGCCAAGAGGGTCAGCAGACGATCGTAGACGCGGGCGAGTGGTTGCCGCTGCCGGCCCAAGAGGTCGTGAAAGAGCGGGAAAAGTTGAAGTAACCGGTCGAGTGCCGCACCGGGAATCGCCGAAGGCGCAGGCGGCCCTGCGCCTTCTTGACAGACGGCAGGCCGGTTTCCCGACCTTCCAGCAATTGCTGCGTTTCACGCTCCCGATCACGCCCGGGTTGATTTTGCCCCCGGGAAAGGGATCGGCAGGGCAACCCCTCCCCTCTCAGAGCGGCCGGCCGGGTCGGAAGCCCGACCCATTGGTGAATGGTGCGCAGTACCGCCGCACAAACAGCGGCACCCACTGCGCCAGGCCGAGCATCCCAAGCACGAAGATGTCGTCGCGATACGGCCCGCCGATAAAGATGCCGAGGAGGCCGCACGCCTCGGCCAGCGCGAGGCCCAAGATGAACCACCCGAAGGCCGCCCGCTCCTTCGTCAACCGCGGCAGCAGAAGCCAGCGGAGAATCACGCTCACAAACAGCGGCACGAGTCCAACGAGCCCGGTGAGCGTCTGATCAGGCGGCAGGTCCGCCGGCAGCGGCCGCCGACCGAACACGAAATAGATTGCACCCAGCCCCGCCAGGCTCCCCGCCCACACTGCCCACCAGACGAGTCGCGAGATTTTGCCGTTGGACAGGCCAGCAGAAGAAGACATGGAGGCATTCTTGCCCAATTGCCCGGACTGGTCAAATCCGCAGGCTTCGGCCGCCACTAATCTTGATTTCACCGATCAGCGGATCGACGCCGACCTGCGCACACCCTGCGCTGATGCCCGACGGATCGGATTCGCCGCAGTCATGCTCTATCCCGGCAGCGTGTCGGCGGCCAAGCCGGTCGCACTCGTCGCCGTCATGCGCAAGATGCTGCAGGTGCTTAATCGGCTGCTCGCCGACCCTCAATTTGTTCTTGTCCGTTAACACCGCTGCTCCGTGGTTCAACCCAACTGCGGAACTTAGGCTGAAAAACCTCCTCGCCCCACGAAGCGGGCCGCTATAAACCACCGCCCAGATCATGACCGACACCCCTCCCGCGCCCAAGGGCGAACTCGTCATCCGCGCCATCGCCATGCCCGCCGACACCAATTCGAATGGCGACATCTTCGGCGGCTGGCTGCTCTCGCAGATGGACCTTGGCGGCGCCGTGCTGGCTCGCAGCACCGCCTACAGCCGCGTCACGACAGTTGCCATCGACGCCATGTCTTTCCTCCATCCGGTGGATGTGGGTGACATCGTCACCTGCTACGCCACCCTCGTTAAAATCGGTCGCACTTCGATGAAGATCGACATCGAAGCGTGGGTAAAGCGGCACAACGACGGTTCGATCCTGCGGGTGACAGAGGGCATATTCACCTACGTCGCCATTGATGCCCAAGGCATTCCTCAGCCGGTGCGCCGCGGGTAAGCGCCCGCCGGCACCCCTTCCCTTTCTTCGGACAATAACCGTCCTTCCCGCCGGGTGAATGGCCGCCGGGAATATCGGTACGTCCAAGTATTTTGCTCTGTGGCCTCCGTGTCTTGTATGTTCAACCCAACTGCGGAATTTAGGATAAAGCGGAATCGCCCGGGCGCCCGCCCATCGCCGGCGTAATGTAGCCACTGAGCCCCGGCAGCCATGCTCCGCGATCAATGGAGCCGCGGCGGCCCCGGCGCGAAAGAGGATATTCCCGGCCGCATTTCCGGAGGGACTCGACTTCCGTCCCATGCTGATGCCGGTGGGCGACAGGCGGCGTGACGCCGGGCCTCAGGGCCGGAAGAGAAAATTCCTGAACTGCCAGGGATCGCTCTGGTCGATCTGGGCCTCCGTGTTTTCGTCAAAGTAGATGCGGTGCCGGCTCAAGGGCGTCCAGTTTGCTGCAACGGAGACGACCTGCCCGAGGTACGGTCGCGCCCAGCGGAGCATGTCCTCGTGGGGCAGGTTTTCCGGCAGCAGAATGCCCTGGCGCGGATGGCGCACCGCCCATTGGGCAGCCGCCAGCACCCCGGCGGCCACCTGGACGGCAGTGGCGTTGCTATGCGGCGTCTTCTTCCGGGCCGCGGCGATCGAGAGGATGCTGCCCGTCCACCAGGAATTGTAGCGGTGCCCCATGAGCAATGCGCCAACCATGTCCTGCCCGTCCGTGATTTCATCCGCGAGGATGCGCTGGCGCGGATGCATCTCATAATTGCGGCAGCGCAGTTCATGCAACGAGACAATCGCCTCGCTGCATGGCATGTATGCGTAATGCACGGTCGGGCGATAGACCGTCCTCCCGTCCTCCTTCACCGTCAGGGCGTAGGAAAGGCCAAACGACTCCCCGTGCGTCACGACCATTCCGACGATCTCCTGGTTCGGAACCCACGACCGCACCCAAGTGTTCATCCCCATTTGCGGCAGTACGATCTGGTTGCAGGGACCGGTCGTCGGTCTGGCGGCAAAGGGGGGCAGCCATTTCTCGTGCGTGCCCCAGCCGAGTTCGCTGGGGGAAATCGCCTCCTCCCACATCCCCTCGATGCACCAGGTGGAGACAAACTCGTCCTGCTGCTTGGGCTGGGCGGGCCGCTGCGTGTCGAGCTCGCTGCAATGAATCACCTTCACGCCCAGCTCACGCGCCAGTTCGGCAAACCGCCGGGCCTCCACCAGCCGTTCGAGGAGCCGCACCTGGGCCGGAGGAACGTCTTTCTCGCGCACAACGCGTCCGGCAATGTCCAGCAATCCCTGCTTAACGAAGTGCGACACGAGTCCCGGATTGGCGCCCTGGTCAATCAGGGCGGTGGAAGTGCCCCGGGACCTGGCGATCAGGGGCAGCAGCAGCGCATAGCGGGCATAGAGCGATTTTTCCATCGAGGTTTTCCGGTGGAGTTCAGCTCCGGGATCCCACGACTCGAGGGAGGCATTGACATAGAGCACGTCATTGTCCCGCGCCCACAGCAGGATGTCGAAGCAGTCGATGCTCCATGCCAGATCAATGATCAAGCCGCCCGGTCCAACGTGACTGGACAAAAGGCGGGGCAGGTTGGCTGGGACGACGCGCTCCCGGACAAACCGCAATCCCCGCCGGATCCACGGACGCAATTCCGGTTCACGGTCCGCAAAATCTATGACCGTGATATTGCTGTATGGGATGCGGAGATGTTTCGCCAGCATTGGAAGCAGCGCTTGCGCCACGATGCCGAAGCCAGTCATGAGGATCCGATTATTGAATTCCATAGACGAATGCTGTTGGGATTTCACGGCTGCAGCCGAACGGAGGGGGGATGGCCGGCGCCCGGATCAGGACGACCGCGGGGAACCGGAGGGAAGCTGCCAGACCGCCGCGGGAAACTCCGGAACGGCCGGAATTGCGCCCCGGTTCCGCACGCGCAGGATGCGGAGGCGACGGGTTCCACCCGGAGTGTCCCACGTCAGTTCATCGCCCTCCTCGTAACCAAGGATGGCGGTGCCGATGGGCGCCAGAACCGAGAGCAGTTTCCGCCCAGGATCGGCTTCATTCGGATAGACCAGCGTGTATTCTTCGGTTTCGCCTGTATCCAGGTCTACGAATCTAGCTTTGGAATACATCGCCACGACCCGGGGTGGCAGGTCCTTCCGGTCCATCACCTCGGCCCGTTTCAGTTCTTCGCGCAGTTTCACCACCACTGCGTTCAACCGGCTCGTCGCCGGCAGATCCGCGGCCACGAGACAGCTCAATTTTCGGTGATCATCATGAGAGATACGAATGGGATTTGTCTTCATTTTCATTAGGGGGTCAGAGGAAATAATTGCGGGGCGCGCCTGCTCAGGAGAATGCCGGCTGGCCGATAAGGTTCCGCTGTGGTGCGGCCGGCGTTTTTGCCGGTTTGTCCTGTCCGTGCGCCGCCCGGTCCGGGGGGATGCGCGAGGCGAGGTCCAACAGGCCCATCTCCTCCTCCGACAGCCGCAAGCGCGTGGCCGCAACGGCATCCTGCAGGTGGGAGATGGTGTTGACGCCCACAATCGAGGACGTCACGTGCGGGTTGGCGAGCACCCAGGCCAGCGCCACCTGGGCGGGCGGCACACCCCGCTGGGAGGCCAGCGCCTGCACTTGCGCCATCACGGACTGCCCCCGGGCATTGTCGTAACGCTTCCGCAGGCGATCGTGGCGCTCTGCGGCCACGCTTTCCCACAGGACCTGCCGCCCGGTCAGGTATCCGCTCGCGAGGGGTGCGCTCGCCAGAAAGCTCAGCCGGTAGCCGACTCCTATCTCGGTTAGTTCTCCCTCGAACGACCGGTCCAGAAGCGAGTAATCCGACTGGAAGGTCTCGGGGCGGCACGACCCGTGTTGTATGGAATGGCACAGGGTTTCCATGATCCGCCAGGCCGGGAAATTTGCCGCGCCGAAATAGCGCAATTTCCCGGCGCGCACCAATGACGTCAGTGCTGAAAACACGTCTTCCGGATTCTGCACGCAGTCGGTCCAGTTCAACACCACCAGATCCAGCCTGTCGGTTTGCAACTGGCGCAGGGTCGCCTCGCAACATTCGCGGATGGCCTCCGGCTTCAACAGGCGGCTCCCGGCGATGGGCTGCAGGGACACCCGGGTCGCGAGGATCCACTGGTCGCGCGGCACGGCGTTCATGCGAAGCCAGCGGCCCACCTGGCTGAACGGCAGATCCACCCACGGTCGGGCGGCGCTGGTGGAATCCGGCCAGATTTTCACAGACTGGATGAAATTTCCGCCCGCATCCCGGAAGGCATTCAGAATCTCAAACGAGGATCTTTCGTCGATTTTCCAGCCGAAATGCATTGTCCCGAGACAGATCTCCGAGACCTCCAGTCCGGTCCGGCCGAACTTGCGCTTGTTCATGATTGAAGACGCCATGATCGAATCTCCTATTCTTAGTTTGGATTGTCCGTGTTCACGCAAAGGCCCCGGGCGCTCGTCCCGCACGCCGGCGCTTCGTTCGCCAGGACCTTGCATCCGTCCTCGGGTTCGGCGATGTTCGCAGTGTATTCCGCAGTGACCGCGGCCACCTGGTCCGGATCTGGCTCGATCGAGCCGGCCGCGACGTCCGTCACCCTTCTCCCGGCGTTTTGCGCCGTATCCCAAATGATATGGTTGGGAAACGAAGCTCGATCATTTCTGCCGGGATTAAGATAGACAATGGAGTCCTGCTGGTCCCGCCAGGCATAGGTATCATGGAGGTGGCCGCACAGCACCAGCCGGGGACGGTATTTTCTCACTCCCAGCCGCAACTCCGGATCCCCGGCGTCACAACCGTTGGCCCGCCGGCGCGCCACCATGGTATGGCTGGGGGGCGCATGCACGACCCAGACGTCGGCTGCTCCCCCCTTCGGCTTCGTCGAAAAGCCGATGCTCTGGAAGGACAGGCCGCCAAGATCGAAACGCTCCCCGTCCACCCAGACGCCCGGCTGGCTGAGGTCGCGCAGCCAATAGGCGGGCCGCCAGATTTCCGCGAGGTTGTCCCACTCCAAGTCATGGTCGCCGCTGCACAGGCACAAGCGGCCCGGATAGTCCCGCACCCAGTCGGATACCCACGCCATCTGACTCGCCGGGCACCCCCCTTGGGCCAGGTCCAGCAGGTCACCCGCGATCACCAGCAGATCGTGCTGCGGGGCGCTGGCGGATAACCAATGGAACCAGCGTTTTTGAAAATGAAGATCGGCAACGTGAAGAACTGTCATGATGCGGGATCGCGCTGAAGATTGGACCTGACGCATGATTCACGGGGCGGTGCCCCGGCCGGGGCCTGGGCCGGGCAGGCCCACCCCGGACAACCTGACTGGCGACGACAAGCGGCCCGATACGGGCCACGGTTCCCTTTCTGGAAGGGGACAATCCGTTGTCTACCCGGTCACCGCGGCGCTTGGGGCGAACCGGGCAGAACCTGGGAAGTCCTGTGCGATTCGTCAGCCCGCAGTGCCGGGCTGAACATGACAGATGCGTAGCAGCAAACCGCCCGACTGGGGCGGAACGCATCCACACACTGCTTGCACTGTCATTTTTGGATTCACCAACACGTACCAAGGTTTGCACATTTTTTTTGTCAACCCCAAATGGCTTTCGGGAAACCTGCGTTTTATTGAGGCCAAAATCCGGCCCGTTGTCCGCTCCATTGACGGCATCGGGTCCCTGCTCCACCTTGCGCTGCCTTGGCCTCAGCTCCCACCGACCCTTCACTGCGACAACGCGGCACGCTGGCCGCCCTGGGCGGCTACCTGCTGTGGGGCGCCTTCCCGCTTTATTGGAAGCAAATGGAGGGCATTAACGCGCTCGAGCTCATCGCCCATCGCATCGTGTGGTCGCTGGTTTTTCTAGGGGCGATCGTGCTGTGGCGGCGTGAGACCGCCGCCCTGCGCCGCGCCCTGGCGGACTGGCGGCTGCTGGGCCGGACCCTGCTCAGCGGCGGTCTGCTGACCATCAATTGGCTCGTCTATGTATGGGCGGTGAACCACGGGCATGTCATCGAGTCGAGCCTCGGCTATTTTCTGGTGCCGCTGTTCAATGTCGCGCTTGGTTACCTCGTGCTGGGGGAGCGCCTCCGGCCGCTGCAATGGATCGCCGTGGGAGGGGCGTCCGTCGGGGTCATTCTGCTGCTGGTGGGTGTGGGTCGCCTGCCCTGGATCGCGCTGTCGCTCACCAGTTCGTGGGGCATCTACGGCCTCATGCGCCGAAAGACCTCGCTCGGCTCGCTCGACGGCCTCGCCCTCGAAACGCTGCTCTACGCGCCGGCGGCGGCCGCCCTGTTGCTGTGGCGGTGGCACACCGGCGAGGGCGCGCTGGGGCGCGTCGATCTGCCCACGCACCTGTTTGTGCTCAGTGCCGGATGGGTGACGGCCATCCCGCTTATTCTCTTCGCCTATGGTGCGCGCCGGATCCGGTTCACAACACTGGGCCTGCTGCAATACCTCACCCCCACCATCCAGTTTCTTTTCGGCCTGCTGCTGTATCACGAGGCGTTCGACGCCGCCCGGTTCCGCGCCTATGCTCTCATCTGGTGCGGCCTGCTGCTTTACAGCGCCGACAGTCTCTGGAGGCAACGCCGGCCGCAACGCCTCATGGCAGCGGAATGACACCCGACCACCCGGCCCTGGATCCGGGGCGCCGGGGAATCCTGCCGGCCTAGTTGCGTCCGCCTGCGGCTTCGCGGTTCGTTTTGCTCTGGAAAAGCCGGGTCTACACCAAAGATTGGGGAGTGGGTTGAAGGGAGTGGAGGTTCATAAGTCAGCCGCACTGGGCGATGACGCGCAGGCGGTAGTTGTTAAAGTTCCTAAAGCCATAGGCACGGCGCTGGAT
>JAQUYL010000024.1 GCA_028691845.1 Opitutaceae bacterium
TATCCAGCGCCGTGCCTATGGCTTTAGGAACTTTAACAACTACCGCCTGCGCGTCATCGCCCAGTGCGGCTGACTTATGAACCTCCACTCCCTTCAACCCACTCCCCAATCTTTGGTGTAGACCCCAAACAGCTAATATTGGAGGCGCGGGTCGGAATCGAACCGACGCATAGGGGTTTTGCAGACCCCGGCCTTACCACTTGGCTACCGCGCCGAACTAATAGCTGACCTACAGTTTACAACAACAGTTGTTCAAACAGATTTCTGATCTCGTCGTCCTCTGTTGCCTCATGAGGTGTGGCGAGAACCGTCATTGTTTGAAACTGACGGGCGGTTATTACGCTTTGCCAAAACACGGTGACAAGCAATTTCGCCGGCCGCTGGATAACAAGGACAGGAGAGGGACAAACATCGATTGTCCGATCGGAGACTAGGCTGGCGCAGCTTCAAGACCTGCGAAGTGCGGACAATTCTCGGAAATACTGTTTTTGCGCCAGGAATGCTCCCCGTCGTCAAACCGCATCAGCCAGGTTGATTACACCCACTCGCTGAATTCAGGCATTGTGCATGGCGGTCAATCTGTATATAGTTTTAAAGGATAGATACTAACCTCAACTAATCCTAATATGACAGGGACAGTTACTCCTCCCCCACCTTCGAAAAGCACGATCCCGTGGATTGTCACGGGAATCTTCGCGGTAGCGCTCGTGGTCGTCGCCGTGATCTATGCCGGCAAAGTGAACAAGTTAAACACTTCTGTCGCGGACCTCCAGACTCAGCTTAGCCAAGCCAAGGATCAAACCATCCAAGTGCAGGCGCAGTTGGATCTGGCCAAAGCAGATTCGGCCCAGTTGCAGACCCAGTTGAACCTTGCGAAGGCGGAGTCGGCCGACCTCCAGGCACAGTTGAACCTAGCCAAGGCCGGCTCAGCCGACCTCCAGGCGCAGTTGGATCTGGCCAAAGCAGATTCAGCCCAGTTGCGGACCCAGTTGAATCTGGCCAGGGCCGGCTCGGCCGACCTCCAGGCACAGTTGAACCTTGCCAAGGCCGGCTCAGCCGACCTCCAGGCACAGTTGAACCTTGCGAAGACGGATTCGACGCAACTGCGGGAACAGCTAAGAGACGCGATAGCCAAGGCCGGAGATCTGCAGACAAAACTGGACCAGGCCAAAGCTCAGGTTGTGCAACCTCAGGCGTCTCCAGAAAAGAGGAAGTGCTTTTGTCAGTGGCTGTGGTGGTAGAATTTCACGGGAAAAATCGTAGTCTTGCCGTTGAACCGAGAGGATGCGCCGGCTGGGGTTGGGTTGTGACGTAGTGTGAGCATATATGGGGTTGGCTCTGGTTGCCAGCCTGCCTCTTTCCACGATCCCCCTGGCACGGACGCGTCCTCGGGAGCTGTGTATCCACTCACATACCCGCGGGCAGGAAATGGCGGATTCGGGCCCTAGATCGGAAGAGATGGCCACCGTGTTCGCACCGGTTGGGCTGACGCGCACCATGCTGAACCAATGGCAGGTGACGCTGCCAATCGGTGCCGCAGGCTGGTAATGAAAAGCCAAAATGCGAAATACCATAAGATGATTTGATCTCAGGAAAGGGTTTGAGACGGAAGCGGCGCCGACGCCGCTCGTCTGCACGGCGAATGCATCTAATCTTATTACTAATATAAAATTCCCTTTGACCATACATGATAGGCACACTAAATGCAGTCTGAGTTTCTCTTAACTTCCATCATCATGCCCACACTCCCATCCATCATCTATACCAAGACTGACGAAGCCCCAGCTCTGGCCACCCGTTCCTTGCTGCCGATCATCCAGTCCTTCACCAAACACTCGGGCATTGTGGTGGAAACCCGCGATATTTCCCTCGCCGGACGCATCTTGGCTAATTTTCCAGACTACCTCACCGAAAAACAGCGAGTCAGCGATGACTTGGCCGAACTGGCAGCACTGACCCTCAAACCGGAAGCCAACATCATCAAGCTCCCCAATATCAGCGCCTCCCTGCCACAGCTTAAAGAGGCCATCGCCGAGCTACGGTCCCGCGGTTTCGCCGTCCCCGATTATCCCGAAACGCCGAAAACCGAAGCGGAGAAGGAAATCAAGGCCCGCTACGACAAGGTGAAGGGGTCCGCCGTCAATCCGGTCCTCCGTGAAGGCAACTCCGACCGCCGCGCGCCCAAAGCCGTCAAGGATTACGCCCGCAAGCACCCCCACTCCATGGGTGCTTGGTCGCCGGCTTCCAAAACCACCGTCGCCACCATGGGCCACGACGATTTCTTCTCCAACGAAAAATCCGTTACTGTCCCCACTGCGACCAACGTCCGCATCGAGTTCGTCGGGGCCGACGGTTCAACCAAGCTCCTCAAGGACAAGACTGCCCTCAAGGCCGGTGAAATCATCGACGCCACCGTTATGCGAAAGAAGGCCCTTGTCGCATTCTACGAGCGGCAGATCGCCCGCGCCAAGGCTGACGGCGTTCTCTTCTCGCTCCATCTCAAGGCCACCATGATGAAGGTTTCCGACCCCATCATCTTCGGCCATGCCGTTCGCGTGTTCTTCAAGGACCTGCTCGCCAAGCACGCTGCCACTTTCTCCTCCCTCGGGATCGACCCCAACAACGGGCTGGGCGACCTCTTCCAGAAGATCCAGCAGCTTCCCTCTGCAAAAAAGGCCGAAATTGAAGCCGACATTCAGACTGCCTACTCCGCGGGTCCGGCCCTCGCGATGGTCAACTCCGACCAAGGTATCACCAACCTACACGTCCCGAGCGACGTCATCATCGACGCCTCCATGCCCGCCATGATCCGTGCAGGCGGCAAGATGTATGACGCCCAAGGCAAACTGCAGGACATCCTAGCGGTCATTCCCGACAGCAGCTACGCATGCGTTTACCAGGCGACAATTGACTTCTGCAAACAGCACGGCGCACTCGACCCAAGGACCATGGGCACCGTCCCGAACGTCGGGCTCATGGCCCAAGCCGCTGAGGAATACGGTTCGCATAATAAGACCTTCCAGATTGCCGGCAACGGCACCGTCCGCGTCGTCGATGACACGGGCAAAATTCTAATCGAACATGCCGTCGAGGACGGCGACATTTGGCGCGCCTGCCAAACCAAGGACGCTCCCGTGCAGGATTGGGTTAAGCTCGCCATCAACCGCGCCCGCCTCAGCAACACGCCCGCAGTCTTCTGGCTCGACCCGAACCGCGCCCACGACGCACAAATCATCGCGAAGGTCAAAGCCTACATGCCCCAGCACGACACAAATGGGCTCGATATTCGCATCCTCCCTCCCACCGAAGCCTGCCAGTTCACCCTGCAGCGCCTTGGGGCCGGGCAGGACACCATTTCTGTCACCGGCAACGTGCTCCGCGACTACCTCACCGACCTCTTCCCCATCCTCGAAGTCGGCACAAGCGCGAAGATGCTATCGATCGTCCCACTCATGAACGGAGGCGGCCTGTTCGAAACCGGTGCCGGCGGCTCCGCCCCGAAGCACGTCGCGCAGTTCCTGACTGAAAACTATCTGCGCTGGGACAGCCTCGGCGAATTCTTTGCCCTCGCCGCCTCGCTCGAACACCTCAGCATTGTTTTCAAGCACGCCAAGGCCAAGGTCCTCGCCGACACCCTCGATGCCGCCAACGGCAAGTTTCTCGAAAATGACCGTTCGCCCGGCCGCAAGCTCGGCAGCACCGACAACCGCGGTTCGCATTTCTACCTCGCGCTCTATTGGGCCCAGGCCCTTGCCTCGCAAAACGCGGACGCCGAGCTCAAGGCGATCTTCGCGCCCATCGCGGAAAAACTCACCACGAACGAAGCCAAGATCGCCGGCGAACTCCTCGCCGTCCAAGGCCAGAAAGTGGACATCGGCGGTTACTACCGACCGGACGAGAAGCTCATGTCCGCCGCCTTGCGACCCAGCGCGACTTTCAACCAGATCCTGGAGGCACTCTGAAAGTATAGATTCCCCGCCAACCCATGCCCATGAGGCAAGCGCCTGTTGCTGTCGGCGCCGCTGCCTTTGGATTCCTGCAGGCCCGGCATCGGCCAGGGTGAATTGGCGATTGCGGTAGGCCGATGCGCCCTTTCTCCGACCTCCGACCGGGCCAATCATTGTTTCTAAGATACTAAGCAAGGCCATCCGATGCTTCAACTCGTCCATGCCTCTGCCAACCAAAGACGAAGCCCTCCAACTCCTCGAACAGCACGTCAAGGATGACTACCAGCGCTACCATGCGCGCATGGTGGCCACAGTGTTGGAGGGATATGCGCAACACTATCAGGCCGACCCGCACCTCTGGTTCGTAACCGGCCTGTTGCACGACATCGATTTCGAAAAACACCCCGACACCCATCCGCGCGAATCGCTGCGCTGGTTCAAGGAGTGGGACTATCCTGAGGACCTGGCCCATGCCGTCGAGGCCCATGCTGTCGGCTACAACGGCTTCACCACCCTGCCGCGCACCAAGCTCGCTGCAGCGCTCCTCTCCACCGACGAGCTCTGCGGGATCATCTATGCCTACCGGAAGCTGAATCCCGTGCGCTACGGCGAAATGAAAGCCAGTTCGATCAAGAAGAAGGTAAAGGAACCAGCGTTCGCTGCAAAAGTGGATCGTACGACGATTTACAAGGGGTGCGAACTCCTTGGAGTCACGCTCGATGATCACGTGGCAAACGCGGTCAAGTATCTCGCCAACCTCGACTAGAGCAGCCGAACAGCACGCCCGACATTGCTCTATTTGCCAGCAGGGTCACCGGCACCTAACGGGATGAATGCTTCCCACCCCGGTTGCCACTTAAGCGGCTGGACAGTGGGTTCGATTGGTCAAGGTCTGGCTCCAGCCTCAGCGCAGCCGATAATCCATGTGCTCAATGACGCTGTTCTTGAAGTGGAAGTCCTTGCTCCAATCAGATTGATGGCCCCCGACCGAAACGGTGCAGTCCACCGAGAAGATGCCGGTCCCGTTGTGCACCGCGTTCTTGGTGATGGTCATCGAGATGGTGTCTTCCCCAAACGATTGTTTTAGATACTGCTTCGCTTTTACAGTCAGATTTTTTTCTGAATCAGTCATAAGGTTCTCCGCCAAGCTCAATATATTATGTCATCATCCCCTGCCCCGCCAATGCTATACATGGCTTCGCCCACCTAAAAGGCTCGCGTCAAGAAGCACCCACCAGATCCGCCTCCTGCCGTTGAGAGCCTGCAGTCTTCCTCTGCGTGCTTTTCGGCTTTCTGCGCTTTACCTCGCTCCCTCAACTTTTGCGCGAGGTAGTGACGTACACCGACTCGATAAGGTGTTTGACCTCGGTGCTGCTGCACTTGGGACACTTGATCTGGCGTTGACGAGCTTTCTCTTCGTATTCGGCCATCGAGAGGGTGACCGTAAATTTTTTTTTGCAGCTCTGGCACTGATACTCGTATTGGGGCATGGTAGTTTTCCTTCCCATTGCTGGTTGGTGATGCCGCGCCGCGACGCCCACAATGTCGTCCAGCGCAATATTATCGGAACAACTTCACAATAGGAATCCCCTCCTGCTCCGCAAGCATAGAGAGGCAGCCCGAGAAGGCATTGCCCGTGGCCAGATCGCCAATTGTTTTCGCAGTGTGCTCGAGTTGCAGATCCTGTTTTCCCCATACCAGGCTTGGCGCTTCTCGTGGCCGGCAGTGCCGGATCCCCCGCATCCTGCTGGGCACGGATGGAACCAGGAAACTCGTCCCGATATTCCAAGGATGTCAGCGCACACTGCGCTTGCCACACGCATCCGGCGGTAGGAATGCGAACCGTGAACGAACACCCGCCGGTCGGATCACAAATTGCTGATGGCGACGGGACGAGACGCCGGTGGCAGCGTCCGCGAACTGATAGGCAAAATATGGCAACCGTCACGGCTAACACCCGGTCTGTGTGATCCATGACCGGATCGAGCAACCGTGTCGGGGCACTTTCGACCCGGCCGACCGTTAACGAACGCAGACCGACAGGCTGCAGCCTGGCCCCTCACTTCCTTCGCCTCAGGCAGGGGTGAGGCTCATCGTGGCAGCGTGGAGCAGAACACCGCCAGCCGCTCGACTCCCTTCTTGATGATCTCATCACTCGTCGCATAACTGAGGCGCATGTAGCCCTCGGCGCCGAATGCCGAGCCGGGCACGGCTGCTACTTTCATGGTCTCGAGCAATCGTGCACAAAAGACATGATCCTTGAGCCCGAAACTGGCGATTCTGGGGAAAAGATAGAAGGCGCCCTTCGCGAGCAGGCAGGACACTCCGGGAATCCTGTTGAGTTCCGCATGAAGGAACTTCCGGCGGCGATCAAACGCGACTTTCATGGTGGCAATCGCCTCACGGGCCTTTTCCTTCTCCCGCAAAGCCGCCAGCGCGCCGTATTGGGCGAATGTCGTTGCATTGGAGGACGTCTGGCTTTGCAGATCCCCGACCGCCTTGGCAATCGGCGCCGGCGCCACCAGCGTGCCAAGACGCCATCCGGTCATGGCAAAAGTCTTGCTGAAACCGGAAACGGTAATCGTCCGTTGTTCAACCTCGCTGCCGAGTGTGGCAAAACAGATCGCCTGTCCGTCATCGTAGACGAGGTGCTCGTACATCTCGTCGGAAAGCACGTATAGATTGCGGCGCACCACGACCTCGGCGAGAGCCGCAAGCTCGGCGCGGGTGTAGACCGCTCCAGTGGGATTCGACGGGCTGCAGAGGATGAGCATTTTCGACTTCGGCGTAATGGCTGCCTCCAACTGCGCGGGAGTGATCTTGAAACTGGTGGCGTCGTCAGTCGGGACAAATATCGGCGTACCCCCGGCCAGTTTAACCATGTCAGGGTAGCTGACCCAATAAGGGGCGGGAATGATTACTTCGTCGCCGGGGTTGACGACCGCGAGAATCCCAAGATAGCAGGAGAACTTTCCGCCGGGGCTGACCACCGTTTGCGTCGGAGCGATTTTAAAGCCGTATTCCGCCATGTAACGGTCAGCAATGGCCGCGCGTAATTCATCAATGCCGGGAGTCGGAGCATATTTGGTCTTGCCAGCCCTCAGGGCGGCCATGGCCGCCTCCTTGATGAAATCTGGCGTGTCGAAATCGGGTTCGCCGGCGGCGAATCCGCATACATCCTCTCCCGCGGCTTTCAAGGCTTTCGATTTGGCATCAATGGCCATGGTCGGCGAAGGCGTGACATTGCGGGCCCATGTGGACAATGGATGAGGAATGCTCATAAGGCGGCGGTCGACTAAAGGGGTCTATTTTTCAAAAGCAAGCCTGTGGAGGAACTTAAGCCACTGCGCCTGCTGGGAGGGGGGCAGCATGAATCCTTCCCAGATGGACCGATCGGAGCAACGCCGCTATCATGGGGACGCCAACGCACACGAAGGCCCGCGTTTCGCTCCCGAAGCGTGATCACTTTATCTTGCGGCGACGGATCCTGGCTGACGGACGCGGAGAAGGCTTACTTTTGACCGGCGCAGGCGGAGGTGACAACGGGTGGCGCAGCAGATAGCCTTCGACGGCGGCACGGACGAGTTCCCCCGTGCTCACTTTCCGCACGCGACCGGCCCTCTTCAGCGCCTTTCGCTGGGAAGCGGGCAGTCGAACCGAGATCTGGAGGTGCGGCGGATGAGAAGGCTCATAGGCCTCGGCATCAAACTCCGACAGGGCTTCCCTAATGAGGTCGCTCACCGAACGCTTTTTGAGGCGGCGCTGCGCAACGGAGAGGCGTTGCAGTAGCGGCAACGCAAGGTCGATGGCAAATGGTCGGCCAGCGGCGGTCTTTTTCATGCTAAAATTGTATTCTGACCTCGGGCGGCACAACTGGTTCGGAACCGGAAGAGAGGCGTCCGGGCTCGAAAAAATCCGCCGGCAGTGTGAGTTCCAAGGCGGCAGCTGTGACCGTAAAGCGTGTCTTGCCGCGTGTGAGCTCGTTGCGCACATCGACCGACTTCATAATCCATTTACCATCTATCTTCTTTATTCCCAATATGGTTATGATCTTGCTGGGCTTGCCCCCCTGGCCTAGCAGTTCAGCCTGCAATAGGGCATTAAACTCTATGTCCAGCAGCATCCTGACGCCGTAAAGCGCCGGGTGTTCCGTCGCCAAGGATGCAGGCGGGTAAAGTATAAAGCTGTGCGCCATCCGGCCGCGCACCTTGGCCACACCCTCGAATACAAAATCATCCCAGTAGAGAAAAGGCATTTGCAGATCGAACGGAGACAGATCGGTCTGCGCTACTGGCTCGAACCAGTCGGCGCCGGTCAGGGACCGCACGGCATCGCCGACGCCTTCGCAGCGCCAGGCTTCAGGCTCCGTCCCGCTTTGCAGCAACCAGCGCGTCGTCTTCAGGGACGGATCGCCGCCCGGATCAAGGACGAGGCGGGAGACTGGCCCGCGATTGTTGCGCGAACCAAGCAGGTGTCCGCGCAGCGTGCGCGTAGCGGCCTGATGCGGCATCACCGCGAGTTCAAATTCAATCCAATAGGCGCCAGCCAGGCCCGCCTGCCTGAATTGACCCAGAATGCGCCGGCCTTCCTCTTGATCAGTCTTGGCCTTTTGCAGAAATTGGGGAGGAGGCCGATTGGCGCGCGGCTGCGCCGGAAGACTCAACGGACTTGCGCCCAAGCCCAGAAATAATAAAAGCCAGACGAACCCATGGACCGTGCCGGCGCGGTCAAAACTCAGCAGCGCGTTACGGCTTATTTTCACCACCGGTAGGAGCGGCGGCGGGACTGGCCGCTGTCGGAGCTGTAGTGGCAGGTGCCGCCTCGGGCGCAGGCTGGCTGGCCGCCGGCACCGCCATCGACGCGGGCACCTTCGGCAGAGCCGACCCCTCATCCGTCATGTGATTGCGTTGATAGATATGGGCAAGATACAGGACAAAGCTCAGAACGAAAAATGCGATGGCCGCATTGATCGTGGCCTTGGTCAGCACGTTGCCGGTTTCAGCGCCGAACGTCGATTCCGTCATGCCACTCCCCAGAGCGGCGCCCACGCCACCGTCGGATTTCGCCCGTTGCATCAACACAACCAGGACCAAAAACAGCGAAACAAGGATCAGAAAGAAAGTTAAAACACCGATAAGCAGGCTCATAAAGGGTGCAAAAGGAAGGTAGTGCGGCCGGCTTTGTCAACCTCAGTTCGGTCCGCGACAAACCGGCCCTAGATTTCATAACTGCCCGGCGGAGTGACGTCATCGGCGTTTTTGCCATCGGGATCCGCCGACCGGCTACGATCGTAAAAGATTCTCACATCGGCTTTTGGGGTTTGCAGCAGGTGCGAGGCGCGCAGCAAGGCGCGCTTGGTGCTCATGGTCAGGTTGACCTCGGCCGGAAAGACATTCTCCCGGCCAATCTGATCCAGCAAACCGCTATCCGTCAGTACGCGCTCCACATCGGCACTGATGCCGCTGATGATGAGGTGGCGGCCGGTTTTTTGGAGAAATTCATGGAGGCTTTCCAGCGCCATCACCGTTGAGGCGTCGAGATGGCGGGCGTTTTTCATTCGCAGGATGAACACGCGGATGTTCTGATCGTCGGCGAGGAATCGTACCTGTTCCTGAAAAAGATCGGCCGCGCCGAAAAACATCTCACCCTCGACATGGATGATCGAAATGAACGGGTTCGCACGCCGGCCGGGATCAGCCAGCATGGCAAGATTGCCGCTCTCGTTGAAAGTATACTCCACCAGCAACGGCATGCTGCTTTTCTGGAGAAACAGGGCCATGGCCACGCCGATGCCGATGTAGATGGCCGTATCAAGCTTGAGAAACAGGCACGCGCACACAGTCACGGCGAAAACTACCGCATCCGAGCGGGTGGAGCGGCAGGAAATGCGGATCTGGTGCCAGTTGATCATCTTCACACCCACCCGGATAAGGTGCGCCGACAGCGCCGCCACCGGGATGTAATTGAATAGCGGCGTGATGAAAAGAAGCACGCCGAGCACCACTACGCTGCTCAGCATCGAGGACAGTTGGGAGGCGGCGCCGCTCTGGTAGTTCACCGCCGAGCGCGCAAAGGACGACGATCCGGGCACCGCACCGAACAGGCCGCAGGCGATGTTGGCCGCCCCCATTCCGACCAGTTCCTGATTTGGCTCGATTCTCTGCCCACTGCGCGCAGCCAGCCCCTTTGTGATGGCAGCGGCCTCCAGCATGCCGAGTATCGCGATCGCCAGGGCGGTGAACACCAGTGAAGGCAGGGCATGAAACTCAGCTCCGCTCCAATGTAACCCGGCGAAGGCTGGCAACACCGCGCTGAGAGCCCCCTCGTCCTGCACCATCCGGAACGGCAGGACGGGATGAACCAAGGAGGCAATCTTGGCCGCCAGCCCCATCACGGCCAGGCCGATCAACGCCTCGGGCCAGGCCGGCCGGAAACGCCGCAGCAGTTCGAAGATGAGCAAGGTCAGTCCGCCGATCCCCAGCGTCCACAGTGACCCCTTCCCTTCGAACAAGGCGGTGGCCGCCTGCCAGAGATTGAGCACAAACGACGGCACCGGATCGGCGCTGATGCCCATCAGATGGTGGAGCTGACTGGCCACCAGCAGCACCCCGATGGCCGTACTGTAGCCCACGACCACCGATCTGGAAATAAACTTGGTGACTTCCCCAAAATTGAGCAAACCGGCGATCAATTGAATGGCGCCAATTAGAAAGGCCAGCAGCACGGCCAGACGCAGCGGCGGCAGATCGGGCCCGGCATGCACGGCGATCGTGGCGGCCACAATGATGCTGATGGAGCTGGTGGGGCCGAAGACGTGATGGCGGGACGAAAAAAACAGCGCACCGATGAAGCCGCCGATGATCACCGAGACAATCACCGGTTGCGGCGGCAGATCGAGAATCAAGGCAAAGCCGACAGCCTGCGGGATGGAAACGAGGGTAAGCGTGGCCCCCGCAATCAGGTCGGCGCGCAGTTTCGTCAAAGAGTAGTTGCGCAACTCCTCAAGGAACGGCAGGCGCACCCGGAATAGTTTGCTGCTAAGCGCCGGCGAGTCTGACAAAGTCTCCTTGACTGTATCCGCCGCACTCATGCCTCGGGCAGACCCTCAGCCCTGCATTCCGATCTTTTCGAGCAGACGCTGCAGGTCGGCGTTACCCTGATATTCGATTATGATCCGGCCGCGCTTCGGGGAATGCCGCAGCGTCACCCGCGCACTCAGATGCGAGGTCAGGCGCTTCTCCAGATCGGCCAGGGCGGTCGCTTCCGCCGCCTGTATCTGGCGGTGCCGGACCCGGCTGGGACCATGACGGCGTTTCAGCAAATCCTCGAGTCCGCGAACACTGAGGCCTTCTTCCAGGCAGCGCCGGGCAAACAAAAGTCGCTCGGCGGAATTCTCGACCCCCAGGAGCACCTTGGCGTGCCCCACGCTCAGCAATCCCTTGCCCAGATAGCCCTGGATTTCCGGTTCCAATGAAAGCAGGCGGAGTGAATTGGCCACGGTGGCGCGGTTCCTGCCCACCCTCTGGGCAGCAGCGTCCTGCGTGAGGTCGAAGTCCCGGATCAGACTCGCATAGCCGTGCGCCTCATCGATCGGGTTGAGCCCCTCGCGCTGCAAATTCTCAATCAAAGCCAGGGTGGCGGAGGAAGCGTCGTTCGACGCCATGACGCGAGCGGGAATGGACTTGAGCTTGAGCTGCTGAAACGCGCGCCACCGGCGTTCGCCCGCAATCAGCTGATATTTGCCACCGACCGGACGCACCACCACCGGTTGCAGCAACCCTTCGGCACGGATGCTCTCGATCAGCTCCGCCATCTGTTCCGGATTCATTTCACGGCGCGGCTGATAGGGATTGGGTTCGATGAGGTGAAGCGGGATATCCTGATATCCGCTGGCAAGCCCGGCGGGAGCCGACGCCGGAACAACGGAAGCCGGGACGCCCGCAGGTTTGAATGCGGGAGTGCCGCTCGCAATGAGCGCGCCGAGACCGCGCCCGAGACGGGATTTGCTGTTAGCCATGTTATTTGCCTTGAGGAATGAAAAGGGTCTGACCCACCCGCAGTCGGGTAGGATCGGCAATCTTGTTCGCGTTGATGATGTCCTGCACCCGGGAGTTGGTCTTCCGGGCGATCACCGAAATCGTGTCACCGGACTGGACCGTGTAGCTGATCCCCTCCTTGGGATAATTCTCGGAGAAGCCGCCAGCCGCCACCGTCGGCCGCGCCGCTTGCCCTTTTGCAAGCGCGTCCAAGGCCGCCTGCGTTTGTTTGGCCAGACGCTCCATCTGGGTGCCGACCTGCCGCAGGATTTCGCGCTTTTGCTCCGCCTGCGCCTGCGACATGGTCCGGTTGAGTTCGGCGATGGCCTGATTGAGCTGCTCGATGGTGACGTAACTCTGACTGGCCCGGGACTGAAGATCGCTGTTTTGGCGTGTGAGGTGCTCCACCGTGAGGCTCAATTCCCCCACCCGTTGACTAAGCAGACGGACATCCTCCCTTAAGTTGGCAAGCTCGACCTGCATCGGATTCATGCCACCGGGCTGCTGCGCCCAACCGGCCGCCACCAGTCCCATCCCCAGCACCCACACCATCCCGCCGCTACGCATCAGTCGGAAAGTCATGGCCGCAACAATGGAAAATTCACCGGCGAAAACAAGCGAAGATAACTCACCGCTTTCGTCGCGGAAAGGATTGGCTGGAAACCAACGACGCCATCGGATGCGATGGCAGCAACGTGCCAGGGGCGATCGGATGTCCGCGCAGGAATTCCGGCGCCGGAAGCATCCGGCCGCCCGGGCGCTGCAGGCGATGCAGCCTCAGGAATCCACTTCCCGTGGCCACGAGGAGACCGATCGCATCCACTCCGACAACCTGGCCCGCCGGCCCCGTCCGCGAGTCCGGCAGAGCCTCGGCCAGGCCGACTTTAACCGTCTGCCCACCGGTCTCGAAGAAACAGCCCGGCCATGGATGGAGCCCGTTGATGCGCGCAGCGAGCACCGCTGCGGAAGCGGCGAAATCCAACGCGCCATCTGCCTTTTCTAGACGCCGGCAATAAGTAGCCTGTGTCTCTTCCTGGGGGCGGAATTCCAGCGAACCGACCGCTAGTTTGGGCAGAGTGCGCGCCAGCAAGGGCACGAACGCGTCAGCCAGTCGCGCTTCCACCTCCGCTGCAGTGTCAAGCGACCCGACGGGCACGCGCTCCGCATCCGCCGTCGGTCCGGCGTCGAGCCGCCGGGAAACCCGCATCAGCGTCACCCCCGTCTGACTTTCACCGCAGGCCACGGCCGTCTGGATGGGAGAGGCGCCGCGATATTTTGGCAGGAGCGAAGCATGCAGGTTCAGCGTTCCGAGACGGGGGGTGGCAATAACGTCGTCTTTCAGGATCTGCCCGTACGCCATCACGAGGGCCACATCAGCTCCGAGCCGGGCGAGATCTCCACACGTTTCCAGCGTCAATTGAACCGGCTGGAAGACCGGCAGCCCGTGCGTGAGTGCCCACTGTTTGATCGCATTGGGCGTAACCTTCTGGCCGCGACCCGACGGCCGGTCGGGCTGAGTATAGATCGCGACGATCTGCGCCAGTCCGTTCCCTGGGCCGGCCAGCCATTCGAGCGCGGGCCGCGCAATGGCATCGGACCCCATGAACACAAGACGTAGCATGGCCATTTCAGTCGTCGATAATCCCCGAATGACCACCGGCCTGCTCCGCGGCCGGATTGGCATGGCGCCGCTCCGACCGCCGGGCCAATCGCTCCTCGATAGGTCGAGTCTTCTTTCCGACGAGATCGAAGTGGATGGGGCAGCCGGCGAGATCGAACTCCTTGACCAGTCCCGCCTCGAGATAACGCCGATAGCTTTCCGTAAGTTTCTCCGCGCGATTGCAGAAGATCTTGATGCGAAACGGCCGGTTGCCGGTCTGGGTGGCGTAGTAAATGCGAAAACGCTGGCTGCCCACGGCAGGAGGCGGGGTTCGATCCGCCAGGCGGATCAGGGCCTGGTTCAGTCGGGCCGTCGGCAGTTTCCGATCGAGGTGCGCCGCCAGGCCCCGCGCCGCCTTTAGCATGCGCTCGACCTCGTGTCCGGTGAGCGCCGATGCAAACATGACCGGGGCCCCGGGAGTGAAAAACAGCCGCTGGAAGAGGGCCGTCTCAAATTTTTCCCGAAAATCTCGCTCGTCCTTGTAATCCGGGAGCGCTTGTCGGCGGAAGGCGGCATGCACCAGATCCCATTTGTTGACCACGATCACGATCGGCTTGGCCTCCTTCACGATCTCACCGGCGATGGCCTTGTCCTGCTGGCCCACGCCTTCCACTGCATCGAGCACCAGGAAAACCACGTCGGCGCGTTTGATGGCATCGAGCGAGCGCAGACGGGAGAAATATTCAACCGACGACGCCAGTTTCGCTTCCGGCCGCATGCCGGCGGTGTCAATCAGACGGAACGGCCACTGCTTCCCCTCGCGCGAAGTGTAGACGAAGTCCAGTTCCACCGCGTCGCGAGTCGTGCCGGGCACATCGCATACGATCAATCGGTCGCTCTTGAGCAGGCGGTTGCCCAGCGAGGATTTGCCAACGTTGGGCCGGCCGACAAAGCAGATTTTCAGCGCGGGAGAAACTTCCGCCACCTCCTCCGGGAGCTGGCCAAGCTTATTGACGACGGCCGTGCGCAGCGGTTCCTCGCCCACCCCGTGCTCAGCGGAGACGAAAAACGGCTCGCCGAAGCCGAGCCGGTAGAACTCACCAAAGTCGGCAATCTTTTCCATTCCCTGGTCGGCTTTGTTGGCCACCAGCATGACCGGTTTGCCGCATTTTCGCAGGATGCCGGCAATCCGCTCGTCCAGAGCCGTCACTCCCGCGCGGGCGTCGACCAGAAAGAGGATGACTTGGGCCGCCGCCACGGCAAAGCCCACCTGCTCCTCGGAGGCGGCTATGATGCGCTTCGGCGTGTCGCTGCCAGTCAGGCCGATGCCGCCCGTATCGAGAAGGGTGTAGCCGCCCTCCTCCACGTCGGCCGAGATCACATCCCGGGTTACTCCCGGCTGATCGTGTACGATCGATATGCGTCGCCGGGCCAGCCGGTTGAAGAGGCGGCTTTTACCGACATTGGGCCGGCCGACGATGGCTACAGTACGTGACATGAATAATGGTTAGGTGCCAGGTGAGGACTTAGGTCAAGCCTGCCGAACGCAACCCCAACCTAAACCCGACTTTTCCCCATGCGGAAGCGCTTCAGCGCTTCGCGTGCACAAACCGCTCGATCCGATCGCAGGCCTCGATGAGCTGGTCGTAGGCGGTGGCAAAACAGGCGCGAACATGACCGGCCCCGTTGGCCCCGAAAGCCGTGCCGGGCACGACCGCAACCTTTTCCTTATCAATCAGGTTGATGGAGAATTCCTTTTCGGAAAGGCCGGAGGACGTGATGTTCGGGAAGGCATAGAAACTGCCGCGCGGCTGATGGCAGGTGAGTCCGATCTCGTTGAACCGCCGCACGATCAGGTCACGCCGGCGATGGTACTGTTCGCGCATCTTGAGCACGTTGTCCCAGCCGCGCTGGAGCGCTTCGATCGCCGCTTCCTGTGCGATGATCGAGGCGCACATCATGGAATATTGGTGCACTTTCATCATCGCATCGATCAGTGACGCCGGCCCACATGCGTAGCCGATACGCCACCCCGTCATGGCAAACGCCTTCGAGAATCCGTGCAGGAAAATCGTGCGCTCCGCCATGCCCGGCAGGCTGGCAATGCTGGTGTGCGTGCCATCGAAGGTAAGCTCGGAGTAGATCTCGTCGCTCAACACGAGCAGGTCTTTCTCGCGGCAAAACGCAGCGATCTTCTCCAATTGCTCGCGACTGCATGTACCGCCGGTCGGGTTGCACGGCAGGTTGAGCATGAGGATCTTCGCTCCCGGCTGCCAGGCGGCGCTAAGCGCCTCGGCCGTGAGGGCAAAATTGTCCTTCGCATAGGTCGGCACCGCGATGCCCTGGGCATGCACCAGGGCGATGCTCGGATGGTAGGAGACGTAGCAGGGCTGATGGTACAGCACCTTGTCGCCTGGATTGCAGAACGCCCGGAACGCGAGATCGAGCGCCTCGCTCACCCCGACGGTCACCAACACCTGGTCGTCGGGTCGGTAGCTCACGTTGAAATGTTCCTCGACGTAAGCGTTGATGGCACGACGCAGTTCGATCAGGCCGAGATTGGATGTGTAGTAGGTTTTGCCACGCTCCAACGCAAAGATGGCGGACTCGCGGATATGCCAAGGCGTGACAAAATCGGGTTCACCCACACCCAGCGAAATGACGTCCTGTCCTTTCAGCTTGGCGACCAGTTCAAAGAAATCGCGAATGCCACTTTTCGGCAGCGCGGCCACATGGCCCGCCACCCATTGTTTCTGGTCCTTGCTCATGGGAATCGGTCGGCCGGTCAGGGCGCGACGTTAAGGCGAGTGTTCTGCACTTCGCCGCCGTTGAGCAGGAAGCCCTGTTCCTTATAGGAGCGGAGCATGAAGTGCGTCGAGGTTGAGATCACGCCATCGACGGTCGAAAGCTTTTCTGACACAAACGCCGCCACCCGTTGCAGCGACGGACCCTTTACGAATACAAGCAAATCGTAGGCTCCCGACATTAGATAGCAGGATTCGACCTCATCGAAGCGGCTGATGCGGTCAGCCAGCCGGTTGAATCCTCCTCCGCGTTCCGGGGTGATCTTGACTTCGATGACGGCGCGCACCGCAACGGCGGCGGCCGCCTCGCGGGAGAGATCAAGGACAGGACGCCAGCCGAGGAAGATTTTTTCCTTCTTCAACTGTTCCAGATGCTGGTTAACGTCGGATTCAGTCATCCCCGCGACCTCGGCCATCTGGCCGACCGTGAGGTTGCTGCCTTCGATCAAAAGCTTGAGAACAGGATTCATAGGGGCCGCGTTTATCGGGCAATCATTCGTCGTTGACGAGGACGAAAATTCGACCCCGCGGCACCTCCTCCTGAAGAAAGCCGGAGATCGTGTCATAGCCGCCGCTGGCGAGGGAGGGCCCGACGGACCGCACCGGGACTGCCTGTGGGATCGTATCTTACCCATGCCGACCCAATCTTGTCTGAAATATTTTGGCGCCAAGGGATTGATTCGGCCCGAAAAAATGATTCCACTTGCGGATCCCGATGTTCGAATCACTCACCGAAAAACTGACCTCTGCCCTCCGCAACCTCCGCGGCGTGGGCCGCCTTTCCGAAGAAAACATGGCCGAGGCGCTCAAGGAAGTGCGCGCCGCCCTGCTTTCCGCCGACGTACACTTCAAGGTTGCCCGCGAGTTTGTCGACCAGGTGCAGCAGCAGTGCGTTGGACAAGAGGTACTCCGAAGCGTCACCCCCGGCCAGCAGATCGTTAAAATCATCCATGACGAATTGGTAAAACTGCTCGGCGAAGGTTCAACCGCACTGACGGAGAAGCGGCCGTTGAAGATTCTGCTGGTCGGCTTGCATGGTTCGGGCAAAACCACCTCCGCAGCCAAACTCGGCCGCCTCCTCAAGAAACGCGGCTATCGCCCTCTCCTCGTGGCCTGTGACGTCTACCGCCCGGCCGCCATCGACCAGCTGGAGATTCTCGCGCAGCAGGAGGGACTTGGCTTCTTCAGCGACCGTACAACTCGGGACGTGCCAGCGATCGGTGCCGCCGCGGTGCAGGCCGCCCAGGCCCAGCAGGCCGACGCCATACTCTTTGACACCGCCGGACGCCTCCAGATCGACCAGGATCTCATCGAGGAGGTAAGGCAGCTCTCCGCCCGGATTCAGCCCGACGAGGTCATTCTCGTTGCGGACGGCGCCCTCGGCCAGGAAGCGGTCAATGTCGCCAAGGCTTTCCACAGCGCTCTGCGACTCACCGGCCTTATCCTCACCAAGCTCGATGGCGATGCCCGCGGCGGCGCCGCGCTCTCCATCAAGTCCGTCACCGGCGTGCCGATCAAATTTGTCGGGGTCGGCGAAAAAGCCGCGGACTTCGATCAATTCTACCCAGACCGTCTGGCTTCGCGCATCCTTGGCATGGGCGACGTCGTTTCGCTGGTCGAAAAAGCCCAGGAACACTTCGACCAGAAGGAAACAGAGAGGATGGCCGAAAAGGTCCGGAAGGCCGATTTCAACCTTGAAGACTTCCTCGTTCAGCTGCACCAGGTCAAAAAAATGGGATCGATGGACTCCATCCTCGGCATGCTGCCCGGCATGAGCGGAGTAAAATTGGGTGATGGGGCCGAACGTCAGATGGCACGCACCGAGGCCATCATCAAGTCGATGACGATCCAGGAGCGCCGCAAACCGGAGATTCTCAATGGCAACCGGCGTCTCCGCATCGCCAACGGCTCAGGCGTCAAAGTCGTCGAAGTCAATCAGTTAATCAAACAGTTCCAGCAGATGCAGAAAATGATGCGCATGATGCGCGGACCGGGAGCAAAAAAGATGATGCGCCAGATGGAAGCGATGCGCGCCAAGGGAGGACTGCCGGGGATGTGACGCCCGGCCTGATCGCCGCAATCTCCGGCTCATCGCTCCCGATGCCGATTTTCCCGGAGCGAAGTGCCTTTTCGAGGTGACACTCGGGCAGAATGAAGCTCGGTGAGCTGCTGGCGTCCACTTCCTTGCCCGAGCCATAATAATTCCTCCGGAGGAATCCGGACGAAATAATTCGTCCGAAATACTATCCTGGCCACGATTGCGCATGGTTGCCTTCTCTTCATCAGCAAAAAAGCCTGACGCCATTCTGCCGGCGGGTAAATTGGGCCGCATGACGGTGGAGCAGATGTACGCCCGATTCCTGGCCAGTGATGCCTCCTGCAACGGCCGCTTCTTCACGGGCGTGCTCACCACCAGCATTTACTGCCTACCTTCCTGCCGAGCCCGCAAACCGCGCCGCGAGAACGTGCGCTTCTTTCCAAACGTCGAAGCAGCCCGCCAGGCCGGCCTCCGCCCGTGCCGCAAATGTCACCCCGACGATTTCGCCCGCGGCGCGGATCCGGTACTTGCACAGATCGAGACGCTCGCAGCCGAGATGCGAGCCCGCCCGGGTGACTTCACCGACGTCAAGGCAGTCGTCAAACGTTCCGGCTATGGCGCCACCCGTCTCTTCGAGTTGTTCCGCCAGCATTATCATGCGACACCAGCCGATTTTCTGCTCCACGCCCGTCTCGCTGCCGCGAAAGAACGTCTTCGTCACACTGATGACGGCGTCGCCGATGTCGCCTTCGCGGTCGGTTTCGACTCCCTGTCCGCCTTCCACGTAAATTTCAAGCGGCTCAACGGCCTCACGCCGGCGGCCTATCGTGGATTGGGCAACACGAACAGTTTCACCCTGAAACTTCCCGCCGGCTACCCGCTCCCCTATCTGCGCCGTACTCTGGGTCGTGATCCGCAAAGCGTAAGCGAGCGGCTGGTGGGCGACACCTATACCGCAGGCGTCTGGCTCGACGGATTCCCCGCAGTGCTGACATTGCACATGGATGCGACATGCGTTCAAGCCGAGGTCGAGCCGGCCTCGCGCCTGCCACTCGGCTCCAATACGGCGCGGAAGGTCGATCTGCACGAAGCTCATGCCCTCGTCGTCGGTCTGCTCGGGCTCACGCAGGACCCCGCTCCCTTTGTGCGCCAGGCAAGGACACTTGGCTTTGTCCGGCTGGTCGAGGGGCGGCCCGAGTTGCGCATCAGCCAGACCCATTCGGTTTTCGACGGACTCGTCTGGTCCATCCTGGGCCAGCAGATCACGTTTGGGTTTGCGTGCATGCTCAAACGGCGTCTCACCGAACTGGCCGGCGTACGTGTGCGGAGCGATTTGTTCGCCCCGTCTCGGCCAACGTCTATCGCCGCCCTCCAGGAGGGCGACCTGTTGCGAATCCAATTCTCCCGCCAGAAGGCCGACTACCTCTCCAACATCGCCCGCCTAATCACCACCGGGAAACTCGACCTGGAGGCATTGCCCCGCATGTCGGCGACCGGTGCGGAACGGACGCTGCTGGCAATCCGGGGACTCGGGCCGTGGTCGGTCAACTACATCCTGATGCGCTCGCTGGGTTTCCTCGACTGTCTTCCTCTTGGAGACACGGGGGTGACGAGTGGGCTCCAGGCGCTTTATGCCCTTAAGCACCGGCCCGACCGCGCAGAGACTCTGCGACTCCTGACACCCTTTTCACCCTACCGCAGCCTCGCCACCGCACACCTCTGGCAATTGAACCAGCCCGCACCATGAGCACATATTTTTATGCGACATTTCCCACGCCATTCGGTGCTTTCTCCGTCGCCACCGACGACACCGGCGCCGTCATCGCCACCGCCTTCGGCGGCATCTCCGCCCTCCGCCGGCGATTGACCATTTGTCATTTAATAGATGACAAGTATAAATCCTCTGAGCGGAACCCTTGTCATCCAATAAATGATAAAACGCGAATTCGCGTCGCGCAGCGGCAAGTGGGGGAATTCTTCAACGGCAAGCGCACGTGCTTTGAACTCCCGCTCGCGCCGGCCGGCACGCCGTTTCAGCGACGGGTCTGGAAGGCTTTGCTGGCAATCCCATTCGGGGAGACGCGCAGCTATGGTCAGCTCGCCGCCCAGCTCGGCAGTTCGGCCCGGGCCGTCGGTCGCGCCCTCGCCACCAACCCCATTTGCCTCATTATTCCCTGCCATCGGGTGATCGGCGCAGACGGTTCACTCACGGGTTTTGCCTTTGGCGAATCTCTCAAGCAGAAACTGCTCGACCTCGAGGACACCAGCCGGGCAAGAAGCGGCCCCTGCCCTCCCCTGGGGGCAAAGGCCTGAACCAGGCGATATTCCCCTTGACCAGCTGGCCGCCCTGGCTCGTTCCCCCTGCAAGGGAGGAAGGCTATAAGACTTGGCTTTGGGAGCCTGAGAAGATAATGATTTTAAAGGTATTCAGCGCCACATGAAGACGTTTGCCGAACTTTACTGCGAGAGGCACGGCATACCACTGGAACGGTTTGAGCAGGTCGTATTCCAGCGCTGTCTTTATCCGCAGGCTCGGCTTCTCTACCCTGTACTCCGTGCATGGGGGGAAGATTATTTTGCCCCAGACAGCGAGTTTGTGCACAGCGTCGGCCTGCTGCGGCAAACGGCCGGATTCAGGGAGGATGTGTCGCAATTTTTCTCCCGCCGCACGAATCGCGGATTGATGCGCGGGACGCTGCGCCTGCGAATGTCGGCCGGACGGTTGAAAAAGTTGATCGAAGCCGAACTGGACGGACCAAGGAAACAAGGTTGAGCCCGGACGGTTCTCCCGATCAACTGCAAGCATGGCCGTTCGCCCGCCGTTGCATCATCATTGGCTTTTTGATTTCCACCGGTTGACCGTCATGCAGGAAGACCGCCGGGTCCTGCACAACTTCAGCCTGCATGTGCGACACGGCGAGCACATCGCGATCCTCGGGCCCAACGGCTCGGGGAAATCCTCTCTGATCAAGACGATCACCCGTGACCTTTACCCCCTCGTTGGGGTGCGGGGGTTTCGCTTCCAGGTCTACGGACAGGACATTTGGGAAGTGGCCGATCTCCGGAGTCGACTGGGCATCGTCTCGCCCGATCTTCTTAACCACCTGAGACGGGAGGTGACCGCACGCGAGATGATTTTATCCGGCTATTTCAGCAGCCTGGGACTTTGGCCGCATCAGCGGGTTACCCCGTCCCAGGAACGCCGGACCCGTTCTATCCTCCACTTCATGGAGATCAGCCATCTGGCAGAGCGTCCCCTTGCGGCCATGTCCTCCGGTGAACAGCGCCGTGCCTTGATCGCACGGGCTTTGGTGCATGATCCCGACGCACTGATCCTCGATGAACCCACCAACAATCTCGATCCTGGCGCGATTCGCGAGTTCCACGTCATCATGCGCAAACTTGCCCGGGCCGGTCACAGCCTGGTCCTGGTCACGCATCACATCGCCGATATCATACCGGAAATCGAGCGGATCATCCTGTTGAAAAACGGACGGATAGTGGCGGACGGGCCCAAAGCCCGGGTGCTGACCTCGCGACGATTATCCGCCCTGTTTGGAGCGCGACTCCGCGTCGTGCGGCAGAACGCGCAATTTGATCTGGTTTCAGCCTAGAGCGTTTTCGGTATAGATTGACGCTTTTTGTAGCAGCCGGGGTCGCTGACCCCGGGGCCTCCACCCGACCGGCCTCAACGAGGCCGGCTACAATTGTGCACGTCCATGAAAACAGAAAATGCTCTAGCGTCCACCGGTCGGCGCACCGACCGGGACCAGCAGAGACGACCGCCCTCAACCCTATCGGCCTCAATACCGATAATGTTCCGATTTGTAGGGCCCGTCGATGGGAACGCCAAGATAATCCGCCTGTTTGGGCGACAACCGGGTCAGCTTCACTCCGATCTTCTCCAGATGGAGCCGGGCCACCTCTTCATCGAGATGTTTGGGCAGGCGATAGACGCCGGTCTTGTAGAGGTTCCGGTTTTTCCAGAGATCGATCTGCGCGAGCACCTGATTGGTGAAACTGTTGGACATCACAAACGAGGGATGTCCCTTGGCGCAGCCGAGGTTTACCAAACGCCCCTCGGCCAGAAGGTAGATCGCACGGCCACCGGGGAAAATATATTTGTCAACCTGCGGCTTGATGGTCGTCTTCGTGACTCCCCGGGCGGTGTTGAGCCGATGCACCTGGATCTCGTTGTCAAAGTGGCCGATGTTGCAGACTATAGCCTGATCCTTCATCCGCTTCATGTGCTCCAAGGTGATCACGTCGCAATTGCCGGTGGCGGCAACGTAGATATCACCCCGGCCGAGAGTATCCTCCAAGGTTGCCACCTCGAAACCTTCCATTGCCGCCTGCAGGGCATTGATGGGATCTATCTCGGTAACGATCACCCTCGCGCCGAAACCCCGCAGGGAATGGGCCGAGCCCTTGCCCACATCGCCATAACCGCAGATGACCGCCACCTTGCCGGCGACCATCACGTCCGTCGCCCGTTTGATGCCGTCGGCCAGCGACTCGCGGCAGCCGTAAAGATTGTCGAATTTCGACTTGGTGACCGAGTCGTTGACGTTGATCGCCGGCACGAGAAGTTTGCCTTGTTCGTGCAACTGGTAGAGCCGGTGCACGCCCGTCGTAGTCTCCTCGGAGACCCCCTTCCACTCACGGGCAAACTCGTGAAACACCTGCGGATTTACCGCGTGGATGCGCTTGAGTAGATTCTTGATGACCTGCTCTTCCTCTGACGAGGCCGGCCGATTCACCCAGTCGCTCCCCTCCTCCATTTCGTAGCCTTTGTGGAGCAGCAATGTGACATCACCTCCATCGTCCACGACCAGTTGCGGACCCTGGCGGCCCGGATGGCTGAGGGCCTGCCAGGTGCAATCCCAGTATTCCTCCAGCGTTTCACCCTTCCAGGCAAAGACCGGCACTCCTGCCTTTGCCATGGCCGCAGCCGCAGCGTCGACGGTGGAGAAAATATTGCACGAGGCCCAGCGCACGGAGGCGCCGAGTGCGACCAGCGTCTCAATGAGCACCGCCGTCTGGTTGGTCATGTGCAGTGAGCCGGTGATGCGCACGCCCTTGAGGGGCAGCTTCCTCGCATACTTCAACCGAACCGACATAAGGCCGGGCATCTCCTTCTCGGCCATTTCTATTTCCCGGCGGCCAAGGTCGGCGAGGGAGATGTCCCGCACCTTGTAGGGCGCCATTTTACGGGAGAGTGATTTCAGTGCGGTCATGGTGGTCAGGAATTCTTGGTCGCCGCGATTATTTCCTTGGTCCGGTTGATTTGCTCCCACGGCAAGTCGGATTTGCCAAAATGGCCGTAATTGGTCGTCTGCCGGTAAATGGGACGGAGCAAGTCGAGTTGCTTGACAATGTTGGCCGGCTTGAAGCTGAAAACCTTGGACACAGCGTGCGCGATGACATCGTCCGGCACCTTGCCCGTACCCATCGTGTCAATCCAGATGCTGACCGGCTCGGGGAATCCGATGGCGTAAGCGGTTTGTAGTTCGCAAATCTCCGCGAGCCCCGAGGCCACCACGTTCTTGGCCACCCATCGGCACATGTAGGCGGCCGAACGGTCAACCTTGGACGGATCCTTGCCTGAAAATGCGCCCCCACCGTGGCGACCCCAGCCGCCGTAGGTGTCAACGATGATTTTGCGTCCGGTAACGCCCGAATCGCCCTCCGGCCCGCCTACCACGAACCGTCCGGTTGGATTGATGTAAAACATCGTGTTTTGATCCAGCATGGAGGACGGAATCACCCTCTGGATCACGTGCTCGATCAGGAATTCGCGGATGGCGGTGTGCTTGACGTCCTTGGTGTGCTGGGTGGAGATGACGACGTTCTCCACTTTCACGGGCTTATCGTTGACGTAGCGGATGGAAACCTGGGTCTTGGCGTCAGGACGGAGCCAGCCCACGACGCCAGCCTTGCGCAGCTTGGTCAACTCGCGGCCAAGCCGGTGGGCGAACATAATGGCGGTCGGCATCATCTCGGGCGTCTCATTGCAGGCATAGCCGAACATCAGCCCCTGGTCGCCGGCACCTTGTTCCGCAGTTACCTTGCCCTCGGCGGCGCGGGCATCAACCCCTTGGGCAATATCAGGAGACTGGCGGGTCAAGTAATTGTTGATGAACACCTTGTCGGCGTGAAATACATCGTCGTCATGAACGTAGCCGACATCGCGTATGGCCGTCCGCACGATCTGCTCGTAGTTAAGCTTCGCCTTGGTCGTGATTTCGCCGGCGATGACCACGACGTTTGACTTCACCAAGGTTTCGCAAGCGACC
This sequence comes from Opitutaceae bacterium, assembly GCA_028691845.1. Taxonomy (GTDB): domain Bacteria; phylum Verrucomicrobiota; class Verrucomicrobiia; order Opitutales; family Opitutaceae; genus JAQUYL01. The sequence continues at coordinate 24,722 of JAQUYL010000024.1, forward strand.
CGGCTCGTCCGATCCTGCTCGAGGCATGCATCCAGGACACTGTCGGAGATCAAATCCGCGACTTTGTCGGGATGCCCTTCGCCCACCGACTCAGAGGAGAAAACAAAACTATTCGCCATAATGCGGGGAGAAAAACCACCGTGACGGGCTAAGCAAGATAAATATCATCATATCCGGATTTCTTGATATGTTGATTTAAATAGGTGCTTATTGCCCAGACCAATATGCCCCCTGTGCCATGGTTTGCCCTCCTGCTATTGTCCACGATCGGCCTACAGCGGCTTTCGCTTCAGGGTGCCGATGCACTGGCATTGTCCCGTTCTCACGGCCGGTCGGTTACAGCGGTGGGGCCAACCAACCGGAACGCACAATCTGCGCTCGAATAGTCTTGAATCGCCTTGCCCCCAACGGTCACAGGAGTGGAAACCCCATCCGGACTCGAGTCAGGGCGGACGGGCACGCAAACCTGCCCGCAACGACGGAGTCCTCTTGGAGATAAAGTGCTTCTCATATAAAAAACGCGGCAGTCACCGGTTTAGCTCGACCGCATCGAAGATGCCTCTCCTCTCGGTAAAAGTTTCTTTTCATTCCTGCGTCCATCTGGAAGACTTTAGTCAGCGGAATTTTTCAACACCGGCGCCCCAGTTCGTCCCTCCTTACATGACGGAAAAAGCAATGCTCGACCCGCAGATGATCGAAAATCTGCGCGCCATAAGCCCCGACGATGGCGGAGCCTTGATCAGGGAGTTGGTTGGACTGTTTCTGCAGGAGACTCCGCCCCGCATTACCGATATCGAAACTGGCTTTGCCAAAGGTGACGCTCCGTGCCTGGCCCGGGCCGCGCACAGCATCAAAGGCAGCGCCAGCAACTTTGGCGCCTCTGAACTCTCCGGGCTTTGCGCCGAAATCGAAAGAAATGGCAGGACGGGCAACCTCGCGGCGATTCCGCCACTGCTGGCCCGTCTACAGCCTGAGTACGCCCGGACCAAAGCCGCTCTGGAGGCGCTGGTCGGCGGATCCTGAGCTTTGCCTCCCGTCCGTCCAGGGCAGACACCATGACCCGTAAACAATTTTGGGCATCCATAGTCGTCTGGAGTGTCCTGTTGCATGGGACTGTTCGAGCGCTCGAGTGGAAAACCAAAGTGTTCGAGGTCACGACTGCGCCCTTCCAGTCAATCGTCGACGCCGCGTTTGAGTTCCGGAATACCAGTCACCAGACGGTCGCCATTCTAGCCGTCGATTCCACCTGCGACTGCGTGATCGCCACCAGGGAACGAGATTATTACGGGCCAGGGGAAACCGGCCGGATCAACACCCGCTTCACCATCGGTGATCGGGTCGGTCTATATGAACGGGCCATTTCCGTACAAACGGACGATGATCCGGCCCATCCCGTCCGACTAATTCTGCGCGTCACCGTTCCTGAACTCATAGATATCGCCCCTCGCCTGATCTACTGGCACACCGGCGAAGCCGTTGCGGAGAAGACCTTGGACGTCAATGTGTCGTCCGCGGTCACACTGAGTCTTGATGGCGTCCAATCCATGACCCAGTCCTTTGCCGTCCGGCTTGAGACGATCGCGCCGGGCCGGAACTACCGTCTGCATATCACGCCACACTCCACCGCTCAGCCCGCCAGCGACGCCCTTCGCATCCACGGAACCGCCCGTGATGGCCGAGCGGTGGTCTTCAGCGCCTACGCCTACGTGAAATAGCCCGAGTGAAATCACCCACTGCAATCAGTTTCGGATGGCGGGTATTCCGGGAGAGCGTCCTGCTGATCTTTTTTGCGGCGCTGGTGGCGCTTGCCGTCGGGACCCTTCATCCGCGCCACCCTGACTGGCGCCTCCCCTATCCCGCGAAAACATCGATCGATAGACTCCGGTCGCTGCAGGAGCATGTCCTGTGGGTCGACGCGCGCAGCCCGACCGCCTATGCTGGCGCTCATCTCCCTGGGGCCGTTTTGCTCAACGAAGACCAGTGGAATACGCTGTTGCCGGCGTTTCTCGAACGCTGGCAACCAGGTTGCCTGATTGTGGTTTATTGCGATGTCCGCAACGGCCCCAACAGCATGGTCGTCGCCCGCCGGTTGCAGCGCGAACTTCAAATCCGGGAAATCAAAATACTCAAAGAAGGTAGGGACGAATGGCTTTCCGAGACAAAGTGATCGCCCTTGCCGCCTTACTGGCCCGGCTGGTTCTCGGCCTCACGTTTGTGACGGCCGCCCTGCTCAAACTGCATGATCCGGCGGCCTTTGCCGACGCCATTTCCCGCTATCACATCGTCAGTGGACAGCTGCCTTCACTGCTGGCAGTGTTTTTGCCGGCACTAGAATTGCTGGCAGGCACGGCGGTACTGCTTCGTCGCGTCCAAGGCGGCGCGCTGGCGGTAATCGGTGTAGCGGGACTGGTCTTTGCCGTCGTACTCGCCTCCGCGTGGTGGCGCGGTATAGATCTCGCCTGTGGTTGCTTTGGCGGCGGTCTCACTCCTCACGAGCAAATTCCCTTGGCGCTTTTTCGAGCGCTCGGACTGGCCGGAATTGCTTTCGCCCTCCTCGTCTACGAACAACGGCGGTACCGCATGCAGCCAACGGGCGTGCAACAGGCTCAATTCCAGTCTGAGCCTACCAGTGCAATTCGCCATAACCATTCCTGAGACGATAGCCTTTTGCTGCTGAAAGGCTCATGAATCGTCATCAGAGCCATCCCTATCCTCGAAGCAATCACCCCAGAGTGGTTTAAGTTGAAGTGTAGCCGAGGCTAAACGGCTCTTTCAGAGAGGGCGTAGATGCGAAAACGGCGACAGTTTTTTGAAAACCGGGCTACCTGTGATGAATCAAGCACGATTCCCGACAATGGAGACCGCGGCTTGTGGGTGGACAGAGAAATGAGATCACCCACGGCCGGGTGCCACCGCACAGCGAAATCGTTGTCATGCCGCAAAGAAAAAGGCGGAGGCTTGCGCCTCCGCCTGTCAAACTTGTGGCTTGAACAAATCCTCGGTTAGAAGCGGGTCGTCACCGACAAAGTGATTTTCCGCGGCTCACCAGGGATGAGTGCAGTGGCATTGTATGCCGCCAAGATATATTTACGATCGAATATATTCTTGATATCGAGCGCGATATCAAAGCGGCGCCACTTGTAGAAGAAAGCCGTGTCCACCCGGGTCCAGCCGGCAACAGGGAAGTAGGCAGGTCGGGCAGCCGGATTACCGGCCCATTGCTTTCCAATATAGATGACACCAAGACCAGTACCGAAGCCCTTGAAGGTGCCACTCGCAAAATTGTAGCGGGTCCACAGATTGGCGCTGGCGCGGGGCGCATTCGCCAGATCCAGGCCGATGGTCTGGGGATTCTTGACCGAATCGGTAATAGTGGCCTCGACATAGGCTGCACCAGCCTGGATCTGCCAGTTGGGAATGGGCAACCAATTGGTTTCCAGCTCAAATCCCTGGCTGCGTTGTTCGCCGTCTACCCGGAAATAGGCCCGTCCGTCAGGAAGCTGAAACCCGGTGCCAACCGCAACATTCGAACGGATGATCCGGTAGGCAGCCAATGAGGCAAAGAAGCTGCGATCTTCGGTTTCAAACTTGAAGCCCGCTTCGTATTGCTTGCCCTTTTCCGAGGGGAAACCGGAATTGCCGAAGGCATCGACAATGGTTACGTCGGAAGGCACGAACGACTGGCTCCAGCTCGCGTAAGCCGAAAGGGTCTTGTTGATCTCATAAACTGCGCCCGCCTGCGAGGTCTGCTGGCTGACAAACTGGTGCATGTAGGGAATCGTATTGCCGACGGGATCTACCGCAGTGGATATCTGCTGCTCATAGCGGGTGCCGAGCGACACATGCAGTCGGTTGGCGATCTTCATCTGGTCAGCGACATACCAGCTGGCGGTGCTGAGCGGCTGCTTGATGTCGAAAGCGCCATTTCCATCCGCCGGATAACCAGTCACAGTCCCCAGGATCGGATTGAGAATGTTGATGGTCGGCTGCTTCGGACCGTTGGAAATGCGATGGTTGTCGAAATACTCCCTGCCACCATAGAGGCCGGCTAGAGCGGTGTGGGTGAAATTCTCCGGGCCAAAGTTTCCGTAGAAATTAACGTCGGTGAAATTATAGCGATGCCCGTTATCCGTGTAGGTATAGCTGCGCTGGATATAGGAATCCTGGATCGGGGTCTTCGTCGTAATCTTCTGCCCACGGGTGGCATAGTTGCGCGTGACGTTTCTGTTCCAAGCAAGACGATTCTGCGCGCGCAGCGTCCAGTTGTCATTCCATCTCGTCTGGAAAGAGGTGGACATGGCCGAGCCTTTATCGCGAGCCACATCAAACTCCTCCTGATAGCTGGTATCAAAGCGTGCCACGGATGCAGCGTTGTTCCCAATCGGCACCAGGAAGTCGTCGTGATGGCGTTTCTCCTGAATATCCTCGCCCTTCACCGTCAGAAAGGTATCCGCGCTCCACTTGTAGGTCAGTTGCGGATATATATAAAAAGTCTTTGTGAAAGCATTTTTGCGGAAGGGTTTTTCATCCGAACCGCTGACGATCAGGCGGTAGAGCCAATGCTTGTCCTGGTCAATCGGCCCGGTGGTGTCAAAAGAGCCGATTAAGCCAACTTTGCTGCCAAAGCTGGCGTAGCTGTCCCCAGCATAAGTGACGAATGATGTACGCACGACCGTGCTCTTCTTCGCCTTCGGACTTTTGGTCACAATGTTCAGGAGCCCGCCGGGCTTCATCTGCCCGTACAGCACCGAATTCGGGCCTTTCAGGAACTCCACCCGCTCGACGTTATCCGTGCTCAGGGCGCCTTTGCTCGAAGTGGTGCCCATGATGCCGTCAAACTGGATGTTCTGGGTGAAGCTGCCCGTGCTGCTAAAACCGCGGAACGTGAAGCCGTTGGAATTCGGCTGCACTTGGTTCATGCCGGTGATGTATGTATAGACGTCCTGCAGGGACACCGCATTGCGGTCCATCAAGGCGTTGTTATTCAGCACCGACAGCGAAGACGCCACGGCCTTCATATCCATCGGAATTTTCGTCGCCGTGGCTGAGGTTGAGTCGTGGTACCGACCGAGGTCGGTCTTCACTGTAAACGCTTCCATCTGCACAACATCTTCTGGCGCAAAGTTTTGATCCTGTGCGACTAGCGCTGTCTGCGATTGTGTGCCCGCAACGAGCAGGGCGAGCACGGTGCTAAAAAGCACCGACGCACGCTTACATGTTATGTACTTCATGTTTAGTTAGTTAGGTTATTTTCTTGGGATACGGTTTAAATGCCCTAAAACGAGTGTTATCAGGACAATTACTTCCAGACGCATCGGGTTTTCTGGAATAAATCAATCTAATTCTGTAAAAATTACAGATCCACAGCATTGGGAATAAATGACCACTTCTGCATAGGTCTGACATCTTTAAGTTCACAGCGTCCAAACGTGTTTTCCGCTCTAGAAAAGTGGCGCTCCATCGCTGGCAGGCCTTGCTAATGCTTGCCAATTCGGTTCTTAAAAGTATCGCCCATACGCCGCAGGGAGGGATTTCAATCGGGGACCGATCCAAGAACTAGGCCGGCATCGCGTCACCTCCACCTCAAGCAGCCAGCACACGAACAGGGTCGGAGTCGGCAGTCGATCGATGAAAACCGACAAGGAGCCTGTCTGCTTGGCCAAACCACCATGGCGGATTCCAACAATTAACGCCCATCCCCGATCGGAAATTATCGCGTTTCGGGACTTCGCGCGGCTCGTCGTACAACATTTACCACCTTGCCAAAAAATCGCTCCTGCGCTGTGCTGAGTGAATTGCCAATTCGTGCGACGGCCTCATGGTCATTCAGCACAGTCAAACAAAGACCAAACTCATGCCCACTGCCATCATCCTATTGAAAATTGATCATCGCAAGGTGACAGGAACCGCGGAAACGCTTTTGGACATTCCCGGCATATCCGATGTCTATTCCATCTCCGGCCGCTACGATCTTCTGGTTATCATCAAATGTGAATCTCTCGATATGATCGAATGCCTCATCACAGACCAACTCTTGAAGATCGAAGGCATCATCGACAGCGAGACCATGTTCGCATTTCGCAGCTACGACAAAAGAGAGGGCGGCAAAGCCATCGATGTAGATTAGGGAATTCAGGAACCGTCCGATCTTCCGGCGTTTGCCGGCCTGGCCGGACCTTGACCGGTGGGGCTACCCGAGGGCAAACCCGTCCGGCTCTGCCATCCGGCAGTATGCACATGCCTCAGATAGCTTCCCCAAGTTTGCGGCGGTAGAAGCAAATCACTTTTGGGCCAGTTACCGATTGCAAATGCGCTGCAAACTCTTTTATCTGCTTGATATTAACCCATCTCGAGATTCGGCTGGCACCGATATGCGATCGTCCATCCCGTCGACTTGGTTGTCGTGCCGCTTGCGCGGGGACACCCATCAGCAAACGCGGGGATTTACCCTCGTAGAAATTATGGTGGTGGTGACGATCATCAGCTTTCTCGCGATGACTGCAGTCCCGACCATCAGATTGGTCCAGCGCAAGGCGCGCGCCAGTGCGACCGCGAACGATTTGAGGGTTTTCGAGAGCGCTTTCCAAGGTTACGCATCCGAGCGGGGGAGTTTCCCTGCCTCCACCGATCCGGGCGTCTTGCCGCCGGAAATGGTTGGCCGGTTGAAGGAAGCGGACTGGGTAAAAGTTAGCCCGCTTGGCGGACATTATGCTTGGGAAAGCAATCAGGTTTTTGGCGGCTCCAATTGCAAGGCGGCGATCAGCATCAACACAACTGGCGACTCTCCCATCACCAGCGGGGCTGACCAGCTCGAGGAGATCGATCGGATGATAGACGATGGCAACTTGAACTCCGGCAACCTCCTCTTTGCAGGCGGCGGCAGCCTGGTTTGGATTATTGAACGATAATGCCCACTGTCTCCTACCAAGTTGTTTTGCACGCCCTCGCGCCGGATGCGACCGATGCGGGCAGCACATATGCTGATACAACTCTTCCCGGGGTGTCGGAAGAACAGTTGCGCCAGCTGCTCACGGCATTTGCCGACCTGGCTGCACGCCTGTCACCGATGGTTACCCCCCGCCCGGAGATTCGCATCAAGTCTCCTGCCGGCCTGGTCATGATTGTGCCAGTCGAGGGCAAACTGCATTTTGTGAACTGGGAAACCAAGGTCGGAGGTTTCAAGGTCTCGGTTGACGACATTATGGCCAAGATCGCCGCGACCGCTGCAATTCCGACCAAGGCCGCCGGGGCGACGCCGACGACCGTCCATGCTGCAGCCCGCACCGCATCTCCCATCCGGAAAACCGCAACGGGCAAGCGCAAGTTCGTGACCATCGCACTGCTGGGCGTTGCCATTGTCGCAATGAACCTCACCACGGTGTGGATGTTGTTCATGCCGCCCCGCACCCTTTTGCCCCCGCATGTTTTTTTGCCTGAAGCAGAGTCGGATGCATTGATGAAACAAGTGGCCGGGGTGTATCAGACCGGGGCTCGTGAAGGCGACCGACGCCTCGAGATCGAAAAATTGGGCCTGTTGCGTTTTGCTGTCTACGGGAAGAATCAAACGCTGCGCCGCGAGCGCCTACAAACTGCCCGGGGAGCCCGCATCACCGAAGGTGTGGTTATCCTTACGGATGAAAACGGTATACTCCGTCCGAAAGATCAAAGCACGATTACGATTTACGGCGACACGTACCGTCGCATCCAGAATTAATCGCGGCGCCAAAGACCGGACCGGCACCCGCCGGCGATGCCCACACACGTTGCGCAGGGAGTTGTGTCCGTCAAGTTACCACTGAGTTGATCGGTCAAGTGATTACTTGTGGGTGGTCAATGATCGTCGCCAGAGGGCTGCCGGTGATCCTGAGGCGATCGAGGTAACGTTTCTCGTCGCAAGGCATGCGCTGTTGCCAACAAGCGAAGAGCACCCGCTGCCATTTGTAGGCGAGCGCGCGAATCACGGCATTGTGTTGATCCGCTACCGTTTACTGAGCCAGCGCTGGGGTTAGTTTGGCCGGGTTGGGCGTAGGTTTTGGAATCGTCCCCGCGCGGCAGGCGAAGGCCCTCGTCAAATTGGCGAATGGATGGATGACTTCTATATCGAAGATCCGGATCGGCTGCTTGCGTGGGAGCTACTCAAGGCTGAAATTAGTAATGATGGTGGGCAGGGTGATCCAAATCGAGTGCCGATTGGGGTTGGGGAAGGGTACCGTGCGCGTATCAAACGGGGCGAATCAGTCCCTGTTTCAGCCAGAAAATCGACCACAAGACGCGGGAGAAAACGTCCTGAGAGTAGCCTCGCGACAATACTTGTCTTGGTCATCGTTTTTTTAGCTATCCTTACTCGATGTAGCGGATAGCTACCATGCACCCCGACCAAGATCGTCGATTCGAACTTCAAATGGGCATCAAATGGAGCGTCACTTACAGCAAAGGCTCTCCTGCAAAACCCCATTTGCCAGTCTTGCCGCTTCACTGCGATTTTCCCGCGCCGAGGCTCCACGTCCCCTCTTGGCACAGAAACGGGCTGTGCGAGGCTAGAAAGCCAAGGAGGGGCATGCTGCCCCGCGCTTGTTCGCTTTGGCGCGCTTGGGGCCGTGGCGGGCAGCGTACATCAACACTGGCCCTTGTTGCAGGTTCTGCTCGCAAAATTCCGCTTGATTTTATCCATTGAGGTCCATGGCTCTCCCATAATATTTAGCGTCAATCTCACTATCATGAATACTCCATGTTTTTTTGCGACACCGGCCATGAAAAACACCCAGTTGCTTAAAGTAGTGCTCCTCATTGGCGCCGGTTTAAGCGCAGTTACGGCAGGTCGTGCCCAGGCGCTCACCGACATCACCGTTGAGCGCATGGAGCAGCATGTGCAAATAGGCGCTTCTACCACGGTGGCGGCCCCTGCCCCATATGTCTTCAGGGTAGATGTCGATGGCGATGACTCTACTTCCTCGACGGATCCAATCACCTCCGCTACGCTCAGTGGGGTCGCCACCGGCACCTTGGATTATTCTGTCTCATCCAAAGCTTGGCGTTTTCAGGACTATACGCGTGCAACCTTAACGGACTTAACGACCGCATATCCCAATGGGAACTATACGGTCTCGGCGTTTGTTAACGAGGTTCCATACGGCGTGGGCAGCGTCACCGTATCTCTTGCAGATCCCACATCAAGCCACCTGGCAATCCCGTTAATGACGCTCACAGGCGGCTCATGGGTTGAGAATCGTTATGTGATCAATAATTCCGCGACGCTCACAATTGATATGAACGAGCCCTACACAACCAATCCAGCGCCCACCTTGCTCCCGCTAGGCACCACGCCAAACCTATTGGGCTATCACTATGATTTAGGCATATATGGAAATGGTGGAGGCGAAACCGTCGCAGAAGGTTTTCTCGTCTGCGATCCGCTCAAATCTGAATCCGCACCTGACAAGCCTCCCTCCTTTACCGCCTTACCCGGGACCTTGGCTCCGGGAAATTACAATGTGGAGCTGATCTATGATGCGATCCAATCCAGCACCGAGACATCCCTTGCTACCACCGGAGTAGCAGTTGGTCTGTATGGCGCACAGACGGTCCTCAACCTGACGGTGATTCCGGAGCCGTCCACGTGGACACTGCTCGCCGGGCTCGCCAGCTTGGGATTTGTTTGGCTGCGGCGCTTTCGTGTGCAATCCCGATCCCGGTAGGGGCGAGTTCGAGAAGTCCCTAAGCTAGATGCGCCCCAGCGGGGTCAGACTTCGGCAAATGGGTTCGCTTTCTTGGCAACCGGCACACGCACTGTACTGCGGGTTGCCGGGGTTAGGCCCAACTGCTGCAAGCAAAGCCTGAATTGATTAAACTCGGGTCCGCTGGCCGTTCCTTGGCGGATACGCGCCCCAATCGAGGCCGTGAGGGTGAGGATATGCTCATCCGATGCGGTTAGCTGATACGGACAGTGCGCGGCGATTTCGTTCCAGCATCTGACGCCATCGGCATCCAGCCATGAATGAGGCTCGCCTAGCCCGCATTTCCCGTATTCATGCCACTAGCTGCGAATGGAGCAGCAATCTGTGCCAGTTGCACGATCGAGGCCTTCTCCAGAGGTTAACATAGCGGGGCGGCAAATTCTGCGCCATGCAGTCGCAAGGCCTCTGTCCTATATTCATCGTCTAGATTGCTCATTGTGCCCTTTCTGTGGTTTTCGTGAAAGTGACCTTGGTAGCCTGCGCCTGACTGCGTTCTTGGCGTAGAAGGCCGTGTGTTTTCATTGCGAGAGCCCCACCGTCTGCGTGCCCCAACCAACGGCTAACAGTCGGGATGTCCACGCCAGACTCGATGCATACCGTGGTGAACAGATGCCGCAGATCGTGATGGGTAAAACGCTTGGTCCCGGTCTTGGCGCAGGCGGCATCGATGGTCTTTTGGCATTTCCACAATCGGAAGATGCTATCAGCCGGGGCTAGGAAGGGCTTGCCATCAACAGCAAAGCGGGCAGCGGATTTCCGCCGCTCGCGGATACTGCGCAACAGCTTTTCAAGATCGGGAAATAAAGGGATTGTGCGGTCAGAGGACTCCGACTTGTAGCCGGGAATACGCATCTGATTGCGACCCCAATCAACGCACGCCCAAGTCACGCGGCCAACCTCTCCGCCGCGACATCCAGAGAACGCCATGAAGCGGCAAAAGTCTGCGGCCTCCTTCCCCCACCCGCTCTTCGCCCCATTGTTCTCCATCGCGTCGGCGCAATGTCCATAACCGCCCGCAGCGTGTCGATTGCCGCGTTCACACTTCGGGCCGAATTGCCCTTAATCGTCGTGCGACTCCCTCGGGTTTGAACTGCGTGCCAGACGCCTTGAAACGAGACGCCCAATCCGTCACGGCGGCAGGCGTTACCTGCGCGGGCCTCATGGCCTCAATCGATGGCCATGCCCTGCGTATTTTTTGAGGGCGACAATCCGAGCTGTCTTTGAAACCTCCTTGGTGTCGGTCCGTGCCCGCGTTTGCTCGGCGTAGGCCCCCATGCGCTCGCCCATTGTGGCAGAGCCAGAAGCCACCGCATGACGGGCCGTGCGGAGCCTTTCAATCCTCGCCGCCTCATCGATCAGTCGCAGCTTGGCGACGGAAAACACCGTTGTTTTCAGCAGCACCCATTTTTGCTTGCCCGCAACCTTCCACCGCCCGTAATAACGCCCGCTTCCCGCATTCCGGAGAAGCCCTTGCACTTGCGTTCTTTGCCAGCCTTCCCCTTTGCCCATGATTTCAATCCCCTTCTCTCAGACAATGCTAGGGTGTAGAAATCGGGCGTGAAGACATGTTTTATAAAACTCGCAAGTGCTTGTTGATCAATTTAGTTGCCAGGGTAGCTCAGTGGTAGAGCAGAGGACCCGTTAAACGAACCGGCGATTTTCGCTCATTTTGTCCTGAGTTGTCTCCTGTCGTAAATCTCTAGATACACAGCGAGAAATGAATGCTCGCTCTTGTCTTGAGTCATCCCGAAAAGTCCGAAATTTTGGAATCGGGTGACAACAGAACAGGGTCAGAATCTCTCTGACGCGGACAAGTTTCTTCTCACGGCAAAATTGGCGGACTTTGACGTGCTCCAGAAGTTTCTGGATGAAGCTGTCGGTTGCGAAGAAATTCCCTCGGATTCTTATCCGCAATGGGTTCGTCTGTGTGCCAATAAGGTGAACCAAGCATTGTTTCACGCGAGTCTTTGCGTGGAATTCGCCAGGGGCGAAGAAGTGGAGAAAACGTGTCGCTGAGTTGGCCGCTGTTCTGGGCGTCCGGAATATGGATGGAATTCGGCGGAAACTGGGACCAAGGTGGGCGTATCGCCTGAGAGAGGCCATCACGATAGGTAGCGAAGATGACTGGCGACTCTTGTTGAGAGTGCTTGCTACTAAGACCGCACCTGGGCGCTAACACTGATGACGGGTGGCGCAGAGCCCACCAACAACCTGGCACTAACGCGTCGTTTGTGATTGCAGGATAGCGAGTTTGAGTTTTGGCTTTCAAAGCCGACGTTATAATCAACCCATGAAAACCATGACCAAACTAATGGGGGTTGGCATTGCGGCCTTCTTCCTGACAAGCGGCTCGATGGCGCAGATCACGATCGATACAGTGACGGTGGGCAACCCCGGTAACACGGCGGATTCCACCGGCTTCGGAGCGGTGGGCTACAGTTACGCGATTGGCAAGTATGAGGTGACCAACACGCAGTATGCGGCGTTCCTGAACGCCGTGGCTGCCACGGACAGTTATGCTCTGTACAATACGAGCATGGGTTCCGAAGCCTATGGCGGCATCACGCGGTCCGGGTCGAGCGGGAGCTACGCCTACGCGGTGAAATCCGGCTATGAGAACAAGCCGGTCACCTACGTGAGCTTTTGGGATGCGACACGATTTGCGAATTGGCTGAACAACGGGCAGGGAAGCGCCAGCACGGAGACGGGAAGCTATACCCTCGGCGGAGTGACAAATCCTGTGAACAACACCGTGACGCGCAACGGCGGCGCGAACTGGGTGGTGTCGAGCGAGAATGAGTGGTACAAGGCGGCCTATTACGATCCCACACTGAACAGTGGCACGGGCGGCTATTGGGAGTATCCGGTGCGGAGCAATACCCTGGGCGACAACACAGCTTTCACCGCGACGAACAGCGCAAACTACAATGACGGTGATTATGCGGTATTCAATGGCGCGGGCACAGATGGCGCCCTGCCGGTCGGGAGCTATCCGAATGCATCCAGCTATTACGGCACGTTTGATCAAGGCGGCAACGTGTGGGAGTGGAATGAGCAAATCTATGCAAATGACTACCGCGGGAAGCGTGCCGGCTCGTGGGTCGACGGCTACGGCCTGGATCGGTCGTACAGCGACCCCTCCCGTGTCGCGACGTATGAGGACGGTTCCTACGGCTTTCGTGTCGCCAGCCTCGCGCCCATCCCGGAACCCGGCACATGCGCGGCAGCACTGGGAGCGGTAAGCTTGGCCATAGTGCTGCTGCGGCGAAGGAAGGCGTGATGCACCCTTCGGGACTGACCGCCGCGCTCGGCGTGCAGAACATGTTGGGAATTCGGCGGAAACTGGGACCAAGGTGGGCGTATCGCCTAAGAGAGGCCATCACGATAGGTAGCGAAGATGACTGGCTACTCTTGTTGAGAGCGCCTGCTACTGAGTACAGGCACCCTGCTACGTAGGCGGTTTCCCTTGTCACCTATGGTTAATAACTGTCCGCGCCTTCCGTCACGCAACCTCCGAGGGGTGTTTCAAATTCGTCTCTTGGGAAAGTCCAACAGGGGTCGCCGGTTACCTATTCGGTGCGGACGCGCGCCAATTACGGTAAAAAATGAGACGCGATGAGGCGGCATAGTTGGAATGGAGTGCGGCGCGAATGACTGAAGGGCAGTGGATTGATTGTCGGTCGCTTACTGACCTGAATTATGCGTCAGCCTCGTTTGGGAGCATCGAACTTGCATTGCGACCATTGGCACGGTACAAAATCGCACCCCTATTCTCCCCAAGTGCAATATGAAGCTGCACGCGTCACAGCGTCGATCCATCTTCGCACGAACATTTCTCCAGCGTTTGGGATTGCGTAGCACAGGCGTTTGTCACTCGAGAATCGTTCTGCACGGGGAATCGCTTTTCGCTCCGTAATCACAACTGCCGACCTGAAAATGAAAACAAGCCGACTGCTGATCGTAATCATGGGTCTTTGCGCCGCTGTTGAGGTCTGGGCCCAGCTCATTGCATACGACAATCTCTCAGGCTACACGTCAGGAACCATCAACGGCCAAGGCCAAGGGATAGGCTGGACAGGAAACTGGAGCACAGCCTCGTCCAGCATCTTCAGCGCTGTGCCCGCGAGCGATCTAACCTATACCGGATTGACAGGTGCTACGGGTTTGGGCCAAACGAACGCCTTCAAAGGTGCCGGTCTCGGGCGTTACTTCCCGGCAGTCAGTTCCGGCACACTCTATTTCGGGGCGCTGGTTCAATATCAATCCACATACAGCGGCATACGGTTAATCGCGGTGGAAGGACCCGGTGAAGGCAACAGTGGCTTCGTGTCTTTGGGTCAGTATGGATCCAACCCATATAGTGCTTATACCACGCTCCAATACCTCGACGCCCGCCCCATAAGTGGAGATGTGGCGTCTCAAACTGGGCAGTCCAGCGGTATTTCGATCACAACGCAGACTGTTTACTTGGTGGGCAAGATCCAATTTAACACCAGCGGGACCTCAGATTCCATATGGTTTTGGGTGAATCCGTCCAGCGCGAGCGATCTGCAGAATACTGCCAACTATAATGCCTCGCTGATCAATCCCTACGACATCGGAAGTATTGGCAGATTCCACGTATACGTTGACCATCCCAGCTCGGGATTCTATTTCGACGAAGTCCGCGTCTCGACTGCCGCTGCTGATATGTTTGGTGCGATCCCCGAACCGTCGACCTACGCCGCTCTCGTCGGAATAATCGTGCTCGGTGTTGCTGCGTGGCGTAGACGGCGCACCTAAGCGGCCCCAAGTCTGGCTCGCGAATGGTCGCCGCGCAGCATTTCGGGCTGTTGCGCAATCCAAAGTAACAGGGACGGTTCAGAGTCAAAAAGTGACTTTCTTTGCGGCGGACAGGCTATGCTCTTGGCGTAGGTGGCCATAGACGCGCATGGCAAGTGCCCCCCCGTCCTTGTGGCCTAGCCATCTGCTTACGGTGGGAATATCGACGCCTGACTCAATACAGGTCGTTGCGAAGAAGTGCCTGAAGTCATGGTGCGTGAACTCGGGATAGCCCAACCGACGACATGCCGTGATGAGGCATTTGCGCGCGCTTCCGAACTGCGCGATGCGGTCTGATGGCTGTGGCTTCCGCTCCTCTTTCATGCGCAGGAGTAACCCACAAAGAGCGTCTGTCATCGGGATTGTGCGTACTTCATGGTTCTTGGTGCCGCGTTCACCGCCTGTAATCGAAAGAGTGCCCTTGTCGAAATCGGCGTCGCTCCAGACGAGCGAAGCGGCTTCGTGCAACCGGCAGCCCGAGTAGGCCAGCAACTCGACAAAAGCGGCACCTGGTTTGGCTTTCTGCTGGCTGTCAAGGCGGCCATCGGACTGACGGATCGTTTCAATAAGGCGGCGAAACTGCTCACGCGTGGGAATGACCATGGGAGCCTGAACGACCTTGCGGCGCTTGATCCCCTTGGCGGGGTTAGAGAGCATCAAGCCGAGGCTTACCGCGTAATCGAGCACGTTCCGCAGCGCGTTCAACTCATGGACCATCGTCTGTGGGGCTATCCTGGCGCCGCGCTCGGTCAACCAACGCTCACAGTGGTGTGGCTGGATGTTGCGAATCGCCACCCCTGCAAAGAACGGGGACAAATTCTTAAGGCAGGTCCTGCGGCGAGTGACGGTGCTGGCTTTGAGTGCATGGGCCGTGGTGTCGAACCAACGCTGGGCAATTTCATCAAACGACAAACGGGCATCCTCGGTAATGCTTAGGTTGCCTACCTGGGCGCGCAACTCGGCCAAGCGGCGATCAGCCAGCTTGCGATCCTTGGTCTTGAGCGAGCGTCGAAATTGCTTGTCAGCGCGTTTGAGCAACGCGTAATAGCCGCCCGTCTGTTCCAACCAGTAGGTAAATAGACGTTGCCAGGGTAGCTCAGTGGTAGAGCAGAGGACTCATAAGCCTTTGGTCGCCGGTTCAATCCCGGCCCCTGGCACCAATTCAACATCAATGGATTGGGAGATTATCGGGTCTACACCAAAGATTGGGGAGTGGGTTGAAGGGAGTGGAGGTTCATAAGTCAGCCGCACTGGGCGATGACGCGCAGGCGGTAGTTGTTAAAGTTCCTAAAGCCATAGGCACGGCGCTGGATA